>CBDCAU010000008.1:0-583918 GCA_965214115.1 Owenweeksia sp.
GGAAACGATGAGGCGGCCATTTTAGCGGATGTTCGCAATGCTTGAAATTCAGGCTTCTTTTAGTTTCAAATAAAGCATATTTATATTCACGATAGTTTCGGCCGGAATCAAAAGATACCGACTTGGTATATCATAGAATCTATTTTTTTGCTTGTTGTCTTTTGAGAGAAATCTTCGGTAGGGCTCGCTAATCTGAATCGACTCAAGTTTTCCCTGTCCATCCAAATAATAATCTGAAAAATATCCGCTATATATTACACTTTCCCCGCTTCCAATGTCGCAAAGCAAGTTTACGATTTTCACGCCTATTTCTTCATACGAGCCATTGACATCGGGAAAGTCTAAACATTCTCCTGAGAATATATAGTACCACTTGTTGGAAAACCTAAAAAAACCGATACTTTCTGTCCCATTTAAAATACCTGATAATTTTGCGAAAAAAGAAACCGAAAAACATTCCAAATGTGATTAAAATAAGATGATAAAACCAAAATCTGAGGAAGTGAATTCTTAAGAATATTGTAAGCTGCTTTCGTTTCTATTGACTCAGCTCTATTATTCAATAGTAATGCCTAAAACTTCAAAGTCAATGTTTTGGTTAAAACAACATTCAGCTATAATCACTCCCAAAAATTGCAGAAAGATGGCTGGAATGGCGCTCCAAGTTATTATTTCAATCAACTTTCGTTTTGAAAGTTTAATCGAATATGGAGAAGTGATTAATATTACAGTATAAAGAACCCCGGCAAAAGGAGCAAAAACAGTAAGGAGGGGAGGATAACAGAAAAGTCAATTAGCCTAATTGGCGAACCCCGTACGTTTTGTTGTCCACGGTAATGCGAAATTCTTCGGAAGGGCTTTTGCCCACTTTGGTTAGAATTTCACGTAAAGTTTCACGCGCCTTGCTCGGGGTCCGAGTTAATTCTTTTCCAATTTCTTGAGACGAAAGTGGTTTGTTTTTTTCAGCCATCAGTTTGTAAAAGTACAATTCTTTTATTAAAGCAACCTAAAGCTTATTGAAAAAGTTTCATTTCAAAGAAGCCAAAATCACCTCCCCTTCCTCCTCCATTTCCATCGCATCCAATTGCGATTTCAGCACCTCCATTTGCGCCTCAAACTCCGCGCGGAATTCATCTTTCACAGGGTCAGCGCTTGGCAGCTTTTGCGCGTAGGGGATCCACTTGTTTGCCGTGTTTCCCAAAAGCGGTAGCAAACGTGCGGGCCGGTCGCCAGCCCCGTACTTCCCACATAACCAATGGTTTGACCCTGTATCACCACCTTGCCTTTTTTTAATGCCACTGGCAAATTTGCTCATATGCAAATACTGCGTGGTGTAGGTAGAATTGTGGCGGATTTTTGACATAATTGCCGTTGCCGCGCGTATAGCCCGCTTTGATAATTTCACCGTCGGCGGTGGTCATAATGGGAGTGCCGTGGGCGGCGGCGTAGTCGGTGCCGAGGTGGGCTTTCATCCGCTTCAAAACGGGGTGAAAACGGCGCGGATTTGTAGCGGCTGGAAATGCGCGTAAAATTGCAACGGAGCTTTCAAAAATGCCTTGCGCAAACTTTCGCCTTTTTCATCGAAATATTCCGAATAACTGATTTCCTTTTTTTCGTATTGAAAAGAATAAAAATCCTCACCCCCGTGATTAAAATCAGCCGCCAAAATTTTGCCTATTCCTACAAAAACGGTATCATCAATAAATTTTTCCTCAAAAATGACTTTGAAATAATCCCCTTTTTTGATGCGGAAAAAGTCAATCGTCCACGCATACACATCGGCCAATTTCATCGTTAATTCGGGCGATGCGCCTTTTTCTACCAACGTTTGATATAAAGAGCCGTTGATTTTTCCCGCCACCTTTTTCCACTTCGGTGGTTACTTCTTTTTGATGATGATTCACCTTCGCATCTTCTTGTAAATCAAACACAAAGAAATCCGTCAGCGAATTTTCATACACAAAATAGCGCGCGCACTTTCCGCCTTCTCTGTTTTCACAAAAAAGCGAATACGGTTTTCCGCTGCGGATGCGGCTCACGTCAAAAACGTCTTTAAAATCGTTGGCGATTTTGTGAATCACGGGATACGCCACGCCGTTTGCCAAGAGAATATTCCCAAAACTTTCGCCTTTTTTTATCACGGATTCCAGCACTTCAAACGAATCTACTGGCAAGCCAAAACGGGTTTGCGCCACGGGTTTTTCTACTGCGATATTGCCTTGGTTTTCAGGGATTTGCAATACTTTTTGGGAGGAATCCGAAAATTCAAAATAAAAAAACAAGGCTGCGAAAGCCAACAGGGGAAGAGTGAGTAGAGCGAGCTTTTTTTCGATTCATAGCAAAAACGTATTGTATTGATTTTTAGAAAAATGGGAACGCAAATATAAAGGGATGCTGGAATCTCGCAAACTTTGGAAAGGCTGATTTTCAACAACTTATGTGCGCGAAAATTCTTACGCCAAAATTGTTCATTTCCCCGGCCCCACCTCTTCCAGCACGTCCATTACCCACTTTTTTCCCCACTCTTCCAATTCCTGCTCACTCCCACAAATCGGGGTTAAAAAAATGCGCCTTTGAAAACGCGGCGGCAGATATTTTTGCCAGTTGGTGCCGCCGGTGCTCATCACGTCCTGCGGCTGGCGCGCCAAGTAGCGCACCGATGTTTTGTAATGTTGGAGCGGCCAGTTCACGTTTACATTGGTATCCAGCGCCCCGCATTAGCGTAATAAGTTCTTCATCTTCGCGGTCTTTATCGCTCAGCGCGATGAAGAGGCGCCACAGGTTTTTGTGTTCGGTAACGGTTGTGCCAGTTCAATCAGCTGCTTGGAATATTTACGCTCAAACTGCTTGAGGGTCAACGTTTTTTTCGCCCGTTTTTTCCATCGTGGCGCCCCATTTCCAATACAATTTATAGTACATTTCCGTGAGCGACGAACCATCTTTATACATCTGTTCACGGAATTCCTTGTTCACCCAGCCGGATCATATCAGTGCTGCAAATTTCAATCATCCGGTACTGCGCACTCTGAAAGCCGCTGGCCGGAATCAGCGACATTCGGAACTTCAAAAATTGGTCGCGGTCCATCCCTTTTTCCATCACGCCAAAAACTGTGGGTCAGCGCGCTGAAATAGCGGTTGATACGGCCCAGTTTTATCTTGAAGGTTTCCAAATCCACCTTGTCCATCGCCTCCAGTTGGCGCATTTCGTGCAGCGTCAGTTTGAAGTACAACTCCGTGATCTGGTGGTACATAATGAAGATTTCCTCATCCAGGGCAAACTGGTGATGGGCGTTTGGAGGCTCAGCAAAGTGTCAAGGTGGACATAATCCCAATAGGTATTGTAATCCGCGTAAAGCAGGCCGTCGAGATACGCCAAAAGCTCCTGCCCGCTGGCGTGATTATTTTTCCGCCAGTTTCGCGATGCGCTGCTCCAGTTCAGGGGTAATATTCATTACAAGATTTTCAGTTCAAAAAAACAAATTTCGCTACTATTTTATTGAAAGTCGATGGGGATGCTTGTTGCCGCGATATTCCATCAAATCCATTTTGATGCTGCCTACCGCCAGTTCGGCTTCCACTCGGATGGGGGATTTTATTTTTCATCGTCCGTTACCCAAAGCGTGATGCCCTCTTTTTCAGAAAACACCCGCCCTTCTTGCACCGTTGGGATGAATTTTTTGCAGCGCACTTTTCCCCATTCGCTTTTCATTATTTCAATGCCCACGTATTTTAAACTGAAATTATACACCTCATAATCCAAGAACATTTGGATGGGAAGCTCGTCGCCCTTTTGCAGGTTTTTCGGTGTCGAAAGTGCGGGCATAATAAAAAGCGCTGAGCAGGTCTTGCGCATTTTCGGGGATGTCCATCGTCTTTTTTTTGCTTGGTTTCCCGGTCTTCAATGTCCACCTTGTTTTCATAGTGATCGAAAAGAAGATGGCGGTTGATGGTGAATCCGCCCCTCGTCCACGTCGCGGTTGAATTCCCACGGAATCATCGCCCGCGTATCTACCCAACTGTCATAGCGGTCGCGGGTTTTGAAAAACCACTCGGCCATTCCCACCGAGCGGCCTTTTCCCACAAGATGGTAGGAAGGGCGGTTGTTTTTGTAGTCAATATCCTGCACAGTAAGCTCGGCCTCGCCCGCGTTGATAATGCCATAATGGATGCGGTATTTCAAATACTCGCCTTTTTTAAAAAGCGTTGTTTTCGATTTCGCGCAAAGGTTCGGACGGACTGGCATCTTGGCGAAATGCCAGAGCCAAAAAGAGGGCGGGAAGCAACAGGGCAAACTTTTTCATAATTAGAAGTTTTGCCCTCAAAATACCACAAAGAATGCCAAAAGTTTATTCGAGATCGCGGACAGCCTCGCCGATGGAGCCGCGCACCGCGCCATACGCATTGTCCACCGCGCTGTCGTAGCCGGGGATGACATCAATGTTGTAATAGCGTTTGATTTCGAGCAGCGCCAAAACCCAAGACAACACACCACGTGATAAAACCGGTGGTCTTGAAAAAGATATTGATATTTTCCCAAAGGAAACGGCGGCGATTGTTTCTGACCGATTGTTTTTTCAGGGGGAAAAGGCATTCATTGGTGCAGCGATTGGGGTGGCGTTCATTAGTTGAGCAGTTTTTGAGTTGAATCGCCAAATATAAATTAAAAACTTATTCTGCTACACCCTCATCTTTAATCGGTTAAGTTTTTTCGTTGAATGATTTTTTTATGTTTACACTATTTTAGAATGAATTTTGGCATCATTTGTAAAACCTGGACAATTGTCACACCACGATATTCACAATCCGCCCCGGCACCACGATGATTTTCTTTGGCGATTTTCCTTCCAGATACGAATGGGTTTTTTCCAAATTCAGGATTTCCTTTTTCGATTTTCTTCCTTGGATAATCCGGCGGGCAGCTCGTGCTGGAAGCGCACTTTTCCGTTGAAGGAAACCGGATAGCTCACCGAATCTTCTTTCAGATATTCTTCATTGTGTTCGGGAAACTCTTCATAAGAAATGCCTTTTTCACCTGTCAACTTTTCCCAAATCTCTTCCGCAATATGCGGCGCAAAAAGGCGACAAACAAACCGTCAAATCTTTCAAAATTTCGCGCTTGCTGCATTTCAAATCCGTCAATTCGTTTACACAAATCATAAACGCGCTAATCGAAGTATTGAAACTAAAATTCTGAATATCTTCATTCACTTTTTTAATTAAGGTGTGCAGAGATTTCAGCTCTTTGGGATTCGGTTTTTCATCGGAAATGTTGAACTCGTTTTTGTTATGAAAAAGCCGCCAAAATTTCTTCAAAAAATTGTGAACGCCCGAAATGCCTGCGGTGTTCCACGGCTTGCTCTGCTCCAGCGGCCCGAGGAACATTTCGTACATCCGCAGGGTGTCCGCGCCGTAATCGCGAATGATGTCATCGGGATTGACGACGTTGAATTTGGACTTGGACATTTTTTCGGTTTCGCGATATGTCAAATACGGCTCATTTTCTAAAAATTCAATATTTCCCTTATTTTGCCGCCAATCTCTCGAAAAGCTAATCCTATTTAGTTCATCAGTATTTCCAATTAAAAATGATATTGGAACTCTTACTTTTAGATGTTGAAAGTCATAACCTGAAGCAAAGCCTTCTTTACCATTATTTTCAATTAAATAATTCTCAGCCCACTTTTCTGCTGATTCAAAATTGTCATTCTCAAAGTCATTATAGATTTTATCAGAAACAACCAATAAAACTGCCCTAAGTGTGGGACGAGGGAGTTTTTTACTTTCCATTAGTTCTTTTGAACTTGGCTGTGGTTCAAACTGAATATAGACACCAAACAAACCAGCACCTTCTCCCATAATCATCCCCTGATTTATCAATTTTTTGAAAGGCTCTTCTTCGGAAATCACGCCTTTATCTTTCAGGAATTTATGCCAAAAACGGGTATATAAAAGATGCCCCGTGGCGTGCTCGCTCCCGCCAATGTACAAGTCCACATCTTGCCAATAATCGGCGGCAGATTCGCCCACCATTTCGTCGGCTTTGTGCGGGTCCATATAGCGGAGGTCGTACCAACTGCTGCCCGCCCAGCCCGGCATCGTGGTGGTTTCCAGCGGAAAACCTTCGCCCTTTTTCACCACGCCCTTTTCGGGATGGTAGTGCCATTTTTCGGCGCGAGCCAGCGGCGGTTCGCCGTCTTCGGTGGGCAGATATTTATCCACCTGCGGCAGTTCCAGCGGCAAGTGTTCTTCGCGCACTTTTTTGGGCAAACCATTTTCATAATAAATCGGAATCGGCTCGCCCCAATAGCGCTGCCGTCCAAAAATCGCATCCCGCAAACGGAAATTGGTTTTCCCTTTTCCAATGCTTTGGTTTTCAATTTCCTGAATCGCTTTGGCAATCGCATCCGAAACATTCAAACCATTCAAAAAATCAGAATTGACGAGCGTTCCTTCCTTGGCATCGTAGCTTTCTTTTTCGGGATTTCCACCGGAAACCACCTCGGGAATTTCCAAACCAAAATGTTTGGCAAACGCCCAGTCGCGGCTGTCGTGGGCGGGCACGGCCATTACCGCGCCTGTGCCGTAGCTGGCCAACACGTAGTCGGCTATCCAAATCGGAATTTCTTTTTTGGTGAATGGGTGAATTCCGTAAGCGCCTGTAAATTCGCCACTTACGTTTTTCACATCGGCTTGGCGGTCGCGCTCGGTCTTGCGGGCGGCCTCTTCTTGGTAGGCTTCCACTTTGCGCATTTTGTCCTTGGCAGTGATTTTTTCCACCAACGGATGCTCTGGTGCCAATACCATAAAACTGACCCCAAAAATGGTGTCAGGGCGTGTCGTAAAAACTTCGATTTTTTCATCAAAATCTTTCACACTAAAATGAACACTCGCACCTTTCGATTTTCCTATCCAATTTCGCTGCGATTCTTTTAAAGATTCCGACCAATCTATATCCTCTAAACCCGCTAATAATCGTTCCGCATAAGCGGAAATCCGCAAACTCCATTGCATCATTTTCTTTTGAAAAACGGGATGCCCGCCGCGCTCGCTGCGGCCGTCTTTCACCTCATCGTTGGCCAGCACCGTGCCCAGCGCGGGACACCAATTGACGGTGCTTTCCGCACGGTAGGCGAGGCGGTAATTCTGCAAAATCCGCTCGCGCGTTTCGTCATTATAGCCCGCCCATTCTTCAGGCGTAAAATGCAGTTCTTCACCGCAAGCCGCGAAAGTTCCTTCGGTTCCGTGATTGTCAAACCGGGTTAAAAGTTCCGCCATTGACCGCGCCTCCTGCGTTTCCAAATTATACCAAGAATCAAAAAACCATAAAAACTGCAACTGCGTCCATTTGTAAAACTTGGGATCCGAAGTTTTTACCTCGCGCGACCAATCGAAAGAAAAGCCGATTTTGTCCAACTGCTCGCGGTAGCGCGCGATGTTTTCGGCGGTGGTTTTTTCAGGGTGCTGCCCCGTTTGGATGGCGTACTGCTCGGCGGGCAAACCAAAGGAATCGTAGCCCATCGGGTGCAGCACGTTGAACTGTTTGTGCCTTTTATAACGAGCGACAATATCTGAAGCAATGTACCCCAACGGATGACCGACGTGCAGCCCCGCCCCGCTCGGATACGGAAACATATCCAAAACGTAATATTTTGGTTTTTGCTCCCCTCCTTTGGAGGGGCTGGGGGAGGCTTTAAAGGTTTCATTTTCCGCCCAAAACTTTTGCCATTTGGCTTCGATTTCCTGAAAATCGTAGGTCATTTCAATAGAAATTTAAGGGCGCGAAGGTCTTAAATTTAGGAAAGCCCCCAATCCTCCCGCAGGTGCGGGATTGCTGGAGTGGAAAATAGCAGTGGAAAATTATACTAATAAAACATTTTTTCAAATTCGCATTTATCCACAATATGCTCACGAATCTAAACCCCCTTTGGCGGATTGGGGGCCAGCGCAATGTGGATTGAAAAACCCGCGAAATCCTAAAAGCGAACGTGTAGCTCAAGTCCCCCTTTGGGGCCTGCCTGTCGGCAGACAGGGATTTAGGGGGCTAACAAACCGCAGAGAACGCGGAGAGGCGCGGCGAAAGCCTTTTTAAAATTGAGCACATTTTCGCTGCGGCTCTCAGCGCCCGCTGCGGTTCTATTCATACACCACCTTCCAGATCCGCCCCCGCATCGAATCCGATATAAAAAGCGACCCGTCCGCGCCCACGGCCAAGCCGCACGGGCGATACTCCGCATCGCTTGGACTTTCTATCGGCTCGGTGCCGTCGCCAGCGAATTGGGTGGCAAAATCCTCGTAGCCGCCGCTGGGTTTTCCGTTTTCAAATGGGACGAAAACCACCTTGTACCCTTGCTGCGGCAGTGGAGCGCGGTTCCAGCTTCCGTGGAAGGCGATGAACGCGCCGTTGCGGTATTTTTCGGGAAACGAATTTTCATCATAAAAAGTTATCGCGTTGGGCGCCCAGTGGCCCGGAAAGGCGATGACGGGGTCTTTCTTTTCCGCGCAGCGCCCGATTTTTTCACCGTTTCCGCCGTATTCGGGGTTCAATAGTTTTTGGTTTTTGCGATGGTCGTAATAGCAATACGGCCAGCCGAAATCGTCGCCCTCAAAAACTTCCAGCATCTGCTCAGCGGGCAGTTCGGCGCTTTCCTGTTGCGAAAAATGCTCCGGCCAGTGGGCGTGCAATTGGTCGCGGCCGTGGTTCATTACAAAAAGAGAGTTGGTGGCGGCGTTCCAAGTGATTCCTACGGCCTGCCGGATGCCGGTGGCATAGCGGTTTTCCGGCGAATGTTGCTGGTTCAATTCCGAATCGGAATATTGCCAAATGCCTGACGTAGCTTCTAAAAGCGGGCACGGGTCTTGGCCAGGCGAGCCTTTGGTGCGGTCGTCCTCTTGGCAGGAATTGGAGGGCGCGCCGATGTTCACGTAAAGATTTCCCGCGCCGTCGAAAGCAAGCGGCTTGGCGGCGTGTTGGCTTTGTTCGGGCATCGTCAATATCAGCTCGCTTTCGCCGGAAGGCACGAGTTCATCGCCCTGAAATTTCTTTCTGATAACCTTCGAATCTGTGGCAAAATATAAATAGCCCTTGTGGATTTTAATACCCGTGCCCTTGCCGCTTTTTCCGAAAGTTTCTTGCCGGTCAGATTGGCCGTCACCGTTGGTGTCGCGCAAAGCCACAATGGATTTTCCCCACGACTCCGAGCCGAGGCGGGCGTACACATCGCCGTTTTCCTTTACGGTGATGTGGCGGACGTTGCCCAGTTTGTCGGCAAAAACGGTGGCGCGAAAACCTTCGGGAAGTTGGATGGAACCGTTGTTTTCCGCGAAAGCGAGCTGGGGATTTTGAGAATCGGAATGCGGACGGGAATCGGCCGTGGCCTGCGCTTCCGAAACGCTTTCTACATTTTGCTGGGTGCAATGGGCCAACCCAAAAAGCGGGGCGAGAAAAAGGATTTTCAGGATTTTCATTGGACGGGATTTTGGATTTTCAGGATAAGAAAACCAAGGGGTTGAAGGTTCGCGCCGCTCCGAAACCTTCGAAAAATTAGAGGAAAAACATAGTCCGCGCCCATTCTTAAATGGTGAATCAAACCGTTGACCCCAGCTTGACTCAAAAATTATTATCGCCGAACATTAGGATCGCAGCTCTTCGAGCAAACTCTTGTTTACTTTCGCCATTATGAAAATCTCATTTTCACTCCTGTTTATCCTTTTTTCAATGGCGATTTTCGCGCAGGAAAAAACTTTGACCGTCCACTTTTCCGGCACCCAAAACAAAGGCCAAGTCTTGGTAAAAATCGTAAACGAAAAAGACGAAAAAGTGATGGGGAAAATCATTCCGGCCAAAGCGGGCAAAACCAGTTTTTCAACGGCACTTCCCAATGGAAAATACGCCGTTTCAGCGGTTTACGATGAAAATTCCAATGAGGAAATGGACACCAATTTTATGGGCATCCCTACGGAAAATTACGGTTTTAGCAACGATGCGCGCGGACGATTCGGCCCGCCGAAATTGGAAGACCAACTTTTTGAATTGAACGAAAACAAAACCATTTCCATCGAACTGAAATGAGAAAGTGGCTCCTTGTTTTTTTCGCGGCAACTTTTCTTTTTTCTTGCAATAACTACTTGCGCCTTCGCAGAAAAGCCGCCGTCGTCCAAAACCAATTTTTGGCAGAAACCGACTTTGATTTCAGCGCCAAACTGATTGTTATCCAAGTGGAAATCCGCGGCCAAACCTATCCCTTTATATTCGATACCGGCGCGCACAACAGCGTCATTTCCAAGACACTGGCCGACCAGATGAACCTGATGAAAAAGGGCGAATTAAAAATCAACGACTCCCGCGAAAACAGCCAAATGCTGGACTTGGTGGTGCTGGACACGGTGAGCATCGCGGGCATCGACTTCACCAAAATCACCGCCAATGCGATGGATTTCGGGGAGTTTTCCGCGCTAAATTGCCTCTCGTTCGGCGGGATTATCGGTAACAATCTCATCCAAAAATGCCAATGGAAAATCGATTTTGAGCGTGAGAAAATGACGCTTTCCGATGGCGATTTGGCTACGCCCGCAATGAACTTTGTCGAAATGAAATATCCCGAAAGCCGGCCCAACGTGGCGCTGAAAGTGGATACCGTACATTTTCATAAAGTGCTTTTCGACACGGGCTCGCGCGGCGGCTTGGATTTGGATATTTCCGAGGAAAAGATGGCCGCAGTGGGTTTCGACCAGCATCCTTCCGTCACGGTTTTAGACGGCGCCACCGAGGGGCTTTTCGGCGCCAAGCTGGATACCCTCGTCCGTTTCCGTGCCGATTCCGTGGTCATCGGGAAATTTTCACTCGCAAATCCCGTCGTGGATATTGAAGAAGACAAAGGCTCGAAACTCGGCTCGCAAGTGTATGCCCACGGTATTTTATATTTGGATTATCAGAACGCACGCATTGGTTTTCAGTCGTATAAAGAACCTTCCATCGCCAGCGACAGCTTGTTTTTCCGCGCCATCCCTTCGCTTTCCGCAGATGGTTTGTCCGTGGCCTTGGTGGTTTTGGATCGTGAAAACCCTGTTCAGATCGGTGCAAAAATCCACCGCCTCAACGGGAAAAAAGCCGCGGACTTTCCGCAATACTGCGATTTCTTTGCGTTTATGGACGAGCAATCTCGCAGCAATGGCCACTTTGAAATCACCTTGGAAGGCGACACCACAAAAACCTATATTATAGAAAAAGAAAACCTATGGCGCGACTGATATTTTTGATGCTTTTGGCGATGGGGTTTTTGTCCGCCCCCGCGCAAAGTTTCAAGGGTCATTTCCTGCAGTTTGGCCTTGGCGGTGGCCACCAAATCGTTAAGGATGAGGCACTTTCGCCCGTTTCCTATTCAGGATATTTGGGTCAAATCCATTTGGGCTACACCTATCAAAACCAGCGGTGGATTTCCGATTTGCACATCGCTGGGCTGGGCGGTTTTCAAAATGCGGACGTTGGCAGCGAGCAAGATCTGCGGCAGACTTCCACGGGATTGGGCCGCGCTTCATACCACCTTTCGCGCAATATTATCCGCACCAAAAATTTCAAGATGTTCGCGGGGATTTTGTCGTACAATTCGTGGGATTACCGCAACCACGAGCGCTACGGAAACAGTCAGGATAATTTCGCGGGCTTGTTTTCCGCTGGCGCGCAATTCACGTTCCAACGGCTCTTTAAAACCAAAAATTCCTACATCGTTTTGCAGTACGGGTTGGGCGTTCCCGTCGCCACTTATTATATGCGCCCCGGATTTATCAAACCCTATTTGAACCAAAAAATCGCCAATAAAGACTTCGCTTTTTGGGGCGATTTTTATACAATTGATTCTGACGCGGAACTTATCTTTTTATTGCAAAATGGCAACCAAATCCGTGTGGGATATCAATGGGATTTTTCCCAATTGGATGTATTGAATAAAACCCAAGCCGGATTGCATCAAATTTCCGTTTCTACCGTATTTCAGTTTTAATGAAAAACATAAAAAATATATTTCCATTTCTCGGAATTTTTATTCTTCTTTTTTCCTGTGAAAAAGCTTTGATGGACGCCAACCCCGCCGATGACCCACGCGGGAATTTTGAAAGTCTTTGGCAGACCGTCAATGAAAAATATACTTTTTTTGAATTGAAGAACATTGACTGGGACAGCGTTTACACGCACTATTCACCGATGGTGCAAAACGATATTTCCGAAATGGAACTCTTCGGTATTTTGGACAGTATGCTGTACGATTTGCGCGACGGCCACGTCAATTTAGTTGCTCCTTTCAATCTCTCCCGCAACTGGAATTGGTATCTCGAATTTCCCGATAATTTTGATGAAGACGTTATCGAGCGTTTTTATCTCGGCGATGATTACAAAATCGCGGGCGGATTGCAATACACTATTATCGATTCCATCGGCTATATTTATTATGGCAGTTTTTCGTCGGGTTTTACCCAAAATAATTTGGATGCCGTTTTCGAATTCATGAAAGGCACCAAAGGTCTGATTGTGGATGTTCGCCACAACGGTGGTGGCGCGTTGGGAAATGCTTTTGCACTCGCTCGCCGCCTCGCTCAAACCGAACGAGAGGCGATGGTTACTTTCGAGAAAACCGGCCCGGGCCACGATGATTTCGACAATGGGTTGGGCTATTCCATCGGCCCGTCGGACGGCGTCAATTATGACGGTGAAGTCATCATTTTGACCAACCGCCGCTGCTACTCGGCCACCAACACTTTTGCGGGACTGCTTTTCGGTTTCGACAACGTCCGCCAAGTGGGCGACTGGACGGGCGGCGGCGGCGGAATCCCCGTAGACAATGAATTGCCCAACGGTTGGCGCTATCGTTTTTCGGCCACCACTTCGCTGATTCCGATTGGGGACACGGCGTTTTTCAACATCGAACAAGGCGTGCCACCAGACATCAATGTGGAAGTGACGGAGACGCAATTGGCCAGCGGGTTCGATGCGATTTTGGAGACGGGGTTGAGTTTGTTGGAGTAGATTTTCTTCCGAAAGCTGGGTGCGGAATTTTAAAAAATAAAATGAGAACCGCTTTCAGGGTTTTCAATCAAAAACTGCCTTATTTTCTCTACCCAATTTTTGAGGATTTTATAAGAGTTCTCAGGGGCTTCGATAACGTAAATTTTCAACCCCCATTTCTCAGGATTTTGTTGATGCGGAATATTCCTGTCAAAAGTTAACATTCCGTCAAACCCATCGTCTTGCATCAGTTTCATCAATTTACCATTCCCGATTCCGTTCCATTTTTTATCAGATACTGTAAACATTTCGTGTTCAGGAAAGTCTTTTTTCAATGCTTTGGGAAGATTCTCATCAAGCAACAGTTTCATAAAAGTCTTTTGCTTTTTTGGAACCCAAAATTTCGTTGGCGATTTTCATTACACCCAACGCTTGTTCTTTGGAAACGCTGGGAAAATCGTCCAAAAAAACTTCCAATGGTATTCCTTCCTCCAAATGCCAAAAAAGGGTTTGCACAGGCACACGAGTCCCGCTGAAAACGGGTTTCCCACCATAAATTTCAGGGTCGGTATTTATATATTTTTCAAAATCTTTCATTCTCTAAAAGTAATAAAATAAGACGCAATCCCAAACAGAAAAACAATTCCAACCATCACAAGACTTGCTTTAAAATACTTTGATTCAAAGGTTTTTAAAGCCAACTTTCTTTTCCAAATCAGGATGTGGAAAATCTCATTGAAAAGACCAACTACATAAACCAAATTTCCTAAAAAAACGGCAACCACAAAAAGTTGAAATGAAAATCTTATCTGAAATAATGGGGTTAGTTCTATAATATTTCTGAAAAAGTCCAGTAAAATTGTTATAAAAAAAACAACAAAATTTAGTAGCGTGATTTTCAATAAAATATGAATCCCATTTTGAAAAAATTGCATTGATTTTTTAGTTATATCAGAGCTTTATTTCAACCACCCCGAATACATCACATAATTATCCGCAATCCTATCAATTTCACTTGATATCAATTCGGGGGTAATATCTTTCACTTTTTTGGCCGGCACCCCCGCGAAAATGCTCCCGCTGGGGACGTGCGTATTTTCCAACAACACCGCGCCCGCCGCCACAATCGAGTTGCTTTCCACCACGCAATTGTCCATCACCGCCCCCATCCCAATCAAAACATTGTCGTGAATGGTACAGCCGTGCACGATGGCGTTGTGGCCGATGGACACATTGTCGCCAATGGCCAGCGCGGCTTTTTGGTAGGTGCAGTGCAGCGTGGCGTTGTCCTGCACGTTCACTTTGTCTCCCATCCGCACTTGGTTCACATCGCCGCGAATGACCGCGCTGAACCAGATGCTGCATTGGTCGCCCATCTGCACGTCGCCGATGATGGTGCAGTTTTCGGCGAGAAAACAGTCGTCGCCGAATTGCGGGGAAATTCCTGTGACGGGTTTTAGAAGGGCCATTTTTTAGTGAAAAGATTTTTTCAAAATTAAAGGTATTTTTGTGAGGATAAATCTTTGGAAAAATGAGCGAGACTTTAGAAAAAACGAAACGGCGGCTGTGGCGGAAAATCCAGCGAATGGAAGACCCCGCTGAACTGCGGCGTATTGAGGAATCCATCCAAGAAAATAAGACACCGGATTGGAGGGAGGCAGTTACCGTATTGGAGGACAAGACATTGGATGAAATTATGTGCGAGCAAAATTATAAGCCGGTAACGGCCGAAGAATTTTTTGCAAAGGCGCGCGAAATAGACATCCAAGAGCCGCTCGACTATCTTTTAGCCCAGCTTGACTGATGGATTTGATGCTGGATACCAACATCGTTTTGACCCTTTTGCGGGAAAATGATACCTCAAGAAAAGTGCAGCGTCATTTTGGCTTTTTTGCTCCAAATACAGAGATGATTATCTCGGTTGTAACGGTGGGCGAGCTTAAATCCTTGGCACTGCAGAACAACTGGGGAGCAAGGCGCATTGCCAAAATGCAAATCGCACTAAGGGATTATGTGATTGTAAACGTAGGTCAACCGCGAATTTTAGATGCCTACGCCAAAATCGACGCCTTCTCCCAAGGAAAACCCAAGCCTGAAAACCCAAAGTTCTCCTCTCGAAATATGGGCAAAAACGATTTGTGGATTGCGGCGACAACCTACGTTTACAACCTCCACCTCTTCACCACCAACGGCGATTTCGACCATTTGGCGGAAGATTTTCTCGATTTGACAAAAGTGGATTTGGCGGAGTTTGCCTGAACCGTTGTTTTCGTCAAACTATCTCATCTTTTCACACCACCATTTTCTATAAAATTTCACAACTATTTAAGTCAATTTTTAGACAACAAAATGTTCGATTTTATTATGAGAATTTACAATTAAAAAACTATATGATTCTATGTGAAAACATCTATGTGTCCTATGTGGAATAAAAAATGAAGCTATGCTAAACCGCTACCTTTGCAAAAATTCCCAAGAAAATGCCCGAGACCCAAAAAATCCCAGTGAGCGTGTACGCCGAAATGACGCCCAATCCGGCCGTCCTGAAATTTGTCGCGAACAAGCAACTGATTGAAATCGACTCGGTGGAATTTCGCAATATCGAAGAAGCGCAACCCTCGCCGCTGGCCGTCAAATTGTTCCATTTTCCTTTTGTAAAAGAAGTTTTCGTGTCGGGAAATTACGTGGCCATCACCAAGTTTGACATCGTAGAATGGGAAGATATCACGATGGAAATCAGAGAGTTGATTCGCGATTACATTGCTTCCGGCACTCCGATTTTGAAAGAGGATTTCTCACAAAAAATAAAAGACGAGCCGACGGAAATTCCCGCGCAAGCGAAAGAATACGGCGGAAAAAATCCCGAAGACTTCGATGATTTTGAAAAGAAAATCGTGCAGATTTTAGACGAATACGTTACGCCCGCCGTGGCGCAAGATGGCGGAAACATCCGCTTTCTCGGTCACGAAAACGGCGTGGTGCGGGTGCTTTTACAAGGCGCTTGCAGCGGCTGTCCCTCTTCTACGATGACTTTAAAACAAGGCATCCAAAACCTTTTACAGGAAATGCTGCCGGGCCAAATTCAAGACGTTCAGGCCGTTAATGGCTGAAGCTGAGGTGGTTGCGACATCAGCGAAACGTGGCGCAAATGCGCGCGGATGGCGCCCGCCATTCTTTTATGCTCATTGTAAACCAGCCCGAATTCGTGGGCGGTTTTTTCCACGATTTTTGACAGTTCGGGATAGTGGACGTGGCAAATATTTGGGAACAAATGATGCTCCACTTGATAATTCAAACCGCCTACAAACCAGTTGATTAGTTTGTTATTACGGGCAAAATTCGCGGTGGTGTTCAGTTGGTGCACCATCCATTCGCTGAGGGTCGCGTCTTTTTGCGGGGCGGCGTGGGTTTCCACGCCTTCCACCATATGGGCGAGCTGAAAAACGAAGCTCAAAACGAAGCCCGCCACAAAGTGCATCAGCAGAAATCCCAGCAAAACCCAGTACCAAGCCACGGGAACCAAAATGAGCGGCAGCGCCACGAACAAGCTGAAATACAACAACTTAGTGCCAATCAAAACCGTCCATTCCTTTTTCATATTCTCCTTGGAATAGCTGCCGAGGCCGCGCTTGGAAAATGTGATAAGCTGCTTAAAATCTTTGGTCGTCACCCAGTTTATGGTCAGAAGACTGTACACAAACGGCATATAAAACTTTTGGAATTTGTGGAATTTTTTCCACGGCTGGGACGGGTGCAGGCGCAGCAATCCGGAGGTTTCCATATCCTCATCCAACCCCTCGATATTTGTATAAGTATGATGTAAAATATTGTGCTGCACCTTCCAGTTTTCGGCGTTTCCGCTGATGAGATAAATCACGGACCCGATGAATTTATTCACGCCGGGTTTCTGGTGGTAAGCGCCGTGCAGGGCGTCGTGCATCACGCCCATCCCGATGCCGCTCATCCCGATGCCCATCATAAAAAACAGGCCGAGCACCGCCCACCAACTGGACGCCAAAGTGAGCATCAAAACATAAGGCACGAAATATAGCGCGAGCATTCCCACGGTTTTCCAGACCATTTTGCGGTTGCCTTTTTGGGAAATATTGTTGTCCGAAAAATAGTCGCGGACGCGCTGGGTAAGCACTTTGCGGAACGAGTCTTTTTGCGCGCGCTCGAAGCGCGGAAGTATGGTAGCGTCTTTCATTTGGAGAGAAAACTTGTGGAGAGCTCCATTGTTGCACTTGCCGAAAATGCCGCTGAAGCCTCGAATATTTTTGCAAAAATAATTATTGAATGTTGCCTTCCGTAAATCCCACCCAAACAAATAGTTGGAAAAAGCTGGAATCCCACCGACAGGAATTTTCACAAAAAAACCTGCGGCAACTTTTTGAATCTGACCCTCAACGTTTTGCGAAGTTTTCTTTGGAATTCGAGGAGGTGCTTTTTGATTTTTCAAAAAATCTTATTGATAAAAAAACGCTTCGATTATTAGAAAAACTGTTTGAAGAATGCGGCGTGGCCGAATCCATCGAAAAGATGTTCGGCGGCGCAAAAATCAACGAAACGGAAAACCGCGCGGTCTTGCATACGGCTTTGCGCAATTTTTCTGACAGTCAAGTTATCACCGATGGGAAAGATGTGATGCCGGACGTGAAAAAGGTGCTTTCGCAAATGGATTCTTTTTCCAAAAAAATCATCAGTGGTGAGTGGAAAGGCCATTCGGGAAAAGCAATTTCGGACATCGTGAATATCGGGATCGGCGGCTCGGATTTGGGGCCGCAAATGGTGTACGAAGCTTTGCATCCTTATCGGGAAAAGCACTTACAGTGCCACTTTGTGAGCAATGTCGATGGCGCGCACATCGCGCAGACCTTGGAGAAGGTAAATCCAGAAACCACGCTCTTTATAATAGCGTCCAAAAGTTTTGGCACACAAGAAACGATGGCCAACGCCCACGCCGCGCGCGATTGGTTTTTGGAAAACGGCGGCCTACAAGATTCTGTAAAACAACACTTTGTGGCGGTCAGCACCAATGAAGAATCCGTAATAGAATTTGGAATTGACCCGCAAAATATGTTCGAGTTTTGGGATTGGGTGGGCGGCCGCTATTCGGTGTGGAGTGCCATCGGATTGTCGCTTTGCTGCGGATTGGGCTATGAGAATTTTGAGAAATTCCTACTCGGCGCGCATCAGATGGACGAGCATTTTCGCACCGAAGATTTTATGAAAAACATCCCGATGCAAATGGCTGCGATTGGGATTTGGTACGTCAATTTTTGGGATGCGGAAAGTGAAGTGATTGTCCCTTATTCCCAGAATTTGCAACGGTTCGCCGCCTATTTCCAACAGGGAAATATGGAGAGCAACGGCAAGTCGATGGACAGGAACGGCGAGCGGGTTTCGTACCAAACCGGCCCCGTGATTTGGGGCGAGCCGGGCACCAACGGGCAACACGCTTTTTTCCAATTGTTGCACCAAGGCACAAGATTCATCCCAGCAGATTTTATCGGGTTCGCCAACCCCAACACAAACTTAAGAAGCCATCATAACAAACTGATAGCCAACTTTTTGGCACAGACCGAAGCGCTGATGACCGGACGCAGTTTTGAAGAAGCCCAAGCCGCCACCAAGCTGGATTCTGAAAAGGAAATTGCCTTCCGCACCTTTGCTGGAAACAAACCGACCACCACCATTTTAGGAAAAAAATTGACTCCTAAAACTTTGGGCATTTTGATGGCGGCTTACGAGCATAAAATCTTTGTGCAGGGTGTGGTTTGGAATATTTTTTCCTTTGACCAATGGGGCGTTCAGTTGGGGAAAATCCTGGCGAAAAATCTTTTGCCGAAAATTGAGAATGGGGAGGGTTTGGAGGCGCACGACTCATCGACGGCGGGGCTGATTGGGTATTTGCGGAGTTGAATTGGGGCGCGTGGCTTGGCGTAGCGCGGTCTTGGGGCAGTGCCCCAAGTTTTGCAGTTGCAGCCTTTCAGGCTGCACGGTTTTCCGCTGGTGATCCTCGCGAGCTTGGGGCGATGCCCCAAGTTTTGCAGTCGTTCCCTTTCAGGGAACTTTATTTTTGGTGGAAATGGTTGCCGAAAATTTGTCATTGTTGAAAATTTGGAACGGGATTCCGAAATTACAACGTTGTAAATTTAAAATGGCGCTTTAAATTTTCAACATTGGCGCTCCCGCTGGGTATTTTAAGAATATTTTAATGTTGTAAATTTGGATTTTAATTCCGAATTTTCAACGTTGAAAAAATTTGAAAGACATCTTTTTGAGGAATGTGCCAGTATACTCACTCAGTTTCCAGTGCTGGGAATCGTAGGGTCTCGACAATGCGGAAAAACTACTATGGCTCAGCAACTTACCGCTGAAATCGAAGGGGAATTTATTTATCTTGACTTGGAAAACCCGCGCGATTTGGCGCGTCTATCCGATGCCGAATTATATCTGTCCGAAAATGCGGACAAGCTTATCTGCATCGACGAAATCCAACTGCGGCCTGACCTTTTTAACCTACTCCGCTCGTTGATCGACCGAGACCGACGCGCGGGGCGGTTCATCATCTTGGGCAGCGCTTCGCCGGATTTGCTGCGCGGCTCGGCCGATTCGTTGGCGGGGCGCATTGCTTATGTGGAACTTTCGCCGCTCTCCTTTATGGAAATAGAAAGGGAAATAGATAGGAAAACGCACTGGTTGCGAGGTGGTTACCCTGATGCCCTTTTGGCGAAAAACAATAACGAAGCAATGCGCTGGCTCAAAAACTACATTCAAACCTATGTGCAGCGTGATTTGGGACAATTGGGTCTCAACGTTTCTTCCGTGATGGTTTTTCGTTTGCTCAGTCTTTTGAGCCATATCCACGGAAATTTGATTAATTTTTCTTCGGTGTCGCGTTCATTGGCTGTTGATTCTAAAACTACTAAAAATTACATCGATTTTCTAACCGAAAGTTTTCTATTAAATGAACTTCAACCATTTCATACCAATACCAAAAAGAGATTGGTAAAAAGTCCTAAATTTTATTACAAAGATTCAGGGATTTTACATTATCTGCACCGTATTCCAAATTATAGCGAATTGCTCGGCCATCCCATTGCGGGTGCGTCTTGGGAAGGCTATGTTGTCGAAGAAATACAAAGGAAATTTGGTGATGATTTTCAATACTTTTTTTATAGAACTCAGCGTGGCGCCGAATGTGATTTGATTTTGTGCCAAAATATGATCCCAAAAATATCGGTAGAAATTAAACTGAGCAATGCACCGACAATCGGTCGTGGCTATCACGAAAGTTTGAAAGATTTGGGGACGGAGAAAAACTTTATTGTTACGCCCAATTCTGAAAGATTTTCGCTCAGTGAAAATGTGGAGGCGGTTTCATTTGAAGAATTTTTGAAAATCAAATTCTGAAAAACGCTTCTCATTTTTAATTGAAACAGGGTCATTTTCCCCGGCCTTTTCATCACATCAAGAAAACTTTTCCATCAAAAAAAAAGCTATTATAAGAACGCTATTTTAATTTTTTGATAATCAACATTTTACATTTTAAAAATTTTTGGACGAAAGATGGAAGGCACGGTTTTTTTTATAAAATTTGCCGCGATTTTAACTAAAGAAAAATCTCACAATGACTATCAAGAAATTTGTTTTGGCAACGATGGTGTTGCCACTGGCCATCGCCTGCAACCAAGAGGCGGTGAAGGAAAACGAGCGGCTGAAGACCGAGAACGAAGACCTGCGCGGCGAAAACGAGGCAAAAGATTCGCTCATCAACGCCTTCGTTTCGGATTTTGCGAGCATCCAAGAAAACTTGGCGAGCATCCGCGACCGTGAAGAAAGCATCCGCGCGGCGCGCGAAGGTGGCAGCGAAAACGCGGAGAGCGTGCGCGAGGGCGTCATCCGCGACGTGAACGCCATCAATGATTTGCTGGCGGAGAACAAATCGACCATCGCCGACCTGAACGCCAAACTGGGCCGCTACGGCGCGGAGGTGGGCAAATTCAAAAGAATGGTGGCCAACTTGAGCGAGCGAATCGAGGAAAAAGATGCCGAAGTAGGCGAACTGAAAAGCGATTTGCAGGCTGCTAATTTTGAAGTCTCGCGCCTGAACGCGCGCCTCGACACAGCAATGGCCACCACCGCCGACCAAAAGGAAAGAATCAAGGAACAAATGGATGCGCTGAACACCGGCTACTACGCCATTGGCTCTTATAAAGATCTGGAAGCCAACCAAGTAGTGGATAAAGAAGGCGGTTTCATCGGCATCGGCCGGACGAAAACCTTGGCGGACGATTTCAACCGCGATTACTTTACGAAAGTGGACATTACCAAAACGAAAATGATTCCGCTGGACACGGACGACGACGTGAAACTGGTAACCAACCACCCCAGCGATTCCTATAAAATCATCAAAAAAGAGAAGGTGAACGAGCGGCTGGAAATCACCAATGCCGAGCGCTTTTGGAAGTCTTCGAAGTATTTGGTGATTGTAGTGGATTAGGAAAGTCCACGGTCGATAGTTGACAGTCCACAGCCTGTGTGTTTGGATGGTAGCTAAAAAAGTTTTGCAGGAATTCCCTCTTCATTTTTCTAAAATGGGGAGGGCTTTTTTTTGTGATTTCTAAGATTTTAAAACATTGAGTTATAGTGGTTCTCAAAGTCACAAACAATGAAAAGGTTAGAGTTTGCTGCTGATTTTCTTATTTATATTATTGCAAATTCTACAACCGCAGCCTTACTTTTGCCGTACTTCTCTCCAACACATCTGAAACGCCCCCGCCTTTGGACAACAAAAATTACTTTCGTTTTTGGCGCATCTTATTATTGATTCTTATCGGAATCATCGTTGCTGATTTTTTGCTTTCGATGACCAGCGGCAGCGTTGGCCATTTTTTTGAAAACCACCTTCCGGCGATGGTGGCCGGCGGCTTCATCTTGGTTTTGGCTTGCATCCGCGTCAATTATTTTAGTTATGAGGATGAGTACGAAATCATCCATATCCGGTCGCGGTCGCTACTTTTCGGCTCGCTGGAAAATCGCCAAGAAACTACTTACGAATTTCCCAAGCGCATCATCACCGATTTTAAATTCAAACGCAATTTTTTTCGTAAAAAATTGACTATCAAACTATTGACACAAAATGGGACGCAGAAAATCCAAAAGTTCAACTTGACGTTTGTGCCAATTTGCAAACTGAAAAACGTACTTTCTTCCTTGGAGAAAATCCGCAGGACAAATCGTGCCGGAAAGGTGATGTCAGATGTGGTATAGCCTTGCGTCGCGGCTTTAGCGAAGTTGTTTTTTAAACTCGTTAGGCATTTGCTCTTAGCCGAAATTCAGGATCTTAGGTCGGCTGAAACCGACTATTCGCCACTAATTCTTTATTGAGGAATTGCGCTAAAGTGCAAAATTGGAGCGTGTGAATTTCCATTTTCAACGCGCCAAAGCAACGGTGCTAATCTTGAAAGACACCCTGCAAATCTTATCTACCTTTGCCAACAATTTTCTTCAAAAATGTACGCATTCCTCCAGCCCATCCACTCTTTTCTTCCTTATTTGATTTTACCGCTGCTCATCATTTGCGTGTTGGTTTTCTTTATAAAACTCATCGCGAAAAAGAATTTCTCGAAAATGGACAAAGTGCTGGCGGTCATCTCGTTGTCGCTGGTGCATTTGCAATTTGTGTTGGGATTGGTGCTGTATTTCGTCAGCCCGATTGCCAAGATGGCGCGGCAAAGTGGCGAGATGATGGAAAACCCCAACGACCGCCTCTACGCCTTGGAACACCCGCTGACGATGATTGTCGCGGTGATTCTGATTTCGGTGGGCTATTCAAAGGCTAAAAAGGCCGAACTTCCCAAAGTGAAATTCCGCTGGTTGGCGATTTTTTATTTGATTGGATTGGTGTTGATTCTTTCTCGCATCCCTTACAACGCTTGGGTTTCCTAATTTTATGATTGAAAAAAAGACCGCCACCCTCGCCCCGCAAAAAGAGACCGCCGTGCTGATCGGCGCTGTGCATTTTTTCCAGCCCGAAGAGCGCTTGGAAGAATATCTGGACGAACTGGAATTTTTGACCGAAACGGCCGGCGCAGAAACCGTCAAGCGCTTTTGGCAAAAGGTGGACAAGCCAAATCCCAAGACGTTTTTGAATTCCGGAAAGATTGCTGAAATCGCCGATTTTATCAAAGAAAACGAAATCGACCTTGCCATTTTTGATGATGAACTATCGCCTTCGCAAATCAAGAACATCGAGAAGATTTTCAACATCAAAGTTCTCGATAGAACCAATCTGATTCTCGACATTTTCGCCGCCCGCGCGCAGACGGCCGAGGCGAGGACGCAGGTGGAACTGGCTCAATATCAATATCTTCTGCCGCGCCTCACCAATATGTGGACGCACCTTTCCAAACAAAAAGGCGGCATCGGGATGAAGGGGCCGGGCGAGCGCGAAATCGAGACCGACCGCCGGATTATCCGCGATAAAATTTCGTTGTTAAAAAACAAGCTGGCCAAAATCGACAAGCAAATGGCCATCCAGCGCGGCAACCGTGGCTCGATGATTCGCGCGGCGCTGGTGGGCTACACCAACGTGGGCAAAAGCACGCTGATGAACTTGCTAACCAAATCGGAAGTGTTTGCCGAAAACAAACTCTTCGCCACGCTGGATACCACGGTGCGCAAAACGGTGATAAAAAACCTGCCGTTTTTGCTGAGCGACACGGTGGGGTTTATCCGCAAGTTGCCCACGCAATTGGTGGAATCTTTCAAAAGCACTTTGGACGAAGTGCGCGAGGCGGATGTCCTTTTGCACGTCGTGGATATTTCACACCCCAATTTTGAGGAACACATCGAAACGGTGCAGAAAACCATCTCGGAAATCGATGGGACGGAAAAGCCTACGATAATGATTTTCAATAAGATAGACCAATATTCCTACACCGAATTAAAGGATGGCGATTTGGAAGAACCGACCTCCAAAAATTTCAGTTTGGAAGATTGGCAGCGCACTTGGTTTGCGAAGGAAGGCACGTCGGTTTTCATTTCCGCCGTGGAAAAAACCAACATCGACGGCCTGAAAAACCGGCTGTACGAAACGATTGCGGAGATTCACACGGAACGGTTTCCTTATAATAATTTTTTGTATTGAGAGTGTCGCCCCGCTGGGGCTTCCACTTCGGCGGTTTCACGTTTTTGGTCGCCGCCCTTACAGGCGGCGCTACAATCATTTCGGGCCGCTGGCCCTTCATTTCTCAAAAAGGCGGACTCCTATCAAACCGAAATTTTCATATTAAAAAGTCCCCTAGGGACGGCATATCGATAGCCCCGTCCGTAAGGGCGGGGTTTTTAAACACCCAATGCGACCAAAGCCCTGAAAGGGCGACACGGAATTTCAGCAACCAGCTTCACATTGAAGTTTTTTTAAATTAGCATTTCCGAAAGCAAGGTTTAAATTACTTTTTTTGACCAAAAACCTCCGCAACTTATGCCATCTAAAAGATTAAGAAAATGACCAGTGAAGCCCAATTGAAAGCCAAGTTGCATCATTTTATTGATGACCAGCCCAAGGAATTTTTGCAAAAAATGTACGATTGGATTTCCTCTATCCAGTCGCGTTCTAAGTCTAAATTGGAACAAGGCTATTCCGATATGGCGGCGGATGCTGAACGGGAAGAAATGGCCGTTGAGTGGGCGGAAGGAACGCTGAACACCAGCGAGTTGTGAAAAAGAGAGGCGAAGTTTGGTGGATAAATTTTGACCCTTCTGTAGGGCAAGAAATTCAAAAGAAACGGCCGGCGGTTATAGTTAGCAACGACCTTTCCAACAAATATTTGAAGCGGTTTCAGGTAGTGCCGCTCAGCACGCAAACCGGAAAATTGTACCCCAGCGAAACCCTCGTCAAAATCCAAAATCAAGAAAGCAAAGCGATGGCCGACCAACTGGCGACCGTCAGCGAATTGCGTTTTTTGAACCGGATTGACAAGGTGAGCGAGAAAGAACTTTTGGCGATTGGGAGGATTTTGAAGTTGCAGTTGGGGTTGGAGTAATTTAGGATATTCGCATTGAGCGGTTTCTTTATCTTAATTTTTTGTATTGACCGGAAAGATTGTAACCAAAAAAGAGTTCTCTATACTTTCAATATTTCTTGTTTATAATAGGTTGACACATTCAATTTCCGTATTTATTAGCTTTGGCGAAAGCTTAACTAAATGGAAACAACAATGTCTTATTGGGAATCTTTCGACTGGATTGGATTTTGGATTAACATTGGCATCGCCCTTGTCGGAGGTCTCTTCACCTCTGTATTTTTTCTCCTTCTCTTTTGGAAGCTCCGCCCCACCTTAAAAATTTCAAAAAATATTGTAAGATATACTGACTCGACAGGCAAGGATATTTATCAAATAAAATTCTATAATCAAAGTAGGTTCAATGCCGTAGATTTGAAAATGGAACTACACATTTGCAGGCCGGTCTCCGCGCCAGGCGGGCAGAATTTAGAAATGAAAGAACTCGAACTGGAGGATAAGGATATGTGGTATTTGAGCAATTTTGAAGATGTGGTTGGAAAAAGAAAACGAAATAAAAAAGTCAAATCCCAATATGCTTCCTTTGCCAAGTTAGTCTCGATTACGGAGAAAGATTTTGAGAAGTTATGGAGGTCTAACGAATCCAGTTACCTTTCTTTTAAAGTGTCCGCGCGTCACGGTTTCAGTGGGTTCCACCGAGTAGTGAGACAATCATATCACGATGTGCATTCTTCATTGCAAGAAGGAAAATTCAAAAACGGCAATACCTTTGATATAGCCAAGGTGAATCAAACAACTCCTAACGAAAGAACTTCTTAAATTAAAAGAGTATTTTTGTAGAACCCAAAAAGCTACCCGATGAAATTAAAATATAAAGATGTCGTAGAATGGGGCTTCGGAGGAGAAGGAGACCATTCAAACGAAAACAATGGGAATCAACAATCCCGTTAAAAAATAAACCCCCCGAATCGGCGGGGTTTTTTCTTTTCCAATTGTGGTTTCAAAACCCTCCCCCGCCATTTCCGTTTCCTTTTCAAAACTCCCAAAGAAATGGCCAAAAAACTCAAAAAGAAAGACATCCTCGACTACCACCGCGACGGGCGGCCGGGCAAGATTGAGGTCGTCCCCACCAAGCCCAGCAACAGCCAGCGCGACCTGAGCATCGCCTACTCGCCGGGGGTGGCGGAGCCGTGCTTGGAAATCGAGAAAAATCCGGAGGACGCTTTTCAATACACCGCCAAGGGAAATCTGGTGGCGGTGATTTCCAACGGTACTGCGGTGCTGGGGCTGGGCGACATCGGCGCGCTGGCCAGCAAGCCGGTGATGGAGGGCAAAGGCTTGTTGTTCAAGGTGTTCGCGGATATTGATGTGTTTGATTTGGAAGTGGACGCCAAAGAACCGGACGAATTTGTGCGGGTGGTGAAAGCGCTGGAACCCACGTTTGGCGGCATCAATCTGGAGGACATTTCCGCGCCGGAATGTTTTGAAATAGAGCGGCGGCTGAAGGAGGAAACGGACATCCCCGTGATGCACGACGACCAGCACGGCACGGCCATCATCGCCACGGCGGCGCTGCTGAACGCGCTGGAAATTGCCGATAAGGACATCGAAAAAGCGCGGGTGGTTTTCAGCGGGGCGGGGGCCAGCGCCATCAGTTGCGCGCGGCTGTTTGTGAGCTGCGGCATCCAAAAGGAAAACCTGCTGATGCTGGACAGCGACGGCGTTATTTCGCGAAAGCGGGACGACCTTTTTGAGGAAAAAAAGGAGTTTGCGCGTGACACCGATTTGGAAACTTTGGAAGAGGCGATAGACGGCGCGGACGTGTTCGTGGGGCTTTCGGTGGGCGGTTTGGTTTCCCAAAAAATGGTGCAGTCGATGGCGGAAAATCCCATCGTTTTTGCGTTGGCGAATCCCGACCCCGAAATTTCTTACGAGGATGCCACCGCCGCGCGCGACGACATCATAATGGCCACCGGCCGCAGCGACAATCCCAACCAAGTGAATAATGTGCTGGGTTTCCCCTTCATCTTTCGCGGGGCACTGGACGTACGCGCCAAAAACATCACCGACGAAATGAAACTGGCCGCCGCCAAAGCGCTGGCCGAGTTGGCCAAGCAAAGCGTACCCGAATCCGTGAACATCGCTTACGGCGAGGAAAGTCTGGAATTTGGCCGCGATTACATCATCCCGAAACCGTTTGACCCGCGATTGATTACCACCGTGGCGCCGGCCGTGGCCAAGGCCGCGATGGAAAACGGCGAGGCGCGCAATCCCATCAAAAACTGGCCGAAATACGAGGACGAACTCATCCGCCGGATGGGCCGCCACGACAAATTTATCCGCACGGCGCAGGACAAAGCGCAGCGCAAACCGCAGCGCGTGGTGCTGGCCGAGGGCGACCAACTGAAAACTTTGAAAGCCGCGCAAATTGCGGTGGAAGACGGCCTTGCCACCCCCATTTTATTGGGAAAAAGAAGCATAATCGAAGACTTGATGGAGGAACATCATTTGAATTTGGAGGATGTGAAAATCATTGACACTCAAGAAGATAAAGATTCCGTTCTGCGCTACGCCGAAATTTTGCACGGCAAGCGGAAACGCAAGGGCGTTACATTTTTTGATGCGAAAAAGAAGCTGCGCGACCGCAATTATTTTGGCGCGGCGATGGTGGAGGCGGGCGATGCGGACGCTTTTGTGAGCGGCATTTCGCGCAAGTACAAAGAGGTGATCCGGCCGCTGTTTGAAATCATCGGCGCGGCGCCGGAAACCCGCAAGGTGGCGGGGATGTACATAATGCTGACGCCGGAAGGGCCGATGTTTTTTGCCGACACCACCATCAACGACGATCTGAGCGCGCAGGACGTGGTGGAAATCACTTTGCAGACCGCGCAAACCGTGAAGCGCTTTGGCGAAACGCCGAAAGTGGCGCTATTGAGCTACAGCAATTTTGGGTCATCCACTTTGCCGGAACCGTGCAAAATGCAGAAGGCCGTGGTGAAGCTGCGCACCGAGCATCCCGACCTCATCGTGGACGGCGAGATGCAGGCCAACTTTGCCCTGAACCCCGATTTGTTGCGGGAATCTTTCCCCTTTTCGGAATTGACGGAGCACCGCCCGAACGTGTTCATTTTCCCGAATCTAGCGGCGGGCAACATTTCCTATAAAATGCTGCAATCCTTTGATGCGGCGGAGGCGGTGGGGCCGATTTTGGTGGGATTGAACAAGCCTGCGCACGTGCTGCAACTGGGCGCGAGCGTGCGGGAAATCGTGAATATGATTACGCTGGCGAGCGTGGATGCGCAGACTCGGGAGCGCGGGGAGAAAGGTTAAGTGATTTGAAAAACTTTCAGCTTTAAGACTTCTGCATACTATCTTTCATTCTTTTGATGGCTTTGTCCCAAATTTCTGTCGCCTCTGGAAAATTAGAAACCTCTTCTTTTAATATATCAAGAAGTTCTTTGTTTCTTTCGATTATAGTCTTTTCTTCAACTCTTTTTCCTAATGTCGAAAAAATTAAATTCAACAAAAAATTATAAATTTCCTCAGTAAGTTTAAAAAAGCTGTATTTATATCGATTTTCCAAACTTTCCTCAATGTTGCCACCTTCATATTTTCTAAGCAAATCAGACATAACTTTTAACCTTTCTTTTGAGGTTCTCGTAAATTCCTGAAAAGTGCTAATGGATTTAACGTGAGCAAATTTGTTTCTTATTTCCATAAATTCTTTCAAAGCAATTTTAATGTTCTTTGGTACGCCCTGAATATCTTTAATTAGCGTAGCCTTTTGGCTGAAACTCATTGATTCTGAACTGAAACCCAAAGATTTAGATTTTTCCCATTCAATATTTAACAGATGACCTAATGTATATGAAACTAATTCTTCAATATACACCGCATGGTCAATCACATAATAGCGAGTTTCTTTAGCTTTAGAAAATAATGACGCTTCTATATTTTTCATAAAAATTATTTATTTACATAGCTATGCGTTGTTTAGCTTCCTACAAAAATGACGAAAATTTATTTGTGATTTCAAATTCGGTTTGCCATCCAATAGAGCTCTTATGGTGGAAAATTAAAACCCTCCCCCACTTTTCCCGTTTCTATTTTTGAAAAATCAAAACCTCCAAAAAATGAAAATCCTCCTCCCCACCGATTTTTCGGAAAACGCCCAGTTGGCGGCTGGCTTTGCCATTGACATCGCGCAAAAATCCCACGGCCACATCCAAGTATTCCACGCCTACGAAGTGCCGCACTACGAGCGGGTAATGACCACTTCCCTGTTGGAAGAAATGAAAAAATCCGCCGAGCGGAATATGCTGGATTTTGACAGCAATTTTTTGAAAAACCAAGGGGCAAACTACTCCACCCGCATCGCCGTGGGCAACCCGATTCGGATGACGCGGGAGCTGGCCCAACAAAACCAAGTGGATATAATCGTGATGGGCACACGCGGTGCCAGCGGCATCGAGGAGTTTTTGATTGGCTCGAACACGGAGTCGGTCATCCATAATGTAGATGTTCCGGTATTGGTCATCCCGCCGAAGTCGGTGCGCAAAGCATTCAAAACCATCGTGTTGGCCACGGATTTGGATCTGAAAGGAAAGGAGCGGCCGCTGCAACGGCTGAAAAATTTTGCGAAAGAGTTTGATGCGAAAATCGAAGTCCTTCACTTCCAGCGCGGCGACCAAGAAAAGGCCAACCGCGCTTTTGTGGAAAAGCATTTGGAAGACGTGTCCCATTCGTATTCGCGGATGGACGAAAAAGGGAATTTGGACGCGGCCATCCTGAAACATTGCGACACCAAAAACGCCGATTTGGTGGCCGTCATCGCGCGGCAGAAGAATTTTTTCGAGAGCCTCTTTCAGAAAAGTTTGACTTCGGATATGGCGTATCACACGCATTTGCCGATGCTGGCACTGCACGAGCCGAAGTAATTTTCTGACGCCACAACCCTATTTTAAATCTCTTTCCAAGTTATTGGAAATCAAGTAAAGATCGTTTTTCATCACGAGCCCTTGCAGCGCAAAAAGTGAAACTTAAATATCCGGGAAAGGAGGCAGGCTCAACATCGAGTTGTATTGAAGAACCTTTTAGGAAAACGAAGAACTTGCATCCGTAGATCCAACGACCCACACCTCCCCAAACTGTTGAAAACCTTGTCATAAACCTTTTTGAGAGATAAAGGTTATCGACAAATCCAATATCTACATTGGCCGAGATTTTCACATTTAAAAAACCCAAAATCAACACAAGATGAAAAAAGCAATTTTACTTTCCGCCTTGGCGGGATTGTTCGCGGTGGCCTGCGCGGAAGGCGGCCCCAGCCAAGCCGAAAAAGATTACGAAAAAATGTCCAACGAACTGGACAGCATCCGCAAGATGGACGACCAACTGATGGCGCGCCACGGCGAACTGTTGGCGATGCACAATGGGATAAACACCCAAGGAGTCGCTTTGGAAGATTCGTCCATTTTGGAAAAACTGGCCGCCCACGAAGTGATGTTCGAGGAGCAGAAGGCCACCTTCAAAAAGCACGAAGATTTGGTGAACGCCAACGCCGATTTCAAAAAGAAAATGGACGGCGGCGAGGAAATGACCGACGAACAAATGTCCGCCAAAGTGGATGAAATCCGCGACGTGAACAAGAAGATGATGAACGAGCAGGACGAAATCCGCAGCGAGCTGGATCAAATTGAAAAAGACCACGACCGCTACAAGGAAATGGCGATGGGCGACCACGACCACGGGGATGATATGGACGATGACCACAGCCACGACGATGGCAAAGACCACGGCCATTCGCACGACGATATGTAAGAGCGAAAATTTTGGTTTAAAGAAGAAAGCCACCTCGGATTGCGGGGTGGCTTTTTTTTATGACCTATCCAAAGAGGACATCAAATAGGTTGTCTTTCTTCCAAACCTTCGTGTCCTTTGCGCCTTTGTGGCAAAACACTCCGCCGCATAAGAATTTTCAAGGCCAAAAACGCCCCCCCAAACAAAACCCCCGAAACCGTCGCCATCGCCCCCGCGATACTCCCATCAATCGCGGCCGCCAAATAATACCCGCCCACCGAAGTCAAAATTCCGAACAAAACCGTGAGCATCAACATCTTCCGCAAATTGTCCGTGAGCAAATAGGCCGTGGCGGGCGGCGCAATCAACAGCGCCACCACCAAAATCGCCCCGACCGATTCAAACGAAACCACCGTGGTGAGCGACACCAATCCCATAAAAGCGAAATGCCAAAAAGCCGTGGAAATCCCCAGCGCGGCGGCATAATCGGGATTGAAAGTGGTGAGATAAAAACCTTTGTACCCCGCGGTCAGCACTATAAGAATCAAAATTAATAGCCCGCCCGCAATCCACATCGGGCGCGGGCCAAGTAAGGTGCCGCCGCTACTGACCAGTTGGTCGAGAGGGACGTAGGCAATCTCGCCATATAACACACATTCTTGGTCTAAATCCACTTGCCCTGTCAGCGACGAAATTAAAATCACGCCGAGCGCGAACAGCCATGTAAACGTCAATCCGATGGACGCATCTTCTTGCAGCCGCGCTTTTTTGTGAAGGATTTCGATGAGCACAGTGGTCAGAACGCCGACCACCGCCGCGCCAATCAACATCGGCACATTATTCCGCGAACCGGAAATCAAAAAGGCGATGACGATGCCCGGTAGCACGGCGTGGGAAATGGCATCGCCCACCATTGCCATCTTCCTCAAAATGAGGAAACTACCCAGCAAACCGCAACTGATGGCGATGAGACTGGCGGTGATGATGATTTGCAATTCGGCACTCATTCGGCGTAGGGGATGGGGCTTTGGTGCGGGTCTTTTTCGGGATAATCCAACTCGCGTAAAAGCTGATTTTCGATGTCGGGCGTGATGATGTGTTCGATGGTTTCCGCGTTCGGGTGGATGTGGTCAGCCTTCAGGCGCAGCCGCTCGGTCAGGTACATTTCCCACAGGCGGTGCAGGCGTACCACGCGGCGCGCCTCGTTTTTTCCCTTTTCGGAAAGGTGGAAACCGCGCTCGGTTTTCACAATCAAAAAATTGTTTTTCAAGATTTTCAAACCTTCCGTTAGTTCGCTTTCGCGGAAGCGGCGGATTTGTTGGATGTCTTCACTTTCCACGGCAAGCGTTTCATTTTCAGAAAGTTCAGAAAGGTGGTACATCGCTTTTAGGATATTTTCCGTCAATACTTTGCGGCGGTTTTGCCGCTGTTTTTTCCAACGGGCCAGCAAGCCTTTTTTCGGGGCGATGGCCAATGAAAGCAAGGCCAAAAACGACAAACTCATCACAATCCACGGGCCGGTGGGCATCCGCGGCGCGGAAAAGGAAACGTAAGAACCGACCAATCCCGATAGGATTCCGGCCAGTCCGGCGAGCACCAACATAATGGTCAGTTTGTCCGTCCACGCGCGGGCGGCGGCGGAGGGTGTGATGAGGAGCGCGGCCATTAAAACTACGCCAACTGCTTGAATGCCAGTGGCAATCGCCAAAACCGTAATCGAACTCAACGCAAACCGCAGCCACCTGACCGGCAGGCCCGCCGTTTGTGCAAAATCTTCATTGAAACTGAGAATTTTGAATTCTTTATAAAACACAAAAACCAGCAAAAGCAACACGCCGGCGATGATGGAATAGGCCCACAAATCGTCGCGTGTCATCGAGGCGGCTTTCCCGAAAAGGAAGGAATCCAGCCCCGCCTGATTGCCCGCGCCGGAATGTTGGATGGACGTTAAAAGCAAGATGCCCACTCCGAAGAACACGCTGAGCACCAGCCCGATAGCGGTGTCAGGTTTCAGTTTGGAATGGTTGGAAATGGCCTCAATCGCGCCCATCGCCAACCAACCGGACAGGAGCGCGCCCGTCATCAAAACGAAGGGATTTTTGCTCTGCGTGGCCATAAACGCGATGGCGAGGCCCGGCAAAATGGCGTGCGCAATCGCATCGCCCACCAAGCTCCGTTTCCGCAAAAACGCGAACACGCCCACCACCGCCGCGCTCAGCCCGATGAACATCGTGCCGAGGGTGACCGTGAGGACGTTCGGGTTTTGGAAGGAGAAAAAGTCGAGGAGGTTTTGCATTTTGTTCTTATCAAAAACCTTGTTTGAAACGTATTAAAATGGGTTGCAAATTAAATCTTGCTCATTTCTCAAACAATGCACCGTTATCGTCGTCGAATATGAAGTCGAAAAGAATAACGAACCTAAATACAATTATTAAAATGAGGCCAAGGAGCGGGGTCTTATAAAACTTCTTCATTTTTTTGTTTCTATATGAAACAAAACCAAAGTAAATTATGAAGCATAATATGATTAAATATAGTATCAAACCACCCCCACCGATGAGAAACCGAAGCAAGAACATATCTATAAGAATTATAACTATAGATATATAAAATATAATTTCTAATTTTTTATACATTCAAAGTGGTAATATTCTGCGCCATAATTGAAACTTCCGCTCTTCTTTTTGAACTTGGCGAAATTCCCGTCAAGTTGCTTTCCCGTCCAGTTCCCATTCTTAAAACACGCCCACCACCGCCGCGCTCAACCCAATGAACATCGTGCCGAGGGTGACCGTGAGGACATTCGGGTTTTGGAAGGAGAAAAAGTCGAGGAGAGTTTGCATTTTTTTTAGATCATCCGCGTTTCCTTTGTTTTTTTAAGCTGATGTCTGGGAGCAAGGATGTTGTGTTTCAATTTTTCAGAGTACAAGTTGTGAATTTTTAAGCCCAGTATATAATGCAAATCCTAAAAATGCACTACACCGCGTTAAGCGCTCTTACTTTTCGCTTTTCTTTCGCATTAAGGTTTCTTCTGTAGTCTCTTTCGACTTAAATACTTGCTTTAAGTTATCCCCTTCAATTTTCTTGAATTCGCCTTGAGTAAACTCGCTCATAGCAAGTCTAAAGTCCAAATAGAAATTTTCGATTTGTTTTTCTGGACTATTCATAAAAAACAAGGAAGGTGTTGACAGTTCACCCGTCAAATGCCGATTAACGGCCTTACCCCATATTTCGTCAAGGCTTGCTACCACACGGTCATTAACGTGCTTCCTTATGTCCTTTTCAAGTCCGTTTGTATATTCAATTTCGGTCACAAGTAACTTTCCCGCGCACCTTTTAAAAATCTCGCTGAAAATCAATTTCAACTTAACCTCTCTGTTGTCTTGTTCTTCAATTCCATCAACTTCGATTTTCTCTAAATATTTGTTGATTTGTGGGTTTATCTCGTCAAGTGACTCAAATGAAATGGCGTTGGGATTATGAGCAAATTGATTTCTAATTTCCATCATTTTTAAGAGGTAATTATACTCTGTTTTATCAATCTCTTCAAGGTCATATAAAATATCAATTTTTGACTTGAACGACAGCGCGCTGGACTGGTGGCCTAAAGTCTTTGAGGTTTCTTTGAACATTCTGAGAATCGTTCTCATTAAACTACTCGAAGTTTGTTCCAGTCTTAAAACTTGACTAATTACCCAACTTCGTAATTCCATATTTAAAGGTTTCCACTTTTCCATTTTCCATTTTTATCTTGTCAATTACACTTAAAATTTACGTCAAAACACCGCTTTTAAACCACGCTATCACTCCACCGAATCCCCCTCCCCTTCCTTCTCCAAAAACTCCTTCTCCCGCACCGGAAAATCTTGCTTCGAGAGCAAATCCCCAATCCTTGACAGCACGGTCAGCCGCCCGCCGTAGGCTTCTTGCAAGAGTTGAGGTGTGAAAACTGAGTCCTTTGAACCTGAGGCAACTAAGCGTGTGTTCAGCAACACAATCCAATCAAAATATTCGTAGGCCGTCTGCAAATCGTGGTGGACGATGACCACGGTTTTGCCCTCGCTTTTCATCTCCGAAAGGAGCGCCAAAATGGAATCTTCCGTGGCGGCGTCCACGCCCACGAAAGGCTCGTCCATCAGGTACAAATCCGCTTGCTGGGCGAGGCTGCGCGCGATGAACACCCGCTGTTGCTGCCCGCCGCTGAGCTGCGAAATCTGCCGCTTGGCGTATTCGAGCATCCCCGTTTTTTCCAGCGCTTGGGTGGTGATTTCCTTGTCTTTTTTAGAAAGGCGGCGAAACAGATTTGATTTTCGGTAGCGCCCCATTTCCACTACGTCAAAAACGGAGGCGGGAAAATCCCAATCAACCGTCTCGCGCTGAGGCACATACGAAACCTTGTGCCGGATTTTGTCCAAATCTTCGCCAAAAATTTTGACGTAGCCGCTGTCCGGTTCCATCAGCCCCATCAGGTTGCGCAGCAAGGTGGTTTTCCCCGAGCCGTTCGGCCCCACGATGCCAATGAGTTTGCCCTGCGGCAATTTGAAATCAATGTCCCACAAAACGGGCCGCCGCTGGTAGCTGGCCGTCAGGTTGTGGACTTCAATCGCGGGGATTTCGTTTTGCAAATCTTTCATTTTAAAGCATTTACGATGGTTTCCACATTGTGGCGCACCATCCCGATATAAGTGCCTTCGGGCGTGCCGGCAGCGCCCATTGCATCGGAAAAAAGTTCGCCGCCGAGCTGCAAATCGTGGCCGCGCCGCTGGCAACCTTCGATGACCGCCTCCACCGATTTTTTCGGCACCGAACTCTCCACGAAAATGGCTTTGATTTCATTTTTCACGATAAAATCCACCAAATTGGAAATATCTTGCAAGCCGTATTCGGCGGTGGTGGAGATGCCCTGCAAGCCGCGCACTTCAATTCCGTACGCCTTCCCAAAATATTTGAAAGCATCGTGGGCGGTTATCAAAACGCGCTGGTTTTCAGGAATTTCAGCGATGGTAGCCTCGCAATAAGCATCCAACCGCTGCATTTTTTGAAGATACAATTCCGCGTTTTCCGCAATCTGTTTTTCCTTTTCGGGAAAGGACTTTTGCAATTCTTGGGAGAGGTTTTCAATCACCTCCGCCCACAGCGCCACGTCAAACCAAATGTGGGGGTCTTCCGCGCCGACGTAATCCGTGGAATTGATGAGTTTCGATTCGTCCAAACCGTCCGCCATCGCCAAAATGGTTTTGCGGTTTTCCAGTTTTTCAAAGATTTCGCCCATCTTCCCTTCGAGGTGCAAACCGTTGTAAACGATGACTTTAGCTTCGCTTAGCGCGGCGATGTCGCCTTGGGTGGCTTTGTACAGATGCGGGTCCACGCCCGCCCCCATCAAGGCTTTTACATCGGCGGAATCCCCCAGGAGGTTTTTTACGGCATCGCCAATCATTCCGGTGGTGCAGACGATGGTGTTGGATAGGTTTTTAGGATTTTGGTGGCAGGCGGATAGTGTGAGAATTAGAAAGAGTGCGATTAGCAATCTTGGCCCCCCAACCCCCCTAAGGGGGGCGAAGCATACTGGCGTAAATAGCTCGCGCAGTTTTAACCCAATATATTCCACCGCAGCAACCCCCTTAGGGGGAATGGGGGCCAGCTCATTATTATTTTCTCTCATTCCATTTCTTTTACAAAAAGATTCCCAACCACCTGCGCGCTCAAACTGACCTCGCGGTCATTTTCGATTTTCACGCGCATCGAACCGTCGTATTCTTCACGTTCTTTGATTTCGAGATTTTGGCCGAGCGCGATGCCTTTTTTCTCTAAAAATTTTAAAAATTCCGCCGAACTGTCCTTTACGGCGCGGATTTCAACTTTTTGGTTTTCAGCGCATTCTTCCAAAATCTTCTCGCTACGGTCAGGAAAGTTTCCGTTTTTATCGGGAATCGGGTCGCCGTGCGGGTCAAATTTGGGAAAGCCAAGAAACTCCTCTAATCGGTCTGTCAGTTTCGGGGATTGGATGTGTTCCAATTGCTCCGCGATTTCGTGGACCTCTTCCCAGCCGAACTGCATTTTTTCTACCAAAAAAACTTCCCACAGACGGTGCTTTCGTAAAGTGCGGATGGCGATTTTTTTGCCTTCGGAAGTGAGCGTAACTCCTTGGTACTTTTTGTATTGCAACAATTTTTTATCGGCCAGCTTGCGCAGCATATCGGTAACGGAACCGGCTTTGGTTTGCAACCGTTCCGCAATGGCAGAAGTGGACGCGCCTTTTTTCTCCGCGTTTTGGGAGAGGAAGAAGATGGCTTTTAGATAATTTTCTTCGGTAAAGGAGTACATTTTGTTTTTAGCGCGTTTGTGTCGTCTTTGTGGGTTCGTGTCGTCCCTACGGGACTTCAACGTTTGTGTGATTTGGTGATAATTTACCCCGACCTGAAGGTCGGGGCTACAAACATTCCGCCCCTCTGGGGCTGCATTTTTTATCGCTCAATTAAATATTGTTCTTAATGTACTTTGCGATATTGGGCCGCGTACGGATTTTTACAATTACGGCAAATTCCCAAATCGCAAAAGCGCCAGAGGCGCGAAATGACTGTAGCGCCGCCTGTAAGGGCGGCGTGAAAAAACCCCCGCCGTCCCGAAAAGCCCCTCCCGATAGCTATCGGGAGGGGCGAAACTTTTTCACTATTAAAAACCTTTCAATACCTATAATTTTTTAAACCTTTAGGGTTCGGAGACCCTAAAGGTTGTGCTCCGCAAAGCTAAATCAAAATTTTGAATGTTCTTAAAATAAGTTTAGGTTTGCCTAAAATTTAAAATGCGAACACTCTCAAGCCAACCCTGACAGGGTTTTGAACCCTGTCAGGGTCAAATCCTTAGTTTGTTTACCCGAAAATTTATCTGAATGAAAAAAATTTATGCGCTGAGCTTTTTCTTTTTCGGAATGTATCAACTTCATTCCCAACAAATTGTAACAGACCGCCCCGACCAAACCGAAGCCAGTAGCACGGTGGAACCGAGCCAAATCCAAGTAGAAGCCGGCGTTTTAATTATGAATGAACAACCGGATTCGCGTACCGAAGTCCGCAGCTCGGCCATTCCCAATGCGCTTTTTCGGGTCGGGCTTTTCAACCATTTTGAACTGCGCGTGGTAACGCAAATGGAAACCGTGAAAATTTTGCAAGACGGCATCGAAACCTTCCGCGACTTTGGTTTTTCCAATCTCGAAGTCGGTTTCAAAGTCCAATTCACGGAAGAAAAAGAAGGGGTGCCCGAAATCGGTTTTTTGACGCATTTGGTTTGTTCCACGGGCAGTAACTCCTTCAATGACAGTTCGTTCGGTAGCATCAACAAACTGGCGATTACCCATACTTTTTCCGAAACACATTCGCTCGCGTATAATATCGGCTACGATTATCTTGGCACGGGAAACGGTGATTTGTTTTACTCCTTAGCGTGGGGCATCACGCTATCCGAAAAAGTGGGGATGTATTTGGAACCTTACGGATTTATAAGAAACATCGAAACGTGGGAAGCCAGCGCCGACGCGGGTTTCGTGTATTTCCCGATTCCGACCATCCAACTTGATTATTCCTTTGGGTTGGGATTGAACCACCGGATGAATTACCAAAGTGTCGGCATCAGTTTTCGATTGCCAAACTGACCCTCGAACTTTTTGGATAAACCTTAGTTACCTGCGCATTAATCAATCAAATACACGATTATGCTACGATGGATTATCATTTTTCTGGTGATTGCTTTGATCGCCGCACTTTTTGGCTTCGGGGGTATTGCCGCCGGTGCCGCTGGCATCGCTAAGATTATATTTTATATTTTCTTGGTATTGCTGGTTATCAGCTTGATAATGAGATTGGTGCGCGGCTAAGAACTCGCCGGACTACAACGAAAAATACCCGTCTGAACTTTGGTTTGGGCGGGTTTTTTGTGGGCGCGCCCCACGGTTTCAACCGTGGGTTGGGGTGCGCGGCAAAGGTCTTCCCAACTGACGGTTTCAACCCACGGTTGAAACCGTGGGTTGGGACGTACAGAAGTGCAGTGATTTCTCCCAACTGACGGTTTCAACCGTCAGCGCGCACCACTTTCAATACTCTATCTTCATCTTCTTGATCATCTCTTCGTGGCGCGGTTCGTTCTGCGCGCCGTAGGCATCCACCAGCGTTCCCTTTTTTCCATCATTGGTAGTGATGGCGTACAAAATACTCATATCGTCAGGGTTGGTCATCCCCTCGAAGCGGTGGAATTCGTCCACTTCAAATTCCTGCGGGCCGTATTCCAGCTTTTCGCTTTTGCATTCGATTTTGTCGGGACAGAGGTTGAAATCCAGTTTGTAGCCTTTCTCGGTCAAATCGTCCACGCCTTTGGAGAGGGTGCTGTATTGATTGTGTTGGTGTTCCATTTTTTGGAAATGTTTTGGAGAGGAAACTGGGTTTGGGTGGGAAATGTTTTGAACCGCATTCCTCCCCCTGATTTGAAATTTTTATTCAAAAATTTCAAACCTGTCCCCCTCCAGAGGGGGACAGCGCTCCGAACCCGCGACACGGAAACCTAACAAGAGGAAACTCCGAAAGCAACAGTCTCCTAATTTTGGCTGATTATTCGAAGCGACGGCTCTGTCTCCCTCCTTGGAGGGGGTGCCGAGGAAACGAGGCGGGGGAGGGGCTTCGACCGTAGCCTGTCTTGAGCTTTGCCGAAAGGTTCAGCCTGACGAATCTGCAAACTCCCGCAACTCCACCCCCGCCCCATCAAAAACCGCATACGTATTATACCTAATCCAATCGCCCAGATTGATGTAGCGCGAATTTTCCCCCACCGCCATATCCAGCGGCAAGTGGCGGTGGCCGAAAACGAAATAATCAAAATGCCTTTTTTGCAGCATTTCTTTACAGAAAACCACCAAAAATTCTTTGTCGTCGCCCAAGTATTTTTCGTCTTCGATTTCGGTTTTTTGGCGGCTTTTTTTGGAGAAAAAATCGGCCAACCCAATCCCAAAATTGGGGTGCAACCGCGCGAACGCCCATTGCGAAAAGCGGTTGGAAAATATTTTTTTGATGAATTTATACCCGTGGTCGCCGGGACCCAAACCGTCGCCGTGGCCGATGAAAAACTTCGTGCCGTTCCATTCTTTTTCGATGGGATGGCGGTGCAGAGTCACGCCCGTTTCTTTGGGTAGATAATCGAAAATCCACATATCGTGGTTGCCCGTGAAAAGATGGACGGGCAGGCCGCCGTCAGTCAGTTCGGCCAGCTTTCCCAAAACGCGCACGAAGCCGCGCGGCACGGCCTTTTTATATTCAAACCAAAAATCGAAAAGGTCGCCGACTATATAGATTTCGGCGGCATCTTTCCGCGCCATTTCCAGCCAGCGGACGAAGCGTTTTTCGCGCGCCCGCGAACTGTCGTAATCCGGCGCGCCGAGGTGGAGGTCGGAGGCGAAATAGATTTTTTTTCCGGCGGGGAGTTGCACGGCGGCGAAGATACGGGGGGCGGGATTTTTGGGGTGAAACTTTTCCAAAGTTTGGAACTTTTGAAAAGTCGGTCAAAAATCCCAATAGAGAAATAGATTTACAAATCAGGCGTCCGTTCTCTGCCATTCTTGAAAAACCCCACGCCGACCGAAAACCCGATGTAACTGCGCTCCTTAATTTCTGGATTGGTTTGGATGTGCGCTTTCAGGTGAAGGCCCACGTAATCAAACTGAACACCGCAGCGCAGTACGACTGGCACTGATAAATATTTCTCAGATTTCACAAAATATTCGGTACTGGACCACAACCCAAAAAAGCTCTCCACCTGCCGCGAATGCAACTCTTCAGTGAGGGAGCGCCCGATGCCGAGTTGCGCCGCATAATACATTCTTAAATGGTAGCCGATGGCCCCCACCGCAAAGTTGGACGTGCCATATTCCTTGGTATAATCCGGCCAAATGAACGGAAAGAGCAACACCGTTTGCAACAAACCCTGCGGGATGGGCTCACCGCGCACGCGGGCAAACTCGCCACTAATCAACACATTGCGATAGGCCAGCGCCAAACTGCCGTCGCGGTATCTCGTTTCGCCCAGCGCCACGGTGATTTCGCCCCAGCATTGTAAGCGATAGTTTTTCGGAGCGGGCGTTTCGTCTATGTTTTGGCTCCAGCCAAGATGTGGCAGCGCGGCGCAAATCATCAAAATCATCGTTTTCATAACGTCTTTGTTTTTGGTGCGGACAAAGCCACGAAAACTTGGCGGGCGGCCAAAACTGAATTTTGCAAATCCTTTTAGCGAGTTGCGATTTTCCGTATCCTGAAAAAGCGCAATCCATTTTTTATCTGAAAAGTTGCGCTATTCCGTAAATTGGAGATTTCCCCCTTTCCGGTTTTGGTATGAAAACTTTTCCAAAGTTTGGAGCTTTGAAAAAGTTTGACGGCGCCAAAAATTTATATTAAAAAATGGAAACCGATCCGCAACTCTTTCCCTTCCCGATATTTGCCCCGCAATGGCAAACGACCCCCCCAAGAAAAAGCGCAAGACCATTGAAAAACTGCGCAACAAATACCGCCTCGTCATTTTAAACGATGATACCTTCGAGGAAAAACTCAGCCTGAAACTGAGCCGCCTCAACGTGTTTTTCATCATCGGCTTTTTGACGATTTTCTTGATCACCTCCACGGTTTTCCTCATCGCGTTCACGCCCTTGCGGGAATACATCCCCGGCTATTCCAGCACGGCGGTGCGCAGCAAAGCCTTCAAGTTGGCCTTGGCCACGGATTCCTTGGAGCAGCAACTGAATTACAACCAGCGGTATTTGTTGAATATCAGAAAGATAGTGGAAGGCAACCCGCCGCTCGATTTTTCGGACACCGCGATGACCGACGACGAAATAAAAGCCGAACTGAACCGGCCGCGCACCAAGCAAGATTCGCTGCTGCGGCTGATGGTGGAAGAAGAAGAGCGCTTCAACCTCACGCCCGGCGGCGCGGAAATCGGCGGCCTCGGCAACCTCTATTTTTTCACCCCCGTGAAGGGAATCATTTCCCAGCATTTCAATCCCAGGGAAAGCCACTGGGGCACGGACATCGTGGCGAAAAAAGACGAAATCATTAAGGCCGCGCAGAACGGCATCGTGATTTTTTCGGAATGGACGGCGGAGACGGGCTATGTGGTGATTTTGCAGCACCCCGGCGATTTTCTTTCCGTTTATAAACACAACTCGGCTTTGCTGAAATCCCAAGGCGAAAGCGTCCGCGCGGGCGACCCGATTGCGGTGATCGGCAATTCGGGCGAGCTGACCACCGGGCCGCACCTTCATTTTGAGTTGTGGTTCAACGGGAATCCGGTGGACGCGGAGAATTATTTGTCGTTTTAGCCCCCAATCCCCTGCCTACCGTCAGGCAGGCCCAAAGGGGGTTTAGACACGTCAACGCGGCGCACATATCCTTCCTATTAAAAAGGATTGTGCAGCTAAAGTCCCCCTTTGCCGCGCATCGTAGCCGATACGGCACACGGTGGGGGATTTAGGGGGCTTTTGGAAAATCAAAACAACCCCTCCCCTTTTTCCAAACTTTTCTCAAAACCTAAATCCACCTTCTGATTTTTAGACTTCGCCGCCGCCACCGCCAATTTATCGCAGCGCTCGTTTTGCGGATGTTGGTTGTGTCCTTTTATCCAATGTAGTTTCGGTTTGTGAATCCGGTATTCCTTTAGAAAATCCTTCCATAAATCAGGGTTTTTTTTGTCTTTGAAATGCTTTTTCTCCCAGCCGAACACCCAGCCTTTTTCCACCGAATTGACCACATATTTGCTGTCGGAAAAAATATGGACGTCCAGATCATTGCGTTTCAAGGCGCGCAACCCTTCTACTACGGCCAGCAATTCCATCCGATTGTTAGTGGTTTTTTGGAAGCCCTGCGAAAGCTCCTTCCGCTTGCCGCCCGCTTCCATCACGATGCCGTAGCCGCCCGGCCCGGGGTTGCCGATGGACGAACCATCGGTATAAATATCCACCCTCAATCCAAATCTTTTAGCGTGTATTCGATCACTTCGGGATAATGCTTGTGCTCCAGTTGGCGCACTTTGTATTGCACATCTTCGGGCGTGTCTTCGTAGTCGATTTCCACCGTTTCTTGGAAGATGATTTCGCCCTCGTCGTATTCGTCATTCACATAATGAATGGTGATGCCGGTTTCTTCTTCCTCGTTTTCCACCACCGCCTCGTGCACGGCCATCCCGTACATTCCCTCGCCGCCGTAGTCGGGCAGCAGGGCGGGGTGCAGGTTCACCACGCGGTCGGGATATTCTTCAAGGATTTCCGTGGGGAGTTTCCAGAGAAATCCCGCCAAGGCGATAAAATCCACTTTGTATTCTTTCAATTTTTTGAGGAGGTAGCCGTCGTTCATTTCGGCCCGGTTGAAAATCTCGCAGCGCACTCCAAGTTTGTGGGCGCGCTCGGCCACGGCGGCCTTGGGGTTGTTGCAAAACACGGCGGCCACGCGGGCCGAATCGTTGTCGTCAAAGTGCTTGATAATCTTTTCCGCGTTGGAGCCGCTGCCGGAAGCAAACACCGCAATCTTTTTCATTTTAAGATAGAGAAAATTAGGATTCTAAGAATTTTCAAAACTAATAGAACTTTATCAAAGTGTATCCATTGTTTGCCATAACAATATTTTGCTTTCTTTGCAGCGAAATTAAACACTTAAAAACAGGGACTATGTCTGATATTCAATCCAAAGTAAAAGCCATCATCGTTGACAAACTGGGCGTTGACGAAAACGAAGTGACCACCGAGGCCAGCTTTACCAACGACCTCGGCGCCGACTCGCTGGACACCGTGGAACTGATTATGGAATTCGAGAAAGAGTTCGATATCCAAATCCCCGATGACCAAGCGGAAAACATTGCCACCGTGGGCCAGGCCGTTTCTTATATCAAAGAAGCCAAGGGCGAATAAGATTGATGGGTATGGAACGAAGGAGGGTAGTCATCACCGGAATGGGCGTGTTGTCGCCACTTGGCAATTCCGCCCAAGCTACTTGGGAGGCAATGAAAAGTGGGAAAAGCGGCGCCGCGCCCATCACTCATTTTGATGCCTCCAAGTTCAAGACGCAATTTGCCTGCGAGGTGAAAAACCTCAACGTGGAAGAACACATCGACCGCAAGGAGGCGCGCCGGATGGACCGCTATGGCCACTTGGCGATGATTTCTTCCGAAGAGGCCATCGCCCACAGCGGGCTGCGGGAGGCGGACCACGACAAACGGCGCGTCGGCGTAATCTGGGGCGGCGGCGTGGGCGGTTTCAAAACCTTTCAAGATGAAATGATGGGCTTTGCCAAAGGTGACGGCACGCCGCGCTTCAACCCGTTCTTCGTCCCTAAATTGATACCGGACAGCCCGCCCGGCCTCATCGCGATGCGCGACGGATTCCGCGGGCCCAACTGGACTACGGTGTCGGCCTGCGCCAGCTCCACCAATTCCCTCATTGATGCGATAAACTACATCCGCTGGGGCTATATGGATGCTTGCGTGACGGGGGGCAGCGAGGCGCCGGTGAACGAAGCGGGCGTGGGCGGTTTCAACGCGATGAACGCGATGAGCACCCGCAACGACGACCCGCAAACCGCCAGCCGCCCTTTCGACAAAGACCGCGACGGCTTCGTGCTGGGCGAGGGTTCGGCCACTTTCGTTTTGGAAGAACTGGAACACGCCAAAAGGCGCGGCGCCAATATCATCGCGGAAATGGTGGGCATTGGACTGAGCGACGATGCCTACCACATCACCGCGCCGCACCCCGAAGGGCTGGGCGCAAAGGAAGTGATGGAAAATGCGCTGGAAGACGCTGGGATGAAACCCACCGAACTGGACTACATCAACGTGCACGGCACTTCAACCCCGCTCGGCGACGTGGCCGAGCTAAAAGCCATCAAACACGTTTTGGGCGAAGATGCTTATGATTTAAACATCAGTTCCACCAAGTCGATGACCGGACATTTGCTGGGCGGGGCGGGCGCGCTCGAAGCCTTTGCCGCCACAATGGCCGTGGTGGACAACATAATCCCGCCCACCATCAACCATTTTACGGACGACCCCGAAATTGATTCCAAACTGAACCTGACCTTTGGCAAAGCGCAAGAGCGCGAAGTGAACGCCGCGCTCAGCAACACCTTCGGGTTTGGCGGCCACAATGCGTCGGTGATTGTTCGGAAATTTAAAGATTGATGCTGGGTTTCCTGAAAAAATTAAGCTCCCGTTTCCGCAAGGATGACGGGATTTTTTTTAGGAAAATCAAAACGCTCACTGGGATTTCTCCCAAAAACTTGGAGCATTATCATTTGGCGTTTCGCCACAGCTCGCTTTCGCAGCGGGGAAAAAACGGCCGGCAAAACAACCAGCGACTGGAATTTCTCGGCGACGCGATTTTGGGCGCGGTGGTGGCCGATTTTTTATATGAAAACTACCCCGCACGCAGCGAAGGTTTTTTGACCAGTATGCGCAGCAAAATCGTGAGCCGCAAGCACTTGAACCAAGTGAGCCTCGAACTGGGATTGAACAAGGAAGTAAAGAAAAAAACCGCGCGCACCGCCCAGGCCAAGTCCATTTATGGCGATGCCTTGGAGGCGCTCATCGGCGCGGTTTATTTGGATTTGGGCTACGAATGCTGTTGCCGTTTCATCAAAGAAAAAGTGCTGGAAGCGCGGGTGGATCTGGATACGATGGAAAACCGCATCGCCAGCCACAAGGGGCATTTGCTGGAATGGGGACAAAAACACAAGCGCACCATTGAGTTTAAAATAACCGCTGCCTCGGGGAAAAGCCACGCCCGGAAATTTGAGGTCACGCTTTTCGTGGATAACGAACCCATCAGCAAGGGCGAGGGCAGCAGCAAGAAAAAAGCCGAGGAAGAGGCGGCGAAACTGGCGTATAAAAAACTGGTAAAACACGGCCAAAATGGTGAGAAAACTGACGCTGGATGAACCGTTCGGATTTGAGACGGCGGCGGTTTTTGGCTTGGTGTGCGACGTGCCGGCTCCGCAGCTTTGCTTTGCGCTGAACGAAAAACTGGGGCTGCGCCTCTGCCGAAATCCCAAAGACCGCGAACATTGGTACCGCAAGCGGCCGTATTTTTTTATGGAATTTGGCGAGCAACAACCGCCCACGCGGGAAAGCTGGCAACTGACCTCCAACAAAAACCCACTGACGGAGGCTCACGTTTCGACTTCGCCGCTTTTGTTGGATCACGCGCCCTCGCTCAGCACGCGCTTGGTGCGCGATTTCAAGACCGTGGATTATTTTCTGTGGAGCGAGGAAGGCGCGGGCTCCGACACCTGCGCGATGATCGCCCAACATTTAAAAACATTGCGGCCCGTGCGCGCGTTTCAAAAAATAGCCCCCGAAAGCTCGCGGCATCTCGAAAATCTACTCTCGCCTTAAATCAAAACGCTCACTCTATTCCTTAAAAATATATGTCTCCGAACAAAACCAAAATAGTGGCCACGCTGGGGCCCGCCACCTCCGAAAAAGCGATGATGAAAAAACTCATCGAAGCGGGCGTGAACGTTTTCCGTGTCAATTTTTCGCACAGCAGCCACGACGATGCGCGCGATTTGATCCAAAAAACCCGCGAACTGAACAAGGAACTGAACACCAACATCGCCATCTTGGCGGATTTGCAAGGGCCGAAATTGCGCGTGGGAATAGTGGAAGAAGGCACGGTGATCGAAAAAGGCGGGAAACTGATTTTTTCCAACCAAAAGAAAAAAGGCAACGCGGAGCAAGTGTATATGAATTACGAGCGCTTTCCGCAGGACGTGAAAGCGGGCGAGCGGATTTTGGTGGACGATGGAAAATTGGTTCTCAAAGTATTGGAAACCAATGGAAAAGATGAGGTTTTGACGGAAGTCATCCAAGGTGGGCCGCTGAAATCCCGCAAGGGCGTGAACCTGCCCAACACCAAGATTTCGCAACCTTGCCTTACGGAAAAAGACTTGGCCGACCTTGAAGTGGCAATGAAAGAAATGGTGGAATGGGTGGGGCTTTCCTTCGTACGCTCGGCGGACGACGTGGCGGAACTCAAGCAAATCATCAAAGAAAACAACGCGCCCTGCCAAGTAATTTCCAAAATCGAAAAACCGGAGGCGGTGCTGGAAATCGATGGCATCATCGCGGAGACGGACGCAATAATGGTGGCGCGCGGCGACTTGGGCGTGGAAGTGCCGATGCAGACCGTGCCGCTGATCCAGAAGATGATCGTGAAAAAATGCCTGAAAGCTGCGCGGCCAGTGGTGATCGCCACGCAGATGATGGAAAGTATGATGGAAAACCTGACCCCCAGCCGCGCCGAGGTGAACGATGTGGCCAACAGCGTGATGGACGGCGCGGACGCAGTAATGCTGAGCGGCGAAACCTCGGTGGGCAAACACCCCGTGGCGGTGGTGCAGGCAATGGCCAGCATCGTGGCCCACGTGGAGCAGGGCGGCGAACTGACCCATTTAGAAGAAAACGCGCCTACCTACCGCGACGAGCGTTTCATCACCGACTCCATTTGCTACAACGCCAGCAAGATTGCCGACCAAATCGGCGCCTCCGCCATTCTCACGATGACGTTCAGCGGCTACACGGGTTTCAAGATTTCATCCCACCGGCCCAAGACGAACATCATCGTTTTCACGGCCAACCGTTCCATTTTGAATATGGTGAGCCTCGTTTGGGGTGTGCGCGGTTTTTTCTATGATAATATGGAAAGCACCGACAAGACTTTTGAAGAAGTGAAAGAAGTGGTTAAAAAGGAAAATTTGGTGTCCGAAGGCGACTTGATCATCCAAATTGCCAGTATGCCCATTTACGAAAGTGGGATGACGAATATGCTGAAAATCAATGAAATAAAATAACAATGGAGAATTGGAAAGAAGAAAACAACCGCTTGGTGCGCAAATTTGAGTTTGATGATTTTGTGGGGGCCTTTGCTTTTTTGACGAAAGTGGCCATCGCTGCCGAAAAAGCGCAGCACCATCCCGAAATCGAAAATGTGTACAACAAAGTGACGCTGCGGCTGACCACGCACGATGACGGGGAGAAGATTACGGAAAAAGATCGGGAGTTGGCGGGGGAGATAAACGATTTTGTTTGAAAAATTCCGCCGTCGCGCTGAGCCTTTCGACAAAGCTCAAGACAGGCTGTAGTGGAAGCGTTGATAGGTTTTTTAGGAAGGTTACTCGATAGTAACTATGTAATTCAATTGTGATTGGAGTAATTGCCGTCAGGCTCTCAATTTATAGCAGAGGCCAAAACTCGATGAATCAAATTTTGTTTTGAGGTTCATTAAGATTTCTTAATTTGGTTTTTTTTTCTAATTCTTTTTCCGATGAAAGTATCATTACTCCTCCTCTCCTTTTTTGGTTCTTCATTTTTGATGGCACAATACACACCTTTCCCACAAGACAGCGCGGAGTGGAAAGTTACTTTCCTACACGAAGATCATAAGGGTTTTCATAAAAAGTTGGCCGCCTATTCTTATTCGGAAAAAGATTCTCTAAACGGGCAAGAATATCTTGTGGTTAATTCCACGGATTACTCCTCTGCCTTTATATATCTCAGGGAAGATACCCTTGCAAAAAAAATATATTTCCATATCAGCCCTTTTATGGGTTTTGGGAATTTCAAGGACAGTACCGACCATCTTCTTTATGATTTTTCTGCCACCATTGGTGATTCCATCAAAATGATGCATAATGGTGGATATTCAATTGTATGGTATGTTTTCAATGAAGGAACAGTAAATATCTCAGGCCAAAGCAGGCGCTTTATTGATGTGGAAAGCAAAAACGGAAAGGTGCGGCAGGAAAAATGGATTGAAGGTATTGGCAGTGATAAAGGTTTGTTGGCCCCCGTTACCAGCCAAGTCGGCTTTGATTTGTTTCGTTTTCAATTGTCCTGTTTTACGAATTTGGTTACGGGTTTTCAATACGAACCTTTGCAATCTTTTTTCAACGGCGATAAAGCATTCAAATGCAGCGACAATGTTTCGTTGCGAGAATTCTTTGGTTCACAAGAAGTTCCTCTGATCTTCCCCAACCCCACTTCGGGCAAAATATTCCTCCAGTGGCCCGGCCAACCTTTGGATGTTTCCGTGGTCAATCCCACCGGCCAAGAAATCCTGAAAAAAGAAATAGAAAGTGGCGGGACGCTGGATTTAGAGAGTCACCCGCAGGGCGTTTACATTCTGCGGCTTTCTAAAAACGGTCAATTCGTGGCTTCCCAAAAAATTATCAAAAACTAAAACCCCTTTTATGAAAACCACCATTTACACCCTCCTTTTTTCAACCCTCTTTTATTTTCCCGCCCAAGCCCAAGTTTTGGTGCAAAGTGGCGCGGAATGGGAAGTTTTGGAAAGATACGATGACGTGAACCCCGGTGCGGGGCAAGGCACCAAGCCGCTCTTTTTCCGCTTGCAGGATTCGGTGGCCACCGCCAACGGGCTTTCGTATTATCTAAAGTACGATGACCCCAACTCCGCCTCCCAAAACGTACAAGACAGCGCCGCGCTGTTACGGCAAGTGGGGCAACAAGTTTTCCTGAAATTTTTGGACAAGCAAATTGCCGTGCAGGGCGGCGCTTCCAATGTGTATTACGATACCACCGAGTTTCTGCTCTACGATTTTGGCCTCGCTACCGGAGATACCGTTTTGCTGCGCTTCGACCTGAGCCGCTACACCGTCAGCGATACCGCCAACACGGTGTTTGCCGATTTTTATGTGTTCCATACCGATTCGGTGGCGACCAATGGCGGCAAGGCAAAACGCATCCTGCTAATGGACGCGGCGGGATCCGGCGGGGGCTCGCCTACCCAAGTTTGCTTCGACACCCTCGCCTGGGTGGAAGGCGTCGGGTCCACCATCGGCCCGCTCTACAATGTGCACGGCGTGGATTGCATGGGATTTGGCGAGGGGTATTTTTACCGATTGTGTTCTTTCCACATCCAAGATTCGCTGGTGTTCCCGCAGGATACCTGCGAGACCATCGGGCTGCGGGAATCTGTTTTGGAGAATCATTTTCGGGTGTTTCCCAATCCTTCCGATGGATTGTTTTCATTGCAATGGGACGGCGCGCCGCTGGAAATATCGGTGATCGATTTCGTGGGTAAAGAAATCTTGGAAAAAGAAATGGAAAGTGGCAAACCCTTGGATTTGCAAAATCATTCGGCGGGCATCTACATTTTGCGGGTTTCCAAAAACGGTAAATTCGTGGCTTCCCAAAAAATCATCAAATACTGAAAACTATCTTTCGATGAAAAAAATCTTACTCCTCCTTTCGTTTTTCGCCTCTTCATTTTTGATTGCCCAATACCAGCCGCTGGCCGTGGAAGGCCGCCAGTGGAGCGAGCTATACCACTATCTATGGGGCCCCAGTGAAACACGCCACTTTCACATCGCCAAGGATTCGCTATATAAAGGTGAACTTCTGCCGCGACTGGTGGAGACCGATACGGTGAACGGGGCGCCGAAAGAATTTACCAGGTATTTCATCAAAGAAGATTCGGTAGCCAAAACCATCATCTTCTACTTTCCAGATAAATCAGCCTATGGTGATTCTTTTGTTTTCAATTTTTCATTGAACATTGGTGATTCCGTATTTTATGATAGCTCCGCTGCCTGTCCCTCCACTTTTTACCGTTTAGATGGCGCGGGCGTTTTTACAGACCATCAAAATACCCAACGAACTCACTATTTTTTCACCTTTGGGGATACGGCAAATCAGATAGGGCAGGACTACCCTTTATCGTGGGTAGAGGGGCTGGGCAGTCCCATCGTGGGAGTAGCTCAATTTTTTCCCATCCTCTGTTTCACGGACGCACCTGTGGGCAATATCCTCTGTGTCCGCGATTCCAACGATAGTTTGATTTATCAAAACCCCAGCTACAACACTTGCCACCTTTCTTTTTCCTTGGCGGAAAACGAATGGCTGGATTTCCAAACCTTCCCCAATCCCTCCGATGGAAAATTTTCATTGCAATGGGAGGGCGCACTCTTAGAAATTTCAATCATCAATTTCATCGGCAAAGAAATCCTGAAAAAAACCTGCGCCAGCGGCTGCGAAATCAATCTTCAAAACCAGCCGAGCGGCCTTTACATTTTGCGGGTTTTTGAAAATGGGAAAAGGAAAGGTTCCGCAAGGGTGATGAAGCAGTAATTTTCCACATCGTTTTTCCATGGCGTCACCCCTCTCAGAAGGAGAGGGGCCGGGCCTGCCTGCCGGCAAAGGCAGGGGTGAGGTTTTTTGACGCTAACAGGTCGGGGACACTATTAGGTCAAACCGCCGAAAACTGCTCCAAAAACCTAACATCATTTTCAAACAAAAGCCGGATATCGGGAATCTGGAACCGCTGCATCGCGATTCGCTCCACGCCCATCCCAAAGGCGAATCCTGAATATTCCTGCGGGTCGATGCCGCAGTTTTCCAAAACGGCTGGATCCACCATCCCGCAGCCCAGCACTTCCAGCCAGCCGGTGCCTTTGGTCATCCGGTGGTCCACCTCATTTTCCAAGCCCCAATACACGTCCATCTCCGCGCTGGGTTCCGTGAACGGAAAATAACTCGGCCGCAGACGGATTTCGGTTTCCTTCCCAAAAAATTCCTGCGCAAAATAGAGCAGCGTCTGTTTCAAATCCGCGAAGCTCACGCCCTTGTCGATGTACAATCCCTCCACTTGGTGGAAGATGCAGTGTGAGCGCGCGGAAATCGCCTCGTTGCGAAAAACCCGTCCCGGTGAAATGGTGCGGATGGGCGGTTTTTGGGATTCCATCGCGCGCACTTGCACGCTGCTGGTGTGCGTGCGCAACGCCCAATCGGGATTCCGCTGCACAAAAAAAGTGTCCTGCATATCCCGCGCGGGATGCTCCTCGGGAAAATTCAGCGCCGTGAAATTGTGCCAGTCGTCCTCGATTTCCGGCCCGTGGCTCACGCCGAAACCGATGCGCTGGAAAATCCCGACGATTTCGTTTTTGATGAGATTGACAGGGTGGCGGCTGCCCAGTTTTTGGAAATTGGCGGGGCGCGTCAGGTCGGGATGTTCGCTGCTGCCGCCGCTTTCCGCGCGTTCCGAAAGTTCTGTTACCTTAGCCTGCGCCTTGGTTTTCAGCTCGTTGATGGGTTTTCCCAAATCGCGCTTTTCTTCGCCGGGCAGTTGTTTGAAATCTTCAAACAGCGCGGGGATGATTCCCTTCCTTCCCAACCATTTGATGCGGAAATCCTCAACGGCAGCGGGCGCAGAATCATCGAAGCTTTCTACTTCCGCCAAAAATTTTTTTATTTGCTCTTTCATAACCAACTAAAAACCCGTCTTTTGCGTTAAGCGTTATATTTGCGAGCGGCAAAGATGTGAATAAATGCGCATCCCTTATGAAAAGATTTCTTCCTGTTTCCCTTTTGTTCTCGGCGGTTTTCGCCGTTTTTTTCAGTGCCTCCTGCGTCAAGGATAAAGACAAGCACAAACTGACCATCGTAGTGGTGGCCGAAAACCGCGATGGCGATTTGGTGCCCGCCCAAAACGCCGACCTCCACGTTTTTGCGCCCGTAGCCAACTCATTTATAGACTATTACGCCTCTACCAACAATGATGGCGAAGTTAGCTTCGAATTTGAAAACAAAGTGATTGTAGAAATCGTGTCCACCAAAGGTTCTTTCCGAGGCTGCAACTTTGCCGAGGTAAACGAAGGCGAAAACACCGTGACCGTGGAACTGAAACCTTTTGGCGCAAAAGACAACGGCTGCTGATATTTTTGATATGAAGAATTTTCCCGTCCTCGTTTTTGCCCTCGCCGCGCTGGCTCTTTTTTCTTGTAAAAAAGAAGAACAGAACCCCGAATATCCTTTCACCATCACCGTGAAAACCTTTGGCGACACCATCCCCGCGCAGAACATTTTCGTGGAAGTGTATGCGCCCATTTCCGAAAGTGATGTCGCCTTTGAAGGCATTACCAACGAGGCCGGCCAAGTGAGTTTTACTTACGACAAGAATGCCATTTTCTTGGTGCGCGCCACGCGGGGCAACAAGCCCAACTTTTCCCACATCGGCTGCACCTTGGTGCGGCTGGAGCCGAATCAGGAAGTTCTCAAAACCGTGTATTTAGAGCCTTTCGATCCCGAATTTGAAGGCTGCACGTTCACCCCTTGATTCTCTGCGCCGCTCGGTTTGCGCTTTCTCACAAAATATCTTTCAAGTCGGTTTTCCTCCAAAATAGAAAAGAGGATTTCATCTTTTTTCAAAATATTCACCGCCACGTTTTTTTCTCATTCTTTTCAGGTTTTTTGGTGTTCCATTCTTAATTAAAAAATGGATTTGAATTTCGTTGACATCCTCCTCCTCGCCTTCCTCGCCTTCGGTTTGGTGCGCGGTTTCATCAAAGGTCTCGTTCACCAGCTCGCTTCCTTGGTGGCCATTCTCGTTGGGATTTGGGTGGCTTTTCATTATTCCGATATCGTTTCCGAATGGCTCGCGCCTTATTTTGAAAACCACGAAGGCTGGCTCAAAATAACGTCTTACGTTTTGATTTTCATTGCCGTGGGATTGGCGATGTGGCTCTTGGCCAAGTTCCTCACCGGGCTTTTGAAAATGGTTTTTCTCGGAATGGTGAACCGGATTCTCGGTGCAGCTTTCGGGCTGCTGAAATCACTGTTGATTTTGCTGCTGGTCACTCATCTCGGCCAGTCGTTTTTGGTGCATTTTGCGAAAGATTCCACAATGCTGGATGATTCGGTGGTGTTTCAAAAACTGTGGCCGTGGAGTGAAAAAGCGGGGGACTATTTTACGGAGTGGCGGGTGGAGTATGGGAATAGGTTTGAGTAGATGCTTTTTGCGCTGGTGCGCGATTGTCTCGCTTCCTCGTTGCACTGTTTTGCTTCTTGCTCACGCGATACAATCGCGCGGCAGCGGGTGGCACTCCCACCTATGAAACCGCACAATTATAAGCCCTCCTACATAACCAAATTTTTCCGCCCCGCATTTCAGCTTTCTGTCCAACCGTAGAGCTTCCATCGACTCTTTGAGTTAAAAAGTTATACAGAAACATTTGGACCCTCTTACATTTAATTTAGGTTACCTTTTAGAAAGGAACACACAAAGACTTGTAATAGGGCGCAAATGCCGGACGTCTTATTACCATTTCAACTCCGGCAACCATCTCTTAATTTTTAATTATTATGGCAACAGAAATCAAAAACTACCACGTGCTTGTGTACGGCGGTCCAAACGGTTATCAAACCAATCGTTCGCAGATCGCTTTATACGGTGCAAATGGAAAATCCGCAGCTTGGCTGCGATTTAACGATGAAGGAATGAACTTCGAAAACGATTACGAAAGCAGGGGGATTATTCGTATGCACCTTCCGTCCTCTATGTTTGACGGGGTGCTGGATATTCTGCGGAACGAAAAACCTGTTTACATCTATTTTGCGCAGGGCCGAGGGTTCCTGTCCACCTCCAAAGAACCAATCGGTGAAGGGGAATGAATCGTTGAAGATTTTTTGATTGTTCTTTTTTAAGAGCCGTCATTGACCTTAATAATAAGAGACTGTCTAAAAAGGCGGTCTCTTTTTTTTTGGCTTATGTAAAAGGGTTTTGGATTGGATTTTATAGGTGGACTCTACGCGGCTGGATGATTCGGTGGTGTTTCAAAAACTGTGGCCGTGGAGCAAAAAAGCGGGGGAGTATTTTACGGAGTGGCGGGTGGAGTATAAAATGTGATTTCAAAAGAAATCAATTTAAAAGCGGTACAATCCGAAATCAAATCCCCAAAAAAAAAGCGCTTTTATTTTTCTAAAAAAATTAATCTATCACCAATGCTATTAGCTGACATAAGAAACCCAAGAATAGAAGTAAAGCACCTGAACGTTTAACACGATTTTTAAGCAAATCTTTACGCTCCATTTGAGGCGACTCCTTTTCCGAGTAAATCGCAGTTTCAGAATTGACTTTCGGGGTTGCGAAAAACAACATCAAAGCGCCGCAAATATTTATGAATAGGCCAATAATTTTTAATAAATTAGATATTTCCATATTTTTTAAGTTTAACTATTTGTTTTCCCATTTATCGCGAATTTGCAACTCCCACCTACCCAATCACCGCCTCAATCCCCGGCAACTTCTTCCCCTCCAAAAACTCCAGCATCGCGCCGCCGCCGGTGCTCACGTAGCTTACTTCGTTTTCCATCCCGAATTGCTTCACCGCCGCCACCGAATCACCGCCGCCCACGATGCTGAACGCGCCGTTGGCCGTGGCTTTGGCGATGATTTCCGCCGCCGTGCGCGTGCCTTTTTCAAAATTGGAAAACTCGAAAACGCCCAGCGGCCCGTTCCACAAAATGGTCTTGGATGCCAGCAACACGGGCTCGATTTGATTCAAGGTTTGCGGGCCCACGTCCAGCCCCATCCAGCCGTCTGGGATTTCGCCGGAGGCGGTCAGTCGACGGCCGGCGTCGTTGTCAAATTTGTCCGCGTTCAGTGAGTCGATGGGCAGAAAAACGTGCGTGTTTTCTTCCTCGGCTTTCGCCAAAATTTGTTTGGCCGTTTCCAAGAAATCGTCCTCCACGAGGCTGCTGCCCACTTCGCCGCCTTTCGCTTTGATGAAGGTAAACGCCATCCCGCCGCCGATAATCAGGTTGTCCAATTTCGGAATCAGGTTTTCCAAAACCGCGATTTTGGACGAAACTTTTGCGCCGCCCACAATCGCCGTCATCGGCCGTTTCGGGCGGTCGAGCAATTTCCCCACGTTCTCGATTTCACTTGCCATCACCAATCCAAAACCCACATTTTCTTTATCAAAATAATCTGCAATCACCGCCGTGGAAGCGTGCGCGCGGTGTGCCGTCCCGAAAGCATCGTTGATGTAAAAATCCCCGTTTTTGGAAAGTTGCTCGGCAAAGCGCTCGTTGCCGTCGGTTTCCTCTTTGTGAAAACGTAAGTTTTCCAATAATAAAATTTCGCCGTCAGGAAGTTGCCGTGTGGCTCTCACCGTCTCCTCACCCACCGAGTCAATGGCGAAATTGACCTTGCGGTTGGTGAGTTCCGAAACCTTTTCCACCAAGTGGCTCAGGCTCATTTTTTCATTGTATTGACCTTTGGGTCGGCCCAAATGCGACATCAAAACGGGGCGGCCGTTTTTTTCCAAAATTTTGGAAATCGTGGGCAGCGTCGCCTCGATGCGCGAAGCGTCCGTCACTTCCATTGCATCGTTCAGCGGCACGTTGAAATCCACCCGCACCAACACCCGTTTTCCTTCAAAATCAAAGTCGTTTACCGTTTTCATAAAGGCTAATTTTGCAGCGCGAAAATACCTTTCGCTGCTGGTATTAATTTCTTTCGTTTATATCAATTCTTTTATGATTCCCATTATAATAAGTTTTCGCGGCGCGTTGTTCGCGTCAATTTTGGTGGCCTTGTTGGGGATTTTTGTAATCGTAAGCAGTTCAAAAGAGAAAGAAGATTACACTAAGACTGTTGGCAGAATTGAATATTTGAAGGAAGAATTTCGCGATTTGCCAGCTCGGCACGTTGGGGATTTCAGATATTTAAAAGTCGAAAATTACCCCTATCATTTTGAAATTTATGAACCTAACAGCAAGCCAGCGCCAAGTAATATTGATGACCTTAAAGTCGGGGATACGATAAGCATTTACTATTATGAAACTTCGGACACGCGGAATGTTCGTCTAAACCGCTTTGCACAATTTATCGACCATAAAGACAAAGCCCATTATATCCGAAATTCCTTTCAAAAGAATTTAGGTTTTATCCTTTTGATTTTAAGCGCCTTGGTCATCATTCTTGCCTTTATATTTTGGAAAGTGGGCAAGTTAAACTGGTAGAAAGAATCAAAATCCAGAATTCTAAATTGTCAAAATGAAATTCGCAGAAGTTCCCAACCATTCCCATTTAAAACAAAAGCTCACAGAAACCGTCCGTACGGGTCGCATCAGCCACGGCCAGCTTTGGCACGGGCCGGAAGGTAACGGCGCGCTGACGTTGGCCATCGCTTACGCGCAATACATTTCGTGTCAAAATCGCTCGGAATCAGGCAGTTGTGGAGCTTGCCCATCTTGCAAAACAGTTCGCGGCCCTCTCCCACCCTGACTTGCATTTTTCCTATCCTGTGGCCAAAACGGCGAAAGTGAGTTCAACAAAAAAGGTAGATGCCGCCGACTATCAACGGGAGTGGCTAGAACTCTTAAAAAACGAAGAGCATTTCAGTCTATACAATTGGTTTGGAAAATTGGGCATCGAAAATAAACAGGCGCTTATTAATGTACACGAAGTAGCGCGGGTGCAGAAGCACTTGAACCTAAAATCTTATTCCGGCGGCTATAAGTTTTTGATTTTGTGGCATCCCGAACGGATGCGCGGCGATGCGCAAAACAAGTTTTTGAAAACGTTGGAAGAGCCGCCCGCCAAAACCATTTTGATTTTGGTTTCAGAAAATCCCGATTTGTTGTTGCCCACAATTACCAGTCGCTGTCAGAAGATTTTTGTGCCGAAACTGACCAAGGAGTCGGTCGCGGAATATTTGCAAAACGAAGAGGGAATTCTCGCGCAAAATGCGAAGGCCGCCGCCGAACTTTCAGAGGGAAACCTCGCCAAGGCGAAGCAGTTGGCGCGGCAATCCGAAACCTATCAAGAATATGCCGCGCTGTTCCGAGATTGGGTGCGCGGTTGTTTCAAAAAAGACATTGATTTTATTCTGAATTGGAGCGAAAAAACCGCCCGTTTCGACCGTGAAAAATTACGCAATTTTTTAGCGTTTTCGGGCAATACATTCAGCCAAAGTTTGGGCATTCATTACAAGGAAAACTCCACCGCCTCTCCCCTATTTTCCCAAGCGGGTTTTGATTTGGAAAAATTTGCGCCCTTTGTGAAAGTCGAAAATGCGCATTCCATTCATTCGGAAATTCAAAATGCCGCGCGCAATATTCAGCGAAATGCGAATGGAAAAATCGTTTTGACGGATTTGAGTTTTAAGATGATTCCGTTGTTGATTCCGAGGAAGACGGAGTAGGTTTTGCACGGCGTTTGGAATTTGTGCCGTGCCTTCGGCACTCACAAAAACCGCCCTCAAACTTTAAACCCCAATCTTACGATTGGGGCTATCCAGATGGCGTCCCTTCGGGACTATAAAATATTTCACTCAGCCCCAATCCCGCAAATGCGGGACTAACTACAACCCTTCATTCTCTGTTTTTAAAAGTCCGTGCAGCTAAAGTCCCCCTTTGGGGGATTTAAGGGGGCTTGCAAAGGATGCAGGAGTTTAAAGTGCCAAGGGCACGATATATTGATAGCCCCACACGTTAGTGTGGGGTTTCCGTTAAGGCAAGCTAACCGAGTGCCGACAGCACGGCACTTCTAAAAAACACTCGATAAACCAACTTAACCACCTCATTTCAAATTAGTTACAAAACATCCGTGTTTTTCACCATTTCCTGCACTTTCCGAAAATTTCCAACCCCTAACTCCAAAAACACCTCCACGCGTTCAAATCGCATTTAAATCACCTTTTTCAAAATATAAATCAAACTACTCGCATTTTTGTCAGGCATTCCTTTCAAATTGCTTTGCAAGCCGCGCCAAAATGCGCGGATGAAATTTGTCCCTCCCCCACTCTCGATTTTCTCGCTGAGCAAGCTGACGTAAAAACTATCGAACGGCATATTCCGAATTTCGGTCAATTCAAAACCAAAATCGTCGGCGATTCTTTTGAAATTAGTTTTCTTGAAATGATATAAATGCAACGGCACATCCAGCGCCGCCCAATTTTCCTTGTACATTTCCGCATCCCAACTTTGGTGGTTCGGCACGGCGACAATCAGATGACCGTTTGGTTTCAACCACGAATGAAATTTTTGCAAAGGCCCTCTCAAATCCGGTAAATGCTCCAAAACGTGCCACATTGTAATCGCCTCAAAACTTGAATCGGGATTGAAATTCTGCGGCGCATTCAAATCCAAACCATTTTCATTTTTCGCCACTTTCCGCGCGGATTCGGATTCTTCCACGCCGGAAATTTGCCAGCCTCCCGCCTGTGCAGTTTTTAAAAAGTGTCCCGTACCCGCACCATAATCCAACAAATGTCCTTTTTTCGGATGCAAACCATTTATCAATTTCAGCTTCCGTTTCAGCGAAATATTTCGCACGGTGTGGTACAAATAATCCACCGCCGACTTTTTTTGGCTGGTGTGGCTGATGTATTCGCCCGTTTCGTAATATGCGCCGAGTTCGTCATCGGCAGGCCGCGGATTGGTGAACCAAAGCTGGCAATCTTCGCATTCCACGATGCGGAATTTCTCGCCATCGCCACGGAAATAAGGCGCTTTGAACACCTCTGAAAATGAAGATGCCCCGCACAGGGGGCAGTTTTTTACGTCCATAATTTTATGCGTTTCACGGGAAACTACCTTCCCATATACACCAAAAGTACGCTGATATCCGACGGGTTTACCCCGCTGATTTGCTTGGCTTGACCAATGTTCGCGGGGCGAATTTCGGACAATTTTTCGCGCGCTTCGTAGCTCAGGCTTTGCAACTTTTTATAATCGAAATCATTCGGAATGGAAACATCGCGCAGACGCTCCAACTTTTGCGCGGTTTCCTTTTCGCGGTCAATGTAGCCCGCGTATTTTTCCTGAATGGAAACTTGCTCCCATATTTCCTTGTCCATTTCGTTGTCCAAAACGAAATCCGCCAGAGGTGGGTGCGCCATTAAATCCTCAAAAGCGATTTGCGGACGCGCCAAAATCCCGTCCAGCTTCGTTTTTTGCTTGACTTTAGAAGTTTTGCTTTCTTCCAAAATAGGGTTGATTTCGTCGGGTTTGATGCTTTTACTTTTTAAAAACCCTTGCAATTCTGACACTTTAGAAAGTTTCTTTTCCAAGGTTTTCATCCGTTCATCGCTCGCCAATCCCAGCGAATGACCGATGGGAGTGAGGCGCTGGTCGGCATTGTCTTGCCGCAATAAAATCCGGTATTCCGCACGGCTGGTGAACATCCGGTACGGTTCCTCCGTGCCTTTGGTAATCAAATCGTCAATCAAAACACCGATGTACGCTTCGTCGCGCTGTAAAATAAATTCGTCTTTTTCAGCGACTTTCCGGTGTGCATTTATTCCGGCCATCAAACCTTGGCAGGCTGCTTCTTCGTAGCCCGTCGTCCCGTTGATTTGCCCCGCGAAGTACAAGCCGTCCACCAGCTTGGTTTCCAGCGTGTGTTTCAGTTGGGTAGGAGGGAAGTAGTCGTATTCGATGGCGTGGCCGGGCCGGAACATTTTGACGTTTTCAAAGCCTGCCACTTTGCGCAGCGCGGTCAATTGCACCTCCTCCGGAAGGCTGGTGCTGAATCCGTTCACGTACATTTCCACCGTTTTCCAGCCCTCCGGTTCTACGAAAATTTGGTGGCGGTCTTTATCCGCAAAGCGGTGAATTTTGTCTTCGATGCTGGGGCAATAGCGCGGCCCCGAACTTTCGATTTGCCCGTTGAACATCGGGCTGCGGTCGAACCCTTTTTGAAGTTCCACGTGAACCATCGGCGAAGTGTAGGTGATGTGGCAGCTCCGTTGTTGGCCCAGCGGTTGGGTCTCGCTGGAAAACGAAAACTTCTCAGGATTTTCATCGCCCTTCTGTTCTTCCATTTTGGAAAAATCCAGCGAGCGGCCGTCCACGCGGGGAGGCGTCCCCGTTTTCATTCGGCCGCTTTCAAAGCCTAATTCTTCCAACTGCGCGGTGATTCCTGTCGCGGCTCGTTCGCCTGCTCGTCCACCGCCAAATTGCTTTTCACCAATGTGAATCAGACCATTCAAAAAAGTGCCGTTGGTCAAAATGACGGATTTCGATTGAATAGAAATTCCCATCGAAGTTTTCACACCGGACACCTTTCCATTCTCCACCAAAACCCCAGTCACCATATCTTGAAAGAAATCCAAATTCGTGATGGATTCCAATTCCCAGCGCCATTCTTGCGCGAACAACATCCGGTCGCTTTGCGCGCGCGGCGACCACATCGCCGGCCCCTTGCTGCGGTTCAGCATCCGAAATTGGATGGCGGTTTTGTCGGTGATAATTCCGCTCATCCCACCGAGCGCATCGATTTCGCGCACGATTTGGCCCTTCGCCACACCGCCCATTGCGGGGTTGCAACTCATCTGGGCGATGGTTTGCAAATTCATCGTCACCAGCAAAGTTTTGCCGCCCATTTTCGCGGCGGCCGCAGCGGCTTCGCAACCGGCGTGGCCCGCTCCCACAACAATTACATCGTACTTTTCGGTGGTCATTTTCTCGGTGGTTTCCCGTGAAACTTTCAGTTTTTTCCCTTCAAAATTTCGGGGCGCAAAAGTAAGGCTTTTTCTTCGGCCTTTCGCATCTCAATTTGCTGGCTTTCAGTCTGGTCGTCGAAACCTAACAAATGCAAAACGCCGTGTGCCAACACGCGGCACATTTCGTCGGTTTTTGGGATTTGTAATTCGCCAGCATTGGCGGCTACGGTTTCAAATCCAATCAAAATCTCGCCGACCAAATTTTCATCTTCCGAATAATCGAACGTGATGATGTCGGTAGGGTAGGGGTGGGACAGGAATTTTTCGTTGGCGGATTGGATTTGATGGTCATCCAAAAATGAAAATGATAGATGGTCAATCGCGCGGTGCGCCCCCCGTAAAATCGGACGTTGTAGAATCGCACGGCCGTGCGATTTTACAGACGCGCCAGCGGTTGCGCCACCGTCAAATTTTTTGCCGTCCGTTTCCGTGGTCTGATTGTGTGATTTCACAACATCCCGCAACCAATCCCCCACCACCTTTTCATCCAACGAAAACCAATCCGGCGGCTCGTGAAATTCAATCACAATTCGTTGAGATATTTGGAAGTTTGCTCTTTGTAATAATTGCGAAAATTGATGGGCAGGCGGTTCAGGTTTTCCTGTTCGCCTTGCTTTTCGCGGAGGTATTTCTCCAGTTCTTCTTGATACAATTGGTTGGTGTCGTCCGCAATTTTGGATTCGCGCTTTTCGTCTTTTTGCTGCTCGCGCTCGGCCTTTTCGTGTTCCAAAAGCCGTGTCTCAATTTCCTGCAAACGCTCTTTATAATTGTCGCCCAACTCACCGTCCAGCAAGTCCTCCTCCAGCTTTTTCATCTCCTCAATGGCTTTTTGCAAATTGCCTTTTTCGCCCTGATTACCGCCATCGCCATCCTCACCTTCCTTTCCTTCTTTGCCCTCTTGCGCGGCCATTTGCTCCAAACCTTGTCGAATTTGCTCTTGTCGGGCCATCATCTCCACGATTTCCTTGCTCGGCGTTCCTTGCCCTTTTTTTTGACCCTCCTTCATCCGGTCCATTTTACTGCCCAGCTCGCCCTGCATTTTGCCGACGTTCTGCATACTCGGCTTCGCGCCGGGTTTACTTCCGGGCTTGTTTCCAGGTTTTTGACATTGCTGATTGCCGGGCATCATCTGCGCTTGCTGCTGCATCATTTGCTGCAAACTTTGGTCGAGCAAAAGTGCCAGTTCGTTCGCTGAAGTCATCACAAATTGTTGATTGGCAGCGGCTTGCCCGTTTCGCAGCTCTTGTAGGTTTTCAATTCCATTCTCCAAATTCCTATCAATTTTCTCCAATTCCTCAAACACGATTTGCTCGATTTGCGGCGCGCGAGCGGCCAACGCGGTCAAACTGTCGCGGATGATCTCCGAACCATCCTGTAAACGCTTTTGCTCGCCCAACAAATCTTTGAATAAAGGGTCGTTTTTGTTTACCGATTTGCTCTTTTCAGAAAGCGTTTCCACATCAAAACTGAGCGTTTTTAGGTTCTCCAAAATCTGCCGCAGCGTCTCAATATTTTCTTGATTCTGCTGGCTCTGCATCGCCATCATCGACTGTTGCAGCGACTCACTCATCTCCTGCATTTTCTCGCTACTTTTCTTCTGGTTTTGATTGGCGGGTTGGCTTTTTTGCCTTTGCAAATTCTGTTGTGATTTCTGCATTTCCTCGCTCGCTTCCTGCTTTTCTTGGTCCAGATTTTCCTTCTCGGCCTCCTTGTCAAATTGCTCGTTTTCCTTCCGCAACTCGTCGATTTTCTCGGCCGCATTTTCAAATTCCTCCTCCACTTTTTTCTGCTCCTCCGATTCCTGTTCGGATGATTTTTCCGATTCATCTTCTTTGGAAAGCTCCTCCATTTTTTTGGAAAGCTCCTCCATTTTTTCGGCCTGTTCCAGCACGTCTTTTTGGAATTGCAAATCCTTCAACAAATCATTTTGACGCTCATTTTCCTGCTGCTGCTGCTCTTGCTTTTGCTGAAATTCTTGCATCTTTTGCTGCAACTTTTCCATATCCAGCTTTTCCATCAACTGCTGGATTTCTTCCATCAACTTTTCCATTTCCTTCTCCTCCTCGGTTTTTAGCTTGTCGATTTGCTCCTCTTTTTCCTTGATTTCCTCCTTTTTCTCGCCCAGTTTTTCCTCGTCCTTTTGGAGTTTTTCGAGGCGCTTTTCGTTCTCGGCTTGCTTTTTCAAAAGCTCGTCTTGCTTCTTCAAAAGTTCCTTGATTTTGGATTTTTCTTTGTAATCCAATTTTTTGCTGTCGCGCATTTGGCTAAGCAATTTTTCCAGCGCCTCGCTCAGTTTTTCCTGCTCCTTTTCCAGTTTTTCGCTGTCGCGGAAATACTTGGAATACTCCTGACTCAGTTGTTCCTTCTGCTCTTCGCGGCTCAACATTTTTACAGAAAATGCCTGCGAGCGGCGGGTTTTCGCGCCGTTCACGCCGTCGTTGTCGCTCACTTCGATATAAATTTTCACGTCGCCGTCCGCCTTTCCCGCCAAGGAATCCAAATTGAGGCCGCCGCCCATCCGCTGCGAAAGCACGTCTCTTTGAAAAGAAATTTTCTCATAATATTTTTTGGAACCCAGCTCCACCACCGCGCTGAGATTGGAAAATCCGTAATCATCGCGAATATTCCCCGAAAAATAAACCGCATTTGGCAGCGTGCTGTCTTGGTAAAAATCCGCGCGGATTTCCGGCCACGCATCTTGAATCACGCGCACGCGGTTTTCCGCCATCGACGTTTTGGACACAAATTCGTTTTCGGTTTCCACAGCGTATTTAAAATCGTTGCGCACATTTTTGGAAAATGAAAAATCTTGGTTTCCCAACTTATTGAACGCCAGTTTTTTATCACCAATAATAAGATGCGCCGAATTGACGCGCTCCGTATTCAGCGACCATTCCACGTTGCTGCCTTCGGGGACGTCCTGCGTGAGTTTGGCCTCGGTTTCAAAAGGCGGAATCCCCGTATAACGCGGCGGCGAAACCCGCAACGTAAACGCCCGAACGCGCGGCACGGGCAGCACTTTTACGGTAAAAGTTTTGGATGAAAAACCTGCGGCGGAAAAACGGAATTCCACATCTTTTTGCAGATTTTCGAGATTGAATTTGAAGTTTCCTTCGGCATCGCGGGTCATTCGGCTTTCGCCGGAAGGCAGCAAAATGCTGGCCTCGGCGGGCAAACTATTTCCCGCGAAAGCGAGATTGAGCCGCAAATCTTCCCCTTGCTCGACGGTCAGATTTTCATTTTCCAACACAAAATCGAAGGGCGCTTCCGGCACAAACTCGGTATTGTAAGCGGCCAGCCGTTTACCGCTTTCGCTAAAATCTTTCCAAAACCCGCTCACGAAAATCCCCACGAAAACCAGCGCGGGAATGACCAAAATCGGCCAGTATTTTTTGTTCTCACCAAAATTGACCGCGCGGCCAAACGGTACGGGATTCAGTTGCGCGGTTTTCTGTTCGATGCTCGCGCGGAGGAGCGAATCGTCCGTTGATTCTTTTTGTAACTGTAAGGTATTCAGAATTTTATCATCCACTTCGGGGAAGTGGGTGCCGATGATTTGCGCGGCTTTTTCATACGAAATGCGGCGGCCGATTTTCAGCAATTGCGACAGCGGGTACAAAATATAAACGCCCACAATCGCCGCCAGCCCAATCATCAACGACCAAAACAAAACGAGGCGCGCGCCGGTGCCAAAGCGCCCGAAATATTCCGCCAAGGCCACCAAAAAGAAATACGCCAGCCCGAGGCCGATGCCGTACATCACGCCTTTGATGAGGCGGTTTTGGTAGTATTTGCGGATAAAAACCTCCAGCTTGGCGCGGAGGGAATCTTGAGTTTTCATTTTGTAAAAATCGGGAATTAGAACGGGATGGGGAAGAAAATCGTGTGGGCGGCGGTTTGGGTAGATTTTGCGGCTTTCGTGTTCATCAAAAACCACGCTATTTATATCGTGCAGGCCCCCATTCCCCCAAAGGGGGTTGCTGCGGTGGAATATAGGATGTAAATTCTTCAAACATACCAGTTCATTAGGGTTCGCCAAACCGGCCAACGGCCGAACATAACTTAGCCCAAGGCAACGCCTTGGGTGGATTGTCGCGGGCGGTTTTTTCGCGCCAAGGGCGCAGCATACCATTTTATATTGCCCCGTTGGGGCGCAAAACACGGAGGCCGTGATTTTCCCAAGGCGCTGCCTTGGGCTAAGGTGTGCTGCCCCTTTGGGGCGAAGAAACCTCACGCGCGTTTCGAGCGCATCGCTTTGGTTTGTTCCAATGAATCGTCGGCGGTGAGTTTTTCATATTCCAGAGAATCCACGGCGTACATCGCGATTTTGCCCTCGGCGTTGTTGTGGATGCCCCAGCCGTAGCGTTTGGTCAGTGGCGAGGCGCGGAAACACGGCTGGCCTTTGGAGAAAAATTTTTCGCGCTCGGTTTGCATTTCGCTGGGCTTGAAATCTTTGCGGGCGGCAAAGGTTTGGAAAAGCACATCATCCGAAGTGAATTGGTAGGGATGGTCGCGCAGCATTTCAAACTAGAGGTTGGCGGCGGATTTTTTGTCGCCGCGCATTGGTGGGATTTCGCCGGTGGTGGCGGGGCAGTCCTCGGCGGTTTGGATAAAGGTGTTTTGGTAGTTGGTGGTGTGGGGTTTCATATCTTTTTGGATGTTTATTATTCAATCAAATTTTCCATAATGTATTCCACCGGATTTTCCTCGATTTCAATATCGGGCGCCACGCCGTTTTGGTCAATCCGATAACCGTCTTTCGCATAATAATCCGCCGTGGGGACGAAGACCGAAAAACCGCTTTTCAATGGAAACGGTTCGCCGTTGAGCATTGCGCCCGCCGTTCGTTCGCCCACGATGGTAGCGCGGTTTTCCGTTTTCAGCCCGTACACAATCGGTTCGCAGGTGCTGGCGGTGGCATTGTTGGTCAGGATGAAAAGGTTTCCCTCAAAATGATTTGGATTCGGACTTACTTTCAAAACCAAACCTTTTTCTTTATGAATTCCTTCGATTATCATATCGTAATTTCCTTCTGAAAAGGTGGGGAATTGGTCGTATTCTTTTTGGTTTGGGATGGTGCTGTTTTGGTTGAACCATTTTTGGGTGAGAAACACGCCGCCAATCAAAGTAGAATCCAAAACGTGCTGGGCAAAGGCCATCCCCGCTTCCACGCTGCCGCCGGAATTATCGCGCAAATCCACAATTAAGTTTTGATAATTTTTAGTATAAATAATAGAAAAAATACTATCCACTTCCGCCGCCGAACCCGCGAAGGATGTTATTTTTGAGTAAGCGGTTTTTGCTGATTTTTCTTCTAAAGTTAGATACCTATTTTGAGTGTTATTTTTATCAGGTTTTCCTTCTTCCAGTTTTGTCAAGGCAAAATGCGAAATGGGCAGTTTATCCGCAAGATAATAAAAGGCAAAAACCAACTCGAGGTCATCTTTCACTTCATCGGATACTTTTTTTATATCTTTTTCAAACGATTTCCAATCTTTGGTTTCTAAAATTTTGGAGTTAAAAATTTTGCTCTCGGCGGTATCCAAAGCTTCGGAAACAATTGCCGGATAATCGCCTAAAGGATATTCGGTGTCCGGCGATTTTACGCCTGATATTTTACCTGTTTCTTCTTTTTGGACATTTCGCAAAACGGCGGTCATTTTGTTTTGAAAAACCTCGCCGTTGAAATAATAACTGCCGATGGCGGAACGAAAAACCCCCGCCAAAACCAAGGTGTCGCCGCGCTCTTCCATTATCCCATCGGTGATTCTGACCAAAGCGCCTTTTTTGAAGTTCTTGGTGAACGTCCTCGCCAAGGTGGATTTCCAAAAGCCCAGAATGGCGCGGTCGGCGTTCTTGCGGGTGCGGGCCTGGAAGGTGTCTTCTTCCGTTTCAAAATGGAAGATGGTTTTGACGATTCCGATGTCGTTGCTGTTGATTTCTACGAGCCATTTTCCTTGGAGGTTGGTTGGAGTCTTTGGTGAGTGTTGGGCATTACCGCCAACATCGAAAATGAAGGAAAAAAGGCAGAAAAAGACGGGGTTATTTTTCATTTTTGAATGCGGATTGAATCGGGAAAGATTGACGAATTTAGGGAATTTGTCCCGTAGGGTGGAGGCTTCCATTTTTTGGTGTCGCACCTACGGCGCTCATACATGTTGGGTGGGACGGTGTTCTTCAATCGCCGCCCTTACAGGCGGCGCTACAATCATTTCGCCCCGCTGGGGCTTCATTTTTTCCAACTGTATCGGCGATTGGATATTTCAGTTAGCCAAAATTTCACAGTCCCGTAGGGACGGCATATTTGTAGCCCCGTGCGTAAGCGCGGGGTTTTTTTGGTACAACGCGAAACCATTTTGAGAAGCCCCAGCGGGGCGACACATTATAGTGGTCGGATGACTAATTAGAGGAGTGCTTATAGTCATCCAACTACTGGCGGTGGCTACGAAGCAACGGCCCCGTTTTTTTAAAAGCAATCCCCACCATATCAAATCTTCAAATTCTTACTTTTGCGCGGTAACTGGATTGATTCTTTTCTACCATAAATTGTTGATTTTATGTTCGTTAAAATAAAAGCGCTTTTCTTCATCGGTTTTGCAATTCTAAATTTTCTCCCAAATTTTTCAACCGCTCAATCACAATTTACAATAAGCGTAGGCCCCAGCATCATTTCTTTGGATTACGGATATTCATTTTCGAAAGATAGGAGGCACGGTGGCGAAGTGGGGTTCATAATAAGCGACCCCGTTTACGATGGTGACTTTGCGTTTGACGAATTGACCGTTTACCAGCTTGAGGGCATCTATTCCTATAGCTTGGTGAAAAAGACAAACTTCAATTTTGACCTTGGGCTTGGATATAGATCTTCTGATGCCAACAGCGAAGGCTCTTATGAGTATGGTTTCATCTCGCTGCCGCTCACCCTGGAATATCATTCCCAATCAGGGCTTGACCTTAGATTGAGAGCTACCAATTTGTTTGGTGATGGCGATGATTATCTTTTCGTTCCCACAATCGGTCTTTCATTTCGATTCTAAGCAAAGGCTTCGCAAAAAACTACAGCCCGTCTGATATTTTTCAGACGGGCCTTTTTTTTCTCAATTTATCCAATCGAATACTGTAAAGCTTTCCTCTTGACTTTGATATTCAACCCGACCACTGGCGGTGGCTACGGAGCGACGGCCCCCGCGCGAGGGATAGTAGCGGAAAGCCCGCAGCCCCGTGGCCGAAGGGCACGAGGGCGAGGACTTGCAGCGAATAGCCCGATGCCCGCCGCGCTCAAGCGCACGGGCACGCGCCCAAATTGAATAAGTAATAGCGAGTAAGGAGTGATGAGACATTGTGCTCACGCGACACAGTCGCGCGGCAGCGGCAAAATTCGGCTAAAGCCGAAAAGGTGTGGTCGCTTTTAAATCACCGCGCTAAAGCGGCGGTGCAATTCTGAGGGAAACCCCTCGCGCAATCTTTACCTTTGCGGCCGTTTTTCAAATCCCGAAAATCCAAAGAAAATGCCTGACAAAAAACCTCGCCTGCGCTTTGCGCCCAGCCCTACCGGCCCGCTGCATATGGGCGGCGTGCGCACGGCGCTTTACAATTATCTGTTTGCCAAAAAACACGGCGGGGAGTTCATCCTCCGCATCGAGGATACGGACCAGACGCGCTATGTCGAGGGCGCGGAGACGTACATCATTGAGGCGCTGCAATGGAGTAAAATCATTCCCGACGAAGGGCAGGATTTTGGCGGCAATTACGGCCCGTACCGCCAGAGCGAGCGCAAGGATTTGTACCGCCAATACGCGGACCAGTTGGTGGAGGCGGGGCACGCGTATTTTGCTTTTGACACGGCGGAGGAGTTGGACGCGGTGCGCGAGCGGGCAAAACAGGCGGGCGTGGCCAATTTTCAGTACAACAACGTGACCCGCGGGTCAATGAAGAATTCGCTGACGCTGAGCGCGCAGGAAACGCGGGCTAAAATCGAGGCGGGCGAACCGTACGTTATCCGCATCAAACTGCCTCGCAACGAGGAGGTTAAGTTTGAGGATATGGTGCGCGGCTGGGTGAGCGTGAACACGAACAATATGGACGACAAGGTGCTGTTCAAAAGCGATGGGATGCCGACCTACCACTTGGCCAACATCGTGGACGACCACCTGATGGACATCACCCACGTGGTGCGCGGCGAGGAGTGGCTGCCCAGCGCGCCGCTGCACGTTTTGATGTACCAGTATTTTGGGTGGGAGCGGCCGGAATTTGCGCATTTGCCGTTGCTTTTGAAACCGGACGGCAAGGGGAAATTGTCCAAGCGGGACGGCGACCGGCTGGGGTTTCCGGTGTTTCCGCTGCAATGGCAAAACCCTGAGACGGAGGAGGTTGCGAGCGGCTACCGCGAGCAAGGGTATTTGCCGGAGGCGTTTATCAATATGTTGGCGTTTCTCGGCTGGAATCCCGGTACCGAACAGGAGCTTTTTACGATGGGGGAGTTGATTGATTCTTTCTCTTTTGAGCGGGTGAACAAGGCCGGCGCGCGCTACGACCACGACAAGACGAAATGGTTTCAACAGCAATATTTGCGGAAGAAATCCGGTGAGGAACTGGCGGAAATGTTGGCACCGCATCTCGCGAAAGCGGGGTATGAGGTTGATAAAGAATACGTTGCGCGGGTGGCGGATTTGATGAAGGAGCGCGCGGTATTTCCGTTGGATATTTTGGAGGACGGGATTTACTTTTTTGAAAAACCGAAAGAGTACGATGAAAAAACGGTCTCCAAAAAATGGAATGCGGAGGGACGGCGGCACGTGGAAAATTTGAGGGAGCGGTTTGAGTCGGTGCAGATTTTTGATGCGGAGAAAGTGGAGGCGGCTTTTAAGGCGTATTTGGAGGAGGAGAAAGTGGGGTTTGGGAAAGTGGGGCCGAGTTTTCGGTTGGCGGTTACGGGTAAGGGGATGGGGCCGTCGATGTTTGAGATTTGTGAGATTTTGGGGAAGCAAGAGACGATGGGGAGGATGGAGATTGCGCTGGAGAAATTGCCGATAGAGGGGTGAAGCCGAACTTTTTTTTTCGCTTTTAAACCTCACCCCCGTCCCCTCTCCTTAAGGAGAGGGGTGACGCGGTGTGAGTATATTGGGGAAAAAGCAATCTAAAAAAGATGGAAGTTATTAGGTTTTTCCAAAACCATTTTCGCGCAGCATTTCCATCCAGCCACCCCCTCTCAGAAGGAGAGGGGGACGGGGGGTGAGGTAGCGAAAGCGTGTCTTTCTTAAAACCTCAATAGCCAAACCGCTGGCATATAAATCGAATTCAATGGACAAAATTTTAGTCGAAGGCATCCATCTTTTTGGCTACCACGGCTGCCTCGATGAGGAGGGAAAAATTGGAACGGATTACCGCGTGAACGTCTGCGTGTGGGGCGATTTGGCGAAAGCTGCCGAAACGGACAACCTCGGCGACACGCTGGATTATGTGGTCATCAACCGCGTGGTCAAGGAGGAAATGAAAATCCGCAGCAAGTTGATTGAGCACGTGGCGAAACGGATTCTCGATAGGATTTTTGCGGAAATGCCGAAGGTGGAAAAAGCGGAAATCAAACTGACGAAATTGAGGCCGCCTATAAATGGGGATGTGGATGGGGTGAGTGTGATTTTAGTGAAAAGTAAATAGCGAAAAGCGAAGAGTGTTTATCTCTCTGCGCCTCTCCGCGCTCTCTGCGGTTTTATTTGACGCGCTTTCTTTATAACCGCAGCGGTCGCGAAGGGACGCGGCGAGTTTCCTTTGGATTTTAGATTTGGTACTTTTGAAAAATCGCCATTCTTAAAAATAAAATTGTGAAATCGGTATCCCTTCTTTTTGTAATCATACTACTGGCCACGGCTTGCGAGCCGCCGCCAAAAGCGGCCCAGCAAGAACTTCTGACCCCCGTCAAAACCGAAAAACCGCGCGTGGATGCCAAAGAATGGCAAACCCGCCACACCGCCAGTCGCGAACAGTTCGACAGCCTGCAGATGGGCAAGACGTACCTCTCGGTGTATTCGCGCATCTACAGCATCAGCGAGGAGCGGATGCACGACCTGACAGTGACCGTGAGCCTGCGCAACACCAGCTCCGACGACACGATTTACGTTCTGGACGCCAAATATTACGACACCCAAGGCGAGCTGGTGCGCCATTATTTCGACCAGCCGGTCTTCCTCTCGCCGATGGAAACGGTGGAAATCGTCATCCGAGAAAAAGACATCATCGGTGGCACGGGCGGCAATTTCCTCTTTAGCTGGGCCGAGCCGGAGCGGGCTTCCCCGCCGCTTTTCGAGGCGGTGATGATTTCAACGCTGGGGAAACAAGGGCTTTCGTTTACGACGCAGGGGGTGGAGGTGAAATAAGCGCAAATAAGTAATAGTGAATAGGTAATAAGGAGTAGGTAATTTGTAATTGGGTAATTCAGTAATTGAAAACGTTGCGGCTCTTGGCGTTCTCTGCGGTTTTATTTTAAGTGCTTTTGTTTCATAATCACAGCGGTTGCAGAATTTTTTAAAATCATAATTATCCCCGCAATCTTAAAGTCTCACTTTACATTTACGGGAATAAATCAAATTATCCCCGCAATCATAAAGTTTTGCTTTACATTTGCGGGGATGTCTATTTTTAGAAATCTTCAAGAAAATTTGCAAAGCGGGCTGCGATTGTTTCCCGCCGTGGGAATTGTGGGCTTGCGCCAAAGCGGCAAAACCACCCTCGCCAAACAGTTAATGGAACACTCTGAAAAAGAGGCGCTTTATTTGGATTTGGAAAACCCCGCCGATGTTAATCTTCTGCAAGACCCTGCCTTTTTTTTCAAGGAACACGAAAACGATTTGGTGGTGCTGGACGAGATTCACCAGCGACCGGAGCTGTTTCCCTTTCTGCGTTCCGAAATCGACCGGAATCGCCAAAACGGAAGGTTTTTGGTTTTGGACAGCGGCTCGCCGGAAGTGCTGCGGCAAGGCTTGGAATCGTTGGCGGGGCGGATTGAATACCACCAACTTTTTCCGCTGAATATTTCGGAAATTCCTCCGAATTTTGATCCCAAAACTTTGTGGCTGCGCGGCGGATTGCCCCCCGCACTTTTGGCGGAAACTGACGCGGACGCCTTCCGCTGGTTGGCGGCGGCATTGGCCGCGTATTACCAGACCGATTTGCCACAGCTCGGCCTCGCCGCCCGTCCGCCTTTGACGCGCCGCTTGGTCCAACTCCTCGCCACCCAGCAAGGCGACCTGTTAAATATCAATAATGTAAGCCGCGCCTTGGACTTGAGCGCGCCCACCGTGGCCAGTTATATCGACCTTTTGGAAGCCGCTTTTTTGATAAAAAGATTGCCGCCCTACCACACCAATCTGAAAAAACGATTGGTAAAAACGCCTAAAATTTACATCACCGATTCAGGGGTTCTGCACCAATCGCTGGGGATTCATTCTTATGATGAATTGCTACGCCACATCAAACTGGGCGCTTCCTACGAAACCTTTGTTATGGCACAGATTGTCAGCCAATTGCCCAATGACATCGAACCTTATTTTTTCCGCACCGCCGATGGCAGCGAGATTGATTTGATACTGGAAAAAAACGGCCAACTTTGGGCAGCCATCGAAATTAAATTTTCCTCCCAACCCAAACCCACCAAAGGAAACACACTGGCTTTCAATAGTTTGCAGGCTGAACATAATTTGATAGTCGCGCCCGTGGAAAGAGAATTTGGGTTGCAGGAAGGGAAAATCTTGGTGACGAATGTGGAGGGTGCGTTGGAAGAGTTGGGAATAGGTAAGAATAATAGCGAATAAGTAATAATGAATAGTGAGTGAGAAATAGGTAATTTGTAATTGAGTAATCAGGTAATTTTTGTATTAGCTTTTACTACCTATTCACTATTACTTATTCATTACTAATCACAATACTCCCTCTGCCTTCAACCTTAAAACCCCCGCCACACTCAAACTATCCACCACTTCCCCGCTCAAAACCATCTGATACAATTCCTCAAACGGGATTTTTTTTACCTCCAGTTTTTCCGTTTCATCGGGATTTTTGTCGTGGAAAGTGAGGCCGCGCGCAGTATAAATCAGCGCCCGCTCGGTGGTAGCGGAATTGCTCAAGTCCATTTCTTGGATGAGTTGCCAGTCGGTGGCGCGGATGCCGGCTTCTTCCAACAGTTCGCGCTGAGCGCTTTCCAATGGGTCATCGGCCAGCGGGCCGCCGCCCTCGATGATTTCCCACGTATATTTCCCATCAAACGGAAACCGCTCCTGACCGACGATCCACGTATTGTTTTCCTCGTCCAAGGGAATTACGCCAATCGCCAAATTCTTGAAATGCACCACGCCGTATATTCCCTCGCCGCCGTTCGGGTTCAGCACTTGGCTTTCAGATACTTTTATCCACGGGTTTTCATAGATTTCTTCTTTGGAAAGTTCCGTCCACGAGCCAATTTTTTTCATAGAGAAAGATGTGAGATTTTAGATATGAGAAGTGAGATTGGATGGAACACGGATGACGCGGATTTTACAGATTTGAGCGGGTTTTGTTTTCTCATATGGCAAACTTTCAAAAACTACAGCCGTCCCTATTTTTTACCCATTTTATTGCACTTAGTTTTCTCTATTTCATAAATAACCTCAGTTCGATTTCTTCTCTGGCTGAGCGTTCAAATGGCTTTAACTTTTCGTATTCATCTAAATAATCAAAAAAATATAGTCGCTCATTCGCCGTCATTCCTTGTATAATTGATTTTATTGAATCTTTAAACTTCCAAAAATAAGTTTCGCATTTTTCTTCTTCTAAATTCTCTGGAAATGACCAACCGAAGTTGCTGCCTTCTTGGTCTAAGAATTCTATCAGTTTCTTATAATCTTCCGGACGCGCTCTCTCAATTATCTTGAGAACTTGAAATGTCTTTTCTAAATGAATGTTAACTTTCCTTGGGCGGGTTTCTTTTTCGCCAATGCCTTCTAAATTTCTGACATATAACTTTACGCTATTCTGTATCTCTTGGTGATACGTCATTTATAAATATTCTTTTTTTTTGAGAACTTATGACGCTGTTAGGTCAGAAACACTAACAGATCTTCCCACACCCAGCCCCAATAACCCATTAACTCAATAACCAATAACAACTTTTCTCCGCGTTCCATCAAGATTCATCCTCCTCCTCTGCATCCCGCGCCACCGCCCGCTCATACCGTTTCCCGTACCGAATCTTCTCCCCATTGTACTTCACTTCCTGCCCGCTTTCGTATTCGATGGTGATGATGCGCGCGCCGTTTTCATCGTAATATTCCCAAATCCCGTCTTTCTGGCCGGCCAAATACGGGCCGCGTTTTTTCAGCTTCCCATCGGGAAAATAAAAAGTGTGCATCCCGTTTTCGAGGCCGTTTTCAAAACTCCCTTCAAAACGCAACTGATTGTTTTTCAAATAATAATGCTTCCATTTTCCAGTGCGCTCGCCTTCAAAAAAGCTGCCTTCCTCGCGGTGGTCGTTGATTTCAAACGTCCATTTGCCATCGCGAAAACCTTCCACATAATTGCCCTGCGCAATCACCTGCCCGCTGTCGCTGTACTCGATGCTTGGGCCGTCCTCGTCGCCCACCACATATTCCTCCTCGCGCCACGTTTCGCCATTTGGATAAAACCACGTCCACACGCCGTCCGTCAGGCCGCGCAGGTAATTTCCCGTCTGTTCGATTTGCCCATCGATGTAATAATACACCCACTTTTTCACCTTCAAATTTTCTTTGTATTCGCCCTCGGATTTCAACTCGCCGGTGGGATAATATTCCTTCCACTTGCCTTGGCGGCGGCCTTGGTCGTCCAAAATCCCTTCAAACAAAAGCACGCCGTAGTCGTAGATTTTCGCGCTTTCCACATTGCCTTCGTCGTCGTAATTGCGGTGCACGCCGTCCGGTTTTCCATTGCGATAAGCACCCTTAAAAGCCAGCTTGCCCGTCTGCGGATTGATGGTGCGCTTCACGTCAATTTTGGCGGTTTCCTGCGCGTTTTCTTGCAGCACGCCCATCACCCATTTTTCCACGCGCTTCAGGTTGCCGTTGGCTTGGTAATATTTCCAATAGCCGTTTTTCAATCCATTCACATACGGCCCTTCTTCGCGCAGTTTGCGGTTGTCAAAAAATGCCATCCACAAACCCTGTTTTTGTTCCAGTTTGTCGTAGCGATTGATGCTTTGTTTTTTGGTAAGAACGCCATTTTTGTACGTCAATAGCGTGATGATGCGACCGTCTTTTTCATATTCGTAGCCTTGGCCTTTTTCCTTTCCATCCACAAACGGAATTTCGCGCTGCAGCTCGCCGGTCACAAAATATTCCCGCGTAAAACCTTGCAGTTTGTCGTCCACAAAGGTTTCTTCCTTCATCACGTTTCCTTCTGAAAAAGTTTTCCGCAAGCCGTTTTTCTGGCCGTCTTCGTAGTTGATTTCCACTACTTTTTCGCCCTCTTCAGAATAGAAAATCCACGGCCCGTCCAACTTGAAATTCTCGCGGTTGCCCTCGGCTTTCAGGTTGCCGTTGCGGTAATAGCTTTTCCAGTAGCCGTCGGGCTGGCCGTTGCGCAGGTAGCCCTCGCTACTTTTGGCGCCGCCCTCGTAGTAGTAGGTCGTGTCGCGGAGGGAGGAGTCGCTTTGGGCCAGCGCCGAACCACCCGACAAACATAGCCCAAGCAAAATCAGCGCGACCGCCGGAAGAGTTTTCAATATCATATATTCTTAATCTTTAAATATTTTAAAAAAGATGATGATGATAATAGTCCGTTGAAAAGTGGGAAAAGTTTCCACCGCAAAACTTGCACGGTTCACTTTTTAAAAACTATGGACAGGTTTTCCACCATCGGTTGGCCGCCAACCCTATCAATTTCAATGCCTCGCGAAAGTATTCAACATTGTGGACAGCGTGGTGGGAACAACGTATTTTTGAAAAGAAAAATGTGTGCCGCCGTTCATTACCGTGGTGATTTTTGTGGACAAGCGCCGCACAAATTCTGAAAACAGGATGCGGCAAAATCCAACCGAAATGTCCAGTACCATTTTAATCGGAAAAGTCAAGAGCGAGTTTTGGATTTTAATGAACAGGGGAACTTCCTGCGCAGTATTTAGGTTGTGAATTGTAAAATCTTGACGCTCAAAAAAGAGCGGTTTTTATGAGATTTTATCAACACGGACGAAAATTACTTCGCCATTCATTATTTTGGAAACCAACCATTTAAGAAAAATACTACAATGAAAATTGCAATCGGTTCAGACCACGCGGGTTACGATTTGAAAGTAACCCTGAAAAAGCATTTGCGCGAAAACAACCATCAAGTAAAAGACTTCGGCACCGACGAAAAAGAAAGCGTGGATTACCCCGACTTTGCCCATCCCGTGGCCCAAGATTTGGAAGCGGGGATGAGCGATTTGGGCATCCTCATCTGCGGCAGCGGCAACGGCATTATGATGGCCGCCAACAAACACGAAGGTGTTCGTGCGGCGTTGGCTTGGAATGAGGAAGTCGCTGAATTGGCAAGGCAACATAACGATGCCAATGTGTTGGCTTTGCCGGCGCGTTTCATATCAGAAGAGGAAGGCTTGAAAATCACCGATGCGTTTTTGAAGGCGGAGTTTGAGGGGGGGCGGCATCAACGGCGGGTTAGTAAGATTAGGGGGTGAAAAAACCTTGACAGGTCTTGGAGACCTGCAAGGTTTTGCCCATTTGGTGTCGCGCCGATGGCGCTCTGATGTCTTTGGTAAAACCCTTATCGCCTTTCGCCGCCCTAACAGGCGGCGCTACAAACATTTCGCCCCGCTGGGGCTTTTATTTTTTGGAGCAATTTTTAAAAGTCCGTTTCATCAAAGTCCCGTAGGGACGGCATATTTGTAGCCCCGTGCGTAAGCGCGGGGTCAGGAAAATAAACAACGCCCCGCCAAAGCCCTGAAAGGGCGACACAAAAAACTTAATTGACATCCACGCGAAAACGGGATTTGGTAGTCCACCCCAACCGCTCCAATTCCGATACCATCGTCTCGTTTTCCACCGCATATTTAACAAATGCTTCCAATGTGATTTTGAAACTTTCCTTCGCCTAATTTTCGTCATAGCCTTAGCCGGACAAATCCAAAGCGGGCGCATAATAAATGTGGTCTTTCTGATTTTCAATGAAATAGAGAATCATCAAATTGGAAAACGTAGCCGAAAAATGTTGGCCATCCTCTTTGGATTGAAATTGTAACATTGAAATATTCTTATAAAAAGGGAAACAAATTTAGGGTTTTCCCGAAACCTTTTCTTCCACGATTTCCATTAAAACCTCCATCTGCCCCTCCTCATTAAAATTCCCATTCCCCTCCATTTCAATGAATTGCACATTGGGAAAGTTGCGCATAAATTGCGGTGCTTGCCGCAAAGATTCATTGGAGATCATCAAATAATCTTTTGATAAAATATAAGTGGCTGGCGTTGTAATATTGAAAAGCGTGGGCATCAAACCCTTGCCGCCGTAGCTTTTCCACCAATAATTGGAATAGGGTCCGATTTGCTGGGGGCCGTTCACATCGGTGGAAATATTTTGAAGGCGGGTTTTCAAATCCTCGCGGCTGCGGATGTTCTTGCGCGCCATCAAAACCTCAACTTTTCCCGTGGTGTCTGTTTCGGCCAGTGTTTGCAATTCCGATAGAAGCCCCTGCAGCGCGGCATTTAATATAAAGGAATGCGTGGGTTTCAAACTCTTCGCCAAGCCAGAAGCAAGGTAGCCGCCTTCTCCAAAACCGATCAAGATCAAGCCGTTTTCCCACAGCGAATCGGCTCGGAAAAGCAATTCGGTGACATCGTAAAGACGGTCGTCGTAATTGTCCATCGCTTGGCGCGCAAAGTAATCTTGGCCCGGTTTGTCGGGAATCAAAACGGAATAGTTTTCTTTAAAAAAATACTCGGAAAGCGGCGAATCTTTGAGCAGCAAAGTGTCGGGGTTTTCGTTTAGAATCACCACCAGTTTCCCATTTTCCTTTTTAGGGATTTTTATTTCGTAAGGGATTTGGCGGCCGGTTTCGGAACGTTCAAAAGTGCGGGACTGAAACGACCGCGTGTTTTGGCAAGCCAGCGCCAGCAAGGGGCAAAGAAGGAGCAACCACTTTTTACTCATAAAAAAACAATCGAAAAAAAGGAACGGAAAAAACCGGATTTTATCTTTTTACAAAAAGAATTAGCGCAATTTATCGACGGGAACAGTCTCGGGAATACCCTGCGGGAAGCGCGCGAACTTGTGCATTTCATCCCACGCAATGGCTGCGGGATATTTTATCACATAGGCCGATTTGGCGGCATCGGTGGCCACGGGGATGCTGGTGAGCAAATTGAAAGGAATGGAAATGATAGCAAAAATACCGTGGCTGGCGGGCAAAACATTGAGCAGGGCCGCCCACAGCGAGACGCCTTCGGGATTGTCGGACGAGGTGGCGACGAGGAGGTGAACCTCCCGAATTTTATCACGGGGAATGATCGCCGCGCCCCGTTCCGATTTCTTTGGGATCACCACCATTTGCGTTTCGTTGATGGCAATGATTTCGCCGATGACCGCCCCCGTTTCTTTATAGAATATTTTGGCGTGCGTCCCTTTTGCATATTGCGCAAATTCGCTCGGCTTGGGCATCGCCGCCTTAGGTTTGCAAGCGGAAAACGCCAAGCTGATCATCAAAAAAACGAGGAGCTTTTTCATTGTTGGATCAATTTACATCGGTGAATTTTGAGTTCCAAAAAGCCTCGTCCATTTCGGCTTCCACAGTTTTGTATTCCCGTGCCAAATCGCGCCACACGGCATCGTTGTAAAAAAGCATTTTTTGCAATTTTTCGGTGTCCTTGTCTTCCAGCCAATCTTGGCGCATCCACTCTATATAGTAGCCGGTGGAAGAAAGGAAAAGTTCGTAATCGTTACCCGCTTCATTTTCAGGAAGTTCAAATTGAAACTTCGCTTCATCGCCGCGAAAAGTGACGAAATGTTCGCCGTCTTCCTGCTGCACGCTTTCAACTTTTTGGGACATACCGCTCAGAATTTCCACTACCGCAGGAGGAAGAACTAGCGGTTGCACTTCTTCCAAAATGGATACCAGCGCGGCATAATCCAGCCGCCACATTCCTTTGGTGGTCACTAATTTTAGCTTCACCGTTTTGCCTTTTGGGGAAAAATTTTCGAGCGGCAGCATTTGCAAATTTTTGGCGATCGGCCCCGTTTCAAAAACCTCGCACGCTCGGTGCCATTTATTGGAGTTTTCCGTTTGAAAATAAACTTCGATTCCGCCCAATCTCGCAAAAGGTGTCTTGAAGTTTTTTTGAATGAAAGGCGTAGTTTCGATTTTGGCCAAATAATCGCCCACTTCATCGCCACAATAAGATATACCATTATATAGCAAAAAAGTAGTCAATAAAGTTTGCCTAAAATTGATTACTAAACCGATGTTTTTGGCATCTAAATTATCAAATTCCAATATCAATTCTTCTTTCTCAAAAAGGCTGTTGGAATCCGTTTTTGAAAAATATTCTAAATCGTCTTTTTCCTTTAAAATATCGGTAAGAATTTCGTTGGAATTCGTGCTTGCTTTTCGCAAAAAGGCGGCTTTTCCGCAACGGTAAAAACGGCCGTCATTGCTATGGAAAACGATTTGGTTTTCTTTTTTTGGAACGGCCAAAATTTCGAGTTTATCCACCGCGTGGGTTTCCAGCGCCTCGTTTTTCATCTTTATGAAAAGCGGCCCCGCCGGCGCGGAAAGTTGCAGCGCATCTACATCCGTGGCCATCAGCGAGGGCGAAATGGAGGCCGAAAAACCTTCGGCGCTGGAAGAGTGCAAATCGTCGTGGCCTTCGGTATAAAAAGTGGGGCACGAACCAAAACACGCCTTGGGATTGGACAGGCAAATGGCGGACACCACGAGGTTGGCGGCCGTCAAAAAAGCCAGCCCCGCAAAGCGCTGGTTGTCTTTGGATCGGATGGATTCAAGGTCGTTCGTCTCGATAATCGCCACCTCGCCCACTTGGAAGGACAGTGTGCCGCGCTCTATCTCGTTGCGGTTGAAATCGTACAGTTGGCCGCGCCCCTCCAGCGAATCGCCCTCGATGGAACTGACTTCTTGCAAGATGGCCACATTGCCGTTCTTCAAATGGATTTTATAAAAATCCGCCTCCAGCGGGCTGTGCAGCGCGGCGTTGGCATCTTGATAGGTTTGCCGGAAACCGTGGTCGAGGGCGTATTTGCAGGAAAAAACTACCGCGCAGATGGCAAGGGCAGTAAAGATGAGGTTTTTAAATTTCATTGGATTCAGGAGATTTTAATTTTCATAGCGAGGCCAGCCCGCTGGGTCACGGCTGGTGTGATAAACGGAATAAATCCACACCTCCGACTTTTCTTCCAAAACTTCAAAATGAATCAGGTGCGGAAGGTGTTCTATTTGTAGCGTCCGCACCTCATCGTAACGAATTTTGAAAAATGGGTTGCGCTCCAAAACGTCTAAAATCTCATTGAAGGCTGGCCAAAACTGTTCGCCTTAGAATTTATCTTCCTCGCTTATTTCTTCGATTTCGGCCGCCGCCCTTTCTTGATACCTTATTTCAAAACGGTTCACTTGTTCGATATTCTTTTTTCAAGTTCCCTACGGGTAATCAATTTTTCAGGATGGCGATGGGCGTGGTCGCGGCGGGTTCGGACTTCACGCTTTACCGTTGCTGAAATTTCCGGTCCGTCGGCATTTGTCTTTAAACCTAATTCATCCATTTTGTCCAAAAATGAATCGTGCTTAGAATCAGGCACTTCTACTGTTATCTGAGTCATTTTTAAATTTATTTCTAATTTTTCTTTCCGTTCTTTTTTTATCCAAATATTCCTTCACCTCTTCCCAACTTTTTCCGAGGCGCGGATCTTTCTCATACGCCGCGATACTTGCGCGGATTTCCGCTTTTTGATCTTCTGAAAGCTCATCCAAAACCATTTCGGTCTTCAAGTCCAACTCTCTCATTTTTTTCAAAAAATCGTTTACTTTATTTTCTGGAACATTCACATAAGCCTGCGCCCAAGTTTCCGTTTCCATTTTAAAAAATTTTCACCAAAAATAAGGAAACCCTTTTCCCGTCATACTGTAGGCCGCTGCGGCAAAAGTTAAATTTGGCGAAGTTCAAAGTAGCTCCTCGGATTAAGAATCCCTTGAACAAAAACGCGCCGCTTTACACCAAATAGCCGCAGTGAATCCCTATCGCCAAATTTCGGGGTCGCGCCCACCGTAGTAAATCCCCGAAATGCTTACCAAATTTTTGGCTTCATCTACGATAAAATGAACGCGGTACGGAAAAGTTTTCATAGAAAAACAGCGGGTTTTTCCATAATGAACCCGATAAAACGGATGGATGGCGAAACTGTCCAGCAGTTCATCGAATGCCTTGGCAAACCGCTGCGCTAAGGGCGAACCTTCCCCACCGTACCGCTTTAGGATTTGATCCAAATCGACGTCGGCTTCGGGCTCTACAACTACTTCGAAAGCCATCCTTTTTCTACCCATTTGTTGCGGACATTTTTCCAAGGAATAAGCCGTTCAGGATTTTTCTCCGATAAGGCTTGGCGACGTAACGATTCACTTCTTTCGGCCTCGGGAATCTTATCTGAAACAATCCCGGTTTCCAGATCCAGTTCCCCCATTTTTTCCATAAAATCCTCCAGTTTCCGCTGCGGGACGTTCACGTAAACTTGCGTCAATGTTTCGCTTTCCATTTGTATAAAATATTTCACCAAAAATACGAAAAGCCATTTCCCAACTCCCTTTCCCCGCCCTCGTATCTTTGCTTTTTTAAAATTTTGATATGCGAAAAACTTTCTTTTGCACCGCTTTCTTTGCCAGTTTTTTCTTGGTCGCCCAAAAGCCTTGCCCCGAACTGACGGCCGGCGCGCAAGAGCGCATCTTGCAAGACGTGATGTTCTTGGCGGGCGATGATTTGCAGGGCCGCGCGCCCGGCAGCGAGGGCATCGAAATGGCGGGGAATTACCTCCAAGAACAATTCCAACAAATGGGAGTACAGCCGCCGTTTGAGGGGGGTTTCGCGCAGCCGTTTTCCATTCCGGCGGAAGTGAGTTTTTCCACTAAAAATGAATTGGTTTTTAACGATGAAAAAATCCCGCTAAAAACAAAATGGTTTCCCGCCCAGTGGACGAAAAACGGCACGGCGGAAGGCGATTTGATTTATATAAAATACGGCATCGCCGCGCCGGAAATCAAGTACGACGATTACAAAAAGAAGAAAGCCAAAAAGCTGAAAGACAAGGTGTTTGTGATGGACGTTTCGTCGCCGGACGGCATCCACCCGCATTCGGAATACTTAAAACACCACGACTTGGGCGAGCGGGTTTCGCTGGCCAAATCGAAAGGTGCGGCGGCCGTCATTCTTATCAATGAAGAAGAAACCGCCAACGACGTGCGCCAAGATTTCACCTCCATTTTTGACAAGGGAATCCCCGTGGTTTTCGTTTCGGACGACGCACTTTCATCAAAATTGAAAAAGGGAAAAGGGAGCGTGAAAATAACGGTGGACGCGCGCGAAAATCAAGTGCAGGCAGAAAACATCGGCGGTTGGGTGGACAATGGCGCAGATCGCACCGTGGTCATCGGCGCGCACTACGACCACTTGGGGATGGGTGGCAGCGGATCGCTTTTCAAGGGCGGAGAACCCGAAATCCACAACGGCGCGGACGATAATGCCAGCGGTGTGGCGGTGATGCTGGAGCTGGCGCGGACGGTTTCCAATCTCGACAGCAATCGCGAAGAATACGAGGCGTTGAAAAAATACAATTATTTGTTCGTGGCCTTTTCGGGAGAGGAAAAAGGATTGCTCGGCTCGGCGCATTTCACCAAACATTTGGATGAACTGCCCGCGAAAATCACGATGATGTTGAACTTGGATATGGTGGGCCGCTTGGAAGAAAATCTTTTGGCGGTAAACGGCGTGGGCACTTCACCCACTTGGGGTGAAATTATTTCGGAGCAGGGCTGTTTTGAATTGAACATCAAGACTTCGGCCAGCGGCACCGGCCCCAGCGACCACACCAATTTTTATTATAAAAACATTCCCGCGCTGCACTTTTTCAGCGGAACGCACACGGATTACCACAAGCCTTCCGACGATTTTGAGAAGCTGAACATCGAGGGGATGCAACTGATCGCGCGCTATATTTTAAACCTCATCCGAGAAAGTTTGCGCTTTCCCGAAATGGAATTTACGCCCACCAAAGAAGAGTCGATGAACGCGCCGAAATTCAGCGTGACACTGGGCGTGATGCCTGATTATCTCTATCAAAAAGAAGGGATGAAAATAGATGGCGTGACCGAGGGCAAGCCCGCCAGCCAAGCAGGAATGAAGGCCGGCGATGTGGTGGTGAAAATGGGCGAAGTAAAAGTGGTGGATATGATTAGCTATATGAAGGCGCTGGGGCAGTTTAAAAAAGGGGACGAAACGGAGGTGGAATTTTTGCGCGGGGAGGAGATGAGGAAGGCGAAGGTGAAGTTTTAGAAGACAGGTAATTATATTGTAATTCGGTGGTAATTCATAGTAATCCAATAGCATTCCCCACCCCGCATTTCCACCCAGGCCGTGGACTATGGACTGTGGACTGTCGGCTATGGACTGGGGACTTTTTGAACTTCCCGTAACTTTTCCGCTTTTCTAAAATAAAGAATCCGAAAAATGAAAACAGCCGTCATCGGCGGGGGGAGTTGGGCCACGGCCATCGTGAAGATGCTTACCCAGAACAGCGACTACGTGGGCTGGTGGATGCGCAACCCCGAAGCGGTGGAGCACATCCAGAAATACCACCACAACCCGAATTACCTGAGTTCGGTGGAATTGCTGACCGAGAAAATCGACGTATCCACCGACTTGAACCGGTTGGTGCGGCAGGCGGATTTGCTGGTGTTTGCCGTGCCGTCTGCGTTTTTGAAAGAAGCGCTGAAAGACTTGACGGAAGACATTTCCGAGAAGTGGGTGTTCAGCGCCATCAAAGGAATCGTGCCGGACGAAAACCTCATCGTGGGCGAATTTTTCCACGAAAAATACAAGGTGCCGATTGAAAATATCGGTGTGATTACCGGCCCCTGCCACGCCGAGGAAGTGGCGCTGGAACGGCTCAGTTATTTGACTTTGGCCAGCACGGACGAGCAGAAAACCCAAGCCTTGGCCGAGCGCTTGGAAAGCGATTTTATAAAGGTAAAACTGTCAGATGATATTTACGGAACGGAGTACGCCGCCGTTTTAAAAAACATTTATGCACTGGCGGCCGGCATCTGCCACGGCCTCGGGTATGGCGATAATTTCCAAGCGGTGTTGGTGAGCAACGCCATCCGCGAAATGAAGAAATTCATAAAAGCGGTGCACCCCATCAAGCGGAACATCAACGAGTCGGCCTACCTCGGAGACTTACTGGTGACGGCCTATTCACAGTTTAGCCGCAACCGGATGTTTGGCAATATGATCGGCAAGGGCTACACCATCCGCTCGGCGATGCTGGAGCTGAATATGGTGGCCGAGGGCTACTACGCCGCGCGGCTGATCCGCGAGGTGCGCAAAGATTTGGAGTTGAAAATGCCCATCGCCCAAGCGGTCTATAAAATCTTATATGAAGGAAAATCCCCACGAAAAACCATTCAAAAACTGACGGAAAAACTGGATTGAGTTTTCGGCGGAGTGCAGCGCGGCTTCCTGTTTAACTGCAAATTGCCAAATGGTCAATTTCCCTTTAAAACATACCAACGGCTCATTTTCAGAACGTTGGCGAAAATGGGCGGTTTACCTTTGATGGATTTTCCCACATTTCGACAACACATTTTGCGCCGCCTCTTCGCTCTTTTACTGTTTATCTTCTCCCTTTCGGCTTTCGCCAAAAAGGACACTATGCGCGTTTCGCGCCTGGATTCTTTTGCCGAGATTTCCACTTTTTCAGAGCTTCAAATTCTTAAAAACAATAGCGCAAAGCCGTTTTTTCGCTGGCGCGCTTTCGGTGATTTTGAACCTGACAGTTCGGTTGTTTTTCATTTTTATATCCAAAATGACTTGCCGGATCCCCAACAGGTTTTTTTCCATTTGCGGGCAAACGAATTTTGGGAACTTTCCCTGCGCTCCGCCACCGAGAAAATAGACCGCAAAACGGGAATTCTCACCGGCTTTTCCGAAAGGGAAATGCCGCGCGAAACCACCCAGATGGAAGTAAGGCTCGCGCCGCAATCTACCTACGCGGCCACGCTCGCCACCTTCAACCGCAGCAACCAACCACTAAAGCTGTCCCATAACCAAATCCTAACCCCCGAAGAACACTTTGCCACCGAAAACTACCTGAGCGCCAAGTATTTGAACGCCCGCGCGCTGTGCGTTTTTTTCCAAGGCGCTATATGGATTATGATGCTGTATATGTTCTTCCTTTATTTTCAGAATAACCGGGACAGGACGTATCTTTTTTATGGGATGTATATGTTTTTTGCGATGTATTATATGTTGCAAAAAATTGCCGGCGATAATATCTTCTTTTTTGTATTTCCCAATCATCCCGAATGGCGACATCTTTTGAACGAACCTGCACAATGGATGCTTTATATTTTTTACAATCTTTTTGCGATAGAATTTCTGCGTATCAAAAAGTACTCTTGGCGCATTTATTCTTTTATGAAAAAACTGAACTGGGTCTATTTCATTTATATGATAGTGGAATTGCTCATTATGATGAACACGTTTGACAAGATTTTACAAAGGCAAATGTTTATCGTTTCGCGCGTGTTCAGCACGGTTATCGGTATCGGGTTGATCGTGTGGATTGCGTTGGAAGTAAAGTCCGAACTGACCAAATATTTGGTGGTCGGCTCTTCGCTTTTCGTGATTTTCACCTTGGCGGCAATGTTCTATACCTTGGGCCTTCCGTGGCTGCCGAAGGTTGATTTTTATCCCATCAACTTTATGCACATCGGAATTATGTTGGAAATCCTCTGTTTTTCATTGGGGTTGGGCCGCCGTATTTGGTTGGTTTCCAAGGAGAAAGACCGGCTTCAAGCATCTTACATTGAAGAACTAAAAAAGAACGAGGCCAATGTAAAGGAATATACGGACAAACTGGAGCGGGAAGTGAGCGAACGTACTGCCGAAATAGTGGAGGCCAACCACGAGTTGGAAATCCAAAAGGAAATAAGCCTGCGGGCTGACTACGAAAAGCAACTGACCGAGATTGAAATGAGCGCCTTGCGGTTGCAAATGAACCCCCATTTTATTTTTAATTCGCTCAATTCCATCCGCTATTTTATATTAAAAGAAGATACCGAAAAAGCCTCGGATTATATTACTGCTTTTGCAAAATTATTGCGAATTATTTTGCAAAATTCTAAACAAACTACCGTACCCTTAAAAGATGAATTGACTGCCCTAAAATTATACATCGAATTTGAACGCCAGCGCTTTGATGAAAAGTTTGAATTTTTGCTGGAAATTGGCCAAGAAGTGAATACGGAAATCGTGCAAATTCAACCGATGATCGTGCAACCCTTTGTAGAAAACGCGATATGGCACGGATTGCTCCATAAAGAAGGGGCGGGAAATCTGCGGTTGCGCATTTTAGTGGTAGATGATGACATCCTGAAAATCATTATCGAAGACGATGGGGTGGGCCGCGTGGCCGCCCGCGAAATCCAAGTCAGCCGAGGGGCGCAAAGCCACAAAAGTTTTGGGCTGCAAATCACCAAAGACCGCCTGAAAATGATGAGCCAACTGCGACAAACCCAAAGCGGCTACCGAATCGAAGACCTCGTAGATTCCGCCGGAAACCCGCTGGGGACGCGGGCCACCCTTAAAATAAAAATCCAAAAATGATACGCGCCATCATCCTTGACGACGAAAAGCACTGCAGCGACACGCTGAAACTGATGCTCGAAAAACACCTGCCGGACATCACCGTGGTGGCCGAAATGAACGACCCCGTAAAAGCGCTGGACGAACTGCCGCCACTCGAACCCGACTTGCTTTTTTTGGACATCGAAATGCCGCGCCTGACCGGCTTCCAGTTTTTGAAAAAATTGCCGCACCTCGATTTTGAAATCATCTTCACCACCGCTTACGACGATTTTGCCATCCGCGCCTTCCGCGTTTCCGCCATCGATTATCTGATGAAGCCCATCGAGCGCGGCGAACTTTTGGAGGCCTACGAAAAATTCAAAAAATACCGCACCGAAAAGGATTTTGGGGAGCGGTTCCGTGTGTTTATGAGCCAATATGGCTCGTTGGAAAACCGCGCGCTGGGCAAGGTGGCGCTGCCCACGCAGGAGGGGTTCGAGTTTATTGGGCAGGAGGAAATCATCCGCTGCGAGAGCGATAGCAATTATACCGAAGTGATTTTAGACGACCGTAAAATAGTGGTTTCCAAAACGTTGAAAGAAGTGCAGGCGATGCTGGACGAAGATGCCTTCGTGCGTGTGCACCATTCGCACCTCATCAATTTGCGGCATATCCAAAAATACCAAAAAGGCAGCGGCGGCACCATCACGATGGCGAACGGCGACGCGGTGAGCGTGAGCCGGGGGAAGAAGTCGGATTTTTTGGGGCGGTTTTGAGGGAGTGGAGGGTGGTGCGCCCAATGGGTTACCTTTCGCCGTTATTTTAATTTCATCCTCCATTGAAAACATTCGGAAAAATCTTGCTTGGCTTGCTCGTTTTAATCCTTCTGGCGTGGGGCGCGGCGGAAATTTGGGGCGGGGATTTCTTGAGAAACCAACTGCAGAAAGAACTGGCCCAAAACCCACATCAATCCGCTGATTTTGAGGAAATTGATATTCTCTGGTTTCCGCTGGGGCTGCAACTGGAGGGGGTTGTTTTTGATATTAAAATCCCGCAAGATTCCACTCTTCTTCATCTAAAAGGGAACGCGAAAAACGTGAGCGCCGCGGGCGTGGACGCTTGGAAAGCGTGGCGCAAAAAGGAGTGGGACGTCTCTGAAATTGTAGTTGGAAATTCTGAAATATTTTTAGAAAATTCTACATCCGACACTTTAAATCCGAAACAAACTCAAAATGGAAAAAATCAGGGAAATTCAAAACAAAAACCGCTTAAAATAATCGTTGGAAATTTGGATATTGAAAGTTTGGATTTTCATTATGAAAAGGAAAAGCAAAGTGTGGATTTGTCTACCCATTTGTCATTGCAAAACATTGATATTTCCAAAACCGATTCATTGCGGTGGGATGTGGAAAGTTTGGAGTTTAAAGTGGCGAATTTGGCTACCCAAAACATTCCCGAAGATTTTACAATAAAGCTGGACAGTCTTTTTTATTCTACTGAAAATCAAAACCTAAACGGAAATAATTTTGAGTTGAAACCCGCGCTTTCCCGTGATGAGTTTTATCAAAAATATCCCTATCGAAAAGTGCAGAATCATTTGACGGTAAAAAAGCTGGAAATTGCCGAAATTGATTTTAGCAAAATAAAGCAGGGACTTTCTGCCAAAAAAATGATGGTGGATAGTTTACATTTGAATGCCTATCAAGATTTGCGAAAGGAATGGCCAAAAAAGCAAAAACCTTTGCTGTCGCAAACCTTGGCGGAAATGCCTTTTTTGATGGACATCGATACGGTGGAAATCCGCAACGGTACGCTGAAGGTGGAAATCAAAAAGGACGAGGGCGAACCGCTGGGATTGCTGCGCGGCGACCGGCTGGCGGTGAAGATGTTCCCTTTTAGCAACGCGGGTTTTGACACCGCCGCCCCCGTAAATTTAGATATCAAAGGAAGGCTGATGGACGAAGCGGAGCTGGCGATGCAGGTGAAATTTTTCCCCGAAAGGGTGGGACACGATTTTGAGGTGAACGGCACGCTGGGCCAGACCAACTTGGCCAATTTCAACCCTATTTTGCTGCCCATTTCCAACGTATATTTCAAGAGTGGCGAGTGCCTCGGGATGCGCCTGCGGATGTACGGCGACGATTACGTTTGCCGTGGCAATCTTGACGTTTCGTACCGCGATTTGAAAGTGGCGCTGCCCGCCGACAACTTGGAGAAGAATTTTTTCCAAACGATTGCGGAGGGCGTTGCGAACTTTGCCGTAATCCGTACCAACAGCGACTTTGAGGACGACAAGGGCGCGGTGTATTACGACCGCGATTTGGGCCGCCCGATGGTGAGCTACTGGTGGAAATCCATCGAGAGCGGGCTGATGGACACGATGTTGCGTTTTGATGGGAAAAAAGACCGCAAGCCGAAGATGGTGAACGGCAAGAAAGATAGAGTTAAAGGGGAAAAGAAGAAAAAGAAATGAACAAAACCTACATTTGCTCAGTTTTTTAACTATTAAAAATCTCAAAATAAAATGAAAAAAGTATTTACAAATTTGGCAGTGGTTTCGATGGTAATCGGGATGACGGCCTGTGGCGGCGGCGTGACGATGGCCGACGTGAAGAAGCAAGAGGACAAGGCGATGGACGAATTGTTGAGCGCCCAAGAGGAAATGCTGGAACTGGCGAGTATGAAAGAGCAATATTCCGAAGACCACCGCGACGCGGAAATCAAGGAAATGAAGAAGCGGATGAAGGCGATGGACAGCGACATCAAAAAACTGGAAGGCGTGAAAAGCAGCAGCGCGGAAGGCGCGGCGGGCAACATTGCCGGCGGCCTGAAAGACGACAAGAAAAAGCTGGAGCAGCAAATCAAGAAGATGGAAAGCCAGCCGAAAGAAAACTGGGCGGAGGCCAAAGAGGCCATCAACCAGCAAGTGAAGCAACTGGAGCAGCGCGTGAACAGCATCACCGCCAGTTTGGAAAACGCAGAATCAGACGAATAGCCGCTGGCGCATTCGGTATGAAAAAAATCAATTGCAAAATCCCGCCCCGCGCGGGATTTTTTAGTTTTAAGAAATTTTTTGGCAACCATTTATAAAAAAGGATGTCCAAAACCGTTAAGGGAAAGAGAACATTTTGAGCAGCAAGCCGGAACATATCATCCACATCGAGGACTTGGCGCCGTACCACCGGCCCAAGCAGTTCCTTTTGGAAAACAGCGAGCAGGAGCTTATCGCGGCCTGCCAAGCGGGGCGGCGCGCGGCACAAAAACGGATTTACGAACTCTTTGCCCCCAAGATGGTGAATGTTTGCAACCGCTACGCGAAAGACCGCGAGCGCGCCCGCGACTTGATGCACGACGGATTTATCAAAGTGTTTTTGAACATCGCGAAGTTCCGCGGCGAAAGCTCGCTGGAAACGTGGATCACGCGGATAATGATCAACAACAGCATCACCGCCATCAAAAAGGAAGTGCGGCGCGGCATCAAGGTAGATATTGCCGAAACGCGGCTGCCGGAAGGGCAAAATGTGGCGCCTTTCGATTTTGAGCTGGAAGAGCGGCAACCCATCACGGCAAAGAATGTCTTTGAGACGATGAAAGATTTGCCCCTCGGCTACCGCACCGTGATTTCGCTTTATGTTTTGGATGGATTTACGCACCGCGAAATCGCTGAGCAACTGGGCGTAACGGAAGGGACGTCGAAAAGCCAGTTGGCAAAAGGAAAAAAATTATTGGCCAAACTTTTAAAGAAAAAATACCAGTGAGCCGGAACGGGCGCGACATAGAAGATTTTTTGCGGAACAAGCTGGACCAACTGGACCAGACTTTTCAAGACGACTGGGCCGTTTTTGAACGGAAGCTGGCGCGCGCGCTTTTCTTTAAGAGGTTGCGGCTCACGGCCGTTTTCAGCGCGGTGGCATTGCTTCTCAGTATCGGGTTTTATGAATTTTCAGATGCGCGGGTTTCCTATTCCGATGATTACCAGCCGCGCGATTTCTTTTCGGATGAGGTTGAGAAGGAAGATGTGGCGGCGCAAAGCGTGGCGTATCAAATGCCAATCGCACCAAATGTTTCTCAAAACACCAGCTTGAAAATCATAAAACCCATTGTTAAAGAAGAAGCGGAAGTGTCCAAAAACGCAGATTCTTTTTTGCGTGAAAATCGCCAAGATTTTAATCCAGTCGGTTCTACACAGGAAAAAGCCGCGAGCGATGGGATTATTCTAAAGAAAGAGAAGGACGTGGCGGTGGCGGATTTGAACGCCGCCCAATCTGAAAGCGCGGGAAGTTCCCAAGATGATTTTTCAAACCGTGGTTCGGATCAGAATACCGTGGCTGAAAATCAAAATGGGGAAACAGATTTATACGAAAACAAAGGCGCCGAAACAACCGCCCGCGATGCAGATAATCAGAATGGGATTCCTACAACTGGAAAGGCGGCCAATTCCAAAATTGCTATAAACGAGAAAGCGGAATTAGCGGCCAATGCGCTGGTTTTGAAAGTGCCGGACTTGAGCAAAAACTTGATGCTGACGCAGGCTGAGCCGTTGGCTGTTCGGCCTCCCTCGCTGCTTTTCAAGACTTCTTCCATCCGCCGACAGGCCTACGTAAGCCCGCTGCAAGAGGCTAATCCGTGGAGTTATTCTATCAATGTGTACCCGAATTTTACCTTCCGGAAATTCAAAGTGGATGGCGAGAAAATGGGCTATATCCACCGCGATTTTATTGACCAGACGGAGGCTTCGGAAAGCGGTGGCTTTTGCCTGAACGTAGGGTTGGAGGCCAGCCGCCGCGTGGGGCGCGTCACCTATCTGAACGGCGGCGTGGAATATATCAGCTACAAGACCAAGGCGGCCTTTGATTTCAACCATTTCCGCGAGGCGGTGATCGATGAAGGCAGCGGAAAAATTGCCCATTATACTTTGCTGGGCGAAACGCAGCGCGTAACGCTTTCCGACAACAATGTGTACCATTATTTGAACCTGCCGCTGAGCATTTCGCACCAGCCGTGGGTGACCGACCACATCCAATTGAACGTGGAGGCGGGTGGCAGTTATTTGTATTTTTTGAAAGCCAGCGGCCGCTCGTTGGATTACCAGACTTTGGAAATCATCAATTTGGAAGACCGCCAATTCCGCCGCAGCATCGGCTCATTTTTTATGAAAGTGGGCGCTACCTATTACGTTTCGCCCAAGCTGAATTTTGGCTTGGAACCCACTTTGCTCTATTTTACCAACACCATTTATACCGAGGAATATCCGTTCCGCGTCATCCCATATTCCGTGGGCGTGAATTTGAAATTGCAGGTGAAACTGAACTGAGCGCCACCGCCGTTTCGTCATCTTGTTCGTACGCTTTGTATTTTGGCAGGATATTTTATTAAATCCCTAAACAACAACATCTTTAGAAAATTATGAAAAAAGCAATCCTGATTTTGGCCGCGCTGATGATTTCCACCACGCTGCCAGCGCAAGAAGAAAAAGTGAACCCCTACGTGGAAATCTCGCAAAACCTGCTGAAAGCAATGCGGGACAAAAACACTAATGAAGCCGAAAAGTACGTCCGGCAAATCGCGGAAATCCAACCCGAAGCTTTCAAAAAATCGGTAAATTCCCAAGAGGAAAAACTGGCTTTTTGGTTGAATACCTACAACGGTTTGATTCAATATGTGCTGACCAAAAACCCTGAGCTTTTTGAAGACCGTGGCGATTTTTTTGGCGATGACAACGTGACCGTTTTGCAACACGAAACCAGCTTTGACCAACTGGAACACGGCATTATGCGGCGCGGCACCAGCAAGTTTTCCAAGGGGTATTTCAAAAATCCCTTCCGCAACGATTGGTACAAGCAATATCAAGTGGAAAAAATTGACTGGCGCATCCACTTTGCGCTCAATTGCGGTGCGGCCAGTTGCCCGCCCGTCCGCATCTATGATGACCGCACCGTAAACAAGCAACTGAGCGCCAGCGCCAAGCAATATCTGGACAGCCAAGTGCGCTACGACAAAGCCGAAAACGAAGTGTTCGCGCCCGCCCTGATGAACTGGTTCGTGGGCGATTTTGGCGGGAAGGACAAGGTGATAAAAATTCTGACCACCAACGGCTACATCCCCAAAGACCAAGCAGAGGACGTGGATTTGGAACACAACGACTACGACTGGACGCTGCAGTTGGGCACGTTTTATAAAGATTAGAAAAGGGGATTTCGGGCTTGCCCGAAAAATCGAAAAATCCGTTCTCGTGGAAATGCGAGGACGGATTTTTTTTTATGGGAAATGGAGAGTTAAAAATCCCAGTCAAGAATATTTTGTAATACTATTCTCACGGCTTTCGTAGTTTAGCCAAATGATTGAACAACTCCTCTCTAAAACGAAACATGCTTCTTTTATGAAACATACCACTCTGATTTTGGCGATGCTGGCCTTTACCAATGCGCTGCCCGCCCAAAACAAGGACGTAAACGAATACGTTAAAATGTCGCAAAACCTATTGACGGCGATGCGTGACCAAGGGCCGGACGCGGCAGAAAAATACGTCAGGCAAATCGCGGAAATAGATCCCACCGCCTTTCAAGAATCCGTGAATACCCAATCCGAAAAACTGGCTTTTTGGGTGAATACCTACAATGGTTTGATTCAATACAATTTGACCAAAAATCCCGAACTGTTTGAAGATCGCGGAGATTTTTATGGCGATGACAAGGTGAAAGTGATCCAGCACGAAACCAGTTTCGACCAATTGGAACACGGCATTTTGCGGCGTGGCACTTCCAAGTTTTCCAAAGGGTATTTCAAAAACCCCTTTCGCGACAGTTGGTACAAAGAGTACCAAGTGGACAAAATCGACTGCCGCATCCATTTTGCGCTGAACTGCGGCGCGCTGAGTTGCCCCTCCATCCGCATTTACGACGACCGCACCGTGCAGCGGCAACTGAGCGCCAGCGCCAAACAATATCTGGACGGCCAAGTGCGCTACGACGCCGCCGAAAACGAAGTGTACGCCCCGAAGTTGATGGATTGGTTCGTGGGCGATTTTGGCGGGCGTGACAAGGTGAAAAAAATCTTGGTCACCAATGAATACGTGCCGCTAAACAAGGCCGATAAAGTATATTTGAAATTCGCCGAATACGATTGGAAGCTGGTGCTGGGGAATTTTTATGAAGATTGATGTTCTCGGCCGCCCTAAAAAACTCCCCGTTTCAATGAGCCGAAACGGGGATTTTTTTTACTAAAATGATATAGACCTCACCCAACTTTTTTCAACCGCTTTATCTTTCTGGAAACCGAAAAGACACCGTCTCCCGTTTCCAGTTCAAAGGGTTCGCCGTCTTCCTCAAATTCCACTTTCAGGGGAAATTCCTTGGCGGCATCCTGGGTGGGAAACCACGCTTTTTCGGCTTTGTCCACGATGATGAAAAGCCCCTCGTCGTTGCCAGCGGCGCAAAACACGCTGTCGCGGCAATCGAACTTCGGGGTGGTGGTTTCTTTGTGCAGCGATTTAAAGGCGGCGTTCACCGCAAAAACGGGCAGCCCCACTTCGCTGATGTTCAGGATGCTGCTTTCTTCCCGAAAGGTGCCGGTTTCTTGGCCAAACCGTTCGCGGGCAATCAGTTCCACCACGTTGCCGGCCGGGTCCAAAAAGTAGATGGACTGGGCTTTCCATTTGGAAAACTTTACGATTTCATCATCGTTGCCCGTTAATATTTCCACTTTTTTTTGCGCCCATTCCAGCGCCGCTTCCGCGCAATGAGGCGGGATGTTCAGCGCGAAATGGTAGTACGGCTTGATGAGCCGGTCTTCCACAAAAGTGAGCCGCGAGCTGCCCATCTGCAAGGTGAAAAAATCGGCGCCGGAAGCCACTTGGACGAACTCAAAATTGTGCGTATAAAAATGGCGCTGCTCTTCCAAATGCGAGCAATGCAGTTCTAAGTGATTGATTTTCATAAGAATATTTTGGGTTGGGGAAGCGGTTCGGTTGCGGAAAATTGGTATTGAATTGGTTTTCCTATTTTAATTTGATGCAGAAAACGGATGGCAGAAAGCTGGGAAAGGTTTTGCAAAGGTTAGGAAAATAAAGTGAGGGGCTGGTTCTATTCTGAAAGAAAAAGGGGTTTTGCTAAAAAGAAAGTCTTTAGCATAGCACCATCTACTTTATCATTGCCGCCGTTCGGCCGTGTCCCCCGATGCCGCCCCCGCTGCCGCGCGACTGTGTCGCGTGAGCAAATTAAAAGGGAACGCGATGCAATCGCGCATCGGCAGGGAACTATTTGGTTTGGATGCTAATTTGGCGATTGCAGAAAATTATCTCTTGTAAAGTCCCGCCACCGATGGATTGGCGATTTTCAAAAAAAAAAGCATCTTTCAACCCATAAAATTCGGTGTTGAAACACAGATAATTTTTCTCTCTGATTGTCAGGAGTTTATAAAAAAAAAAACCAAAATAGATTTTTTTTATTGAAGAATTAGTGGTTGCTTTGTTTTCTCATACGAATCCATAACATCTAAATCCATTCCGATGAAAACCAAGATTATTCTTCTTTTTTCTGTTTTTTCCGTTGCGCTCAAGGGGCAATTGTATGTGCCCGGCGGAAGCCCGCAGCCTATAACTAACTCATCCAATAACATTGGCATTGGTTTGAGTAATCCCTCTACAGCTTTAGAAATCGAACAGGGTGGTAGTGATAATTTGCTGCGTCTTAATACCGAACTTCTTCCCGTTTTAGGTGGAGGTTGGGCAACTCCAGATTATGCTGTTGAAATTTGGTTGGATGATCAACAGTTGGGTACCAACACACGCACCTTTTATGTAAAGCCTAATGGCGATTTGCACGGCCGTGCTGGAGACTTTGGCAGCATGAACGTTGGTAGCAATGCGGATGTCGGCACCAATGTGAATGTTGGTAATAATGCGAATATCGGTAATAACTTAAACGTGAGCGGCTTATCCTCTATGGAAGATGAACTTACCGTAAGTGCAGATGCGTTCTTCGCCTCCGATTTGTATTTAGGCAGTGATTTTTCTACTTCCTTCTCACAGACACCCACCAGCGTCTTGTTCCAAGCCACCCGTCGCTTCCATATCAACAATACAGACGCCTATAGCGGAGGCAACCAAGGTGTGGTAACTGGTTTGTTGGTGGAGAGCAACGGCAACTTTACCGATAACAGCAGCTTCCAGGTCAAAAATTTGAATGGGATTACGATGGATTTGTCCGAAAGGGGCAGCCTATCCATTCATCGTAATCTCGTTCCCAATACCGGCCTCGGTCAGACTTATGGCTTGAGTATCAATAATGATGGTCTCGCAGGACACGATTATGCCCTTTCCGTAACTACCGGCCACGGCAAGGTTTTCACGGTGGGGAATGCCGGTCACGTTCACATCGCCTCAAGTGATGGGCCGAATGGACTCAACTTTGACATTCCTGATGGTTTCCGGCTTTACGTTCAAGATGGAATTCGTACAGAGCGAGTGCGCGTGGACGTGGCTGCCGACAACGGTTGGGCGGATTACGTTTTTGAAGATGGTTACGAACTAATGCCAATTGCCGAGCTGGAAGCCTATATCAAAGAACACCGCCGCCTGCCGGGCGTGCCAAGCGCGGAGGAAGTAGCTAAAGATGGGATTGACTTGGCGGAAATGAACAAGATTTTGCTAGAGAAAGTGGAAGAACTTACGCTGCGGATTATTGAATTGGAGAAGAAAAATTGAGAAAGTTATGAAACATATATTTCTTGCATCTACACTTCTATTTTTAGGCAAATTTTCTCCTAAAGCTGCTTGTCAATCTCTCCCCAATGGGGGGTTTGACAAATATCAAATTACGAATATTGATGACTGCGAAGTAGCGCCGAACTTTAAAGAATCCAATAATTTGGCGCCTATTCAAACCTGTCCGGTTAAAACTGACCAAAATAGTGCTTGGTTTGCCTCACACGGGACTCCAGAGTTATATGGTGGAGAGGAAGTTGGGAATCAACTTGCACTGAGTCTTTGGTCGGGCAGATTATGGAAACATATAGATGGGGACAATCAGATTTATGGTGAGGGTGTATTGTTGAGTTGTCCCTTTTTTGAGGAGAGAAATAGATATACTTTGAAATTTCAGGTAGTTCGAACTGCCAATGGCTTTGGACAGAACCCAGGCAATGTAGTGGATGAACTTAAAATATACTTGGTTAAAGATGCACATCTTTATAGTGTACCCGTAAGTTATACAGATTGAAACTATTATAAAATTCCTAATGTGCCGAATGAATCAAAACAATTGATTTTTTCATTGAATAATTTTGCCAATTCCTCAAATAGCAGTGCCAGTAACTTTGAATTCACATTTATACCTGATGATGAATATCATACTCTTTGGCTTTACATTAAAGATGATGTTGATGGTCAAGCGTTTGCGTATCTTGATGGTTTTAAATTCATAGATTGCCCTGAGGGGTCTAAAGTGTTTACGGGTAATAATACTCTAAAATCTACGACGCGGGAGGATTTTATCAAATTTCAAAACGCCGCGAATTATTCCATACAGAACGAGAATATCGAAATCTTGGCGGGGAATTATATTGAAATGGAAAATCAAACCGACATTATCGCATCTACTGATGGGGTGGGATTATTCGATATTACCAATCCTTGCAGTTTGGCCGATTTCTTTTGTCAACCTGCAGACCCCCCGGGTCAACAGCGAAAAAAATCACAACAGATGCTATCCACAAATGCTAAGGCTAACTCAGTTTTGCAAGTCCCTAAGTTTTATATAGGAAATAGACGTTTTACAGAACCGAATTTGCAAATTGAAAAAGACACTTATTTTTCAGCTACCATTTATTCTATAGATGGCCGAATACTGTGGAATGAGCAGCAAATAAGGTATGACCAAAATTTTAACAGTAAAATATTTGACCGCCAAATAAGTTTTTACATTGTTGAGTTTCGCTATGGGGGTCAAACCTACCGGCAGAAGTTGGGCAACGTAAATTCTCGCTGATTTCAAAATGAAAAACAGGCTACTCTATCTGGCTCAAATGTTCTTGTGTTTCTTTTTTGACACAACAGGCCAAGAAACTTCCCTATCAATTCATTCCGGCTACCGGTGGCCGCAAAGCGACTTTTACCTGAACTACCAAGCCGTGGAAAATGACAAACTTAGGGTAACCTACCCAGACGGCGAGGGCACAGCGGTGGAAAGGTACTCATTCAAACCCCTTTGGACGGTGGGCACCCAGTTTTCTTACCAAGTGAAAAACCCGCGAAAGAGAGGCCGGTCATTGATTTATACCGTAGGACTCGGGTTCTCCCAAACCTCCATTTTAATTGATCAGCCGCGCAGGGTTTTGCGCCTTTCAGACCCTCCAGCTTTTATAAAAAGCGGAGCCGCAAGGGAAAAAAAATATGCGATGGGATACCTTTCCATTCCATTAGGCATCGCGAAGCGCTTCAAGGCTACCCGAAGTGCTTTTTATTGGGAGTTGGGCCTCGAATTGGAAAACAATATTTTGCTTTATAAAAAAGCTACTACCGCGATAGAAGGAGAAATACCCAATAACTTTGAAGACGCGCGCACCGCGGCCATACGGGATTATTGGGTGGCCCTGCAATTTCTGCCCAAAGCGGGGTGGGTAATAGCTTACAACTGGGATGTTTTTGTGTCAGCGCAGGCTGGGGTTGTTCCATTGAACCTTATGGAATATGACCAATTCTTATTCAATCAAGCGACTATCTTATCTTACGAGGAGGTTAAAGCATTTGAAAAGACGAATACCCTAAATTTTCTGATAGGCTTTAAGGTAGGGGTTTCCTATTCTCTTTGAAAGATCAAAACGTCCATCCTCGAGGTTTACACCACTCCCCGCTGCCGCGCGACTTTGTAGCGTCAGCAAATTAAAAAGGGAACGCGATGCAATCGCGCCCCAGCGGGGAGGGTGGACGTAGCCAAGGACAACGGCTGGGCGGATTACGTTTTTGAGGAAGGCTATGAACTAATGCCAATTGAAGAGCTGGAAGCCTTTATCAAAAAGCACCGCCACCTGCCGGGCGTTCCCAGCGCGGAGGAAGTAGCCAAGGACGGCATCGACTTGGCGGAGATGAACAAGATTTTATTGGAGAAGGTGGAAGAGCTGACGTTGCGGGTGATTGAACTTGAAAAAACGAAGTAATGAGTGCAATTAAAAATTCATCCTTTTTTTGGCTCTGTTTAGTTTCTTTTGCATCTTTTGCTCAAAGCCCCGCTTTTGACATTAAGGGAGCAGGTGAGATATGTAGAAATAAAAGTGAATTCTACAAGATAGAAGTCGATGATAACTTTCCCTGCGATTTGAAAAATGTGGTTTGGAAGCAGAAGGATGAGAATGGAAATTTTCAATGGATTGGCGGGGGGAAAAGCATTTACATCTCACCCAGTATTCATTATCCCGATACTCAGCGCACTTTTCAAATTGATGCCTCGGTTAGCTGCGATGTTGAGACAGTTGATGAAAATGGAAATACAGTTGTTATAAACCAAGGATTCTCAGAAGTGAAAACCATAAAAATCGTTGACCCTAAATTTTTTGAATTAAGCATAAGTGGAAGTATTGAATGCAACAGCACTGGGTTTAACCTTCACCTTTTAGATCCTGGCGGACATCTGGGTTCTAGCAATATCGCTCAAATATCGTGGGACGTTCCACCAGTATGGACTATTGCCTCGGGTCAAGGAACACAGAACCTGGCTATAAACACTAACAGCAATGCGGAAGGGCAACGAACCGTAAAGGTGAGTTACTCCGCCTTTGCCGTCAAGTTTGACAACAACAACAATCCTATATTCAAAAAGTGCGGGGACAAAACGGAAATTGCCATAAATCTTGATATTGGGTCTTGCCGCCTCCACATTCCTTATGCTCAGCACCCAAACCATTACTCTTCGCATAGTTCCTCAAATACAGTTTTTAATGGTAACATTACGTTGACACCGGATAATTACAACTTCGTTTCTGGTGGATATATAGAAATCGAAAGTGATTTCGAATTTCAAGCTAACCAAGGCTCTGATCTGAACCTGTTTATCGAACCTTGCGGCTGCAATTCCCCTTGGCACGACCCGAACCTGATGGGGGAATCCAGCTTCAATATTTCTGAACACATGAAAGGCAAGTGGGGCGGCCACGATTTCAATGAGCAATCTGAGTCCAACGGTTCCATTCCAGTTGGCTCAGAAGGCAACACGACCGACATCAAAGTTTTCCCCACCCCCTTTAATCATCTATTGAAAGTTAGCGGCCTCCCAACCAATACCGACTTAGAAATCCAACTATTGGGGGCGGATGGCAGAAGAATTTATGAAACCCGCGAAAACTCCGATGATTCAGGCTATTTAAGCCTTAAAATTGATAGACTGGAAACTGGCTTATATTTTTTGGTTTTACGTTTTGATAACCGAGTCGAGTTTTCACAAATTGTGAAAAAATAGGTGGTTATGATTAGAAAATGGTTAATTGTCATTTTTTGGTTCTTCGGATTTAACACTGCTTCTGCGCAGGTTAGTCACGAAATCGGTCTTGGTTTCTCGGCCTTGAGAATTTGGGAACAAAACCCGCCAGGTTTCATCATTCAGGATCTGGATTATTATTATAATCCTTTCGTGGGTTATCAAGCCTACTTCTTTAATGATCAATTTACAATTGGCACTCAATTGGGCTGGGTAAACGAGCGCGGTTCATTAGAAAAGGAAACGAATGATGGCGAGACAGAATTTCGGGAGGACACTCGCAAGTCAGTGATGATTGATGTGGAAGTGGGTACGAATCTCCTGAACTTTGAGAACAGCTTTGTTCAATTAACGGCGGGAGTGAGGGCTAGCAAGGTTTATTACTTCGAATACGACTATGAGAGGGTGGGTGAATCGAGCGTGAGTTCTGCCTATTATGAATCAGAAAATTGGAAAGACACCCAGTATGGTTTGACCACTTCCCTGTCTTATCAAATCCACCTTATCAACGGTGCAACAAAACGGAATCAGTTATTGGCTCTAAGATTCTCTTGGGAATTGGTTTATTTCTTCCCCGAGTTGCGAGCTTTGGGAACTATTGAAAACGAGTTTTCCTCCATTGCCACTGGGCCGTCAGTTTCTTTGGTATGGCGCATCGGAGGCGGAGGGAACGGGCGGTTTTAGCTCCCTGTCGCCACGTTGTGGTTTGAACGATTAGATTAGTAACATCGATGCGTTAAATTTACCACCTCTCTACAAAAACCTAATGTTCAGGAGGGTATTTCTTGTTTTGATAATGGCGAACACACTCGGCTTGGCCAAAAGCCAAGTGAGCCACCAAATAGGATTCTCCTTTGGATTGAACAAACTGACAAGTTGGAACGGGGATGAGCCATTTCTTAAAGGCAGCCCTTATAAAAGCAGGATTGGCTATAGCTATCTTGGCACCTATGCATTAGCGTTTGGAGACGATAATCGATGGAATGCTCAACTTTCCCTAGGGAAATTAACCATAAAAACTGGAAATTCTCAGGCCTCAATTGGCGTCATCTCCCCAAACGGAGAGTTTGTAAAGACGGAGGTGGAAGTTGTTACTCATTCGTGGATAGGGGAAATGGGATTTGGACCGGTATTCAGGTTTACCGAGAAATTTTCTTTAGGTACAGTAATCGGTGGGATTTACTCATATAATCACAGTGAAGAAAAGAGGGTTTCAAATTATCCTGAACGAAATCAAGACGTAAAGCTATCGTGGCAATTTTCAGAAAACCGCAAAAAAGGCATCTTCATCGCCTTAGACAATTCATACCAGTTGTATGATTCACGCTATTTTAGCTGGCATCTGACAGGAGCATTGAAGCTCCGCCATTTCTTCAACTATTCTTTCGACGAAAACGACCGCATCATTCCCGAAATTAACTTGGGTACGGCGATTCGTTTTGGCGGGGGCGGGGGCGGCGCTTTTTAGCCTTTCGCCACAGTACTCAATTTTTCCTTCCAAAATCTACTTTTCCTATATTTCGCCAATCAAGTCAAATTCAGGCGGATGAAACGTTTACCTCTCAAAATTTTTATCGTATGTATTTTGGGGTTGGGCATTGGGAGTGTTTACGCCCAAAACCCCCTCGAACTTTCCCTGCTCGCGGGAGCGAAATACCAGCCCCCCAATTTCACTTGGCTGGGCGAGGCAGACCCCAATTCCATTTTCCCCGACCGTAACTACCGCCCCATCTTGCAGGGCGGTTTGCTTTTGCAGCAAGTTTTTCAAAACGATTTTCTGAAATGGGAGGCGGGGCTGTCGTTCCGGCACGTTCAAAACAGTGATGCCATCCAATTTAGGCCGCCCACGAATATTATAGATCCCGACATACCCCAAGGGGATATATCTATGATTGTGAACCAAATAGGCGCGAAGCTCGGCTTGGGCTACCACTACCGCAGCCGCCAGCGCAAGTTCAAAATGGAGATAATGCTGGGCGCGCAGTGCCATCTGCCGCTTTCGGCCAACACCCGGTTCGAACTGAATGGCGAGACCCAAAAGTTCCCCATCTTTGGTGGAAATCATATTGAAAACTTTACCTACTACGGCCTTTACCTCCGCCCCACTTTCCTTTTTAATTTTTCAAACCACCGCCGCAAAGCGTGGTATTTCGGGCCGTATTTGTCGGGCGATTTCCTTATTCACCATAAAGCCGCGCAAAACCCCAAATGGGCGGCGGGTGGTGGGGTGCAGGTGAATTTTGTGTTTCGGTAGGATTTTGTCGCCCCTACAGGGCTTTAAAACATTTGTTACCTACCGCTGGATACGCCGCCCTGACAGGCGGCGCTACAATCATTTCGCCCCGCTGGGGCTGCATCTTATTCTCCCACCACAAAGTCCAAGTCCCGTAGGGACGACATATTTGTAGCACCGCCCGTAAGGGCGGTGGAACGAACGCCGACACCGACCAAACAAAAAGCCCCAGCGGGGCGGCACTCTAAAAATGGGGAACGCGATGCAATCGCGCAGCAGTGGGGGACGGGGGTGAGGTCAACCAACCAAATCCCACCGCTCCCTACCTTTGCCCCAATGCCTTCGGAAAAACTCCAGAACACCCTCAAAACCCTCCCCCACAAGCCCGGCGTTTATCAACATTTGGATAAGGACGGCAAAATCCTATACGTGGGAAAGGCAAAAAACCTGAAAAAACGGGTCAGTTCGTATTTCACCAAAACGCAGGACAGCGCGCGCACCTATATGCTGGTGAAGAAAATCGCGGACGTGAAAACCATCGTCACGGAAACGGAATTCGATGCGCTGCTTTTAGAAAACAATCTCATCAAAGAATACCAGCCACGATATAATGTGAATCTAAAAGACGATAAAAGTTATCCGTGGATTTGCATCAAAAAAGAACGGTTTCCAAGAATTTTTCCTACTCGAAACCCTATCGAAGACGGTAGCGAATATTTCGGGCCGTATGCCTCCGTAAAAGTGATGAAAACCGTGCTGGATTTGATCCGGAAATTGTACCACATCCGTACTTGTAAATTGAATCTTTCGGAGGAAAATATTCAAGCGGGGAAGTTTCGGGTTTGTTTGGAATTTCACATTGGGAATTGCCTTGGCCCCTGCGAAAATCGCCAATCGGAAGAAGATTACAATGAAGATGTGGAGGCCGCGCGCTCGTTGATAAAAGGAAACCTAACCTCCGTAAAACGCCACCTGACGGAGCAAATGAAGCGGCAAGCCGAAGATCTCGAATACGAAGAGGCGCAGAAAACCAAAGAGAAATTGGAAATGCTGGAGCGCTACCGCGCCAAGAGTACGGTGGTGCATCCCAACATCACGGACGTGGATGTTTTTTCGGTGGTTACCGATGCGGAATTTGGGTACGTAAATTATTTCAAAATAATAGATGGCGCGATACTGCAAAGTCATACCGTAGAATTGAAGAAAAAACTGGACGAATCACCCGAAGAATTGTTGGAAATGACGATACCCGAAATTCGCACGCTTTTCAAATCTACTTCCAAAGAAATTTATTTGTCCCACAATATCGGTTTGGAAATCCCCAACGTGAAAATCCACGTGCCGCAGCGGGGGGACAAAAAACACCTCATCGAACTGAGCGAAAAAAACGCGCGCTATTTCCGTTTGGAAAAGTTGAAAAACATCCAAATCACCGACCCCGACCGCCACGTAAAACGGCTGATGCAACAGATGAAAGAAGATTTGCGATTGGCCGAAGAACCGCGCCACATCGAGTGTTTCGACAATTCCAATATTCAAGGCACCAACCCCGTGGCGGCCTGCGTGGTGTTCAAAGACGGCAAGCCGAGCAAGAAGGATTACCGCCATTTCAACATCAAAACCGTGGAAGGGCCGGACGATTTTGCGAGTATGGAAGAAGTGGTGTTTCGGCGCTACCGAAGACTGCGCGATGAGGGCGAGCCGCTGCCGCAACTTATCGTCGTCGACGGTGGCAAAGGCCAATTGAGCGCCGCGCTAAAAGCCTTGGACAGCTTGAGTTTGCGCGGCAAAATCGCCATCCTCGGCATCGCCAAACGATTGGAAGAACTGTATTTCCCGAACGACCCGATTCCGCTGTATTTAGACAAGCGTTCCGAAACTTTGAAAATCATTCAAAGATTGCGCGACGAGGCGCACCGTTTTGGGATTACGCATCACAGAAACCGCCGTAGCAAAGGCACTTTCAAATCGGAATTAGAAGGCATTTCAGGGATTGGGAAACAGACCGTGAAAGATTTGCTGCGGAAATTCAAATCCGTAAAAAAGGTGAAGGAAGCGAAGGAGGACGAGCTGGCGGAGGTGATTGGGGTGGCACGGGCGAAGAAGATTGTGAGTCATTTTGCAGGCAAGGTGGTGGAGCGTGAGACGTAACTTTTTAGAATAAAAGAAAACCACCCCCGCATAGGCGGGGGTGGTGTTATGTTCACTTCCCTTTTCCAAAATTCTACACTTTCAAAAACCCAAAACCACCAACCACTCAATCTCACAAACTTTTCCCCTGTAAGAATTCCCTGCTTATATTTTTAGTATCCAATTCAAAACCAGCCTTTAACCTTTTAGGATGTTGAAATTATTCGCACACAGCTTTCTGCCAACCAATCATTTAAGAGTTACCTTTTCAAAATTCCCGCATCCATCTACATAATTTTGATGTGGATTTGGAAAGCAATTTTCCTTTCCCGTTTCAGACTAAACTTCAGGCGGCTAAATAATCTCTTTTAACGTGTTTCATACGGTCTTCAAATTTTTGCAGGACGAGCTGAACGCTTATATCAACTTGAAAACGAGCGCGGCGGATTCCGTTTCGATAACCCCTGTGGCGGACGCGGCCGGCGCGTTTTTGTTTGACAAAATCGGGCTGACGCTCATCAACATTCAAGAGGACCGCAGCACCCAACCGCTGCCGGAATACCACACGAATTCCGTCGGTACCTTGACCAAATCCAACCCCAAAACGCGCGTCAATCTGACGCTTTTGCTTTCCGCCAATTTTGAAAACAACTACGACGAGGCGCTGAAACACATCGCGTTCATCATCACTTTTTTTCAGGCGCGGCACGTGTTTTCGCCGCAGAGCCACCCCGCCTTGCCGGATGGCCTGGAAAAAATGGTGTGCGAAATGCAGTCGCTTTCGCTGGAACAGCAAAACAATATGTGGGCGGCGCTGGGTGCAAAGTACCGTCCGTCAGTGGTTTACAAATTGAGAATGCTGTTGCTGGAAGATGCGCTGCCGCTCGGCGCGGACATCCCCATCCGAGAAATCCAAGAAAATTACCAATGAAAACGCGCTGGTACGACATCCTTTTTCGGCTCGAAGTGGCGCACGATTTTTATGAAAACGGCGTGTCGAAAGACATCCGTTTTAGCCCGACTTCCGAAACGGCGCGCAAAATCGCGGGGCACGGCTATCTTTTGAAATATCAAAACGAAATGCCACTCCTGCTTTTTGAAGCCACGGACGATGCGCGCACGCCCAAATTGCCCATCAGTGGCGAGGCGGTTTTTGTTTTCTCGGGGAAATTGCGGAATTCTTATTTCTCGAATTTTACGCAGCTTCCCGCCAAGGAAAGCGGCCAAGTGTATTTGTATGATAATCTGAATAATAGCACGGAATTACAAGTCCAAACGGTTAAAATCAAGCCGTCGGTTTTTACTTTTTCATTCGAGACCAGCCGCGTGAATGTCGATTTGGAAATCACCGACCGCGACGGAAATATCATCTTCAATGAATCGCTCCATTCCAGTTCGCGGAAGTTCAATGAGATTTTGAAATTGAATGGAATCCGCGGCTTGCACCGGATTACCGCCACCACCACGCAGGGCACGGAAATCGACGAAATGATTTACGTTTCCGATGCACTTTTTAATGAAAAACCGTGGTGCATTGTAGAGATTTTTCAGAAGGGCGCGGAGCAGTTTGATTACTCGCAAGAGACTGTTTTTCAGATGGTTTTCCAATCGCAGCAAAAGCCTTGGCAGTATCATTTGAAACTGACCCAAGGTTACCAAAGCGCCACTTTTGTCATAGAGGATATGGAAAATTTTGGCGCGCCGCATTCGCATCCTTACGTGAAAATCGACTTTGCGGAAACCAGCGGCAACCAAACCTACGAAGCGGGCCAAACGGTGATTTTCCAAACGGAAAACGGCGGCAACCCGCAGGAAATCCCATTTTATGAAAAACCCAAAAAAGATTTGCAACTGACCATCAGCAACGGCAGCGGCGACACGGTGATTCGGCCGCTGCCGGTGCCGAGCGCGGAGGGGCTGCGGCAGGAGGTTTATATGAATTTGTAGGCCCCCTAAATCCCCCAAAGGGGGGATAGGCACACGGGCGTGAGAAGAGTGCGTAAAAAGTATATACGAGAGATTTTCCGCTCCAGCAATCCCGCACTTGCGGGAGGAATGGGGGCTAACCAAGAACTAACAACTAAGAACCGAGAACTTTTAAACTTTAAATCAAAACAAGATGAACTACAAATCACCCGGCGTTTATATCGAAGAAATCCCCACGCTGCCCGCCTCGGTGGCGCAGGTGGAAACGGCCATTCCGGCTTTTATCGGCTATACGGAAAAAACGGCACACAACGGCAAGGACCTGCGGCACGAAGCCGTGGCCATCCGCTCGCTGGTGGAATACGAGGAAATTTTCGGCTACGGGCCAAACTTGGAAATCACCAACGTGGAGGTGGACGGGACTTATACGGTTGTACCGCCCGTTACTATGGAAACCTCCAGTTACCTCTATGATAGTTTAAAACTCTTCTTTGCCAATGGGGGCGGAAAATGCTACATCTTTAGCTGTGGACAATACGGCGCGGCTCCCGAACTGCAACATTTCACGGACAGTTTGAATAAACTCAAAAAGGAAGACGAACCTACGCTGATAGTCTTTCCGGACGCCATCGGACTGGATACCCCTGCCGATTTCTATCAGTTGCAAAAAGAAGCCCTTAAACAAGCCGCCGACTTAGGCGACCGCTTTGTGATTATGGACTTGCTGGAATCGGACTGGCAAGGTGAGGAGTTCCGAAACAGCATCGGAACGAGCCACCTGAAGTACGGGTCGGCTTATACGCCTTACCTGAAAAGCTCTTTTCCAAAAAGGGTGCGCTACCGTGATTTTTACGGAACAGGTTTTCAAAAAAGGGGGCGCGAGCGCCATCGACCTAAAAGAACGTACGGATGACCCTGCGACGAAAGACAATTTCCGGCTGTTGGATCGGCTTATCGCAGATGATGGGCTGATGGATGGCGAATTCAGCGGTCATAAACTAAAAGAAAAGCACGGAATCAGCATAGCCGACATCAATAGTGGGGCAACTACCGGCAAAAGCCAAACAATGCTGGAAAACCTTTATGATGCGCTAAAAAGGATGGGAGAAATTGCGAGCCAAGATTTGAACACTATCGGTTTGACAGAAAAAACAGCTGACCAAAACAACAACCTTTCGGAGAAGGCCACGATGCTTATCAATGATATTGAAAGTGTTGTGATATCGCTCAACAAGCTGAACCACGAAGCAGGGGAAGAAATCACGGATTCCTCGGGATCCGTGCTTCAATCATCAGGTATTGATTGGACTTCGCTCCCTTGGAGCACACACGGTATCGAAGAAAAGCCGAGTTATACTGGCGAGGAGGAATTGGACGGCCTGAGCAACAACGAGAAAAGAAACCAACAACTGCTAAGTAAGGTCAAACCCCTCGCCCAATCCATCATCATCGCCTATCAAGAATTGGAAGCCGCGGCCAAGTTGATAGAAGACAGCTTAGAGAAAGAAATTTTTGACAATGTGCCTGGGGTCAACAACATCCAAAAGGCCATCTCCAAAAGCCTGACCAAAATGCCGCCCAGCGGCGCCATTGCCGGGATATATGCTTATGTGGACCGCACCCGCGGCGTGTGGAAAGCCCCCGCCAACGTGAGCCTTAGCGGGGTGGCTGGCCTTACCCAAAAAATAACCCAAGAGGAGCAAGGCGAACTGAATATCGACCCCACCGCCGGAAAATCCATCAACGCCATCCGCGCCTTCACCGGTAAGGGAATCTTGGTGTGGGGTGCGCGCACCTTGGCGGGCAACGACAACGAATGGAAATACATCCCCGTGCGGCGCTTATATAATATGGTGGAAGAATCCCTGCAAAAGGCGACGAGCTGGGTAGTATTTGAACCGAATACGGCCAACACTTGGATTCGCCTGAAAGCACAGGCCGAAAACTTTTTGAACCGCCTGTGGCGCGACGGCGCGCTGGCCGGGGCCACCCCCGAAGATGCTTTTTTCGTAAACGTTGGCCTCGGCACTACGATGACGGCGGTGGACATCCTCGAAGGCCGCTTGATTGTGGAAATCGGAATGGCGGCGGTGCGGCCGGCGGAGTTTATTATTCTGAGGTTTTCGCATAAGCTGCAGGAGTCGTAACACAAACGCAAGCCCCCCAACCCCCAAAAGGGGGGCGAAACGCACTCCCGTGATAGCATTTCAAAAACGAGTGTGTAGCTAAAGTCCCCCTTTGGGGGATTTAGGGGGCTACCGACAACCAAGAACTGACAACTTTATAAACTTTTAAACTAAATTAAAATGGCAAATTATCCCTTACCCGTCTTTCATTTCCAAGTGGATTGGGGCGGTGTGTCGCTCGGTTTTTCCGAAGTATCGGGGCTGAGCGTGGAAACCCAAATGATTGAATACCGCGATGGCGCAAGCCCCGTGTATTCCACTTTGAAAATGCCCGGCTTGCAGAAGTACGGCAACATCACCCTGAAGCGCGGCGTGGTGGCGACTAACAATGAGTATTTTGAATGGTGGAACACCGTGCAGCTCAACACCATCGAGCGGCGCGACATCACCATCAGTTTGCTCAACGAAGAGCACGAGCCGGTGATGGTGTGGAAAGTGCGCAACGCGTGGCCCAGCAAAGTGGATAGCCCCGGCCTAAAAGCCGACGGCAACGAAGTGGCCATCGAATCCATCGAGCTGGTACACGAAGGGCTGACCATTGAAACCGTTTAAAAATGGCGGCTTACCCAGCGGTCGGTTTCCACTTTGTGGTGCACATCGAAGTGGGCGGGGCCACGGCCACCGACACCCGATTTCAAGAAGTGCGCGGCATTTCGCAGGAACTGCAAGTGAAGGAGGTGAAGGAAGGCGGCGAAAACCGTTTTTCCCACAAACTCCCCACCCGCGCCAGCTACCCCAATTTGGTGTTGAAGCGCGGCCTGTTCACGGATTCCGGCGTCATCGAATGGGTGCGCAAGGCCATTGAAGATATGGACATCGAGCCGGCCTCGGTTTCCATCTCCTTGATGAACGAAGAACACGAACCGCTGCACACTTACAATTTTGTGAATTGCTGGCCGACAAAGTGGGAAGTGTCCGAGTTTAATGCGGAAGAAAGCAAAGCGGCGGTGGAGACGCTGGAGTTGGCGTATCAATATTTTAAGGTGGAGGGTGGGGGGGGCGACTTAGGGCTGGCCCCCTAAATCCCCCTGAGGGGGACCTGAGCTTCAAGCCCCCCAATCCCGCACGTGCGGGAGGCTAAGCACACCAGCGTGGAACGATTGCGTGAAAAAGCATTGTGGATTTTACACTTTGGGATTTTCCAAAAAGTAGAAATCAAGTGTAGGCCCAAAGTCCCCCTTTGCCGTGCATCGTTGCTGATACGGCACACGGTGGGGGATTTAGGGGGCTAACACGAAACCCGAAACCTGAAACAAAAAAAAAATGCCCATCGAAATCCGAGAAATGATTATCCGCGCCGACGTGCGCGAAAATTGCGGCCCGCACCAAAACGGCGCGGCACAAAACAGCCAATCCCGTTCTGGCGGAAACGACCGCGAGGCCATCGTACAGGAAGCCGTGGACCGCGTGATGGATATTTTAAAACGAAAAGCCGCACACTGAAATGCTGAACAAGCTCACCATTGTTTCTTTTGCGAACCCGAAGTACGAAATGGGCGGCCCGTCCGTGGGCTTGTACATCGCGATGTTCAATCCCGAAAATTTTTCGGTGAGCCACCAAGTCAATTACAACAGCGATCAGGCTTCCGGCACCACGGGCAGCAACCACAAATTTGAGAATATCTGCTCGCGGCAATATTCGTTTGATTTTTTGATAGATGGAACGGGCGCATCCGGCAGCAAGCGCGAAGTGTTTGCCGACATCGAACTTTTTAAGCACACGGTGGGGTTTAATGGTAAAATCCACCGTCCGAATTATCTGACGCTGGTTTGGGGCACGTTCATCGTGAAGGCCGTCCTCACCAATATGCAGGTGAAATACGAGATGTTCCGGCCGAACGGGCTGCCGTTGCGCGCCACCATTTCGGCGACTTTTCAGGCGCAATCGGAAACCTTGCTGGAAGCGCTCATCAACAACATCACCTCGCCCGACCTTACCCACCAGCGCACGGTGGAAGAAGGCCAAACCTTGCCACTGATGGCGCACGAAATTTACCGCGACCCGCGCCATTACATCGAAGTGGCGCGCGCCAACGACCTCGACAGTTTCCGCCAATTGGACAGCGGCCAAGAACTGCAATTTCCACCCATCGATAAAACCACCCGCTGATGCCGCTCCTGCCCACATTCGATACCGTCCATTCCGATTTGGTCACCTTCACGGTGATGATTGGCGGCGAGGCGCTGCCGCCCACGGTGCAGGTAAAATCTATTACCATTAACCGCGAAGTCAACCGGATTCCCTACGCGGTTTTGCAGATTTTGGACGGCGACCCCGCCGAGCAAACTTTCGAGGCGAGTAGTTCCGATTTTTTCCTTGCGGGAAATGACATCGAAATTCAAGTCGGATTTCATTCGGAAGAAGACACGGTTTTCAAGGGAATGGTCATCGGCCAATCCTTAAAAATAAAGCGCGGCCGCAGTGCCATTCTCGAAGTGGAATGCAAGCACAAGGCAATTAAAATGACCACCACGCCGCGTTCCACTTTTTATAAAGAGATGTCGGATTCCGATATTTTTTCGGAGATTTTATCTAAATATTCCCTTGGCGGGGATGTGGCCGAAACTTCGGTCATCCATAAAGAAATGGTGCAATGGCAGACCACCGATTGGGATTTTTTGGTGCGGCGCGCCGAAGCCAACGGTTTGGTGGTGATTTGCACGGACGACGGCGTTTCCGTCCAAAATCCCGCCGAAGCGGAAAACAGCGAGGCGGAATTTGCCTACGGCCGGACTCTGTATGAATTTGAAGGCGAAATGGACGCGCGCCACCAACTGGCTGGCGCGGTTTCGGAAGCGTGGGATTTTGCCAATCAAGAAATCATCGAAGAAGAAGCGGACGAACCCGCTACTGCCTCGGCGGGCGATTTGAGCGGCGCAGAAATCGCGGAAAGTTTGGGCAGCGACCCTTACGAACTGAGCCATTCCGGTGCGGTGGAATCCCAAGAGTTGCAAGCGTGGGCGGATGCGAAATTGCTGCGCAGCCGATTGGCGAAAATCTGCGGACGCGCGCGGGTGGAAGGCACGCCCCACGTTTCGGTGGGCCAGCTCATTTCCTTGGCGGGATTGGGCGAGCGGTTCAACGGCGAGCATTTCGTCAGCGGCATCCGCCACGATATTTCCAATGGAAATTGGTTTACCGATATTCAAATCGGGCTGTCGCCAAATCATTTTCAAAACCTTTTTTCTAAAAATGAAAAACCCGCCGAAAAACTGTTGCCCACGCTGAACGGATTGCAAATCGGCACGGTGAGCCAACTGGAAAGCGACCCCGACGGCGAAGACCGGATTCTCATCAAAATTCCCGTGGTGGATGCCGAGGACGAAGGCATTTGGGCCCGCACCGCCTTGCTGGACGCGGGCGATAATCGCGGCACTTTTTTCCGCCCCGAAATCGGCGATGAGGTGATTGTGGGGTTCATCAACGACGACCCGCGCGACGCGGTGGTGCTGGGCGCGCTGCACAGTTCAGCCAAGCCTGCCCCCGTTTCCGCTACTGACGACAACCACCTGAAAGGCATTTACACCCGCTCGGAAATGAAACTGGAATTTGACGACGACAAATCCTCCATCACGCTGAAAACGCCGCGCGGCAACACTTTGGTGCTGGATGACAATGCCGGAAATATTTTGCTGAAAGATTCCAACGGAAACAAAATTGAGATGACCTCCTCCGGCATCGTCATCAAAAGTGCTGGTTCCTTGGATTTGAAGGCCGCCACGGATTTCAACCTTGAAGGCGTAAACGTGACCCAACAAGCACGAGTAGATTTCAAGGCTAAAGGCGGTGTCAATGCGGAATTGAGCGCGAATGTGCAGACGGTGGTGAAGGGGGCGATGGTATTGATAAATTGAGGAAAGTCGACAGTCCACGGACGACGGTCGACGGCCTGTGCGGGATGAGCTGACCTGTTAGCGTCTCCGACCTAACAGCGTCAGAAGAATAGCGAATAGGTAATAATGAATAGTAAAAGTTGAAAAGCCAACAGTCCACAGACGACGGTCGACAAGCTGTGCGTGATAAGTGTTTCGCACAAAGTTTACCCAAACAGGCTGTGGACTATGGACTATCGACCGTCGACTAAAAAGAAATTATGATAACTGAAAAGCCAACAGACTACGGCCTACAGACCACAGTCTGCGTACGAGAATACTGCGCAGCAATTTTCCACACAGGCTGTGGTCTGTCGACTATCGACCGTGGACTAATAATAACAAAATGAGCAAACCCGCCGCCCGAATAGGAGATCTTCACATCTGCCCGCTCACCTCGCCCAACCCCCACGTGGGAGGGCCGGTAATTGCGGGCGCAGTAACGGTGCTGATTGGAAAAATGCCCGCTGCCCGGATGGGGGATTTGTGCATTTGCGCCGGCCCGCCAGATACCATTGCAACGGGTTCGGGTACGGTGCTGATTGGTGGGATGCCCGCCGCGCGGCTGGGCGACACCACGGTGCACGGCGGCAGTATTGTGATGGGAGAATTTACGGTGTTGATAGGTGGATGAAGAAGTCGACAGCTAACAGTCGACGGTCGACAGCCTGTGCGCGGGATTTGCGCGCTGGGAAAGTCCCCCTTTGGGGGATTTAGGGGGCTTTATCCACGCAGGCTGTGGACTATGGACTGCCGACCGTCGACTATTTAAAAATAAACAAAATGGAAAAACAAAACTTCCTCGGCACGGGCTGGAATTTCCCGCCCACTTTCGGCAATGGCGGCCGCACGGTGAAAATGACCTCCGAGGTGGAGGACATCAAAAAGAACTTGGAAATCTTGCTTTCGACCACGCCCAGCGAGCGCGTGATGCAGCCTACCTACGGTTGCAACCTCGAAAAACTCCTCTTCGAGCCGCTCGACCAAAACCTGAAAACCTATATGGCCGACCTGATAAAAACCGCCATTTTATACCACGAGCCGCGCATCGACGTGCATTCCGTGCAGCTCGAAAAAACCCGCGAAGTGGAAGGCGTGATTCACATCGAAGTGAGCTTCACCGTGCGCACCACCAACTCGCGCTACAATTTTGTGTACCCGTTTTATACGAATGAAGCGGATTTGAGATTGACTTAACCTAATCTTAAAATGAATAAAATTTTGAAAAAATGCAAATTTCATAAAGCCCCCCAATCCCGCAAATGCGGGACGAAGCACACGGACGTGAAAAGATTGCCGGAAAATTAGCACGCAAGATTTTTCACCGCAGTAATCCCGCACGTGCGGGGGAATGGGGGCTTGCGCAAAGTGAAGCGGATTTGAGATTGACTTAACCTAATTTTAAAAAGAATAAAATTTTAAAAAAAATGCATACTTCGTAAAGCCCCCCAACCCCCCAAAGGGGGGCGAAGCACACGGACGTGAAAAGATTGCCGGAAAATTAGCACGCAAGATTTTTCACCGCAGTAATCCCGCACGTGCGGGAGAATGGGGGCTTGCGCAAAGTGAAGCGGATTTGAACCAAAACAAAATGAAAACCACCGTAATCGACACCCAATTTACCGTCCAGCGGGGCGGCACCAGCCAAGCCCAGCGGGCGCTGCCGGCGCTGGCTACCGATTACGTTTTGCCCGAAGAACGCGACCACGCCGACTTCCTCATCCTCCTCCAAAAATTTTCCAAGCACCTCCATTTTTACAATCCGCAAAACCAAAAAGACGGCGACTGGAGCGGGATGTTGGAAAAGGATTTGTCGTACATCCTCGCGGAGATTTCCAAAGAAAACACCGCCGCCACGCAACGTTTTTTCAACCGCGATTTTATTGGAAACATCACTACTAAAGCGGGTTTCAAGAATATTTTTGACTTTCTGTTTTCGCTCCTGTTCCGCTTGGAAAAGCATTTTTTAGCGCTCCCCGTTGGGCATCCGCTGGCGGTTCAGATGACCAATTTAGTGCAGAGCGCGCTGTCGCGGGATTTGGCGCAACTGGTCGGTTTTTACAAATTCGGCCTCGAAAAAAATCTGATTGATGACACCTCCATCGATTATGTGTTTGATTTTCCCATCGAAATTTGGGCGGCGCAAGACGTGCTGACCGCTGGGTTTTCCAAGCCGTGGTTTAAAAATTCCGAAAATTCGTGGACGGATTTGTATGCCAATATTTCCGCCGATGATGCCCTTTTCGGAAAACCGCTGCCGCCTTCCAACATTGGAAAAATAGAAGCTGCGCGCGAAAATTTGGCCGCGCTTTTCGACAAGATTTTCAAAACGTGGGGGCGCGTGGTTGCCGAATCGGCGTACCATTTTGAGGATTCTATCGAGAATTACGACGGCCACCAACCGCACGTTTCGCTCTTGTTGGCTTTTTTGAAAATGATGGATTTTGCCCACGACCATCTCAATTCGTTCACCCAGCAACACCTCGATTTTTATTACAAAGACGTCCTCGCGCTGCCGCCCAAGGCCGCCGAACCGGACGCCGTGCATCTCACTTTTGAATTGCAAAAAAATGTGGCGGATTTCCTTTTGGAAAAAGGTACGCCGCTCAAAGCGGGAAAGGATGATTTGGGCAAAGAAGTCATCTACGAAATCGCCGCCGACACCGCGCTGAACAAGGCCAAGGTGGAAATGCTCCACTCGGTTTTTATCGAAAAAGAAGACAGCCACGCGCCGGACGAGGAGACGCGCCAAGTGAAGCGGATTTACAGCGCGCCCGTGGCCAATTCGGCGGATGGGCTGGAACCGCTCGAAGAAAACACCCGCTGGCCTCTGTTCGGCACGGCGCAAAACCAGCTTCCTGAAATCGGGTTTGCCGTGGCTTCCGCGATGTTGTTTTTGGAAGGCGGCACCCGCGAAATCATTTTGGCTTTCGATGCCGATGCGGACTTCGATGCCTCGCATTTTGATTTCAACGATTTCAAAGCGGAAATCACTGGTGAAAAAGACTGGCTGAAAATTTCGCTGCAAGACCCCGCCGCGCTGGATTTGCCCGATGACGGCCGATTGTATTTTTATGGGATTTTGCCTCCCGATGCGGAGGCCACTTTTCCCTATGATTCCGAAATTCACGGCGGGGCTTTTCAAACGTCGCTGCCGCTGTTGCGGGTGGTTTTGAAAAATGAAAAAGAGGCCGATTTCCCCTATCAAGATTTGAAAAACATCCGCTTGGAAAAGCTGGATTTGGAAGTGCGGGTGAGCCGCGCGCCCAATGTGCAAGCCGAAAATTCGCTCGGCGCGGTGGATGCGTCCAAGCCGTTTTTCCCCTTCGGCCCGCAGCCGGAAAAAGGCGACTTTTTGGAAATCGCGCACCGCGAGGCGGCTTCTAAAAATTTGACTTCACTGGAAGTGGAATTGGAATGGAAAACGCTGCCGGAATACGGGCTGGCGCACAATGAGTTGCGCTATTTAAAAAGGTATGTGGATTACGCGGTCTATTCTTTCGCTTCCGCTGATTTTTTTGATGAAAACATGCCCAAAGTGGAAACCGAATATCCCATCTCAACCGCCGAACCCATTGAAGAAAAAGAGCTTTTCCACCGCTATGATTTTGTTGGAAACCAAACCATTACAGATTTTGTAGCGGCGATTGTGGCCGCTTTTTCCATCCCTCGATTTTGGGTTTTGGTAACCCAATTGTTCCAGTTTTTACTTGGCGCAAAGGGCCGCGCAGGTTTCGCCCTTTTTGAAAAAGAATTTGCCAATCTCGATAAAATCAAACCCATAAACAACAGCCTCGCCGAAGATGATTTTGACCAAAATCGACTCTTAAAAATCAAACTGCAAAAACCGGATTTCGGTCATTCCGATTATCCCAATTTGCTAACCGATGCCGCGATAAACACACTGGATACCGCGCCTGAACAGCCCTTCACACCGGAGGTCGCCAGCGTTTCGCTCAATTACACCGCCGTTCAAACTTTGGATTTTACCGCTTTTCCCACTGAGGAAAAATTGCAAATCGACGCCTTTGAAAACCGCACCGCGCAGTTTTTTCATTCCGATGTTTTTGGCGCGCGCGAGTTGCATCCTTATCTGAATCAAACTTCTGAAAACCTGCCGCTTTTCCCGCAATTTGATGGCGAGGGCGAGTTTTACATTGGCCTCAAAGATTTGAAACCGCCGCAAAATTTGTCACTCCTTTTTCAATTGGCGGAGGGCAGCGAAAATCCGCTGAAAGACAATCCCAAAGTGCATTGGAGTTTTTTGGATAACAATCAATGGGTTGATTTTCAGAACGTTGAAATTTCCGATACCACCGATAATTTGGTGAAAAGCGGCATCATCACGTTTTCGTTTCCGAAAAATGCGACGGCTGAAAATTCGCGTTTTACCAACGGTTTGCATTGGCTGCGCGCCCACGTTGAAAAAGATACCGACGGCGTTTCGCAAGCGATTGCCGTATTGGCGCAAGCCGCCCAAGCCGTTTTCGTCGATAATGAAAACGACCCGAATTTCCTCGCCACACCGCTGGAAGCCGGCACGGTGAAGGGGCTGGCGGTAAAAGATGCCGCCATCAAAAAAGTAACGCAACCCTACAACTCTTTCGGCGGGCGCGCGGCGGAGGCGGACGAGGCTTTTTACACCCGCGTCAGCGAGCGCCTGCGCCACAAGGAGCGCGCGGTTACCATCTGGGATTACGAGCATCTAATCTTGGAATATTTTCCCGCGATTTACAAGGTGAAATGCCTGCCGCACACCGAAATCGCGGCCGATATTTACAACGAAAAAAGGAGTGGACATTTGGCGATTGTGCCGATTCCCAATTTGAAAAGCGACGTGGCGGCCGACCCGCTGAAACCCTACACCAGCAAGGCTTTGCGAAACGAGATTGAAAATTTTCTGAAAATCCGCACCTCGAAATGGGTGCGCCTGACGGTGGACAATCCACAGTTTGAAGAAGTGGAAATTGAATGCGTGGTGGAGCTGTACGAAGGCCGCGACGAAACGATTTTCCAACGGCAATTGCAACAAGATTTAACCGAGTTTTTGTCGCCGTGGGCGTTTGATGAAACTTCCAAAATCGACTTCGGCGGGCGGCTGCACGAATCGGAAATTTTGGACTTCATCGAAGAGCGGGAATACGTGAATTTCCTGCGCAATTTGCGGCTGTTTCACACCGTGAACGGCGCGCGGAAAAACGTGAAAGAAGCCGTAGCCAGCACGGGCCGCAGCATTTTGGTTTCCGTGCCGCAAGAACAACATTCCATCACCATTGAAAAAGTTTGTGTAACGTGACCGAATCGCTGACCATACCGCAAAATCCGCAGCTCCGCGAGAGCCAAGATTTCTACGCTCTGCGCAAGGCGGGGCTGGAATATTTGGAGTCTATCGCGACGAAATGGTGGACGGATTTCAACACCCACGATTCGGGCATCACCATTTTGGAAGTGCTGTCGTACGCAATTACCGACTTGGGGTATCGTACTGATTTTCAGATGAGTGACATCCTCGCCGAAGAAACCGAAGGCGAACATTCCAACCAATTCCACACCGCCAAAAACATCCTGACCAACCGCGCCTTCAGCGAATTGGATTACCGGAAATTATTGATTGACATTTTGGGGATTGACAATGCGTGGCTCGCTTGCACGGAACGGGGCGAAATTAAAATGTGGGCCGACTGCGAAGAAAGCCAGTTGATTACCACGCAACTTCCTGATTTAGAAGAAGTAAAAGTGCGCGGGCTTTACAATGTTCTGTTGGAATTGGGGACTGACCGCGAGGTTGGCGATTTGAACTCCGCGCTTTTGACGCACACTATTTCACGCGGCGATTTGGCAGGATTGACAGTGGAAGTGTTGCTCCCCAAGTGGAAAAAATCGGATGCTGATTTGCTCGCTTTCGCGGGAGCGGAATCCATCAATTCCATCAGCGTGGCCGATGCAGAATTGAAGAAAAATTATTGGCAAGCGGATTTCACCATCAATTTTAAAACGGAAAGTGGCAATTCTTCTATTGAATTAAAAAATATAAAAAGCACTTTTATTTCTAATAAAAACGGTATAGAAATTTCCATTGAAAAATTAGAAAAAGAATGGGTCAAAAATGTACTGGGAAGTATTTTTTTTAAATATCATAAAAAACTAAAACGCGTCGGCGAACTGATTGCGGAAACCCGCGCCAAACTAATGGCCAACCGCAATTTGTGCGAAGACTTTTTGGACATCCAAACCGTGCCGATTGAAGACGTGGCGATTTGCGCCGATTTGGATTTGGAAAACGATGCCAATTTGGAAGAAGTGCAGGCGCAAGTCTGTCACGAATTGCAGTGGTATCTGTCGCCGCCCATCCACGCTTATACGTTGAAAGAACTATTGGATTTGGGGCTTTCGCCGGATGAAATTTTCAACGGCCCGATGCTGGAACACGGTTTTATTTTGGATGAAGAACTGCATAATTCCAAACTCGGCGCTTGTATTTATGCGTCGGATATCGTGAATATTTTGATGGATATTTCCGGTGTGAAAGCCGTGAAAAACCTAATGATGACGCAGTACGACGAATTGGGTAATCGCAAAGTGGTGAACCGAAAATGGACACTGCAAATTTCGCAAGGCCACAAGCCGCGTCTCGCCATTCGCAAATCAAAATTTTTGCTTTTTAAATCCGACATCCCGTTTTTGGCGGATACCGAAGAAACACTGCAAAGACTGGAAATGCTGAACGGGCTGACCGAACCGATGGCGCTTTTGGAACACGAAAATGACTTGCCGATTCCCGATGGAAAACTGCGGAATTTGGAAGAACATTATACCGTGCAAGATGAATTTCCACTCACCTATGGCATCGGAAAAAAAGGGCTGCCGCTGAATCAGAATTTGAACCGCGAGCAACAAAATTTGCGCAAAGCCCAAGCCAAGCAATTGAAAGGATATTTGCTGTTTTTCGACCAACTTTTGGCGAATTATTTATCGCAACTAAAAAACACCAAAAATCTATATGGATGGGATGAAGAAACAAAACTCACCTATTTCTCTCAATATTTAAAAAATATCAATGGGATTGATGGCGATTTTGAAGGTGAATATTATCAAAATTTAGATGCGGATTCCTTACAAAAATTATTTGAAAATGAAACGCTTTTCTTGGAAAGGCGCAACCGTTTTCTCAACCATCTGATTGGGCGTTTTGCCGAGCAATTTTCGGAATATTCGGCGCTCGTGCATTCGATGAAAAAATTGGACGATGAAACCGATGCCGATGTCAAACGGGAAATGATAGCCGACAAAACCCGCTTTTTGTGCGATTATCCGCAGCTGAGTTCGGAGCGCGGCAAAGGTTTGGATTATTCCGATGAAAACGAAATTTGGCACACGGCCAACGTTTCCGGTTTTGAAAAACGGGTGGGTAGATTACTGGGGTTCAACGACTTCCACCGAAGAAAATTGGAGTGCGCGCCGATCGAAGATTTGTTTGAAAAATACAAGGACATCGAGGATCAATGGCGCTTTCGCGTGCGGACACATTATAATCGGGTGCTGTTTCGTAGCGAGGGCTATCTGGCGGATGCAAGCATCGAAAACGGCATTTCATCGGTGATGGAAAACGGCATCGAAGAGGAACAATACCGCCGCGAAACCGCCGTGGACGGGACTTTCTATTTCAACCTCATCGCCAAAAACAATAAAATTATCGGCACGAGTATGTTCCACGAAACGGCCGCCGCGCGCGACAAAAACATCGTGGAACTGCAATATATGCTGGGGCGGAAATGCGAGGATGAAGGGATGCATTTGGTCGAGCACGTTTTGCTGCGGCCGAAATTTCAGGACGACCGACTGATGGAAGTCTGCCTCGAAGAAAATTGCAAAACCTGCGGTGAGGAAGACCCGTATTCGTTCCGCGCCTCGGTGGTGCTGCCCTACTGGCCGGAGCGGTTTCGGACGATGGAATTTCGCCGCTTTGCCGAGCGCGTAATGCGGTTGGAAATCCCCGCGCACATCGCGATAAAAATATGCTGGGTAGACGAAAATCAAATGGAAGAATTTGAAACCGCTTGGCGCGCTTGGTTGGAGGAAAACGCCAAGGAAAATCCCGACGAAACCGCGCTGAAAGCCAAGCTGGCCGCGCTGACTGAGGTTTTACAAAACTTGAAAAATATTCACCCGCAGGCGCATTTGCACGATTGTGTAGATAGTGAAAACGAAAATCCGGTGATGCTGGGGAATACAGTGCTGGGGCAGTTTGACCCGATCGAAAGCCCCCTAAATCCCCCAAAGGGGGACTTGTAGGAGCGGAATTTAGCGGTGTTGGCCCCATTTCTCCCGCAAGTGCGGGATTGCTGGAGTGGAAAATGGTGGTTGAGATTCGGAGGGCGCAAAGCCCCCCTTAGGGGGGTTGGGGGCCAACGCGAGAAAGTAAAAAAATTTTGAAAGGACCATTTAAAGAAAAAAAATACGCAAGCCCCCTATCCCCAAAAGCGGGGAAAGTGGAGTGGAATGTAGCGGTGCAAATGCGCGGCGCAAAGTCCCCCTTTGGGGGATTTAGGGGGCTCAAACATTAAAAATCAAATGATTATGAAAGCAAATACCTACCCCATTTTCGAGGCTGACCAGATTTTGACGAGCGGCCACCTGAACGATTTGGTCGTGTATCTGGAAGAACAAGAGCGACTGACCCGTAACAAGTTGATTGGCATTGGAATAGCCTGCGGATTGGAACTGAAATACGCGGGTGGCCGCGGCCGAAAAGCCACCGCGATTTCCAAAGGTGTCGGCGTTACTTCCGAGGGTTTTTTGGTGGTGATGGACGAAACCATCTGTACCCACATTCGCGAAAAAGAATACACCGACCCCGTGGACTATCCCGATTTGAAAGGGATGAAATTGATGGAAATGCTGACCGCCGAGGAAGCCGCGCTGGAAGAATCGAAAGATGTGTCACCGCTCTCGACGGTGTCGGAAAATTTCTTGCAAGAAAAAGCGGTTTTGCTGTATTTGGAAAAGTTGGATGAGGATTTAAAAAACTGTATTCCAGAGGATTGCAACGATAAAGGGAAGAAGCGCATTTTCACGATTCGGAAATTGTTGGTGGAAAAAGCGGATTTGCGCGCGCTGATTTCCGCCAAGGAAGGCTACCGAAATGCGCAGACCGAAACCACCTTGGCGCAGGACGTGAACGGCGCGTTTTACCTACCGGAAATCGGGATGCAAAAAGTAGTGGTGCCCGCTGCCCACGGGGTGAGTTTCAGTTCGTTGCAGGGTGTTTTCAATAGTGCGATTGTTAATGGAATTCCGCAGATGGTGAGCGCTTTGAGCAAAAGCGAACGGGTAGCGGCGCGTCTTTTTCAGGATGTAAAAGGAATTAAATACAACGAATCGACTTTGCGGTCAGGTTTTGAGGAGGCCTATAAAAAGACGCTTTCCGAAAATGCCGCGCACCAGCAATATTTCTATGATTTTTTATGCGATTTAGCGGATGCTTACGATGAATTCCGCGAGCACGCCTTTGATTTGTTGTCGATTTGCTGCCCTAATGAAAGTTTGTTCGGCTGCCACTTGATGCTTGGCGATGCGCTGCCCACGGGCGATTGCGCGCCGTCGGTGTATCGCCACGGCTGGTATCCCTCACCGATTTTGGATACGCCGAATCATCTGCACGAAAAAGTAAAATGCCTTTTCGACCGCCTGTTTTTGATTTTGGAAAATTTCAGGATTCCCAGCGATTTTGACATTGAAATCACGCCAAGCAAAAGCACGATGTACCCGCTTTCACAGCGCGCGCAGCCGTTTTATTATTCAGATAATTCCGAAAATGAACTGCAACAAAATTGGGATTACGAAAGCAAACGGCGGTGTAAAAATCGCATCGGAATTTCCAAATTTTCCGAACGTTTTGCAAACCGAGTGCCGCTGAAAAGTTTGGTCGCCACGCGCCGCCTGACCGGACGGATGGCCGAAAATGATTTCTTTAGGATTGAAGGCCACATTGGCGAAAATTACCGAAATGCCTTACAAGAAATTCAAGGGCAGCGCGACCAATTTGGTTTGGCTTTCGACATCGTGGCGGTGAAACTCGGCCGCCAACCTGATGCCAAAACCCGCGCGGAATTGACGCAGGAATACCAATGTTCGTTTCAAGATTTGGATGCGCAATACGCGCGCTTGCGGCAGGAAATGCTGTGCTTTTTGACCAAGGAAAGCAACTATTTTGCGGACATCGAATACAATCCGAAAAGTGGCGGAAGTTCAACCGGAAGCGGGGCGGCGGCGGGAGCGGGCGATTTAAAATCGCCTCCTAAAAATACCGGAAAAGCGGTGTTTGATTACACTGATTATTCTAAATATTCCCATAAATACTACCAGCCCCCAAGCGGCGGAATCACAGGTGGTGGACAAGGTTTTGCGATGAAAAAAGCGGCCACGGGACAGGGCAAGTCCGGCACGGTGGGCGAGTTGGTGATGAGCAATTTCATCAACACCAACAGTTATGTTTACAATGTCTCCAACATCCTCAATGAGGTGCTGGTCTCCCCTTGGGGCGCGGCCACTTTCGATTATGGCACCATCCTTTTGCGCATTCAATATCCGCTGCAAATGATCGCGCTGATTGAAGATGCGGTGCAAGCCATTCCCGATGATTTGTATGAATTGGATTACGATGATTTCAAGGCGGTGTATGTGAAATTGTTGGACAAAGCCAAAGAATTCAAAGCCAAAATTGAGGAGAATTTGGCGAGCGATGATTTTCAAGCCGTCGGAAATGAAGAAGATATTTCCGACCATCTCGACCGTTTTGTTTTCGATTGCAATTTGATGGGATTTCAGGTTATGTATTCTGAATATCGGGCGCGGGTGGACAAAATTGAAAAGCAAAGTTTGCTGTCAGAATATGCTAAAACCCACCGCGGATTGGAACACACGGCCGGCGTTCCCAAAGGTGGCACTTTTGTTTTGGTTTATCACGATGAAAACACAGCGAGCCGCCCCAGCACCGGACGGCCGAAGTTTGACCTGGACGAACTGACCGCTGGGTTTAGCGGCACAGCTTTCGATCGTGGAAATATTTTGGCGGGTACGAATTTAAGAGCGAATACTCCCAAAACAGAATTAAAGAAAAGCGCAATACCAGAACGTTTCGAGTTGGTGGAAGCGGCGGCAGAATCCTCCTTTCGGCCGAAAGACATTAGTAGAAATCCCTTGGAAAATATTGGCAATTTTGTGCTCAATCCTGCCTTGAACTTCAATTTTGATTTGAGCCGATTGGTTAACAAAACTGTGGTGGCGGATTTTTCGCTGCCGTATATCTGTTGCTCGGACTGCCCGCCGGTGAGTTACGTTTTCCCACAGACGAAAGCGAGTTTGAGCCTGCCCAAAAACGTGTTTTGTACCCCCGATTCAGAGGGCGAAAAATATCCGTTCATCGTGTCGCCGGAGGGTGGCGTGGTAAAAGGAACGGGTGTGAGCGAAGAAGAAGGCCGCTTTGTTTTCGACCCGTCGGATGCGGCGGTGCAAGCCGGAATGCAGCGGTTTACCTACGAAGTGGAAGGCAAAACAGCGGAGCTTTCGGTGGAAGTTTTGGCTACCCCCGAAGCGAAATTTGAACTGACCGAGAAAAATATCCAAACCTTGGACGGATTGGCTTTTCTATCCATTCAAAACGAATCGCAAAACGCGGATTCTTTTACTTGGGATGTGAATGGCAAACTGTTTACGGACAGGGATTTACAACTGATTCCGATTTCCAACATTGGCGATAAACTGACCGTGAAACTGACCGCCACGAACCGCGCCTGTTTTGACACGGAGGAAAAAACGCTGGGCGTGGCCGCCGAGCCGCTGGTTTTTGATACCGAAAACGGCGGGCGGACTTTCTGCGCCGACAGCAAAACCGAGGTAAAATTTATAACGAAACCCGCTGGCGGCAAGCTGGAAGACGCCAATGGCAATTTCGAGCTCATCGAAAATAGCGGTGAGTTTTCGTTTGTTCCCAACCAAAATTACCCAGCGCTTTACGATTTAAAATACACGGACAAAAAGGGTCGCTCGGCGACATTACAACTTTTGATTTCGCAGCCCAATGCGCAATTCAGCATCGTGCCGAAAAAGGCGGAAGGGCAAACCGTTTTTGTGGAATTTCTGCCCGTGGATCAAACGGGCGACACCTACATTTTCCGCGATGGCGGCAAGGAAATTTTGAAAACGGGAAAATTGGGGAATGTTCCTCTTTCGGCGGCTTTGGTTTTCCCGCCTAATTCACCGCGAAAGACCGTTTCGCTGGAAATTCACAAATCGCAATGCACCAACAGTTTCAGTATTCAGACCACCATTAAAGATTTGATTGGACAACTGCAAAACCGTGGCGGAAACGGCGGGCGGACTTTGGTAAAACCCAATGATGTAAACGTGGGACGCGGCAGTAACTCGGCGGTGATTTCCAATATCGGGAGCAACAGTAAGGCCGTCACTACATTTTTAATTAAAGATTTGGGAATGAACTCCGTAGATGCGCGGAACGCGCTGACGAAAATGCCGCTGACAATTTCGGGGATTTCCAATGACAAGATGAAAAAGATGGAGAGCACACTGGGGAATACGGGGGTGAATTTTGTTAAGAAATAAGACCTCACCCCCCGTCCCCCTCTCCTTCAGAGAGGGGGTGACGGAGTGTAAGTATATCGTATGAAGAGACGAGTTAAAATTAGATTCGAGTTGAAAAAGTCCCAAAGGGACGCCATATTGATAGCCCCACACGTGAGTGTGGGGTAGGAAAATGCGGACAGCGCGCGGAGTCCCGAAGGGACGACACCCTAAAATGAATAGTTTTTGAAAATTTTATGTCAAAATTTAACCGAAATAGTAGAGAAGACGCCGAGAAGGTTTTTAAAAGATTGGTTCCCAATGATTTTCATAGAGACCAGATTTTGAATTTTATGTGGAATGCTATGGAATACGCCAATGCCATAAATGCAGAAAATTGGAATTTGAATATGGCCGAAAATGGCAACTTTGTACGGTTCAATACGGGTCACCCATATTGTATCCAGATTAAGAAAAAGGAAATTTTGGTTTTGTGTGATAGGCAACAATTGCGCATCGCATTAAAGAACAAGCATCTTCCAATAACTTTCTTAGGCCATACCATTAAGAAGAAGCATTATTCTAAAAAAATGGACGAAGTGCCAGACTGCATTGTAAAGGCTGACTCAAATGTGGGATGTATTCTTTCCGCAGCGGATTTGGCCGCGCATTCCTCTTGGATAAAAAAGCCAAATAAATTCTTTATTGAAAGCGCAATCAAATCGAAACAAATACGAATACAAAGAACCGCTCATTCGCGCGGTGCCGTGGAATATTTGCTCAATCTGTATGGCCAACGGGATATTTCGGAAAGTATGCCGTTGGACAAATTCTATCAAGAGGAAGAAAAAAAGCTGGAAACAGCCGAGGAGTTAGGTGTTGAAAAACGGCGGGAATTGCTGAAAAAATCCGACCCAAAACCCGAACAAATTTTCATAAAAACAAGAGTTTTTAAGCGAAATGAATACGTGAAGGCGGAGGTATTGGAGCGCGCCGACGGACATTGCCAAAAATGCAGCCAGCCCGCTCCTTTTTTATGCGATGGCAATAATCGTCCATATTTGGAGGTGCACCATAAAATTCGGTTAGCGGAAGGAGGCGATGACACGGTTGAAAATGCTATCGCACTATGTCCTAATTGCCATCGACACGCTCATTACGGAACAAATACCTATTGACCGATGACCCACCCCATCCAAAAACAAATCTTGGAACTGACATTGGACGACGGGCCCGAAAAAACGGCCGTGCAGGACGAGTTCGTGCGGCATTTTCAGGAAGAAGTGCTGCCGGAAATGGGCGACTTGTTTGACCGCTTGGCGCCGAAAGATTCGACCTTAAAATGGGAAACGCTGGTGGTGGATTTGGGCGCTGTTTCGCTGGAAAATTTCAAAAGCGAGTTGTTAAGCGAACTGGGAAAAACCCTGCGGAGGCAAATTTTGGAAGGGAACGGTTTTGCGGAAAAGGCGGAGTTCGATTTGGTAGAAAAAAGTCAGAAGTTGTGGCGACAATTTTTGTTTTACTTGCAAAACGGCCACTTTCAATGGAATGCCAACGGTTTGAATTTGAATCAGTTGGAAAAGGAACTTCCAACGGTTTTACCCGAATTGAAAGCTTCGCAAAAAGCAGAATTTTTTGAAATCTTGAAATCTAAAAATGCGCAGAAGAGACTGGCGGCACAGTTTTCAAAGCCGTTTTTTGCGGAAATCGTGAAGAAGACTATCCCGTTTGAAAATATCCAACAATGGGTTGCTTTTTTTGAAAAAATTATACCTGAAAATTTTCATAAAAATATTCTTTTGAACGCGCTTTTTTCACACTCAAAAAAGAGAACTAACCACCCAAAAATTTTTATAGAAAACTGGGTTTTTTTAATAGAAAAAAAATTAAACCTCACTATTGAAGAAAAAGAAGATTTTCGAGAAGTGATGATGGAAAAATCGAAACAGGAATCCGAAGATTTTCAAAATGAAATGCAGGCCGTTCTTTCATTAAAAGAAAAAACCAAAGAAGGTCAAGCGGAAAAGGAGGAAGTGGAAATTTTGAAGGACGAAAACGAACACAAAACGGACGAGGCGATTTACATCCAAAACGCGGGACTGGTTTTGCTGTGGCCGTATTTGGAGAAGTTTTTTGAAAACCTGAACTGGGTGGCAAATGGAAAATTCACCCACCGCGAAGCCCGCGAAAAAGCCGCTCGCCTATTACAATGTATGGCTTTCCCAAATGAAAAAATCACCGAAAATCTGTTGCCGCTAAACAAAATTTTATGCGGAATGGATGTGCAGGATTTGATTCCTGATTATGACGGAAACGGTGATTGCTTTTCTTTTGAAAAATGGGAAAAAGAATTGGCCAAAGAATTATTGGAATCCGTCATTAAAAATTGGCCGAAATTGGGTAACACTTCGGTGAAAGGTTTTCAGACTTCCTTTTTACAAAGAGAAGGTAAATTGGAAAGGAAGAATCCCGCACAGGCGGGACAGGGGGGCTGGTTTTTAAAAGTGGAACAGCGCCCTTTTGATATGCTGTTGGAAAGCCTGCCGTGGCCGCTAAATATCATCAAACTGAAATGGATGCACCAACCCTTGCACGTGGAGTGGCACTGAGCCGCGCGGCGGAAAATGCCGGCGATTTGCAGCGGGAGTTTCGGTGGCTTTCGGAGGTCATCGGTGCGCGGGTGCGGCGGTATTTTGGAAAGGAAAAAGATGCGCCGTCCATTGCGGAAATTCAGCCGCCCGCCTTGGAAAAAGGAAGTTCGCTTTTCGCGGATTTCATTGCACATTATAATTTTGGATTTGCCGAGCGCGCCGTGCTGGCATTGGCTTTGGCGCCTTTCGCAAAACCGGAATTGCTGGATGTTTTCTTTCAAAAAAACAAGGCCACCGAGCGCGGTTTCACCGAATTTGGCGGGCAAAAAGGCACGACCCACGGGGGGTTTTTGCCCACGGGCGAAACGGTGCTTTTCCTTTTGGCCGGCAGTGATTTGACCGCGCGGTTCGAGCTGCAAAAACTCTTCGAGCGCGACCACGTTTTTGCGCGCCACAACATTCTGAAACTGGAACCCGCAGCCGCTGGCGAACCTTTTTTGAGCGGCGCGCTGAAAATTTCGCGAGAAATTCTCGACTACCTGACCACGGGCGAAGTCCACAAACCGGATTTCAGTACGGACTTCCCCGCGCGCTTACTGCAAACGCAGATGGAGTGGGACGATTTGATTTTGGAAAAAAGCGTACTGGGGCAAATCGACGAACTGCGGATTTGGTTGAAGCACGGGCAAACTTTGGCGGACGATTGGGGACTGGCGAAGAAACTGCGGCCCGGCTACCGCGCGCTGTTCCACGGGCCGCCGGGCACGGGCAAAACTTTGACCGCCACGCTCTTAGGCAAAGCCACCAGCCGCGATGTCTATCGCATCGACCTTTCGGCGGTGGTGAGCAAATACATCGGCGAGACGGAAAAGAACCTCGCCAAAGTGTTTGACCGCGCGGAAAACAAGGGCTGGATTTTGTTTTTCGATGAGGCCGACGCGCTGTTTGGCAAGCGCACCGAAATGAAAGATGCGGTGGGCAAATACGCCAACCAAGAGGTCAGCTTCCTGTTGCAGCGCATCGAAATTTTCGACGGGATTATCCTGTTGGCGAGCAACCGCAAGGGGAATTTGGACGAGGCCTTTATAAGACGGTTTGAATCCATCATCCACTTTCCGATGCCCAGCAAGCGGGAGCGTGAGCGGCTTTGGCGGGAAGGTTTTTCTAAAAAAAGCCGGCTGGAAAAATCCGTCGATATTCCCGCCATAGCGGAAAAGTATGAGATGAGCGGCGGCGCGATTTTGAACGTGGTGCGCTGTGCCTCGCTGATGGCGCTGGAACGGGGGGAGGAAATTATCCGGCAAGCGGATGTTTTGGACGGGGTTCGGAAGGAGTTTTTGAAGGAAGGGAAGACGGTGTAGAACCGCACGGCCGTGCGATTATTGCCAAAAATAAATTGATAATGGCCGACTGCGGATCAATTATTTAAAAGATCAAAAAACAATGAAAGCGTTACAAACCCAGGAAAAACCGAACTCGCGGGCGGCGGCCAACGTGGTGCGCAACTCGGCGGGCGAAATAGTGATGGGCGACTGGAAACGCTGGATTGGCAATGGCGAGGTAATCAATAATTTTGGTTCCCGCATTCGGGTATGGAGCGACGACGACGGGCTTTATTGGGTTGAGCCGGGCGGGAGTTCCTCGAGTTGGGGCGAGGACGTGGACCACGTGCGCGACGGCCGCGGCAATTGGTGGAAAATCGGCTGGAACACCGCGGTGGTGGATGCCAACGGAAGCGTGAGCGGGGCGGAATGTCGAACGACGAGTTTCGGTGAGGCTTGTCCGGATGATGAAATTACAGATCATTCTGGGACGGGTGGGTCGGAACCTTCCGATGCTGGCGTACCGCTGCCGGGCGGGGTGCAGCCCAAGCTGGAAGCGAACCAGCCCAACGACAAATTCGAGCAAGAAGCCAACGCCGTCGCCGACCGCGTGATGCGCGCGCCCGATTCTTCTTTACAAAAAAAATGCACCGACTGCGAGGAAGAAAAAAGCCTCCAAATGAAGCCGCTGGTGCGGATGAAAACGGATTCCGCAAAAGGCGGAACGCAAGTAAATTCGTGGGTGCAGTCGCAAATCGAATCCTCGCGCGGCGGGGGAAATGCCTTGCCAGACAACACGCGAAATTTTATGGAAAGCCGGATGGGCGCGGATTTTTCGGGCGTGAAAATCCACACCGGAAACACTTCCGAAAAAATGAACCGCGAATTGGGAGCGCGGGCGTTCACGGTGGGGAACGACATTCACTTTGGGGCGGGGCAATTTTCGCCGGAAAGTTCGGATGGTCAACGATTGCTGGCGCACGAGTTGGTACATACCGTGCAGCAAGGCGCGGCGGGGCAAATGGTGCAGCGGGATTTGGCGCTTCGTCCCGAAGGTTTTGGCGATGCACGAAATCTTTCTAAAAAGGACATTCGGAAGGCGGTGCGGTTCAATCGCCGAGCGTTCAAATCCCGCAAAGCTTTAAAGATAATCCGCGACGTTTTGGGCGGGGGACTCAAGGTGTCGGATGCACGATCAGACGCGGCCTTGGCAATTGGCGTGGCGGAATGGCAAGCGGAACAGGGCATTGCTATTGACGGAAAAATCAGTGCCGTTACTTTACTGTTCATCACGGAAGAGTTGGATGCGGAAGGCGAGAAAACGGATGCCGATTTCTTGCGGAAAAATTTTAGGCGCTCGCATTCGGGGCTGGCCGATGTGGACAAAACTTTCTGCCCCTGCCTCCCTCGCTTGGACCGTGAAATCAAGGACGGTGAACTTTTTATAAAAGCCTATTCGAATTGCGGAAAAGACCCTGCGCACAAAACTGGCGGCGATATTGAAAAATGCGTTATTAGTTTTTTTAATAAGAGAGGAATATCTACAACCACGGCGGGAACGACCAGCTCTTCTGGCAAAGTGACCGTAAAAAAGCAACCCGGACTTTGCGGCCCGATTGAGGAACGCATCACCTTGGCGCACGAACAGATTCACGAAGTGCATACCAGCGAACTGAAACAAAAACACGGCCGGGGCAGAAAATTCAAAAAGGCTTTCAACGACGCGCAAGACTGGGCGCGCGACGAAGTGAACTCGCGCAAAACAGACATCGCCTCGGCGCGCTTTTTAAAACAAGTGCTGGAGCGGGAATGCAAAACGCCCTAAAATTTTTGTAAAAATGAAAGAAGCCACGAAAAATAACGCCACCCCCGCCCGCCAGCCCGCCGCGCAGCCTGTCCATTCCAACCAAAATGCGCCCAGCTTGCAAAGGGAGGAAGACCCAGAAGCCCCCTCGCCCGACGCCGCCTCGGAATACGAACCCCATCCCGAAACCGACCTTTTCCCGCTCTCCACTTTCCACTACCCGCTGGGGCAGCCTTCCCTTTTCGGGGATGAATTTCAACTGGGCGACCCCACCAGCCAAATCGACTGGAACGCGATGGCGCAGCCCTATTTCAATCGCAACATCCCGCAGTTTCGCTTTGGCGATTACGATGCCATCCAAGCGCGCTGGACGGACACGCTCCAACTGGCACTCAGCGTGGGTTTTGATGCTGAACGGGCGGCTTGGCTCAGCAACACCCTCACCCCGATGGCGGTGGATTCGGCCTTGAAAGGCGACTACCCGACCGCCGCCGAAATCTTCAACCGCGAGGCCGGCGTTTCGCCCACCATTTTGTCACATACGTTTCAGTTTAAAAAATTGGAAGTGGGCGCGGCCAATGACAAATACGAACAGGAAGCCGATGCCGTGGCCGACCGCGTGATGCGGATGCCGGAGCCTTTTATCCAAAAGAAATGCGCGGAATGCGAAGAAGAAGAAACGCTGCAAACCAAGCCTTTGGTGCAATTAAGTGTAGATTCCGCATCAAGCGGAACGCAAGTAAAACCGTGGGTGCAATCGCAGATTGAAACCTCCCGCGGCAGCGGCCAAACACTGCCGGACGATACGCGGAATTTTATGGAAAGCCGCATCGGGGCGGATTTTTCGGAAGTGAAAATTCACACGGATGAAAAGTCGGTGCAGATGAGCCGCGAGCTGGGCGCGCGGGCGTTCACGGTGGGGAAGGACGTGCATTTTGGAAGAGGTCAGTTTTCGCCAGAAAGTTCTGATGGGAAACGGTTGCTGGCGCACGAGCTGGCGCACACGGTGCAGCAGGGGGCGGCGGGCGAGGTGGTGCAGCGCGGGCTATGGAGTTCCCTAAAAGGGGCGGCCAAAAAACTGGGGGGCGGCATCAAAAAAGGGCTTGGTGCAGTGGGCGGCGCCGTGGGATCGGCTTGGAACACGGCCACGGGCGCACTTGGCAAAGCGGCGGGATGGGCCATCAACGGGGTAAAGAAACTGGGAAAAAAAGCTTGGGGCGTCCTCAAAACGGCGGGGGCGCACGTGTGGAAGGCCATTAAGTGGTTTGGCAATAAAGCTTGGGCGGGAATCAAGTGGCTGGGCACTTTTCTATGGGAAAAGCTGGCGCTGATAGGCACTAATTTGTGGTCTTTCCTCAGCAACATTCCCGTTAGGCTGTGGCGCTTTGTGGTGCATAGCTGGGAAGGGATTAAAGATTTTTTAGGCGCGGTGGGCAAGGGGCTGTTGGGTATGGGAAAATTTATTTGGCGGGGTGTCAAGGGCGTATTCACTTGGATAGGGGAAGGCGTGGCCGGTGCAGCCAAATGGCTTTTCAATGGGGTTAAGGCAGGCGCTCGGTGGGCCATTGAGTTCATTAAAAATCCCAGCCTTGGCAAATTGTGGGAAGGGTTGACGGGCAGCCTGAGCTGGGCTTGGAGCGGTATGAAGAAACTGGGAAAATGGGGCTGGGAAGGCGTGGCGGCCGCGGCCGTGTGGGCTTGGGAGGGCCTCAAGGGATTGGGCGGTTGGCTATGGGAAGGGATAAAGAGTGCCGGGCCGTGGGCTGGCAAGATGTTGCTCTATATTCTTGATTTGGTAGGCTTTGGCGAAGCGCTGCAAATAATATGGGGCCTTATTTTCAGGATGCGAAAACTGACCCAGACAGAGATAGACGCCTCGCGGATGGTGCACCCCGCTGGGATGATACCCTACGATCTGGTGAGGATAGACGAGAACTCTTTGATAAGCAAGATAGGCGGTGCAGCCGTCACCACGATGCACATCATCCACGTGCCCAAGGGCGGGATACCGATTGACGTGATGGTGCACGAGCTAAGCCACGTGGCGCAGTATGAAAAGGTGGGCTCTGTTTATATGGCGCAAGCCCTTCACGCCCAAAGCAAGTATGGCCGAACTGGGGGCGTGGGTTCTGGCTCGGCCTACGACTACACCCGCACGGGGTCGCTGCCTACACTGCGCGCCGGCGGCACCCGGTTCAAAGACCTGAACCGCGAGTCGCAGGCCGAGTTGATTCAGGATTACTATCTCTGCCTTACCAGCACCCCGCCCAACCCCTGTCCAGATCACGTTCCGTTTATTCAAGATATGCAGCGTGGCGAATTTTAATAAATACCTTTTCGGAATGGCAATGCTCATTTATACCGCTTGCGACCCAGTCCACCACTTGGCCAGCGGGCCTCATCGTATAAATGCCGACCTAAAACGGCCCACTGCTCTTTATATCAAAGGCCCCTCCCACGCTTTCCCCGTGCTGGATTCCATCACCATTGAACGGGCAGGGGACGGCCGTGCCAAAGTGCTTTTGCTGTCGGCCACGCAGCGCCCCACGGCAGAATTGATGAGTGAACTAAGCGCCGTTTCCCTCGATTCCTTAGCAGCTTTGGCCAGCTTTTCATCGGTGTCGGGGCGCGCGGTGTATCCTTTGGCGGCCACCGAATTTGCTATGGGTCAGAAAAAAGATACTTTGTCGGTGCGCTTCCCAATCACCCATTCGGATAATTACATTATGGCGATAACGGAGCCTCCACTCGTGGGACTGAAGCTCACTTTAAAATTTCACAGAACGGGCAATGGAGAGGTGCCCGAAGTTGAAATTGTAAATCTAAAATGAAGGGGATAAGGGAGGGGTTTTTAGCCAAATTGGAGGCAAATACGCCATTAAACCTGAGTTCGATTTTTATTTGCCTGATAATCAAAGAAATAAAATCCTGTCGGGAATAGGGGATGAAATAGTTCGGTTTTCCAGTGCCCCGCTGAATCCCGAAGGGATTGAAAATGAATGGCCCCGTATGAAATACGGGGCGTTCAGGCCCCCAGTCCTTGCGAACCCCGAAGGGGTTCAACTTTAGGAGCGGTTAAACCCCCACGGGGGGTTTGGCATCTTTTGACTCCTCCGTGCCCCGCATTTCCTGCCTGCCGTCAGGCAGGTATGCGGGGTTATTCACATTGAATCCTTTCAGGATTGCCACCGTATTCTTTGTTCTCCGCGCCTCTAAAGCGGGCTGTTGGTTTTGAGTCTTTTCTGGATTAACGCATTGGATTTTTAAAATCGAACTCAGGTATTAAAGTAAACACGATAGTACAAAAACCGAAATGATGCCCACCGATATGTTTTACGTGAGATAGGCATCTTTGATATTGGTTTGGTGCAACCTTTGGCGGTTTTGCTGTCCCTACTTTTTTTGATGAGCTTTTTCAGAAATTCCCCGGGTGGTTTTTCTGTAAACCTCATTCTCTAACTTCGCACAAAGTTTCTTTTATTAAAAAAATGCAGAACCGCTTTTGGACTTTTGATGATGTCAATCTTTTCGATGTAATGTGTCCCCACAAAGTACAGGACTTGGAGGAAGAAAAGGATCATTTCCGCCATTATCAAAAAGGCGAAACCATCTATTTCACGGATGATCCTTCCGACACGATGTACCTGATCGCCAGTGGCAAGGTTCGGATTCTGACCTATTCGGAAGAGGGCGACGAAGTGGTGCGGGCCATTTTGGGGCGCGGCGAAATGTTTGGCGAGCTGGCGATGCTGGGCGAGGAAAAGCGCGGCGAAATCGCCGAGGCGATGGACGACGATACGGCCGTATGCCCAGTGATGACCGACCAAGTGCACGAGCTGATGCAGAGCAACAAAGATTTCACCTTCAAGATTTACAAGTGGATCGGCCAGCGGATGCAGAAGCTGGAGCGGCGCATCGACAGTTTGGTTTTTAAAGACGTGCGCTCGCGGGTTGATGGATTTCATCAAAGAGATGGCCGTGGAAAAAGGCGAGAAAAAAGGCGACACCGTGGAGGTGGAGCACTTTTATACCCATAAAAACATCGCCAACCTCATCGGCACTTCGCGCCAAACGGTGACCACCACCCTGAACGAACTGCGCAGCGAAAACCTGATTGACTTTGACCGCAAAAAAAATCGTGGTAAAAGATTTGGCGGCGTTTTAAGAAAGTATATCTAATTTCGCCGACCCAAAAGTCAATGCAAGATGGCTAAAGAAAATCCCTCCACCGATGACACCCGCAAAGCCATACTGGACGCGGCCTTCCACCTGTTCAGCACCCAAGGCTACAATGATACCGCGATGAGCGCCATCGCGAAAAAAGCCGATATTTCAAAGGGTCTGATCTATCATTATTTTGACTCCAAGAAAGAGCTGTTGAAAGAGATTTTCATCAACTACCAAAGCAATTCAGTAGCCCAAATCAGTTACAGTCCGGCCGATCCCGCGCTGACCAATCTGAATAAACTGGTGGATATTGCTTTTCATTTTTTGCAAAACCAAGGGCAAATCAAGCGTTTTTCGCTGTTGCTGAATTTGCAGAAAGATGCCATTGAAGAAATCTCCGACTTGGTGGGACACCAGCAAAAAAACAATGGGAATCGGCCTTCGCGGAGCTGTTCAAAACGCTGGGCTATTTTGAAACCGGTGGCCGAGGCGTTTTATCTATCCGCGCTGCTGGACGGGATTGCGCTGCGCTATTTGGCCACTGAAAATTACCCGCTGGAAGGGGTGAAAAACTTGGTGTACCGCAACTATAAAATCGACGGAAGGTGATTTTTGGATGGGAACTTGATTGGCTCGGGCGCAGGGAAACACCCAGCCCAAATAACCCAATAACCCAATAACAAATCACGATTTAACGAATCACAATGAGCACCCGCCCCGAACTCTCCAAATCCGTAGGAAAACTCGGCTTCTTCTGCCTCGCTTTCGGCTCGATGATCGGCGTGGGCTGGGTCACCGCGCTGGGCAGTTGGCTGAGAAATGCGGGGCCGATGGGCGCGGTCATCGCCTTTGCGCTGGGCGGTTTGCTGATGATTTTGATTGGATTGTGTTATGCCGAAGTCACGCCGATGCTGCCGCTGGCGGGCGGCGAAGTGGCCTACGCCTACAAAGGTTTTGGGATGGTCGAATCCTTCGTAGTCGGCTGGTTTTTGGCGTTCGGGTATTTGTCGGTTTCCCGCCTTCGAGGCGATTTCCGTAAGTAAAGTCTTGGGCTATTTGATTCCCGATGGCGCGCCGGAGTTCCCGCTCTACCAAATCGGCGGCGACACCGTGGACGGGATGCACATTTTGCTGGCGTTCGTTTTCACCGCGCTTATCACGTTTTTCAATTACAAAGGCGTGAAAAACGCCATCCGGTCTGCAAGTGGTTCTTACTTCGATTTTGCTGCTCGCCTCGGTCATTTTCATCAGCGTGGGATTTATCAACGGCAGCGCGAAAAACCTTGAACCGCTTTTTCAGGGCAATGATTTCAATACGATTGCCGTCGGGATAATGGCGGTTTTCGTCACCGTCCCGTTTTGGTTCGTGGGATTTGATACCATTCCGCAAAGTGCCGAGGAAGCGGACTCCGCCGTGCCCGCCAAATCGCTGGGTGTCCTCATCATTTCCAGCATCGTGGCTTCGGTTATTTTTTATGGATTTATCATAATGAGTGCCGCTTACGCCGCGCCGTATGGAAATATTTTGGAAGCCGATTTGCCCACCGCTGCTGCGTTTGAAGCGGCTTTCGGTTCAGCGGCTTGGGCCAAATTGGTTTTGGTGGCCGCGCTCATCGGTTTGCTCACTTCTTGGAACGGCTTCTTTTTGGCCGGTTCCCGCGTATTGTTTGCGCTGGGGCGCGGAAAAATCATCGCGCCCGCCCTCGGAAAAACGCACCCGAAACACGGCAGCCCCCGTCAATGCGGTTTGGTTCGCGGGCATTTTTCACCTTCGCCGCCAGCCTGCTGGGCCGCAGCGCGATGCTCAATTTCGTAAACGTCGGCTCGCTCTGCATTGTCATCGCGTTTTTGGGCGTTTCGATGTCCTTTTTAAAAAATGCGAAGAAAATACCCCAACCTCGAACGGCCTTACAAATTGCCGTTCGGAAACTTGGTCGGCATCCTCGCCGCCGTCGGCTCGCTTTTCATTTTGGGGATTGATGGTGATCCCGAGTTTGGACTCGTCGCTCAACGCCACCGAATGGTACATTTTCGGGTTGGTCGCAGGACTGGGTTTTTTGTTTTGGATTTTCTCGATGCGCCAGCGGAACTCGATTTCGGAAAAGGAACGGGGGCGTATGATTTTGGATGAGTATGCGGATGAGTGAAAAAGTTATGGGTTATTAGGTTGTTAGGTTATTTTGGCTGGATGTGAAAAGTGGGGCGTGGAGACCTTTTGGGTCTCTTACCTAATAGGTCATTAAACACACTCCAATATGATTTATATTTGCGATTCATATTTATAAAATGAAAACATTCACCAGTACGCTGCCAGAAGATTTGTTTGAACAACTTGGACAATACGCCAAAAAAGCAGAATCTGCCCAAAAAACCGTATTATCCAAAAAGCGCTTGCAATGTATTTGGAGAAACAGGAACGCGCGGAATATGCCCGTTTTTATGAGGCGATGGCTGAAGACGATGAGATTATGGCTATCGCTGAAGAAGGGATGGGTGATTATTACGAACAATTGAAAGAATACTTTTGAAACAGGGCGAAATTTGGTATGCTTACCTCGACCCAATTGTAGGCAGCGAGCAAGGAGGGAACTCGACCGGTGGTGATTGTCAGCGGAAATTTTGCCAACTCCCGATTGAAAGTTGTCGTGGTCTGTCCTCTGACATCAAAAGTGAAAAATTTCAAGGGGGATATTCTAATAATCCCTAATCGCAGCAATGGGTTTGAATGAAGACTTCGGGTGTTCTGACCTTTCATATTCGGTCTATTAGCAAAGAACGCTTTAGCAAAAAAATTGGAAAAATTTCAAATTCGGAACTTAACAATATTGAAGAAAATTTGATAAAACTCATCCGAATGTGATTAATATTTAATCCAAATGAAACCCGAAATCCATAAATCCATTTGGCTGGATGCCACCCCCGAAACCGTATGGGACACCCCTCAACAAATCCCAAAAAAGTAAAACAGTTTATGTTCAATTCCGATATGGAAACGGACCTGGGAAGAAGGCGGACTGGTTGATTTTTATATAGAAAACGAAGGCCAAAAAATGCACGTGGTAACTGGAAAAGTGACCACGCACGACCCGCCTAAAACGCTGGAGCACACGCTTTTCCCACCGAATGCGGAATATCCCGACATCCCCGAAAACCACCTGAACGTCCGCTACCAAATCGAAAAGGAACGCCACGGCAGCCGCCTGCAAATCCGCCAGTGGGACTACGAAAAAGGTAGCCGACGGCGAAAAGCGCTACGGCGATTCCGAGCAAGGCTGGGATATGATTTTGCAGAAAATCAAGGAGGTAGCGGAGGGCTGAGCAGTTAGCGGCGGCATCGCCTCAGCAGCTTCATTTTTTTTCGCAACTGACGGTTTAAACCGTCAGCCGCAACTCTCGACACCCATCACTTCTTCCCTTTCTTCCGTTGCGGTTTTTCCGGTACGTCCGCCTTGGCGGGAATAAATTTTTCGCGCGAAAGCGTGGTGGCAATGTTGTTTCCCAAAATGATGGTGTAATTGTCATTTTTGATTTGCGAAACCGTGCCCTTCAAATTGTTGCTTAAAACTTTCACGGAATCGCCGATTTTTACGTCCTCTTTTTTCAGCTCATTTATCTTGCGGTCGCGCTGGCTTTGTTTTTTGGAAAACGCTTTTTTCTCTTCTTTTTCCGTTTCCGTGCCGCGCTGGTTCAGCATCGCGATAAAGCGGCCCACCACCTGCTTTTTGTCTTTTTTGCCCGATTGTTCCCGCCAGCCTTCCACCAGTTTTTGAAACTTTTGCCCCCAAAAAATCATCCGATCATTTTGTTCGTTTTGGCGGCTTTGTTTGGATAGTTTTTCCTCCAGTTTTTTGATGGTCGTTTGTTGCTCGTTTTGCAACTTTTTCAGTTTGGAAATTTCCGAGTTGAGGCGCGAATGTTTTTTTTCCAACTGCAATTTATCGTCCTGCAATTCCACCAAAAGCTTGTCCACTTTCAGCGTGTTTTCCGAAGTTTTGCCGCGCGCTTCTTTGATGAGGTGCGGCGGAATGCCGCTTTGCCCCGCCACTTCAAAAGTGTACGAACTGCCGGGGTTGCCGATTTCCAAACGGTATTCTGGCGTCAAGTCCCGCTTGTTGAAAAGCATCGCCGAATTTCTAACGCCGGGCAGGTTGGCGGCCAGCGCTTTTATCGCATTGTAATGCGTGGTGAAAATTCCGAAAACCTTGAACGAATTGAGTTTTTCCAAAAATACCTGCGCCAGTGCGCTGCCCAGTTCGGGGTCGGAACCCGAACCAAATTCGTCTATCAACAAAAGTGTGTTTTCATCGGCTTCCGCCAAAAAATGCCGCATCTTCTGCAGCTTGGAACTGTAGGTACTCAGTTCGTTTTCAATGCTTTGGCTGTCGCCGATGTCGGCAAACAATTTCCCGAAAAGGAAAAAACGACTGGCCGGATGGACGGGCACCAAAATTCCCGATTGCAACATCAAGGTGAGCAAGCCGAGCGTTTTCAGCGCGATGGATTTTCCGCCCGCGTTGGGCCCGCTGATCACGAGGATGCGCTGGTTTCCGTCCAGTTGCAAATCCAGCGGAATCGTGCCTTTCCCTTTTTCTTTGTTCAAAATAGAAAGCACCGGGTTGTAGGCTTCCTTTAAAATAATTTCCTTTTGGGAATCCGAAATCTGCGGCAGACAGCAGTTCTCGCTTTTCGCGAAAAGGGCCTTGGCGCGCACGAAATCCAAATGCACCAAATTTTCCTCTATATAAATAAGGTGTGGCACGTGCGGCCGAAGTTTGTCGCCCAGCGTTTTCAGGATACGGCGGATTTCCTGCTTTTCCTCGTCTTTCAGTTGCGCCAGCAGGTTGTTGCTTTCCACCGCCTCGCCGGGTTCTATATATAATACGTTGCCCTTGCTGCTGCTGCCGTGAAAAATACCGGATACTTGATTTTTGAAACCCGCCTGCACGGCCAGCACTCTTCTGTGTTCGAAAATGGTCTCGTCAAAATCAGCCAGCCATCCCTTGTCGCGGTATTTTTTCAGGGCGCGCTCAAAGGTGCGGGCGGCTTGAATTCTTTTCTGTTCCAATTCGCGGCGGATGCGCGCCAGTTCGGGGCTGGCGTGGCTGCGCACTTCGCCGCGCTCGTCCAGTATTTTGTTGATTTCGTCCAGTATTTCGGGCTCGGGCGGCAGATTTTCGATGTCACTGAAAAGGACGGGCAGGCGAGGCTTCCGGTTTTCACAAAATGAAAAAAGATGCTGATAGGCAAGGCAAGTGCTGCGGATTTCGGCAAAGGCGGATTCTTCCAAAACGATGCCCGGCGTCCTTAGTTGGCGGGCGTGTTTTTCGATGGTTTCAAAGGCGGTGGAGGGGAAATTTTCGCCGGCGAGGTACAGCGCGAGGATTTCGTCCACGGTTTTCAATTGGTGCGAAACCCTGCCAAAACTGGACTCCGGCCGCAGCTTGGCCATTTGATCCTTCGCCTTTTCGGTGAGGCAAAGGGCGGAAATCCGATTTTTCACAAAATGGAAATTGAGGGTATGGAAAACGTCGGAGGGATAAATCTGCATCGGGAAGCCAAACTATGGAAAGCGAGACAAAGCGGCGCGAAAATATCCAAAACTAAAATGTGCCGCTGTAAATCGATTCCGCAGTTTCTTATATAAATGAAATCTACAGGGAAGGACTTCTTTCGAAGAGAATTTTCTGACATCGAAATAATATTTATGAGGATTGAAATAAATAGTGTGGGGAATATCGCCCCAAAATGGGAAACAATTCACTATTTGTTTATTTTTTCTGTCAGATAATTGGGGGAGCAATCATTTTATAAAAGCAAAATTCCAAAAAGTGTAAAGATTTTCCGAAAGAGAAATTCCAATCTCAATATGAAACCGCTTTCCAAAAAAGGAAAATGGTGTGAACGTTTCCCAATAAAGGAATGAGAATTTTATATATTTAAACTACTAAACCATTGGTTTCAAGCGACTTAGGATTGAGGCATAATAATCCGATAGGGACAGGCTCACTTAAAACTAAATTCTTTTATGAAAAAGTCAGTACTGCTCGCTCTCGCCCTCGGATTTGGGCTGACCGCTTGCAACAAAGATGAGGATGTTTCCTCAAACGGCGTGTACGATGTGAATAGCATCGAGGATATGAAGGTGTCCAAGAATTTTGACTGGAAGACGGCCGAGATGGCCACAATTTCCATCAAAGGGATGGACATACCCGTAGATCGGAAGAACAAGCTGGTGGTGAAAGACCGGGCCGGCCGCACCATTATGTCCAAGATGGTGAAGATGGACGAGGACAACAGCGTGAGCTTCGAGATTTCGAAGGGCACCAGCACCGTGGTGATCGAGGCCGGCGGCATCAGCAAGGAGGTTTCCCTCTACAGTGGCCAAGGTGAATTCGACTATCTGACAGACCAAGGCTTCAACGATGAAAAGCTGGACAATCAGATAATAGAAACGATGATGCAGGACGATATGCAATTCACCGACGAAAACGAATAGAACTCAACACGAAACAAAAAAACTAAAACGATGAAAAATATTAAACTCACGATTTTGGCCTGTGTGGCCAGTTTTGGACTGAGCGCCACCGGCGGCGGCTCGGTAACGGAAGATTTCAACCACGGCAACGAATGCGTTTCGTGGCTGAACTGCTGGCGCTTTTGCTATGTGGACGTTTGGAGCAACTGCAATTATACCATCAACTCGGGCAGCGAACGCCCGCAGGCGGTTACCAGCAAGTTTCCCGGCTGGTGCGACTGGTCTTACGTTGCCTCGCCCTACACCGCTTTTGACGGCACTGGCACGGTGGATTTTACCCACCGCATCAGCTACGCCACGGGCAAATACCTGCGGCTGCGTGCCTACCTGATCGACGATCAAGGCCATTTGGGCGCCAAGATCTTTGACCACAAGTACCGCTCTTACTATCAGAACGTGAACGGCAATCCCACCCACAATATGACGGAGTCCATCCCGGTAACTTGGACGGGCACCAAGAAAGTGGTGTGGTACTGGACTGGCGCCAAGACGTATGCCCGCGGCTTGCTGGACGACATCAGCATCTCCGGCACTTACGCGGCCGACCCTTGGAACTGGTGCAAGCCCGTAAGCCCCTGCGTGGATAGCGACGGCGACGGATGCTGCGACTCGGAGGATGATTTCCCCAACGACCCAAGCAAGTGCACCGAGAGTTTCACTCCCGGAGAAGATGCCTATAACACAATAGCTTATGAAGATTTGTGGCCTTCTACCGGCGATTTTGACTTTAACGACAAAGTGATCGATCGCTACACCATTCGCGGCTTGGACGCCAACGGCGATGTTACCGAAATCGAGCACCGCTTTGTGCTCCGTGCGGCAGGCGCCGGCTTTATGAATGGCTTTGGCGTGCAGATGCCCGGCATCCCATCATCGGCCGTGGCCAGCGTTACGGGCGGAAACAACCCTGGGAATTACACCGTGCTGAACCCCAACGGCACCGAGGCTGGCCAAACGGACGCCGTGGTTATCGTATGGGAGAACTGGAACGATATCGTGACCCGCGTGATCAACGGTACATTCTTCAATACAATGCCAGTAGCCGAGGGTGGGGGCCAAGGTTTCTCCGACACAGTGGCGGTTACGATCACTTTCAACTCCCCGCAAAATCCCGCCAATATCGAGTTCGACCCCTTCTTGATTCGCAACGGGGTGCGCGACCGCGAGATTCACCTGCCTTGGTTTGAGCCTACCGATAAGGTGGACACTACCCTGTTCCGTATCAACCAAGATAGCTCTGCCTTCCCGAACCCCGGCAACAACTATGTGGATGCGGATAATATTCCTTGGGCCATCTACACGCCGCTGGGCACGTTTGATTGGCCGAAAGAAGTTGTCGATATCAAAACGGCGCACTTCTTCTTTGACGATTGGGCGATGAGCAATGGCGCATTGTACCCCGATTGGTATCAAGACAAGCCCGGCTACCGCGATGCCAGCAAGCTCTACTAAGAGTTTTCATTAGATTTTTTTAATAGAGAAAGCCGCTCCATTTTGGGGCGGCTTTTTTTTTTAGATGGAAAGACTGGCTTGGCGGCCTTGCAAATTCTTTTATTAAGAGGGTGAAAAATCCTTCCTCGGACAGTTTTTGCTTATTAAAACATCTTGAAAATAAAATCCCGAAACTGTATTTAAGATGAACTTTTCAAAAGTTTGACGGCCTCTTTCCCGTCCATTATCCAAACAAAAACCAAGAAGCAGAGGAAGATAAGCGTGGAGGGAATCAGGTGATAATCAAAACCGTAAAAAGCAAGCGCGGCCAGCCCCGCGCTAACGCCCAGATAGGTCAAGATGCGGCCAACGGGATAATCGGTTTTGTCGTGTTTTTGGTTGAGGTAATAGGAGTAGCCGGTCATTGCGGCGTAGCTGATCAGGGTGCCCCAAGCCGCGCCCATTATGCCGTATTTTGGAATTAAAATGATATTGGAAACAATGGTGAAGCCCAATCCCCAAAAGGTGATGTAGGCGCCCATCCGCGTCTTGTTTTTCAGTTTGTACCAAATGTTTAGGTTGAAATTTATGCCCAACAAAACATTGGCGAAGATGAGGATGGGAACGATGGATAAGCCGGACCAGAATTTCTCGTCGATAAAATGCGTCCATTTTATGATATCTAAAAAACAGACCAGCCCCAGAAAGATGACGGTCTGGATGATGACAAAATAGCGCATTACCTTGGCCATTTTCTGATTGAAATTGCCTTCGCCGGAAAAGAAAAAAGGCTCGGCGGCAAAGCGGAAGGCCTGGATAAAAAGCATCATAAAGGTGGCAATCTTGATATTGGCGCCAAAGATTCCCACGGCTTCCAAGCTTTCGTTTTCGGGCAGCAGGTATTTCAGGAACTGGCGGTTCGCCATTTCGTTGGCGATGCCCGCCAAACCCGCCACCACCAAGGGCGCGGCGTACATCAACATTCTCCGCATCAGCGCTTTGCTGGGTTTTTTTATCTTTAAAAAATCGGGCAAAAACAACAAGAGCATCAGCCCGTTCCCTATCAAATTGGCGATGAAAATATAGGCCACGCCGAGTTCCGGCCGGTAGATTTTTTCCATCAGCGCAGGCGCGAAACCCCTTTCCGCCAAAGTGGGAAAACCGAGGAAAAAAAGCAAATTGAGCAGGACAATGCACAGCGTGACCGACATCCGCACGATGACGAAACGGACGGGGCGGTTCTCGGCGCGCAGCTTGGCAAATGGCACGGCCGAAATCGCATCGGCGCTGACGATCAACATCATCCAAAGGACGAAATGCGGCCGCGACTCGTAGCGCATCAGCTCCGCCAAGGGCATCTGAAAAATCAAAGTGAGCAAAATGACGAGCAAGCTCAGCACGCCGACTACCGAAACCGCCGTGCCGAAAACGTGCTTTTGCGGCTGGTCTTTGTCGCTAAAAAAGCGGAAAAAAGCCGTCTCCATCCCAAAGGTGATGATGACCATCAGGAAGGCGATGATAGAATAAATGTCCACGTTCACACCATATTCTTCTTGGTTTAAAACCTTGGTGTGGAGCGGCGTGAGCGCAAAGTTGAGCAGGCGGCCGAGGATGCTGCTCAGGCCGTAAATGGCAGTTTGAGAGGCGAGTTTTTTGAGGGTGGACAAATGGGCGTATTATCCCGCGAATATGGGGAGATTTTGAAAAACGTTGCACCTATTTGAAAAACAGAGATAAGTTACAAAGTGCGTGGTGCAAAATGTAACTTACATTTTGTAACTTTGTAAGATGAAAGTTGAAAATCCTTTTCCCGTGTCCGGCTACCTCAGCCCCACCTATTTCTGCGACCGCGAAGAAGAACTACAAGCCCTGCGCGAATCCTTGAGCGGCAACCTCAACGTCACGCTTTTCTCCGTCCGGCGGATGGGGAAAACGGGTTTGATCCGCCACTTTTTCTATAAAGAAAAAAAGAACTTCATCACGCTGTATTTCAATATTTACCAAACCGAAAACCTGACAGATTTTTTGGCCGCGCTCACCGAGGGAATTTTGCAATACGCTGAAAATCAAAAGAGTGTCGCTAAAAATGTGTGGGATTATGTCCGCAGTATCCGGCCCACTATTTCCTACGACGAGCTGACGGGCGCGCCCTCGGTTTCCTTTGCATTTTCGCAGCCCGCGCAGGTGGAATCTACTTTGAAAAGTGTGTTGAATTTTTTGGAAAACCAACCCAAAAAAGTGGTGGTGGCGATTGACGAATTCCAGCAAATCGGGCAGTATCCCGAAAAAAAGGCTGAAGCGCTTTTGCGCACACAAATAGAGGGTTTGAAAAATGTGAGTTTTATATTCACGGCTCGTAGAAAGGATTATTTTTTTAATGATTCCGGACTTTCGCTGCGGCCGTTGTTTGCGTCATCTAAACTATTGGAAATAAAGAGTATACCCGAAACCCAGTATAATGAATTCGTTAAACGGAAATTAAAACCTTTCAAAAAAACCATTTCGAAAGAAGTGTTGGGTGAAATTATGCGCTTTTCGCGGCGCCATACTTTCTTCACGCAAATGCTTCTGAACCGCTGTTTTGCCGCCGCCGAAAAAGAAATTACCGAAAAGATTTTCAAAACCACCGCCGAAAAAATCTTGCGGGAAAACCAAGCGGTATTTGAAAGTTACTCCGCGCTTTTGACCAAAGGCCAGCGTAAATTATTGGAAGCCATTGCTTTGGAAGAAAGGTTGTATGCGCCGCAATCCAAAGATTTTATAAAAAAGCACGACCTTGGCGCAGCGGCCAGCGTGCGTCGCGCTTTAAAATCTTTGGAGGAAAAAGATTTGGTCTCCCAAAGCAAGGACGAAAAGGGTGAGTTGCATTACGAATTGCAGGACGTGTTTCTGTCGCGGTGGTTGAAGCATCTATGAAAGTTACAAATTGTAAGTTACATTTTGCACGATGCAGAATGTAACTTTTATTTATTAAAAGTTTAAGCCCCCAATCTCCCAAAGGGGCTTTAGACTCATAAAAGGTTTGAGGAGAATCTCCTTAAAAAGGTAATTCGAAAAAAAATTTTATATGTAATCATTGCGTCCTATTTTCCACTACAGCAACCCCCTTTGTGGGATTGGGGGCTTTTAAATCACCCCCGCAACCAAAAAACCAAATCACTCTGCGGTGGCAGAATCTGGTGTTGCCGCATCAAAAGCGCTACCTGAGCGCGGTGGTGAGTACTGTGATTCACAAGGTGAAAAAGAATGTCACCAATCTGATTTTCAAAACGTTGGCCTTTGGAATTTTTATAGGAAAAAATCTTCTCCAAAGGATTGGATTTTACGATGTCGCACGTTTCGTTGTACAGTTCGATGTTGATGCCTTCCCAATTTTGCACCGAAATATCGTCCCAAACGGAAGGGAGTTGCCCTTTTCCGCCGATGCGCCCGAGCCAAATTTGGTGCGCCGAAAGCAGGTGCGAAAACTGTTTCACGATATCGGCAGGCAGGTTTTCCTGTTCGTGCAGGCGGACGATGAATTGATCGTTTGCCCAAAAATTGTATTCCAAAAGTTGCAGCAGTCTTTTCATATCAAAATAATCGAAAGGCAAAATCCAAACTCTTAACCGATTCTGCGCGTTAGGGTTGGAGATTCAAAAACTTTTAAAAAATGAAATCCAGAATATTCGCTTTCGCGTTCAGTCTCGCGGCCATTTCCACCTTCACCACTTGCGATAAAAACGACAACGCCATCTTGCTCTTTTCGGTGCAGGACGATATTGATTTGGGGATGCAAGTGAGTCAAGAAATCGCCAATGACCCCAGTTTTAATTTGATGTCGCGGAGCGACTACCCAGAGGCTTACGCCTATATTGATTCGATGAAGGAGGCGGTTTTGAACAGCGGTGAAGTGGCGTATCGGGATGAATTTGTGTGGGAGGTGACGCTGGTGCAGGACGACAGCACCTTGAACGCCTTCGCCACGCCGGGCGGTTATCTTTATTTTTATACGGGATTGATAAAATATTTGGACAATGCCGATGCGCTGGCAGGTGTGATGGGCCACGAAATCGCCCACTCCGACGAGCGCCACACCAGTCGCAATTTGCAGAAACAATACGGCGTGAGCATTTTGTTGAGCTTGTTGATCGGTGAAAACGCCGGGACTTTGACGCAGGTGGCCGGCCAAATCGCGGGCACGGCGGCGGGCCTGAAGTTCAGCCGCGACTTTGAGCGGGAGGCCGATGACAAATCGGTGGAATATCTGGCGGAAACGGGTTTTGCCTGCGATGGCGCGAAAATCTTCTTTGAAAAATTGGAACAGGCGGGCGGTTCGCGGGCCCCGGAATTTTTGAGCACCCACCCCAATCCCGACAACCGCGTGGCGGCCATCGAAGAAAAAGCGGCCGAGGAAAACTGCGACACCGAACTGACGGGCGGCAGCCGCTACCAGCAGTTTCAGGCGAGTTTGCCGTAAACCGCTGTAAATCCTCCCACGGGTTCAACATTTTCAGCTTTGGGATTTTTTCGAAATCGGCGGTGTTTTGGGTCCGCAGGGTCAGCTTTTTTTCCAAGGCCGTGGCGGTGATAATGGCATTGGGGAATTTGATGCGATGGGCGCGGCGCAGGGCGGCAGCGGATTCCTTGACTTTTTGAGAAAGCTCAAAAACGATAGAATCGGAAATGAAATTTCGGACGTTTTTCAAATCTTTTTTGCTCATTTTTAAAAAACTGAGCAACTCTATTTCGGTAATAATGGCAAAGGCCGGTTTTTCTTTCCGCATCACATCCGTCATCCAACCCGCTATTTCAATCGGGAAAGTCTTGCCTGCGAAGTGAGATGCAACGTTGGTATCCCATAAGTATTCATTACCACGCATCGCGCAGTTCTTTCAGTTCTTGGTCAATCTCTTCACGGGTATAGCCAGAAAGTATCCCGATATACTTGGTAAAATCCACGGATTCTTCTCCCTATTTTGGGCGTTTTCCGCACACTTTGATAATCTTCATTTTCTTCAATTCTTTCAGGAGGTTTCAAGCGCGGTCGTTCAGCAAGTCGATGGAAATGGTGGTGTTCATAACTACAATATTAAAACATCCTTCTTACTAAAATTGGCTAACTTACTCCTGCGGTTGTAGAAGTTCCTCCATATCCGCCTCTAATTCTCGCAGGCGCTCTTTGCCGTTTTTTACCATTCCTCGGTCGATGAGGCTGTCGGGGTTTTTCGATAGCAGTTTTTGGTAATACTGGTTCGATTCTTTTTGGTTTTCTATCATCTTTTTCAATCGTTCAATCCGGTACATTTTTCTACATTTTTAAATTAAAAATTCCTTTCGGCTCTTTTGCGGCGTCCTATGGTTGAAACCGTGGGTTGGGGGCGGAACCATCGGCCGGCGTTTTTCCCAATGATGGGTTGTCATTTCAGTTTTAATTTAAAGATTCCTTTAGGTTTTTTTTCAGCGTCCCACGGTTGAAACCGTGGGTTGGGGGCGGAACCATCGGCCGGCGTTTTTCCCAATGATGGGTTGTCATTTCAGTTTTAATTTAAAGATTCCTTTAGGTTTTTTTTCAGCGTCCCACGGTTGAAACCGTGGGTTGGGGGCGGAACTATCAGTTGGGGTTTTTCCCAACTGACGGTTTCAACCGTCAGTCAACCGCCGCGCCTTCATCAAACTCTTCAAAATGTTTCAGCTCCGCGTCCAAGCTTGATTTGGCGTGGTGTTTCTTTTGGTTACGAATGTAGCCCACCACCCGGCCCAGCAGGCTTTTGCTGACGGAGGCTGCATAATAACCCTTTTGCCAAGTAAAAGAAATCTTGGAAAACTGGTGGTAATTGAGGTAATGCGAAGTGCCGCCTTTCACTTGTTTGACAATGTCTGCCGGTGCTAAGTTGGGATTTTGCCGAATCAGGGCGGGTACGTGTTCCTCCATTCCATTGATGGCCAAAGTGCTGCATTTCAAATCTTTGAATTGCTCGGCCAAAGATTGATGACATTCTTTTTCCACCCCTTCTTTCAGCAGCGGGTCGCGATTTTTGACCACGAAAACAAAATGAAGATAGATTTTGGTGTGGGAGGCCATTGGCAAGATTTTCATCCAAAAGTAAGAGTTTGCTGGAAAGTAGCACCCACGGTTGAAACCGTGGGTCGCGGATAACGCTCTCAATTGACCGTCAGAACGTAGCAAACGTACTGCGGTTGTAAACCGTGAACTGGGGGTTATTCGCTTCACAACTGACGGTTTCTAACCGTCAGCACAAAGTAAACGTACCCACGGTTGAAACCGTGGGTCGCGGATGACGCTCTCAATTGACCGTCAGAACGTAGCAAACGTACTGCGGGTTGTAAACCGTGAACTGGGGGTTATTCGCTTCACAACTGACGGTTTCAACCGTCAGCGCAAGACAAAGGCCCCCACGGTTGAAACCGTGGGTCGCGGATGACGCTCTCAATTGACCGTCAGAACGTAGCAAACGTACTGCGGGTTGTAAACCGTGAACTGGGGGTTATTCGCTTCACAACTGACGGTTTCAACCGTCAGCGCAAGACAAAGGCCCCCACGGTTGAAACCGTGGGTCGCGGATGACGCTCTCAATTGACCGTCAGAACGTAGCAAACGTACTGCGGTTGTAAACCGTGAACTGGGGGTTATTCGCTTCACAACTGACGGTTTCAACCGTCAGCACAAAGTAAACGTACCCACGGTTGAAACTGTGGGTCGCAGATAACGCTCTCAACTGACGGTTTCAACCGTCAGCACAAGACAAAGGCACCCACGGTTTCAACCGTAGGTTGTGGGGTCTCGTCACGGAGCATCCCAACTGACGGTTTCAACCGTCAGCACCCAGCAAACGCGCCACGGTTAAAACCGTGGGCCGGGGCAGCACCCACATCCCCACCCCATTTTGCCGCCTCGCCCACAGCCCCTACTTTTGCTATTTTAATTCAATCCAAATAAAAACACCGCTTGGATTCTACCATTGCCCATTTGCGCCGCGGCCAGCGCGGCATCATCAAATCTTTGAAGGTGGAAACCGTCCCGCTGAAACTGCTGGAAATGGGCTGCCTGCCCGGCAATGAAGTGGAACTGGTACAGACCGCCCCCTTCAAAGACCCGATGTACCTCAAAATCAACGACACGCATTTGGTCATCCGCAAGGAAACAGCGCGGCAAGTAGAAATCGAAATCCTGCCCTGATGGCCAAGCAAATCAACGTGGCGCTCATCGGGAATCCCAATACCGGCAAGACCTCGGTGTTCAACCACTTGACGGGGCTGAACCAAAAAGTGGGCAACTACCCCGGCATCACCGTGGAAAAAAAAGAGGGCATCTGCAAGCTGCCCCGCGGACTGAAGGCGCACATTCTCGACCTGCCGGGCACCTACAGCCTCAACGCCTCGTCGCTGGACGAAAACGTGGTCATCGAACTGCTGCTAAACCGCAACGACAAAGACTTCCCCGACTTGGCCGTGGTGGTGAGCGATGTGGAAAACCTCAAGCGCAACTTGCTGCTTTTCACACAGGTAAAAGATTTAGAAATCCCCACTTTGCTGGTCATCAATATGGCCGACCGGATGAAACGCAAGGCCATCAGCCTCGACATCCCGTTATTGGAAAAAGAACTCAATACCAAAATCGTGCTGGTGAGCGCGCGGAAAAACACGGGTTTTGATGAACTCAAAGAACGCATCACGCAATATCAAAACCTATCCGCGGAGCCGTGTTTGAAAGCCTCTGTCATCGCGCCGGAGTATTTTGAAAGATTGCAAAAAGCCTTTCCTGACCAGTTGCTCTACAAACTTTGGCTGGTCATCACGCAGGATGTGAACTTCGGCAAAGTGGAGCGCCGAGGCTTGGACGGGATGGCCTCTTTCAAGACCAAAAGCGAAAGTGCAATAAAACGTCTCCAACAAAAAGAAACCATCGTCCGCTACCAGTTCATCAACAATTTATTGAAGCGCGCGATGACCGTGGACAAAGCAAAGGCCAAGGATTTGCGCACCCGCCTCGATCGCGTGCTGACCCACAAAGTGTGGGGTTACGCCATTTTTTTCGCCATCCTCACGGTGATTTTTTTGACGATTTTCAAACTGGCCGAATACCCTATGGATTTCATCGATGCCAGTTTTGGGCGGCTCAGCATTTGGCTCAAAGAAACCCTGCCCGCTGGCGCTTTCACCGATTTGCTCAGCGAGGGTGTGGTGTCGGGTATCGCTGGCGTGGTCATTTTCATTCCGCAGATTGCGTTCCTCTTTCTGTTTATTTCCCTGTTGGAAGAAAGCGGTTATATGAGCCGCGTGGTTTTTTTGATGGACAGGATTATGCGGCGTTTTGGCCTTAGCGGCAAAAGCGTGGTGCCGATGGTTTCCGGCACGGCCTGCGCCATTCCGGCGGTGATGGCCGCGCGCAACATTGAGAGTTGGAAGGAGCGCCTCATCACCATTTTGGTGGTGCCGTTCACCACTTGTTCGGCGCGGCTGCCCGTTTATCTCATCATAATTTCTTTGATAATTCCCGAGCAATACGGCTTGCGCGGCTTGGTTTTGATGCTGCTTTATTTGTTGGGATTTGGCGCCACCTTGGTGTCGGCCTACGTGCTGCACCGCATTTTAAAAATAAAAAGCAAGTCTTATTTTGTGATAGAAATGCCCAATTACAAAGTGCCGCTTTTCAAAAACGTGGCGTTGACGGTGGTGGAAAAAACCAAGAGCTTTGTGGTAGGCGCGGGCAAAATCATTTTGGCCATCAGCGTGATTCTGTGGGTGCTGGGCAGCTACGGCCCCGGCGAGCGATTTTCCGAAGCCGAAACCTTTGTGCAAAACGATTTGGCGGGCGAAGAACTTTCGCCCGAAGAATTCGAAAAGCGTGTGGCCTCGTATAAATTGGAGCATTCCTACATTGGGATCATCGGCCGCGCCATCGAGCCGGCCGTGGCGCCTTTGGGCTACGATTGGAAAATAGGCATTGCCATCGTCAGTTCCTTTGCCGCGCGCGAGGTGTTCGTGGGCACGCTCGCCACCATCTACAGCGTGGGAGAAGGCGACGAAGACACCATCCGCGCGCGGATGGCCGCCGAGGTAAACCCGATACTGGGCGGCCCGCTTTTCAATTTGGCGAGCGGCGTCAGCCTGCTGCTGTTCTACGCCTTTGCGATGCAATGTATGAGCACCTTGGCCATCGTAAAGCGCGAAACCAACTCTTGGAAATGGCCGCTGCTGCAACTGGTAATAATGAGCGGCATCGCCTATTTGGTGGCGCTGGGCGCGTTTCAACTGTTGCGGTAGCGGCGGGTTTTATTTGGGATACCTTTGAAAATCTTTAATAACAAAAGACACCGATGCAAGATATTTTAGTTCTTTTCACCCTTTTGATAGCGGTCGGCTATTTGGTGCAGAAATTTATTTGGAAGCCGGCGGTGTTGCGGAATCGAAAGAAGGGGGTTGGTTGTGGGGAGGGGGAGTGTGGATGTCATTGAAAACAGCCCCATTTCGCTCACGCCGTGGCAGTGGCGCTCGCCGCTCTTCGGCCTCTACTCCACTTGGGAAACGGTGGGCAGCCAGCTTTTCATCGCCGCGCTTGTGGTGTTCCTCTGGAATTTGGGGAACAAGGTGATGAAGAAGCCGATTTGTGAGACGGGGGAGGGGAAAAGTGTGAGGCGGGAGGAGTTGGTGAGGGAGAGGGTGTGATATTTTTGAGTTTCTTCGTTGGTTTAAAAGATTTAACGAGCAATTTTCATAGTTCGGCATTTAGAGATTGTTTTATATTTGAGCCGACTTTAAGCCAAGTATTTAACTCTTGGTGAGTTGAACTCTCATTTACTTAACAATTCTATAACGCAATGGTCTCAAAAATAATTAGTTCAATTTTTTTAGCTTCGGTTGTCATCTTGGTTTCTTGTCAAAAAACAACTGACGACAAAAATTCAGATGTTTATCAAGATAAAATTGTAATAACATTAGAACCTATTAGAATTGATACGGCAGCGCTGCCATTGGGTATTTTTGCTTCCTTAGAAGCTGAGTTTAATCCAATAGGTAGTGATTTACCAGATGAAGTTGGGTTTTGCTGGAGTCGTTTGCCAGAACCTAAGATTGATGACAGCAAAGGTGACCCAGAGTGGCAGATTAGGGAGGAGGAAAGATCTCTTAACTTTAAAGGTGGGTTTGAGGTAACTACAGTAATAGCTGATGCCTTAATTCCAACAAGTAAATATTACGCAAGGGCATATGCGACTTCGGGGGATGATGTAGCTTATAGTGAACAAATTTCATTTACTGCACCATCCTACGAGAAAATTTTTACAGAAGGCGGAGGGGTTACAGATATTGATGGAAACAATTACAAAACCATAATTATAAATGGGAAAGAGTGGATGGCAGAAAACCTCAGAGTCTCCAAACTTTCAGATGGAACTCTGCTGGAAGAGGTGAAGGCCGATTCCGAATGGAACTTTAATTCAGTTGATATAAAGCCACAATTTTCTTGGATGAACTATGATGAAGGAAATAGAGAAAAACTGGGAGGTTATTATAACTGGGATGCTGTAAATACAGGCTTACTTTGTCCTGTAGGCTGGAAAGTGCCCAGTCGTTTCGACCTTGGGGATTTGCTGACTGACTTGGGTTCTCACTTTTTTAGAGGGATGTATTTGAGGCAGGCAGGTTTAGAATTTTGGGAATATTCATTCTTAGATGATGGGCGGAATCAAAGTGGATTCGGCTTAAGAGGCGCTGGTTATGCTGGGTCTCAAGGATTTCAGCAGCTTGACAGTATCGCTGTCATCTCTAGTTCGACTGGTGTCAGAAATGCGAGCTCAGGAAGTTTTTGGCAATTGGTTGTTAATTACGACAATACCGGAGCATCAATATCACCTGATGACCGAGTAGCTAATATTTTTCAAGGAGTTAATTGTCGCTGTGTGAAAAACTAAATCTTAAAAGAAATGAAATGCAAATTTGCATCTTTACGATTTATCTGCGCAATCTTTTTGTTAGTTTCCATCCAAGGGTGCTATTATCTTGATTTTTTGAAAAAATTACCGATGGATGTGAATGGAAATCCAGTAAGCAGAAAGGGACATCAAGATGAAGAGTTTTTGGTAAGCAAGTCTGAAAATTATGGTTATTGGAAATATACTGGCATTAGGCGTTTTCCAGCCTTAGAAAAGAATAAAGCTTATGCCTTGGGCGACTTCTTAACCACTTTTGATGAAAGCTTTGGTTTGGTTCACGTGAGGGAAGTTGACAAATTCGCTTTGTCCAATCTTGAAGATAGCATTTTGGCATTTAATTACAACGGCAATACAGTATATAACGGCAAGCATTTTTCGTTTGGGAGATGGAACTCTGAAGAAACCAATGAGGTTAACATACTCTCTAAAGAAACCGTAACGATTGATGAGCAAGAACATATTATTCTTTTAACGGATATTGATAATCGAGTTTTTGTTCAGGCTTTCTATAGTGGAAGTGATTATGTGCTTAACCTCTATGCGCCAATTAGTATCTCGGCCAATTATTCATCTAAAACCGGAAACTTGGCCAAGCAGCGAATGCAAAAGTTTATCGATGAGGATTTGGAAATTTTAAAATAAAACTCGCCCGTTGGTGCGGGTTTGTAACTCGTGCCCCTCAAATATCACCCCCACAACACCTCCGCCGGAATCTTCAAATTTCGATAAAGCGATTTGACCATCGTCAGGGTCAGCGGGCGCTTGCGGTTCAGGGTTTCGCTCCCGCGGCTTTGGTTGCGCTCAGAATTGCATCGCTCCCGCACGTACGGGACGGTGGTTTTTGCGCCCACGCGTTTTTGGCTTTAGCCGAATTATTTTTGTTAAGAAAGTTTGCGCTAAAGCGCGAAGGGGGGTGGCGGCATTTTAATCACAGGGCTAAAGCCGCTGTGCAATTCTGAGAACACCTCACCCCAGCAACACCTCCGCCGGAATCTTCAAATTTCGGTATAGCGATTTGACCATCGTCAGGGTCAGTGGGCGCTTGCGGTTTAGGATTTCGCTCACGCGGCTTTGGCTGCCTAGATATTGCACCCCATCGGTGGGTGTCATTCCGTTTGGTTTTGTGGGTTTGGCCGTTCTTTTTTCAATATGTGCCATGCCGTTGGCACTCTGACATTTGAAATAGGATGGCCGATTTACACCCCAATCTTACGATTGGGGCTATCGATATGGCGTCCCTTCAGGACTATAAAGTGTGGCGAATGGGATGAGCCATTTCGACTTTACCAAATGAAATAGTGCCAAAGGCACGATATATTGATAGCCCCACACGTAAGTGTGGGGTATACGGCACAACCCCAACGCCTTCAGAGTGCCAAAGGCACGACACGAGGGGGCTGTGCATCAACACGGCGCGAACCGAATTCCGCGCGCACGGCGACGCACACATTCGGCACCCAAAAACCCAAAACCACCATTTCTAAAAAAATCCATTATTTTGAATTCTCTTTAATCCTTAATTTTAAAACAATGGCCTCCACCCATATTCAATCCTACCACCAATTCATCTTCTCCACCAAACACCGCGAAAACCTCATCCCGCCGCCACACCGCGACTTGGTGCACCGCTACATCGCGGGTATCATCGCCAGTCTCAATCACAAGCCGCTTTCCATCTTTGCGATGCCCGACCACATCCACATTTTGGTGGGGATGAACGGCAAGATGGGCATCTCCGAACTGGTGCAGAAAATCAAGGCTAATTCTTCGCGCTTCATCAACAATAAAGATTGGACGAAACAGGATTTCCGCTGGCAGAAAGGCTTCGGTTCGTTTTCCTATTCCCACGGCCAGTTGAACGACGTCATCCGATACATCGAAAACCAAGAAAAGCACCATCAAAAAAAGACGTTCAAAGAAGAGTATTTGGCGATTTTGGACAAGTACGGGGTGGAATATGATATTCGGTATGTATTTGATTGAGGGGGTTTTTTATAGAATTTGTTTTGGGCGTTGCAGGGGGGTTGGTGTCGTGCCGTTGGCACTCGAACATTTAGAGTGCCGCTGAACCTTTTTACCCCAATCTTACGATTGGGGCTATCAATATGGCGTCCCTTCGGGACTGTTATGTGTGGCAAATGGATAGACGATTCCAGCAATATACCATAAAGTAGTGCCAAAGGCACGACATATCGATAGCCCAATACGTGAGGGTGGGGTCGGCGGCACGACCTCGCGTCAACCGAGTGCCAAAGGCACGGCACAGCATCCCACTCTTGCGAGATAACACAAAACCATAAACCACCCTTATATAGAATAATCTTGGCTCTCAAATTGTTATGCAATTTCTATCTTCGATTTCCGTGCGCGTTTCTTAATCGTAATTCGTTAATTCCTCATAAATCCCAACAAAATGAAAATCCCAACCGCTGGTGCGCGACTGTGTCGCGTTCTTCAAATCACTTTCGCCATTCTGTTTTGCCTTTCGGCAAATCTCACCTCCGCCCAAGACCCCATCCCCGTCCCCTCGGAAATCGATAAAGTGACCGTCTTCCAAAACGGGGCGCAAATCACCCGCACGGCGCGGGTTTCCGTGCCAGCGGGCAATGCCACTTTGCTCTTCAAAAACATCACGCAGGCGATGGACGCGAACAGCATCCAACTGGAAGGGCGCGGCAACTTGACCATCCTCAGCATTTCTCAAAAGCGCAACTTTCTCGACCCCGAAGACAAGAGTGAAACGATGGTGCAACTGGAAACGGATTTGGAAAAAATCCAAATAGAAATCGACCAAAACCAAGCGAAACAGGACGCGCTGAAATCGGAAAAAGAAATGATTTTGGCGAACAAAGACATCGGCGGGAAGGAAGGTTTTTCGCTGGCGCAATTGCAGCAAACGGCGGATTTTTTTCGGAAACGCTTGGAAGAAATCGGTTTCCAAATGATTGATTTGCAGCAAAAACGAAAAGATTTGGAAGAGCGGAAACGCAAAATCCAAAGCCAACTGGGGCAGGAGCGGCAGGCGTTCTCGCAAAAAACCAGCGTGGTGGAAGTGAAAGTGGAAGCGGCCGCCGCGACCACCGCCAACTTTGAACTGACCTATCTGGTGAGCGGCGCGGGCTGGCAAAGCACTTACGACGCGCGGGTGACGGATTTGAACAGCCCCGTGCAACTGACCCAAAAAGCGCGCATCATCCAACAGACGGGCGAGGACTGGAAAAACGTCGATTTGACATTGAGCACCGGCAATCCCGCGCGGGGCGGGCAGGTGCCATATATGAATACTTGGTACGTGGATTTTGCGCCGGAACTTTATGGCTATCAAAATATTCCAAAGACGAAACGAGAATCAATGACAAGGAATGCTGATGCGATGATGATGGAAGCCGACGAGGAAGCTGGTGCGCCCGCCCTCGGCAACCAACAATTCCAAGTGAACGAAAACCTCATCGCCGAGGAATACACCATCGAGCGCAGGCAAACCATCCTGAGCAGCGGCAGCCCCGAAACGGTGCAACTGCGCGAGCTGGACTTGCCCGCCCAATATCAATACCACATCAAACCGCGCTTGGACAAAGACGCTTTTCTGATTGCTAAAATTTATAATTGGGATGAATTCAATTTGATTCAAGGCGAACTGTCGCTGTTCAACGGCGCCACTTACGTGGGAAAAAGTTTCTTGAACACGCAGAACCCCGACGACACTTTGCAGCTTTCGATGGGCCGTGACCAAGGGATCGTAGTGACGCGCAACCGCGTGCGCAGCAAGGAGGAAAAGAGTTTCCTCGGCGGCAAAAAGACGGAGCTTTTCACTTGGAAAATCGAGGTGCGCAACACCAAAAGCACGGCGGTGGAGGTGCTGTTGAAAGAACCGGTTCCTGTTTCCCGCAACGAGGACATTGAAGTGGAAGTGGAGGAACTTTCCGGCGGAAAACTGGAGCCGAAAAGCGGGATTGTGAAATGGGAGTTTGAATTGGCGGCGGGCGCGAAAAAGGCGTTTGTGGTTTCGTATGAGATTGAGTGGCCGAAGGGGAGGCGGGTGAATTTTTAAGCCCCCTCAATCCCCCACCGTGTGCCGTATCGGCAACGATGCACGGCAAAGGGGGAAGAATGGGAACCTGTCTGCCGACAGGCAGACACGGATTTGACGGATGCGGCGGATTTTCACAGATAATAAGAAAGGTTTTTTACACGCAGATAACACAGATTTCGCAGATTTTTATGCGAATTAGTTTTTGTTTTTCATCTGCGGAATCTGCAAAATCTGCGTACCTAAAAAATCCGTCATAATCTGCTCTATCCGCGTCATCCGCGTTCCCATAACCCAACGATTCCCCGCTTAGCCCCGTGTACTCTACCAAATGAGCACATTCCAGAAAATCTACAAAATCGTCATCCTCCTTTTGTTTTTGATTGTCAGTTTGCTGGCATCGGCGCAAAATCAACCCACCGAAAACCAATCGGCCTTTCTTCTGAAAACCTATCCCATCCGCTACATCTATGGCGTGAACGGCGAAGCGACTTTTCTTTTCAAAAACGGCCATCAAGTCTCCGGAATGTACCAGCACCACGACCGCGACTTTTTCTCCATCCGTGGCCGAGGCGACGTGCTGGGCTTCGGCGCCATCCCCACTTTGCTGCCCGCCAATGGGTTTACGCTTTACCTTTCGTATGAATTTCCGATTGGCGACGAACTTTTTTGGTGGGGCCCAAAACTGGGGGGCAAATTCATCCGAGGGCGGGATAATGATTTTGAAAACAGCGATGGCGAAATTAACGTCGCACGCGTAGAACAGCAGAACGGCTACCTGCTGGCTCAGATTTCGGTACGCAATCAAAACAAAGGTTTCATCATAGAAGGCTACGCCCACGCGGGGATTGTTCAAATCGAAAAGGACGAGATTTTTCTCAACCCAGATGGCTCGCTGGATTATGACCCCGACCCGCAAAGTTTGTGGCTGCCGCACATTTTGGTGGGATTTTCAATCGGTTTTGGGATTTAGCGCGAGATGGGAACGCGGATTTAGCGGATACGGCGGATTAAGGCGGATAAGCAAATTTTATTGAAAATCCGTAAGAATCAGCTTAATCTGCGTCATCCGCGTTCCTATCTTCTACCTTCGCGCCTCGAAAAAATTCCCCCAAAAATGAGCGATTTCAACATTCAAAATATTCTCAAAGAACTCAATGTAGAAGCCACCAACCACGGCACTTCCACCGGCCAAAAATCCTTTGGCGAGGGCGAGGTCATCGAAAGTTTTTCGCCTGTCGATGCGCATCTGATTGGCAAAGTTTCCACCACCACCAAAGACGAATACGAAAAAGTCATCGCGGCCGCGCAAGCGGCGTTCAAAAAATGGCGGATGATGCCCGCTCCACAACGTGGGGAAATCGTGCGGCAGTTTGGTTTGAAATTGCGGGAGAAAAAAGATGCGCTCGGCAAACTGGTTTCTTACGAAATGGGAAAATCGCTGCAAGAAGGCTGGGGCGAAGTGCAGGAAATGATTGACATCTGCGATTTTGCGGTGGGATTGAGCCGCCAGCTCTACGGCAAAACGATGCCCTCCGAACGCCCACTCCACCGGATGTTCGAGCAGTGGCACCCGCTGGGGATTGTGGGGATTATTTCGGCCTTCAATTTCCCCGTGGCCGTTTGGGCGTGGAACACCGCCATCGCTTGGGTGTGCGGCGATGTGTGCGTTTGGAAACCTTCCGAAAAAACGCCGATGTGCGGCATCGCTTGCCAGCAGATTTTTGCTGAGGTTTTAAAAGAAAACGATTTGCCGGAAGGCATCTGCGGCCTGATAAACGGCGGCGCGGAAGTGGGCGAATGGCTCAGCAATGATGAGCGACTCCCGCTGATTTCCGCCACCGGCAGCACACGGATGGGCCAAAAAGTGGGCACGGCCGTGGCGCGCCGCTTGGGCAAAACTATCCTCGAGCTGGGCGGCAACAACGCCATCATCATCACCGAAAACGCGGATTTGGACGCCACTTTGGTGGGCGCGGTTTTCGGCGCGGTGGGTACGGCCGGCCAGCGCTGCACCAGCACCCGCCGTCTTATCATCCACGAAAGTATTTACGATTCTGTAAAAGAAAAATTGAAAAATGCCTACGACCAGTTGAAAATCGGCGACCCCTTGGATACGTCGAATCACGTCGGGCCGCTCATCGACACATTGGCGGTGGAAATGTACGAACACGCGCTGGGCAAAATCGCCAAGGAAGGCGGGCAGATGCTAGTGGACGGCGGCCGTTTGGAGGGCGACGATTACATCAGCGGTTGCTATGTAAAACCCTGCATCGCCGAGGTGGAAAACGATTATCAGATTGTTTGCACGGAGACGTTCGCGCCGATTTTATATTTGATAAAATACAAAGATTTGGACGAAGCCATCGAAATGCAAAACGCTGTTCCACAGGGACTTTCATCGGCGATAATGACCACCAATCTCCGCGAAAGCGAAAAATTCCTGAGCGCGGCGGGCAGCGACTGCGGCATTGCCAACGTGAACATCGGCACCAGCGGCGCGGAAATCGGCGGGGCCTTTGGCGGCGAAAAAGAAACCGGCGGCGGCCGCGAAAGTGGCTCCGACGCTTGGAAAGCGTATATGCGGCGGCAGACGAACACCGTGAATTACAACACGAAATTGCCGCTGGCGCAGGGGATTGAGTTTAATTTGGGATAATTTTAGGCGCGCAGATTTCGCAAATTCCGCAGATTCTTTAATCTCAAAACGGACTGGTTTTTTATCTGCGAAATCCGCGAAATCTGCGTGAGAAAAAAGCCTGAAATCCGCGCGAAAAAATGCACCACCACAGACACGAAGCCCGCATCCACGGCAGCAAATACCCGCTCATCAACCGTTTCCAAGAATATTTGGGGGAGTTCGTTTATGGCGGGATTGACGGCAGCGTCACCACTTTTGCGGTGGTGGCCGGCGCGGCGGGGGCGGGTTTGGACAGCGCGGTGGTCATCATTTTGGGATTTGCCAATCTGATTGCCGATGGCTTTGCGATGAGCGTGGGCAGCTACCTTTCCACCAAATCCGAAAAAGAAAACTACGAAAAGCACAAGGCCGTGGAATATTGGGAAGTGGACCACCTGCCCGAAAAGGAGCGCGAGGAAATCCGTGAGATTTACGCTGCCAAAGGCTTTGAGGGCGAAATGCTGGAAAAGGCCGTCGAAATCATCACCAAAGACAAAGACCGCTGGGTGGACGTGATGATGAAAGAAGAACTGGAAATGACCGAGGAAACGAAAAGCCCGATTGCGATGGGCGGCGTCACTTTTTTCAGTTTTTTACTTTTTGGATTCATTCCTTTACTGGTTTACGTTTTGGATTATTCGCTTTCGCTGGAGATGGATTTGTTTTTAATTTCATCCATAATGACGGCGGTCGTGTTTTGCATCATCGGATTTTTGAAAGCGATGGTCAATCAAACAAAAATTTTGAAAAGCATTTTGGAAACGCTTTTCCTCGGTGGGGCAGCGGCATTTCTCGCCTATTTTGTGGGAGATATTTTGGAGGGGATGTTTTAGGTCTTCTCTTTTCAAAATAGAATGTGATGTATGAACCTTTTGCGCAAAGTGTAGCTAAAGCCCCCTTTGCCGTGCATCGTTGCCGATTCGGCACACGGTGGGGGTTTGGGGGCTTAATCATTCCGCCCCCTTTTCCGTTGTCTTATCCTTATGAAAATCCTCCTCACCGGCGCCAACGGCTATATCGGGATGCGGCTCCTCCCAGTGCTCGTGGAGGCCGGCCACGACGTTGTATGCTGCGTCCGCTCGCAATCACGTTTTCCCGTCAAAAAATCATTGAAAGAGAAAGTCGAGGTTTTTGAAATCGACTTCCTGAAACCGGAGGAAGCCGAAAACCCGCCCACCGATTTCGATGCCGCCTTTTATCTGATGCACTCGATGAGCGGCGGCGGCAATTTTGAAGAAAAGGAACAGAAAATGGCCGAAAATTTTGTCGGGTTTTTAGACAAAACTTCGTGCAGACAATTGGTGTATTTGAGTGGGATTGTCAATACCGACGAGCTTTCACAGCATCTTCGCTCGCGTTTAAAAACCGAAGAGATCCTCAAAAAAGCAAAGGCGAAACACACCGTTCTCCGCGCGGGAATCATCGTGGGAAGTGGAAGTGCAAGTTTTGAAATCATCCGCGATTTGGTGGAAAAACTGCCGGTGATGATTACGCCGAAATGGCTCAATACCCAATGCCAGCCCATCGCCATTCGCAACGTTTTGCATTATCTGCGCGACGTTCTCGGCCACGAAAAATGCCTCGATAAAATCTTCGACATCGGCGGGCCAGATGTTTTGACTTACAAAGAAATGCTCCTCCAATTTGCCGAGGTGCGCGGTTTCAAACGCTACATTTTCACCCTGCCGGTGATGACGCCGCGCCTCTCCAGCTACTGGTTGTTTTTCGTCACCAGCACCAGCTATCGGTTGGCGGTAAACCTCGTGAACAGTATGAAGGTGGACGTGGTGGCTGAGAAAACCGAAATCTTGGACATCCTCCCGATGGAATTGTTTTCTTATAAAAAAGCGGTGGAATTGGCCTTCCAAAAAATTGAGCAGAACGCGGTGGTCAGTTCGTGGAAAGACGCGATGAGCGGTAGCAAACTGGGCAGCTTGAGCGAGTTTGTGGAAGTGCCGCAGAACGGTGTTTTTATCGATAAAAAATCCCGCAAAATCAAAAATGATAAGGAGCAGGTCATTGAAAATATTTTCTCCATCGGCGGGCAGCGTGGCTGGTATTACGGCAGTTTTTTGTGGAAAATCCGAGGCTTTCTTGACCAAATGGTGGGCGGGCCGGGCCTGCGGCGGGGGCGCACCCACGGCTCGCACATTTTCGTGGGCGATTCGCTGGATTTTTGGCGCGTCATCGTGGCCGACCGCGAAGAGCCTCGCCTTTTGCTCTACGCCGAAATGCGCCTGCCGGGCGAGGCGTGGCTGGAATTCTGCATCGATGAAAGCGGCGAAACCCCTATCCTAAAACAGAAAGCGGTATTCCGACCGCGCGGCATTTTAGGGCGATTGTACTGGTGGTCGGTGCTGCCGTTCCATTATTTCGTTTTCAATGGAATGATTACGAATATCAAGAAATTTCGGCCGGAACGGGCTGGCCGGAGCGTTGCCCACGGTTGAAACCGTGGGTTGTGGCGGGGTTTTCTGACCGATGGTTTTTAGTGTCGCCCACGGTTGAACCGTGGTTTGAGACCAGCACCCCAACCGACGGTTTCAACCGTTGGCTCTTTAAAGGCCAAAACCCAAACAGACATTAAAAAATAAAAAAATTAAGGTTTATAAAATTTCCATTCTTTTTTTTGAGGTCTGAAATCCATCAAACATCAAAAAATCCGATTTTTAATGTCTGTAGAATTCTATCAAATAAACTCCGACCGGAACACGCCGTGGAATGATTTGCCGCCCTTGCCCATCAGGGACGAACTTTATCGAACTGTTGAAATCATTGAAAAACTGGGGGCGCCAAAGCGGCTTTGGCCCGCTTGCAGGGGCGCAGCGCGGTGATTCCCAACCAAGGTTTGCTGATCAACACCATCAGCCTGCAAGAGGGGAAAACCTCCAGCGAAATCGAGAATATCTTTACCACGGACGATGAGCTTTACAAAGCGTTCAGCGACAAAAAAACCGAAGCTACGGGCGCTCCCAAAGAGGTGTTGCGCTACCGCGAAGCCCTTTGGTCGGGGTTTCATTATTTGGAGGAGAAGGGCACGTTTGACCCCCGTTATTTTGTGCGTGTATTTCAAGAAGTAAAGCAGACGAAGGACGGCATCCGGCCGGTTTTTTCTAAAACCACCATCAAGCAGGGCGGCACGAGGCCCAATACCGGCCAAGTGGTTTACACCCCGCCGAAAGGCCCAAAATTGATAGAAGAAAAATTAGAAAACCTGACCGCTTTTTTAAACGATGATGAGCAATTCAACATTGACCCTTTGCTGAAAATGGCGATGGCGCATTATCAGTTTGAAGCCATCCATCCCTTTCGCGATGGTAACGGGCGGACGGGCAGGATTTTCAATATCAATTACCTCACGCACAAAAATTTGATAGACGTTCCCATCCTTTTTTTGAGTAAATATATCCTCGATTTTAAGAATGATTATTATGCAGGATTGCGCGGCATTTCGCAAACGGGAAATTGGAAAGAATGGCTACTTTTTATGATGCGGGCGGTGGAGAATACGTCCAACCTTACGTTTCAAAAAATCAACGATATCGTTTCGGCCAAAGATGCCATTTTGGAATATATCAAAAATGACAAACGTAAATTCAAAAATCCCGAGCCTTTGATAGAAGCACTTTTTACCCAGCCTTTTACCAAAGTCAAACACTTGGTAGAAGCGGGGATGTATGCCGAGAATACCGCTCGCGATTATCTGAACCAATTGTGCGAAATGAGCATCCTTGAAAAAAAGGAAATGGAAGGGCATAATTATTATTTGAACCTCGAACTTTACCGGATTTTATCGGAATAAAGGAAGACGCTGCCAATCTTAATAAAAAACGGTAAACCCACTCATTGCGCATTTTCAGATATTCTTGCAGAAAGATGGCTGTTTTTTCAGAATTGCAACACGCCATTGGCGTAGTGAACATAGAGCTGACCGCTCCTCTCAGTTTTACCCGAAATATGGGTTGCGTTGAAGCGCAGGGGGCGGGGGGAAATTTATTATTCCACAGCGCTAAAGCGACTGTGCAATTCTGTAATGCGCAACGAGTTAAACCCCACTATATTTACGCCCCTCAAAGCTAAATTCTAAACACAATTCCCAATGATCGTCCGCCGGAATTTAGACCCCAAAGTTGTTTTTCTCTATACTTGGAAGCACCTGCTGTACTATCTGCTGTTGGCGCTGGCGGTTTATTTTATAGATGAGCATTTCAGCAGCGTGCGCGTCCACGTGCCGCCGGTCACCATCGCGGCCTTTAGCACGGCGCTGGCCATTTTTTTGGGATTCAATAACAACCAAGCCTATGACCGCTGGTGGGAAGCCCGCAAAATTTGGGGCCTGATGGTGAACTACAGCCGAGCGTGGGCGCGGCAGGCTTCCACTTTTTTGATGACCAAAGATGAGGCCGAACAACCCGAAGTGCGCCGCCTGCAGCAGCGGATGATTTATCGCCATTCCGCCTTCGTGCACGCCCTGCGGGTGTTTTTGCGAATTGACAATCACTACGATGCCGACCAATATGAATATATGAAACCCAAAAATGCCTACAATGATACCGAGCACTTGTTGACCGAAAAAGAGTTCCGCGTTTTTTGTCAAAAAGATAATCCGCCCAATTACTTGATTCAACTGCAGGGCGAAGATTTGCGGCGCGCCTACCAGCGCGGCTGGATCAGTGATTTCCGCTATGTGCAGATGGACCAGACGCTGGTGGAATTCAACAACATCCAGGGCCGGAGCGAGCGTATCAAAAACACGCCGATGCCGCGGCCCTACACCTATTTCTCGCGGATTTTCGTGTTCCTCCACGCCACCCTGCTGCCCTTTGCGTTTGTGGAGGGCCTCGGCCTTTTGATGGTGCCGGTATCGCTCGCCGTCTCGTTCGTTTTCCTCACCCTCGATTGGATAGGCCAGCGCACGCAAGACCCTTTCGACAAAAAAATCGACGACACGCCGCTGACCTCGCTGAGCGTGACCATCGAACGCAACGTAAAGGAACAATGGGGCGACAAGGAACTGCCGGAAAACCCCGCGCCGGTGGAGGGGATCGTGTTTTAGAGATGCCGCAACCCACGGTCGAAACCGTGGGTTGCGGCATCTCCCGACCGACGGTTTCAACCGTCGGCAGCAAACTAAAACTTACTCACAAATCGGCTTTTGTTCCAATAAAACCGCCACGGCAATGCCGCATCTTCCTCTGCATAATCCACGCCGATGCGGGTGGTTTTTGTGATTTCCCTTTCGGGGATTTTCAGGTCAGAATGTTCTATCCAAATGAAGTCGCCGTCCAATTTTTCGCCGTAGTTTTTGGTGGTGATTCCCAGCGCCGCGCTCATATTTCCGGGCCCAGCGGTCAGTGTTTTATCGACTTTGGTTTTCCCTCGCCGTTCCAGCATTTTTTCGATGCCGTCCACGGGTTCAATCGCGCGGATTAAAATTGCGTCCGCCAGACCTTTTTCATTCGTCACGATATTAAAAAGATGATGAATCCCGTAACACAAATAAACATAAGCGCGGCCAGCGGGGCCGAACATAATTTCGGTGCGTTTGGTGCGGCGGTTCAGGTGGGCGTGGCAGGCTTTGTCCGTCAGGCCGCAGTAGGCTTCCGTTTCGGTGATGATGCCAGATGTCAAAATCCCACCGAAAAAAGTGCACAGTTTTTTACCGATCAAATCTTGCGCGAGGAAGACGACATCGGGATTTTTATAATAAGAAAGCGGGAGTTTTTTCATTGGGAAAACCGAATGATATTTTTAAAATTAAGGATGTTTGTAGGATAGCGTATTTACCGTTTCAATTTTTTTGGACAACGAAAAATTACCACCGCCGCTCGCTGACACGGCCTTTTGGCAAAATCATAGAAATGTTTTCCGCTTATAATTTCCCGCCCGTTTTTCGTTTAAAAACGTTCAACGCGCGCAAATGTGGAAATTAGCGGCGGATTCCTAAAATTTCGGTTTGGCAAAAGGGCGGTTTTTTTTCATTTGTATGTTGTTGCAAAGCCTCGCTTTCGCGCAAAGCGACAGCACATTGTGGTCGCCCGCCCGTTCGGTTTTCGTCCCCGCCCAGTCCGATTCGCTTTTTTTGGATTCATTGCCCGTCTTGGAAAACAGCATTTCCATAAATGATTCCAATGGAAATCCATTACCCGTTTTATTCACATTTTATAAAAAGCCTTTTTCGCATCTGAAATTTCCACAAAAAACCGCGCAAATTTTATATGTAAATTATCAAATCATTGACATTCCTCTGAACCGAATTTATAGGAACAAAGACACGACACTTATTTTACCCGAAATTGGCAGCGCGCCCAAAAACCTCTACGAAACGCAAGCCGCAGGGGGCGCGTTCCAGCCGTTCGCAGGGCTGAATTCGTCCGGTAGCATCAGCCGCAGCGTGAGCGTGGGCAACAATCAGGACGCGGTTTTGAACAGTAGTTTGAATTTGCAATTAAGTGGGGACTTGGGCGAGAACACCCAAATCCGGGCGAGCATCACCGACAACAGCATCCCCGTGCAAACGGGCGGCTACACCCAGCAATTGCGGGAGTTTGACCGCGTTTACCTCGAACTGGAAAACCCAGATTTCGGCCTCCTGCGCGCGGGCGATTATAATATGACCAGCCAGCAAAACCAGTTTTTGCGGTTTGATAAACGGATTTCTGGCGCGGGGATTTTCACCAAAATCAATCCTTCGGCAAGCTCAGGACAGGCGACGGGGGGAAACCAAATTCCGCTGCAACTGCAGGGCGGCATCGCGCGGGGAAAGTTTGCGCGCAACCGTTTTCAGGGTTCGGAAGGAAACCAAGGCCCGTATAAATTGACGGGCGCGAACGGCGAACGGTTCGTGATCATTATCAGCGGTTCGGAGCGGGTCTATATCGACGGAATCCTGATGCAGCGTGGCGAGCAGAACGATTATGTGATGGATTACAATGCGGGCGAAATCACGTTTACCGCGCTGCAACCGATTACGAAAGAACGGCGCATCGTGGTGGAATTTCAGTACACCGAGCAGAATTTCCTGCGCTCGGTTTTTTATGGCGAAAGCGGTTTTGAAAGTGAAAACTGGCAAACGTCGGTCAGTTTTTACTCCGAACAAGATGCCAAAAACCAGCCGCTTTTGGAGGATTTGCAAGATTCTGAAAAAGAGCTTTTAAGCCAAGTGGGGGATGATCTGAACGCCGCCCGCGTTTCCGCGATTCGCCGCTCTGAATTTTCCAATGACTTGGTTTTGTATGAGTTGCGCGATTCGCTGGGCTTTGATTCGGTCTTGGTTTTTTCGCTGGACAGCAACGCTGTTTTGCACCAAGCCGCTTTTACTTTTCTGGGTGAAAACGGCGGCGATTATGTGCTCGCACAAAACAACGCCAACGGTCGCGTTTTCCGCTGGGTGCCGCCCATCAACGGGATTCCGCAGGGGCGGTACGCACCCGTAAAACAACTGGTGGCGCCCAATCAATTGCAAATACTGACCGCACGAACGGCGGGAAAAATTGCCGAAAATCACGCGATAAATGCTGAATTGGCAATGAGCAAAAATGACATCAATTTATTTTCCAATTTAGAGGAAGAAAATGACCAAGGCAGTGCGGGTAAAATTCAATATATTTTGGATAAAAAACTGGACAATTCCGTAGTGAATTTTGGTGTCAATTACGAATTCAACCAAGATAATTTTCGCACGATTGAACGGATTCGCCGCGTGGAATTTGCCCGCGACTGGAACTTGCCGCTGAATTTCAACGGTGGTTTGCAGCTCGGTGGGATTTCCGCGGGCATTTCCGATGAAAAAAAATCGCTAATTTTGGAATCCGACTTTTTGACGTTAGACGGTTACGATGGTTTTAAAAACGTAGTGGCTGGAAAACTGCGCGACTCTTCCAACATCGGCTTTTTGCAAGCCAGTTTTTTAACCACCAAAGACAGCCTCGGAAGCACGGAATTTTTACGCGAAAGCGGAGAATTTGCGCATTTTGTGACCCCGAACTTTTGGGCGGGAATCGGTTCGATTGGCGAATGGAACCAGCGCCAGGCGCGCGGCACCGACACGCTGCGCCGCGCCAGTTATAACTTTTTAGAATACCGTCTTTTCACGGGTTTCGGCGATTCGTCCGCCAATTTTACGGAGCTGAGTTTTCTGGAAAGATGGGACGACACTGCGCGCTTTGGTCGCTTTGTAAATTTCTCAAAAGCAACCACTTACCGAGTGGAATCGAATTACAAAACGAAATTTAACAGTACGCTAAACGCGAAAATCAACCTGCGGAATTTGAAGATTCTGGAACCGGAGGAGAAAGAAATCCAACGCACCGTGACCACGCGCTTCAATTATTTGCAGCGGTTTTTTAGTAACAGCGTGGTCAGCACCACTTTTTACGAGGCCGGGGCAGGCAGCGAACCGCGCCGCACTTTCAGTTATTTGGAAGTGCCGGCCGGCACGGGAACTTTTACCCACACCGATTATAACGGAAACGGAATCAAGGAGTTGGATGAATTTGAAGTGGCGCCCACGCCAGACTTGGCAACCTTTGTCCGCATCTTTACGCCAAACAATGAATTTGTAAGGACGAGCCTCCAAAAATTTGGGCAGACCTTGAATTTGAACGCGCCTTCCAACTGGAAATCCGCCGAGGGAATCCGTAGCGGTTTGCACCGTTTCTCGCTGTTGTTCAATTATTTAATAGATAGAAAAACCCTGCTGGACGGGACGACCAACCGATTGAATCCCTTTGAAGAAATTCCCGACGACACCTTGATCGTGGCGCTAAACCGCAACTTCCGCAGCACGGTTTTCTTCAACCGCGCGTCCACCCTTTTGGGCGCGGATTACACCTATCGGAACACGGACAATCGCAATCTTTTGAGTTTTGGAATCGAGCAACGGAAAGTTATCGAAAACACCATCAAAATCCGCTATCAAATTTTTGAGCCTTTTTTGATAAAAACGGGCGCATCTTTTTTTGATAAAAACAACCTTTCGGGAAACTTTGCTTCGCGCAATTTTGGTATCGATCAATTTCGTAACGAAAACTCGATTTCCTACCAACCGGGCGAAAAATTGGTACTGACCGCACTCTATATTTTGGATGAACAAAATAGCAGTGCGGAAGAAAACGAAAACACGCTTTTCGCACAAACGGCGGGCGTGGAAATGAGCTATAATGCGGGGCAAAAACTGAGTTTGCAGCTGAACCTCAATTACATCAAAAACGATTTTGAAGGGGCGCAAAATTCGCCGGCCGGCTTTGAAATGCTGCGCGAACTGAAACCCGGAAACAACGGCACTTGGGGACTAACGCTGCAAAGGACGTTCAACAAAAATATCTTGGTAAGCCTGAACTACAACGGGCGGACGAGCGAAAACTCGCGGCCCATCCACAATGGGAACGTGGAAGTGAAGGCGTTTTTTTAACCTCACCCCCAGCCCCTCTCCCACGGGAGAGGGGTGACGCAACGGACGGACGCAGTAAAGAAACCTCATTAATATTTAATGCGGGATTTTTACGTCCAGCCACCCCCTCCCTGAAGGAGAGGGGGACGGGGGGTGAGGTAATTTCGACCACACTTTCAGGGCGTGTCACTCGGCAAGAAATTATCAGCAGGATGTTTCATTGCAATTTTGCCAGAATCGTATCCGGCCTAAATACGGGCGGCCGCTCTTCCAAGGCCTTTTTCAAACTATCATTTTCTTTTTGCAATTTTTGCTTTAATAGAAGCTCTTCGGCGTAGCGATCGATCAGCACCTTTTTATGCGAATTGAGTTGCTTTACTTCTTGCAAATTTTGGTATAAAAAAAACGGCGGTATATACCAATCCCACGAAAATCAAAACGATGACCCAGACCAATCCCTTGTTTATGATGATAGTTTTGCGGCGCATTTGTTATTTTTAAAAATTCAAATGTAGTTTTTTACTTACCAATGAAGCGGCCTTTTTTCGTTCGAGATGTGGTGGATTTAGTGTATCCCGATGCTTGCGCGGGCTGCAGCAGCCCGTTGGTGGGAAAGGAAGAGTGGATTTGCCTGGACTGCCTGCACGACTTGCCCACCACGGATTTTCACAAAATGCAGGAAAATCCTGTCTTGCAAATTTTTGCAGGGCGCGCGAAAATCGAAAAGGCGGCGGCCTATTTTTATTTTGAGAAAGGCGGCACGGTGCAGCGGCTAATGCATCATTTCAAATATGAAAACCAACCCGAAATCGGGACGCTGCTGGGGCAGTTGGCGGGGAAAGAATTGTTGAAAAGCGACTTTTTGGATGGGGTGGATTGTCTTGTCCCCATCCCGCTGCACCCGAAAAAGCTGAAACAGCGCGGCTTCAACCAAAGCCTCGTTTTGGCGCAAGCCATTTCGGATAGGACACGGATTCCCGTGCATTTTGGCCATTTGACGCGCGATGTTTTCACGGAAACCCAGACGCGGAAATCGCGCTTTGCACGGTGGAAAAACGTGGAGAAAGTGTTCACCATCCAAAATTCCGCGAAGCTGGACGGCCAGCACGTTTTGCTGATTGATGACGTGATAACCACCGGTTCCACGGCCGAAGGTGCCGCGATTCAAATTCTGGGTTTGAAGAATACCAAGGTTTCTTTTTTTGCTTTGGCGAAAGCCTCCAAATAAAAAACCCCCGACGTTTCCGCCGAGGGTTTGTGAAAGATTCAATTTCTATAAAATCATTGCTTGATGAGCTTCACGTTGGCCGTGCCAGTGGCGGTTTGCACCTGCACCGTGTACACGCCGTTGGCCAAGTTGGCCACGTCCAACCGGTCGCTCACGAGGCCGACCTCGCCATAGTTTTTGCTCATCACGATTTTGCCGCTAACATCCAGAAGGCGCATTGTTACGGCGCTGCGCTCGTCCAGTTGGATGTCCAAATTCAGTTCATCCGTGGCGGGGTTGGGGAACATCAGCAACTGCCCGCCAATGTTGGTTTCTTCCAAGCTTACGTTGGCGAGGGTAACGGTGGCACTGTCCGTGCCGCAGTTGTTGCTCACCACCAGTTTCGCCGTGAAGGCTCCTCCCGTGGCGTAGGTGTTGGAAGTGGTCACTCCCGTTCCAGAATTTCCGTCGCCAAAGTCCCACGCGTAGTTGTTTCCACTGCCCGTGCTGGCGCTGGCGTCAAAGTTTACGGTGAAGCCGTTGATGACTGGGGTGCCGATGCTGGCCACGGGCGCGCCTTCGTCTTTCACGTCCACCAAGGTAAATGCCGCCTGGCTGGTGTCGCTGCCGCAAACGTTGGAAACAATCACCAAATATCCCGTATTGGCCATCGTACCCGTCAGCGTATAAGAGCTGTCGTTGTAGATGGGAGCCAAGATGGGGGGGCTGGCAAAGTTGGTATCTAAGGCCGCGATGAAAGAAGTATCAGCCGCAGTGTTCCAAGTGATGATGATGCTATCGCAGGAAACTACGTTGGCAGCGAGGTTGGTGGGGGCGGAGCAGAAGGTAGCGCCAGCCTCCAAAATAGTTACATCATCTATAGCATTATCACCCGCGCAGCATCCGTTGGATACGGAACGAAAACGTACCTGAAAATCGGTTTGGGCGATGTAGTTGGAAAGATCCAAAACCGTATCCGTCCAAGCATCGGCTTGGGACGTTTGCGCGCCTATGGCATTGGTATAGGAGTGAAGGCCCAAATCCCAACTTGTGCCATTGAACACGTCCACGTACAAATCGGCCATTTGAGTGCCGTACCTGTACACGGAGTAGGACAATTCTGGATTGGCAAGACCGGAAATGTCCACTACGGGAGAAATGAGCAGGGTGGAATCGGGAACGGTGCCGGAAGAACCTGAAACATCGGCGGTGATAAAATGGCCGCCCATCGCTGGGAAAAGCGTACGGTCGCCGCTGGGGCCGGTGGTGGTGCCGGACGTCGTTTGGGCGGTATTCCTCACCTCCCAAGAATAATTACCACTGGGCGTTGTTCCTGGATTATTGGATTGGAATTCCCAACACCTTTCCGTACCGTCAAAATGGCCCACGGTAAAGTTTTCAAAATCCTCAAGATAAGGGGCTGTGAAAGGGGGGCAAGTAGTGCAGAACACAAAAGGCCCGGCCCAAAGCGAACTATCGCCCGGGGCGCATATCGCACGTACCAAGTATTCGTAGCAGAAGTTGCCCCGCAGAGTGTCAATCACGGCACTGGACGTATTGGTCAAAAATTTAGTACCGCCCACGGTAGTGGTGGCTTGGAAAAAGCCTTGAGGGCCAAACCATACTTGATAAGAACCCGCGAAACCGGGATCCGTCCAATTGAGCGTTGCGGAAGTATCCCCAATGGAAGAAACGCCAAGGCTATTTGGAGCTGGGCAAGAAGGTAGGGCACAGGAGGCGGTGAAAATTCCTAAAGTGTCGCCAGCAGCTGGGCCGTTGCCAAACGTAGTAGGGTTAATCGAATCTACCAACATTGGAAAGGGGGAGAAAATTTTATATCCGATTTCGTAAGAAAATGTGCCTGCATTAGTCAAAACTACATAGGTGGTGATACTGTCGCAAAGCCGGACTGTAGTCTGGAGGCTATCCCCATTGTTTACTGCAGAAGTAAAATTAGCGCCCACGGTTTTTACGCTAACACCATTCTGCAAGAAAGAAATCTCCGCACCGTTCCAGCCGTCTCCAAAGTCATCGGTCAAAGTCACACCGAAGACGCAGCTTTGCGAGGTATCACAAACTTCCGTATTGAACGCGAAAGGGCCCACTGGCGTACTCAGACTGCCGGAGCTGCAACTGTCTTGTACATAAAATTCGTAAGCGGTGCCCGCTGTCAGGCCAGTAACATTTAGCGTGTCATTCATAGTGGTAACGGAAGTACCTTGGCCGAGGGTAAAGCCGGCGGGCCCGTATTCCACAATTGAGTTTGATGCTCCGCCCGAACTCCAATAAAGGTTGGTAGTGGTAGTGGTAGCTCCAAAAGCACCCAAAGCGGTTGGATCAGGGCACACAATGTCTCTCACCTGAATATTATCTACCATCCACCACCAAGCCCAATTACCCATATCGTCATACACAAAGCGAACTTTGAAATCCGCATTGGCATAGACAGATACATTAATGGTTTGGTGGTTGGGCGCTGAGAAGTTGCCTGTATTGGCAGTGACTGTATATACGGAAACCCACTGCACCCCATCAAACACCTCCACTTTTCCGGAAGAACTCAAGTGACGGTAATAGTGATCAAAATCGAGAGTTAGAACGCCATTTATCGTATCAGCATCAATGGCTGGCGTTTCCATAATTTCGAACAGAGTGGGGCCACTGCCCGGTGCGTCGCTATTGGCAATAGCGAAAGCGGTTCCGTCCAAATCGCCGTTTACGGAAGAGCCTCCAGCAGGTTCTATCACCCAAGTATCAGGAGAACTGCCACCATCAACAACGGAGATGCAGCCGAACATTTGGCTGTTGAAATTTTCGGAATAAGGCAGGTTTTGCTTGGGGCAGGTGGTGCAATATTGGAAAGGCCCCACCCAAGCTGAAGTGCCATTGCCCGTGCCTGTACAGTTTTTTCGGAAATAAAAATCGTAGCAAGTTTGCGCCATCAGTGGATTGTTGCAGATTCCGGTAACGGAAGCATTGGTGATGGTAAAAGTGTTGCTCTGGAATTGCGCGTTGCAACCCGTGCCCTGTAAAAACCCTACGGGTCCCCATTCAATATCGAAAGTGTCCGAAACTCCGCTCAAAGTAAAAGCCAATGAAGTATCCGTTGCATTAGAGGAAAGCACTATCGGGTCGGAGCAGGTAACTTCTTTCAGTTCAAAATTGTCAATCAGCCAATACCAAGCGAAACTGTTATTGTCATCATAAATAAAGCGTACCTGAAAATTAGCGTTGGCATAAATGGTTACATCAATAAGCTGATGATTAGGTGCGGAAAATGCACCGATTGTATTTTCAACTACATAGACAGTTATCCAGCTTGCGCCATCGTACACTTGTACTTGGCCCGAATCGGACGAGCCTAAACTCCGGAAATATTGGTCGAACTCCATTATTAGACTACCATTCAATGAAGCGGCATTTATTACTGGAGATTCGAGCGTCTCCGACAAAGTGTTACCAGAACCCGCCGCATCTGAATTGACAATCATATAGCCGGTGCCGTCCAAAGTGCCCACTCCGGCTGTATCCTGAAACCAAGTGTCAGGCGTATTCCCGCCATTGATGGGAGTGAAACAACCCGTGTCTTGGTTAAAATTTTCAGAATAGGGGAGGGAAACTGGTGAGGTGCATTGCGCCTCCACCATTTGCCAACTACAAAAAACAACGGTTAAAAAATAAACCAGATTTTTCATTTTTGGATTTTTTTAGAAGCAAATGGCTATACTAGGCAAAAAAGAATTCGTAGGCAACTTAATTCCTACAGTATTAGGAATCAGAAAAAGAACACCAAATTATTTAGCCAACCTCGAGACAAGAATAAGACCTAATTTCAAGTGCAGAAATTTATAGATGCCACTACTAGGAAATAGCGGTAAATCTCCCGTAGCCAATCAATCACAAGAAAAACCATCATCTGAGGTTACTCCAACAATAAACTAATGATGAAATAATACCCTACCTAGGGGCCCTCCCTGATAATTACACACCCAACTATATTGAACTGGGTCATTAGAGCAACTTTCACAAACTAACGCAGAACTATTGCTAGGCTGATTTGGAGTGCAAACACAACCACCTTGGATTACCTTCCCAAAATTTTTCGGACATTCCACGTATTTAAATTTCACACTATTAAAAAATTCTCCAGAAGGTGCTGTTGGGGCAATGTTTTGGCCTGGAGCCAAAGTATAACTGAGAGTTCTTGAATATTCGCAACTTCCATCTACAAGTGAAAAAACAATATCCAATGCACACGTTGTTTGATTTTGAACCAACACTTGAGATTGGGCGTTTGCAAACTGTAGTCCAATAGCGGAGATTAAAAGTAAGAATATTTTATTTTTCATTTTTGAATAATTTTAATTTCAGCAAAGATAATTGATAGAGATAAATTCAATTATAAAATTATGACAAGATTTTTTTTTTGGCTTTTTTAGTGTTTTATTTTGAGGCCACACTCACCTCCTGCGCCAGCCGCTCTTCCCCCAGCGGCGGCCCGCGCGATACCACCGCCCCCGCGCTGGACACTTCCTTCCCGCCCAACTTTTCCACCCGCTTTTCCGCCAAAGAAATCAACTTGGTGTTCAACGAATACATCACCTTGAAAAACGCCCAGCAGCAAATCCGCTTCACGCCGCCGCTCAATGAAAAGCCTGACGTACAGTCGCGCGGCAAAGAAGTCAACATCCGGTGGGAAGACACTCTGCTGGAAAACACCACCTACACGATTTCCTTCGGCACGGCCATCGAGGATTTTACGGAAGGAAATACCCTGGAAAATTTCAAGTACGTCTTTTCCACCGGCGACTACATTGACAGCCTGAGCCTGCGCGGCACGGTGAAAAACAGCCAAACGGGCGGTGCAGAAAGTGGGATTTTGGTCGCCCTTTACGATTTGGGCAACCTCAAAAAACCCGACTCCATCCCGTTCCTCAACCTTCCCACCTACTACGCCTACACGGGTGAGGCGGGCGATTTCCAGCTTTCCAATTTAAAATACGGCCGCTTCCACATCGTGGCCTTCGAGGACAAGCGCGGCGATTTCAAAATGAGCGGCATCGGCAAAACGGCCTTTTTTGAAGATACCCTGACGCTGGGGCTGGACAACCCGCCGGTGGAACTTTTCACCTTTGAGCCGAATCCCGACCCACGATTTTTCGGGATGAAACAAGAAAGCCGCGGGATGGTGAGCCTGCCCTTCAACTACCCCGTGCCCAACCTGAAAATAGAACCGCTGAACCCGAACTGGGGCGAGCGTTTTTCCTACGTTTTATTTTCCAAAGAAAAAGACACCGCGCGCTTTTGGTTCGACCCCGAAAACTTGGACTCCGTCCGTTTGAAACTGTCAGTAGATTCTTCCTTTTCGGATACCGTCACCACCAATTTGCGCAATTTGAAAATCCAAGATTTTACCCTGAGCTTGGCGCAAAGCGAAGTGAAATACAACGATCCGGTGAGCTTAAAGGCGCGCCGCCCCGTGCAAAAAGTAAATTTGGAAAAAGTGCTTTTCCTTAGCGGGAAAGACACGCTGGCGGCAGAATTGGACAGCAGCGCACTGCCCCTGTTTTTAAAATTCACACTCAAAAAACGCCCGAAAGAATTCAAATTGATTTTGCTGAAAAACGCCATCGAACCCTACTTGGGCGAGGGCAATGATTCCGCGCAATTTTCGCTGACCACCTTAAAAGGCGAGGATCTGGGGAATTTGGATTTTACCGTGAAAACGGGCGACACCGCGCAGCCGCTGGTTTTGGTGATGAAAAATCCTGCTGGGGAGGAAATCGTGCGAACCTCTTTCACAGAAAAAACCACCGAGAAGCTGCGGAAAATGAAGCCCGGCGTTTACACCGCGCAGCTCATTTTAGATGACGATGGCGACGGGAAATGGAGCACGGGAAATTACCTGAAAGGCCACCAGCCCGAAAAAATTCTCACCTATCCCGACAAGATGGAAATCCGCGCCAACTGGGACTTGGAACTGGACTGGCTTCCGAAAATCTCGGAAACGCCGAAAATTCCCACCATCCCCGTGGAAACCCTCAACGATTCCACCGGGGCGGCTCAGGATAGCTTAAAATAATCGCGGTCTCTCAAAAACCCAAATCTTTCGCGCGAGGCGTGGATTTTTTGGTAATCCAGTTCCACGGTTTTGATGGCTTCTTCGCCATTTTCAAAATGCAAAACCGAATTGCCCAGTTCGTCGAACACCTCGGAATTTCCACTGTGGAGTACATTGTTCCCATCGCTTCCCACGCGGTTGAGCCCAGCCACGGCGCACATATTTTCGATGGCGCGCGCCTTTAGTAAAGCGCTCCAGGCGTCGGCGCGGCGCTCCGGCCAGTTGGCTACGAAAAGCTGCAAATCCGCTTCCTCCGTATTCCGGCACCAAACGGGAAAACGCAAATCGTAGCAGACCAGCGGCATAATCCGCCAGCCGCGAAATTCCACGATAAGATGCTCTTGGCCAGCAGAATATACCTTTTCTTCGCCCGCCAAAGTGAACAAATGCTTTTTGTCATAAATGGAATAATCGCCGTGGGGATGTACAAAATAAAGGCGGTTGTAAAAGTTTCCGTTTTCCTTTATGATAACGCTGCCGCAAATCGCCGTGTCCCAGTTGGCGGCCCAAGTTTGCATCCATTGCAGGGTCTCGCCTTCGGGGTCGTCCCACAGCGGCATTTCCGCTTGGGCGGCGTCCTGTCCAGCGGGGTTCATCGTAAATCCGGTGGTGAACATTTCCGGCAAAAGGATCAGGTCGGCCTTTTCCGCTTTCGCGAAAAGCGCTTCGAACTTGGCAAAATTGGCCGCCTTGTTTTCCCACGCCAAATCCGCTTGGGCCAAGGCGATGTTCAGGTTTTGTCTTTCCATAATTTTTTAAAAAAGAAAAAAAGGCGTCAGTGTTCGCGATTGAGAAATTTTTTTAAAAAAAACAAAACGATGAGCGGCGGCGACAAAACGGAATGGGGAAATTGTTTGGAAGTGGCGGGGAATCGGCAGGATGATGTTTAAAACCCATTTATCGCCGCGCCAAACCGACGGCGCGATACTATTTTCGCGCTCCCATTTTTAGGGGATTGAACCGTGGTTTGATTCCGCTTTGAAAACTCGCTTCCTTTATTGCAATGAACTACCTCTCCGTCGAAAACATTTCCAAATCTTTCGGGCTGCGCACGCTCTTTAAGGATTTATCTTTTGGAATTGCGGAAGGCCAAAAAGTGGCACTGGTAGCGCAGAACGGCACGGGCAAAACTTCCATCTTGGAAATGCTGGCCGGCGAGGAGCAACCAGATTCGGGGCGCGTGGTTTTCCGTAAAGGAATGAAAGTGGGCTACCTGCCGCAAGACCCTGAAATGCAGATGGGTATTTCGATTTTGGATAGTGTTTTAAATGTCGAAAACCCCGCCACGGAGGCCATCAAAAATTACGAAAAAGCCCTCGAAAATCCCGAAGAAACAGAAGCCTACCAACGCGCTTTCGATGCGATGGACCGGCACAACGCTTGGGATTTTGAAAGTCAGGTGAAACAGATTTTGGGGAAACTCGGCCTGCACGAAACTTCGCGGAAAACCGACAACCTGAGCGGTGGCCAAAAAAAGCGCGTGGCTCTTGCCAAAACCCTCATTTCCAAACCCGATTTGCTAATTCTCGACGAGCCCACCAACCACCTCGACGTGGAGATGATCGAGTGGCTGGAAGAATATCTCGCGCAGCCGGGCATCACGCTTTTTATGGTCACGCACGACCGTTGGTTTTTGGAAGTGGTTTGCGATAACATTCTCGAACTCGAAAACGAAAAACTCTACTCCCACGCGGGCAATTATTCCAAGTTTTTGGAACGCAAAAGCGAGCGCGAGGAAATAGAAGCCACCAACGTGGGCAAGGCCAAAAACCTGATGCGCAAGGAGTTGGAGTGGATTCGGCGGCAGCCCAAAGCGCGCGGCACGAAGAGCAAGGCGCGCGTCAGTGCCTTTGAAGACGTAAAACGCGATGCCTCCCAAAAACTGGGGCGGGATGAACTGAAACTGGGCATCCGGATGGAGCGGCTGGGCAGCAAAATTTTGGAATTGCACCGCGTCCGCAAAAGCTACGGCGACTTGAAAATCGTGGACGGTTTTGATTATATTTTTAAACGAAAAGAACGCGCCGGCATCGTGGGGCCGAACGGGGTGGGGAAATCCACTTTGCTGCGGATGATCACCGGAAGGGAAGAACCTGACGGCGGGAAAATCGTGAAGGGCGAAACGGTGAAATTCGGGTTTTACACCCAAAGCGGGATGGCGCTGGACGAGGGCAAGCGCGTGATTGACGTGGTGAAAGAAATCGCCGAATACATCCCCGTGGGGCGCAAGGGCGGCGACATCACGGCGAGCCAATTGTTGGAGCGGTTTCTGTTTGAGGGCGACCAGCAATACACGTTCGTGAGCAAGCTGAGCGGCGGCGAAAAACGGCGGCTCTACCTCTGCACCATTTTGATGAGCAATCCCAACTTCCTCATCCTCGACGAGCCGACCAACGACTTGGACATCCTGACGCTCAATGTGTTGGAAGATTTTCTGTTGGAATTTGAAGGCTGCCTGTTGGTCGTCACCCACGACCGTTATTTTATGGACAAGCTCACCGACCACCTTTTTGTGATGGAAGGCGGCGGCCACATCCGCGACTTCCCCGGCAACTATTCACAATGGCGCGCCAAAAAAGAAGCTGAGGAACAAACCGAAAAACTGCGCAAACAGAGCGCACCGGTTTCTAAAATTGCACAATCAAAAAAAGAAGAAAAACCTACCGAAAAAACCAAGCTGACCTACGCGGAGAAACTGGAAATGAAGGAAGTGGAAAAGGAATTGGAAGATTTGGAAAACCGCAAAACAGAAATCGCAGAGGAATTTGAAACGGCCGTTTCCGATGCGGAAAAACTGGAGGCGCTGTCGCGGGAAATGAAGGAACTGAACGAAAATTTGGAGGAAAAAGAAATGCGGTGGTTGGAGTTGAGTGAGGTAGAAAATTAAGGGCGTTCTTGATTTTTGCGAAGACCGATGGCCGTTACCAAGTCTTTTTCTTCTTGAATTTTATATGTAATACAATATCCTCGGAATGTCATATCTCGAATGTTTTCGTCATTGTAATAGCGGGATTTTCGATAGCGGAAAGGCATAAAATTCAAAGTGTGAATTTCGTCAATCACATCATTGAAAAATTTCCGCGACGCTTCTGGTTTGTCCCTTGCAATAAAATCTACTGTTTTTTGCAATATTTTGTCAAATCTTTTCGAAGTTCTAACCTTCATATTTTTTGACAATTTCTTCGCAAGATTTTCGCAACTCTTCCAAAGTGCTAAATTCAGCATCAGGGCGGTCTATATATTCTAAATCCTCCCTTAATTCATTCTGAAAATCAATAAATTTCTCTGATTCCTCCACACTATAAAACTTCGCGTTTGGAGACTTCATATATTCATAATCCTCGTGCAGTTGTTTTTTCGCAGCTTCAAATTCTTTTGGACTTTCAACCAAACGCGCCTCGTCATTATCAAATTGAGAGAGCCAATCTCCCAGTTTTTTATAGGCGTTTTCTTTTAACTCTAAAGTGATTGTCTTCATTTTTTAATTTTATAATAGCTCAATATGACGATAAATATTCAATAAAATGTCATCAAATTGGGAAATTTTTATTTTCAATTATAGCCTTCAACCGCTTTTTATAATTTCGGAATTCCGCCGTTTTTTTGAACTTTTCTTCCTCCAAAATTTTCAAATCCTCATTGTCGAATTTACCTAATAGCAAATTGAATTCGTGCCAGCCGTTGTCACCAATTCCCAATTCAACGGTTTTCGAGAAGCCCTTCATATCCAAGTTCATTTTTGCGGCATCGAATGGCTCACCATTTTTCAATACTTGAATATCTTCTCCTTCAATTTCTGCCAATAGTCGCTGAAATTTTGGTTTTACAGAATCTCTGGGCAGCAAAGCGAGCGAGTACATCTAATAAGTTTTTGATGATTTCAAAGATATTAAATGGTGCGAAGAGGTGGAAATTTATTCTCGAAAGAGCCGATTGCCAAACCAAACAAAACCGTAAATTTGCCGACCCAAAAAAAACGGGGGATTAGCTCAGCTGGCTAGAGCGCTACACTGGCAGTGTAGAGGTCACCGGTTCGACTCCGGTATTCTCCACAAAAATCGTGATTGGTGATTCGTTAAATCTTTAATCAACTACGTTGAAAAAGTAGCCCCCACAGCGGGGCTTTTTTTTGTGCTGAAATCAAAAAAAGGAGTTTCTTGCTAAATCGAAAAGAGGCCTTCCGGTCAATGGGGTTTATAAAGATTTTGAGAAACGAAAAAAGCCGCCCCCTTTTCCGAAAGAGGAAAAGCAATGGGCCGGCTTTCTCAACACAACAACATCATTTACAGATAAATAGCGTTGAGCATCAGGTTCAAGTCTCGTTAAGCGGTTCGGGGTTTGTATTGGGCAACGGACTAAAAAATTGGTAAAATCTGGTCAAGCGATTCTCCTTTAATGCAGGCTTTTAAAAAAGGTAACCCATTATTTTTCAAAAATTTCAAAATATTTTTCCAACCTTGCCCACGGAAGCAAAATCAAGGGGGTTACCTTTTTATATAAAATACATACAAGCGTGGAAAACGAGCAAGACAACGCGCTCATCCAAAGGATAAAAAACGGCGACGGGCGCGCGCTGGGCGAGTTTTACGAAAAGCACCGCGAGGAATTTGCGGGCTGGGCCTACAAGAAGTTCGGTATTCAAAACGAGGAGGCGATGGACGTTTATCAGGACACCATCCTCATCTTTAAGGAGAACATCGAATCGGAGAAGCTGAACGAATTGAAGAGCACGGCCAAGACTTACCTCTTCGCCATCGGGCGGAACAAGTGCTTGGAATGGCTGCGCGGCCAAGGCAAAACGGTGAGCAGCGAAAGCGCGCTTCACCCCGTGGTGGATGAAGGCGACGGCGATTTGGAAGAGAAGAAAGCGAAAGAAAAAATACTGGAGACGGTAGAAAAAAACCTGAAAGAACTGACGGAAAAGTGCCAGCGGATTTTGGAACTTTTTTACTACAAAGACTACTCGATGGAACAGATAGCGGAGGAAATGGATTACGACACCACCAACTCCGCCAAAACTCAAAAGCATAAGTGTATGAAGCGCCTGCGCCAATTGCACCACTCAAATTGACAACACAATGGACGAGCAAATTATCATAGAAATAGAAAACTTGGTGGCGGGGCAGCTCCCGCCGGGGCGCGCGGCCGAATTGCGCGAGCGCATAAAGAACGAAGCGGAGCTGGCCAAGATTTACCAAACCGAGCTGGAACTGAAAGAAGGCATCATCCGAGCGGGGCGCCGCAAGGAAACCAAGGAACACCTGCGCGAAGTGGAAGCCGGCCTGCCGCCTCTCCATTATGAAAAGGCCGAGCCGCAAAGCTCTGCCCGCAACTGGAAACCGCTGATGATTGCGGCCAGTTTGGTGTTGGTGTTTTCGCTTTATTTTGTAATGAACAACATTTTCGGCCCCAACCCCGAAAAACTTTATGAATCCTATTATGAGCCGTATTCCGCGTATTCATCGGTAATAAAGCGCGGCTCGGAAGTTTCCCAAGAAAAATACGACCAAGCGATGGCGGCCTACGAAAGTGGCGATTTTGCCGATGCGGCCGAGCAGTTTTCAGGTTTGCCCGTGTCCACCCAGCGCAATTTCTACCTCGCGCAAAGCCATTTGGCTTCCGGCGATGCCGAGGCGGCGCTCCCGCTTTTTCTGAAGTTGGAAAAAGACCGATCGGCGCCGCGCAGCACGGTGCTTTGGTACTTGGCGATGGCGGAACTGAAACTGGATAAGGAAAAAGACGCGGAGGCGACCTTGCAAAAACTCGCCGAAATGAACAGCGGCTACCACTCGCGCGCGGAAGAAATTCTCGAAAAACTGTAAACACGAGGAATCCCGTTCACGGGAAAATTTTTAATAACTAAAATTCAATTAAAATGTCAGAACAAGAACATAGAGACTCGACCCCTCCCACCGTAAAAAACAAAGGCATAAAACCGGGCGAAATCCGAGCCGCGATAGTGGCAGGAATTATTACCGGCGCGGCGCTCACGGCAGATGCTATTCATTCTATCGCCACGGGATAACGCGCCGCAAGCCGAAAAAAAGAAGAACGGCCGCGCCCCCGCCCAGTAGCCACGGCCATACCGGGCGCGGCTGGCGATTTTGAACTGTCAGGGCGGGATCGCCGCCAATCTGCACGAAACCCGCCCAGTTGTTGGGGTGCGCGCCGTATTCGTCCGCATTTTCCAAATAATGCAATTTTGCATCGGCCAAGGCGCTGGACACGGGTTTTTCGGCGGATACCCCTTCGTAAAAATCACTGAAGAATGCGGCGCATTTTTGATCGCTGACGCGCCACAGGCTGGCCACCGTGGTGGGTACGCCCATATAGGCAAACCCGCGCCCGATGCTGAAGATGCCCTGCCCGCGCAGCGCCTCGCCATAGCCGCTTTTACAAGCGCTCAAAACCACCAATTTCGCTTGGCTTTGCAGTCGGTACATTTCGTGCATATACAGCAACTCGGCTTCATTTTTTTGCTCGTTTTGTGATGGAAAAACCAGCCCTGATTCGTAGGGATTGAACGTATTGTAAACATTGTGAAATGCAACGTGTACGACTTGGGCATTTTGTAAGGCTTCCGAAAACTGAGGCTTGGTGGCCGCGTGCCCTGAATATCCCCGAAAATCGCCCCGCCAAAGTTTCTGGATGGCATCCACTTCCTTTTGAGAGTGGGGGAGGTGATTATCGGAATGGGCATCCCTGCCATAGGAAAACGCGCTCAGCGCACATTTTGCATCCATTTTTTTCAATATGGGCAGACTGGAAATAAACCAACTGGCGGAAAAAGCATAGCGCATTTTGGGGCCGCTGATCAAATAAACCAAGTTGCGGTAGTTCACCTCTGGGGTGGGCGATTTTTCCACCACGAACGCCTCGAAAGGCACCTGCGCCAACCCACCATCGGGGATGATGATGCAATCTTTCCCTTTCGGTTTTACAATGGCCACCAAATTTTGATACAGCCAGTGCGCGCTGTTTTGAAATTCCATAAAATCCGCCGAGGCCGTGCCTTCTGAAAAACCTTGGGAAAGGTGGCGGGCAAAAATCCTCAAATGCTTTTTTGCCGGTGCCGCGGGGATTTTGGCAAACTGCCAATTCCCATCGGAAACGGCAATGATAAATATAGCAGAATCACCTTCAAAGTAGGAAAGCAAGCTGGTTTCGCTCCCCAAAAAATCCTCCGTTTCTTGCCTTGAAACCACCTCTGCGTCGGGGGTTTGGGGCACGATTCCTTTCAATAGGATTTCCAGCGAATCGTGGCGACGGTCTAAATCAAAAATGGCTTGGTTGGCCGCCGCGCGGGTTTCGTCTGTTGTCAAATTTTTTTGCTGGGAGGCGCGCGCGGACTCCACATTTTGCAGTTCGTAAAAAAGTACGCTTGCCTCAGGGCTTTGGTCGCGCACTTGGCTTTCCGCCAAGGCCTCCATCAGGTTGGCGGCCTTGCTGCACTCCATAAAATACCAAGCCGCTTCCAGCGCTTTTTCTCGGTATTCATCATAACGGTACAGGCCGTGGGCGGCTTTTAGGGCACTTACAAATACTTTGAAGTTGAGGTCGGAATGAAGGAACTTGCCCGGTTCGCCATCCACTTTTTGGCGTTCCAAGGTTTTTAATTTTTCTAATTCCTGAAAATCCTTCAAAGCCCGCAGCAGGTGGCCCGGGCTGTTTTCCTGCGTTCCAATATCGGTCAGCAAGCTGGCGCGTTCGGCCAAGGTGTTAATGGTATAAAACCGGCCTTTGGATTTTTTGAAAGAAGGATGTAGCGCCTCGTTGAAATAATACAAGGCTGAATCTTTTTTATCGACGTTTTTGTGCCAAATCCCCATACAATAGAGGCTGCGCTGGTGGTTTAAATCGCCCTCTTCAGGAAAAAGCCGCCGCGAGAGCGCCAGCATTTTTCGCATATTGGCATACCCCGCTTGGTTTTGCTGTGCCAATCCCAGCTGAATATACGATTCCCAAATACCCGAAGAATCTTGCTGGGGGGCGGCTGCTTCCAGCGCTTGGCCTTTTTTTAGATAATAAAGTGCCGAATCATTGTCTTGCCCCATCAAGGCATTGGCCAAGTTATAGTAGGAATTGGCAATCAGGTCAGCGGGGTCGCCCGCCGCGATGCGAGAGCGCAGCGATTGTTTGAAATAATATTCCGCCGTTTCGTAGCGGTCTTGGTCATAAAACAAAGAACCCAGACCATTCAAGCAATAGCCCTCGAAATTGTGGGGAGAGTCTTCCATCCGGCCGCTGCTTTCCAATACTTTTTCAAAAAAAACCTGGGCCTTTTCTACATCGCCCAGTTGCCGGTATACTGCACCCAAATTAAAATATTCGACCAGCAATTCAGCGGAGAGTTTGCCGTTGCTTTCACGCAGCGTGGCGGCCTGCAGATAATGCGGCTCCGCGGCCGAAACGTTGGAAAGCTCGTCTCGGTAAACGTAGCCCACGAAAGAGTGGCTGTTGGCCAAATCCTCCCAGTCTTGTGGACGCAGGCCCTCGCGGATTTCCAAGGCTTTTTTATGAAATGAAAGAGCTTGTGGCGCCTGTCCCAAAAGCACCGCGCTCGTGCCCCTGTAATAGAGTCCATCGGCGCGCAGCTTTTGCGCCACCGGAGAAAGTTGGCTGGGCAAGGAATCCAAGAAAACCAGCGATTGGCTGGCCTCTTGGGTCTTGCCCAGCTCCACAAAGGCTTGGGCTTTTGCCACCGCCCACAAAAGTTTGGTCTCAAGGGTTTTGGCCTGTTCCGCTTGCGATTCCGCCAAGGCCAAGGCCGATGAAAAATCACCCTTTTCCAAAAGCGAATCAACGTGCCGCCACGCAGGGGATTGCAGCTTTTTTTCGGCCGTCCGCCAGTTTTGGCCTTGCATTTCTAAAGTAGAAATCACAAAAACCAAAAGCGAAAAAAGAATCTTGAAAACGGCCCACTCCTTCTTCATTATGAAAGCACTTTCTAACGGTTCAAGTAGGCATTATACCTTTAAGTTTCACGTTCACGCTCCCGCCGCCCTTGTCCACGCGGGCGTAATAATTTTCGAGACCTTCCTCCTCATAATTCAGGTTCATCTCTTGGGCGCGCTCCTCTTCCGTCAGCGCGGCCAGTGCGTCATACAGTTCTTGAAAGGTGGTGCAGGTCTTGGGCCATTCTCCGTTTGCCATTTTGTTTTGATTTTTAAGATGAATAAATTGTGAAGCACCAAATGTAAATTTTCGGTTTAACCCCACCAATTTTTTTAATGGAAACCTTTGGTTTGCCCTTTCTTTGCACCCCTTTTTACAGAAAATGAACGAGCTTTTTCGCAGTATCCTCGGCGATGCCATTTCCATCTTCACCATTATGAACCCGCTTTCGGCGGGCGTGGTGATGCTCACGCTCTTGGACGAAGACGTCACCAAAAAAGAAATCCAAAAGACGGCGTGGAAAAACACCCGCGCGGTTTTCATCACGATGCTCGTGCTTTTTCTGCTGGGCGCTTACATTTTTGATTTCTTTGGGATTTCGCCGCACGGGCTGCGGGTTTTCGGTGGGATAATTTTGTTGGTGATGGGCTTCAATATGGTGCAGGGCGTGGGCAAAAAGGTGAACCACACCGCCGCCGACCAGCGCGCCGCCGCCGAGCGCAACGACATCAGCACCGTGCCGCTGGCCATCCCCATCATTGTGGGGCCGGGGATGGCGACGACCCTGATTACAATGAGCGTGGCCAGCGCCGGTTGGCAGGGCTACGTCAGCGCCATTTCCGCCATCGTGATTTGCTGCGCGGCCAGTTTGGTCATCCTGCGGCGGATGCCTTTTATCAAAAGAACCCTCGGCGCCAACGGCCTGAAAGTGATGAACCGCCTGATGGGATTGATTGTGGGGTCGCTGGCGGCGCAGATGATTTTGAGGGGGGTGCTGGGGTTGTATGAGTTGTTTTTGGTCCCCTAAATCTCCCTGTGCATAAAAGGTCTAATAGGGAATACAAATTGGCCTACGTTTTTTCGATGACAAAACGGCCTTCCCTTTTTCTAACTTCCAAATGGCCTTCCATAATATCCCAAAACTGTTCTTTACTGATGGACAAAGCGCGGAGTGCATTTTTCACAATAAATTCTGGGACGGGCTGGATGTGGGTCTGAAAAATAACGGGCCGGCGTAAATCGTCGCGGGAATATTTGCAGTGTCCACCTTTGATACCGACCAATTCACACAAGGCCAGTTCCAAAAAAGACTCGAATTGGGAAATGAAAATATTTCGCAGATGGCGGGTGGACATTTCAGACCAAGGCTAATTCCAATGAAGTTGTGGATTGGGTCATCCCATCCTTAGCTTGGATTCCGACCAATGGCTCGCTTTCGGCCAAAAGCGTTTCATAATCGGGGGCCAAAAGCCATTTCCGGCGGCGGTTTACCAGCCAGCCCAGCCGTTCCAGCTCGTCGAAAAGCGTGGATTTTTCCATCATATACTGGACAGTTTCGGCCAAGGTGATGTCGAAGGATTGGGTGGCCTCTTGAGAGGATTTTCCGTAGCCGGTCAAATCCAAGGCGGGGGAATAAATGAAAAAAACGCCGTCCTCTTCCCACGAAAAAAGATGCAACTCTACCTTGGTTTTGCTCGATTTTTCGTCTATCGAAGTTTTCTGTTGATGTTTCGTCCGCATCGCGTTTTCTAAAGAGTGATTTTACAAAAATAAGTTTTTTGGTATGGAAACCCCAAAAGGTGGAATTCGGATTCTTTGGTGGTAATTTTTTGGTTGAAAATTAAAACTGTTTTCGATTAAAGTTTTAGTTTGCCAACCTTTAATTTTTTATAAAAATGAATATTTCCGTTTTCTTAATCATCACCGTCTTAGTGGTGCTTTTCGCTTTGTTGGTCATTGGGTTTGTCCTCTCGCTGCGCTCGGGGAAGGTGCGGCGCGCGGCGGAAACCGAGCGGGCGGATCTGAACGAAATCCTGACCACGGAACGCATTTCCCGCGAAAGCGCCGAGAAAAATCTGGCGAAAGCCGAAACCGAACTGGAAACAAAACGTGGCGAGGTGGTGGCGCTGTCGCGCGATTTGGCCTCCCGCGAAAGCGACCTGAAAAATCTAAACGAAAAACTGGCCGAGCAAAAAGGGGAAGTGGAAAAACTGAACGAGAAATTTTCAGTAGAATTCAAAAACTTGGCGAACGAAATTTTGGAAGAAAAAACCAAAAAATTCACCACCCAAAACAAGGAAAACCTCGACCAAGTGCTGAACCCATTGCGCGATAGGATTTTGGAATTTCAAAAGAAAGTGGAAGACAATCACACGGCGGGCGAAAAACGCGGCGCGGCGCTGCACCAACAGCTCAATCATCTCAAAGAAATGAACCGCCAAATCACTAAGGAGGCGGAAAGCCTGACGAAAGCGCTACGCGGCGAAAGCAAGACCCAAGGCGGCTGGGGCGAGATGCAGTTGGAAACCATCCTCGAAAAAGTGGGGCTGCAAAAAGATGTGCATTACCAAAAAGAACAGAACCTGAAAACCGAGGAAGGCGGCAACCAGCGGCTGGATTTCATCATCAATCTGCCCGATGGAAAACACTTGATTTTGGATTCCAAGGTGTCGCTTTCGGCTTATGCCAATTATTTTGATACCGAAGACGAGGCGGAACAGGCGCGCTTTTTAAAACAGCATTTGGCGAGTATGCACGCCCACATCAAAACGCTGAGCGGCAAGAATTACCAAAATTTATATAATATAAATGCGCCGGATTATGTGCTGATGTTCATCGCCAACGAACCCGCGCTGACGATGGCGCTGAAGGAAGACCCGACGATTTATGAAAAGGCACTCGACCAAAACATCGTGCTGGTTTCCACGACCACCTTACTGGCCACGCTGCGCACCATTTCCTACATCTGGAAACAAGACCAGCAAAACAAAAACGCCGATGAAATAGCGCGGCAGGCGGCGGCGCTTTATGATAAGTTCGTGGGTTTTACGGAAGATTTGATCAAACTGGGAAACCAACTCGGCACGGTGCAAAAAACCTATCAGGATTCAATGAAAAAGCTGAGTTCCGGCCGTGGGAACTTGGTACAAAAAACGGAACAGCTCCAAAAACTGGGCGCTAATCCCGCCAAACGAATCGACCAAAAATTGTTGGACAGGAGTGAGAAGGAATAGCGAATAGGTAATAATGAATTAGTAAAATAGGCAGGGCGAAAAAGTACTCCGACTACTTATTACCTATTCATTATTACTTATTTTCTCACATCCGATTTCCCCCAATCACTTTGAAAACCAAGATGATAAATGCAAGCACCAGCAGGAGGTGGACGTAATCGCCCCAATCGAAAAAGATGAGACCCGCCAACCAGATGACAGCGAGGATAATGGCGATGGGATAAGAGAATTTGCTCATACTTTAATGGTCGTGCCGTGGTCCTTATGCGGATTTACGAATCAACGGATTAACGAATCACCGATGAACGAGTTCGCGCTGTTTCGCTCGCCAGCGGTTTTCACCTCTTTTTCTTTTTGGGAGTGTCTTCCATCAATAAAACCAAGGGCCTCAAAGTTTCGCTGTGGCTGAATACCAAGCGCAAAATACCCACGGCGGGGAGCGCCAATATCAATCCGGCCACGCCCAAGATTTGTCCGCCCACAATAAGGCTGAGCAAGGCCACCAGCGGGTTGATGCTGACTTTGCTGCCCATTATGTTGGGGGTGATAAAATTGCCCTCGCAAAACTGGATGAACGCAAAAACGGCGATGACGCCCACCGCAAACCACGCCGAATCTTTGGTGACCAGCGCCACCAACACCGCCACCAGCCCGCCCAAAAAATTGCCCACATAAGGGATAATCGTGAGCATCGCCGAAAAAATACCGAGGAAAATGGCGTAGGGAATCCCCAAGATCAAAAGGCCGATGGAATTGAGCGTGGCCAAGATCAAGATGACCCAGAACATCCCCGCCACGTAGCCCTGCACCACCACCTTCACTTCCTGCATCCGCGCGGCCGACGATTCCACCAGCTTGCTCATAAACTGCTTGAACCGGTCGCGGTAAAGCAATATCAAAAAGAGGTAAATGGGAATCTGCACCAAGATGGTGAGCACGTGGGAGGTAGTTTGCACCAGCCCCGTGAGAAAGGGCGCGGCGCGCTGGGCCAAGTCGCCCATCCACACGTTGCGCTCGGGGATTTCGATGCCCATTTTCTCGGTGATGAAATCCTGCACGTTCACGATCAGATTGGTGATGCGCTGGGAAAGTTCCGGCAGGTCGCGCACCAAACTCGTAACCTGGAATCCCATAAAAAAGAGGATGCCGCTGGCCACGACCATAAAGGTGAGCAAAACGATGGTGATGCCCAATATGCGCGGGGTGTTGATGCGTTCCAGCCGTTTCAAAAATGGGTTGAGCACGATGGCGAATAGAAACGCGAACGCCAGCGGGATGATAACGGCGCTGGCGGCCATCGTGATCACCACCAAAAAGGCAATGATGATGCTGATGTGGCTGAGGGCTTGGGCTTTTTGCCGGAAGTTTTCGGTCATCGGGGGCGGGTGAAGTTTTTATAAGAAGGGCGTAACACCGCTGGGCGCGAAAGTGTTCCGTCCCGTTCGGCATCAATGGTCGAAAGGGCGCATTTGACGTTTCACGTTTTTAAGGAAAATGTTGAACGTCATCCCAGCGGGCAACTTGTTGAGCCAAAATACCGTCCGCTGCCAACCGGAATTTGGAGGAGGGATTGGTATGTTAATTGCTGCCCGCGCCCGCAACCGAACTGCTGGCCGAATTGGGTAACATTTTGTGTTAAACGCAATTTCTACAAGATATTCCCGCGCTGCCACAGTTTAAGAGGAGTCCCGAAGCGTAAGTTTCGGGGCTTTTTTTTGGTGTTTGATAAAATATCCAAATTTTCGCTATGCGAGCATAGCATATTGCCAATTCCTTGCTGCTCAGTTTTGTAGGAAAAAGAATTAACCTAATTCCTACAAAAATTTCCATAACTATTTGACAACTTAACAAATAGATAACATCGAATATTTGGCAGTCTCATTTTTTTTTTTTTTGGTTTGTCAGGATTTTCCTCAAGAAGCTGGCCAGCCAATGATAAAAATCAAACAGAGGCTGGGAATAGTTCCCAGCCGTTTTTTAACTCTAATTTTTTTCAAAATGAAAAAGTTATTTTTACCCCTCGCGGCTTGCGTTGCTTTAGCAAGCTGTAGCAAAGAGGAAACGATGAATGAGGCAAATGCACCTTTGGTGAAGAAGAGTATTCCGACTGAGGATGATGGCATATTGCTTGTCGTGCAGGATTTCGAGTCTACTTATTACGAATGGAAAGATGAAAATTACACTCCTTCTGCTGCGAAAACAATTGAGTATGAATATGCCATTTGGTTGGTGGAAGGTACGTTCAATTATGTGAATCGTGTAGGCGCAGAAGAGGTGCTTGAACATCCAAATTATACGAATCCTCAGTTTTATACTACCACCATTCCCGTGAGTGTAGAAAATAGCTCGGGCTACGTTTCGGAGGAAGATATGCTGGCACTCTTTGATGAGTTGGCGGGATTGCCAGGAGATCCTGCTCCAATCGCAAATCTTTCCTTAACGGGGGTCTCTAACGGTAATTTGGAACTGGAACATAAGCGGTATTTATTTCCCGCAGCTCATAACGGTATCCCATATCCTATTACTGGCACAGATAACTGGTTGGCGATTAATCCGGGAAAATGTAATTCACCTTCTTCTAAAAATGCGTCAGACCGCATCACCGAGGCTTTCTTGTATTATGACTATACACAAGATGCAAGTTGGTACAATGGTTTGCAATCAATACATTTTTTTCCATGGAGCGCAGTGCCTGGTCTTTCCTTACAAGCATCGAAAGATTTTAAGCCGTGTATGTTGAGTGTTGATATGTCTGGAAACCAAATCATAACTGTTGTGGGTACGGGAACTAAATATTGCAATAGTTTTTGGGGTGGAAAAGAATATTGTGATGGCTTACCGTCACTCTCGCCTTCCGATTGCATTAACAGTACTGAAATGTCCGTTTTGGCTAATAAAGTAGATGCTATCTACGATGCAGAGTCCAATCTTATCGGCGATCCGCTGAGTGGTGGGGTGAGCGGTTTTCAGTCAGGTGGATACTTCACTCACGATATGTCATATGACATAGGTTTGGCAGGAAAGGCCGTAGCCGTAACACTGTAATGAGGCATATTTTAAATCCCAAAAGGAAAAATGCAGTTCTTGTGCTGCATTTTTTCTTTTGTTTTATGATAAGCTTGAACGCGCAAACTTTTGCAGATTTAGGCCAAAATGAATTTCAAAACAGTCCAGCACGTTACGACGCTTCTTGTAATTGTTTTGAAACCATAGTATCCTCCACACCTGCATTTTATCAAAGTGCGGACTCAAATATGGTTTTTGTGCGACTACGCTACGACACTATTGGTCAGGTGATTGACAGCAATCGAATAAGCTTTTTGAATAATTTCAATGCGAAATATCCCTTTAGTATTGACGCAGTTGATGGTTCCGAGACTATGGTTTTGGTTCGTTTCGCCGATTTTACCCGGTGTCATCCACAATCTACCTCTGGAGTGCCGCAATGTTTGTCATCGGCTTATTTATCCCAATGGGATAATGATTCGGTCATCCTATTAGATAATGTGGCTACCGATTCTGCTTACGGCCTAAAAATTCTGGGTCATCAAAAAATTGGCGACTCCCTTTTTTTTGTAACAGAATACTATAGTGGATTAAAAGATACCGCAAAAAATTTATATTTTACCTCCATATACCTTCCCGATGGTTCTAAAAAAACTAAAATACTGAACTTGAAAATAGGTATGACGGATTTGGGTTTAGGTCGATTTCGGAGAGATCAAAATTCAAATGACTGGTTTGCTGTAGGGATTTTACAAAATACTTTTACACCTCTTATCTGTCGGTTAAATGCTGGAATGCAATTTGTAAAATCTTTTGATAATCTCTCATTTATCCCGCTTAATGGATTCACTAATATTTGGCAAACTAATAAGGAAATTTATGTCTATACTACTGGTGCAGTCATTACGCCTAAAGCATCCTCAAATATTTTAATGACTTATGCAATTGAAGTTTTTGACAAAAACCAAGATTCTATAACGGCGCGCCATTTCTATAATTTTTCACCTGACTCTACTGGTTGGGAGGCCAATTTGGCGGGTTTTGATTCTTATTTTGACGGAGAGCGCTTTGTGCTAACTGGTGTTTCAGATACCGACCCTTCTTTGGCCGGCCGTAGATTGAAAACCGTCTTATTTGAAGTAGACACCAGTTTTACGATTAAGAAAGCTCTTGAAATTTCGGACAGTACAAGTAATTACCGAGGTTCAATAACCCGATTATTAAAGGTTTCGCAATTCCCGTCCAAAATTTTCTACTTTGGAACAGTGAATAGTTCAATTCTAACGGGGTCTGCCGGTTTCAACTTGATGTTCGGCGAGTTTGTGATAAATGACTCATCTATTTCGACTGCTGACTACGTTTTCCATAAGGCCAATATGTACCTCTACCCCAACCCCTCAAAGGGCAAACTAAACTTACTATGGGACGGCGAAGATTTCAAACCCTATCCTGTAAAAGTGTATGATGTAAACGGCCGATTGGTCTTTCAAGCGCAAATCAAGAACGCGCGGGAAAAACTGGATTTAAAACTTCCCGCCGGGCAGTATTTTTTAGAGGCACGGGAGGGCAGGTTTGCGGAAACGCAAAGTTTTATAGTGGAGTAGCCCACTTTTCCAAAGTTCGGAACTTTGGAAAAGCTATAATTTCAAACACACATTCTTCTTCTCCGTAAAAAAATCCAGCGCCTCGAAACCGCCCTCGCGTCCCACGCCGCTGTTTTTCATCTCAATGAAACCAACGATTAATAATGAGATTTTGAATTTCAATACGACTGGTTTCTCAAATTTTCCCCATCGTAAACGTAAAGCCTCCGAGCAGGATTTATTTTTTCCACCGAAATCAAGTGTTCCACCAATTCACCAGCGTACTTGATTTGCTCAGCCTCAAGACGCAAAAAGATGACGCCCGCTTCGGGATAGAGACCTTTCTGAAAAATCAAGCGTCCAAAATCGCTGTCAAAAGTGACGATGACGCGGTTCTCCAAATTGGAAATCGCAATGATGTTTTCATCCTTGATACTGGGGTGCGCCCGACCCACGGCTTTCACATCGTGGCCTTTTTCGATGAGATAATCTATCATCTTATTCGATAGATTTTCGTCCGCCAAGAGCCTCATCCCGAAACCTTTTGCGGGAAGGGCAGGTAGAGCGATTCCTGCAATTCTTCACTGACGTATTGAAAAATGGCCTGCAAATGCTCTTTGCGCAGCCTCGGATAATTCTCCAAAAGTTCTGCCTCGCTCCAGCCGCCCGCCATCAGTTTCACCAAAAACTCTATCGAAAGCCGCGTGCCTTTGATGGCGGGCTTGCCCATCAGCACTTCGGGGTCAGATACGATGTGGTTTCTCCAGTCCATTTTTTTGAGAATTGAAAAGCGAATTTCGGAAATTTTGAGGAGAACCTTTCAAACCTTCAAACACACATTCTTCTTCTCCGTAAAAAAATTCAGCGCCTCGAAACCGCCCTCACGGCCCACGCCGCTGTTTTTCATTCCGCCAAAAGGCGTGCGCAAATCCCTGACCAGCCAGCAATTGAGCCACACAATTCCGGCATCCAACTTTGCCGTCACGCGGTGCGCGCGGTTCAAGTTTTCCGTGAAAACGGTGGCCGCCAAACCGTACTGCGTGGAGTTGGCCATTTTCAAAACTTCGGCCTCCGTTTCAAAAGGCGTGAGCGTCACCACCGGCCCGAAAATCTCTTCCTGGTTGGTGCGGCATTGGTAATCCAAACCTTCGATTACCGTGGGTTCCAAATAAAAACCGTCGGCAAATTCGCCGTCCATTGTCAGGCGATTTCCGCCGTGCAGAACCGTCCCGCCTTCTTCTTTCGCCAGTTCGATGTAGCGCATCACTTTTTCCAAATGCGCTTCCGAAACCAGCGCGCCCATTTTGGAATTTTCGTCGGTGGGCGGCCCTACTTTCAAAGTTTTCACTCGTTCCAAATAGGCGTTTTTAAATTTTTCATAAATGCTTTTTTCAATAAAAAGACGGCTGCCGCAAAGGCAGATCTGTCCTTGGTTGGCAAAGCTGGCGGTGACGGAAGTTTTCACGGCGAGGTCAAAATCACAATCCGCAAAAATCAAATTGGGGTTTTTGCCACCCAGTTCCAGCGACAGTTTTTTGAACATCGGGGCGGCGGTGCGCGCGAGATGTTCGCCCGTTTTCGTGCCGCCGGTAAAACTGATGGCTTTTATTTTGGGATGTTCCACGATGGCCTGCCCCACCTCCGGCCCCGTGCCGTGGAGGATGTTCAGAACGCCAGTGGGCATTCCGGCTTCTTGGCAGATTTCCGAAAGTAGGAAAGCAGTCATTGGCGTCACTTCGCTGGGTTTGGCAATCACGCAATTTCCCGCCGCCAGTGCTGGCGCAATTTTCCAAGTGAACAGATACAGCGGCAAATTCCACGGCGAAATGCAGCCCACCACCCCAATCGGCTGGCGCAAAGTGTAATTGAAACCCTCGCCGCCCATTTGGTGGAAGTGGCTGTCTTCGTGCAAGATAGCCGTGGCAAAAAAGGCAAAATTGTCCCGCGCGCGGGGGATGTCCACGGCGGTGGCGAGCTTTACGGGCTTGCCGTTGTCGAGGCTTTCGGCTTGCGCCAATTTGTCCAAATTTTCATCAATTAAATTGGAAACCCGCAGCATAATTTCCGAGCGCTCCCTGGCGGAAAAACCGCTCCATTTTGGGAATGCCGCAGTTGCAGCATCCACCGCTTTTTGCACGTCTTTTTCGTCGGATTTCGGGATGAGCGAATACACTTTTCCCCGCGAGGGGTCGATGTTTTCCAGCCATTCGCCGGAAGCGGGTTCGTGCCATTCGCCGTTGATGTAATTGAGGATTTTTTTCATTGGAATAAACGCAAGATGTTAGACACAAGACGCAAGTTTGGAGGGTCGGCATGATTGGCATGGAGTCATTGGCCCATTGTCCCATTGACTAATTGTCTCATTATTAAAGATTCCCCAGCCTTCCCCCATCCACCGGCAGATTAATCCCATTAATGTACCCCGCCGCCGGACTGCACAAAAACGCAATCGCATTGGCAATTTCTTCCGGCTTCGCAAAGCGCTTCAGCGGCACTTCCGCCGTCATTTTTTTCTCCACCGCTTTTTCAGGCGTCCCCGTTTTTTTCGCCTTGTTTTCGATGATGGAACTGAGCCGCCCCGTCTCCGTCGCGCCCGGCAGCACGTTGTTCACGGTGATGCCGAATTCGCCCAGTTCATTGGACAAAGTCTTGCTCCAATTGGCCACCGCGCCACGAATCGTGTTGCTCACGCCGAGGTTGGGCAGCGGTGCTTTCACGCTGGTGCTGATTACGTTTACGATGCGGCCGTACTTTGATTTTTGCATCCCCGGCAATAACAGTTTTACCAATAATTGATTGCACAACAAATGCTGCCGAAACGCATCCACAAATTCTTCCAAATCTGCTTTATGCGCCGGGCCAGCAGGTGGGCCGCCCGTATTATTAATTAGAATATTAAAATCGTTGCCATTATTCAGACAACCCGAAACCACACTCTCCAATGAAACAGGATCATTAAAATCCGCCACCAAAAATTGGTGTTTTTGATTATGGCTGGTGCTGAGGTTTTTCTGCACTTTTTCCAGCTTTTCCGCATTCCGCGCCAGCAAGGTAATTTCCGCGCCCATCCGCGCCAGTTCTTCGGCGGCGGCCTTTCCGATGCCGTCAGAACTTCCGCATACGAGGGCTTTTTTATTGGTGAGATTTAAGTCCATAGAAGAGTGTAATTTGTAATTGGGTAATTTATTGTAATTGGTAATTCAGTTGTAATTCGATAGTAATTCATTGTAATTTTCCTCCCCCGGCTCGTGCCTCGCCACCCCCTCAAAGAGGGGGATAGGGGCCGCCACCCCGAACCACGGAACGACTAAACTGGCGGTCTTCCAAAAAGTTGGAGCGTGCGCTGTCCCCCTCTTTGAGGGGGTGTCTCGGCTCAGCCGAGACGGGGGAGGTTTTCACTATTCCCCTAATTAACTAATTGTCCGATTGTCTCATTGGCAAATTGCCTAATTGTCCCATTGACTAATTGTCCAATTGCCCCATTGTCTCATTCATTTTATCACTCTCCACCATCCCGTCCCGCAGCCGGATCACCCGCTTGGCGTGCAGCGCGATTTCCTCTTCGTGCGTCACCAAAATCACCGTGTTGCCGTTGCGATGGATTTCTTCAAACAAATTCATTATTTCGATGGAGGTTTTGCTATCCAAATTCCCCGTTGGTTCATCCGCCAAAATGATGGAGGGATTGTTCACCAGCGCCCGCGCCACGGCCACGCGCTGCCTTTGCCCGCCGCTGAGTTGGTTCGGCCGATGGTCCATCCGGTCGCCCAGCCCCACGGATTCCAAAACTTCCTCCGCGCGTTTTTTCCGAGCGGAACTGGACATCCCCGCGTAAACCAAAGGCAGCGTAACATTCTCCAAAGCGGTGCTGCGCGGCAATAAATTAAAAGTTTGGAAGACAAACCCAATCTCGCGGTTGCGGATTTCAGCCAGCTCATTGTCAGACAGTTGGCTTACGTCCTGTTCGTTCAGAATATACTCGCCGGAAGTGGGCGTGTCCAGACAGCCAATCAAATTCATCAAGGTAGATTTCCCGCTCCCGCTCGGCCCCATCAAAGCGACGTACTCGTTCCGCTTGATGTCCAAGTCAATGCTTTTCAGCACTTTAACGACTTGATTTCCAAGGGGAAAATTGCGGATGATTTGGCGGAGACGGATGATTTCGTTCATTTTTTTTCAATGTGCTAATCAGTCAATCGGACAGTTAGTCAATGAATAGGAGTGGGTAAAATTAGGAGATAGAAATCGAACATCTTGTTAAAGATTTTAGCCGATTGTTTAGCAAATTGTCCCATTGTCCCATTGTCCCATTGTCCCATTGTCCCATTGTCCCATTGTCCCATTGTCCCATTGTCCCATTGTCCCATTGTCCCATTGTCCCATTGTCCCATTGTCCCATTGTCCCATTGTCCCATTGTCCCATTGTCCCATTGTCCCATTGTCCCATTGTCAAATTGACTAATTCTCTTCATCTCCTTCATAAAAAGTTTTCACCGCCACCGCGTTCAGCCCCATTTCTTCGCGCAGCCACTTGGCGTAAATATCTTGAAACCCGTGGGTTACATAAATATTTTCGGCTTCCGTTTCTTGGATCGCCATATTCAAACCTTGCCAATCGGCGTGGTCGGAAAGGACGAAGCCACGGTCGGCGGCGCGGCGGCGGCGTGCGCCACGCAGCGCCATCCAACCCGAACAAAAACCGGTGCTGTACGGCGTCATCTTCCGCGACCACGGCGTGCCGATGGCCGAGGGCGGGCAAACCACCATCGAACCTTTCAAATCCGCCTTCTTGGTTTCTTTGGTAATCAATTCGGTGTCAGGCAGTTCGATGCCTTGCTTGCGCAAAATCTCGTTGGTGTTTTCCACCGCGCCGTGGGTGTAGATTTTACCGATAGAAACGTCCAGCCCGCGTAAGATCCGCTGCGCTTTTCCCAGCGCATAGCCCGCCAAGATGCTGGTTTTTCCTTCTTCTAAATTTTTGCGCCACCAGTTATTGATTTCTACGAAAATTTCAGATTGCGGCCGCCAAGTGTAAACGGGCAGCGCGAAGGTGCTTTCGGTAATAAAATGATGGCAGGGCACCGGCTGGAATCTCGCCGAAAGGCCGTCGTCCTCCAGTTTGTAATCGCCACTGGCCACCCAGATTTCGCCCTTATGTTCCACGCGAATCTGCGCCGAGCCGGGGATGTGGCCGGCGGGGTGGAAACTGAATTTCACGCCATTTATAGAAAAAATTTCTCCGTACGGAACGCCTCGGACGTCAATGTCTTCGCCCAAGCGGTGGCGCATCACGGGGAGGGAATCTTCCTGCGCCACGTATTTTTCCATCCCCCAGCGGCTGTGGTCGGCGTGGGCGTGGGTGATAAGGGCTTTCTTCACCGGTTTCCACGGGTCGATATACACATCGGCGGGCGGGCAGTAGATGCCGTTTTCGTTGAAAACCAAAAGATTTTTCATTGTGAAAAGAGACAAACGCGTTTCACTAAAAGTTTGATTTTATTTTGAAAATGCATCTGTTTTGCCACAAAGACGCAAAGAACATCAAGCTATCTGAGCTCGATTTATATTTTAAAAATTTAGATTTCGTCCAAGGTGCTGAAACCCATAGGGCCTGCCTGCGGTAGGCAGGTTTCCATATTTGTAGAACCGTTTCAAGCCTACGAAAAACGACCCCAGCGGGGTCGTATTACGCCAATATATGACCCCGATGGGGTCATAGTGTGGTCTAAATATTTTGCTACAAATATTTGATGCCTACGGTATCTTAGCATTTTAAATAAATGACTGAATTTCAGTAATTTAAGTTATCTACATAGATTTTTTAAGAATCGAACTCAGGTAAGCTACCTTAATCTCAGCAAATAATTGGCTGCAATTCAGCGCAATAAACTTTGTGTCCTTAGTGTCTTTGTGGTCAATAATGAAAAACTTTAAAATGTTTCATTGCGGTTAAACTAAAACATTTTCTTAGAAAGTATTTTCTTACAATGAACTTTTTAGAAGCACATTTTTTAACTAATCCAATCGGAAATCTAAATTTTTAGGGAAATGAAAAAACTGAGATTGACACCTTTTATCGCGGCTGCCGCCATTGCGATGAGCGGCTGCGCGCGGTCGTCCAATACGGTGGCCGAGGACGGCGACCCGGTGATTGATTTGAGCGAAAGCGCCGAAATGGACAATGGCGAAATGGAAGACAAAAGTGATTCGCCGGATTCCATCGTGGTGAATATGAAAGGACTCTACCCCGAAGGCATCGACTATGATACAAAAAACGACCGCTTTCTAATTACCTCGCTGACCCAAGGCCAAGTGGGCGCAGTGGATTGGGAAGGAAATTACTCCGTTTTGGTGAAAGACGACCAAGTGATTTCCGCCATCGGCATTTATATAGATGAAGAACGCGACCGGATTTTGGTGGCCACCAGCGACCCCGGCGCCAGTCCGAATTCTACTGAAGAAACCAAGCGCAAACAGGCGCATTTGGCCATTTATGATTTGGAAACGGGGGAGCGCGAAGCTCTTGTTGATTTAGATGCCTCAGGCGGTGGGCAGATGCATTTTGCCAACGACATCACCGTGGACGGCAGCGGGAATATCTACGTTACCAACAGTTTTTCGCCCATCATCTATAAAGTAGATTTGGAAAACAAAGTGAAAATTTTGGCGAACAACGAAATTTGGTCGGCCAAGGAAGGGCAGTTTGGACTGAACGGAATCGTGTGGCATCCCGGCGGTTATTTGGTGGTGGCGCATTCGGCGGCGGGCAAATTGTTCCGGCTGAACCCCGACCGGCCGTTGGAAATTTTGGAGATAAAAACCGACCAGCCGCTGCCCAAAGGCTTGGACGGACTGGAAATCACCCAAAACGGCGGGCTGGCCGTGGTATCCAACGCCAAGGGAAAAGTGATGCTTTTGGAAGGCACGGACAATTGGGAAAAAGCGAAGGTGAAAAGCGAATTTGAAGTGGGCAAGGTATTTCCTACCACCGCCGCCGCCGTAGATGGCGACCTCTACGTTTTGGAGGCGCACCTCGGCAAGCTGTTCGGCGGCAATGCCAACCACGAAAATTTCGTAATCCGAAGAGTGGATTTTAAATAAAGATTTTTTGTTTGACTACGAGAGCATCCGTTTTGTGGAAAGCGGGTGCTTTTTTTATTCGATTATTTTTACAAAAATTTTTACAAAATGAGCAAAGCTCCCAAGCCCGTCGGCAGTTATCCCTTAGCCCGAAAAGCGGGTAACCTTTTGTTTTTGAGTGGCGTAGGGCCGCGCATCGCCGGCAGCGACGAGAACGACAGCGGCGTACCAGAACTGGAACTCGACCACAATGGCAATTTCAAATCCTTCGATTTTGGCGCGCAAGTCCGCTCCGTTTTTCAGAATGTGAAAAATATTCTCGAAGAACACGGCTCTTCGTGGGAAAAACTGGTGGACATCCAAGTTTTTTTGGTGAATATGAAACGGGATTTCCGCGAATTCAATCAAATCTACGCGGAGCTTTTCGCGGATTGCGACCCGAAACCTTGCCGGACGACCATTGAAATCGGGAGTCTGCCTACGCCGATTGCGGTTGAATTGAAATGTGTGGCGGAGGTTTGAGGAGGGTAATTCGGTAGAAACTCTTGTGCAATTTTAAATGGACGTGTGCCAAAATTTAAGGTAGTCCTGATACTTCGGTTTGAATGTTAATATCTTGGTTTGAAAATGTTTAGCGTAAATTCGCGTCCCATATTTAAAAAGTGTATTTTTAACACAATGAATGTTTATCTCGAAAAAAAGCTAAAAGAATTGGGCATCGATGATATCCTTGACTACGATTACAAATCACACCGCCAAGCCACTCGCGAAAATTTGGTAAGTGCCAAAGTGCGCGGCAACGTTAGGATGCAGCAGAAAAAAGTGCTGACCGAAAAGGAGTTCTTGGCCAAGAAAGAATCCATTTTAGCTTCCAGCCGGTTGCTCCGCGCTAAAATTTAACCTAAATCTTCTTATGTGCCTTCCTCCAAAGAGCAGATTTTTTTAGAAGGTTTTCAAAACCTGCTTCCCCTCTATTTGAAGGTCAAAGAAAGGATTGCCTTGGCCGAAGAAATCTCCGGTGATGTTTATTTAGGTGCCATCAATGAAATGCGCAACGCGCTCGACCATCTGATGCGGGCCTATGAACGGCAGGAAAGCGGCATTGTCAAGGAACTGGAAGAATGCAAGGAACATTTGATAAGGGCGGCTTTTGACTCTTTTGACTTGGTGGCAATGGAACTATTGGAAAACAATGAAAGAAAATTCCAAGGTTTCAAAATAGAACTGATCGCCAAAATCTATCCTGATTATTTCAAGGAATTTATTCCAAAACTGAATCAAATGCTTGAGGCCAAAGCGGCGGTAAGGGCTAAAAATACGATGACCTCATTGCCAAACCTTCCCTTACTCCTTCTGAAAAGTTTGACAAGATTTTTGAAAAATACGACCATCTGCTAACTGAAATACTCCAGCTTGACCAAGATGCTAACGGCCTTATTCCAACCCTCATAAAAGCTAAGGAGGAAGCCGAAATGCAAGCTCGAAAAAGAAAAAATTTCGATTGGATTAAAATTGCGGTTGCCGCCGTTTTGGGCGGGCTGCTCTCTTTGTTCGTCCGTTATTTTATGATGTAAATTAAGCGGAAATCACTTTTCATTTTTTCCCACCTCACAAAAAATCGAAAATCGAAGAAATCGAAAATTCTTCGGCGTTACGCTTTTTGCATATCTTGCCGTCCGCTTAACACAACTATCTCATTACTAAAATGCTACACCCAACTCAGGACGCGCCGCGCATTTCCCGCGCAAGTGAATCCGACGCACTCTATCAAAAAATAATGGCGCGCGAGAACCTCTTCGTGAAAGCGCCGGCGGGGATGGGAAAAACCCACCTCATTCAAAAAACGATGGAAAATTTGGAAGGCCGCCGCGTCAGTTTTTATTCGTCTTTGCGGGGGTTGGATTCCATCGAAAAGTTTTTCAAAATGTTCCTTTTTGCCTTGCGCCGCACGATGGAAAATCACGATAATGTGAATTTCCAGCTGGGCAAATTTCTCAATGAGAAAACCCAAACCGATTTTTCCCAAAAGGATGAAGCCGAAAAATTTATGCGCGAATTTTCCATCGTGCTGAGCCAGATTATGCAGGATTTTTTATTCGTTTTTGAAGATTTTGACCAATGGGAAGGGAGAGAGGATTTGCTGCCGATTTTGCTTTTGTTGGACTCTCAGAACAGTCAAAAGCTTATTTCATCCGAAAATGAAATGGAAATTTCCGAGGATTGGGAACGGTTTCCGTTGCGGCCGCTTGCGCGGGAAAATGTGGAAAACGTGAGCGAAATCTCCATCGAAAACTTGGAAAACCTTTTGAATTGGACGCGCGGCAACACCGCTTTCTTTTTGGAAACCGCTGCATTTTACCCCGACAAACAGGATGTTGCAAAAACCAAAACCGCCGTTCTCAAAAAATACCACCCGCACTTTTCCTCCTTTAAAAAACGCTTCACGGATTTGCAATGGCGACTTTTGAGAGCCTTGGCCAGCGCCGAAATCACCGCCCAGCCCCACGCTTTTGACTTCTTGGTCAAGCATAAATTGGGTGCGGCCAGCAGCGTGGAGCGAGCGCTGAAAAATTTGCTCGACACAGAAATGATTGAAAGATCAGAATACGGCTATTTTATAAAAAACGTGGCGCTGCAACGGTGGCTGCGCTGGGTGTATTTGTAAAAAATCATTCCGTTTCCGTCTCCGTTTTCAACCGATAAACCCACCGCTCCGATTTCAATGCCTTCACGATAAATGGGTCGAGGAAATCGCGCAGCCCACTCCCCTTCGGATAGGAAAAACTGTAGTAATCTGTTTTTAAATCCTTGGGGTTCAGTATCAAATCTTCGAATCCCATTTGGTTGAGGCCGTATTTTAACAGCGGGCGGTCGTACACAAAAATGTCGATTTCGTCATTTTCCACCGCTGCCAAACCTTCGGAAACCGTTTTAAATTTCCGCGTTTCCACGCTGAAAATATCCAAATATTCCGCGCTGCTGCTGGCGGAAATTGTCCCGACCTCGAAGCGGCGCAAATCTTCCGCCGTATCGATTTTGGCATCCAGCGAGGATACCGTGAGCGCGCTGGCGATGCTGGCGGTGAGGCCGGAAATGAGCAAAATCGCGGCGAACATCCAGACGAACCCAATAATGCGGCCGGCGGTGGTTTCGGGGGCTTTATCGCCGTAGCCCACGGTGGTCATCGTCACGGCGCTCCACCAAAAACCGTGGCCCAGCCCGCGCATCCCGCCGCCGAATTGTTCCTTGTTTTTCTTGCGCTCTACCAGCCAAATCAAAAATCCGAAAATGAAAATCACCAAAACCAAACCCGCCACGGCCACCAAGAATTTCCAAGTGAAAATATTGCGCAAAACATCGAACCAGCCGCTGTCGTCCTTACGCACCATCGCCGTGCCGCTGATGTAAAATGGCTGGGCAAAATCGAGGAATTTCATCCGTTCTTCCGTTACCGTAATCGGATTGACGGACATATCCACCTCCTTGTTTTTCAGGGCGTTGAGAAGGTCGTCGAGGTTTTCGTACTCTCGAAATTCATAGCGGATTTGTGCCTCGCCTTCCACTTCGCTCCAAAAATCCAAGCTCAGACCATCGGGCGCCAAATCGTTGCGCAGTTCCACAAAGGGCGGCGCCTCCTTAATACCGACGGTGATGACGGAATCGGTGAGGGAAGTGTCTTGGGCGTGGGGTTTTATCCCGAAAAGGAACAGGAAAGAAATTGCGAAAAGCCTAATTTTCATTGAGTTGCGGGTTTATTTTTTAGCAATAAAGAAATGGGAAGCGGGCGGGAATTGTTCAGATTTTGGTTAAATCCAACTTTTATCGCTTATCCAATCACTTTAACATAAATTATTGGATTTTTACTTACTTTTATGGATTTAGTAAAATGAATATTCTTACATAATCCAAAATTATTATGTTTGTTTAGGAATGAAATCCAAAATTATTATGTTTATTTGGGAATGAAATCCAAAATTATTATGTTTATTTGGGAATTTGAAGATGAGTTGGTATTTTTGTGAACTCATTTTACTATCAAATGATACTTCGGGAACAAATTGATTTTGTCCGCCAACGGCTTTTCCGAGGCAAGGCATTCATCATTTTCGGGCCACGCCAAGCCGGAAAAACCACTTTTGCTAAGCAACTTTTGGCTACTGAAGACCGAACCGTTTTTCATCTCAATGGAGATGACAGCGATGCACGGAATCTTCTTGCCCAACCCAATGCAACAATGTTAAGGGCACTGCTGGGCAAAAATGAGATTTTCTTTTTGGACGAAGCCCAGCGTGTGCCCGACGCGGGACTTTTGATAAAAATTATAGTTGACCAAATTCCCGAAGTTCAGGTCATTGCCACGGGCTCCTCTTCTTTTGAATTGGCCAGCCATATCAACGAGCCGCTAACGGGCCGCAAATATGAGATGCAGCTTTTGCCACTTGCCTATCAGGAATTGGTGAGTCATACCGACCTTCTAACCGAAAATAGATTGTTAGAACAGCGGCTGGTTTTTGGCGCCTATCCAGAAATAGTGATGGATCCCATCAATGCGGAAGAACACCTTAATTTATTGGCAAACAGTTATTTATATAAAGATGTCTTTGCATTGGAACAAATTCAAAAACCCAATCTTTTGGAGAAACTGGTGAAGGCGCTCGCCTTGCAAATCGGTAGCGAGGTGAACATCAACGAATTGAGCCGATTGCTGCGTGCCGACCACAAAACCATCGAAAAATACATACAGCTTTTGGAGTTGGCGTTCGTGATTTTTCAATTGCCCGCGCTAAACCGAAATGTGCGCACCGAAATCCGCAAAAGCCGCAAAATTTATTTTTTCGACAACGGGATTGTTAACGCCGTTACCGGAAATTTGAACCCATTGCACAACCGTAAAGACGTGGGCGCGCTTTGGGAAAATTACCTGATGAGCGAGCGCTATAAATATTTGGAATTCAAAAAGATACGCGCCAAACAACTGTTTTGGCGCACCACGCAGCAACAGGAAATCGACTACATCGAAGAGACGTTTGACACAATGCTGGCCGCCGAATTCAAATGGAATCCGAGCCGCAAAACCAACTTTTCAAAAACTTTTTTGCGCGCTTATCCCGAAGCGGAAACGCTGGTGGTGACGCCGGAAAACCGGCACGTGTTTTTGACCGTTTCATAGTGCGGCTGGGGAGCGGTTATTTCTTTCCATCGGACATTCCACCCTCAAAAAATTTACAGAATGCAAATAAAAAATATACAAGTTGTAGTTTACACTTTGTATATTTTTTGATGCAAAATGCTAAAATGTACTATTCATTTTGGAAATTTTCTGTGAAATAAGTGGGCGCTGGCTGACCCCACTCCGACCGACAACTAAGAACCAAGAACTGACAACTCCACCGTACCTTTGCCGCCCTTTTGCAAAAAGCAAAAAATATGGCGCGCAACTATCCCGAATTCAAGCAATTAGACCTTGTGAAAATCCACAACGACATTCTGGATTTTTGGAAGGAAAACGACATTTTTGAGCAAAGCGTTTCCTCCCGCGAGGGGCGCGAAAACTTCGTGTTTTACGAAGGGCCGCCCTCGGCCAACGGGATGCCGGGCATCCACCACGTGATGGGCCGCGCCATCAAGGATATTTTTTGCCGCTACAAAACATTGGACGGTTTTCAAGTCCATCGAAAAGCGGGTTGGGACACCCACGGACTGCCCGTGGAGCTTGGCGTGGAGAAGGAATTGGGTATAACAAAAGAGGACATCGGCAGCAAAATTTCTGTAAAAGAATACAACGAGGTCTGCAAAAAAGCGGTGATGAAATACACCGACGCGTGGAACGACCTGACCGAGAAAATGGGCTATTGGGTGGATATGGGCGACCCCTATATCACCTACAAACCCAAGTATATGGAAACGGTGTGGTGGCTTCTCAAACAACTGTGGGACAAGGACTTAATGTATAAAGGCTATACAATTCAACCGTATTCGCCGGCCGCCGGCACGGGGCTGAGTTCCCACGAAATCAATATGCCGGGCTGCTACCGCGAGGTGAAGGATACATCAGTAATTGCGCAGTTTCCGGTGGTGCGGAATGAGAAATTTCAAAAGGTTTTTGGCGAAGCGGTTTCGGTGGAGGATGCGGTGTATTTCCTCGCTTGGACGACCACGCCTTGGACGTTGCCCAGCAACACCGCGCTGACGGTGGGGAAAAGTATTCCCTATGTTTTAGTGGAAACTTTCAATCAATATACCCATCAAAAACAGAAGGTAGTTTTAGCCAAAAATTTAGTAGCTAAATATTTCAAAAAAGAGGCGAAAAATGTTTCTTTTTCTGATTATAGAAAGGATGGAAAAAATATTCCTTGGAAGATTGTTTGGGAAGGTTTGGGCGAGCGGCTTTTAGATTTGAAATATGAGCAACTTTTGCCGTATGCAAAACCTTACGAAAATCCCGACCAAGCGTTTCGGGTGATTGCTGGCGATTTTGTGACGACAGAAGACGGAACTGGCATTGTCCACACTGCGCCTACGTTTGGTGCGGATGACGCGAAAGTGGCGAAAGAAAATGGCGTGCCGCCGATGTTGGTTTTGGATGAAAATGGCAACGCCGTCCCGCTGGTGGATTTGCAGGGGAAATTCCGAAAGGAAATGGGTGAATTCGCTGGAAAATTCGTGAAAAACGAATATTATTTGGAAAGCGAAAAACCGGATAAATCAGTTGATGTAGAAATCGCCATTAAATTAAAAGAAGAAAACAAAGCTTTTTTAGTCGAAAAATACAGCCACAGCTATCCCCATTGTTGGCGCACGGACAAGCCCGTATTATATTATCCGCTGGACAGTTGGTTTGTGAAAGTGACCGCCGAGCGCGAAAAGCTGGTGGCGCTGAACAAAACCATCAATTGGAAACCCGCCGCCACGGGCGAAAAACGCTTTGGCAACTGGCTGGAAAACGCCAACGACTGGAACCTTAGCCGCAGCCGTTCTTGGGGAATCCCGCTGCCGATTTGGAGTACCGAAGACGGCACGGAACGGCAAATCTTTGGCAGCGTGGCCGAGTTGAAAAGAGCCTGCGACGACGCCGTAGAAGCGGGTTTGATGGATTCCCATCCTTTTGAAAAATTCGAGTTGGACAATCTTTCCGATGAGAATTACGACACCGTGGATTTGCACCGTCACATTGTAGATGACATCATCCTAAAATCCCCGCAAGGGAAACCGATGAAACGGGAGGCGGATTTGATTGATGTGTGGTTTGATTCGGGGAGTATGCCGTATGCGCAGTGGCATTATCCGTTTAGCCCCCTATCCCCCAAAGGGGGGAAATTGGAGCGTGAAAGCGCGCATAATAAAACGTCCAATTCTAACGTCCGTGTAGCTGAACCCCCCTTTGGGGGGCAGGGGGGCTGGCAAGATTTAGCGAGTGTTTTCCCCGCCAACTTCATCGCCGAAGGCGTGGACCAAACCCGCGGCTGGTTCTACACGCTCCACACCATCGCTGGATTGGTTTTCGATTCGGTGGCGTATAAGAATGTGATTTCCAACGGATTGGTGCTAGACAAAAACGGCCAGAAAATGTCGAAGCGCCTCAAAAATGCGGCTGACCCATTTGAGACTTTGGACAAATACGGCGCGGACGCGGTGCGCTGGTATATGATTGCGAATGCGCAGCCGTGGGACAATCTGAAATTTGATTTCGCGGGCATCGCCGAGGTGCAGCGCAAATTTTTTGGGACGCTATATAATACGTATTCGTTTTTTGCGCTGTACGCGAATATCGATAGGTTTGAGTGGGATTCGGCGCGGCTTTCGGAGGTGAAAAACCGGCCGGAAATCGACCGCTGGATTTTGTCGCGGCTGCAAGTTTTGAAAAAAACGGTGCGCGAAAATTTCGACAATTACGAACCGACTTGGGCGGCGCGCGCCATCCAAAATTTTGTGGATGAGGAGCTAAGTAACTGGTATGTAAGGCTTTGCCGGAAACGGTTTTGGCGCGGCGAAATGAGCGCCGACAAACGGATGGCCTACGAAACGCTTTACGAATGCCTGTTCACGGTGAGCCAATTGATGAGTCCGGTGGCGCCGTTTTTCGCGGATTGGCTGTACCGAAACCTGACGGAACATCTGCCGGAAGGCGAAAAAGAAAGCTCGGTGCATCTGACTTTTTTGGCGCAAGCCCAAGAAAACCAAATCGATACACATCTGAACGAGCGGATGAAAATGGCGCAGCGGCTCAGTTCGATGGTGCTGTCGTTGCGGCGGAGCGAGTCCATAAAAGTGCGGCAGCCGCTGCAAAAAATGATGGTGCCGGCGCTGAAACCGGAGGTGGCCGAACTGATAAAAAGCATCGAGGACATCGTGCTGGCGGAGGTGAACGTGAAAGAACTGGAAATTTTGCGCGACGTGCAGGGCGTGCTGGTGAAAAAGGCGAAACCGGATTTCAAAAAACTGGGCCCGAAATACGGCAAGTTGATGAAGCCAATCGCGGGCGCGGTGAAAAATTTTGACCAAGACCAAATCGAAAAACTGGAAGAAAAAGGCGTTTTGGATTTGGAAATCGGCGGGGAGAAAATCGCGCTGGCGCTGGGCGACGTGGACATCGAAACGGAGGACATCCAAGGTTGGCTGGTGGCCACGGAGGGCGGGCTGACGGTGGCTTTGGACGTCACGATTTCGGACGAACTGCGCTACGAGGGCATCGCCCGCGAGCTGGTGAACCGCATCCAAAACCTGCGCAAAGACAGTGGGCTGGAAGTGACCGACCGCATTTCGCTGCAGATTTTGAAAAACGACGAAATCAGCAAGGCGCTGGCGCAAAACCGCGACTACATTGCCAGTGAAACCTTGGCGAACGAAGTGATTGAAAAAGAGGAAATGATTGGTGGGTTGGAGTTGGATTTAGGGGAAGTGCAGACGGCAATTGCGTTGGAGAAAGTTTAGGAAATTATTGAAAATAAAATCTCAATCTGATGAACTCGAAAAAAATCATAAAAAGAATATCCGAGCACATAGCTTTGGAAGGTTTCAAACCAGCCGTAGTTAATTATCTTTTAATGCTCGCGCGAGTCACCGAAAATAGAAGGGATGAAATTGTTTTTCCTACAACCAAACGGACGATGGCCAGCAATTTGGTAGCCAGAATTCAATTCCCTGCTGTTGAAGAAATATATAAATCAGCGGTTAATAAGAATGATGGAAACTATGTATCGAGTACTCTTCTAAAACAAGTCGATGCCGATTCATTTGTCAATACGTATGAGATAATTTATACTGAGGATGTAGATAAAGACATTCCCTATTTTAAAGAAGCAATTGATAACGGTGCCATTCCATTTTTCAACAAATACCAATCGGTTGAAGCGGTTTACGGTGAGATGAAAAATATAAATAAATCGAACTACTTAGATTATATGCAAGGATTACACAAGTTTATTGGACATCCGGTTATCGTAAGATATTTAATCATACTTGGATTGATGGGCGATGATGATTTTTATAAAGAATCCGACAGGCAGTTGAAGTTTATAGAAGAGCATGAATCTTCTAATGCTGAAATTGACTTGCAGACTCGAAATGTCAACAAAATCTTACCCACGGTAATTCAGATGACCAAAGAAAAATTTGGCTCATTGAAATGAAAAAAGAATGGCGTTAGAGGTGGGTTCGGCTAAAGCCAAAACTCGGTGACCGAATTGAAACAACCGCACTAAAGCGGCGGTTCAATATCACCTCATTTCAGAAAGATTTCCTTAAAATATCGAATTTTCTATATTTGGTCGCTTTTTGAGCAAATTTGTAAGAATACTCACTCTACCCAAATATTTGAAACCCTCTCGTCGGCGAAACCTTGGCGGATGAAGTGTTTGAAAAAGAGGAAGTTGGCGGCGGTTTGGAACTGGATTTTGATGCGGTAAAAGTGGCGATGGCGTGTGGAAAAGTGTGTGCATTTTGCCATTTAAATTAAGGTCTCCGTAAATGTTGCAGCGCCCCATTTTTTGCGTTTTGGCCAAAAACTAAAATCCATTTTAAAGATTGATTTTTTTACAATGGAAAACAAAAAATTGAAATGATAGTAAAAACAGTAGCCAATTCTACCGAAGCCGTGCGCGGCCTAAAAGACGGGATGACGCTGATGCTGGGCGGTTTCGGGCTGTGCGGCATCCCTGAAAATTCCATCGCCGCCATCCGCGAAAACGGCGCGAAAAACCTAACCTGCATCAGCAACAACGCGGGCGTGGACGATTTTGGGTTGGGACTGCTGTTGCAGACGCGGCAAATCAAAAAGATGATTTCCAGCTACGTGGGCGAAAATGCGCTGTTTGAAAAACAGATGCTGAGCGGCGAGCTGGAGGTGGATTTGGTGCCGCAAGGTTCGCTGGCCGAACGGTGTCGCGCGGCGGGAGCGGGCATCCCCGCGTTTTACACGCCCGCCGGCTACGGAACCGAAGTGGCGCACGGCAAGGAAGTTCGCTGGTTCAAAGGGAAACCGCACATTTTGGAACACGCTTTTGAAGCGGATTTTGCTTTCGTAAAAGCGTGGAAAGGCGACGATGCGGGCAATTTGATTTTCAAGGGCACGGCGCGGAATTTCAACCCCTTGATGGCGATGGCGGGGAAAATCACCGTGGCGGAAGTAGAGGAACTGGTGCCGGCGGGCGAGCTGGATCCGAACTTTATCCATACGCCGGGGATTTTTGTGCAGAGGATTTTTAAGGGGAAGAATTATGAAAAGAGGATTGAGCAGCGGACGACTCGGTAGTCTTGAAATTTGCCACAAAGACTCAAAGGCGCTATTAGTTTTTACCTTTGGAAAAAAACCTACGCCAATGCCTAAAATCTATGAATATCTTGGGATTTCGATTTTCTTCTTCTCCAATGAGCACGAGCCGATTCATGTGCACGGGCTGTACGGCGAATTTGAAAGCAAGGCGGAAATTTTCTGGATTGAAAAAAACGTTTTGAAAGTAGAAATTATAGAAATCTCAGGTAAAAGATCATTGAAAGGAAAAACTCTAAAAAACTTTGAGATATTCATTAATGAATATGCAGTAGAGATTATGGAAAAATGGAATCTGTATTTTAAGCAAGGAATTACTAAATTGACATTTGAAAGGATCACTAAAAAAATTCGATGATGAAGGTAATTGTAGAAGTAAAATACGATGAAAAAACAGTAGATGACAACCGTAAAATCTATTCAGTTATCGATGCTCGCTACATCGGCGATTTTGCTATCCGTGTTTTCTTTTCCGATGGTCATCAAAAATTGGTGGATTTCAAGCCTTTTTTGGAGCAGGTTAAGCAGCCTCTTGCAATGCAATATTTAGAGGAAGAAAAGTTCAAAGAGTTTGAGATTGTCCACGGCAATTTGAACTGGAACGATTATGAGATGATTTTTCCCTTGGATGATTTATACAATAATTCTATCCTGAAGGAAACAAAGACAAAGGAGCGCGAAGTTTTAGAAAATGCCTAAAATTTATGAATATCTTGGGATTTCGATTTTCTTCTTTTCCCGTGAACACGAACCTATCCACGTTCACGCACGCTACGGAGAATTTCAAAGCAGGGCGGAATTTATTATCGCGGATGGCAAAGTGGTCGATATTCGAATTATTGGTGTTAAAGGTTCAGACCCTTTGGTAGGAAAAGTCTTGAAAAACTTTGAAGATTTCTTAGAAGTTTTTGCTGATGAAATGATACAAAAGTGGGTTGATTATTTTGTTTATGGCAAGAAGTTAAAGTTGAAAAGAATCACTAAAAAGCTTTGAAAAATGAAGATAACCGTTGATTACAGCAATTTGAAAAAAGATAACCAAGTATATTCTGTAACCGATGCCAAGTACATCGGCGATTTTGCTATCCGTGTTTTCTTTTCCGATGGTCATCAAAAATTGGTGGATTTCAAGCCTTTTTTGGAACAGGTTACCCATCCCAGCGCCAAGCAATATTTTAATGAAGAAAAGTTTAAGGAATTTGAGATTGTGGATGGCATTTTGAATTGGAATGATTACGAAATGATTTTTCCCTTGGATGATTTATATAATAATACTATTCTGAAAGAAACGAAAACCAAGGAGCGCGAAGTTTTGGAAAATGCCTGAAATTTCCAACTTTTAAAACAGAAAAACCTAAATGACCAAAAGAGATTTTTTTATTTCACTTCTTAAAGTTTTTGGATTGTTTTCGGCGATAGCGGCGCTATTTTCTTCTCTGCCCTCCTACCTTTCTTTTGCCATTGCCAGTTTTGATTGGATTTCTCTCTTTTGGGTTTCGGTGGCTTCCATAGTGGTGATTGGGCTTTTTTTGCTTCTTATTTTTAAGTCAGAAAATATTGTAAGTATTTTAAAATTGGACAGCGGATTCGATACCGACCATATTGATTTTGGAAATTTGAAGGCGGTTGATTTAATCAAAATCGGGACTTTTGTGGTGGGAGGTTTTTTGATTTTAGATAATATCCCCACTTTTTTAGGTCACACTTTGTATGCTTTTAAAGGAGAGCAAATGGGCTTGGAATCTACTCCTCGTGATAATCTGATGTGGACGATGAGTGGGCTGAATCTCATCATCGGATACATTTTGATTACCAACTACCATTTTGTGGCGGCCCGTTTTTACAAACACGAAAAGGGAGAAACGACCACTTCAACGAATCACGATTTAACGAGTTAACAAATCACGAATGTTAGACAAAAACGGAATCGCAAAACGCATCGCCCAAGAACTGGAAGACGGCTACTACGTCAACCTCGGCATCGGCATCCCAACGCTGGTCGCCAATTTTGTTCCAGCGGGAATTTCCGTGGAATTCCAGTCGGAGAACGGTATCCTCGGGATGGGACCATTTCCCACCGAAGCGGAAGTGGACGCAGACCTGATAAACGCGGGAAAACAAACCATCACCGCCCTGCCCGGCGCCGTGTTTTTCGACTCGGCCAACAGCTTCGCGATGATCCGCGGCCAGCACGTGGATATGACCGTCCTCGGCGCGATGGAAGTGAGCGAGCAGGGCGACATCGCCAACTGGAAAATCCCCGGCAAAATGGTGAAGGGGATGGGCGGCGCAATGGATTTGGTGGCCAGCGCCGAAAACATCATCGTGGCGATGATGCACACCAACCGCGCGGGTGAATCCAAACTTTTGACGAAATGCACTTTGCCCTTGACGGGCGTGCGCTGCGTCAAAAAAATCGTGACCAACCTTTGCGTGATGGACGTGACCGAACGGGGTTTTAAACTTTTGGAACTTGCCCCGGGGATTAGTATCGACGAGGTGAAAAACGCCACCGAAGGCAGGCTTGTCGTGGAAGGGGATATTCCGGAAATGAAAATATGAAACTCGACCGGATTTTTTCCAAGGCGCTGTGCCTTTATCTCAGCCTTGCTTTTTTAATCTTTTTTTTTATCCGTTTTTCAGGTGATTTGCGCGACAATCGCGGGCAAGAAACGCTGTTTATTTATGATGTCAATAATTATTACTCGTATCTGCCCGCTATTTTTATCCACAAAGATTTAACCTTTTCCTACCCCAACAATTACTGGACAAACCCCGCACCGGACGGGACAAAAATTGCCAAGGGAACGTATGGGATGGCCTTGATGTATTCTCCGTGGTTTTTTATCGCCCATCAGGTGGCGCTTTCACAACAAGATGAGGTTACTGGCTATGAAAAAACATACGACTTTTTAATAAATTTTGGCAGTTTTACTTATGCGGTTTTAGCGGCTTTTTTTTTAATTAAGTCCTTGTTTTATTTTACCAAACCTTGGTTGGCGGCTTTGACTTATTTTGGGATTTTTTTTGGGACTAATTTATATTACTATACCGTTAGCCAAGGCGCGATGCCCCACTCGTATTTGTTCTTGCTTTTTTCGTTGATGATTTACCTTACTCTGCTTTGGCATAAAAACCCAAAACCTCTTTATCTGTCGGGTCTTGGCCTCACTTTGGGATTAATCATCTTAATCCGCCCCACCGATTTGATAGTGGTGCTCATCCCGCTTCTTTATGGCGTAAATTCTAAAAATTCTTTTGTTGAAAAAATAAAATTACTGACCAAAAATATAGGCCCACTATGTATCGCAGCCGTATTGTTTCTTCTTCCTTTTTTTGTTCAGATGATCTACTGGAAGGTTTATACAGATTCTTGGCTGTTCTTTAGCTACGGAAGCAAAGAGCGTTTTTTCTTTTCTGATCCTAAAATTTGGCAAGTGCTTTTCAGCTTTCGCAAAGGATTGTTTGTTTACACTCCAATCGCTCTTCTTTTTATGGCTGGATTTTTTGTGAAATCTGCCCATAAAAAACAATGGATATGGCCCGTTTCCAGCTTATTTTTAACAACCATCTTTGTGGTTTCCAGTTGGTGGGATTGGTGGTTTGGTGGTTCGTTCGGGCATCGCGCTTTTGTGCAATATTATGCCTTTTTGGCCTTGCCTTTTAGTGCTTTTTTGCAATGGGCATTCCGCAGTTTTTGGCGTGCGATTCCCGTATTGATTTTTTGTGGCTTTTGCATTCATCTTAACTTGCTCCAATCGGCCCAGTACCGCCACAGCATTATCCATTATGATTCGATGAGCAAAGAAGCCTATTTTTATGCCTTTGGAAAAACGCAATTGACCAAAGAGGAATACGAGGAACTGACCCAACTACTGGAACGACCGAATTACGAAAAAGCTATCAATGGAAAAAGATAGTGTGAGACTAAAAAAACTATTAATCATTATTCCTTGCTACAATGAGGCTGGAAATGTGGTGAGTTTATATCAAGAAATCCAATCTTTGGATGAAATGGATTCGCTAAAAATAGACGTGATTTTTATAAATGACTCCAGTACAGATAATACTTTAGATATTCTCCAAAAAAACAAGTTGCCGCATCTAAATTTACCTATCAATTTGGGGATTGGAGGAGCGGTGCAAACGGGTTTTAAATTTGCGGATTCGCGAGGGTTTGATTTTGCCGTACAGATGGACGGCGATGGTCAACACCCGCCGAAAGAACTTTCCAAACTTTGGAACGCAATGCAGGCAAACCGCGCGGATATAGTTATCGGATCACGTTTTGTGGAGAAGGAGGGTTTTCAATCCAGCCGTAGCAGGAGACTGGGAATCAAGTTGTTATCCACTTGGTCAACCTTCTTGACAGGCGTAAAAATTCTCGACATTACCTCGGGTTTCCGACTTTTGAACCGAAGGGCGGTGAAACTGGCCGCCGAGCATTATCCCGATTCTTATCCCGAGCCAGAAACGGTGGCGCTCTTTGCGGGGGCGGGACTAAAAATTACTGAAACGCCCGTGAAAATGCGCCCCCGGCAAAAGGGTGTTTCGTCCATCCGGCGGTGGTTCAGTTTGTTCTATATGTTCAAGGTCGGTTTGGGCATTTATTTTATGAAGAAAAAAGCACAAAAATTATGGAAAACATCGTCCCACTAAAAATTCAACTTTTAAGTATCACTGGGAGTATCTTGTTTTTGGCCTTTATCGCGCGGCTAATGTTGAAAGGAAAACTGCGCGAAGAATACTCTTTGGTTTGGATAGGTTGCACCTTGGTTTTTCTCACCTTTTCGATATGGCGGAATGGACTGGACGTGGTGGCTAATTTCTTGGGCGTTTACTACGCGCCTTCCTTGGTTTTTTTGTTCGGTTTTTTCGCCATAATTATATTTTTGGTGCATCTTTCAGTAGTGAATTCGCGCCAGCAAAAAGAAATCAAAAACTTGGCGCAGGAATTAGCACTTTTGAAAAAGAAAACTGATGGCTAAAACGTATTTATTTAGTATCGATTTAGAGGATGTCCGCGAAAATGTAAAAAACGGACATTTATATAAAGATCGTGTTCAGGAAAACACACTGGTTTTTTTAGAATGGCTCGCTAAAAAAAAGGCCAAATGTACTTTTTTCGTGGTAGGAAAAATGGCGCAGAAATATCCTGATTTAATCAAAGAAATAGTAAGCCAAAACCACGAAGTTGCTGCCCACGGGATGCACCATATCTCATTGGATAAATTAAATAAAGATTCCTTCCAAAAAGATATTCAGGAAAATAAAGAAGCCCTGTTAAAAGCGGGCGCCAAAGACTGTGTGGGTTTTCGTGCGCCCATTTTCTCATTGACCAAGGAAAAATCGTGGGTGTATGAAACTTTGGCGGATGCTGGATTTGAGTACAGCAGCAGCGTTCTTCCGGCGCGCAACCCGCTTTTTGGCTGGGCCGATTTTGGTCAAGAGGCCCGAAAGGTGAATGGAGTTTGGGAACTTCCAATGTCAGTAGGAAAAGTTTTGCACCGCGCTTTTCCCGTGGCCGGCGGCATTTATTTTCGGGTGATTCCGTGGCTTTTTTTAAAACCGAAAATCCAAGATTCCAACACGGTCTTGGGCTATTTTCATCCTTACGATATTGATTATCAACAGGAAAGATTTATGCATTCGGGCATTAACGAAAGTAAATTTTACAACGAATTAATGTACTATGGACGAAAGAATTTAATATCAAAAATGGATAAGATTTTGCGCTTAGGTTTTTCTATTGAAAAATACGATAGTTATGTCGAAAGGATATCAACTTAAAATTATAGAAACGGACGATTCCCATTTGGAAAAATTGTCTGATTTTCTTAATACTATTTTCGGGAAAGATGCGCGATTTTCAACGGATTATTTACGATGGCAATACCGCGACAACCCACTGGGGAAGGTGGTCGGTTTTGATGCTTTTTTGGGAGATGAACTGGCGGCACATTACGCCACCATCCCAGTTCGCTGGAAAATTGAAGGGGCGGAAAGAGCGGGCTTGCTTTCTCTAAATACGGCCACATCGGCCAACCACCGCGGCCAAGGGCTTTTCACAAAACTCGCCGCGCGGACTTACGAAGCCGCTGCGGAGCAAGGTTTCACATTCGTGATAGGCGTGGCGAACGCCAACAGTACACCGGGGTTTCTGCGCAAATTGGGTTTTGAACTCATTGCTCCGCTGGACGTACATTTTTCCTTATCCAAATTGTATAGACTTTCAAACATCAAAGACTTCCAAAACCACTCTATTTTAGATGATAAAACGGAAAAATGGCGACTGAACAAACCCGCTGGAAATTATTACTCTAATACCCATAGCATTTTGTCTAAAGCAAAACCAGGCATTGGAGCGGTATTAAAAAAAGACAATCCAAAACTACAAATGCCGTCTCAATTTTACCCGATTCACCTATTAATTGGATTAAATGAATCGTCCGGTTTTCGCTTGAAAATGCCACGAAAATGGCAGCCCTCTCCCTTGAATTTAATCTTTAAAAAATTGGACGAAAAGATGGAAATTCCAAAGCCAAAAATGATTTTGTTTAGGGCTATTGATTTTGATGCTTATTAGAAATACTTTAACCGCTAAGAACTGCGCCCGCTTTGCGTATCTCCTTTTTAGGTTTTTATACCTTTCGCCGATGTCCTTGAACGCCTTTTCATCGCTCGTATAAAATGACACGCCATAGCCACCTTTCTTGGATTTACCTCACGCTTTCCTTGCTGGTTTTTTCCTACGTGGCCGCCCGCACTTGGCGGCTGGATGCCACTTATGACGAGGTATGGACCATAACCGAATATCTGCCGCTGACCTATTGGGAAATCCTGAGCCGCGAACCCTGCAACTCCAATAACCACATCCTCAATTCCTTGCTCATCAAGCTCTTTGACTCGGTGCTGCACGGCCGCATTGCTGGGCTACACGGTTTGGTTATCGCGCGGCTGCCCAATCTGATAGCTTTCGCGCTGTATCTGACTTTCGCTTTCAAAACCGCCCGCCGCTTTTTCCCGCCCATCACCGGCCTGCTTTTCTTCGTGCTTTCTTGGTGCAACCCCTTCCTTCTGGACTTTTTCGGACTGGCGCGCGGCTATGGGCTGGCGCTTGGTTTTATGATGCCCGCCCTCTATTTCCTGTTGCGCTTCCGAGAGAGGCTTTCGCTAAGATGCGCCGCACTTTCGCTGGCGTTTTCCCTCTGTTCGGTGCTTTCCAATTTGCCGTTTCTCAATGTGTATTTGGCCATCGCCGGTTTGGTTTTCCTTTTCCCTTTTATAAAGAACAAAACTCGCCAACCGGATCTCAAACTCTTGGGAATCCTGTTCTTTTTCAGTTTTGCGCTCTTCGCCATTTTGTACGAGCCGGTGCGCAAGATGTTGGCTGGCGGCGATCTGTATTATGGTGGCTACGTGGGTTTTTACCACGACACCCTCCACTCGCTCACTAAGGCCTCCTTGGGACGCCCGTTTCAAGAAGAGGGTTTTCCGCTGCAGCTCAATTTGTTTCTGGCGGCCTTGGCGCTGCTCGTTATTTTGGGATGGCAGCGTGTCCCAAAGCTACCCGCCTTTGCCCTATTCTGCACGGCCATTTTGGCTATCCCCATCCTTTCCAGCCTTCTCCAACATTGGTGGCTCGGCAACCTGTTTTTGATAGGCCGCACCGCGCTTTTTTATTTCCCGCTTTTTATTTTGGTGATGGCGGCTTGGGCGGGCAACGCGACTTCGGCGGCGATTCCCAACATTATCCTTTCGCTGGTGGTGGCTGGCCTGGTGGTAAACTTGGCCCAGAACGCCAACTTCTACAAAACCATCAACTGGCCGCACGACTCTCGGACTTCCGAAGTGGTGGAGCGGTTGAAATACGAAGCGGGACAAACGGGCAAAACCGCAAAGCTGGATGCTTCTTGGCCCTGCGAAAACTCGCTTCGCTATGCTTTGACGATAAAAGACACCTTCCCTAAAATTGAATATTCGGGCCGTGAAAGGCACCGATTAGAACCCGCGGCCACGCACTTTCTCTATTACGGCCAAACGCTCCATCGTGTGGGCTACTACCCAAGGGAGCTTGCGATAGATTCGTTGCCAAAAGACACCCTGCTACACTTTCCCGACGATAATTTGACCCTGTTCGTGCTAAGATGAAAAGAACCTCCCCAGCTACTTTTTCACCCCTGCGTCCTTTCCGGCGTTTTTGTAGATTAATATGTAGTCATCCTCATAAAAGTTAGAGATTTTGAGTATTGATTGCAAGTATGAAGCGCAACTATCGTTTTTCGGTTCAGACCCAAATTGTACGATGTAAAAATTACCGTCAAAGTCTGTATGATTTTCGGTCAAGCACCCGTTGGGACTGTCTGAAAAGCTCTCCAGGAATAGAGTTTTGTGCTTCCAAACCAAGGGAAAATAACCCGTGGCGACTTCGTAGTTTTCCAAGACGGCCACGGGTTTGTCCACGCCCAAGTAATTGGAAAAATGCCCATCCAGCCAAATGCCGGAATGGCGTAGCGGCACCACTAAGGAATTGGGCGGAAGTTCAGCGGCCGCCGCCTCCATCGCCAAGGCGGGTTTCTCCAGCCAGCGCATTCCTTTGAACATAGCGGGCAGGAGGCTCAATTGCAAAAGCGAAACCGCAGCGACCAAGCCCAATGCCGCCCAGTTTTTGGGCAAAACGTGGCTGAGCCACACCACCAAAAAAATCCAAAAGAAAAGCACTAAGCGGATGGTAATGTACCCGCCGCCACTGCCCTCGCTGGGCAAGATGCAACTCATCAGCAGCATCAGCGCGGCGGCAACAAGCCAAAGATGAGCTTTGGCCGAACCTGTTTTCCCCGCTTTAAAAACCCGCCACGCCGCTAGTAAAAACAGCAGTAAAAAACACAGGCCCATCCAGCGGACGGCCGATTTTTCAAAGGGTTCGCCATAAATTACAAGGGCGCCCATTTCCCATAGCCAGTCTTTCATCCGCAAATATCCCAAGCCTGCATCGGCGGCGAACGAACCTCTGGAAACAACAAAATGCCATCCTAAAAAAACAAAGGGAAGCAGTAGTAGGATCAGACTTTTTTTAGATAATAAATAGGTAATGGAAAGTCTGTTTTTTTCTATTTTAAAATAGGCATAAGCCGACCATAAAATTTCTAATAAAATAATCAAGCCTAATGTGCCGAACGTAACCAAATGAGAAAAATAACAGGCCGTAGAAAAAATTGTAAAAGCGATGCTACGAAACACACTCGCCGAATGTTGAAAAGACCACCAATAATGGAGAGAAAGAATGAGAAAAAGAATGCCCAAATAAAAGTTATAGAAACCGAGACCAAATACATAGCTATAAACGAAGGGGACAATCAAATAGCTCGCGGATAGAAATTGAGAGTTCAAAGTGGTAAGCAAATTTCGGAAAGCCAAGGGAATGCCGCAGCATATCAAAAGCAAGATCACTTTTTCGGTTAAAAAAGGAGGGAGGCCGACCTCCAACAAAAGCATCATTAAAAGATGTCCCATCCAGTTGGGGACAGGTTCGGGATTGAGTTCCAAAAACTGTAAAAGGAATTGGTTCTTCTCGAAGATAATCTGCTGCAAAAGCCGTGCATTATAAAGATGTGCCGGCCCATCCATCGTGGGGTTCCAACGGAACATAAAAATGAAAGAGGCGTTGATTAAAATGAAAGTAAAAAAAAGAACAAATTCTTTAGATAATCTTCTTTCGTTTTTCATTGTAATTATTGATAAAATAGGACTATTTTATAAAATTGCCATTAGTTTTATTTTGAGAAAAAATTTATCTAAATGCACTGCTTGTGGCTTAATGTTTATGCTATGAAATTGCGGCCAAAGTAATCACGTACCCATAAATGGTTGAGATTTGTATGTTGCGCTACTGAAAATTTTCACCTTTTGAAAGCCCAAACCCGCATCATTTTTCTGCTGCTCGCCTTTCTGCTCCTCTATATTTGGGTCATCCAGCGGATGCCGTTTTTGGGCGAATGGGACGAGCGCTACCACGCGCTGGTAGCCAAAAATTTGATGGACGACCCGCTCACGCCGCGGCTTTATCCGGAGCGCGCCGTCTCATCTTCGCCGCACGGCCATTGGGTGGGCGCCTACATTTGGCTGCACAAACAGCCCTTGGCCACCTGGCAGATGGCGGCCACGATGTCGCTCCTCGGCGACGGTCTTTTCGGGATGCGCTTCGCCAGCATTTTGATGATGCTTCTGTTGGTTTTTTGCGTGTGGAAATCGGTGCGCCTCTTCCATCCGCGGTTCGCCTTTTGGGCAGCGCTTTTGGTGGGGACGCAGCCGTATCTGCTCTCGCTGCTCAGCGGCCGCCAAACGCTGGAACACAACGATTTGGCCTTTTTAGCTTGGGTGGCGGCCAGCCTCTGCCTGTGGTTACATTACCTAAAAAAACCGGACTGGAAATGGGCGCTGGCCATCGGCGCGGCGGCCGGTTTGGCGATGCTCACGAAGTGGCTCGCTGGTTCGTTGGTGCTTTTCGTTTGGGGGCTGCATTTTTTGCTTTCGCGAAATTTCAACCGTAAAAATTGGTTGCATTTGGCGTTGGCGGTGGGCGCGGCCTTGGCGGTTTTTTTACCGTGGCAATTTTACGCTTATGCCCGTTGGCCCGACTTATATATGGAAGAATGGCGCTTCAACGGACGGCATTTCACCGAGGTTATCGAAGGACATTCCGGCCCATTTTGGTATCATTTTAAAGTATGGTGGGATGAATTCCGCATCATCAGCGTTCTTTGGGTGATTTCCCTGTTTTTTTTATTCATAAGAAAGAAGCGGAATACGCTGTTTATAACCTCGGTTTTGGCAACGGTTTCGGTATTGATTTTTTACGGAATGGCTGCCACCAAAATGCCTTCTTTTACTTTGATGGTTTTACCCTTGGTTTTGTTGAATATTGGAATTCTTGGATTATACCTGAAGAATAAAATAATGCAATGGATTTTTGGCAGCACTATTTTGTTTTTTATAAGCAAGAATGTCTATTATGATTTTTATCAAAACGATGTGCCCAAAGAAGTGGCGGAAAATCTGATGAACATCAAAGACAACGCGCGTTGGCTAGCTGAGAAATTACCAAAGAATAGCGTGATTTTTAACACGGGCGGTTTGCATTTTGTGGAATATATGTTTTATACGGAAATGCTTTTTTATAATGGAATTCCCTCGCAAAAAGACGTGGACGAATTGCTTTCCAAAAATTATCATCCAGTGGTACTATTAAAAAAAGAGGAAAATCCTCCCGATTCTTTGCAAAATGTGGAAATTGTCAGACGAAGTTTTTAGCGTATTTCGAGATATGTTTCATAGATTTTTCATTCTTTAAAAACCACAACCATAGTGGTGCAACGTTTTGTAACGAGGGATTGCAAAATTGGAGCTAATTTTTCGCTATAATTTCCACATATCCATTTTTAAAATGAGAATGAAAGTGGGGCGTCCTTGAAATGGAATCGAGGCAACTTTCATCGGTTGGCAAATCCCCGTATTTTACAATTAGATCGGGAAAGTCAGCCGCTCCCTCTTTGGTAAAGTTTTCTTCCAAACGTTGGCAAATTCCATTTTCGTCCCATTGCCGTATTTGCATCACTTCGGGATTTTGCTTCCATCGCAGCGGGAAATAATCATTGGACGCTTCGTAGTTTTCCAAAATGACCACGGGTTCAAAAATGCCGAGGTAGTTGGAAAAATGCCCGTCGAGCCAAATGCTGGAATGGCGGCTGCTAAAAATAACTTGGTGAGGAGTGATAGTTTGGGCGGCTTCGGTCATCTGCGCCGTCGGGGCAGACAGCCAATTCATCGCTTTGAAGTGGGCCTGCACCAAGGTGAGCTGGGCCAGCGCCGCCACCGCTACCAAGGAATGGGCAAGCCGGTCTTTTGGGACGAAAAATCCGATAGCAATCATAAGAAAAAACCAAAAAAGCAAGACGAGCCGAATGGTGACGTAACCGCCGCCGCTACTCTGATTGGGTAGTATCAAGCTCATTATCAATATTAAAGCAGCAATGAAGCCCCATAGAAGAATTTCCGAACGTAGCCGCTTCTTGTGGCGAAAAGCGTGAATCGCGCCGTAAACGAGCAGACTCAAAAACACGAATCCGATGATTTTTTCCACCACTTTTTCGTGCAGTTGGCCGTACATCATTAAGGCCTCCATTCGGAAAAGCAATTCTTTCCAAAGCGAAAAATCACTGAAAGGCATTAGCGGTATTTCTCCTCGGCTTTGGAAAAAACGGTAGCCCAAAACCGCCAATGGGAGCAACAGCAGCCCCAAGGATTTTCGCCCCACCCATTGATTGACCGAGAGGTCGGTTTTTTTATGAAAAAGGTAACCGATGGGCCGCCTCACAAAATCTATCGCCACCACCAAACCCAGCAATCCAAATGGAACAATGTGCGAAAAATAACAGCCGAACGCCGCAACGGCAAACAGAAAGGCGAGCCAAATTTTGGGCTTGGCCTGAAACCCGAACCAAGCATACAGGGACGCGAACAGGAAGAAAATACCTAAGTAAAAATTGTAGAAACCCAAAGCGAAAACGAAAGTGTAAATCAGCGGAACAACGAGATAGGAAGCGGCCAAAAAAGGCGCTTTCAGTTGTACCAAAACCTGCCGAAATACCAATGGGATTCCGCAGGTGATGATAAGCAGGATGAGCTTTTCCGCCAAAAAGGGAGGCCATCCTATTTGCAGCAAAACCATCAATATAAAATGGCCCGACCAGTTGGGCACCGGCTCGGGGTTCAGTTCCAAAAACTGCAACAAAAATTGGTTGTCCTCAAAGATGATTTGCTGCAAAAGCCGCGCATTGTAAAGGTGGGCCGCGCCATCCATCGTGGGGATCCACCGGAAGGCAAAAATGAAAGAGGCATTGGCGATGACAAATAGCAGAAACAACAGAAAATTTTTCCAGCTATTTTGACTCTTTTTTCTCATTTTTTTGATAGATGGCAAGTTCAAACGGAGACCGATTCCACCAACTTTTTCGTGTAGTCCGTTTTCGGATTTTCATAAACAGAATCCGCGCCGCCCATTTCCACCAGTTTCCCGTCTTTCAACACCGCAATGCGGTCGGCAAAATATTTCACCACCGCCAAATCGTGGGAAATAAAAAGGTAGGTCAGCCCGAATTCGTCCTTCAAATCGTTGAGCAAATTCAACACTTGCGCCTGCACCGAAACGTCCAGCGCGCTGACCGATTCGTCGCAAACGATGAATTCCGGACGGACGGCCAAGGCGCGCGCGATGCCGATTCTTTGTCTTTGCCCGCCGGAGAATTCGTGCGGGTATTTTTGGAAACTTTCGTTCGGAAGTCCCACTTTTTCAAGGAGTTGCAAAACCTCGGCTTTTCTTTTCTTGCGGGAAATGCCGCCACGCACGGCCACCGCTTCGCCAATCGCCTCCCCGATTTTGATGCGCGGGTTCAAAGACGAAAACGGGTCTTGAAAAATGATTTGGATTTCTTTGTGCAGCCGCCGCCACTCGCGCGGGCCGGCGTGGGCGATGTCCAACTTTTTGTAAATCACCGCGCCCTCGCTGGGGTTTTCCAAGCCGCAGAGAATTTTGCCGAGCGTGCTTTTTCCGCTGCCGCTTTCACCCACCAATCCCAAAGTTTCATTGGGATAAATATTCAGTTCTACGTTTTCTAAAGCATTGACTGGTTTTGCTTTGGAAAAAAAGCCACTTTTTCCATAAATTTTGTCTAACTTTTTTAATGATAAAAGCGGCTGGTTTTGTTTGAATATTTCAATATTTTGAAGACGCTTTTCGCGCGAACGCATTTTCAGTTTTGGCCGTTTTTTATCTTCAAAATCGGATACGGTTGGCAATCGCACAAATTGCGTGTCCGGCGTGGGGCGGCAGGCCAAAAGTCCTTTGGTATAAGCATTTTCGGGACGGTTAAAAATTTGGTCGGCTGTGCCTTTTTCCATTGTTTTTCCGGCCTTCATCACCACCACTTCGTCGGCGATTTGGTGTACCACGCCCAAATCGTGGCTGATGAAAATCATTCCCATTCCCAATTCGGTTTGCAGTTTTTTGAGGATGTCCAAAATGCTTTTCTGCACGGTGGCGTCCAGCGCGGTGGTGGGTTCGTCGGCTATCAAGATTTTCGGTTCGTTGCAAATCGCCAGCGCTATGACCACCCGCTGTTTTTGCCCCCCGCTGATTTGGTGCGGGTAGGAGTCGTAAATCTCTACAGGCCGCGGCAGTTCCGTCTTTTCAAATAATTGCAATACTTTTTTTCGAGCTTCTTTTTGAGAAATTTTTTGATGTTTCAAAATCGCTTCCAGCACTTGTTTCCCACATTTCATCGTCGGGTTCAGCGCGGTCATCGGCTCTTGGAACACCATCGCGATTTGCTTTCCGCGATACGCGAGCATTTCTTTTTCAGAAAGTTTCAGGAGGTTTTTATTGTCAAAAAATATCTCGCCTTCCGTTTTCAAAACCGGCGCGAGCAATCTCATAATCGCCAAACTGGTCAGTGATTTTCCCGAACCGGATTCGCCGACCAATCCGACCGTTTTTCCTTTTTCTAACGAAAAACTGAGCGAATCCACCAGCGGCGTTTTTTCAATCAAAACGCTAAGATTTCTTATATCTAAAATCGGCTTATTTTTTACCCTAATTTTCATCATTAAAAATGATTTCCTCGTCTTTCAATTCCCCTCGGTTTTCCATCCGTAAAAATATGCGTGCCAACGTGACCACGTCTTTTTGACAATAATCTCTAATCCTGTTTATGTCATTTTCCTTCCAAAAAACATCGCCCACTTGGCTGCCATCAATGTCATCTTTGGGAGTAGGCAGTCCGAACAATTCCGCCAACAGTTTCAAGGATGTGAAACTTTTCCAATCGCCGAATTTCCACATTTCCATCGTATCAAGGTGCGGCACTTGCCACGGTTTCAACCCGCTAAAATTCAAAAGTTTGGGAAGTTTTATTTCGTGGACAATCATTCGACGCGCCAAATACGGAAAGTCGAATTCCTTCCCGTTGTGCGCACAAAGTTTGTAATTTCTATCAAAATGAAGCCTCAGCATTTTGGCAAAATCATTCAAACTTTTGAACTCATTTTCCCCAGCAAAACTCTTCACGCGAAAGCGTTTTTCGTCCTTTTCCTTCACAAAATAACCGCAGGAAATACAGACGACTTTTCCAAATTCCGCCATTATCGCCGCCCGTTGTGGATAATAGTCTTCGGGCGTTTCTTCCTTCCGCAAAAAGCGGGTCTTGTCCGCCCAAAGCTCCTGCCAAGGTTCGGAAAGTTTTTGGAAATCAGCGTGTTCCGAAACGGTTTCTATATCGAGAAAAAGAATTTTGAAAGGGTCGGCTTGGTAGAGGGGCATTAGAAGAGTGTTTGAGGTTTGCGGTTTGATGTTTCAGGTTGGACGGGGGAAAAGTAGAAAGAAATTTAAAAACCGCAGCGAGCGCAGAGGGCCGCAGGGGTTTTGTCTGGTTTTTCGCTGCGGCTTTCCGCGCACTCAGCGGTTGAAATTACGCCGCTGTCATTTCGAAATGCAGCAACATCAAATCCTTTTCGTGCATTGTTTTAAGAAGCATTCCCACCCCGCTTTTATTGGAAAATTCTACCTCATAAAAATTACCAAGATATTCTTTGACTACTGTGCCGACTTGGCCTTTTTCCAAGTTTTCGTCGGAAGAGGAAATGAGGCTCGTCACCACGTCTAAAAGTTTAATTTTCTTTTTCATTTCAAAACTCATTTTTTAAATTAAAAACCACAGCGAACGCAAAGAGGCGCGGCGAAGAAATTTAGAAATACGCTGCGGCTCTCCGCGCCCGCTGCGGTTATTTTTCCTGTGAAACCGTCATCAAATTCGCCAGCCGCCATAGCAATCGCGCCGCCACGTTCGCATCCCATTCATCTTGAGCCTGTCCTGAGCTTGCCGAAGGGGACGGCGCCACTTCCACCAAGTCCATCCCAATGATTTGGCGGCCGCTGCGCACCAGCATTTCCAAAAGAAAAAGCACCTCCTCCGTTTCAAATCCGCCCGCCACCGGAGTGCCGGTATTCGGGCAAAGTTTCGGATCCAGACCGTCGATATCAAAACTCAGATACACCTTTTGTGGTAGCTCGGAAACGATGGCGTGGCATTGCTTTTCCCACGTCAGTCCCCGGTATTGTGCCGCCTTGACTTTCCGGTCAAAAAAAGTGCTGACCCGCTGGTTATTTTTTACAATAAATTCCATTTCCCCTTCGCTGAAATCACGGATGCCAATTTGTACGAGTTTTTCGATTTGACTGATTTTCAGTGCATTCCACATTATCGAAGCGTGGGAAAATTCAAAACCTTCGTAGGCGTCGCGCAAATCGCAATGCGCGTCAATCTGCAAAATCCCAAAATTTTCGTGGCGCTCCGCCAGCGCTTGTAAAAACCCCAAAGGCGTGCTATGGTCGCCACCCAACAAAATGAGCCGCTTGTTTTCGTCCAAAATTTTCCCGCATTCGCTTTTTACTTCTGCCACCATTTCCGCGCAAGCGGCATTGATTTTTTGCAGCCGATTTTTATCCGTTTTCCCCTCCTCCAAATCAGAAATGTGCGCCTCCGCTTTTTCACGAAACTCCTCACTCCTCCCGATAACTATCGGGACTCCCAACTCCCGACTCACTTCTCCCATATAAATCCCTCGCTCCCAAGCCTTTTCCAAAATCGGGTCGTATAAATCTACCTGCTTCGAGGCCTCAAAAATCGCTTCCGGCGCGGCGGCCGTCCCAGCGGAATAGGAAACCGTGACTTCCCACGGCACGGGCAAAACGATGGTCTCGGATTCTTCATACGAAAACGGCAAGCCGAACAGCGAATCGTGCTGGGAAATCCCATTCGGATCGAAGGATTTTATTTTATTAGATTTTGACATTAAAATGTAAACTTTTTTATGAGAATTTTTAGGGGTTTTTTAATTTGTCCAACTACCTGTTGGACAATTATAAACACTTAAAAATCAATTTTTTAAAAATAAAATCATATATTTTATATATGAAAATAATCTATCTCTTTTCAACCTAAAAACTTACTCTTCTTCTATATCCGTTTCCTTCAATTCTTCCTCGATTTCATCCAATGTGGACAGCGCCGATTTCAACTCTTTTGGGATGCTCTTCTCCAGTTCGTATTCGGCAATTCCAATGGGCTGTTCTATCCCGCGCAGCGAGTATTTGACCATCACTTCGGATTTTGATTTGCACAGCAATAAACCGATGGTGGGATTGTCGCCTTCGCCACGTATCTGGTCGTCGATGGCAGAAATGTACAGGTTCATTTTACCAGTATGTTCCGCTTTGAACTCCGTGATTTTCAGGTCCACAGCTACATAACATTTCAGCTTGATGTGGTAAAACAGCAAGTCAATTCGGAAATCCTTGCCGTCGATGCGCAGCGGCACTTGGCGGCCCACGAAGGAAAAGCCCGCGCCCAGTTCCAGCAAAAACTGCGTGATGTGTTCCATCAGTTGCTCCTCGATGTCGCGCTCCATCATTTTTTCGTGGAGGTTCAGAAAATCGAGCTTGTACGGATCTTTCAGGGTTTGCTGCGCCAGCTCGGAATGCGCGCTAGGCAAGGTATTCTCAAAATTGGTGACAGCGCTCCCCAGCCGGTGGATGAGGCCCGACTCCATTTGGTGCACCAAAACCGCCCGCGACCAGTTGTTCTCCACGGTTTTGGACGCATAAAACAGCGCCTCTTCCACCGTATCACATTTGGAAATCAACGCCACGTTATGCCCCCACGGAATTTGTCCAACAAGCCGTTGGACTTTTTCAGGATGGCTTTCCGAACCAGCATAAAACTCCACCCATTTCTTCATCGAAAAAAGGTTGGAGCGCGAGAAGCCTTTCTGGTTAGGGAACGCTTTGCGCAATTCGTTGGACAAATCTTCCACCACGCCGGAGCCCCAATCTGAATCGGCCAATTTCGCGGAAATGGACTGCCCGATTTCCCAGTACAACATTAACAGTTCGCGGTTCACGGCCAGCGCCGCGCCCATCTGCGAGGTCTGGATTTTGGCCTTCAATTCGCTGACCCACTCGCGGAAACTTTTGTCCAAATTTGCTTTCAAAATCTATCGGTTTTTGGCGGTTTTTTAATTTGTCCAACGGCTTGTTGGACTTTTATAAATTGTTTGTTTTCAATGGTTTATGAAAATACTTACTCATTCTATTAATCACTAAGATATTTCAATTTTTCCGTTCATACTATATAAATTCTAAGATATCGTAATAGCCTTTTTAGAATATTCGAAACACTACTAAAACAAAGATTATAAAGACGCAAAAGGTCGCAATTGCAAAAATTTTAATTCTGTTTACAATTCTATCTACTTCGGCCAATTTCGAGTTTAAAATTTTTGGACTTTGTAGCGCATTACTTTTTATAGCTTTCATCCATCCTTCCTCTTGCAGAGTATCAAAAATTTTGTCTCGGCTGCCCATCGCTTTAAAAACTACCAACTTATTATACTTGGTATTGGTATGAATAATTCGGATGCCCGCCCCCAAAACAGGGAAACGGCTAAATTTTTCAATGCATAAAATGTCTTGAGGCTTGAAGCTCAAAAAGCCTAAACCATTCAATTGAATGTGTTCTTTATCAATAATTAAAGTGACAAATGGGTAGGTAGCGGATGTCATACCTACCAAACCTCCTCCCACGAATTTGTGCTTTTTCATAGGCTAAAAACACAAGTTTTCCTTACCGCCACACTCTCCCCGCTCTCGTTAAAATATTCCACCACCACAATGTAAATCCCGCTGTTCAACCGCTGGCCGTTTTCGTCCGTGCCGTCCCAAGTGAAGAAGCCGCTTTGCGCCACATTGGTATTTTCTTGCAAGACTCGCACCTCATAACCACTTGAATTCCAAATGGAAACCGAAACCACATTGTTCGGTTTTTCAAAATCATAAACGATGGAAAGTTGGTCTTTGTGGCCGTCTTGGTTCGGCGAAAACACTTTTGGTTCGAGGGTGATTTTTCCGCTGGGATTAGGTTGCAAACGCTGCGAATTTTCGTAGCCGGCCGTGGCAAAACCCGCGCTGGCGGCGGCGCTCTGCCAGTTGTCGTCTTCCTGCGCGGATTTTTCAAAACTGACGCGCTCCAAACTCACGCCTTCCGCATCTTGCAAAAAGGGCAAATGCAAATCGTCCGAATACACGAAATAATCCACCACTTGTAGGCTGGACGTCGCAATGGCGATGTTGCCTTCATTGTCGTTCATTGGGGGCAGCGCATCCACTTCCACCACGTTTTCGGGAAATTTCACATCGTAATTTTCCATCAAAAAACTGGGGTCGGTGGTGAGCGCCAAATAACGGTTCGGTTCGATGAGGAAGCTTTCGCTGCGCAGTTCTTTTACATTGTCAAGCGTTTGAAAATCAGGATTGTAATTTGCCAACCGCAATTTGCTCAAATCAAAAATCTTATCGGAATGATTGTAAATTTCCACAAAATCAGAGCCGCCGCTGAGCGGGTTGAACAGGACTTCATTGATGAGCAAATCGCCGTTTTCGGGAATGGCGGGAATGGTGAAAAGCAAAGTATCGGGTTGCATCAAATTACCGCTGCAATCGGTGGGGAAATCCTTTAAAGTGAACTCATAAATGACCTCGGGGTCAATCGCTTGCTGGAATTTGATTTCGATGCGGTCGAAAATCGGTGCAATCGGATTCACGGATTCGACCGGTAAAAACGGCTCGGTTTCATACGTATCATCATCCAAAATATCGGGCGTGATTTCAATCGTTTCCGAAAAAATCAGTAAAATGGAGCTGTCGCCCAAAATGGCAATACGCTGAAATTCAGGGGCAACCGTATCGGGATTGACACCGAAAACGCTATTTGTCCGGCCGGCCGTTCCGCCGATTGGGTCGATGGATGCGCGCCAGTTTTGCTTCCCACCGCAGAGATTATCGGGGTCGATCTGTTCGAGACTCCAACCGCCGTCTTCTTTATTGACTTCCCTGTACCAATCATCTGTATATGAAACAGTTGAGACAACCTCACCCGAAGGTTCTTGCAGCGAAACGGTGTTTCCCGAATTGGTGAGCGCCACGCCGGAAATATCAATCCCCAAAATCGGCAGGCCGGACGGAAATTCGTTCACGTCTTCATCCTTGGTAATCACCACAAAACTGTCGGGTTGCAAAATGTAACTCGGCAAGGTTTCTACGGAATTTCCAACCGTCAAAACCCAGCCCGCCAAGTCGATGGGAAGCGCGGTACGGTTGAACAGTTCGACGTATTCGCGCTCCGGCAACGCATTCGGCGGTATTCCGACTTGCGGCACGGGATCTACCATCAATTCGTTGATGACCACATCGCCTTCTTGAAAATCATAAATAATAAAAGTGGTGTCGTCATCCGCTTCGTTGCCAAAACGGTCTTCCACTTCTTCCACGAAAAGTTCGTAAATCGTGTTTGGCGCAAACGGATTCGCGAAGGTTAGTTTTACAACTCTTTCATCCTGAGAATTTTGCACCGCAGAGTTTGGCAAGCCGATGTTTGGTTTCACTTCATAATTCCCAATAAATTCCGCCGAATTTTTCTCCACGTTTTCCGAAAAGGTAATTTCCAATTCGGTATTGGACAGCACTTCCAAATCCAAAATTACGGGCGGTTCGTTATCCGTGAAAACTTTTCCCGAAAGGAAAAAATCATCGAAATAAAATTTGTCCGCGCGGGTGATGGTGTATTCGCAAACCACGCCGAAATGGGTGCTGAAATTGAAGGTGTTTTCCACCGCCGAACCGAGGTTTACAAAATTATTTCCCCCCGAAGTGTCGGCGGCTAACATCCACATTCCCAATGAGTCGCGTGAAATTTGGACGCGCACTTCCACCGTATTTTCATCTACCCAATCATCGCCGCTTTCGGTAATCAAATCAGTAGAGTTTCCGGTCTGTTTATACAATGAAATTCTATCGTTTGACGAACCGCCAATCCGCACGAAATAGCCGTTCAAAGCGCCTCCCAGATTTTGCTGGTCGCTCATCAGATACACTCTGGCGAAATTGCTGGTGGACGGATTGAATTCCAATCGGATGTAAAATTCCCAAACGGCTTGGCTGGCAATGCCGCTGGCGGTGTTCAAAAAAGATTCGCCAGCAACGGTGTCAATGAGACGTAATTGGTTGGCGGTATCAATTTCAAAAACCCCCGAATCGCCTGACCACGAAGGATTTGCGGTAAAATTTCCATCGGAAAAACTATCCGAAACAGAAACCTGCGCCGAAGCGAAAACGGGCAGAAGAATGAAAAATAACCATCGAAACATAAGCCTCAAATATGCGGTAAATTTGCCAGCCAATCTTTTGAAAAAGAATAAATCACGCTAAAAATTTTAAGAAAATGCGCATCGCGGTAGTGGGCGCCACCGGAATGGTGGGGCGGGAAATGTTGAAAGTGTTGGAGCAACGGCGGTTTCCGATGGACGAAATTTTGCTGGCCGCTTCGGAGACTTCGGTCGGTAAAAAGCTGGTTTTCAATGGTGATGAAAAAACGGTGGTTTCAGTTTCCGAGGCCTTAGAAGCCAAACCGGACATCGCGCTTTTTTCGGCGGGCGGTGAGGCTTCCAAAGAATGGGCGCCTCAATTTGCCGCCGTGGGGACGACCGTCATCGACAATTCCTCGGCGTGGCGGATGGAACCGGACATCCCGCTCATCGTGCCAGAAGTGAATGGCGATATTCTAAATGAAAATCACAAAATTATCGCCAACCCGAATTGCAGTACGATTCAATTGGTGATCGTGCTGCAACCTTTGCATCAAAAATACGGGATTAAACGGGTGATTGTCAGCACTTACCAAAGCGTGACGGGAACCGGTGTCCGCGCCGCGCGGCAGATGGAAAACGAGCGCGCTGGCAAAAAGGAAGCGATGGCCTATCCCTATCCCATCGATCAAAATTGCATCCCGCACTGCGACGTGTTTTTGGAAAACGGCTACACCAAAGAGGAGATGAAACTGGCTAACGAAACGAAGAAAATCCTCGGCGATGATGCGGTCTTGGTGAGCGCCACGGCGGTGCGCGTCCCCGTGCTGGGCGGGCATTCGGAAAGTGTGAACATCGAATTGGAAGACGAATTCAATGTGCTGGATGTGAGGAAATTATTGGCCAAACAAAACGGTATCACGATGCAGGACAATCCCGAAATGAACGTGTATCCGATGCCGCTTTTTGCGCGGGGAAAGGACGAAGTTTTTGTGGGTCGCTTGCGGCGGGATTTGACGTTGAAAAATACCTTGAACTGTTGGATCGTGTCGGATAATTTGCGGAAGGGGGCGGCTACGAATGCGGTGCAGATTGCGGAACTGGTGGCGGAACTTTTGCCACAAAGGCGCTAAGAACACAAAGTCCCCAATCCCGCCAATGTGGAACATTGTGTGGCGGAAGTCCCCCGCTCCGACAAGTTCAGCGCAAGCTCTTTGAAGGGTAGAGGGGCCACCACTCAGAATCTGACAAACCATCCCTTGGCGCGGCCTTTGCGTTTATTTTTCTTACAAAACGCACAATACAATGAAACGACTGTTTTTACTATCGGCGCTCGTTTTGGCCTCGGCCGGAATGGTGGCCCAAAAATCTACAAAACATAAAAAAATGGAACGCGCACTTTTTGCCTCCGGTTGCTATTGGGGCACCGAATATTATCTGCAACAAGCCCACGGCGTCATCGAAACCACCGTGGGCTACGCGGGCGGGGACGTAAAACATCCCACTTATCGCCGCGTAACGACCGGCACCACCGGCCACGCCGAAACGGTGGAAGTGGTGTATGATCCCCAAAAAACGGACTATGAAACCTTGGCCAAACTGTTCTTCGAAACGCACGACCCCACGCAAGTGAACCGCCAAGGACCGGACATTGGGAATCAATACCGCAGCGCGATTTTTTATCTGAATGAAGAGCAAAAGAAAATTGCCGAAAAACTGGTGAAAGAACTGGAAGAAAAAGGCTACAAAATCGCCACGGAAATTACCAAGGCCACGGAATTCTTTCCAGAGAAAGAGGCGTACCACCAAGATTATTACATCAAAACGGGGAAGACACCCTACTGCCACGCTTACACCGAGCGGTTTTAAAATCGGCCATTTCTTGAACAAAAAAAGCCGCCCATTTTCCATCGAAAATGAGCGGCTTTTTTATAAAACAATCTCCTTAAAAAATCAGCGCATCGCCTTGCGCGTATCCATTTGCGCATCTTCACCCTCGCCGGCGGGCACGCCTTGGGCGGGGGCATCCGGCGTGTCCACGATTTTGATTTCGTCGATGATGTTCTGCGCGCCGGCCAGTTTGTCCACGATATAAAGGATGTAGCGGGCATCGACAGAAATGGTGCGTTGCAAGTTTTCTTCAAAGAAAATATCGCCGCTCATCGCCTCCCAGTTTCCGTCAAAAGCGCAGCCGATCAGCTCGCCTTTTCCGTTGATGACGGGGCTTCCCGAATTGCCGCCCGTTATGTCGTTATTGCTGATGAAACACACGGGCAGGTCGCCGTTTTCGTTGGCGTAGCGGCCAAAGTTTTCTTTCTCCAAAAGGGTCAGCAATTTCTCGGGCGCCAAAAACTCGCGGTCGTCGGGGTTTTCTTTTTGCAAAATCCCTTCGTGGGTGGTGTAATATTCGTAGAAAACGGCGTCGCGCGGATCGTAGCTGCCCACCGTGCCGTAGGTCATCCGCATCGTGCTGTTGGCGTCGGGCGAGAAAGTTTTGTTGGGGTACATTTCCATCAGCCCGGCGGTGAAAAGCCGGTAGCCTTTTTCCTGCTTGGCTTCCGTCTCCGCGTGGGCGGTGGCGCTGCCCCGGTACATATCGTAAAGTTGCGTGCCCACCATCACGCCGAGGTCTTTGTCCAGCGTTTTCATCTTCGGGTCTTCGATGAATTCCATCACGCTGGCACTGTCCGCCAATATGGATTTGTCATACACTTTGTTGGTGAATTTGCACCAATTTCCCTTGTATTTGTCGTTCACCATTTGGAAAAATTCCGGTTGCTGGCTGGCCGGCACGTCGGCATCGTACATTTCAAAAAGGTGCTGGAAAAGTTCTTTGTCCAAATCTTGGTTGTAATTCTTGAAATGTTCCTCCACCGTTTCATTGATATTGGCCATCAAAGATTGCATTTGGCCATCGTATTTTTCGGCCACGGCTTTTTCGTCCTCTTCGGTCTCGGCCTCGTCCATTTCTTTTTCGCGCTGTTCTTTTATAGAATTCAGGCCGCGCATCAAGCGGTCAAAACGGAAGCCGAAAAGCGCCAGATCCGAACCGAGCAAACCGGCCTCCAAAACGTACACCTTGCTTTCCACATAATCGTCCGATTCGCGGTAGGATTCATCCAATAAATTCAGCGCGGGCGCGTATTTTTCTTTCCGTTCGGGATTGGCCGTGGCCCAGCGTTGGAATTCATCCTCGATGGATTTTTTCTTGGCGAAGACGTTGTTGTTTTTCAATTGCTCGGTCTGCCCGATGTAATATTTCCAGTAGTTGGCCACGCGCGCTTTTTTGGAAGCATATTGCAGGCGCGTCTTGGGGTCGGCGCTCATATACTTGTCCATAATGTCCAGCTTTTCGGTGCGGATTTTCACCACGGCGGGGTTGTATTTTTCGATGGCCTGGCGCACGCCGTACGAACTTAGATAGCGGTCGGTGCTGCCGGGGAAGCCGAAAATCATCGTGAAATCGCCGTCTTTTACACCATCCACGGAAATGGGCAAAAAGTGCTTTGGCTTCATCGGGATGTTTTCTTCCGAATAATCGGCGGGGCTGCCGTCGGGCGCGGAATACACGCGGAACATCGAGAAATCGCCCGTGTGGCGCGGCCATTCCCAGTTGTCTTTGTCGCCGCCAAACTTGCCCACGCTTTCGGGCGGCGTGCCTACGAGGCGGACATCGCTAAACGTTTCATATACAAATAGATAAAACTGGTTGCCGTGGTAAAAACTGGCCACGCGGCTCGAAATGCTTTTTTCCTCATCGTCGGATTCATCGGTGATTTCCTTGCTGATTTCCGCGATTTTCGTAGCGCGCTGCTCCTCGCTCATTTCGGCGTTCAGCTCTTTTTTCACGCGCTCGGACACGTCTTCAATCCGAACTAAAAATCTTACGAAAAGACCCTCGGCGGGTTTTTCTTCCGAATGGGACTTGGCCCAAAAACCGTTGGTCAAAATATCGTCCTCCACGGTAGAAAGCGCTTGGATGTTGCCGTAGCCGCAGTGGTGGTTGGTGAGAATCAAGCCCTTGTCGGAAATAATCTCGCCAGTGCAAAATCCGCCGAAAGAAACGATGGCATCTTTCAGACTGGAATTGTTGACGGAATACAATTGCTCGGGCGTCAATTTCAGGCCGAGGCGCTGCATTTCCTCATAATTTTCGGTGAGCAAAAGGGGGATCCACATTCCTTCGTTGGCGAAGGCGGGGAGCGAAAGGGAAATCGCGATAACGAACGCAAAAAACTTCTTCATCTTTAACTAAATATGGGTGTGAACCCGCGAAAATAAGGAGAATGGGTGGGATGTTAAGAAAATTCTATCATAATTTACAATCATAAAATTTAACATACCCATAACGCCATATTTGGTGATTATCCACCAAAATGCTAGAACTTAAAAAAGCACATCAGTCTCAAAAGAGGAGATGTGCTTTTTACAAAGAACTTATTTTGACGCAACTATTCGATGCTACAAGTTTCGTCATCTTCTATCTCAAATTCTTCGCATCTGGTTTCTGCAGTCTCCTCTGGGGTACTGCATATTTCCAGTTGGGAAGTTACTTCGTTGTCAGCATCTCGGCAAACGCAACTGTGGTCTTCGTCTTTATTGCAACCGGTAAGACCAATCAAGGCAATTCCCGTAAGCAAAAAGGTACATTTAATTCTCATAGTGGTAAAATTGAAGGGGTAAACAAATAAAAAAGGTCGGGCCAATTGAATTTTTTACAAAAACGTTTAAAGCTTGGAATAGAGTTCTCCAAACTTTTTGGAAAAACTGGGCATCATACTCTCCGCCGCAATTTTGAGCATTTCTGCCTCCTTTTTTAAAGGTGGATCAGATTTTACAATATGTGAGGCGGAGTTTAAAGCTCGCTTATCTCCGGTCATTTTAGTCCAAGCGTTCTCGTGATCCGAAGTACCCGCCAAAATAACTGATGATGCTACATATTCACCATCAGGTACGCTATATAAGTATAAATTTCCCTTTATGTCGCCCTTTTGAGATTGCCTGTAAAAAAATGTAGTGGCACTCACAGTTTTTTTCGGTTGGTATTTGTATTTTTTCCCCTCGGAGTCCGTTCTCCATTCCCAAGAGCCATCGTTGATTTCCTTTGAATGGTCATATTTTTCTACTGATCTTTCTGATACTTTATGTTGAAAATCGTATAATGTTCCGTACAACACCATATCGGCGTTATGCGATTGGGCATAATTCCGAGCAATGGATTCTACAGAAAGGTTTGTGCCTTTTGATGAGTTAGAGGCGTCCAAGGGCAGAATTTCCAACATTTCAAAGCTTGTCGAGCTTAAGCCTCTGTGGACCGCCGATGCTAATGTGTATCCTAAATCACTGGGGACAGTCCGGCCCGTTTTGTTTTCTATTCTTGCAATAACTAAGCGATAAGTGCCCTGTTCTCGAGTGTATCGTCGTAGGCTATCAGAGTTTCTATAATTGGTTATATAACTCCCAATCTTACGAAAATGATAGTGAGCGTCGCGATGTCCGCTTTTGGTGCCCAACGCCATATCCGCAAGACCATCGGCATAACTTTGCCGTATGAACTGGGAAACGGCGGTGTCGTATTTCACTTTAGCGACAGTCAGCTCTTCCGAATAATCAATCAACGCATCGTTAGGGATACCTGCTTCCGCTAAGGTGCTAGGGCTTACAGACTTGGTCGTGTCAATACAGGTTACCAGTTTTCCAAAATCATCAACAATTTTTTTTCGAATATGTACGGTAGATTCTCCTGAAAATTCTTGGCTCTGCTCCGTAAGGGTCTTTATGGATTTTAACAATTCATCGGTAGCTCCATTGAAAGACTCCTGAAAAATCGATATGGCTTTTTCGCGCTTTTTTCTCTTCAACGGCCCATCTACAGCATTTACCGAAAAATACAGAGCCATTACGTGAGATCCCTTTTTACTGAGGCGGCGAGCATCGTTAGCAAATTTATTAGCCGCTTTGCGCTGTGCTTTTTCATCAGCTTGACCAAATGAGGCTGGTACAGAAACTGAGATTGCCAACAAGAAGGCAAAAATGTTGAGAAGTGTGGTTTTGGAGTTGATCATTGTTGATTGAATTAACGTTCGGGGCGAAACTATAAAAATTTCTTTTAAAATTCCTAATAAACCGTTCGGTTTCAAAAATTTAGATGGAGAATAAAAGTTTCGAACTTTAGTCGAAGCATTCTTGAGCGTGTCTCCGAGAAGGTTGGTTGTGAAAAATGTAAAAAGTGTATCGGTTTTCATTTCTGAAAGATTTAAGTGAAAAATTGAATTAAAGGTCGTTCTTAAACTGGCCATTTACGAGCCATTTGCAAATCGCTGAAATCCTTTCGGTCAATCCCTCAAAATTCATTCATAAAGACTACCTATCAGCTATTTGTTTTTTTACCACAATAAAATTGCTCGAAATAACGGCTTCATTGTGAGTTTGTTACAACGCTGATTGGAGAAAACAAATTCGATGCCAAAAAATAATTACTGTTAAAATTTAGCCAAAAATCAGGCTTTATAGGATGTGATGAATTTCATTCGACGTCAGGTGGGTAGCGCAGTTAAGGGTGTTAGTATGCACGCATAGCAATTTTTCTCAGGGATGAGGAAAAATTGCTAAAGAGGCTCTTGAATGTCGAGTTGTTTTCAGCAAGAGTTTCAAGACATTTACAAAATGAAAACCACCACCAAACGCATTTATAAAGATGCCTCCGAAAAAGATGGATACTGAATTTTGGTAGATAAACCTTGGCCGCGCGGCGTAGCCAAAGAAGCTGTAAAACCGGACGGCCGGTGGAAAGAAACCGCGCTGGCGGACGAACTGCGGAAATGGTTTAGGCGCGACATTAAATTAACGGCGGGTATCCCAAACGCGCCATCCTAAAATAAAGGGATGAAAACTGGGAAAGGGTGGAAGCGTGAGACTATAGAAGTACCATCTTATTTTTTATAAAAAACGCGGCCCTTTCCATTCCTGAAAAGGGCCGCGCGGGATCAAGGTTAAGCAAATCGCTATTCTAAGATCACCTTGCCGCTGGCGATTTCGGCGCCTTGCTTTAGTTGATAGATGTAAAGCCCGCGCGCGAGTTCGCCTACCAAAAGGCGATTTTCATAAGTGGAAATTTCGGCGGAAAATACCTTGCGCCCGCCTCTGTCAAACAGTTCCAGTTGCGCGGTTTCGGCTTCGTTGTCCCATTCAAAATGCAGGACGTCGCGGGCAGGGTTGGGGTAAACGGAGACGTTTGCCAAGTTTTCAGTAGCCTCTTCCAACCCCACGGAACTTTGCGCGGAGTAGTAATAAACGCTCGCGCCTTGGGCTTCCCAAAGATGGGCGGGGTTCAGATAGCTCGTGTTCACCGATAGTTTTTTGTGAATCCCGTCCACGTAGTCCGGCGCGAAAACGTCTTGCCGGAACGCCGCCGCATCGAATTTGGACTGAACGCGAAGTACGTCCACCCATTGGCCGGAAGCCGTGTCCCAGCTGCGTTCTGTTTGGTCGGTGAGGTTGCCCGCCGCGTCGTGGGCGCTGGTGTTGGAATACATTCCATTCCACTGATTTTTCACAAAATCCCAATGGTAAACATTATTTTCTTCTATTGTCCCGTTGGTGCCGTAAACAAGCTGGATCTTTTCCCATTCCTGCCATTTTGCGTTAGCAAAGTCCCAGTGAAATTCCGTCTCCGAGGTCAGGCGGTTGCTGGCATCGTAGGTCGTTTGGGTCATCGCTTGGATGCTCCAAGAAAGCGTGTTCACGTCCCACCAAAAACGGGTGTGTTGCGTGGTGTTCCCGTTGGCATCGTAGCCATATTCGTCTTTGTAATTGGGCCACCAGCTACTGTCCGCGCGGTTCCAATAGGAAACCGTGCTTTTGGTGGTGTTCCCTTGAATGTCATATTCAAATTCGTACAAATCTTGAAACGCCCAGCCGTTATCGTTCACGTCCCAATTAAAGTGGGTGTAATCCGTCAGTTGCCCAGCCGCATTGTGGGAAAACTCATACTTGCTGCCATCTTTCCACGGCCCGCTGGGTAGCAGCCAGCTTTGGTACGAATAAGTTTGCGGGTTGCCGGCCGCGTCGTTCAGTTCGATGTTGCGGCTGTTTTTCTGCCAAGCGTTTCCGTCCCAATATTCATAAACGGACGTCTTGGAAGTTGCCGAAAAAGTAAAGCTGGTCTTGCCATAATTCACCCAAGCGGTATTGGCCGAATCGCGGACGTAGGTCCGGTTTTCGGTAACGCGCCCCGCGCCGTCGTATTGATAGGTGTAGCGCCAGCCAAAATCGGTGTTCAGAAAGTAGTAATCCGTTTCGCGCCCTACCGCATCGGGGGCAAAGCCTTCTTCATAATCCAGCGTCCATTGTTGGCTGGCCACGTCCCAAATGTGAAAGCTGCGTTGGGTAAAATCGCCCGCCGCGTTGTAAGAAAAATCGCCGCGATATTGGTTTGTCCAGCCATTGGTGTTGGGGTCGTGGCCCAAGAAGGTTTCACGGGTCAGGCGACCATCGGCATTGTATTGGAACTCGCTTTTTTGCTGCTTTTTCCAAGCCGAAACGTTCGGTTCTTTTTCCGTGTCCACGATGGAATCCAGTTTTTCGCGGGCCGCCGCGGTGGCTTTTTTGGTTTGCAAAATGTCGCGGTCTTGGTTCAGACTTTCCAAGAGCCGCAGCGGGTGCGGCAGGTGCTGCAGCAGCTGGGTTTGGTGGGAATGGATTTCGGGCAGGCGCTCGGGTGCGGGCTGTTCCACTGTTTCGGCTTCGTGTTCCAGCCGCAGGTTTTCGGCCAAGCGCTGCGGCGGGTTGTAATGGGGGTCGTTCCAAAATACACGGCTTTTGCGGATTTCCTCGGCGAGGTGTTTTCCTTTTAGCAATTTGGAACGGGAAGTACTGCGCCCGTTGAAGGGGTCCATTCGCTTTTCGCCCTGCATTTTTTCGGGCGTTTCGGTTTGCGCGCTGGCGCTCAGCAGGGTGGCGCTGAAAATGGCGGCGAGAATAATTGACTTTTTCATTGTATTAAAATTTAAGTTTTTAAAAATGTGTGGTTTTAAAATTTCCAGCGCGCCCGTTTTTCTGTTTTGTTTTTTTGATGAAGGGGAACTTCTGGAAAGCGGGGCAAAGATTCGGCGGTTTTTGAAACCTCGAAAGAGGCAAACCGCTGAAAATCAAAAGGAAAATACCTTGAAAAAAAGAAGGGGAGAAACCCTGTCCGAAGGGCGGGTTTTTAGAAAAGTGCTGGAATTATTCTATAAAGCAATCCCAAAAAACCCGTCTTTTTCGATAAAAAGCCGAGGCGGGAAAACCCCGCCGCAGTGCGATTGCACCGTTGTCTTTATCCATCTATAAAACGGGAGCCATTTTCAGCAACCGTGGAATTATTTTTGCAATAACCTTGGCCTACTCTACCGATGATTCCCGAAATAATCCACACATTTTTATTAAGCATTTCCCCCCTCGGCGAGGCGCGCGTGGGCATTCCCTACGGCATCCTGCGCGGGCTGAACCCCATCTTGGCCTTTTCGGTGGGATTGGCGGCCAACCTTTTGGTATTCCCGCTTTTCATTGCGCTGCTCAACAAGTTTGATGTAAAACTTTGGCGGTTCAAATCCTATAAAAAACAAAGCCTGAAAATGGCCCGCCGCGCCAAGAGCGGCGTGGGCGCCAAAATCCAGAAATACGGCTTTTGGGGGCTGATGCTATTCGTGATGATCCCGCTGCCCGTCACCGGCGCATATATGGGCACGATTGCTTCTTACATTTTTAAAATCAGAAAACGGAAAGCATTTTTGGCCATCAGCTTGGGTGTCACCATTTCGTGTGTCATTATGGCGGCCAGCACTTATTTTGGAAAAATGGGGGTGGGGTTGATTTGAATTTTGCTCACGCGCCAGTCCCCCTCTTTACGGGAGGTTTCGCGGATAGCGCAGATTTTTTTCGCCATTTTCCGCGCGCTTCATCGCTTTGTCCAGCCGCTTGTCGATGATGTTTTGCTCTTCCTTGGAAAACCACAACCGATCCTCTTCCTCAATTGGGCGGCGGCTTTGTTTGATTTCTTTGAGCGCCTCCAGCGTGGCGGGGTCGTCCAGTTTTTGAATCCATTGGATGAGCCGCTCTTTTTTCTTTTCGATTGTCAACGTTTCCATCATTCAAAATTAGGCGTTTACTTCATTAGAATGGCAACCTGTCTAAATCCGTGCGTCCGTCCACGATAGAGAGCACAAAGACGGTCATCTCAGAATAGGTATAAAAAATTTCGGTGAGGCCGTTCACCAGTCTGCGGCGAATTCCTTTTGAGCGGTTGTGGTAGCGGCGCGCTTCGGGGTTTTCCAGAATAAAATCGACCTCCTCATCAAAACGCTCCTCAAATGTTACCTTGGCCAAAAGGCCGAACCGCCCCTCGATATAATTGCAAATTTCATCGTACCCGACGAAGGCTTCGTCATCTATTTCGAGCGTCCTTCGCGCCATTTCTGCAAGGTTTCTTTAAAATTGTTGCCAGAAACGGCGGTTTCTTTCCCCACTCTTTTCAATGCCCAGTCCAAATGGCGGTCGAGCAGTTTTTCCTCTTCGGGAGTGCGCCAAGAATGGCCGGTGGCTGGCGCTTCAAAACGGATGAAGTATTCCAGTTCGTCCAACAACTCACTATCTTTAACTTCTTCAATCCAATGGATGAGGCGCGATTTGCGGTCTTCGAGTTTTTCGATGGTTTCCATAATTCAAAAATAGGCTTTTCGAGAAATCTGTCGAGCTAAAAAGGTTGAAAGCCTTTGATTACAAAACTTGAGGCAACTTCCCAAAGTTCACCCATACTTCTCCAGCATCCCCTTCAAATCCTCCAGCGTGTTCGCCTCCCCTTTCGGCTTGTCCTTCCGCCAGCGTTTCATCCGTGGGAAGCGCAGCGCCACCCCGCTTTTGTGGCGCGATGATTTTTGGATGCCCTCGAAGGCGATTTCAAAAACCAGCTCCGGCTTCACGCTGCGCACGGGGCCGAATCGGTCCACGGTGTTGCGTTTTACGAAATTATCGACTTGGCGAAATTCCGCATCGGTGAGGCCGGAGTAGGCCTTGGTGAACGGGACGAGTTCGTCGCCGTTCCAGACCGCAAAAGTGTAATCCGTGTAAAGCCCGCTGCGCCGACCGCTGCCCCGCATCGCGTAAATCATCACCGCGTCGATGGTCAGCGGGTCTACTTTCCACTTCCACCAGTCGCCTTTTTTGCGGCCGGTTTGGTAAATGCCGTTTTTCTTTTTCAGCATCATCCCCTCGCTTTTGCGCCCGCGCGAACCTTCACGGATTTTTGCCAATTCTTCCCAACTTTCAAATCTTACCAACTCGCTGATTTGCAACAAATTATTTTCGGGAAGATTTTCAAAAAGAGAATTCAAAACCCCGCGTCTTGTTTCTTGTGTCTTGTTTCTAAAATCCTCGCCCTCCCATTCCAAAACATCGTACACCCGCATCACCACCGGCGCTTTTTTCAAAATTTTCTTGGTGATATTTTTCCGCCCGATGCGCGTCTGCAAATTTTGAAACCCCAAAACCTCACCGTCTTTAAAAGGCAAAATTTCACCGTCCAAAACCGTCCCGTCCGGCAGCAAATCCGGTGCGCTTTCAAATTCTGGGAATTTGTCGGTAATCAATTCCTCGCCACGGCTCCATAGAAAATGCTCGCCGGCGCGCACGATGAGCTGGCCACGGATTCCGTCCCATTTGTTTTCGGCCAGCCACTCGGCAGGTTCGCCAATGTCGGCCGGCCCGTCGTCTAATTGATACGCCAAATAAAACGGGTACGGCTTACTGAGGTCATCACCTTTTTTATCGGCCAAAATTAGATTTTCAAAAGTTTCCTCCGCCGGTTCCCAGTTGCCCATAATCCGGTGCGCCAGTTCGTTTTCGTCCTTGCCGGAATGATGGGAGAGCGCCCGCACCATCAGTTTTTGCGACAAGCCCACGCGGAAACTGCCCATCATCAATTTATTGAACACAAAGCGCTCAAAATCATCCAGTTGGTTCCACGCTTCGGTGACGCGGGCGTGGCGTTCTTCCAAATCCATTTCGCGCATCGCCAAAATGTATTGCATCCAAAAGGTGAGGCTGTGGTCGGATTCTTTGAGCGGCGGTGGCAGCACCTTGGCGATGGTTTCGCCCAAATCGCCCACGATATGGTAGGATTCTTCAAAAAGCCATTTCGGCAAACCGGAAAGTTCGGCGCTCCACTCGCGGATGTAATTGCTGTTCACCGCGCGCTTCGGTCGGCGGCCGCTCATCAGTGCGATTGTCCACACTTTATCGGAATCGTCGGCGGTATCGAAATATTCTTTCAGCGCTTGGACTTTCGCGTTGGTCTTGTTGGTTTCGTCCAAGCGGCGGAAGAGGAGGGCGAAGTTTTTCACGGGTTTAAAAAGGAGGGGAAGGGTTGAAAGTTCAAGGTTCACGATGTGTCTTATGGTTTTGGGAAAATTGGAACCTCCCCCGCCTCCTGCGTCGGCACCCCCTCGGAGAGGGGGATAGGGCTGCCGTCCATCCGCCACGAACCGGAAATACCCGTTGGCCGTTGATGCGATATAGTTGGGGCGAGCGTTGTCCCCCTCCTTGGAGGGGTGCCGAGGTACGAGGCGGGGGAGGGAATTGTAAACAGGAATGCGATGCTTCCAATGATTATCGGAACGCGCACCAGCGAAGAATCTATATTCATCTTATGAAAAAAGGCGCGCCATTTCTTTATAGAAATGACGCGCCGTAATTTAAAATTTAGAATTTGTGGCCTCGATTTAAGCCGCGCACCCCATCCTGCCTCCCACCGCTTTTTCAATCGCTTTTTGCATTTCCTGCAATCTGTGCGAGCCGATGAAAATCCGCTTGCCCCCGCAAGTTTTCAGCAGCACACCGTTCCAGCCGGAGAAGGTGAACTTATCGGCCAACCAAAATCCCTCCGTGCCGTCGTGGGCGGCCAAGCGGGGCGTCTCCACGATGGAATAGGAGGCCAGCTCCTCCCATTTTATCCGGTGCTTGCGGGCGTGGAGCGGGCTCATTTTGTAGGTGATGCCTTTTTCGGTAACGGCCGTTTTCAGCCGGAAGCGGAAGGCCAGCCAAAACAAAAGCACCGAAACTGCCAATGCAAAGGCGACCGGCAGCCAGCCGCCATTTTGGAACGAAAAAGAGGGATGTAAAAATTGCCGTACGCCAATCCCTAAAATGATGAGGCCAACGGCTGCTACCAACCACATTGCCTGACGACTCAAAAAGTGCTGTTTTTCCTTGAAAATTTTCTTTGCCATAACTCATAATTAACTTTTGCTTAACATTAGCTTAACACAAAAATAAGGTGGATATTGGAAACGGCAATAGTTTTAGGGGTATTTTTTAGTGGTCAGACGATTATGAAGGCGTTGTTGATAATCGTCTAACCACTTTTCCTTCTGAAGTGGAAGTGCAAATATCTTTTTATAAATTTTAAAACCGTTAATTCACATTTTTTCCATAAAATGAACTAACCAAAATTTAAGTACAAGCCATCTTAACTATAAACATCTTTAGTTCAGTTTTTAATCAAAATATAAACTAAAAGAAAATTAAGTTAAGTTTGCACCCAAAATCTGAACTAATAAAAAATTTCGTGGCCGGACAATGGGTGCAGGCCAACCGCTACAAGGCGTTTCAGCCCAATGAAATCAACCGCGCGTTTATCATCGAAGATTCCGAACTGGTGCGGCTTAACGAAACTGCCTCACTGAAACTGGGCGCGCTGAACGGTTTTGCGCAACTGATGCCAGACATTGATTATTTCATCCGGCTGCACGTGGTGAAAGAGGCCACGCTTTCCAGCAAAATCGAGGGCACGCGCACGAATTTGCACGAGGCGCTGCTGCGCGAAAACGAGGTGAAACCCGAACGCCGCGACGATTGGAAGGAAGTGAACAATTACGTGGACGCGCTGAACCGTGGCATCCAGCTTTTGGACGAACTGCCCTTGAGCGGGCGGCTGCTGCGAAAACTGCACGAAATTTTGATGACCGGCGCGCGCGGCGAGCATAAGCGGCCCGGCGAATTCCGCACCAGCCAAAACTGGATCGGTGGCCACGACATCGAAAACGCCCATTTTGTGCCGCCTGTTTTTCAGGAAGTGGCACCGCTGATGGGCGATTTGGAAAAGTTTATCCACGGCGAAAAAACGGGGCTGCCCCAACTGCTGAAAATCGGGCTAGCGCATTATCAGTTCGAGACCATCCATCCTTTTTTGGACGGCAACGGGCGCATCGGCCGGCTGATGATTACGCTCTACTTGATGGAAAGCGGCATCCTAAAAAGACCGATTTTGTACCTATCGGATTTTTTGGAAAAAAACCGCGCGTTATATTACGACCACCTGACGCTGACCCGCGAAAAAAGCGATTTGCGCGGCTGGCTGAAATTCTTTTTGAAAGGCGTGGCCGCCAGCAGCGAAAAGGCTTCCGAAGGTTTGCAGCGCATTTTGATTTTGAAAAAAGACTGCGAAGAAAACCGCGTGCAACAGCTGGGCGCGAAGATGGGCAATGCGCAAATTTTGCTGAATCATCTATGGTCAAACCCCGTCATCCGGCCGATGGAAGTGCAGGAAATTACGGGGCTGAGCAAGAACTCCGTCTATTCGCTGGTCGCGGATTTTGAGCGGTTGGGCATTTTGGTGGAAATCTCCGGCAACCAGCGCAACCGGATTTACCATTTTGAAGAATATCTGACGATTCTTCAAAAAGAAAGCAAGGTTAGTTCACATTCTAATAAAAATCTGAACTAACCCAAAATGAAGTACCACTCGGCAGGACTATGGAAATATTTAGTTCAATTTTATAGAGAAATCTGAACTTAGTAAAATTTTAGTTCAGTTGAGTGGTACTTAAGCCCCCAACCCCCAAAGGGGGCTAACCGCACACTCGTGATTTTTGAAGTTTGTGCAGCTCTAGTCCCCCTTTGCCGTGCATCATTGCCAATACGGCACACGGTGGGGAATTTAGGGGGCTCATAAAACCATCCGCTCATCCTAATCAACTATCTTCAATAACTTAATAACCCCCTCAATACGCCCTCACATTCTTCCCCTCATAAAAATTTAGAAACGCTCGATTGACCACGCGCATCCCGCCCGCCGTGGGGAAGTTGCCCGTAAAATACCAGTCGCCAGTATTGCCGGGGCAGGCCTCGTGCAGGTCTTCTATGGTTTGAAAAATAATCTTCACTTCCGCGCGCACCTCTTGCGGGGTCAGCAGTTCCGCGATTTTGTCTGAAATCTGCTGCGGCGAGAATGGCGCGTAAATTTCCTTCACGAAATTCTCGATTTCGCTGTCGGGACGGTGGGCTTGCGCCAAGCACTTTTCATACACCGAATCGATCGTGCTATCCAGCCCCGTTTCTTTTAACAGGGCAATGGCCGCTTGAAAAGCTGCGAAGTCGCCCAGTTTTGCCATATCGATGCCGTAGCAATCCGGATAGCGAATTTGCGGCGCGCTGGAAACGACCACGATTTTTTTGGGATTCAGCCGATCCAATATTTTTAAAATGCTCTTTTTTAAAGTCGTCCCGCGCACGATGCTATCGTCGATGACCACGAGGTTGTCCGTGGGTTTCACCGTTTCGTAGGTGATGTCGTACACGTGGCTCACCAAGTCGTCGCGGCCACTGTCCTGCGTGATGAAAGTGCGCATTTTCACGTCCTTCCATATCGATTTTTCCATCCGCGGCCGGATGCCCAAAAGTTCGGTCAGTTTTTCCCCATCGAGGTGGCCTTCAAATTTTAGGATTTTGTCGCGCTTCACCAAGTTCAGGTAGTCCTCCATCCCTTTCATCATTCCGTAAAAGGAGATTTCCGCCGTGTTCGGGATGAACGAGAACACCGTGTTTTTTAAATCGTAATCCACTTCTTCCAAAATGGCGGGGCAGACTTTTTTGCCCAAGGAAATCCGCTCGCGGTAAATGTCCGCGTCATTGCCGCGCGAAAAATAAATCCGTTCAAAACTGCAAGCCTTCCGCTCCAGCGGCTTGCGGATTTGCTGGAGGGCCGCGCCGCCGTTTTTCTTTATAATCAGCGCGTGGCCGGGCGTTACTTCTTTGATTTCGCCAATCGGCACGTTGAACGCCGTCTGGATCACCGGCCGCTCCGAAGCCGCTACCACCACTTCGTCATCTTCATAAAAATAGGCCGGCCGGATGCCACTGGGGTCGCGCAGGACAAAAGCATCGCCGTGGCCGAAAAGCCCCGCCATCGCATAGCCGCCGTCCCAGCGCTTGGCACTCTTTTTCAGGATTTTTTGGATGTCCAGCGAATTGGAAATCATATCGCTGATGTCTTTTTTGGCGTGCCCCGCTTTTTTAAAATGGCGGTATAATTTCTCGTTCTGCTTGTCCAAAAAATGGCCGATTTTCTCCAAGATCGTCACCGTGTCCACGCGCTCTTTGGGATGCTGGCCCAGATCCACCAACTGGTCGAACAGCGAATCCACGTTGGTCATATTAAAATTGCCCGCCACCACCAAGTTCCGCGAGGCCCAGTTGTTCTGCCGCAAAAAAGGGTGGCAATTTTCGATGGAATGTCCGCCGTAAGTGCCGTAGCGAAGATGTCCCAAATAAAGTTCGCCCACGAATGGCACGTTCATTTTCAGCCATTCTGGGTCTTGATACAATTCGTGGTAATCGCCCACCTCTTCTTCAATGCGGCCGTTCACTTTTTTAAAAATATCTTGGATGGGCTGCGCCTTGTTGCTGCGCCGCCGACTGATGAACCGCGTGCCGGGCGGCATATCCAGCTTGATGGTGGCGAGGCCCGCGCCGTCCTGCCCACGGTTGTGCTGCTTTTCCATCAACAAATACATTTTATTGAGGCCGTACAGCGCGCTGCCGTATTTTTCAAGGTAAAATTCGAGGGGCTTTTTCAGGCGCACCAGTGCTATTCCGCACTCGTGCTTGATGGCGTCGCTCATAAAAAATCAGGGCTGAAATTGAGGTGCAAAATTAGCTGAAATTTGTGAGGACGATTATTGCAAATTGCTTAAGAAAGGGACTTGGGGAACGCTGCTTTCCCATTTTGGAAAATCTAAACTTTTCCCAATCTCATCCATATAGGCCAACAAAAAAACCCGCCACTTTTTGAAGTAAGTAGCGGGTTACCAATTTCTTCCCTTCGCATAAATTCATCGAAAACAACCTTAATAAAGGTCAACACCAAACCGGTGGCAGAGACTTTGCGTTTCTAAAACTGTCAAGAACATCTTACATTATGAAAACGAAAAACCTATATCGCTCCGCTGGGGAACTGCTCGTCTATTTTTTGCTGTGGCTGGTGATCATTGCCAGCTTCCTCAATGTCACTTTCTGACATTCCCGTCCACGTACGTTTCGATGATAAACTGGATATTGTTGTAAATCAACGGTTTGGTGATGAATCCCTTCACCACGTCAAAGCCGTGCGCCCGCTGCTGGTCTTCTTTGCTCAGCGAATTGCTCATCGCAAAAATGTTGCTCGGCTTATGGTGGAAACGCTGGGAATAGCGCTCCAAAAATTCAAAACCATTGAGGATGGGCATATAAATGTCCAGTAAAATAACATCCGGAAAATCCGCGCCTCGGTCGCTGAGTTCCTCCAGGTGGTTCAGCGCGTCCGCCCCGTCTGGGAATAATGAAATCTCCGCCCCGCCATAGTTCCGCGTGATGATGTTTTTCAGCACGAAACTGTTCACTTGGTCGTTATCCACGATCATTATTTCCAAACGGGATTCCTCCATTTTTTACAGCACTTGCGCCGTTTTGGAAGGTGCCATACCGTACTTTTCGCGGTAGGCCTTTCCAAAGTAGCTCATACTTTTAAAGCCCAGCGCGTAGCTCACTTCAAAGATGCTGCTGTCGCCTTTTTCGAGCATTCCCTTGGCCTTGCTCAGGCGGAAATCGTTGATGTATTTAATTGGCGTCATCCCCGTCAGGCGCTTCACTTCGCGCTCCAGTTTGGATGGCGTCATATTCATCAGCTCGGCAATCTGGGGAATCGAAAAGTTGCGGAACTTGAAGTGGTTCACCAGCAGCGCTTCCATATGCGAAAGCAGCGGGTCTTTCACGCCAAATTCGTGGTGGATGGGCGCGGCCTTGTCGTAGATTTTCTTCAGATCGTCGCGCGTTTTCAGCAGGTTGTTGATGCGTGATAGCAGCACGTCAAATTTGAAGGGCTTCACGATATAGTCGTCCGCGCCGAAATTGTAGCCCTCGATTTTCTTTTCGTCCTCGCTCAGCGCGGTCAAAAGAATGATGGGGATGTGGCGCGTTTGATCGTTTTCTTTCAGCTCATCCACCAGTTCGTAGCCGTTGGTTTCGGGCATCATAATGTCGCTGATAATCAGGTCGGGCTTGTTCAGCCGCGCCTTGTCGATGCCTTCGCGGCCGTCGCCAGCTTCCATCACGTCAAAATGGTCTTCGAGGAGGGTGACCATCGTTTCCCTCAGTTTTTCGTTGTCTTCAACGATTAGTACTGTCTTGTTCATAGAAATTTAGAGTATGGGAGTTCAACAAAAAATATGCTTCCCTCTTTGGGAGCACTTTCAAAAGTAAGGTTTCCTTTATGTAAATCTACAAATTCTTTTACGATGGAAAGGCCGATTCCGGTGCCCGAAACATTGCTCACGTTTTTCCCTCTAAAAAAAGAAGAGAATATAGAGGCTTGATCCTCAGGCAGTATTCCTATTCCATAATCCTTTACGGAAGCGTGTACCGCCCTCTCGTTAAAGTGGAGATTAATTTCCACTTCCGGTTTTTTGTCAGAATACTTGCACGCATTTGTGAGCAAATTGCTAAAGACGTAGCGCAGCAACGAATAATCCGCTTCCAGTTCTTTCGGTTCGCCGTCCGTTTTCAGTTTTACTTGGATTTCGGGGTAGGCTTTTTTGCAATCGTGGTTCACATAATCTTCAATGAGTTCCACCAGATCCAGCTTTTCCTTTTTCAATTTCACCTTGCCGGTGTTCAGCTTTTTCAGCTCCAGCATATCGGCAATCATCGAGTTCACTTGGTCAATTTCACCTTCCATAATGTTCAGCGAATTTTCCAAAATCTTGGGATTGTCTTTTTTAACGCGCAGCATTTCGATGTGTGCCTGGATCACCGCCAAGGGTGTCTTGAACTCGTGACTGGTAACGGAATACAGGTTTTCCTTGAAATGGGAAAACTTTTGCTCGCTGGCCAGCGCGCTCATCAAATCGTCGGTCAGGTGTACGCTTTCCGTGATGTCGCGCGTGCTGCTCAGGATGCTGAACTCGCCCTCCGCCTTGCCGTCTATCCGGCTGAAAGTAGATTCGAGCCAGCGCAGCCGCCCTTCGCCGTGGGTGATCTGGTAGCGGATGCGCGAACCGGGGTTGTCGAAAAATTTGCGCAGCGTGTCAAAATCCATCTCGCCCACGAAATTGGGCGCCAAGAAATCCGTCAGTTTTTTGCCAATCAAATGTTCAGAAGGATGCCCCAAAATGCCGATGCTCGAGCGCGTGGCAAACCGGATGGTGTTTTCTGAATCGTGAACGCACACCAAATCTGAAGTGTGTTCCGCGATAAGCTGGTAAATACGGTCTATGGGGACCATTGGGATAGAATCAGAGATAGAGTAACGCGGCAAACGTCTAAAAAAAAAAGGAGAAAACTCTCACTTTTTGAAAGAATTTTCTCCTTAAATTTTTGCCGTGTCGAAAATCAGTACCTGTAATACTCTGGTTTATAAGGGCCTTCTTTGGGAACGCCAATATATTCCGCTTGGTCGTCAGAAAGCTCTTCCAGTTCCACACCGATTTTCGCGAGGTGCAATTCGGCCACTTTTTCGTCTAAATGCTTCGGCAGCATATACACTTCGTTTTCGTAATTGTCGGAATTTTTCCACAATTCGATTTGCGCCAGCACTTGGTTCGTGAACGAGTTGCTCATCACAAAACTGGGGTGGCCTGTGGCGCAGCCCAAGTTCACCAAGCGGCCCTCGGCCAGCAAAATGATGTCGTTGCCGTTCACCGTGTACTTGTCCACCTGCGGCTTAATTTCTTTATGAGAATTTCCGTGGTTGCTTTTCAGCCACGCCACATCGATTTCATTGTCAAAGTGGCCGATGTTGCACACGATGGTCTTGTCTTTCATCATCTCAAAATGCTCGCCCGCGATGATGTCCTTGTTGCCCGTGGCCGTCACCACGATGTCCGCACGGGGGATGGCGTTGCTCATTTTCTTCACTTCGTAGCCGTCCATCGCCGCTTGCAGCGCGCAGATCGGGTCGATCTCCGTAACGATAACGCGCGCGCCCGCTCCGCGAAGAGAAGCCGCCGTGCCTTTTCCAACGTCGCCATATCCCGCTACCACCGCTACTTTTCCGGCTATCATAATATCCGTCGCGCGGCGGATGGCATCCACGGCGCTTTCTTTACAGCCGTACTTGTTGTCGAATTTGGATTTCGTCACCGAATCGTTCACGTTGATGGCGGGCATCGGCAGCGTGCCTTTTTTCATCCTATCATAAAGGCGGTGCACGCCGGTGGTCGTTTCTTCGGAAAGTCCTTTGATACCAGCGGCCAGTTCGGGATATTCGTCCAAAACCATATTCGTCAAATCGCCGCCATCGTCCAAAATCATATTGAGCGGCTGGCGGTCTTCGCCGAAAAACAAGGTCTGCTCGATGCACCAGTTGAATTCCTCCTCGTTCATCCCTTTCCAAGCGTACACGGGGATTCCAGCTTCGGCAATCGCAGCGGCGGCGTGGTCTTGCGTGGAAAAAATATTGCAAGAACTCCAAGTAACATCCGCGCCGAGTTCAATCAAGGTCTCGATGAGAACAGCGGTTTGAATCGTCATATGCAAACAGCCCGCGATGCGCGCGCCTTTCAGCGGTTTTTCCGCGCCGTATTCTTCGCGCAGGCTCATCAGGCCCGGCATTTCGGCTTCGGCCAGTTCAATTTCCAAGCGGCCCCAATTGGCCAGCCCAATGTCTTTTACTTTGTAAGGAACGTAAGTTTTTTCTAATGTTTCGCTCATTTTCAATAGTTTAAATTGTGATTTTTGCGGTCGCGAAAGTACGGTTTTCATTACGCTTTTCAAAATATAAATAGACGTTGTCGATGGCTTTATTTCAACGATTTGCGCCCGCGCCAGACATCGAAATCCTGATTTGGCAAATTGCTGAAACGGAGGTGCAACTTGCCGAAAATGTTGTGTTGCAGGAGGGCGAAAAAATCAAACTTTCCAACCTTTCCCATCCTGAAAAGCGGCAAGAATTTTTGGCCTTGCGGCAATGTCTGTACGTTTTTTTTAAAAATGAAAACCATCCCTATTCGGGAGGCAGGCCCCCAGTTTTTTACACCGAGAACGGCAAGCCCTTTTTAAAAAACGGTTGGAAGATTTCCTTTTCCCACACCCACGGTTTCGCGGGGGTGGCGCTTTCGCGGAATTTTGAAGTCGGTCTCGATTTGGAAATGCACCGCGTTGGAATCAAGCGAATTGCGCCAAAATTTCTCCGCGAAGGCGAAAAGGCGACCCTCCGAAAAGAAACCGAAATCGCCCACATTACTCACTACTGGGGCATCAAGGAGGCGATGGTGAAAATCACCGGCGACCGGCGGCTGAATTTCAAAAAGCAGCTTTTGGTCGAGCCGTTTTTTTATGATGAAAAAAAGGAGGCGCGGGGGAAAATTTTGTTGGAAAAAGAGACGCTGGAAATTTCGGCGGTGTTCGGGAATTTCGGGAATTTGCATTGGACGGTGGGGTGGGCGTTGCCCCAACCCACGGTTTAAACCGTGGGCTGGGATCGTTCAATCGCACGGCCACTCGATTCTCCAATCCTGCGATTCCGCAAACACCCCCATTTCCTTAATTTCGCCGCGCAATGCAGCGCCCCATTTTCGACAAAATAAAATCCGCCCAAAACGAAGGCCGCAAACAGCTCGCCGTCCTCGTGGACCCCGACCGCTCGGACGAAGAATCCCTGCAAACCTTGGCCGAGCAAATCCAAACCTCCGGCGCGGATTTCATCTTCCTCGGCGGCTCTCTTTTGATGCGCGACGCACTCGACGGCTGCATTTCAACCCTTAAAAAAAACTGCGACCTGCCCATCGTTCTCTTCCCCGGCAGTATGTTGCAGATTTCCGCCCAAGCCGATGCAATGCTCTTGCTGTCAATGATTTCCGGCCGCAACCCCGAATTGCTCATCGGTCACCACGTCATCGCCGCGCCTTATATAAAGGCGGCGAAACTGGAAACTTTGCCCACCGGCTATTTGCTGGTGGATTGCGGCCAGCCGACCACCGCCACTTATATGAGCGGCAGCGCGCCCATCCCGTTTCACAAACCAGAAATCGCCGCCTGCACCGCGATGGCGGGCGAAATGCTCGGATTGCAGTTGATGTATTTGGACGGCGGCTCCGGCGCGGACAAACCCGTGAGCGCCAAAATGATTTCCACAGTACGCGAAAACGTGGACACACCGATAATTGTCGGCGGCGGAATCCGCAGCGCGGCGGCCGCCGCCGAAATCTGCCAAGCTGGCGCGGACGTAGTCGTCATCGGCAACGCCACCGAGAAAAACCCCTTGATAATCAAAGAAATAGCTGACGCGATTCACAATGTCTGAACTCCACATTTCCGTAGAAATCTCGATGTACCCTTTGCGGGAAAATTACCTTCCGGCGATTGATTCCTTTTTGGAAAAACTCCACCAAACGGAAGGTCTCAAAGTAAAAACCTCGGTGATGTCCACCCAAGTTTTTGGGCCGAGCGCGCTGGTTTTTCTCACTGTCCAACAAGCCATCGAAGAAAGTTACTCCGATGGAGAGCAAATTTCCTTCGTCCTGAAAATACTCAATGGCGATGTTTCCGATATGGAATTAAAAGGCTGGAAATGAGCAAGCTGCGGATTTGGGAATCGGTAGCGGTGGTCTTTGCGCTCGCCTACACTTTGCTCCTCACTTACGGTTATGAAATCTGTTGGCTCTTCGCCATTTTGTCCAGTTCCGTTTACCTTTTTCTTTGTTTTCAAAAGCGGATTTACGCCGAAAGTTTATTACAGTTATTTTATATTTTCACGGGAATTTACGGCTGGATGCGCTGGCAAGAAACCGGCGGGGAAATTGGTCAAAATCTCCCTTGGAATATTCACGGAATGATAATTTTAGCGGGATTTGCATTATTACTTATTTCAGGTTTTTTATTAAAAAAAATGATGGATGCCGCCACGCCCTTTGTCGATTCTTTTACCACGGTGTATAGCGTTTTTGCCACCCTTTTAATGATAAATTTGATTCCCGAAAACTGGGCGTATTGGATTGTGATTGACGCCGTTTCGGTGTGGTTGTATTTCCAACGGAAAATGTATTTGACGGCGGGGCTTTTTGTGGTTTATACGTTGTTGGCCATCAATGGATTGTATCAATGGACGCTTTGAAAATCAAACATTTCCAAAGTTTGGAACTTTGGAAAAGTTCCTTAAACCTCAAATTGAGATTTTGAAAAAAATCATTCTCACCGGCCCCGAAAGCTCTGGCAAAAGTTCTCTTTGTAAAAAACTCGCCACCCATTTCAGCGTCAAATGCGTCCCCGAATACGCGCGCATTTATTTAGAAAAACACGGCTCTTTTTATGATTATAAAATATTTCAAAAAATCATCAAAAATCATCTCCAATTTCAAAACTCTTTTTTCAATAAAAATAACAACGATTTTATCTTCTTGGATACCGATTTAATCAATTGCAAAGTTTGGTCAGAAATGGTGTTCGGGAAAACACCGGATTTTTTAGATAAAAAAATAGCTGAAGAAAACGACCATTCATACCTTCTTTTATATCCCGATTTGCCGTGGGAAAAAGACCCCCTCCGTGAAAACCCTGAAAACCGTTTGGCCATTTTTGAGCGGCATAAAGCGGAAATCGAAAAATTAGGCCGGCCGTATGAAATCGTGAAAGGAACTGGAAATGAGCGGGTTGAGAATGGGATTGAGTCGGTTGAAAACTTAATGTCCAAGCCCCCCAACCCCCCAAAGGGGGGCTAAACACACGAGCGTTTCAAAATGGCGTGTAGCTAAAGTCCCTCGCCACGGCGAGGATTTAGGGGGATTTCTGATATATGGCTAAAACCGCAACCGCAACGTAACATACAGATGCCGAGGTGGTTGCACGAAATAAGCAGGTTCGCTCAAGTCGGTAGTAGGCGCGCCGGAGGTGTAGTATAGCTCATCCAAAATGTTGTTGAATTGCACCGAAAGCGAATGCTCCCGCCAAAAATTCCAGCGCGCGGCCAAGTCCAGCACGAAAGATTCGGGAATGATTAAATCCTCGCGATTGGTCAGTTCTAAAAAACTCTCGCTGAGGTAGTTGGCCGTGGCCGAAAATTGTAATTTTTCAATCGGCGAAAATTGGAGCGAGGCCTGCGCAATCCATTCGGGACTCAAAATGGGAGTAATGTTATCAAAAACAACGTTGCTGTCCTCTGGCTGAAAACTTGAAATGCGCGCGCGCATATAAGTGGCGTGGCCTGCAATTCGCCATTTTTCGGCAAAATCCCAATTTCCATCCACCTCGATTCCAGCGCGATAGCTGCTTTTTTGGTTTTTGGAAACACGCCCAAAGCCTTGGTCAACCAAGGGCCCAATCGGCGCGATTTCATTTTCAAATTGGATGAAAAACAAGTTGGTGTTCACCTGCAATTTAGTATTGGAAAAACGCGCGCCACCTTCAAAATCATTCACGAATTCCGGCTTTACCCTGTCCTCATCTTGTATCAAATCGATATTGGTGGCATTAATTTGTGTGGAACCCAAAAGGTCTGGAAATCGCGTCGGCTCGCGGCCGCTCCTCCCATAAGAAATGTAAAATTGCCAGTTGTCACTCGCACGAAATGTCGCTCCAACTTTCGGATTGAAAAACAAATAGTCGAAATCGGGAATGTCCGCCGGTCGGCCCAAGAAACCCTCATCTGGAAAAAACGAAAGCCGCACCGCCCGCAATTGTGCATCGGCAAAGAGTTCCAGCCGGTTGATGCGGTGCTGGATTTTAGCAAAAACCGCCGCCTCGCTTTTCCGCGTACTGTCATTGTAATAGGGGTTTTCACGATTCGGAATGATATATTCCCAATTGTTTCGATAAAAAAGGTAGCCGTGTGCGCCCGCCGAAAAATCGGTGTTTCCACTCCGAGAAAGACCGCTGAAAACGCTCATCGCGCCGAGGTGGTCGTTGTAAAGCGGGTAGTTGATCTGGAAAAAATTACCGTCGTCATCGTTAAGACCAAAGGGAAAATCACCACCCGCACCGCCGTAATAAACCGTCGAAACCAATGAAGATTTTTTGGATGTTCGAAATGTATGCTGCAACTGCATCAAATATTGCCCAAAATCATCAACATCATTGCGAGAAATATAATTGGTTTTGGGGTCATTTTTTATATCGGAAAGTGCAACTGGTAAATACGCCAAACCGTTGCGCGAACGGCCTGCAAATCCGGTCAGTTTCAAAGCGTGTTTCTCACCAAAATAACCGCCCGAAAAAAACAGCGACTGCGAGTTGGTCGAAGTACCGTAGCGATAACCATCTGACTGCGTATGCGTTAACCGCGAATAAAATGCAAAATTGTTGTCCATCAGTCCGGTGTGTGTTTCAAAACTGCCGCGCGCCGTGCCGAACGAACCGCCAGTCAATTGGACCTCCGCCGCTGGATTTGGACGGGTCAAACTCACCGATTCAAAATTGACCGACCCCGCGTAACTCGCCACGCCATTGGTGCTGGTGCCCACTCCGCGCTGAATTTGCACCGATTGAATGCTGTTGCCAAAATCCGTGAAATTGGAGAAAAATACGCCTTGGTCAATCATATCGTTCAGCGGCACGCCGTTCAGCGTGATGTTGATGCGCGTTTGGTCAATCCCACGCAGCCGCATCTGACCGTAGTTGGAAAGCCCTGTCCCTGATTCTGAGTAACTTACGATGGACGGCGAAATATCATCCAATAAAAATGCGCCGTCTTGACCTGTGTAAACTTGCTCGATTTCCTTTTTGGAAACCGTGACTTTCGCAACCGGCGCTGACTCCGCTGCGCGAATCGCATTAATAGTCACTTCCTCTAAAGTTTCAGCTCTTAAAGAATCTGAATTATCAGATTGGGAATGCGCATTTTTTATAAAAAAAATACTACCTAAAAAAATTCCAAAAACGAGCTTTTTGCTGTGCATCTCTTTTTTTAATTAAAAATGACAGAAAAAGCGGGGTTCTTTTTCGATGATTTATGTAAAATTATTCTCAAATCGCGCCGTCAGTTCGAGCGCAGTCGAGAACCTAAAAATCCCTACGCCAGCATTATCTGGTTCAGGTGCCGCCTTCGTGAAAAGGCGTGGGTATAATCTCAGCCGTTTCCGCATTGGCGGAATCAGCACCCCGTGAGAAGGGGCAAAGGTAGTTATTGGTTATTAAGTTAATGAGTTATTAAGTCGTTGTGAATCAGCGCCCAGCCAAAACAACTTAATAACCCAATAACTATTAACTCCTCAACTTTGGATTAGAACGATGCCGCTCCCCGTCCCGCTCCGTTTTCACTTTCATTTTTTTGGAAAAAGCCGCCCCCAAATCCGTGTCGGTCTGATTGGCGAGGCAAAGCACAACGAACAGAACGTCAGCCAGTTCCTCGCCCAAATCTTTGGTCTTGTCGCTTTCCTTTTCGCTTTGCTCGCCATAGCGCCGCGCGATGATGCGCGCCACTTCGCCCACTTCCTCGGTGAGCTGCGCCATATTGGTCAGCTCGTTAAAATAGCGCACGCCGTGGGTTCGAATCCAGTCGTCCACTTCTTTTTGCAATTGCTTGATTTCCTGCGACATTACTCTTTATGTTTGGTGTCGATAAAAATAGTAACCGGCCCGTCGTTCACCAGTTCCACTTTCATATCCGCGCCGAAGGTGCCGGTTTTTACTTTATTCGGCAGCATTTTTTCGCACTCTTTTATAAAATTTTCATACAAAGGAATCGCCGTTTCCGGTTTTGCCGCTTTTATATAACTCGGCCGATTGCCTTTTTTAGTGGAAGCGTAGAGCGTAAATTGACTCACAATCAACAATTCTCCATCCACATCTTTCAATGATAAATTCATCTTCCCGTTTTCATCATTGAAAATGCGAAGATTGGCGATTTTATTGGTTAGCCAATTTATATCTTTTCGACTGTCATTTTCTTCAATACCTAAAAGTATTAAAATACCTTGTGAAATTTCGGCGGTTTTTTTATCCGAAATAGTGACGGAAGCGGAGGAAACTCGTTGGAGGAGGGTGCGCATCAGAATGAACAGAAAACCTCTTGCCATTTGTTGGAAAAATTGAAAAAGTCTTGAGCGGATAATTCTCCCAATCTTTTTTCCACCATCGTTTTTTCCAAGGTTGCTATTTTATCCAACTGTATAAAAGAGGGGTGATTTAAGCCCACCAATTTCCAATCCGTCAACGGGATACAGGGGGTATTCACTTTGGGTTTGGTGCTAATTCGTATTCCTACAAAATCTCGAAAGGAATCTTGAATTACTAAAATCGGTCTTTTTTTGAAAGTTTTCATATTGCTATAAGGAAACTGCACCACAAGAATTTCGCCTAATTTATAGGTCATTTTTATAGATTGTCATAGATAGAATCCTCCTCCGCATATCCTTTGAAAAATTCACGGGCCACCATTTTGTCCCATTCTTTTTCCTCCGCCTCTTTGAATGCAATGGCCACTTGAATTTCTTGATTTTCGGAAAATCTTTCAGACAGGTTGCTGGGTATCAAAATCTTTCCCTTCTTAACTTTCGACTTAAATTCTACCGTTTCCATAGCTTATTGATTTTTCCCGTAAAGATAAAAAACTCATTCCGCAAAAACATCTTTCCGAAAACCGCCACTTCCTTCATCGTCGCCTTCCACAAAGCTCAAATAACTTTCATAGCGCGTAAACGCCAAGCGGTTTTCATCCACCGCTTTTTTGACGGCACAATTGGGTTCTTCCAAATGCAAACAATTATGGAATTTGCAACCCTTTTTTAAGACAAAAATTTCGGGAAAATAATCACCAATTTCTTCTTTTTCCATATCCACCAAACCGAAACCTTTTATGCCCGGTGTATCGATAATTTTTCCGCCAAAACCGAAAGAAAACATCTCCGCAAAGGTGGTAGTGTGCTGACCTTGCAAATGGGTAGTGGAAATAGCTTTCGTTTTTAAATCTAAAGTGGGTTCAATTTGATTGACCAATGATGATTTGCCTACCCCGGAATGTCCACTCAAAAGTGAAGTTTTATTTTGCAGCAAATTTTGAAACTCTATTATGCCACTCTTTTCTTCTACTGAAGTATGCAAAACTTGGTAACCTGCATTTTGATACACCACGGTATAAAATTCTAAATCCGCCAAAAGTGGTTCATTATATAAATCAATCTTATTGAAAACAACGGCAGCGGGAATGTCATACGCTTCGGCGGTGACCAAAAATCGGTCGATGAAACGCGGGTAGGTTTTGGGAAATTCTAAAGTGGCGATGAGGACGGCTTGATCCAGATTGGCGGCGATAATCTGTGTTTGCCGCGCCAGATTTACCGATTTGCGGATGATGTAATTTTTGCGGTCGTGGATTTTTTTGATGACACCCGTTTCTTCGCCCTTCTCCATTTCGATTTCCACAAAGTCGCCCACCGCCACGGGATTAGTGCTTTTAATACCAGCCAGCCGCAGCTTTCCCTTTATCCGGCAACGGATTTTTTGGCCGTTTTCGGTCTCGGTTTCGTACCAGCTCCCAGTGGATTTTGTAACGGTGGCGTGCATTGCGCAAAGGTAGATTTTGGAAAATTCTGAAATATAGGTATCTGAAAATTCACTCGCTCAAACGTTCCGCGCCTCACGTTTTAACCTTAATCAATCGCCGGCAGCACTTTCCCGCGCACCTCCCCAAAACCAATCCTTGCGCCACCTTTCTCACAAAACCCGCGCATAATCACCGTGTCCCCATCTTGGATGAATTTCCGTTCCGAACCATCGGAAAGTTTCACGGGATCGGAGCCGCGCCAGCTCAGTTCCAGCATACTGCCGTAGCTGTTTTTATCCTTGCCGCTCAGGGTGCCGCTGCCCATCATATCGCCCGCGTTGATGTTGCAGCCGTTCACCGTGTGGTGCGCCAACTGCTGAAAAATCGTCCAGTACATATATTTATGGTTGCTGCGGCACACGCGGCTTTCTTCGCCGCCGTCGGGTTGGATGAACACTTCCAGTTCAATGTCGAAACTGTTGTTGCCGCTTTGTTTTAGATAGTCGAGCGGCTCTGGGTTTTGCGCTGGGCTTTCGGTGCGGAACGGTTCCAAAGCGTCCAAAGTGACAATCCACGGAGAAATCGAAGAGGCAAAACTTTTTCCCAAAAACGGGCCGAGCGGAACGTATTCCCACTTTTGAATATCTCGCGCGCTCCAATCATTGAACAGCACCATTCCAAAAATGTAGTCTTCCGTTTCGTCAATATCGATGCGCTGTCCCAGCGGTTTTCCCTCGCCGGTGATGAAGGCCATTTCCAGTTCAAAATCCAATAATTTGGAAGGGCCAAAACTCGGTGAATCGGCATCGTCGGCCTTGGTTTGCCCTTTCGGGCGATGGATGTCTTCCCCGCTCACGATGATGCTGCTGGCGCGGCCGTGGTAGCCGACGGGAAGGTGCAACCAGTTGGGCATCAGCGCGTTTTCCTTGCCGCGAAACATCGTGCCCACGTTTTCGGCGTGTTCTTTACTGCTGTAAAAATCAGTGTAATCTTGCACAAAAACGGGCATCAACATTTGTACGTTTTTTATATCAAAAAGCATCTTTTTTCGATGCTCATCATTGTCTTTTAAAGCGCTGTTTTTTTCATCAAAAATATGGGCAATCGCGTTGCGCACTTTTCGCGTGGTTTCTTTCCCTAAACTGATAAAATCGTTCAAGGTATCTTGAAAGAAAACATCGTCGGGGATTTCGATATTTTCAAAATAGCCGAGTTGGTGCAGCGCGCTCAGGTCAATCGCCGTGTCGCCGATGCGCGTGCCGATGGTCACGGTGTCGTCATCGTCGGGCATAAAAACGCCAAAGGGAATGTTCTGGATGGGAAAGTCGCTGTCGGCGGGAACTTCCAGCCAGCTCTTGCGGTTAGGGTCGTTTGCTGCAATCATATTTGAATTATTTTTGGGCAAATTAAATTGTAAAATTTTTCTTAAAAAAAACCAACGGGAAATGGACAGAGACCAAGAGATTTTTGACTTGATAGCCGCCGAAAAAACCCGCCAGACGGAAGGCATCGAATTGATCGCTTCCGAAAATTTTGTGAGCCAACAAGTGATGGACGCGATGGGTTCAGTGCTGACCAACAAATACGCGGAGGGATTTCCCGGCAAGCGCTACTACGGTGGTTGCGAGGTAGTTGACCAAGTGGAAAATCTCGCCATTGAGCGGGCCAAGACGTTGTTCGGTGCAGAATACGCCAACGTGCAGCCGCATTCCGGTTCGCAGGCCAATGCGGCGGTGTACCTCGCCTGCCTCCAGCCCGGCGATAAAATTATGGGCTTCGACCTGAGCCACGGCGGCCACCTCACCCACGGCTCGCCCGTTTCCTTTTCGGGAAAATTGTACGAAACTTCCTTCTACGGCGTGGACAAAGAAACCGGCCTCATCGACTACGATGCCGCCGCCGAAACCGCGCGGAAAGAAAAACCCAAACTGCTGATTTGCGGCGCTTCCGCCTACTCGCGCGATATGGATTTTGCGCGCTTCCGCGAGATTGCGGACGAAGTGGGCGCACTGCTGCTGGCCGACATTTCGCACCCCGCCGGACTGATTGCCAAGGGCCTGCTGAACGACCCCGTGCCGCACTGCCACATCATTACCACCACCACTCACAAAACCCTGCGCGGCCCGCGCGGCGGGATGATTTTGATGGGCAAAGATTTTGAAAACCCGTGGGGCCTGAAAACGCCCAAAGGCGCGGTGAAAATGATGAGCCAGCTTTTGAACGCCGCCGTTTTCCCCGGCATCCAAGGCGGCCCGCTGGAGCACGTGATTGCATCAAAAGCAGTGGCATTTGGAGAAGCACTTTCCGATGCATTTTTTGAATATACTTTGCAAGTACAAAAAAATGCCAAAGCCTTGGCCAAATCGTTAGTGGAAAAAGAGTATAAAATCATCAGCGGCGGCACGGACAACCACTGTATGCTCATCGACCTGCGCAACAAAAACGTGACAGGCAAACTGGCCGAAAACGCATTGGTGAAAGCCGACATCACCGTGAATAAAAATATGGTACCGTTTGACGACAAATCACCCTTCGTGACCAGCGGCATCCGCTTGGGCACGCCGGCGGTTACCTCGCGTGGATTGAAAGAAAGTGATATGGAAAAGATTGCGGATTTGATTGACCGCGTGATTCAAAACCCTGAGGATGAGGGGAATTTGGCAGGGGTGAAGAAGGAGGTGAACGGGATGATGGGGGGGTGGCCGCTATTTGAGGGGTGGTTTAGAGCATATTAAGGAATAGGAGAAGAATGAGGGAATTGAGAATATTTTGTTGTCAAAAAATTTGTTTGTTGGGCGATTAATCATCAAGACGCTTAACATTGCAATCTAAAATAATTTGAAATATGAAGGAGTACCACCTTGACTTAATTAAGGAGAAACTATCTGGTCCGTCTATTGAGCATATAATCGTTCATAATCAGTGGGCAGCAACGGGATTAGACCGCTATCACAAAAACTCGGAAGCGACAATGCAACTTCGAATAGACGGACAGTCACAGCAATTTAAATTACTTTGGGATTCAAATTTCTCGAAAGCCACGATGAAGGAGAACACGGAAATTGCCAATCACGGAGCCGTGGCTGTTGCTTGGTTTGTTATGTCAGTATTTATGGGATATAATTATGTGGAACAATCTGAAATCGGGGATGGGGTTGACTATAGATTCTTGGAGAAAGAACCAAACGACGACGATTTAAACTTTCTTACAAACAACCATTATGTAGAAATATCGGGGATTTTGGAAGAGTCGAAGTCCAACACGCTTAAGGAAAGAATAAAACAAAAACACCAACAAATAAACAGAGGCCACAAAAAAGATCAACCAGCTTCCGTTGTAGTAACATTGTTTAGTCAACCTATGACAGTTAAAGAAACACATAAATGAAACCTAAAGTATTGCATCAAGAGGCTATGGAATATTCTTTTAAGGCTAAAAAAGCCTTAGAAGAAGAAAATTCTGTTGCCGCATTCGAGTACTACAAAAAAGCCGCTGAGCTCGAAGGTCAGGTCGCGGAATTTTATTTTGATAAACCTGAACTGGAACCCACACGAAGTATTTTAATAAGAAGCGCAGCGTTTATAAATATCAAGGCTGGACTTATAGATTCAGCTAAGAAATTTATATTTTTTGGACTTCTAAATATAAGTGATGAGGCCGTAAAAAATCAACTTGAGAATGCTCTTCAAATTATTATGGGATATGGTCAAAATAATTCTGAAGAAGCAATGCGAGAATTAAATTACATCAACTTGCTTCGGCAAAGAAGCGTTCACTATTCAATTGAACCCCGCGCGCCATTTTATGGAAAGTCTGTTAGCTTAGAAATGATTAAGAAATTTGCGGATGAATATCTAAAATCATTAAAAGCATATTCAATTGCCGAGATCAAAAAGCTGCGGGATTACAAGGAGAGCATAGAGAAGACCTTCTCAAATAGGATTGGCGAGTTTATTAATCCACTTATTACCAATTCTGCCTATGGCAGTTTCAAATTTTCTATAGCAAATGATTTTGTAAAACGGGAGGGTGAAAGCCAAGAATTTGTTCATTTTAAAACCAATATAATTTTAAAATATCATAATGAAATTTTCACCAACCCTTTGGATGAAGGCCAAATTCAACAAATAAAAAAAGGCTTTACAGAAGAAGAAGTCAATGAAATATTTAAACCTTTGATAAGAATCAAATCCAATAATTCAGCATTCGAAGTCGCGTATTACGATAATGAAACTTTTCAAAAAAAATACTCAAAGAAAATATTGAACAAGCAAAAAAAACAGTTATTAAATGTAAATAAAGTATCACCTGAAGATATTGGGGAGCTGGAAAGTTCTATAGTTCACAAGAGAAGTTCTAACACAGGCAGGGTTTCAACTAAAACTATTTTCAAAGAACAATTAAAATCCTATGAGATTGATATTGAGATAAATGAAATTTCTCCGAAAGACGCTCCCTCAGTTATTTTAGCCGATAGCATTTTGGTAAATATGAGCTTTGATTCCAACAAAGGATTTATTTTGAGTTTTGATGATTTTAGAATTGAGGCAACCGATATTGAGTACGAAAAGGCTTTGAACCAGTTTCACAATTTTTTTTACGAAAAGTTGAAATACTTGGCGCGGCAGGACGAATTGACAGAATCGGAACAAAGAGATTGGGATTCTATAAAACATTTAATCGGAGATTCAGAAGCTATTCAAGTTTAGGGAGGGTGTTCTTTTTTTACTATTGGGAATGATGCGTAGAAAGCAGAGACCAACAAGCCCTTAACCCGCCGCCCCGCCAATCTCCACCTCAATCTGAAAACTCGCCAGCAAATCTTCCAGCTCGCTTAAAAAACGGCGGCGCATTTCTTCATACTGTTTTCGCATACTTTCTTCTCCCGATTGGTTTCTATGGAAATCCACCATTTGATTGAGGTTTTCGATTGGGTCCAAAATGTCAGAAAGGCGAGCCCCCGCTGCCGCGCGACTGTGTCGCGTGAACACTTCTTTTGGATACGCGATGCAATCGCACACCAACGACCTTATCTTTGAAAATCACAAAATTCAAATCTTGGATATGAAAACGGATTGAGGAAATCAATGCTAAAAAATTACCTATTTTAAGAATCGACAATTCGTTGAAAAAATACATTGATATGCCTATTTTTCAAGACAAAGTGGACAAGGCGAACGAAGCTTTGAAATCATCAAAACTGCCCGACATAAAATCCAAATAACTTGTAGAGAGCAATTTCCTGTGTGACCCACAAAATAATCGCGCGGTAGCGGAGAAATTACTCTATTTGATGAGCAACCTCGTGCACCTTTAAACTCCCATCCACACCAACAGACACTTTCAGCCAGCCAATCCTGATGTTTTCAGGTTTATCAGAAGGATAGAAGTTGCGGGCATAATTGAAAACTAAATACCTGTCCTTAAGACCGGCCCAAGCTGGGTAATAGTCGTCATTTACAAAGTATCTGAATGTGCTATCATTGTATGTATATAGTGCTTCCTGTCTTTGATGGTAATAGAATGTAAAGTCTTGGATGTGTTCTGCAATGTTAGTTTGGTAGCTTCTGCGCCACCTCGGATCTTCCTTGCTTATTACAATTGTATCGCCTTGCTCAAAGGGTAGCGCATAATAGTTGATATGGGTAAATCGGTCGCGGACATTTTGAAGAGCTTGCAGCGGACTGTTTTTTGACAAAGAGTAGACGGAGTCGTCCGTGCGCGATTCGCTAACCACGAATTCTTCAGAAAGTGATTGCGCCAAGATATGAGCGGCGCCTTCAATCCGAATTAAATTATCGTAGCGTTTTAAAGAGGAGTCGCCAACCTCGCCTCCCCATTTAGTGATACGCAGAACCTCGTAATCGGGCAAATCAAACCGATAGAACTCTTTAATGACTTTCCCCTGTTTAGAGGAATCAATTTCCGCTATTGGATTTGAAACTATTTTGAAGTTGATAGCACCGCTGTCATTTCCAACTACAAAGTATTTCTCCCCCTCATCTACGGTTGGTGAATTTAGTGGATTGGAAGGTTCTTTTTGGCAGGAGTAAAAACAACAAATAAGAATAAAAGATGAGATAACTACGCTCTTATATCCTCGCATTTTTCTTCGAAACATAGGTGTTTTTACTTGGCAAGATGAGCAAAAATAACAAAAGTGATGCTGCCTAATGCCAACCGCAGCGCATCTTTTCATAATGTCGTGGTTTACCTTTTTTCCCCAATTGATTTTTATGAAAATCCTCCATTTTGTCGAGGTTTTCGATTTGCACTAAAATATCGGAGATGCGCACTGCTTTTTATATACGCCTCGTATTTCATATCCGAATAAAACAAATCCCAGCCCCTCCGCGTCTCTGTGTTTTAAAAATCCCATCCCTTGGAAATCTTCCTCGAATCCTCCACTTGGCTGGCCCTGCTCACGCTCACGCTTTTGGAAATCGTCCTTGGCGTGGACAACATCATCTTCATCAGCCTGCTGACCAACAAACTGCCGCCCGAGCGCCGCAAAACCGCGCGCACGGCCGGAATTGGTTTGGCGCTTTTGTTTAGAATCGTGATGCTGCTGGGCATTACTTGGATCATCGGTTTCACCCAGCCGCTGTTCACGATTTTTGGTTTCACGGCCACGGGGCGCGACATCGTTTTGCTGGCCGGCGGGCTGTTCCTCATCGGGAAAAGCACCACCGAAATCCATCACAAAATGAACGAGGGCGGCCGCGACGAAGACAAAGCCGAAAAGAAAAAACAAGCCGCCCACAAAAGTTTTCTCGCCATTATTTTGCAGATTGGCCTCTTGGACATCGTCTTCAGTTTCGATTCCATTTTGACTGCTATCGGGATGACCGATGAACTCATCATTATGATTATCGCCGTGGTGATTTCATTGATAATAATGCTGGTGTTCGCGGGCAAGATTGCCGCTTTCATCGAAAAATACCCGACCCTGCAAGTGCTGGCGCTGGCTTTCTTGATTTTGATCGGGTTCGTGCTGATCGCCGATGGGCTGCACCAGCACATTTCCAAGGGCTACATTTATGCGGCGGTGGTATTTTCGCTGCTGGTGGAGGTGGTGAACATTAGGATGAGGAGAAAGAAATCCTAAATGTAAAAGCCAAATACCAGATCAACTCAAAAGATAAAGGCCAAACTGCTCTGCGATTGAACAAAATGCTTGATTAGGTAATTATCTTCACGCTTTTAAATCTTTAAATTTTCAACAATGAGAAAAATTTTACTTTCTGCTTTTGCAGTATTTTCCCTCACAGCTTAGGCGCAACCTGATGTTGCCGTGCGCTTAGAAAATCCACCTGAGAATTCTACCATTACTGCGGGAATGCCACTAAACTTCGATGTTGTAATTAAAAATAATGGCACCGTGGCCATTGACGCAATGGACACGGTTATTTTTCAGCCCACTATTAACAATCAAATTTTGGTGAGTTCTACTACTGGGGACACGGTGGTATTTGGTGAAACAATGACCAACATCGCGGCGGGAGATTCTGCTACTCTAACTCGCAGTTTTTCACTCACCATTGGTGGTAACCCGCCCTCCAGCTTCAATCTGTGCGCGGTGGCGGTGGTTCGTGGCGCAGGCTGGACGGGAGTGGCTGAATCTAATACCACTAACAATCAAGACTGCAATATGGTAAATTACGATGCAGGCAATACGCATGTTGCTGATTATTTGGTAACGTTGAACACGGACAATTCCTATTTCCACAATGGGATTTACTATGTAAGAATGGATGGCGGATTTGCGGCAAGCGGCCAGCCGGTTTTGAATGTGTTTAGCATTACAGGGAAAAAGGTTTATGAAACCTCCTTGGAAAAAAGGGCCAACGGGGTTCGTCAAGATGTTATCTTGCCCAATTTGCTCGAAGGGATTTATGTAGTTCAAATTGGTGATGGCACAAAAACCTTTCTGCCCGCAAAATCATTGTTCACTAAAACATCAAATTTTAAAAGAAAAGCGGCTTCGTTTTAGAAGCCGCTTTTTTTGATTTAGCGACTGCCTTTTGATAGGTCGTCAGTTTTTTTATAAAAATATCACCCCGCCTCCCCGTCCATCGCCACCACTTTTTCTCTTAAAAATAGGTTGGAATCCACCCCAATCCAATCCAAAGTGTTCCGCCAAAAAATCCCTTCCACCGTTTCCTGCGGCAAGTCCATTTCGGTGATGAATTTCCCGATTTCCAAATCTCCCAGCGGAAAGGGATAATCCGAACCGAGCGTGACTTTGTCCGCGCCAGCGATTTCCATAATGTATTTCAACATCAAGGGGTCGTGGGTGATGCAGTCCACCCAAAAGTTGCCGAGGTATTCGCGCGGGTTTTTATCGTTGTGGATGGCCACCAAATCGGGGCGGCAGTTGAAGCCGTGTTCCACCCGCCCGATGGTGGGCAAAAACGAGCCGCCCGCGTGGCAAAAGCAGACCCGCAAATTGGGCAACCTTTCGAACACACCGCCGAAAATCATCGAGCAGACGGCGCGCGACGTTTCCGCCGGCATCCCCACCAGCCACGGCAGCCAATATTTTCGCATACTTTCCATCCCCATCATATTCCACGGATGCACCAAAACGGCCATCCCCAATTCCTGACAGGCCTCGAAAATGGGAAAAAACTCCGGCTCGCTCAGGTTTTTGTCGTTGATATTGCTACCGATTTGGATGCCCAGCAAACCGATTTTTTTGCAGCGTTCCAGTTCTTTGATCGCTTCGTCCGCGTCTTGCATCGGGATGGTGCCGAGGCCCAAATAGTTTTTTGGGAATTCCGCACAAGTTTCCGCAATGTCGTCGTTCAGATATTCGCTCAGCGCGCGCGTGTCTTTGGCTTTGGCCCAATAGGAAAACATCACGGGGATGGTGCAGACAATCTGGATTTGGGTATCAAATTTTTGGTAATCCGCGATGCGGGTTTTTGGATCCCAGCAATTGGGCTCGATGCGGCGGAAAAATTTCTCGCCCTGCATCATATTGGCCGTACCGTCTTGATTGTGAATGAGATGGATGAAATCCCCGTACCCGAATTTCTCCGCAAAGTTGGGGAGCTTTTCCGGCAGGATGTGGGTGTGCATATCAATTTTGAGCATCCCACAAATGTAAGGAGAGTTGTCAGTTTTCGGTTCTTAGTTCTCGGTGGCGGGTAGTAATTTTTCAGATTTCAGAAATCCGTTTTCAAACCCTCGGCTTTCATAATTTTCCGAAGTGTTTGGTCGCTGGTCAGGGCGTAATCTAATTCGCTTTTCACTTGGAGAGTGCTGGCGAGCTGGATGGCATCGAGGGTGCGGAGGCCTTTTGGGCCGTGTTTCCGAATTAGGTTTCTCGCATCGGCAAGAATTTCCGCCGTAATGGTTATCAAATGAAATTTCTCCAAGTCGCTTTCAAAAATTTCAATGGTATCAGTAGCTTGTTGTTTCGTGAATTCCCTCATCCTGAGCCTCCTATAAACGGCCGATAAGAATTCAACCCTGCACAACTCCTAAGCATACAGGGTTTCCTGTGGGTGATCTTTCAAAAAATCAGTCAGCTCAGTACTGCCCTCTTCCTGATGGTAAATTTTGAAAGGCTGGACGAGTCGAGGAAAATCTTCATCGGTATTCTTCTCTTTCTTCCACCACCGCGTCGCTCAGCGAACCTTTGTAGTCTTTTGAAATTTCACGGGTTTTTTTCCACGAAAGTTCATTGAAAACATTGCGCTTTTTAGCCCGCGAAAATTGGCGGATGTAATCGCCGCTTTCCTTTGGGGCGGTTTTCTCTGCCCCGCTTTCCATTACTTCATCTTCCAAAAAAGTGACCACCACTTTCAGCGGGCCTTTGGCCGTGGGTTTCGTCTCCAGCTTTATTTCGCCGTTTTCATAAATGCCTTTTAGTGCCGTCATTGTAATGATGTTATTTTTATACAAAAATAGAAAATTGGCAAGCCTTGCATTTTTAGAAATTTGTTTTCAAGCCTTCCATTTGCATTATTTCCTTCAACCGTGCGTCGCTGGTGAGCGCCAAATCCAAGTCGTCCGAGACGTGCAGGGCGCTGGCCAGTTGGATGGCATCGAGGGTGCGGAGCCCTTCGGAGCGGTATTTTTCGGTCAATTCTTTGGCACTTGTCAAGATTAGTTTATTGGTCAGGATTAGCGTGAATTTGCCAAAATCGTCCCTGAAAGACTGTATGAGTTCATCGGCCTCGCCGTATGATAGCTGCCCCACCCGAAACTGTTTGTTGGCGGCCGACACAAATTTGATGGACGCGATGGCCGACAGATAAAATACCGAAACCGAGACTTTGTCCAAACGGTTGGTAAGCTCCTCCGAATCGGCCTCGTCCTCATAAATTTTATAGAGCGACGATGTGTCCAGAAAAACCTTCAAAACCGGTCTTCATTTCTTTCCTCAATCACGACTTGGCTCAAAGGAGTTCCTTTGTAATTTTTCAATATTCGTCGTGTTTTCCGCCACGAAAGTTCATCTAAAAGATTGTGTTTTTTTTCCGATGTCTCACCCTCGCTGTTTTTCTCGGTCTTCTCATCAATCAAAGTCAACACCGCCTCCCAAGTGCCCTTCACATCGGGCTGGGATTCCAGTTTCACTTCGCCGTCTTTGTAAGTCGCTTTTACCGCCGTCATCGCTTTCTTGATTTCCCACAAAAATAAGGAGATAGCGCGGACAAAGTGGAAAGGCGCGAGTTTTCAAAAATCCGTTGCCAGTCCCTCCGTTTCCATTATCGACTTGAGGGTATTATCGCTGGTCAAGGCGCGGCCCAGTACGTTTTTCACTTGGAGGGCGCTGGCCAGTTGGATGGCGTCGAGGGTGCGGAGGCCTTTGGTGCGGTATCTTTTGATGAGTGAGGAAGAGTCAAATACGATGTTTTGATTCAGCGGGATAAAAGAATACTTGCCGTAGTCGTTCTTGAAGTTTTCCATCAACTGGATGGCCGTTTCGTCAGAGCAGAAACCCATCCTGAGTCTTTTGGCCACCGCCGAGTTGAACTCCGTTTTGGCAATTTCTGAAACATAAAAAACGGAAATGGGATTGTTCTCTACAAAATCGAGAATCTCAGCCGTGCCTTCTTCAGGCACGTAAAGTTTGAAAAGGGTGGAGGTGTCGTAGAATACTTTCAAAACCTATCTTCTCTGCGTTCTTCAATAACCGCTTCGCTAAAGGGAGGGCCTTGGTAGTCCTTCATCATTTTGCGCGATTCGGCCCAAGAAAACTGGCTGATATAATCCTTGCCCGCCGCTGGGGAGGGCTTTTCGACTCCGTTTTTTTCCACCTTTTCTTCAATTAAAGTGACAATGGCCTTCCAAGCACCTGTCACGTTTGGCTGGGATTCCAGTTTCACTTCGCCGTCTTTGTAAGTTGCTTTTACCGCTGTCATCGCTTTTTTGATTTCCCACAAAAATAAGAAGATAGCGCGGACAAAGTGAAAAGGCGAGAGTTTTCAAAAATCCGTTGTCAGTCCCTCCGTTTCCATTATCGACTTGAGGGTATTATCGCTGGTCAGGGCGCGGTCCAGTTCCTCTTTCACTTGTAGCGCGCTGGCCAGTTGGATGGCGTCGAGGGTGCGGAGGCCTATTTGCCAATGTTTGTCAACCAATTTTTTGGAAGATTCCAGCAATAAATCCGAAAAGGGAATTACGCGATAGGTGCTAAGGTCATTTTGAAAAAGCCGCAGCAATTTGGCCACTACTGATTCCGTGGTTTCGCCCATCCTCAACCTGCGGTAGGCGGCTGAACGAATCTCCACCGTGGTCAAAAAAGAAATGTAAATAGTGTTAGGTTCATTGCTTTTTATAAAACCGTCGAGGTTTTCCGTCCCCTCTTCGGGGTGGTAAAGTTTGAAAAGACTGGACGAATCAAGGAAAATTTTCATCGGTATTCTTCCCTTTCTTCGATTACCGCATCCGCAAAGGAACCTTTATACTCCTTGGTAAGCTCGCGCGATTTGGCCCAAGAAAACTGGCTGATATAATCCTTGCCCGCCGCTGGGGAGGGCTTTTCGACTCCGTTTTTTTCCACCTTTTCTTCAATTAAAGTGACAATGGCCTTCCAAGCACCTGTCACGTTTGGCTGGGATTCCAGTTTCACTTCGCCATTTTTGTAAGTTGCTTTTACCGCTGTCATCGCTTTTAGATTTCTTACAAAAATAGGAAAATGTGGGGCGGGATAGGAACCTGTCTGCCGACAGACAGGCGCGCCTGTCCCGTCTAATGCGGGAGATGACGCGGATAGAGCGGATTTGGACGGATAAAATTTTAAGATAAACCCGTGAAAATCCGCCGCATCCGTCAAATCCGCGCCTGCCTGTCGGCAGACAGGTTCCCATCACCCAAACAACTTCATCCGCTCCCCCAGCTTTTGCGCGAATTCCCGCATTTCCTCGGCCGCCGTTTCATCATTGGTGGCGCGCTGCAAGGTGTCGCTCAGTCCCAGCAAGGTCTGGTGCACCATCCGCTTCATTTCGTCGGCCAGCATATCTTTTGTCCACAGGTCGATTTTCAGGGTGTCGCCGTCCTTTTTGTCCCACACGGAGAGGAGCATCGCCTTGGCGGGCGCATCGGTCACGCCGCCGTCGGAGGCGTTCCATTCGATGGTTTCCGGCACTTTGTTGTCGTCAAGGCCGATGGTGATTTTGATTTCGGAAGTCATAGTAATTCAGTGGTAATTCGATTGTAATTCAGTAGTAATTCGATGGGGAGACCTTGACAGTTTTTCTTAAACCTGCAAGGTCTGAAAGAGCGGCGCGATTTTCAAAACGCAAAACTATTGACAAACAAGCGCCGCAACTTATTTTCGCAGCCATTCATTTTCAAATAATCCCAATGAAAACTTCCCTTTTCCTGCCGTTGCTTTTCACGATTTTGGTTTCATCCTGCAAGAAGGACGATAATCCAGTCCCGCCCCAAACCATTCAAAAATGCACGGCCACGGACGAGCCCCAATCCAAAAAGATATTCTCGTCCCTATCCTCGGCCGGACACGCCAAATTAGATGTTTTCCCAAACGGGATGGCCGCCGTTTTGTCGTATGATACCGTGAAAATTTACGACGAGGATTTACAAGTCGTCCAAACTATTTTTGAACCTCAGACTGGCGGCATAGTTTCCCTTAAGGACAATACAGTTTTGCTCGTTTCTTATCAAAAGAATCAGTCCTCAAACTGGGTAGGTAGTGGGATACAAGCTTATTACGAAATTGGGAGAGGCGGCAACTGTGAAAAAATTTATACGCTCACTTCCCAAGATAGCTTGAATCGCCGCAGCTATGCGCCAAAAACCACAATTAAGCGATACAACCTGCAAGGCCAGTTGCTCTCCACCACTTCGCTGGATGGCCTGCCGGTCAACGAAGATGTGTCTCGCTCATTTGTCGCCCAGCAAAATCACGTTTACGCTGCTTTGGTTCACCGAGATTCCGTGGTGCAACAGTTGGTGTGGAAAAACGGGGTTTTTCAGGATACCATCGAATCCAATTCGGACGAAATGGAAGTGAACTTATATCAGATGAAACTTGATGGTTCAATTGAATATAAAAAAGCGTATGGCAATTTTATAAGTACTGGCATTTTCGCTCTCCGAAATGAATTTTCATTATTCACAAAAAGCCATGATTATTTATGGTTCAATTCAGGCTATGAAATGGCGCAATTTGATTTGGCGGGAAATCTCATACATAAATCCCCAAACGCTAAGGGACAGTGCGGCGAGCGGATATATTCAATCACGGGAGCTGAATATGGCGTTTATATAGATTCGTACACCCCCTCCGACAATAAGCGCAATTTCTATTTTATGGATGGAAACGGCAATCTTAGAGACGATGTTTCCAGTGCGTGGAATGGCGCTTTGATAGATGAAACAAATGGTGAACTCTCATTTTTGGCACCCAATCGCAGGATTATAATAAATCGCCCAGACGGGACAAATATTCGCGATTTTGGACTTAGCGATTTAAATATCCTCGAGCATCAAATCAAGCGCGCCTGTAATGGTAGTTTTTATGCGATTGCAAACAAGATCTTTTCCCAAGATTATTTCTTGGTAAAAATCAGCTCGGAAGGGGATTTGCAGCTTTAGTCGACAAGGCGTTCCCGCTTTTTTCTCCCGATAGTTATCGGGATTACGATTTACAATTGGACTTGGATAATAAGCAAATTGCCCCATTGCCCCATTGTCCCATTGTCTAATTGGCAAATTAATCACGGCTTATACCCACTCAATTTTAAGATCTTCCGCGCATCCGTTTCCCATCCCAATTCCTGTAACGAAATCTTCTCATTTTCCATAAAACCCCGCACGATTTGCAGCCCCACCCAGCGGCCCACCATCCCCGGGGTTTCTTTGTCAAACCCCGCGCGGAATTTTGAAAACGGGGCCAGTTCAACAAACCGCCTTTTCGCATCCAAGGAAGAATCAAAAAGCAAGTTGTTTTCTATAAAATACGCCCAAATATTCCTTTCATTTTCTTGGATAAATTCCAGCTTTTCTTGAGGATATTTTAAGATGATTTTCGGCTCTTTTTGCGGCAGCATTTTCTCTAAAAAATACAGCACTTTTCCGTAATAAACCATATCGTCCAAGAGCGTGGAGGATTCGGGGTTTCGCGTGATTTTGGGTGCGCAAACGGCTTCCATTACATCGCGCACCAAAAAAGCGGGCTGGCGGAAAAACGCCAGATATTCCGGCTGGCTTTGGTAAAAGGGTTTCTTTGGGCCGAGGTACAAATCCAACCCCACAAAACACACCGAATCGGCAAAGAGGACCGGATAGTCAAAATCCAAATTGGAAACGTAGCCGTAGAATTTAATTTTTTGATTGTCAGGAAAATACCAATAAAAATGCTTCATCGAAAAGTTGAGGTTTTCCTCGATTTCGGAAGCATCGCCGAACACGTTTTGGATGTCTTCGTAAAGCGCGAGCTGGTTTTCGTCGGTGCGCTGGGCTTTCCAAAAGCGCGGGTTTTTGCCGCCCGCAAAAAATTCGGGGTAGCGTTTCGCCAGCCGCTCAATCTCGGCGGGCATTTGCGAAGTGTCGCTGGCAAAGAAATCCCGGTCGAACCGCCGCAGCTCCGTCTCCCTTTCCACCTCGGAAACATCCACGGCCGGCGCGTCAGAATCACATCCCGCGAAAGCGGCCACGAACACCGCCGCCAAAAAAAGGTTACTCCTTTTCCGTAAGAAAATTACCTTGCGCAGGTTTGAAAAATAAGTTCCCATCAAAATACTCAAGACGAAATGAAAAAAATTTGTACGCTACTCGCAACGGTTTTTATCGGCGGCCTGTTGCACGCCCAAGTCGATAAAAGCGAGGAAATCCCGCCCTTCCGCTTCGGCATCCACTTTACGCCCAACATCAGCTACATCGGCACGGACGACCCCAGCGTGGACGCGGGCGCAAATGTAAAATACGGTTTCGGCCTTTTGGCGGAATATCTTTTTGCGCCCAACTACGGCATTTCTACGGGGCTGAACATCCAGCGGCGCGGCGGCAAGCTGACGGGGCAGGACACGGCCGGCAATGCCTTGACGGCGAATTACACCCAGCCCTACATCCAGATTCCCGTAAAACTGAAAATGCGCACCCGCGAGTTTGGCTACATCACAGGCTTTGCGGAATTTGGCGGCAGCCTTGACGTAGCGCTGGAAGAGGACGTGAGTTTTGAGCCCGACATTCCCAATCCGGGCACCAAGTTCATCGCCCCGGTGAACGCGATGTTCAAAATTGGCATCGGCGGCGAATACAGTTTTGGCGGGCGCTCCGCCGCGCTGGTGGCGCTTCATTGGAATTACAGCCTGTTCGACAATTTAGCGTCAAAAGACCACCCCATCCCCTTGGACAACGACACCTTCGATTACCGTTTGCACTACGTTTCGCTGCGCCTCGGTTTCCTTTTTTAGATGATAAAATGGACGCGGAAAAAGTAGCGGCGCACATCACGGAATGGCTGAAAGAGTACGCGCAAAACGCTGGCGTCGATGGTTTTGTGATCGGGATTTCCGGGGGGATTGATTCGGCGGTTACTTCTACTTTGGCGGCCAAAACGGGACGGCCGACGCTCTGCGTGGAAATGCCCATCCATCAAAATGAATCTCAAGAAAAACGTGGCCGCGCTCATATAAAATGGTTGGAAGAGAATTATCAAAAGGTGGCGTCTGTCAAAACTGATTTGACTTCCGTTTTCGATTCCTTTATAAATGAAATGCCCGAAGCGCCCGACAGCGAAAACCGACAAATGGCGCTGGTAAATACCCGTGCGCGGCTGCGGATGACGGCGCTTTATTACTTCGCCGGGCTGCAAAACCGGCTGGTGGTGGGCACGGGAAACAAGGTGGAAGATTTCGGCATCGGCTTCTTTACCAAATACGGCGACGGCGGCGTGGATTTGAGCCCGATTGCCGATTTGACCAAGACGCAAGTGTGGGCATTGGGTACTTATTTAAATATAAATGAAGAAATCCAAAACGCCGCGCCCACCGATGGCCTGTGGGGCGACGACCGCACTGACGAAGACCAAATCGGCGCCAGCTACCCCGAACTGGAATGGGCAATGCGGGAAAACGAGAAAGGGAGCCGCCTTACCGATTTTGAAGGGCGCGAACGTGAGATTTTTAAGATATTTTCCGACTATTACAAAGCCAACCAGCACAAAATGAAGCCAATTCCTGTTTGTAAAATTCCCAAAGATTTGCTGGTTTGAAAGAAAATGGTATTTTTGGCGATTGTGTAGTGAAACTCTTACACCGCAAACAGGCAACTTGACAACTCTCTGCATTGTGCACCTGCACTAAAACAATTTTATAATGATTAGAATTTTACTGGCGGACGACCACGCCGTAGTCCGCAAGGGCCTGCAACTTTTTATCGGCTACGAAGACAACCTGCAACTGGTGGCGGAAGCCTCTGACGGCGACCAACTGATGGACATCATCAAGCAGGAAGCCGACGTGCTGCTGCTGGACTTGGATATGCCCAAGATGAACGGCATCACGGCCATCCGCAAAATCAAAGAGGTGGCCCCCGACCTGAAAATCATCGTGCTGACGATGCACCCCGAAGACATCTACGGCAAGACCGCGATGAATATGGGCGCCAGCGGCTATATGATAAAGGACGAAGAGCCGAAAAAACTCATCAAGGCCATCAACGCGGTGCACGAAGGGGAGAAAGTGTTTAGCGATTCCGTGCTGAACGCTAAGCGCAAAAACAAGCCCATCAAACTGAGCCAAAGGGAGATAGAAGTGTTGAAACTTTTGTCGAGCGGCCACTCCAACAAAGAAATTTCCGAAGAACTGGAAATTTCTGACAAGACCGTGAGCACCTACAAACTGCGCCTCTTGAATAAAATCGGCGCGAAATCGGTGGTGGATTTAATTAATTTTTCGACCAACTATCCGGAGATTTTAGGGCAAGGCGAGTAATTTTTTTCGCCAAAGAAGGTTTTCAAAAAGCCGCTTTCCAAATAAGGAAGCGGCTTTTTTATGTGAGATTTTTCTAATCTCCGATAACTTAATTTCTCTTTTTTGGGAGGTGCGGCATTTTTAGTTTCGTGCATTCAAAATTTTTTTATCTTGGAAACTTTTCTCAAAATGCGATACCTCAAACTTTTATTTTTCCTGATTCCGTTACTTAGCTCGGCACAACCGTATCTGCCACATTTTATTGATTCTGCAAATCATACCTCAGAAGTCCGGGCTGATACACTCATATTATATCAAAATGTATATTCATTTCCAATGGATAAGGATTTTGAATGGGTCTTGGACAGTATCCAAATCGATAAAAGTGGAGGCACCATTGTAGCAGAACTTTACTATGTAGGGCCACCGATTAACGGAACGAGTGTCGGCCGCCCCCCCGCGTTTTCTAAAACGGTTACTAAAGACACCTTACGTATCGACCAGCTCTCTTTAGGACAATACAAACTCATTGTCCATACGTTTGAACCGAATGAAGATTCAACTTTCAATGCTGTAACTGGAACTTACATAAAACTCGACTCCACCTTAAGCGATTCCGACACCTCCTGTTTTGAGATATTGAGCGACAAAAGTTTTTCTTTGGAAAAGGGTATCGAAATCTTTCCCAACCCCACCGCGGATTTTCTCTATTTTAAAAATCTAAAAAATGCAACCTTGAAAGTGGAAATTACGGACGCTTCGGGGGCGGTGGTGAAGCAGGGCGTGGTTTCGGAAGGGCGGCCGCGATTGGATGTGGCTAATCTTGCAAAAGGTATTTATAGCGTGGGCTTGGTGGCCGATGGCGTGTTGAAAGAAACCAAAATGCTGTTAATCCAATAAATCTTTTTCAGATGAAATCCTTCCTGTTTTTTTTAACAGCACTACCGTTTTCAATTCTTGCCCAATTGCCTCATTATTTAGATTCCGCCTTCCATTCCACGGAAGTACGCGGCGATACCGTTTTTATATACCAAACGGCCGTTTTTGGTGCGCCTGAAAACACTACGGATTGGGAAATAGACAGCATCGAGGTTTTCCAGAATTCAGATACCTTGATTATTGATGTGTACTATGATTACGTCGCCGATGGTGCAGGTACTAATTTTCCGCCCTATACTTTTTATGCCGCGGATACTTTGGAGATACCGAATGTTCCTTTAGGGTTGTACAAGCTAATCGTTCATTCTTTGGAGTCAGATGATGATTCGGTTTACAATCAAGCCACGGGGATGTACGACAAAATCGACACCGCCCTCAGCGATTCCGACACTTCCTGTTTTGAGATATTGAACCACGAAAGTTTTTCTTTGGAAAAGGGTATAGAAATCTATCCCAATCCCGCCGCGGATTTTGTCTATTTTAATGATTTGGACAATGAGAAATACAAGGTGAAAATCTACGATAGTTCCGGACAGTTTTTTATAAAAAAATCAATCTCAATTCAAAATCCCAAAATCTCTGTTAAGGAATGGCCGAAAGGCGTTTACTTTTTGGAATGGAAAAATCCCAATGGAAAAACCTCGTATAAGCGTTTTTTGAAAGAGTAGATTTCTCCCTTCGCTGGCGCGCCCCGACTGCTATCGGGGCAACGCGTGCCACCCCCTTCAAAAGCTGCCTTTCTTTTGCTTTCCAAAAGCGACCTTTGCCGCTTTAAAAAAATCCCCGCCAAGTGTCCCACCTCATCGCCATCGTAGGCCGCCCCAACGTGGGCAAATCCACCCTTTTCAACCGCCTGACCGAAAGCCGCGAGGCCATCGTGGATTCCGTGGCGGGCGTTACGCGCGACCGGCTGTACGGAAAATTCGACTGGAGTGGCCGCGATTTTTCCGTCATTGACACCGGCGGTTACATCACCGGCTCCGATGATGTTTTCGAGGGCGAAATCCGCAAACAGGTGCAAATCGCCATCGAGGAAGCCGCGCTCATTCTTTTTATGGTGGACGCCGAAGCCGGCACCACGGGGATGGATCAAGAAGTAGCCGACCTTTTGCGCAAAGCCAAAAAGCCCGTGATGCTGGTGGCCAACAAGGTGGATAACGCGATGCGGCAGACGATGAGCGCCGAATTTTACGCGCTCGGCCTTGGCGAAGTGTATAATATTTCCGCCAACAACGGCAGCGGCACGGGCGAACTTTTGGACGCCCTGCTCGAAAAACTGCCTGAAGAAAAAGAAGCGGAAACCCTTGACCTGCCGAAGATTGCGATTGTGGGCCGGCCCAACGTGGGCAAGTCGTCTTTCATCAACGCGCTGATAGGGGAGGAGCGCAACATCGTGACGGACGTGGCCGGCACCACGCGCGACGCCATCCATACGCGCTATAATCTGTACGGCCAAGATTTCCTTTTGATCGATACCGCGGGGGTACGCAAAAAAACCAAGGTGCACGAAAATTTGGAATTTTACTCGGTGATGCGCTCCATCCGCGCCATCGAGAATGCGGACGTCTGCATAATTATGGCCGATGCTGAGCGTGGTTTCGAGGGTCAGGATTTGTCGATTTTTTCCTTGGCGGTGAAGAATAAAAAGGGCGTTGTTTTATTGATAAACAAGTGGGATTTGATTGAAAAAGATACCCAAACCGCCGATAAATTCCGTGATGAAATTTTGCGCAAATTGCAACCCTTCACGGATTTACCGATTTTGTTCATTTCCGTATTGGAAAAAAAGCGCATTTTTCAAGCCATCGAAGAGGCCATAAAAGTGTATGAAAGGCGCGAAAAACGAATCACCACCAGCAAGCTGAACAATACGCTTTTGCCAATCATCGAAAACCAGCCGCCGCCCGCCACCAAAGGGAAATACGTCAAAATCAAGTTCATCACCCAATTGCCCACCCGCACGCCGAGCTTTGCTTTTTTTGCCAATCTCCCGCAATATGTGAAAGAGCCCTATAAGCGGTTTTTGGAGAATAAATTACGGGAGCATTTTGATTTTAAAGGTGTGCCTATTCAGGTGTATTTGCGGAAGAAATAGCCCTTCGATACGCCTCGTTCCTCGGCTACTCAGGACGACATTGGCGCTCCAATGAATAAGTGTTTTGAAAATTTGTAAAAAACCTCGCCGTGTCGGCATCGTACAGGCTGAGGGCTTTGAAATTCTCTTAAAAAAAACCTCGCCGTGTTGGCACCGTACAGGCTGAATGCTTTAAACTTTTGTAAGAACCCTCGCCGTGTAAACATTGTCCGGCTGAATGCTTTGAAATTCTCTAAAAAAGCCTCGCCGTTTTGGCGTTGTCAGGCTGAGTGCTTTGAAATTTTTAGAAAATTTCAAAGTGTATCGAAGCCCCTATGTGGTGAAAAAAAGGACTATTTTTCAGTGAGCCGCTGAAAAACATCCTCCAACCGTTGTTCTTCTTGTTTGATTTCCAATACGGTAGCCTCGTGTTTCACGGCAAACTGAAAAATCTCCGAGCGGATTTCTTGTCCCGCTACGGCGGTAATTTTCCATTTATTACCAGCAACTAAAACCGCATTTTGCACCCCCGCGATTTTCTTCAATTCATTTTTGGAAAATGCCTTGTCAAATTCCACCGAAAAAACTTTCGCTCCCTGCACTTCTTTCAGATCGGCGGTGGGTCGGTCGGCCACTATTTTTCCGTTGTGGATGATGATGACGCGGTCGCACAGCACTTCCACTTCCTGCATAATGTGGGTGGAAAGCATCACCGTTTTTTCCCGCCCGATTTCTTTGATGAGGTTGCGGATTTCCGCCAACTGGTTGGGATCCAGTCCAGTGGTGGGTTCGTCGAGGATCAGGACTTCGGGGTCGTGGAGAAGTGCCGCAGCCAATCCCGCGCGCTGCCGGTAGCCTTTGCTCAGTTGCCCCAGCTTTTTGTGCTGCTCTTTTTTCAGCCCCGTTTTTTCGATGATTTCGGCAATCTTTTTTTTGGATGTTTGATGGATGCCCGCCACAAAAGCGAGGTATTCTTTGACGTACATTTCCAGATACAGCGGGTTGTGCTCCGGCAGATAGCCCACTTTTTTGCGAATGGGAATGCTTTTTTCCGAAACGTCCATTCCGGCTACTTGGGCCGTGCCGGAAGTCTGCGGCAGGTAGCACGTCAAGATTTTCATCATCGTGGATTTGCCCGCGCCGTTGGGCCCGAGGAAACCCACGATTTCCCCCGTTCCGATGGAAAAACTCACATCGTCCAGCGCCTTTTGCGCGCCGTATTTTTTGGTGATGTTCTGTACTGTAATGGACATTTTGCGAAAATAGAATTAAAATCAAACCGATTTTTTACCTAAAAATTTTAGGGTTCCGTCAGCGGTTGATATTTGATTTTGCTTTTTCAGATTTTATAAAATCCTGTTAAAGAACACTTTCCCAACCTTTTGCGGGAAGTCTTCATCTTACCTTGCGGGTTTCAAATTTTCAAAATGAAAAACTCCAACCTCCTCATTTTCACACTGATGACCCTGCTTTCTTTTTCGGGGAAATCACAATCGCACACCCTTTCGGGAAATGTGTTGGATGAAAACCGCGAGCCGGTTTCCTTTGCCAATGTCATCTTAAAAAACGCGGCGGATTCGATTATCGTAAAGGGCGAAGCGGCCAATGCCAACGGCAATTTCGCGCTGCGCGGCATCCCATCCGGTGATTATCTTTTGGAGATTTCCAGCATCGGGTTTCAAAAATTCTATCAGAATAATATTTCGCTTAGCGCGGATGTGAACCTCGGCACTATCGCATTGAAAACCAACAGCAACCAACTGGACGAAGTGAGCATCATCGAACAAAAAGCGCTAGTGATGGTGCAGGCGGACAAAACGGTTTTCAACGTGCAAAACGACCCGCAGGCCGCTGGTAGCAACGGTTTTGAAATGTTGCGGAAAGCGCCGGGCCTTGTCATCGACAATAACGACAATCTGATTCTCGAAGGCAAAAGCGGCGTGGAAATTTTCATCGACGGTAAACGCAGCGGCCTTTCCGGCGATGATTTGAACAACTATCTGCAATCGCTGAATGCTTCTGATATTGAGTCGATTGAGCTGATTACGCAGCCCTCAGCCAAGTACCGCGCGGAAGGATCGGCGGGCATCATCAATATCGTTTTTAAAAAAGACGACCGCCTCGGCACCAACGGCACTCTGACCGGCGCGGCCAGCCAAGGGCGCTATTTTCAAAGCAATGGCGGCATCACTTTACACCACCGCAACCGCGCCACGCGGCTGATGGGATCGTACAATATCAACCAAGGCAACCGCTGGAGTTTCTTCGATTTTTACCGCTTGCAGAACGGCATTGAGTTCGACAAAGTGAGCATCACCACCGGTGATTATATGTCGCACAATTTCCGTGGCACGGCCGACCACGATTTGAATGACCGCCACAGCATCGGCTTGCAGGTGCGCGGCACGCTCTCCGACCGCGACAATCTGACGAAAACCACCACCGATATTTCATTGGCCAGCAACGAGGGCGTGGAGCAGATTTTGGACGCGGGCAGCGAAGAGCAACAATCGTTTCAAAACGCTTTTTTGAATCTCAATTATCGCTACCAAGACACCAACAACCGCACTTTGTCGGTGGATTTTGACGGCGGTTATTTTGATCAAGACCGCAACGTGTTTCAGCCGAATGCTTATTTGGATGGCGAAACCGGCGCCGTGCAATTCGAGTCCAATTTTCGGATGATTACGCCGACCAGTGTCACGCTTTTTACCGCCAAAACCGATTATTCGCAGAATTTGTTGAGCGGCGAAATCGGTGTCGGCGGCGAATTTTCCAAAGTGCTGACCGAAAACAGTTTTGATTTTTTCGATGTGAATGGTGAAACCGAGACTTTGGTGGAAAGCCAGAGCAACGATTTTTCGTATGACGAACAGGTAACGGCGGGCTATTTTACTTACACCAAAAAATGGCAGAAGTGGAGCGTGAACGCGGGCTTGCGCGGCGAGCAAACCCGCTCGGTGGGCGAGCTGACGGCCAGCCAAAGTGTGGATGACTCCTTGGTGGAGCGCAATTATTTCAACCTTTTTCCCAGCGGCGGCGCCACGTTTTCGCCCAGCCGCACCAGCACTTTTGCCTTGAATTACAGCCGCCGCATCCGCCGGCCGGATTACCAAAGTTTGAACCCGTTTGAATTCCGTTTGGATGAGCTGAGTTTCCGGCGCGGCAACCCCTTTTTGCAGCCGCAATATTCGCACAATATCAAACTATCGCACACTTATAAATATGTGCTGAACACTTACTTTTCTTACAGCCACGTGTCAGATTTTGTGGCGCAAATTACTCGCCCTGAAGGCGATAGCATCAATATCTTACAACCGCAAAACATCGCCACCCAGCGCGTGATTTCTGGCGGCGCCAGCTATCCGTGGCAAATCACCAGTTGGCTGGAATCCTTTTTTAGCATCAACATTTTTCAGTCGTTTTTTGATGATGCCAATCCAAAATTCGTGTCGGTTTCTCAACTGACGGCCAGCGGCTTTGGGCAGCTTACTTTCAAATTGAAAAACGGCCACGAAATCAATCTGAACGGCTGGGCCAGCTCGCCGAGTATTTGGGGCGGCACCTTCCAAACCAAGAGTTTGGGCGCGCTGACCCTCGGCTACCAAAAGCGTTTTTTGGAAGACCGATTGACGGTGAAACTGGCGGTGACGGATATTTTTTTCAGCTCGCCGTGGCGCGCCGAGGCCGAGTTTGCCGACCTCCAAATGAACGGTACGGGCGGGCGTGATTCGCGCCGCGGGCAGATTTCCGTCACTTATAATTTTGGCAATCAAAAAATGCAGCGCGTCCGCGAGCGGGAAACGGGCTTGGACGATGAAAGCGAGCGGCTGAAAAGCGAGTAAATGCTGGCTTCGCGGAAAATTACTTTACTTGAAGGTTGTCCCAAACGTTTCGCGAACTTTAAAAAGCAGCATCAGTTTATTCGGAAAATCTATAATTCTTTCAATCCAAAAAAAATGATTCACCCCGATACGGAACTCCGCTTCATCAGCCCTGAAATTGGCTACGGCGTAGTGGCCACCAAATTGCTCCCCAAAGGCACCATCACCTGGGCGCGCGACAAGCTGGACCGCGAGTTCACCCCCGAAGAAGCGCAGCAACTTGACCCGCTTTACCAGCAAATCCTCGACATTTATTGTTTTAAAAACAGTACTGGGAATTTGGTTCTGTGCTGGGATAATGGCCGCTTCGTGAACCACAGTTTCAATTCCAACTGCCTTTCCACGGCATACGATTTTGAGATTGCCATCCGCGATATTCAGCCTGGCGAGCAGCTCACTGACGATTACGGCTACCTGAATATTTCCGAACCTTTTGAGGCGGTGGACGAAGGCACCGAACGCAAAGTGGTGTATCCCAACGACTTGGAAAATTATAGCAGCGTTTGGGACGAAAAGCTCAACGAAAATTTCAGGCACATCCCCGAACTGGAGCAAAAACTGCGGCCACTCATCAGCGATGATTTATGGGAAAAGGTGCAAGCCATCGCACGCGGCGAGCAAGAAATGGATTCCATCAAGGAGATATTTTACCGGCCTGCCGTGGAAAATGGGCGTTGATTCGACCGAACATTTTGCGGTGCCAAAAAGTTAGAATAAGTATTGAAATCTTTGAAAATCAAGGATTCACTCACCTTATAAATTTTTAAGAAATAATGCCATTTGTAACACTGAATGAACAACAGAACAAAGAAAACCTCCAGCTTTTTTACCAAGATTATGGCAAGGGTCAACCCGTGATTCTCATCCACGGCTGGCCGCTGAGCCACCGCACTTGGGAACCCCAAATGCAAGCTATCGCCGATGCGGGTTTTCGCGCTATCGCTTATGATCGTCGCGGGTTTGGTGCGTCTTCCCTTCCTTATGATAATTTTGATTATTCCACCCTTGCCAACGATTTGCGAACCTTGATTTTAGAGTTGGATTTGCGCGATGCCATCCTCGTGGGATTTTCGATGGGCGGCGGTGAAGTGGTGCGCTATTTTACCGATTTTGGCAGCGACCGCATTGCAAAAGCTGTTCTTATTTCTTCCATCATTCCGCTTGTCACAAAAAAAGACGACAACCCCGACGGCGTGCCGGAAGAGGACGTGAATGAAATTATGAACGCGCTGCAAACCGACCGCGCCGGATTTATGTCGCAGTTTGTCCAAGACTTTTTCAATACCGATAAAAATGATTTGAGCGACGGTTTCCAAGAATACATCCGCACCATCGGCCGCCACGCTTCGCCGCGCGCTACCATCGAAACGGCCAAGGCTTGGGGCGGCACGGACTTCCGCAGCGAATGCAAAAACGTGAGCGTGCCTACCTTGATTATTCACGGCGATGCGGACAATATTGTGCCCATCAAAACGGCTGGTAATCAGGCCGCTGAACTGATTCCCAACAACCACTATCACGTGGTGAAAGGCGGCCCACACGGCCTGAACGTAACGCACACCGAGGAGTTGAACAAGGTGCTTTTAAAGTTTTTGAAGAATTAGTAGCATCCACATTTATTTGGAAAGCGCGGCGCTTTGCCGCGCTTTTTTTTTGCCTATTTACCTTCGCCCCGTGGTTTTCCAAGTTTTTAAATTAGTTTTCACCTTAGAATGGCGGCGGCGTGATGCTTTGCTGTCCGTCGCGCTTTACGTTCTGACCAGCGTTTATCTCAGCTATTTAGTGTTGGAAGGCAGCGCCACCGCCCAAATGTGGAACGCGCTCTTTTGGATAATTTTCATTTTTGCCGCCGTTCAGGCAGCATTTCGTTCCTTTCAAAATGAAGCCAGCCGACGCTTCCTTTTGTATTATCAAATGATAAAACCGCAAGCCCTCGTTTTAGGCAAATCTTTATACAATTTTTTCTACCTATTTTTGATAGGAATTTTGAACCTTTTGATATTCAGTTTTTTATTTAAAAATCCTATCGAAGATTTAGCGGCTTTTCTACTAATTATTTTGTTGGCTTCCGCCGGATTTTCGGCTATCCTTACTTTCACCGCCGGCATTTCCGCGAAAGCGGGCGATAATCCCGCGCTGCCCGCCATCCTCAGCATCCCGCTTTTGTTCCCGCAGGTCATCGCGCTCAGCAAGGTCAGCGGGCGGGCGGTCACGGGTTTTTCGTGGGGAGTGAACGCCCAATTTATCATTGTTCTATCGTTGCTGGTGCTGGTATCGGCGCTGCTCGGCTACCTGCTTTTTGCCTACCTTTGGCGCGATTAAAAACCCCCGATGAAACACTGGTGGAAAGCCCTCGGCGCGCTGCTCGTTTTTTATGCCATCATAATGGGATTCCTCGGCGACGTACCGCGCTTGCCCATCCTTAACGAGACCATCCGCGTGCTTTATTTCCACGTCACGATGTGGTTTGGGATGATTATTTTGATGCTCGCCTCGCTGGTGTATTCCATCAAATTTCTGAGAGACGAATCCCGCCTCACCGATTTGAAAGCCAAGGAATTAGCCACCACCGGATTTTTCCTCGCCACCATCGGATTGCTCACCGGCAGCGTGTGGGCGCGCTTCACTTGGGGCGCGTGGTGGGTCAACGACCCCAAGCTGAACGGCACCGCCGTCACGATGCTGATTTACCTCGCCTATTTTGTGCTGCGCGGCTCGGTGGATGATTTCCAAAAACGCGCGCGGTTGGCCGCCGTTTACAACATTTTTGCTTTTGTGATGATGATCGTTTTCATCGGAATTTTGCCACGGATAACCGACAGCCTGCACCCCGGCAACGGCGGCAACCCCGGCTTCGGCGGCTACGATTTGAACAGCCAAATGCGCTGGGTTTTTTACCCCGCCGTCATCGGCTTCACTTTAATCGGCGTTTGGATTACCCAATTGAAAATTAGATTACAAAAAATCCGTTGGAAAAAAGAAGGTGTTTTGTTATGAAATATATACTCACTTTTTGCGCGTTTTTTAGTATAAATATTTTGATAGCGCAGAACGAAATGCCCGCCGTGGAAATGGCCGACACTCTCCGCAGCAATGGCAAAATTTATGTTGTGGTGGTCATCGCCGCCATCGTTTTCGCCGGCATTTTGTTTTATATGATTGCCATCGACCGCAAAATCAGCAAATTGGAAAAAGAAACCGAAAAATGAAACGCACCCACATCGCCATCATTTTTGTAATCATCGTTGCCATCGGCGCGATAATGGCCACTATCAACGATGCTTCCACTTATGTCGGCTTTGCCCGCGCCGCCGAAAACCCCGGTACCACATACACCGTCATCGGCTATTTGGACAAAGATGCCCCGATGGATTATAACGCTCGAAATCAGCGCTTTGCCTTCACCGCTATCGACAAAGAAGGCCAAAAACGCCAAGTCATCTACGGCGAACCCAAACCCCAAGATTTTGAACGCAGCGAAGAAATCACGATGAAAGGTTTCGCCACCCGACACGGGTTTCGTGGCGCAGGAAATTTTGATGAAATGCCCCAGTAAGTATAATGAACAGAACGAGGTGGCGGGGTATGGGACGTATTGATTCGTAGAATCGCACGGCCGTGCGATTTTATACAATGGAACGGGTAAATTTGTAATCCCTTTAAAACAAATCAACTATGGAAACCCCAACCCAAGTAAAGAAAATAGTCAAAAAAGTACAGCAACTTGACGAAGCTGAGCACCAAGCCCTTTTGAGTAAAATTCAGAAACTATTGGAGTCGGCCGAAATCAAAAAAAAGCCGCCTTTTCAATTGCATAAATTGGCTGGGGTCGGCGCTGAATTGTGGAAAGACGTTGATGTGGAAGATTATATTCGAAAAGAAAGAGAATGGGATTAAAGGAAGAATATTTCGGGAAAACCTTTTTCTTAGATACTGCGCCATTCATTTATTTTATCGAAAAAAATGACAAGTACTTTGATACTGAACTTGTCAAAAGACAGTTTTTGAAAAAACACCAATGGCACTAAAGCATTGTAAACCAATACCCTGTACCATTGGTGAAAAAATATATGTTGGACAAAAGTATCATAAAAAAGAGCTGTGCCCGCACCTGAGCTTCGGCAACGGGCGGGGCAACGCGAAGGTGGAGGACTGGCAGGTGGTCCAGGCGGTGCTGTACCGGCTGAAGACGGGCTGCCAGTGGCGCGAGCTGCCCGTGCGGCAGTTCTTCGCGGTGGGCTACAGGTGGCAGAGCGTGTACCACCACTTCCGCAAGTGGTGCCGGGACGGCAGCTGGGAAAAGGCTTGGCGGGGGGCCCTGGAGAAGCACAAGGCCGGGCTGGACATGTCCAGCGTGCAGCTGGACGGCTCGCACACCCCGGCCAAGCGGGGCGGCGGGGCGGTGGCCTACCAGGGCAGGAAGAAGTGCCGCACCACCAACATGCTGTTCCTGACCGACAGGCGGGGGCAGCCGCTGGCCTGCGGCGACGCGGCGGCCGGCAACCACCACGACACCCACGGCCTGGCCGGGCAGGTGAAGCGGATGCTGGGCGCGCTGGAGGCCTCGGAAATCCCCACCGGGGGGCTGTTCCTGAACGCGGACGCGGGCTTCGACGCCCAAGAGTTCAGGGACTTTTTGGAGGACGCGGAGATAAACGCAAACATCCGCCCCAACCCCAGGAACGGCGGCGGCGAGGGGCACTTCTTCGACGAGCTGCTGTACGGGCACAGGTTCGTGGTGGAGAGGACCAACGCCTGGCTCGACGGGTTCAAGGCGCTGCTGGTGCGCTTCGAGACCAGCCCGCTGCACTGGAAAGCCCTGCACTGGCTGGCGTTTGCGGTAATTTTGCTGAGGTGAATTTGACTTTAGACAACTTCACTGTCAGCACCTTTTTCTTTGCGGCCAAAGATGGGAAGTTGAGCTTTCAAACATCGGTCATCAGTATTATTGAAACTTTAGTAAAACCGCTCCGCGAGAATGAATACGAAATCACGGAAGAATATAGAAATTTGCTTAGAGGCTGTCTAGAAATGATTATTTCATATACCAGTGTTGAGAAAAAACAAGGAAGGCCGCCGCTGGGCCCTTCCTGCATGCCGAAAATTGTGATTCACCAAAATCATAATCATGACGGCTTACCCGAGCGACCTGAGCGACGTCCAGTGGGCAATATTATCAAAATTCTTCGACACCCGCCGCAGGCGCAAGCACGGCCTGCGCGAGGTGGTCAACGCGGTTATGTACCTTGTGGAGAGCGGCTGCCAGTGGCGGATGCTTCCCTCGGACTTCCCCGGCTGGAAGCTGGTCTATTACTATTACGCCGCCTGGCGGGACAGCGGCCTGTGGGAGGCGGTGAACGCATCTCTGGTGGAGGCGCGCCGAGCAGAGGCCGGGCGCGGCCCGCAGCCCACGGCGGGCTCGGTGGACTCCCAGTCCGTCAAGAACACCCTGGTGGCAGGGCAGCCGGCGGGCTACGACGCGGGCAAGAAGGTCAAGGGGGTGAAGCGGCACATCGCCGTGGACACCCAGGGCCACCTGCTGGCCGTGGAGGTCGGCCCGGCCTCGGTGCAGGACAGGGACGGCGCGGCCGGGCTGCTGGACGGGATGGCGGGGGACTGGCGGTGCCTGCGCAAGCTCTGGGCCGACGGCGGCTACGCGGGCAAACTGGTGGAGAAGGCCAAAAAAGACCATGGCATCGACTTGGAGATAATCAAGAAGCCCGAGGGGGGCGGCTTCCAGGTGCTGCCCCGGCGCTGGGTGGTCGAGCGCACCTTCGCCTGGCTGGACACCTGCCGCAGGAACTCAAAGAACTACGAGAGGCTGAAGAGCTCATCGGAGGCGATGGTGCTTTTAGCCTCCATAAAAATTATGTTGAAACGTTTTTAGACAGCTTCTTAGGGAGACGGAAGGTTTTTCACTATTTGAAATTGACAAAATAGTTGCTGAAAAAGGCGCAGAGTTAAGAGCTAAATATGGTTTCAAAGCACCGGATGCGCTTCAATTGGCCGCCGCAATTCTGAACCAAGCGGACTTTTTTCTTACGAATGACGATAAGCTGGCCAAATGCGAGGAAATCAAGGTTTTGGTTTTGGAAGAGATGATTGCCCATTAACAGAAAACAGTAAATTTGAAGAATAAAATCCTATCAAAATGGAAGATGCTATCAAAATAAATCAGCTTTGGTTTCAGGTGCAGCAATTGAACACAGAGGCGCAAAAGTCCATCCTCAAAAAATTGCAAAATCTATTGAAGAAGTCAAAGGTTGAACGGAGCGAAAAAGAGGAAGAACATTATTTGGCGGATTTGGATGGAGTGGGCGCAGAAATGTGGCAAAGCATTGACACGGATGAATATGTAAGAGAGCTGCGAGAAGAATGGGACTAATTTCTTTAACCAAATCCAAAAAAGTCTTTTTGGATACCAATCCGTTCATCTATTTTTTTGAACACAACAGCGCATTTTATTCTACGGTAAAACCTATCTTTTTACAAAATAAAAATGGCGAGAATTTTCTTCAAACTTCTTTAGTAACCTTATCCGAAATTTTGGTAAAACCGATTCGCGATAAAAATGAAGGATTGATTGAATCGTATCAACAGAAACTATCTTCTTCTAAGTTCTTCGAGATGGGCGCTTTATCTGAATTGACGGCCATTATTGCCGCCGAACTTCGCTCTATAAATAAATTGAAGTTGGCCGATGCTTTCCAGCTCGCTTCTGCCATCGAGATGGATTCCGACATTTTCCTCACCAACGACGGCCGCCTAAAGCGGACAAATCTCAAAAAACCCGAAATTCTCGTTATCGAAGATTTCGTACAAAAACCCTAAATGGAATACATTGGCGAACACCTCTTTGCCGGCCAGCTCGGCCGCTTTCTCGCAAGCCTCGCGTTTGCCTCGGCCATCGTGGCGGCCATCGCGTATTTTATCTTTCTAAAAAACTCAGAATCAAGCTATAAGAAAGTCGCCCGTGCCGCTTTTGGTATCCACGCGGGCAGCGTTTTCGGCATCATCGGCACGTTGTTTTATATGATGCTCAACTTCCATTTTGAGTACAGTTATGTGTGGGAACACACCTCGCGCGACCTGCCGTTGCGCTATATGTTCAGCGCGTTTTGGGAAGGGCAGGAAGGCAGTTTTTTGCTGTGGATGTTTTGGCATTCCGTTTTGGGATTGGTTTTGATGTTCACCGCAAAACGCTGGGAATCAGGCGTGATGGGCGTGTTCGCCGTGGTGCAGGCGTTTCTGGCGTCGATGATTTTGGGCGTGTTTCCGTTCGGTTGGAAAATCGGCAGCAGCCCCTTTATTTTGATGCGCGAACTGCCCGAAAACATCGGCCTGCCGTGGACGCAAGTGGCGGATTATCTGGAGCGCTTCCCCGCCTTTTTCGACGGCAGCGGCCTCAACCCGCTCCTCCAAAATTATTGGATGACCATCCACCCGCCGGTGCTGTTTTTGGGATTTGCCTCGGTGCTGGTGCCGTTCGCTTTTGCGATGGGCGGGCTTCTCAAAAAAGACTTCACTGGCTGGGTAAAACCCGCTTTGCCGTGGACGTTTTTCAGCGTCGGGATTTTGGGGACGGGCATTTTGATGGGCGGCGCGTGGGCTTACGAAGCGCTAAGTTTCGGCGGCTTTTGGGCGTGGGACCCCGTGGAAAATTCGTCGCTCGTGCCGTGGATAATTTTGGTCGGCGCGGCGCATTTATTACTCATCGTAAAAAACCGCCGCACCGGATTGACCAGCGCGTTTTTCCTCACCCTCCTCGCGTTTCTCGCCGTTTTGTATTCCACTTTTTTAACGCGCAGTGGCGTGCTGGGCGACACTTCCGTGCACGCTTTCGTGGATTTGGGATTGAACGGCCAACTCCTCACCTGCCTACTTTTTTTCGTGATTGTTTCCTTTGGGATTTACTTTTTTCGATATAAAAATATTCCCAAAAACAAAAAGGAAGACCAACTCAGTTCCCGCGAGTTTTGGATGTTCATCGGCAGTTTAGTGCTGTTGATTTCCGCCTTCCAAATTATTTTCAGCACTTCGATTCCGGTCATCAACAAGCTGATTGGGCCGGACGGCTTCGTTTCCATTTTGGATGAAAAGATGGCGCCGCCCACCGAGGTGATTGACCATTATAATAGTTTCCAAATTCCCTTCGCGATTGTCATCGCACTTTTGGTGGCTTTTGGCCAATATTTGAATTATCAAAAAACCGATTTGAAGCGCTTTTGGAAGAACATTTTAATATCAATAATCATTGCGATTTTATTGACAATTTCAACCGCTTTTTCATACAATTTTTGGAAACAGCCTTTGTATCTTGTTTTGCTTTTCGCTGGGATTTTCGCGGCGGTCAGCAATCTGTATTATTGGCTTTCCATCAAAAAAGGAAAAATCGGGATGGCGGGCAGTAGCATCGCCCACGTTGGCTTTGCGCTGATTTTGGTCGGCGCGCTTATTTCACAGGGAAAACAGGACATCATCAGTGAAACGGATGTATTCCTTTCGGAAGATTTGCCCGCCAGCGAAAACGCGCTTTTGGAACTGCGAACCCCTTCTAAATTAGGAAAATACACCGCCATCTTCAACGGCAAGCGCGACACGGGCGACCAGCAATTTTACAGCGTTTCGTATTATAATTCCGAAACGGAAAAAAAGGCGTTCGATTTAGAGCCGCACCTCCTTTTTGCCGATAATATGGGACCGACGCCCAATCCCGATACACGCCACTTTTGGCACAAGGATATTTACACGCACGTCCAGTATTCATCGTACTTAGAGCCAAAATCCGACGATGGTTACATTGGCGAAATGGAGGCCGAAGTTTCGCGCGGCGACAGCATCGTTTTCCAGCGGCATTTTGTGGTGATGGACAGCCTGAAAGTGAACGCCAAAATGGACAGCACCTCGGGCGAGCTGGCCGCGCTGAAACTCACCGCCCGCCTGAAAATCGTGAACGTCTTGGGACAGGAATTCCTCGCCGAACCCGCCTACATTCTGAACGGCAACGAAGTTTCCCACCAAGATGCGATTATGGAAGAGCAAGGCTTCAAATTCCGCCTCGCCGACATCAACACCGAGACCAACCAAATCCAACTGAAAGCGTGGACAAAAGCCAACCCCGACGAAAAGCCGTTCATCGTAATGAAGGCGATTGTTTTCCCGCTCATCAACTTGCTGTGGGCGGGGTGTATTTTGATGGCGATCGGGACGGGGGTGGCGGTTTGGGAGAGGGTGCGGAAATCTTAGAGTTTGGTTATTTTTACCATTTAAAAATCCTTTTAGAAATGAGCCACGAGATTTTGTTTGAAAATACTACCAAGGATATGGCAAAATTGCCCAAGGAAAAATTGCAGCAAGTTTCGGATTATATAGAGTTTTTATTAGCAAAGTATGAAGATGAAATTTTGCGCAAAGGCATTATGAAATTGGCTAGCGAATCCAAATCTTTTGATTTTCTGAGAGACGAAGAGGAGGACTTGTACACGGTGGATGATTTAAAAGTCCGTTACCGTTGAGAAAGGGCGATATCATCCTCGTTCCGTTTCCATTCACAGATTTGACGGGCAGCAAGGAGCGGCCAGCGTTGGTATTGGCCACTGACGAATGGGATGTGATGGTTGCTTTTGTTTCTTCGAGAATAAAGCACATTAACCTCTTTGATATTGTACTTGAGCCCGATTCTCAGAATGGTCTGAAAAGACCCTCCAGATTACGCCTAAATAAAATCAGCACGGTCGAAAGAAAATTGGTTTTAGGAGAGTTAGGAAAACTGAGCACAGAAAAGATGGAAGAGGCTGACCGAAAACTTAAAAGCGTTTTGGGTTTGCCTTAATCAGAGGCCCAATGAAAAGCCGTTCATCGTGATGAAGGCGATTGTTTTCCCGCTTATCAACTTGCTGTGGGCGGGGTGTATTTTGATGGCAATCGGGACGGGGTGGCGGTTTGGGAGCGGGTGAGGAAAAGCTAACTGCCCTATTTTTGTTCCGCCTAAAAACTTAGCGACTATGATTAAAACCCTTCTTATCACCCTATTGTCTCTTACAATTTGCTATTCCCAATCTTTTGATTGGGCGTTTCAAATGCCTAGAAGGGTATTTTCAGAAAAAATGGTGGTCGCACCCTCTGGGAATATCTATCTAACGGGGTCGTTTGAAAATAAAGTGGATTTTGATCCCGACACTGGGGTTTTTGAGCTCATTTCCACCAATGTTGAAAGTGGTTTCGTTCTAAAGCTAAACCCGGCTGGAAAATTTATCTGGGCGAAGCAACTGGGGGGAAACGACGACCTAATGATTTGGGATATGAAGCAGGACAATAATGGGGATATCGTGCTAACGGGTCATTTTTCGGGAAGCGTTGACTTTGACCCAGGTTCAGCTCATTTCATCCGCACTGCCGTGGAAGATGAGGATATTTTCGTCACTAAACTGGATACCAATGGCAACTTTATCTGGTGCAAAACCATCGGGGGCAAGAATCACCAAGGGGTTCAAAATATGGCTTTGGACCAGAATAATAACATCTATTTAGCCGGCCCATTTGGTGACAGTGCGGATTTTGATGCCGGTGTCAACGATTCCATCCTTTATGCAGATAACACGAAACTCGACGGTTTTTTGCTAAAGCTTAATTCCGCTGGCGATTTTATTTGGGTGAGACAGTGGCGCACCGAAAAGATTGCTGATTTTAAAATCAACGCTTTAGGCACGGATGCCGCCAATGCAGTATATGTCGGCGGTAGATTTTCGCGAGATATTGACTTTGATCCTGGTCAGGATTCTCTGCGAATGGAATCTCCTGATGCCTTCGGTTCTTTTGTTTTGAAATTAGACGATTCTGGTCAATTGAAATGGGCCAAGGGTTTCAAGGGTAAAGAGAACGTAATCGCTATTGATTTGATTTCAGACCAAGCCGGCAACGTTTATTTTACAGGCTTCTTTCGTGACACGGTTGATTTTGACCCTGGGCCCAGCCAGTTCAATTTAATTGCTCCTTATAAATACCGCCAAAACACCATTCCGAATGCCTTCTTGGTGAAATTAAACAACGCAGGGACGCTAGAATGGGCACATCAGATTACCGAGTTTTATGTTCATAGCATTGGGGTATCGCTTATGCAAGATGTCTATGGCGACCTGTACTTGATGGGGGGCTTTGGCGATAGCGCAGATTTTGATCCAGGGCCGGGGACGTTTAAGCTGGTAGTCCCAGGGTCGGACTACATTTTTATTGCCAAGTATGGCTCGTCCGATGGTGGGTTTCGTTCAGCCATAGCATTTGGAGGGCCCGTATCCCATATGTACCCCAAATCTTTTGGCACCAACCTTAGCGGCGATATTTATTCCGTAGGCGGTTTCACGAATACAGTTGACTTTGATCCTGGTAACGCTTCTTTTTCTTTAACGGCGGCGAACAATTTTTTCACTGCTTTCGTCCAAAAGCTTTACCAACCCGATTTTGAAATTAGCGAAACCACCTTTCTATCCAACATCAATGTTTATCCAAACCCTTCAGTAAAAGGTACGGTACGGGTGGAGTTGGCAAATCCATATAAAACGCTCTCCGCATTTCTGAGAAGCGCAAATGGTAAGATTCTCTCTGAGAAAACATTCTACAACAGTTCACAATTTTCAATTGAAATCGACCAGCCTAAAGGCATTTATTTTTTAGAAATCCAATCCGAAAAAGGTGAGCGAGCGGTTGTAAAGATTATCAAATAAAGAGGGTGAGTCATTGCTGACGGCTCCGTTCATCGTGATGAAGGCGATCGTTTTTCCGCTGATCAACTTGCTGTGGGCGGGTTGTATTTTAATGGCGGTTTAACAAAGGGATATGGAAGTCATCGAAATCCTCCGCAAAAAATTTTCTTTAGTCATAAGTTTATAAAGGTTCAGGGGAAATGATCAGGGAAGCTTTGATCAGAAATGCAATGAAAAAAGCCTTTGTTCCAGTTTCATAAACCTGAAAATGCCCTTAACCTTGTTACTTCTTCTAATTTTTCACAAAGGAGGATTGTTACATTTGTATCGCAGGTTTGGAAGTAAGGCTAATTTTATGCAGAATTTTTAATCAACAACTCTTCAGAGTTTAAAATATGCGAGATTATTGGATTTCTTTAGTAGGTGTTTTTCTCACCTCATTTTTTGGCTATGGACAGACTTTTGAATGGGTGGCACAATTGTCAGGACGCTCATTCGAGCAAGAAGTGGTAGCAGATCAAAACGGAAATGTTTATGCGATGGGGAATTTTATTGACTCCGTGGACTTTGACCCCGGCCCGAACAAAATGTATCTTAACGCGAAAGGAACTAGCGATATTTATGTACTCAAAATAGGTTCAAACGGGGATTTAATATGGGCCATACAGTTGGGCGGCAGTGCCTCAACCAGCGGTAGAGGTTTTGACATTGACCCTCTTGGGAATATTTACGTTAGCGGTTGGTTTTCGGGAATCGTAGATGTCGACCCATCTGCGGCCGTTCACGAACATACCGCGCTGCACGAAAATGATGCTTTTATCACCAAGTTTGATCCACAAGGAAATCTCCTGTGGAGCAGACATATCAGCGGTATCGGGGATGAGAAAGTTTTCCGGCTGGGTTGTGATGGTGCGGGCAATGTTTTGGTTTCAGGTTTATTTGAAGACACCGCAGTCTTTGACCTTTCCGCGGGTAGCGCCATCTTGTATTCAGATAAAAAAGACGATATTTTCATTCTAAAACTGAATTCTAACGGAATCTTCCAATGGGTACGGCAAATAGAAGCCAAGGCCCATCTGTTTCCGTGGTCTGTTGAAGTGGACGGTTTTTCAAATGTTTATCTGACTGGACAGTTTGAAGGGAACACGGACTTTGACCCAAGTTCTGGTGCAGCTATATTGACATCTACTTTTGGGGAGGTGGGAAGTTTCATCCTGCAGCTTGATTCGGCCGGCGATTTTGGGTGGGTCAAAAAATTTATCGGATCTGAGAGAATCAATGCATTGGACTTGAAGGTAGATAGGTGGGGAAACAGTTATTCGGTTGGATTTTTCTACGGTACTGCGGACTTCGACCCCAGTAGTGGGGTTTATAATCTGACAGCGGGATTTAGGTCGCACAATGCTTTTATGACGAAGCTGGATTCTTCAGGAAATTTTGTATGGGCAAAGGAAATAACGGGAGCGCCGCACGCAGCGGCTTGGTCTATCGACCAAGACAATTATGGCGATTTGTACATTACTGGCTCTTTTAGCAACACCGCTGATTTTGATTTAAACGCCGATGAATTTAAGCTCACCGCGAAATCCAACAATGACGTTTATGTGGCTAAGTATGGCTCTCATAACGGAAATCTAAGGTGGGCAATAAACTTTCCCGGTGATTCACAGGAGTTTTCGCGATCGATTGCCGTAGGTTCGTCTGGCGAGATTTATACGACTGGGCATTTCGGGGGCAGGGTAGATTTCGATCCTGATAGTTCGTTCGTTTTAAATCTCACATCTATGAATTTTAATGATGTTTTCATCCATAAAATGTCGCAGCCTGAATTTTCTATCCCCGAAGAGGTATTTCCATTTGAAATCGTGAGTTATCCCGTTCCCCTTCAACACGAAGCTTTGAACATTGAACTGAATAGAAGTTATCAAAGTATCTCAACACATCTCCGAAATATCAATGGTCAAACTCTTTCCGCTCAGACCTTTTATGATTGCGCATCTTTTAGAATGGAAATTCATCAACCCAACGGCATCTATTTTTTAGAAATCCAAGCAGACAGCGGTGAAAGAGCGATTCTTAAAATTGCGAAGTTATCACTCCTCTAAGCACTCTTTAAACTCCCCATACCCTTCTCCCGCTCATCAACTTACTGTGGGCGGGGTGCATTTTGATGGCGATGGGGACGGGGGTGGCGGTTTGGGAGAGGGTGCGGAAAGGTTAGAGGCACTTGTAGTTATACGCTAATAGAGAAGGGCTATGAAATTCTATCGCCGCTGTGATAGAATTGAATAATTAAAAATTATTGATAGATAAATTCAAGCTATGAAATTCTACCACAGCTGTGATAGAATTGTAAAAATTTGAAAATGAAGTTTTTAGAAGGGTATAAAGATTTTTTTCAGGAAGTAATTGATACCATCAACCACGCGAGGTATGAGGCATTTCGGACTATCAACAAATTCCACATCGGGCAGAATTATGAAATAGGCCGGATAATATTTGAAAATCAAGAGAAATATCAATGGGGAAAATCTATAGTGGAAGCGCTCTCCCAAGATATAAGTAGGCAAACCGATGGGGCAAAAGGATATTCTCCTCAAAACCTATGGAAAATGCGGCAGTTTTATTTGCAATACAAAGAGCACCCTTCCCTTTTGAACCAAGCGCTACAAATTCCGTGGAGTCATAACATATTGATTTTCCAACAATTGAAGGGCAATAAAGAACGCGAATACTACCTGCGCAGCACAGAACAAATGGGCTGGAGCCGCGCCGTCCTCCTCAACCAAATCAAAGCCGACGCCTACGGCCGCCAAAGGCTGAACCCAAAATTGAACAACTTTGAAAAAGCCCTGCCCGCCCATCTTTCCGAGCAGGCCAACGAAGCCCTGAAAAGCGAGTATAACCTTGATTTTTTGGGGATTACCAAACCTATTTTAGAACGCGAATTGGAAAACCGTCTCATCGAAAACATCCGTGATTTCTTGCTGGAACTGGGTTACGGGTTCAGTTTTATCGGCAACCAATATCGCCTGAAACTGAACCAAAAGGAATACCACGTGGACTTGCTTTTTTACCACCGGTTTCTGAAATGCCTCGTAGCCATTGAACTGAAAACCGTGGAATTTGAACCGGAGTTTGCGGCGAAACTGAACTTCTACCTCGAACTGTTAGACGAGCAGGAAAAGCAGGCCGACGACAACCCTTCCATCGGCATTTTGCTATGCCCCAGCAAAGACCACATCGAAGTGGAATACGCGCTGCGCAGCACCAGCAAACCCATCGGCGTGACGGAATACAACTTTACCCACAAACTGCCCGAGCAGTTGAAAGGCAAAATGCCCAGCCGGAAACAGTTGAAGCAAATGCTATCCAAGGCGATGGAGGAAAATGGTGGGAAGTGGTTGAAGAAGTGATTGGAAACAAGGCTTTTGAAATATGGAAAATACAATCGTTTTGGCGGGAAAAATAAAACCATTTTTGAGAATATATAGCTTCATTCTGATAGCCTTTTTTTGCTTGAATTCCTGCAGAACCAAGATTCTTTATGATAGCTTTTCTTATCCTCAAATCAAAACGATTGGTTACTGCGCACTCCAAGAAAATGATGACTCAAAAGCAGTTAGTCCTATTATAAACCAGATATTCCTTTCGGCAAATGCCAAAGTGTTTGCCGAAAGTGATTATAACGGTTTAAGTATTTATGAAAAAAATCTTTCTTTCAAAGAGCCCGACATTTCCAAGGTCAGAAGTTTATGCTCAGAAAATGATTTAGACGCCATCATCATCCCCTACCTCGGCTATCAAAGAATTTTTTATACGTCCTACGGTCAATTAGATGGTTTGGATAGCGACCTGCACTTGGCAATGAAGATTTACGATGCGCAGGGAGTTCATAAGCTTACTATCATTTCCCGTAGTGGAGGCTTGAGCGGCGGTCGGTTGGGAAAAGAATTGGAAAAGACCAGTAAAAATCTTTTGAAAGCTGTTTTTAAAAAACTGGATAATGAAAATCAGTCTTGAAAATTGAATCAATTTTCCTCAAAAATCCCCATAAACTCTCCATACGGATTCTACTCCGACTTTTCTTTTGAGATAAACTTCCAACACAGTCTCAATGAAATATCCCTAATTGGTATAAAGTCTGCTTTTCTTTCAATGATAAATTTGCACAGGAAATTAGAGCGCTTTAAATACCCGATCAAAATGGCCGCTGCCGTCTCGGATTATTCTTTTACAACGTCCGAAGTGGAAATCTATATCATTTTAAATATATGTTAAAGAAAGATTTGTTCTTACTCTTTTTCAGCGCTATGAGCTTAGTTTCAACTGCCCAAGAGTTTCGGTGGGTTCAGCAAATTTCTGGCCTCAACGGCTCGAGAGAAGGGAGGGATTTGGTAATTGATGATGAAGGCAGCATTATTTTTACAGGTATTTTTGGGGATACCACAGATTTTGACCCCGGGCGGCCAACGCACACTCTAATTTCTCAAGGTGCTCGGGACATTTTTGTTTGTAAACTGGATTCGGCCGGAGACTTCGTTTGGGCCAGCCAGTTTGCGGGTTCCTCCATTAATCTTGGAAATGGCATAGCGGTAGACGATTCGGGGAACGCCTACGTGGTGGGCACCTTCCAATCTACAGTAGATTTTGACCCTGACACCAGCGTTTTTAATCTGACCGCTTATGGCGGCCACGATGCTTTTGTGGCAAAACTGAATCCAAGTGGTAGTCTTTTGTGGGCAAAACAATATGGGGGTCAGGGTGATGATTCCGGCGTGGAGATAACCGTGGATAAAAAAGGAGATGTTATTTTTACGGGCAAGTTCGTGGGCACTGCAGAGTTTGACCCAAGTATAAATCAGATTCGGCTCAACTCGGCTGGGGCGGCAGACATTTATTTGGCTAAAATCAATCCTTCGGGCAAATCTCTTTGGGCCAAAGGTTTTGGTGGGTCGCAAACGGATATCGGCTTTTCGGTTGGTGAGGGGCTGGACGGGCATTACTTCCTTACCGGCCAATTTAGGAGTGTTGCAGATTTTGACCCAAGCATTTCCACCCACAATCTCTATTCGATGGGAGACGATGACATTTGTGTGGTAAAGCTTGACTCAACGGGGAATATGGTATGGGCCAAAAGTTTTGGGGGTAGTGGGGAAGACTACGGAAATTCTGTGGTCGGTGACTCATTTGGCCATCCCATAATTGCAGGTCTCTTTAGTAGAAACGCCAATTTTGATTCCGACACGACTACTTTAGAGCTGAAATCTTCAGGCCAACTGGATATTTTTGAGTTGAAACTTACACCCGAGGGCAATTTGGACTGGATTCATGGTGCTGGTGGCAGTGGGGTTGATGTAGCACGCTCCTTAGAGGTGGACATTCATAACAACGTTTACACGTCTGGATTTTTCAATGGGTTTGCTAAGTTCGGGGATGATATCGATACTGTGTTAGTCGGCTCATCAGGTAGAGAGGATATCTATATTTCGCAAAGAAACCCAAGCGGTTCTCTGAATTGGGTGGTTGAATTTGGCGGAAGGGAAGGAGACCTTTCCCAAGGTTTGGCGGTGGACAAGCAAGGAGCAGTCCTCACCACCGGCTATTTTAGAGGGACTGTTGATTTTGACCCCAGCTCGGGCACGGTTTTGAAGTATTCTGACCAGATAAGCAGGGATATTTTTGTTCACAAAATGGTGCAGCTTAGATTTTCCATTTCAGAAAACACCTTTAAATCAACTATTTCTGTATATCCCAACCCCGCTAAAGATGGAATTGTGACGGTAGGGTTCAATAATAGCTACCAATTTATCACTGCCATTCTGAACAACATCAATGGTCAAAAAATCGCCACCCGAAATTTTCAAAACGTTTCTCAATTTGAAATGGAAATCCAAGGCAGCGCCGGAATCTATTTTTTAGAAATTCAAGCAGAAAATGGGGAGTGTGCGGTTATTAAAGTTGTAAAATAGTCACTCCTCAAAAACACTCCTAAACTCCCCATACCCCTTCTCCTCCAAATCCTCCTTCGGGATAAATTTCAAGGCCGCCGAATTCAGGCAATACCGCAGCCCCGTGGGTTTGGCACCGCCGGATTCTTCCATCGTTTTGGGGCCATCTTTAAAAATATGGCCTAAGTGCGAATCTGCCTTCTGCGAACGGACTTCGGTGCGGGCGTAGCCGACTTTATAATCCGTGTCTTCCTTCACATTGGCAGGCACCAGCGGCGTGGTGAAACTCGGCCAGCCCGTCCCGCTTTTGTACTTGTCTTTGCTGCAAAACAGCGGCTCGCCAGATACGATGTCCACGTAAATCCCCTCTTTTTTGTTGTCCCAATATTCGTTTTTGTAAGGCCGTTCCGTACCTTCTTTTTGGGTAACATCGTACTGAATTGGCGTCAGCATTTCCTGCAATTTTTCTTGGGGAGGTTTTTGGAAATCTTCCCAATTGCCGCTTTTCCGCCGCGCGGCCGTCCCGTTTTTTCCCTCCGTTTTTGGCATCGCCGATTCAGGGATTTTGTCCGCCTCGTCGCCCCAGTGCTTTTCGATAAAACGGTCGCGGCCCGAAGCCGTGCGGTAGCTTTCATAGCGTGCCGTGCTTTTTTTGTAATAATCTTGGTGATAGTCTTCCGCCGCCCAAAACTTTTGGCGTTTCAAGACGGGGACTTGCAATTCTTCATCAAAAACACCCCGCGAAGAAATATCCGCCAACACTTCTTCGGCGGCCTTTTTTTGCTGTTTATTTTCATAATAAATGGCGGGCGAATATTCTTCGCCACGGTCGGCGAAAGACCCTTGCCCGTCCGTCGGATCAATGTGTTTTATAAAATAATAAAGCAAGCCTTTATAGCTCACTTGTTCGGGATTGTAAACGATGCGCACCACTTCGATGTGGCCGCCTTTAGCATAATTTTCATAAGTGGGATTTTTCAAATCTCCGCCGCTGTAGCCGGAAATGACCTTGATGACGCCGGGCGCTTTTTCCAGATCCGCCTCCACGCACCAAAAGCAGCCGCCTGCCACAATCATATCTTTTTGCTCACCGGCGGGGATATCGGCGGCCGGTTCCGTTTGGTTTTCTGCCAACCCGTTTTCATTGGCGGGATTGGCGCTGCAGCCGACCAACAGTACGGCGCTCATCGCTATCGTGAAAATTGTCGAGAGGGCGAGGTTCATTTTTTGGCTCGTAAATGTCATAGTCTTCTAAATTTTTCTTCAAAAATAACTGGGGTTTCTTATAAAAGTTGTGAGATGGATGACATCTTCATCCCATCGCCGCTTATCCCAAAATGCCCGTATATCTTTAAAAAAACTGCACTGTTTATTTCGGTTCGCCCCAACAATTCAGAAGCAGATTTGGGTAAAAATTTATAGGAAAGCGAACCATACCTCCGACTACTAAAATTCTCGCCCGTTTATACCTCATTTGGGGTAACTTACTCATTTCCATTCGATGGGATTCTCAAATCCTCTAAATTTATCCCCTTTAAAAACAACCTGAAATTTGAAAAGATGAAGATGAAAAAGACAACGACGATGCTTTTTGTGATGACAATGACGCTGGGAACGGCCGCCAGTGCCCAAGGAATATTGGATCGGCTGGAACGCCGCGCCAAGCAAAAAACCGAAGACCGCGCCCTTGAAAAGGCGGACGACAAAATGGAGGGCGCGCTGGACAAAATTTTTGGAAACGGGACGAAAAAACGTTCCGAAGAAACTGATGAAGTCCCTGATTCGCAAACGTTTGAAGAATCGGAAAGCGGGACGGAAAACGCCGGCGATGAAGCCGCCGCAATGGCCGCGATGGAAAAATACGGGATGATGAGCGATGTGGAACTGGACGAGACCTACCGGTTTGACCATGAAGTGAAAATGAAAATGCTTTCATATAAAAAGGGAAAACTGGAAAGCGAATCGGAGATGATGTTTATGTTTCCTGAAGATGGCGGCGCGATGGGAATGGTGATGGCCAATGGGGAAAGCCAAGAGGGCGAGGCGACAACCATCGTGGATTATGACGATGAACAGATGGTTTCGCTCATCCACCAAGGCGGGATGAAAATAGGGGTACAGTACAAAATGAGCGCAGACGACTGGGCGGACATTGCCCAAAATTACGAGGGCGCGGGCGGCGAGAACGGTTCTTCTGGCAGCGCGCCGAACATCCGCAAGACGGGGAACAGCAAGAAAATTCTCGGTTATGAATGTCAAGAATACATTGCCACGGACGAGGATGGAGCTTACACCGAAATCTGGGCGACGGACGATTTGGATTTCGCCAATTTTTTTACTGCGATGAGCAAGATGCAGCAAAAAGGCAATTACCCGAAAGATTTCCCGATGGGGTTTATGATGGAAATGACCTCGTGGCCGGATGGCAAAAACGGCAAGGAGCGGATGGAAATGCGGGTGACCGAAGTGAACAAGGGGAAGGAAAACACGATTTCGACGGAAGGGTATAAATTTATGTCGATGGGAGGAGGGAGGTAGCAGTCGGCAATCGGCAGTTTGCAAAATCTAAATCCGAAAATCTAAACTCGAAACAAATTCAAAAGGAGAAAATTTTCAAAATTCAAAACGAAAACTGTACGGGAAACTGGGCGGTTTTTTACGGCCGATTGCCATTGGCAAATTATCCCGCCGCAACGTATTTCAAAAAATGCTCTAAAAACACGACGTATTTAAGCATTTCGCCAATCGGTTATTTCACAAAATGTGAAAACTATACTGTGAAATAATTTTACACAAAATGTGAAAATTTAGAAATCCGAAATTCTAAACTCGAATCCCGATAGCTATCGGGACTAAACAAATTAAAAATTCAAAAAACCGCGCGGAAAACTGCGCGGTTTTTTTATGGCCATTTGCAGGTTGCCAATTGCCGACTGCAAATTGCTGATTGCCGACTGAGAATTGCCAACTGCCGACTGCAAACTGTCTCCTGCCTTCTGAAACCTGTCTCCTCAAAAACGCCACTCTGTCAGTCTCATTTTCCTTATAAAATCTAAAACCCGCCAATCCTTGCCACGTTTTCCGTTGGCACATTTTCTGACCTTGGCCGACCCATCAAAATATAATTGTTTAATCCAAAAAATAAGTAACAAAATGGCAGACTTGAACCTCCGCCCCTTGGCCGACCGCGTGTTGGTAGAACCCAGCGCGGCCGAGACCAAAACCGCCTCCGGCATCATCATTCCAGACACGGCGCAAGAAAAACCGCAACAAGGCAAAGTGGTGGCCGTGGGCAACGGCAAAAAAGACGAGCCAATGACCGTGAAAGCCGGCGACACCGTGCTGTACGGAAAATACGGCGGCACCGAAATCAAGCACGACGGCAAGGAATATCTGATTATGCGCGAAAGCGACATTTTCGCCGTAATCGGCTGATTTCCAAACAATCCAAACAAATTTTTAAATTTTAAAAAAGAAAATAGCAATGGCTAAAGACATCAAATTCAACTTGGAAGCCCGCGATGCTCTCAAGCGCGGCGTGGACCAACTGGCAGATGCCGTGAAAGTGACCCTCGGCCCGAAGGGCCGCAACGTGGTTTTGGAGAAATCATTCGGTTCTCCCTCCGTGACCAAAGACGGCGTAACCGTGGCCAAGGAAATCGAACTGGAAGACAAAATCGAAAACCTCGGCGCGCAGATGGTGAAGGAAGTGGCCTCGAAAACCGCCGACGTGGCGGGCGACGGTACCACCACCGCCACCGTTTTGGCGCAAGCCATCTACAATCAAGGGATGCGCAACGTGGCCGCCGGCGCCTCGCCGATGGATCTGAAACGCGGCGTGGACAAAGCGGTTGAGAAAATCGTGGAAAACCTGCGCGGCCAGTCCAAAGAAGTGGGTGACAGCTCGGATATGATTCAGCAAGTGGCCTCCATTTCGGCCAACAACGACGAGACCATCGGCAAGCTGATCGCAGAGGCGATGGGCAAGGTGAAAAAGGAAGGCGTCATCACCGTGGAAGAAGCGAAAGGCACTGATACTTACGTAGATGTAGTGGAAGGAATGCAGTTCGACCGTGGGTATTTGTCACCGTATTTCGTTACCGACAGCGAGAAGATGATTGCCGATTTGGAAGACCCTTACATTCTTATTTATGATAAGAAAATCAGCAATATGAAGGACTTGCTGCCCGTGCTGGAGCCCGTGGCGCAAAGCGGAAAGCCGCTCTTGATTATCTCCGAAGATCTGGACGGCGAAGCGCTGGCCACTTTGGTGGTGAACAAAATCCGCGGCAGCCTAAAAGTGGCCGCCGTAAAGGCCCCCGGCTTTGGCGACCGCCGCAAGGCAATGTTGGAAGACATCGCCATCTTGACCGGCGGCACGGTGATTAGCGAAGAGCGCGGTTTCAAACTGGAAAACGCGACCATCGAAATGTGCGGAACTGCCGAGAAAGTTTCCATCGACAAAGACAACACCACCATCGTAAACGGCGCAGGCTCAGGCGATGACATCAAGGCGCGCGTGAACCAAATCAAGGCGCAAATCGAAAGCACCACTTCCGATTACGATAAAGAAAAGCTGCAAGAACGCTTGGCGAAACTGGCCGGCGGCGTGGCCGTTCTTTACGTTGGTGCTGCCTCCGAGGTGGAAATGAAAGAAAAGAAAGACCGCGTGGACGATGCTTTGGCGGCCACCCGCGCTGCCATCGAAGAAGGCATTGTGCCCGGCGGTGGCGTGGCCTTGGTGCGCGCCGCAGCCGCTTTGGAAGGTGCGGAAGGCGACAATGCCGATGAAACCACTGGGATGAAAATCATTGCCCGCGCTATCGAAGAACCGTTGCGCCAAATCGTGGAAAACGCGGGGATGGAAGGTTCCGTCATCGTTTCCAAAGTGAAGGAAGGCAAGGATGATTACGGCTACAACGCCAAGAGCGAGAAGTACGAAAATATGTACGAGGCCGGCATCATTGACCCGACCAAAGTGACCCGCGTGGCACTGGAAAACGCGGCTTCCGTAGCTGGAATGTTGCTGACCACAGAGGCCACCATCACCGACATCCCCAAGAAGGATGATGGCGGCGGCGGAATGCCCGGCGGCGGTATGCCCGGCGGAATGGGCGGGATGATGTAAAAAAACCATTTTTTTAAAATTAGTAAACCCGTCAGGTTTTCAAAACCTGGCGGGTTTTTTTATGCGCCAAGTTCCCTAAAGGGGAACGACTACAAAACTTGGGGCAGCGCCCCAAGAAAAACATACCACCACCCTTTATATTTGTCCATTCCATTGAACTTGTCAAAAGACAGTTTTTGAAAAAACACCAATGGCACTAAAGCATTGTAAACCAATACCCTGTACCATTGGTGAAAAAATATATGTTGGACAAAAGTATCATAAAAAAGAGCTGTGCCCGCACCTGAGCTTCGGCAACGGGCGGGGCAACGCGAAGGTGGAGGACTGGCAGGTGGTCCAGGCGGTGCTGTACCGGCTGAAGACGGGCTGCCAGTGGCGCGAGCTGCCCGTGCGGCAGTTCTTCGCGGTGGGCTACAGGTGGCAGAGCGTGTACCACCACTTCCGCAAGTGGTGCCGGGACGGCAGCTGGGAAAAGGCTTGGCGGGGGGCCCTGGAGAAGCACAAGGCCGGGCTGGACATGTCCAGCGTGCAGCTGGACGGCTCGCACACCCCGGCCAAGCGGGGCGGCGGGGCGGTGGCCTACCAGGGCAGGAAGAAGTGCCGCACCACCAACATGCTGTTCCTGACCGACAGGCGGGGGCAGCCGCTGGCCTGCGGCGACGCGGCGGCCGGCAACCACCACGACACCCACGGCCTGGCCGGGCAGGTGAAGCGGATGCTGGGCGCGCTGGAGGCCTCGGAAATCCCCACCGGGGGGCTGTTCCTGAACGCGGACGCGGGCTTCGACGCCCAAGAGTTCAGGGACTTTTTGGAGGACGCGGAGATAAACGCAAACATCCGCCCCAACCCCAGGAACGGCGGCGGCGAGGGGCACTTCTTCGACGAGCTGCTGTACGGGCACAGGTTCGTGGTGGAGAGGACCAACGCCTGGCTCGACGGGTTCAAGGCGCTGCTGGTGCGCTTCGAGACCAGCCCGCTGCACTGGAAAGCCCTGCACTGGCTGGCGTTTGCGGTAATTTTGCTGAGGTGAATTTGACTTTAGACAACTTCATTTTCAAAAATCCTATAAATGAAACGTTTCCTCGCCCTCATTTTGCTTTTCGCGATGGCCGCGCCGCTCGCCGCCCAACGCTACCGCAATCCCGACCAATACCTGCGGCAGTTCACCAACCAAAACCGCAAAATCGGTATCAAAAACTTGCTGTACCTGACGGCCACGCTGAAAGATGCCGACGAGCGCCGCATTGCCAAATACCGCGAAATAGTGCTGGAACAACTGAAAGACAGCAAGCGCGAGATAGAGCGCACCGGCAATTACGAGGATTACGAAATCTTGAAACGCGAATATGTAAAGGCGCTGGAGCAATACATCGGCGTGTTTGAAAAAGAATTTGGCGCGGCCGACACCTTGCTGGCGCGGCGCTACGATTCGTACCAAGATTTGCAGAATTATTACGATGCCGTGACGGCCGCCGAGGCCAAAATGCTGGAGGCCAGCTACCGGATGGAAGAAGCCGAAGACCACTTTGCTAAGACCTACTATTTTACCGTGGAACGCGACGAAGAACTCGAGGAACAATATCGCTTGTTGGATGAAGTAACGCTCTATTCGCGCGATATGACGCTGGCGTTTTTCCGCACGGAACAGGGCGTGCAAAAATGGCTGCGCGCCGTGGAGGCCGAGGAACGGGACAGCCTTCCGCAAATCGTGACCGAAATCCGAAAGTACATCAAACAGTCGCGCAGCGAGGTGGAGGAATACGCGGATTTTGAGGGCGAGGATGATTTATATAAAGAAGTGAAGCATTATTTGGACGAAATGCAAGACGCTGTGAACCAAGATCTGCAGCCGCTTTCGGAGCAATTGAAAAACAAGTTTTTGGACGAGAAAGAATACCGCGACGCGCAGCGCGATTTGGAAAGATTCGTCAATTGGCATTCCAGAATCGTGGAGGATTTTTTCGAAACCAAGCGCGAGCTGATCGAGGATTATTTGCCGGATTGACGGGCTGCTGCGGTAAAATCGCACGGCCGTAGAATCGCACGGCCGTGCGATTTTACAGGGCCATCATTGCGATTTCTAAAGCGCCGCGACCGCAAAACTGGGTGCATCGCCCCAAGCACCGGACAAAATGAAGCCAAAATCCAGCATTCTGAAAGGGTGCGACTTTTAATCCCAAAAAGACCCACCCCCTTGCGCCGCCTTTTTAATACATTTTTCGTTCTCATTTTAATCCTGATAATAGCTCTCGCGGGCAATTATTTTTATATCCAAAAAAGCGCGGAAAAACATCTATTTTCTTCGATAGAAAATGTGCCTGAAAGCAAGGTGGCGGTTTTGTTGGGAACCAGCCGTTATCTCTCCAATGGCCAGCGCAATTTGTATTTTGAATACCGGATGGATGCGGCCGCCGAATTGCACAAAGCGGGGAAAGCGGAATTTATTTTGGTGAGCGGCGACAATTCCGAGAAAAATTACAACGAGCCGGTGGCGATGCAAGAAGCCCTGATAAAACGCGGCATTCCCAAAGAAAATATTGTTTTGGATTATGCGGGCTTCCGCACGCTGGATTCGATGGTGCGGGCCCAAAAAGTATTTGGCCAGCAAAAATTTATCGTGGTTTCCCAAAAATTTCACAACGAGCGCGCAATTTTTATAGCTCGGAAAAGAGGTATCGAAGCTTTTGGTTTCAATGCCCGCGATGTCAATGCGGCCGCCGGTTTCAAAACGAAAATGCGCGAAGTTTTGGCCCGCGCCAAGATGTTTTTGGATTTGTTTGTCCTGAACAAACAACCGAAATTTTTGGGGGAGAAAGTGGAGGTTGGAAAATAGTGCATTTGTCGTATCCCCAAATTTTGGCGTTCCTCTAACTTTGGGTTTTTCATTCAAGCAAACCTAAAATGCCCATCCGCCTCCTCATCGCAGAAGACCATCCCAATCTCGCGAAAGCGCTCATCCAAAAGCTCGGTTTTTTTGAAAATGAATTTCTGGTGAAAGGTTAGGAAGTCGACGGAGAACTTTTGTTGGAAAACCTTTCAAAAAACCCACACATCGATTTAATCTTAATGGACATTCAAATGCCCGAAATGGATGGCATAGAATGCACCCAAAAAGTCAAGCAAAAATATCCTTATTTAAAGGTGATAGTGAGTACCGTTTTGGATGATGAACACTATACTTTGGAAGCCATTATGACGGGTGCCAACGGCTATCTTTTGAAAGACGAAAAACCGGAAAAATTGCGAGACTCCATTTTAGAAACAATGGAAGGTGGTGCGCCGATGTCCGCCTCGGTAGCCCGCAAAGCACTGAACTTGATTCGGTTTCAAAACGAGGCCGTGCCCCAAGGCGAGGTGGATTACCAACTCACAAAACGCCAAACCGAAATTTTAGAACAGTTGTCGAGCGGCCGGAATTACCATCAAATTGCTGAGAACCTTTTTATAAGTCTGGGAACGGTAAGAAAACACATTGAAAATATTTATGAAAAATTGCAGGTGTACAACAAAGTGGAGGCGGTGCAATTGGCTTTAAAAATCGCTTGATTTAGTTGTCAGTTGGTTCAAAGAAATTAGCAGTTGCAGACTGACAACCGACAACTAAGAACTGACAACTTCTCAATTCAAGATTGTCCGCACCTTCCCTGAAATTCGTTTCCCGTCCGCCTTCCCCGCCAGTTCCTTGCTCGCCATCCCCATCACTTTGCCCATATCCTGTGGGCCTTTGGCATCCACCCGCACGATGAGTTCTTTCAGGTAATCTTCCAGCTCCTCATCACTCATCTGCTTGGGCAAAAATTCCTCGATGACCGCCAACTGTTCCCGCTCGTCCTTGGCCAAATCTTCGCGGCCTTCCTTTTCATAGATTTCCAAAGAATCCTTGCGCTGCTTGGCCAGCTTTTGCAGGAGTTTCATTTCTTGGTCATCGGTCAATTCCTCCTGCGCACCCTTTTCGGTCTTGGCCATCAAAATGGCCGATTTTATCGCCCGCAGCGTTTCGAGTTTCGTCTTGTTTTTGGCGCGCATCGCGGCCTTCATTTCGTCGGCTATTTTTTCAGATAAGTTCATAATGAAGAATGTAATTCGATTGTAAAACGATAGTAATTCAATAGTAATTCTGTAGAAACGAGAATGTTCGGAGTTTCGGCAATCGCAATGGAATTACCTAATTACCATTGAATTACAATGAATTACTTGCGTTCTCAATCCACATTATCGTGCAAAAAACTATTGTTCGTTTTGATGTCCGCACCGTCCTCGCCATCGTCGATCGTGAAGCGGCTGGAATTGTCCTCTCGGCTGTATTTTTTGTCTTCGATTTTCACGCCCTGCCGCTTGTAGGCCGGCACTTTTTCGGCATCGTCGATGGCCGCGTTTTGATGGTTTTTAAAGCGGTGGTTGAAGGCCGTCAGTTTCGCCCGCCGCTCATCCGCCTTCAGCATCGGGTTTTGCTCCAATGGCAAATCCGTTGGATTTGTGCGTGAAGAATGTTCATTTGTTTTAGCCCTTGGTTTGTCCACTTTTTTGAGTTCAAACTGCAGGGATTCGTCGCTATCTTGTTCATCCACCAGCGTGGTCGATTCTTGCTTTTTGATGGAGGGCGGCTTGGCACTATTTAATTGATTTTTAAGCTCCTCATATTCATCTAAAGAAAAACGCACCGTTTCGTTATCCTTTTTAGAAACCGTGATTTCTTTCTTTTTTGGTATCTCTTTTTCATCATCCGAATCTTCATCGGTTAATGAAAACCGAATGGCCTCTTTTTCTTCTTCCTTCTTCTCCTTTTTGATATCAGAATTTATCTCAAAAATGGGAGCGGATTTCTCTCCAATCTCTTCTTGCTTTTTGGAATCAATTTTTACTTCTTTTTTTTCCAAATCTATCTCCTTTTCCGAAGAACTTTCGTGTACAAAGTTCTCATCTAAATCAACAGGTTTTTTCGTAGGCCATCGTTGATTGCCAACTGTCGATTGTGCGTCATTTTCCGGGTGCTGACTGCCGCCTGCCGACTGCGAACTTTCATCATCCTCCAAATTGAACAGTTCCCGCTGTGGTTTTTCCGCCCGCTTTTCGTTCAATTTTGCCAGTTCTTTCGCAATCAAATCATCGGATTCGTCCTCCTCGTTTTTCGGCAGCGGTTTGCTAAACACAGATTTGCTCACCGGCTGCTCATCCTCCAAAGTATGCACCACTTTTTGTGGTTCGCCGCCCGTTACCTGCATTTGCTGATCGGCCGTAAAGCCAGTAGCCACAATGGTTACGCTTACATCATCGCCCAGTTTGTCGTCATCGCCGATGCCCATAATAATGTTGGCGCCGCCGCCCGCTTCCCGCTGGATATGGTCGTTGATTTCCCCGATTTCGTCGATGGTGATTTCCTCGTTTCCAGACACAATCAGAAGCAAAACATTTTGCGCGCCTTTTATATGGTTATCATTCAAGAGGGGCGAATCCAATGCCTTTCCAATCGCCGTGGCCGCGCGGTTTTCCCCGCTGGCCGAGGCCGAGCCCATAATCGCCGTGCCGCTGTTGGCCAGCACCGTCTTGGCGTCGCGCAGGTCAATGTTGGTCGTGTAGTGGTGCGTGATGACTTCCGCGATGCCGCGCGCCGCCGTTGCCAAAACTTCGTCGGCCTTGGCAAACCCCGCTTTGAAACCGAGGTTGCCATACACTTCCCGCAGTTTGTTGTTGTTGATAACTACCAGAGAATCAACGGCATTGCGCAATTCTTCCACGCCTTTTTCGGCTTGCATTTTCCGGTTGTTGCCCTCAAAGGCGAAGGGAATCGTAACAATCCCGACCGTCAAAATGCCGGCGTCTTTGGCCGATTTGGCAATCACTGGCGCGGCGCCCGTTCCCGTTCCACCGCCCATTCCAGCGGTGATGAATACCATCTTGGTGTTCGTCTCCAACAATTTTTCAATATCGGTGAGGCTTTCCTCCGCCGCTTGCTGGCCCACTTCGGGGTTCGCGCCCGCGCCCAATCCTTCCGTTAGCGTCACGCCCAGTTGGATTTTATTGGGCACGGGGCTGTTGCTAAGTGCTTGGGAATCAGTATTGCAAACCACAAAATCTACTCCTTTGATGCCGGAGCCGTACATATGGTTCACTGCGTTGCTGCCACCGCCGCCCACACCAATTACCTTGATTACCGACGACTGGTTTTTTGGCAAGTCAAATGCAATGTCATCGTTTTGGTTGGAATCACTCATTTCTTTTTGTTTTCAAAATTTTATAAATCATCATTCAGAAAATTGCGAAATTTATCCGCCCAATTTTCAAAAAAACCTTTACGGTTTTTAGCGCCCTTTGCTTTTGGAATTTGCTCGATTTCTTCTTGCGTCCCTGATTCTTCGAGGGGCTCATTATCCACTAATAAACTGACGCTCTCTTTTTCTTCCTGCAACACTTTTTTCATCGAGATACTTTCCTTAATGCGCTCTCTTTCAAGGCGCTCCAGTCCCTTCAAGACTAAACCCACTGCCGTGGCATATTGTGGAGAGGCGAATTCTTCATCACTTTCGCTGGCCAAATGCTCATTTGGAAACCCAATCCGAGTATCCATTCCAGTTACAAATTCTACCAATTGTTTGATATGTTTTAACATACCCCCTCCGCCGGTCAAAACAATACCCGCAATTAGTTTTTTCTTGTTCTCGTCTTGGCCATAATTTTTTATCTCTAAATATACTTGTTCCACGATTTCCACGACTCTCGCGTGTATAATTTTGGAGAGGTTTTTTAATGAAATTTCTTTCGGTTCACGACCCCGTAATCCGGGGATACTTACTATCTCATTTTCCTTGTTTTCTCCCGGCCAAGCACTACCGAATTTTAGCTTTAAAAGCTCGGCTTGTTTTTCAATAATGGAACATCCCTCTTTTATGTCTTCCGTTATTACATTTCCGCCAAATGGAATTACTGCGGTATGGCGGATCAAACCATCTTTAAAAATTGCCACATCCGTAGTTCCGCCACCAATATCCACCAGCACCACACCGGCTTCTTTTTCTTCCTGCGAAAGCACCGCTTCCGCGCTGGCCAAGGGTTCCAGCGTGATGTCGGCTACTTCCAGCTCACTACTTCGTACGCACCTTCCAATGTTTTTTATCGAACTGACCTGCCCCACCACAATGTGAAAATTCGCTTCCAATCGGCTGCCGTACATTCCTTTTGGCTCGTTGATTTCAGCCTGCCCATCTACCTTGTATTGCTGTGGCAAAACGTGGATAATTTCTTCTCCCGGAAGCATCACTAAATTATGTACGTTTTGAATCAAATTTTGAATATCTGATTCATCAATTACATCATCTGAATTTTGGCGAATAATGTAATCCGAATGTTGCAAACTGCGGATGTGTTGCCCCGCAATTCCTACCACCACGCTCTTAATGCTTTGACCCGCAGCATTTTCGGCCTCTTGGATGGCCTGTTTTATGCTTTCAATGGTCTGTGTAATATTGGTCACCACGCCGCGGTGCACACCCTGCGATTTGGCACGCCCCATTCCGAGGATTTCCATCTTCCCAAATTCGTTTTTGCGACCAATCATCGCCACGATTTTGGTCGTCCCAATGTCAAGCCCCACGGCGGTTTCTTCCGTATTCATCATCAATGTTTTTTACAGATTACCTGTCCCTCATAAGCCAAATTCAACGAGGCAATGCTGTCTATGTTTTGGTCGGTCGCCACGGTTTGGTAAAAAGTTTTCAACCGTCTCAATTTGCTTTCAAAATTATCGGGTTTTCCTATCATAATTTGATGATTTCCAAGCTTTGGAAAAAGAGTCCATTTTCCTATAGAATCAATATCTAAACCTGTGAAAAAATGAGTATAAAAATCATCATCTTTCATTGAATTAAAAAACGGGTAAACCGAAGCGTCTCGGTTTTCAAAGTCGCCCGTCACCAGCGGTACGCTCGCCGAATAGTGGGGCGAAAGCGGCATCCGCTCCCCGTTTTCATCTATATAAAATGAGCCTGAATCGTTCATTACTCGTAGCAAAGGCTGGCGCTGTTGCACCCAAATTTGTAAAACGCCGTCCATAGCCGAAAATACCTCGGCCTGCCGCACGGACGGATGATTTTCCAATTCATCTTCCAACAGTTGGATGTTGATTTCTTTGCAATACAAACTGTCTAAAAAAGGATACGAATTTTCTACTAAATCTTGTATCTCATTTTGGGTTACAAAAAACTGTTCATTTTCGTAGTCAATTTGGATGCGCAAATCGGTCAATTTTACCGTCTCACATTTTTGACTACTGAAAGCGGTCAGCACGGCCAAAGCGCCGACTCCCAAAACCCAACTGGCGATAATCAGACTTTTCTTCATTGCAATAATTTCATTTTCAATGGATTCACGATTTTATCGATGTCGCCCGCGCCCATCGTCAGCAAAACTTCGGGCTTTTCTTTTTGAATTTTGGTGAAGATTTCTTGGCCGTTCAGAAGCGATTTTTTTTCCAAGTCCACCTTTTCCAAAAGCGTATGGGAATGCACATTCGGAATCGGTTTTTCCCGCGCGGGGTAGATGTTCATCAAAATCAGCTCGTCCAGAAGCGACAGACTTTCAGCGAAACCATTCATAAAATCGCGCGTTCTAGAGTACAAATGGGGTTGAAAAATTCCTGTTATTTTTTTGTTTGGAAATAGTTCCTTTACCGAATGAATAAAAGCCTTTATTTCTTCAGGATGATGTGCATAGTCATCGATATAAATTTGATTCTCTTTTTGAATGTGAAATTCAAACCTTCTTTTAACGCCTTTGAAGGTAGCAATCGCTTGCCGGATTTTAGCTTTTTCAATGCCCATTTTCAAAGAAAGCGCGGCGGCAGCCACGGCATTTTCCACGTTGTGTCGTCCGGCCAATCCACAAGTTATATCCAACATTTCGCCACTGTTCCATTTTAAATCAAAGTGGTACAAATGGTTTTCAATGCGGACGTTTTCACCCCGAAAATCCGCGTCTTTTTCTATTGAATAGGTTTCGCAATCCAAGCTCGTGTTCGCATTAGCTATTAGTGGCCCGCGCACGCTTTCACCAAATTGCTGAAAGGTAAACCGCAGGTTTTCAGCATTTTCGTACACATCTAAATGGTCGGCATCGGTAGAGGTGATGATGGCGCCGGCGGGTTGCAATTGCAAAAAGCTGCGGTCGAATTCGTCCGCCTCGGCAATGAGAAAACCGCCGTCCTCGCCTTTTAAAAAATTCGTTTGATAGTTAGTTGAAATTCCGCCCAAAAAAGCGGTCGGGTTTTGATCGGCGATTTTAAAAATATGAGCGAGCAAAGCGCTGGTTGTCGTTTTCCCGTGCGTTCCCGCCACGGCCAAACATTGGTGATTTCTTGAAATATTACCTAATATTTCGGCGCGTTTTTTTAGTTCAAAATTTTCATTTTGAAAATAAAGAATTTCGGGATTTTCTTTAGAAAGTGCGGGTGTGTAAATTACCAAAGTACTTTGCTTTTCCTTAAACTTTTTTGGAATGTTTTTTATATCGGCTTCGTAATGAATTTTTATCCCTTCTGATTCTAATTTTTTACAGAGTTCCGTTTGCGTCCGGTCGTAACCCGCTATTTTTTTTCCCGCTTGCAAAAAATAACGCGCCAACGCACTCATTCCAATGCCGCCAATTCCCAAAAAATAGATATTTGGCATTTCGCTCATTTTTGCAGCATTTTTAGAATTTCTTGCGCGATGGTTTCCGCCGCATCAGGCAATGCGAATTTTGCAATATTTTCTTCCAAATTTTCTTTATCAGAAATGAGCTTTTCAAGCGCTTTTATAAATTCTTCATCTGAACCATTTTCTTTAAAAAGAAGCGCCGCGTTTTTCTCGCTCAAAGCCATCGCATTTTTCGTCTGATGGTCTTCCGCGACATTGGGGGATGGGATAAGCAAAGCCGCTTTATTTGCTGCCGCCAATTCGCTCAAAGTGCCAGCTCCCGCGCGGGAAATCACAAAATCTGCCGCGTAGGAATCTTCCATATTTTGGATGAAGGGCATCAACTGAAACTGGTCGGATTGCTTTTTCGCAAGACGACTTTTCAAATCGTCGAAATAAAGTTTGCCCGTTTGCCAAACTAAATTGATGTTTTTAGATAGAATTTCATCTAAATTTTTGGCAATTAGTTCATTCACTCTTCTTGCTCCCAAACTTCCCCCTAAAACCAGCAAAGTTTTTCGTTCTGGATTAACACCTAAATTTTCCAAAGATTTTGAACGATTGACATTCAAATTCTTCAAATTTTCCCGAATGGGATTTCCCGTCAAAATGATTTTTTCTTTGGGGAAAAAGCGCTCCATATTTTGATAGGCCACACAAATTTTATCCACGCGGGGCGCGAGAATTTTATTGGTAACCCCCGCATACGAATTTTGCTCCTGAATCAAGGTGGGAATCCCGCGCCGCGAGGCGGTAAAAAGCAAGGGGCCGCTGGCAAATCCACCCGTCCCAATCACCGCGTCGGGTTTGAATTTCCGAATCAACTTCCGGCATTTCATCAAGCTGGAAAACACTTTGAAAGGGAACGACAAATTGCTGGCGCTCAAGCTGCGCTGAAAGCCGCTAATCCACAGTCCCTCAATGGGATAACCCGCTGCGGGGACGCGTTCCATTTCCATCCGGTCGCGTGCGCCCACGAACAAAAACTCCGAATCCGGCGCCAATTTTTTCAATTTATCCGCGATGGAAATGGCGGGGAAAATGTGCCCGCCCGTGCCGCCGCCGCTCACCATAAATTTATACTTAGGCATAGCTCGGTTGGGTTTCGGGTGGTACAATTTCGGTGTCGTCTTCCTCCTTGCCGCGACTGATGGACAGAATGATTCCAATCGCCAAACACGTCATCCAAATACTGGAACCGCCCGCCGAAATGAGCGGCAAGGTTTGTCCCGTTACGGGCAAAATATTCACCGCAACACCCAGATTTACAAAGGCTTGTATCAAAATCATCAAGCCCACCCCAGCGGCGGTGAGCGTCCCGAATTTGGTGGGCGCTTTGGTGGAAATTATCAGTACGCGCACCATAAAAATCACGTAGAAAAAGATGATGAGAAAGCCGCCAATCGTGCCAAATTCCTCTACAATCACGGCGTAAATAAAATCGGAATTGCTCTGCGGCAAGAAGTTTTTTTGGATGCTTTTGCCGGGGCCTTTTCCGGTGATGTAGCCCTCGGCAATGGCCATTTTCGCTTTGGTAACTTGGTAGTTTTCAGCAGGGTCGCCCTCGCGGAAATTCTCAACGCGCGTTTTCCAAGTCTCCACACGGTTACTGATATTGGGAAAGGCCATCACCAATAAAATGAACAGTCCCAAACCGACAATTCCCGAACCTAAAATGATACCTAAATTCTTTAAAGAATAACCGCCCATAAATAATACTAAAATCGCTACTGCGAATACCAAAGCGGCCGTGCTAAAATTAGCGGGTAAAATCAATCCACATATTATCAAAATTGGCGCGATTAAGGGTAAAAATGTTTTTTTGAAATCTTTCAAATCTTCTTTGCTGCGCTTGGAAAGAGTGCGCGCCAAATACACCATCAAAACTATGCTGGCAAAAGCGGAAGTTTGGAATGTCCATCCCAAAAACGGGATTTTTATCCAGCGCGCAGCATTGGAAACCGAGTGGCCGTTCATCAAAGTATATAAAAGCAAAAGCGCCGCTATTGGCATCAAAACCAGCGCGATAGGCCCGAATTTTCGATAGCCGATTTTGTGCGCGGCATACATTAAAATCAAACCGAGCATCAAATGCACCGAATGTTTGAACAGCCACGCGAAGGTGTTTCCATCCCCCGAAAACGCCAAATTGCTACTGGCCGAATACACCGGCAGTAAGCTGAACAGTGCCAGCAAAATTGCGATTACCCAGAGTGTGCGGTCGCCTTTTATGTTTTTTAAAATATGTGACATTTTTTATAGTCGACGGTCGATAGTCCATAGACCACAGCCTGTGTGGAAAAGTGCTACTTTTTATCTGTCTATTTTATTGCAGATTTTCAATGCATTTTTGTTAAATTATTTATCCTCCCCCGCCTCGTTCCTCGGCACCCCCTCTAAGAGGGGGACAACTCCCTCCAACATTCCACCGCAATCTTCCACTGCAGCAACCCCCTTTGGGGGATTGGGGGCCTGCGCTTCAATTTCCACCCAAACTGTGGTCTGTCGACCGTCGACTGTGGACTTTTTCAAAGTCTCCTCACCGCCGCCTTAAACTGCCGCCCCCTATCCTCATAATTCTCAAAAAAATCAAAACTCGCGCAGGCCGGACTGAGCAAAACCGTGTCGTCTTTTTCGCCGAGTTTGTAGGCCATCCGCACGGCTTCGTCCATATCGGCGGCGTCGATGAGGGTGTCCACTTTGCCATCGAAATTGCGGTGCAGTTTTTCGTTGTCTTCGCCGAGGCAAATCAGCGCCTTCACCTTTTGCTCGACCAAACTATAAAGCTGCGAATAATCATTGCCTTTATCAACCCCGCCAGCAATCCAAATCACGGGGGTGCGCATACTTTCCAGCGCGTACCAAGTGGAGTTCACATTGGTGGCTTTGCTGTCGTTAATAAACTGAATGCCATACACTTGCAGCACGGGTTCGAGGCGGTGTTCGATGCTCTCGAAGTTGGCCAAGCTCTCGCGGATGGTCTCTTTGCGGATGCCCAAAAGTTTGCTCGCCACGCCGGCGGCCATACTATTATAGGTGTTGTGGCGGCCCTGCAACGCCAATTCGGAAATGTTCATTTTTTCTTCGTTTTTAATTTTTATTTGGATGGACTCGTTTTGCAGCCAAGCGCCTTCTTCTAAAATTTGCTCTTGACTGATTTTCAAAGTTTTGGCTTCCGTTGGGAATTGATTTTCGTATTTTTTCGTTTCAAAATCATCGGCGTTTTTGATAAAAAAATCGCCTTCATTTTGATACTTGGTAATGTTGAATTTTGACGCCGCGTAGTTTTCCATTTTCCCGCCGTAACGGTCAAGATGGTCGGGCGTGATGTTGGTCAAAACCGCGATGTGCGGCCGGAAAGAATTGATGTCATCCAACTGGAAACTACTGATTTCCAGCACATAAAAAGCGTGCTGCGATTCGGCGACCAAGGCGGCAAAACTGTTCCCGACATTTCCGGCGAGGCCGACATCCAGTCCGGCGTTTTTCAAAATGTGATGCGTCAAAAGCGTGGTGGTGGTTTTGCCGTTGCTGCCCGTAATCGCCACGATTTTCCCATTGCAAAAGCGCGAAGCAAACTCGATTTCCGAAATCAGCTCGATATTCTTTTCGCGAATTTTTTGAATGATTTCTGCCTCTTCAGGAATGACCGGACTTTTAATAATTAAGTCTGCATCCAAAATTTTAGATAACGAATGTTGATTTTCCTCAAAATCAATATCAAAATATTCTAATTTTTTACGAAAATTTTCTTTGATTTTATTTTTATCTGAAACCAAAACTTTAAGGCCGTTTTTCTTTGCCAAAATAGCCGCGCCCGTACCGCTCTCGGCCGCACCTAAAACCACGATATTTTGATATGATTTTTTCATCGTAGTTTTAGCGTTACGAAAGTGATGACCGCCAGAAAAATTCCGATAATCCAAAAGCGGGTAACGATTTTCGATTCGTTGTAACCGGCTTTTTGGTAGTGGTGGTGCAGCGGCGACATCAGGAAAATCCGCCGCCCTTCGCCGAATTTTTTCTTGGTGTATTTGAAATAACTGACCTGCATCACCACGCTCAGATTTTCCACCAAAAAGATTCCGCAGAGGATGGGGATGAGCAATTCTTTGCGGATGACGATGGCGAAAACGGCGATAATTCCACCGATGGCGAGGCTGCCCGTGTCGCCCATAAAAACCTGCGCGGGGTAGGCATTGTACCACAAAAATCCGATGCACGCACCGACGAATGCGGCGATGAAAATCACCAGTTCGCCCGTCATCGGAATGTACATAATGTTCAGATAATCAGCGAATATGATGCTGCCGGAGACGTAGGCGAAGATGCCGAGCGTGACGCCGATGATGGCCGAAGTGCCCGTGGCGAGGCCGTCAATGCCGTCGGTCAAATTGGCGCCGTTGCTCACCGCCGTGATGATAAAAATCACGATGGGGATGAAAAGCAACCACGCCCATTTTTGACCCGTTTCGCCGAGCCAGTTCAGCGCGTCCGAATAGTTCAGTTCGTTGTTTTTGAAAAACGGAATGGTGGTTTTCAGGGATTTTTCCGCTTCGCCGTAAAGTGAGAGCGGTTCATTGGCGGGTCGCAGCGTTTCAACTTCCTGATTTTGAGGGAGTTTTTCTTTAATGGTAATGTCGGGATGGAAATAAATCACCGCGCCGACGATGATGCCCAGCACCATTTGTCCCGCCACTTTGAAGATGCCGCGCAAGCCTTTTTTGTCCTTTTTGAACACCTTTATATAGTCGTCCAAAAAGCCAATTAATCCCATCCATACCGTGGTGACTATCAGTAAGATAATGTAGATGTTCTCCAGTTTCGCGAAAAGCAAAACGGGCACGAGAATACCCATCAAAATGATGAGGCCGCCCATTGTCGGCGTTCCCGCTTTTTCGGCTTGGCCTTCCAATCCGAGGTCGCGGATGGTTTCGCCCAATTGTTGGCGCTGCAAAAGCCGAATCAAACTTTTTCCAAAAAGCAAACAGATGATGAGCGAAAAAATAATCGCCATCGCCGCGCGGAAAGTGATAAACTGGAACACCCCCGCGCCGACCAAGTCGTATTTTTCATCCAAATAGGTAAAGAGATAATACAACATCAGGCGGTGGTTTTTTGAAAGAATTCTTTGGCGATTTTCATATCATCAAAATCATTGCGGATTCCGTTGATTTCCTGATATTTTTCGTGGCCCTTTCCAGCAATCAAGACAATGTCATTTTTCTTGGCCAAACGAGCCGCTATTTTTATCGCTTCTTTTCGATTGGAAATGCTTAAAAATTTATTGCTGTTTTGCATTTCCACGCCCGCTTCCATATCGGCGATAATTTGCTCGGGATTCTCACTGCGCGGATTGTCGCTGGTAAAAATCACTTGGTTGCTCAGCGTCGTGGCGATGTTGGCCATCTGTGGCCGCTTGGTTTTGTCACGGTCGCCGCCGCAGCCCACGATGGTGATAACTTGCTCATTTCCAGTGCGAATCTTGGCGATGGTTTCCAGCACATTTTTCAGCGCGTCCGGCGTATGGGCGTAATCGACAATCGTCGTCACGCCGCTCTCCGACTGAAAATATTGGAAGCGGCCCTCCGGCGGGGCGAGGCTACTGAGGGTAGTGATGATTTGCAATTCGTCCTCGCCGAGAAGGGAGGCGATGCCAAAAACAGCGGCCAAATTCAGCGCGTTGAAATCGCCGATGAGTTTCGTCCAAAACTCGTGCTTGCCGAGTTGCAAAAGCATCCCATTTAACTGATGCTCAATGATTTTGGCCTTGAAATCGGCGTCGTTCTTCAACGCAAAAGTGCGCGCCCGCGCCTTGCTGTGCAGCAACATCGTGCGGCCGTGTTTATCGTCGCGATTGACCAGCGCAAAGGCGTTTTCGCGCAACGAATCGAAGAGCGCTTTTTTCGCCAAAATGTAATCGTGGAAGGTTTTGTGATAATCGAGATGGTCGTGTGAAAGGTTGGTGAACACCGCGCCAGCAAAGCGAAGTCCGGCGATGCGGCGCTGCGCAATGCCGTGGCTACTGGCCTCCATAAAGCAAAATTGGCATCCCGCGTCCACCATTTTTTTCAGATAAAAATTGAGGTTCACGGGGTCGGGCGTGGTGTGCGTGGCGGGGAAAATCTCCTTGCCGATTTGAATATTGACCGTGGAAAGCAAGCCCGCTTTTTTACCCAAACTTTGGAAAAGCCGATGGCAAAGCGTCGCTACGGTGGTTTTTCCATTAGTTCCAGTAATACCAACCAGTTTCAATTTTTCGGACGGATTATCATAAAAATTCGCTGCCAAAATCCCCAGCGCGGTGTGCGCGTCTTTCACTTGGATGTAAGTGATTTTCTCGGAAAGTTGCTGTGGTAGTTTTTCACAAAGAATACTGCGGGCACCTTTTTGGATGGCGGTTTCAATAAAATCGTGGCCGTCCCAAACCGTCCCGACCATCGCCACAAAAAGTGATTCTTTCACCACCTTCCGCGAATCGAAAACGATATTTTGCACCGCCAAATTCGTGGAACCGATGGCATCCAAAATCGACACTTTATATAAGATGTCCTTCAGCAATTTCATCCCAGTTTCAATTCGATGATGGTGGATTTTGGGTCGGCGGTTTGCCCCGCTTTCGGGAATTGCCACTGCACTTTTCCGTTGCCGCGCGCCCGTACTTCGTAGCCTTGATTTTCCAAAAAACTCAGCACTTCCGCGCCGCTTTTTCCAGTCAAATCCGGCATTCTATTTTTTTCCGAAAAAGCGATTTCCTGATTCGCATTATTTTGAAAACCAGCAAATTGCGTTTCCCTTTTTGGAAAATCTTTGGGAGTATCCAGAATGATGTTTTCGGCGATGGCTTTGAAGACCGGCCCTGCCACCGTGCTGCCGTAATAGCCGCGGTGGTAATTCGGCTTGTTGATGACCACGATGCAGGAATAGCGCGGGTTTTGGGCGGGAAAATAGCCGGCGAAAGAAGCCTGATATTCAGGCGCTTCGCCCTTCCAATAATTCTGTTGGCAGGTGCCGGTTTTGCCCGCAATTTTCACCAAATCGCTCTGCAAATTGGTGGCGGTGCCGTTTTCCACCACGCCCTCCAACATCCCGCGCACACTGGCCAAAGTCTCCTTGGAGCAAATCGCGGGGTTCAAAATTTCCGGTTCAAAATCGCGCACCGATTTGCCGTGCTTTTTGATGGATTCCACGAAACGCGGCTTCACCATCGCGCCGTCATTCGCGACCGCGTTATAAAAAGTGAGCATTTGCAGCGGCGTGAAACTGACTTGGTAGCCAAACGCCATCCACGGCAGCGTGATGCCACTCCAGTTGCGGTCGCTCGGCTTGGGGATTTTTGGGCGGCCCTCGCCACGGATGGGCAGGCCGAGCGGTTCTTGCAATCCCAATGTGTACAATCTATCTACAAAACGCTCAGGTTCAAGACGGTAGCGGTCGTAAATTAACTTAACAATGCCCACGTTGGAACTCACCTCGAATGCGCGTTTCAGGCTCACTTCGCCGTAGCCGCCGCTCCCGTAGCCATAGTTGCTGTCCTTGATTTTTTTGTCATAAATTACGTACAAACCGTCCTCGGTATCGACCTTGGTGGCGGTGTCGGCCACGCCGTCTTCCAGCGCTACCATCACGCTGGCGAGCTTGAAGGTGGAGCCGGGCTCCGTACTTTCCCACACGGCGTAATTGCGTTTTTCAAAATATTTTCCTTCCTCGGTGCGGCCCAGATTGGCGATGCCACGGATGGCCCCCGTTTTCACATCCATCACCACCGCGCAACCGTGGTGCGCCTCGAATTTTTCCAGCGCGGCCAGCAATTCGTTGTGTACAACATCTTGAATTTCAGTATCAATGGTGGTGAAAATGTCCAGCCCATTTTCAGGTTCGATTTCGTAAGAACCGGTCACGGGCTTCCAGTTTCCTTTGCCCACTTTTTGTTTCAATCGGAGGCCGTCTTGCCCGCTTAGGTAGTTGCTATACGCGCCTTCCAAGCCGGTGCGGCCACGGGTTTCGTCGTAGCCAATCGTCCGCTCGGCGATTTTGCCCAGTGGCATTTTCCGAAAATTTTGCTGTTCGTAAATCAGCCCGCCACGGTATTTTCCCAATGAAAAAAGTGGGAATTGCTTTACTTTTTGCAAATCGCCATACGACACATCCTCAGCGATGGGAACGTAGCGATTTCCATCACTTCTTTTTTTGCGCAAAATCGCTTCCCATTGTGCAGCGGTTTTGGTATCAAAATATAAAGAAAGTGCGCCCGAAAGTTGAGCGATGTTTTTATTAAAATCTTCCTGTTTTGGCGATACAGGGTCGAAGTATAAATCATACACCGGCATCGAAGTCGCCAACAATTTTCCATCGGCGCTAAAAATATTGCCGCGCTCCGCTTCGATGGGAATTTCCCGCAGCGACTCACTTTGCGAAAGCTCGCGAAGTTCTTCGCCTTCAACGTATTGGATAAAAATCAATTTGCCCAGCACCCACAGCGCCATCGCAAAAAACGGCACGGCGGCGATGTACAATCGGTTTAATATGGGCTTTTTATCCTCCAAAATTTACTCTTCTTTTCTATTAATTTTGATAGGTGGTTTTTGCGATTTTTCCAATCCCAATTCTTGTGCTTTTTCCACCACCTTATATTTCAAACTTTCTTGCATCAATTTGGCACGCGTATCTATAAATTCCGAGTTCAATTCTTTTACCTGATTTCGCAACTGCGCGGCGCGGTGCACTTTCTTTTCGGCACTGTGGCTACTCGCTATCATCACCAAAGCCAACAAACTGATATACAGGATGAAAGGCCAGTTTTTGCTCCATTTGCGGCTCAGCAAAAAGCGTCCGGTGACCATCTGGCCAATCGGGTTTTTCCGTTTTTTCGGGATGTCTTCGCTTTCGCTCAATTCTCAATCTTTTCGGCGGCGCGCAGTTTGGCGCTGCGGGCGCGCGGGTTTTCGGCTATTTCTTTTTCGTCGGGAATCATCGGTTTCCGCGTTACCGGATTCAGCGGCCGAATCAAATTCCCATAAAAATCCTTCTCCGGTTTTCCCTCAAAATTTCCGGCGCGGAACCAGTTTTTCACCGGTCGGTCTTCCAGCGAATGGTAGCTGATGCACACCAGCCGCCCGCTCGGTTTCAGCAGTTCCGTGGCCTGTTCCAGCAGCTCGCGGATGGCGCCGATTTCATCGTTCACCTCAATCCGAATCGCCTGAAACACCTGCGCCCAAAACCGGCCGTCCTTGAATTTCGGCGCGAACTTTTCGAGTGCTTTTTTCAAATCCTGCGTGGTTTTCAGCGGCCGGTTTTCCACGATGGCTTTCGCCAAAAAGCGCGCTTTGTCCAGCTCGCCGTATTCTTTGAAAAGCCGCGCCAGTTCCGGTTCTGCGTAATCGTTGAGGACGGATTCGGCGGTCAATTCGCGCTCGGTGTTCATCCGCATATCCAGCGGCGCATCGTGGCGGAGCGAAAAGCCGCGCGCCGGCTCGTCAATCTGGTGGGACGAAATCCCAAAATCGGCCAGCAGTCCGTCGATTTCCGTGATGCCGTGCAGGCGCAAACTCTTTTTCAGATAGCGGAAATTGGAGCGCACCAAAGTGAAATTCTCATCCCCGATTTCGTTGGCTGCCGCATCGGGGTCTTGGTCAAAACCGTACAAATGACCGTTACGCAATTCATTCAAAATCAACTTACTGTGGCCGCCGCCTCCGAAGGTGGCATCCACAAAAACGCCGCCTTTTTCGGGCTGCAACAGTTCCACGCTTTGATGTAAAAGAACGGGTTTATGATAGTCCATCCTCGGGCGTTTCGAGGCTTCCCATCACGTCTTCGGCCAGTTTCCCAAAGTCGGTTTCGGGGTCGTTCACGGTGGTTTCATAGGCCGTTTTGTCCCAAATTTCAATCATCCCCGCCGTGGCGGACAGCACCAGTTCCGACTTCAAATTGGCAAATTCCATCAAATCTTTCGGGATGTTGACGCGGCCCGTGCCGTCCATCTCCACCAGCTTCACGCCGGCGGTGTACATTCGGATGAAATCGTTGTTTTTCTTCACGAAGCGGTTCAGGCGGTTCACCTTGGCCATCGTGCGCTCCCACTCGTCCATCGGGAACAGTTCGAGGCACTTTTGGAACACGCTGCGCTTGATGACGAACCCGCGCTCGGCCACGGGCAAAAGCTGCCGCTTGAGCGCCGAGGGAATCATCACCCGACCCTTGGAGTCCATCTTGCAATCGTGTACGCCAATGAGGTTCAACATCTTAGCTTTCGCATCAATTAAAATTCAAAAGTAGGGAGAAAGCTGCACAATCTACCACTGTTTACCACTTTGTTGATAAATTTTACCACAAAGAGAACGTAATTCTGTTTTCCTATTGCATAGGAAAACGGTAGTTCATTGTAATTCAGTGGTAATTTGGTGGGGTGAAAAAGTGGGGGAGAGTGGGTGGTCGGCCGCTTTTGAAGTTGAATTTGGAAAAGCGTTGCGCTGACCCCCTATCCCCCAAAGGGGGGAAGTAGGAATGGAAAGGGGGGGGTGGGAAATTTTGCAGCGTATAATTTGGCGGACTCGCCACTTTTCACTCATCACTTTTATAACCAATCACTTTTATTTGGGCGCGTCCCGCTTGCCGTGCGCCGCCCGCACACAAAACCCAACAACTGCGCGGCGGCAAGGCGGGTCGGGCTATCCGCTGCAAGTCCTCGCCCTCGTGCCCTTCGGCCACGGGGCTGCGGGCTTTCCGCTACTATCCCTCGCGCGGGGGCCGGTGCGTCTTTAGAGGAGTTATATTTCAAAAAACCAACTTTATAACGCAATCGCGCGTTATTTTATAAATTGCATCAAATGAGATATTCTAACCAAATTTTATGTGTCTATGCGGTTTTCCTAATGACATCTTGTTTCAAATGGGAGTCAAAAGAACCGGAGCAGCAAACACATATTATCGAGGGAATTTTACTAAAAGATTGCAAAACCCAAGAACCGGTTGCAAATTCCTCTGTCGAGATTTATCGCACCGAGGGGCACGGCAATTTTTTGGTGAACGGCCATTCATTTTCTCATTTCACCGAAACTGATTCTGACGGAAGGTTTTCTTTTGTTTTTAATGAACCTAATTGGGGTGAGGGAGGCAGATATGACACTTATTTTGCGGAAATCCGAGATAGCTTAGGATATACTATAGTTGAAGGAATCAAATCTGGAATTCAGAATTTAGACTCACTTTATTTAAAACTGCCTAAAAAAGTTAATTTGATATATGAAATTGACTTGGGTACTTTGGTTGAAGGAGACAAATTGGAAATAAGAAGTAACGGTTTGAAGGGTCGATTCTTTTTTGGGCAAACAATGGCTTTTGACACCATATATGATGTTGATATTTGGGGTTCAGAAGGTGGGAGGGACAGAGTTTTTAATGATAGGAATGCAGCTATCGGTTTAAAAATATTCAATTCAGACAGCCTGCGCTGGTGGGATTCTCAGCTATTTAAAATTCCCACATTGTGCGACTCATTGATTATTGGCACATTGGTTTTGGAAAAGTGATAAGAAGCAGCGATGGTCGCATTCTCCTGAGGCAAATCCACTCGGCCGATTTCCTTATCAAGAATGCCGACTTACAGAGATGCTGCCGCACAGGCTCAAGCGTTTTTCCCTTTCGGAAAATCAATCTTCTCCAGCGAAGGCATACGAAAAGAAAAGCAGGTTCTCCCATCTTGCTGCGTAATTGCAAAATCACCTTGGTTGATGATGTCCATTCCTATCAAAATGTCAAACCCGTCCAGTCCGCCTTCCAAGGCATCGACGGTAATAATCCCAACCTCATTGGGAAGGTGAACCCTTAGCAAATACTCGTTCACCGTTTGAATTCCGCCAATGCCCAGCAGTTTTTTCTCGCCCGTAGGTTTTAGCTGAAGCTGGTTGGCGACATTTTTGGAAATGATAGAACCGTTGGCACCCGTATCCCACATTGCCTGAAACGGAAACAACTTTTTCGATTTGCCTCCGGAAGCACCAGCGGGGTTCAGTTTGCTTAGGTGATAATCGGTAAGCAACTGGTCGGCAAAACTGGGATACTCTATGGTAAAGGCTCGAAAATCTGCCATTTATGCAAAACGCACTTTTGGATAAAAACTCACAGTATAAACCTCCTCGCCCGCCGCGCATTCCTGAATCAAAAAAGTTCCTTCCTCCTGATTTTCAAGGCTTTTGAAATAAGCCTCTTCTTTGGAATCGTAAGTGCCAATCACTTCCTCATTTTTAATCACCAAAATCTTCCCCTCATATTTCGCCACCAGTTCCTCCTGATGGTCGATGAAATATTGAAATTCTTTGTCCAGCATTTCTTTGTGTTTTAGCGGTTTACGAAAGTACGAATTTGCGGTGCAATTTTTTGAGAGCGGACTGAAGGGAGGCTTCGTTTGGTGTTTTTAGAATTGCACAGCCGCTTTAGCGCTGTGAATTACAACCGCCCCACCATCAGCGCTTTAGCGCAATTTTAAAATTCGGTTAAAGCCAAGTGGCGGGGCGGTTCTTATCATCCGGCTGAAGTGCGGGTGCAATTCTGAGAACAAGCGTATTTTTGAAATATCTTTAAAAATGCGCTGCCGATACGGGAAGGTATCACAATTTGTGATACCTCCCTTTTTACCTTCGCCCGATGCAAATCCACTCCGCCACCTTCCTCGTCAGCAACACCGATGTGAAAAAATGCCCGCCGCCGGACAAGCCGGAGTACGCCTTCATCGGGCGTAGCAACGTGGGCAAGAGCAGCCTCATCAATAAATTGGCGAACAAAAAAGGCTTGGCCAAAACTTCAGGCCGGCCCGGCAAGACGCAGCTCATCAACCATTTTTTGGTGAACGAAAGTTGGTATTTGACGGATTTGCCCGGCTACGGCTACGCCAAGGTGAGCCAAAAATCCCGCGAGAAATTCACCAAGATCATCGAGGATTACATTTTGGAAAGACCCAATCTGGTGAACCTTTTCGTGCTGATCGATAGCCGCCACCCGCCGCAAAAAATCGATATGGAATTTATGGAGTGGCTGGGGGAGAGCGAGATTCCGTTCGCCATCGTATTTACTAAAACTGACAAACTGGGCAAGATGAAATTGCAAAACAACCTCGCTTTTTATAAGGAAAAAATGCTGGAGCACTGGGCAGAAATGCCGCCGGAATTTATTACCTCGGCGGAGACGGGGTTGGGTAGGGAAAAATTGCTGAATTATATCGAAAAACTGAACGAAGAAATGGGACATAATGGGAACGCGGATTAGGCGGATTGAGCCGATTGAGAAATCTTGAAAGCTGTCCTCAAGTCAAATTTAAAAATCTGTTGCAATCCGCTGCATCCGTTAAATCCGAGTTCCCATCACAGATGCAGCCCGCACTCCGTCTTCGGGTTGTTGTTCCAGCGGCCGCTGCGATCTTCGCCGGGCAGGGTGCAGTGGGTGCAGCCGATGCTTTGGTAGCCTTTGGCGATCAGCGGGTGGAAAGGCAATTTGTGGCGACGGATAAAGCGCTCGCGGTCGTCGTGGCTGACATCGAGGAGCGGGTAAAATTTCAGGATTTCCCCGCGCTTTTCAAAAATATCTAAAGAAGCGCGGTGGTCGCTCTGCCAGCGCATCAGGCCGGAAACCCACACGGAATAGTTTTCCTTGATCAAGTCCATCGGCTTCACCTTGTTGATGTGGCAGCAGAATTCGGGATCCTTCTTCCAAGTTTCATCTTTGGTGGTAAAGTCGTGTTCCCACTGTTCTGCGCCGATGGATTCCACTTCCAGGCCCAAAAAATCGGTGAGCCTTTTTTTATAATCCAAGGTTTCCTGAAAATGGTAACCGGTGTTAATGAAACACACCTTTTGCCAAGGCGCGAGGTAGGAAAAGACTTTAAGAAGCAGCGCCGAAGTGGCGGCGAACGAACTGGTCAGCAGCACTTCTTCTTCTGGAAAATCTTGGTAAAGTTCGCGCACCCGCCGCGCCACCGATAGCCGCTGGTACTTGGCGTTCAGCGCGGCAATTTCCTTATCGGAAAGAACGTGCTTGGTCAAAACTTGCTGCCCCATTCGATTCAGTTGTTCAGGTGGGTTCGGAAAACTGGGCGAAGATAAAGGAAGAGTAGAATGTTGAGGAAAAGCAATAATGAAATACAGATGAATTTCAAAGACAAGACCTGCTTTCGTTAATCTTTAGAGGACTTTTAATTCCATTAAAATTTTTGGCAGCCGGAGAATTTTAGCGCTGAATAGCCAAAGATTTTGAAAATACCAACTGGCCTTTTTGATGAAAGCTCAAGATATAAAGACCTTCCGAAAAAGTGCCAACATCTAAAAGCACAGCTTGCTCCTTAGCCTTCCAATTCAAGATTTGCAAGGACTTACCTTGCAAATTTGTCAAGACAATTTTATCTATTTGTACATCCTCATCTTGTTTTTCTATGACCACATTTTCGGTTGCGGGATTTGGAAAAACTTGAATCTCCGAAATTAAAAAGCTCCATTCTTCATAGGAAACATTATCATAAGAATAGCATTGCGACACGGAGGAACAACTGTCTATAGAGACAATTGCTGCATAATTACCATTTTGCTGAGGCAGAAAGAAACGAGATGTAGCACCCTGAATAGGCTGGAAATTGTTATTACAATCCACCCACTGGTAGGTTGCACCGTGCCGATAAGGCATAAGCAGGCTGCCATCGTAGGAGGAAAATAAAACGTTCGTATCAATGTCTGCCAGTTGAATATCGATTCTAACCAAGCTATCACATTGACCAATGGTTGAAACAGTATCAAAGAAAGATTGGCTTACTGAATAAAATGAATTGCCATAACCAGCGCCACTGCATCCATAACCTGTTTGATGCCCATTACTGTAAGGGCAATTCTTTAACCTCAACATAAATTGGCTTTTGAAACAGAAGCCGGGTTTGCTGAGTTCAAATACGCGAGGGGTTGGGTCAAAATCCACGGTCTGTGAGAATGCCCCAGTCAGTAGAGGTTTTTGAAATTTATCGATAATGAGGTTGTTAGAAAAATCCGAGGCGACGGCACCAAACGAGGTCATCCAAATATGGTTGCCCGCAGCATCTATCTTTTGCAAGAAAACGTCCCAAAAACCTAAAGTGGTGTCAAAATCTTGGCCTGAGCCGAAATCGAAATCTACCACGGTATCAAATTGGCCGGAAAGGTAAATTTGGCCAGAGTCATCCATCGCAATATTATCATAAAAAGTGACCGCTTCCGGCACTTTTAAAATTCGCTGCCAATTGATGGAACCGCTTGGCGAAAATTGAACAATAAAACCGGGCGAAGTAGGAAAATCACCGTCCCCAAGCCAAATGATGCCATCCAGCATCAAACTGTCTCCGCCAATAAAACCAGCTATAGTAGCATTCCCGCTTTTATCCACCACCACATCGGGAATGTAGTTGTGGTTGCTCCCCCCTGTAGTATTCAAGGAGTGCGCCCACTCCACATTCCCAATCGAATCCATTCTTAAAATAAAATGGTCTGAATTGAAATATACGGTACTATCATTAATTCGAAAAGAAATGCTGGAGCCAATTGTATGATTGGGATTGATATGGATTGTATCCTTAAAAGTACCAGTAATATAATAAGAACCACTTGGCCCAAATGCCAAATTTTGAATTCTAAAGGAAGCAGTATGCCGGATAGTATCCACCTTTATAAAAGACCGATTAGAAGTCCATTCCAACACAAATATTCCTAAAGACTGAGAAGGCGTGAGATGAGTACCTGGGCCAGGGTCAAAATCGGCGGTGCCTCCCCAGGCTCCAGCAAGCACAAGGTTCTGCGCTTTATTTATATCTATATCATCTATAATAAAACCATCTGGTTCTTGCAACCAAAGTATTTTTCCATTTGGGTCAATTTTTAATATAAATTGGTTTTGAGGATAATTGAATATCAAGTTTGTGGTACCGGTCGAATTTTTGAATTCAATAGAATCTTGCCCATTGCCAGCTACATATATGTTTCCAGCTTGGTCGCATTCTACCACTTTCATATTAAGACGCTCAGAAAATAAAGTGATAGCCCAAGCAAAAGAACCATCTTGATTGGTCTTTCGGATATAGCCCGTATTTGAAGTATCCACCCGTCCATCCAGTTCCAAGAATTTACCAGGTCCAGCGTCAAAATCCGTAAAGCCCCGAAAGTGGCCAATGTCTATAACGTTGCCCATTTCATCGACAGCCAAATCTCGGTCTTCGATAAAAATTGTATTGGCAGACACATTGACCCAGTCCAAACTATACGGCTGAGCCAGTATCGCAAAAGTTGTTAGAAATAAAAATGAGAAAAGAAGGGAAAATTTCGGCTTACTGAACATTAGTGAATTACTTTATTAATCAATAGACTTACAGATGTTTAAAAAGTTGCTTTATTTACCCAATAAACCGTTCGTCCACTTCCATCACCGTCCCACATTTATCACAAGTTCGCAATTCTTCCGACTCATAAAATTCCTTGAAACGCGGGAAAAAATCCTTCTCGATATCATCCAAATGAAAATAGCTTTCGTGGAGTTTGTGGTTGCAATTGTCGCAAAACCACATCAGCCCGTCGGTGTGATTCGGCTGACGCTTGCGCTCCACTACCAAACCCACGCTGCCGGCCTCGCGGATGGGCGAGTGCGGCACTTTGCCCGGATGCAAATACATATCGCCCGGCCCCAGCTTCATTTCCACCGCCTTTCCGTCCTCTTGAATTTTCACGGTGATGTTCCCCTCCAATTGATAAAATAGTTCCTCGGTTTCATTGTAATGATAATCCTTGCGCGCGTTCGGCCCGCCCACTATCATCACGATATAATCGTCCGCCTCGGTGTACAAATCTTTGTTGCCCACGGGCGGTTTCAGCAGGTCGCGATTGTCGTCTATCCATTTCTTTAAATTGAAGGGCTTTGCGATGGACATAGTTTTTGGGGATTTTTAGCGAAAGTAGGAAATAGTTGTTGGTTGTTAGTTGTCGGTTGCCAGTCGGGCGTGTGATTGCTGCGGTGAACTTTTCTATTTAGAATTCTTTTAAAAATTAGCTTATTTAAATTCCTATAAAATATGAAATCCGCCACGCTCCTCTTATTGCTCTTTTTTGTGATAAAAACGGGCTGCGGTCAGAGGCTGGCCATCGGCGATAAACTGACCGATTTGGGCATCGAAAAATATCTGCAAAACGGTGACGATAACGAAGAGGATTTAAAAGGGAAGGCGCTGGTCTTGGAATTTTGGGCGACCTGGTGTGCGCCCTGTTTGGCGCAAGTGCCGCATCTGAACGAATTGGCGGAAAGGTTTGAAGATGAGAATGTTCAGTTCATTTCGGTCACGGCCGAAAAAGAAGAAACCATTCGGGAATTTTTCCAACGCCGCGCCTTCAAAATGAGCGGCTGGATTGGGCTGGACACCGACCGCTCGCTGTTCCAATCGTTCCAAATAGACTACATCCCGCGAACGGTTTTGGTGTATCCCAACGGAAAAATCGCGATGGTGACCCGTGCCAATTATCTGAACGAAATGGTGCTGGAAAACTTGGTGGCAAACCGGCCGCTGGAAATCGAGAGTTTTACAAAAAATGAAAACGCCGAAGTTTCCATCAATGAAAGCACACCTTTTCTCAAAGTCCACATCGGCGACGGTTTCAAGCGCAGCGGTCTTTCCGTTTTCAGCACCGACAATGTCATCACCGCCAAGGGCACCCCCACCTTGGGCGAACTCCTGAGCAACGCCTACCCGATGCGCGAATCGCGGATGCTGGCGCCCGATTCGCTTTTGGAAAAATTGTATGAAGTGGACATCGAAACGTCCACGGTCGATTATGAAGGCTATCAAGATTTTTTGCAGACCATCCTCGAAATAGCCTTGCCGCTGGAAATCAAAACCGAGACGCAAACGCGGGGAGTTTTGGTGTTGAAATCAATGAAAAAGGGACGATTGAAACTGGGGGAAGACACTTCGGGAACGACCAAAATTTCAAATGCGCCGGGCGTTTTGGTTGCCCAAAATGTTAAATTGTCCGTCTTGATTTGGCAATTGGAAAACGTTTTGGAAAAAATAGTGGTGGACGAAACGCAGCTCGATGGGGTTTATAAATGGCAGGTCACTTTCGATGCTGAAAACCCCGAATCCGTCATCCAAGCCGTGGAAGAACAACTGGGATTGCAAATGGAAAAAGCCGAGCGGGAAGTGCAGATTTTGGTGGTAAAGCGAAAAGAATAACCTGAACCCTCGCGCCGCGCCCGCCGTTACCCATCATTCATTAACACATCACTCCTACAAAAATGGACTACAAAAAACTCGGCAAAACAGGCCTCAAACTTTCCGAACTCAGCTTCGGCTCGTGGATCACTTTCGGAACGCAGATCGGCGAGGACACCGCCACTGACCTGATGAAAACCGCCTACGACGCGGGCGTGAATTTCTTTGACAATGCCGAAGTATATGCCGCCGGAAAAAGCGAGGAAATGATGGGTAAAATCCTGAAAAAGATGGACTGGCGGCGCGACAGTTTTTGCGTTTCCAGCAAGGCGTATTTTGGGATTTGGGGCACCGAAGACAGCAAGCCCACCCAGCAGGGCAACAATATGAAACATCTCACCGAGGCTTGCCATCAAGCGTTGGAGCGGCTGCAAGTGGACTATTTGGATTTGTATTTCTGCCACCGCCCCGACCAAGAAACGCCGCTGTACGAAACCGTGTGGGCGATGCACAAATTGATTATGCAAGGGAAGATTTTGTACTGGGGCACCAGCGAGTGGAGCGCCGCCGACATTGCCTTGGCGCACAAGGTGGCCGCCGAGCACAACCTCATTGGGCCGGCGATGGAGCAGCCACAGTACAATATGCTGCACCGCGAAAAAGTGGAAAAAGAATTCAAGCGCCTTTATAAAAGCGTGGGGTTGGGCACCACCATTTGGAGCCCGCTGGCCAGTGGCATCCTGACCGGAAAATACAACGATGGCATCCCCGACGATGCCCGCCTGAACCGCGATGAACTGAGCTGGCTGAAAGATAAAAGTTTGGTAGAAGAGAACCTCGAAAAAGTAAAAAAACTCACAGAACTCGCTGATGACCTTGGAATGACGATGCCGCAGCTCGCTTTGTGCTGGTGCCTTAAAAATGAGGACGTTAGCACGGTGATTTTGGGCGCGAGCAAAGTTTCGCAATTGGAAGAAAACCTGAAAGCGGCGGAGGAGAAAGAGAAACTGGACGATGAGGTTTTGGAGAAAATCGAGGAGATATTAGGAAACCGGCCGAAGGAGTCGAGGTTTTGATTACTTTTGACGTTACTAACGAAACGCAATAGTATTGATCTTTTCTTTTGGCGATAAGGAAACTGAAAAAATCTGGAATGGCGAACGTTCCAAGAAATTGCCGAACGAAATTCAATCCACCGCCCGCCGGAAATTGCGGATGATTTACGTTTCCAAACATATTGAAGATTTGCGCATCCCACCCTCCAACCGACTGGAAAAGCTGAAGGGAAACAGGAAAGGATTTTACAGCATCCGAATCAACCGCCAATGGCGTATTGTTTTTATATGGAATGAGCCATTTGCCGAAAACGTTCAAATTGTTGATTATCATTAAATTATGAAAGAATTACCGAACATTCATCCTGGCGAAGTTTTGCGCGAAGAATTCTTGAAGCCCTTGAAAATTTCCGCGTACCGCTTGGCGCAGAAAACCAAAATCCCGCAAACCCGCATCAGTGAAATCATTCACGAGCGGCGGCGCATTACTGCGGATACCGCGTTGCGGTTTAGCCAATTTTTTGGCAATTCTCCTCAATTCTGGCTCGGATTGCAAACGGAATACGATTTAGAAGAAAGCCAAAAATCGATTGGAAAGGAGTTGATTGAGATTGAAAACTATGTGCTGGGTGCCTAATTCTAAAGTTTGCTTTCGCAAGTAAGTGTGCATTTTTTGGTAGATAGGTTGCTGAAAAAACATCGCTAAAGGTTATCTAAAAAGCTTAAAAATCTGCGGAATCCGCGAAATCTGCGTGCCAAAAAAAACCACAAAATCATCGGATTTCCAACCCGCCTATCACTGGTTCACCACCAAAAACTGGCAGCCCGCCCCCTTCCAACTCGAAGCGTGGCAGGCCTACGCCGACGGTTTTTCGGGAATGGTGAACGCCCCCACCGGCAGCGGAAAAACGTACAGTTTGATGATTCCGGCCTTGCTTTGCGCGCCGCCCAATCCTAAAGGTTTGCATCTCATTTGGATTTCCCCCATCCGCGCCCTCGCCAAAGAAATCCACCAATCCGCCGAGCGCGCCATCGAAGGTTTAGGTTTGAATTGGACGGTGGGCGTCCGTACCGGCGACACCACCACCGCCGAACGGCAGCGGCAAAAGAAAAAAATGCCCAATTTGCTGATTACCACGCCTGAAAGTTTGCATTTGCTCCTCGCCACAAAAGGCTATCCCAAACTTTTCCAAAACCTCCAAACCGTCATCGTGGACGAGTGGCACGAACTGATGGGCAGCAAGCGCGCCGTGCAGATGGAGCTGGGCCTCAGCCGCTTGCGCGGGATGCTGCCGGCATTGCGGACGTGGGGGATTTCGGCGACGATTGGGAATATGGAGGAGGCGGTGGGGGTTTTGATGGGAGTGCAAAAGTCCCCTAAATCTTCGAAGCCCCTCAGCCCCCAAAGGGGGAGCAATCACACTGGCGTAATAAGCGATGCGTGTAGCTCAAGTCCCCCTTTGGGGGATTTAGGGGGCTTAAAAACCAAAATAATCCGCGCCCAAATCCACAAAAAAATTGAGGTAATTTCCATCCTTCCCGATGAAGTGGAAACCTTGCCTTGGGCGGGGCATTTAGGTATCAAAATGTTGAAAAAAGTGCTGCCGATTATTGATAAAAGTAGTAGCACCTTAATTTTTACAAATACCCGCTCGCAGGCGGAAATTTGGTATCAAAAATTGTTGGATGTGGAGCCGAATTTGGCGGGTTTGATGGCGATGCACCACGGCAGCATCAGCCGCGAACTGCGTTTTTGGGTGGAGGATGCCCTGCACACGGGTTTGCTCAAAGCCGTGGTTTGCACGGCCAGCCTCGATTTGGGCGTGGATTTTCGTCCGGTGGAAAGCATCGTGCAGATTGGTTCGCCCAAAGGCGTGGGGCGGTTTATGCAGCGCGCGGGGCGCAGCGGCCACCAGCCCGGCGCGGTCAGCCGCATCTATTTTGTGCCCACGCATTCGCTGGAACTGGTGGAGGCCGCCGCCCTGCGCCAAGGCATCGAAGAAAAACTCATCGAGGCGCGCGAGCCGTACGTCCGTTCGTTCGATGTTTTGATTCAATTTATGGTCACGTTGGCGGTTTCGGAAGGTTTTGATGCAAAGGAAATCCTACAAGAAATCCGGCAAACGTTTTCCTACGAAAGTGTGTCGGATGAAGAATTTCAATGGTGTCTGGATTTCATCACCACGGGCGGGAAATCGCTGGGCGGCTACGACGAATTTCACAAAGTGGAAAAGGTGGATGGTCTCTACAAAGTGCAGAGCCGCCGCACCGCGCAGCGCCACCGGATGAGTATGGGCACCATCGTCAGCGACGCGATGATTCGGGTGAAATTCCAAGGCGGCGCCTTCCTCGGCACCATCGAAGAATACTTTTTTTCGCGCCTGAAACCCGGCGATGTGTTTTGGTTCGCGGGTCGCAATTTGGAACTGATTCGTCTGAAAAGTATGACAGCCGATGTGCGTTTGGCCAAGACCAAAAACGGCATCGTCCCCAGTTGGAAGGGCGGGCGGATGCCGCTGAGCGCGCAGATGGGCGCGATGCTGCGCCGCAAGATGGAAGAATCCTTTTCGGGAAAGGCGCAAGACCCTGAACTGCAACTGATTGCCCCGCTGTGGGAATTGCAAAGAGAGCGCTCCGTCATCCCCAAAACCAACCAATTTCTCATCGAAAAATTCAAGAGCCGCGACGGCCACCACGTTTTCTTTTACCCGTTCGAGGGGCGGCTCGTCCACGAGGGGATGGCCGCGCTTTTGGCCTACCGGATTTCCCTGTTCCAGCCGCTCACTTTTTCCATCGCGATGAACGATTACGGCTTCGAGCTTTTGGCCGACCAGCCCATCCCCATTGAGGAAGCGCTGGATTCGGACATTTTCACCGAGACCGATTTGCGCGAGGATATTATGCAGAGCGTGAACGCCGTGGAAATGGCGCGCCGCCGGTTCCGCGACATTGCCAGCATCGCGGGGCTGGTGTTTACCGGCTACCTCGGCCAAGCCGTGAAAGACAAGCATTTGCAAAGCTCCACCCAGCTCATTTTCAAGGTGTTTGAAGATTACGAACCGGACAATCTCCTCCTCCAGCAGGCCTACGAAGAAGCGCTGGAATTTCAGTTGGAAGAAGGCCGCCTGCGCCAAGCCCTGCAGCGCATCGCCGCGCAAGAAATCATCATCCAAGAAATGGAAAAACCTTCGCCGTTTTGTTTTCCGATAATGGTGGATCGATTGAATCGGGAACGCCTGTCGAATGAGACGATGGAAGATAGGGTGAAACGGATGCGGGTGGAGATGGAGAAGGGTTAGAAACAAACAATGTAGAGCTAATTTTCATTATCTCAGAAAATTAAAAAAATGCAACTTTATAAATTGTACTTTTTTCTACTTTTTTTTGGAATATTTTCTTCAATATCTGCTCAGTTTTCTTATCAAAACGATTTGATATTTTTAACCGATTATGAAGAAAAACAATCCTCTGTCATTGTCATAAAATTCTTCGCCACTTGGTGCAAACCCTGCATCGCGGAAATACCGGAATACAACAAACTGGTAGCGGAATATGAAAAGGAGGGCGCACTTTTTATCACCATCAGCGATGAAAAAAATGCTGAAAAAGTGACGCGGGTTTTATCAAAATATGAAACAAAGGGCGAATGGGCTTTGGATACAGGACGTGTTCTTTTTAAAAAATATAAAGTTCGCGCCATTCCAGATTTTGCGGTAGTCTTCCCCAATGGAGAATTGATGATGAAAGGAGAGTTGAGTGAGGTGCGAACATTTATTGAAACCGGCGAAAAGCCTGATGAAAATCCGCTTTTTAAATCTGCGGAGGGGCAAGAAATGAGCTTACGTTTCAAAACCTCGGATGAAAATCTTAAGCCTTATGGCAGTTCTTCTTCATCCACAAAAGATGGAATGACGGAAGTTAAGTTTGAGGACTATTCGTTTCACTATTTATTGGGAAGCCAAATGTTACAATTCAACAAACCCCGCATAATGACAGACACGAATGATTTCCCAATTGATTTATATTATAGAAATAAAGCGGAGGAAAAGCGTAGTGTTTTTTACAGAAAAGCGATTGATTCTTTAACGGAAAAGATGAAATTTGAACTGGATACCATAAAAAAATCGGCGGAGGTTTATGGTATAAAATCTATGAGAACCTCACCTACCAATAATTACAAAGGATGGCTAGCAACCAAAGATTCGCTGGTTTTCGAGGATGGAAGCATTGACCAACTGCAATTTTACATTGAAACCAACTGGCATAAAATTTTTATTGGTTTGCCGCAATCTAATTTCAAAGTGAAATTTCGAATCCCAATGCGCGAAACCTTCGCAGGACTATTGGAAGAATTAGAAAAGGTGGGGTTTGAATTTGAGAAAACAACCGCTGAGATTGATTTCTTGATGATGCGATTTCAAGAAGGAAAAGAACTGCATCCTTTGGTGGAATAAATAAACATCGATGAGAAAGGAATGGCTCAAACCACCTCCTTAAAAATTTCTTGGCCGGACGCAATCCGCGCCGCGAATTTTAGGCAGGCATCGATGTCCTCCGGCTCCAAAAACGGATATTCCTGCAAGATGTCTTCCTTGGAATCGCCAGCAGCCAAAAATTTCAACACCGTGGCAGCGGCTATCCGCTTACCACGGATGTTTGGTTTGCCGCCCAGTTTTTTCGGGTCGATTTCTATTCTGTCGATGACGGTTTTCATAGGGCAAATTTACATTGTCTCTCGGCTGGTGCGTGTTTGTGATAGTTATCGGAAGTGTCGCGTGGGTCGACCAACTTCAAACATCTGCCGCCAATTCCCCCCTAAAATCCCAATTCAACCCAAAGCTTAGAAAAAAACAAAAGACCGCGACACGGTTTTCAAAACTTATCAGGACGGATTACAGGATTGCCGAAAAACTCATCCCATAAAAATAGAAGGTTCGCACCCCGATTAGCTGCACGGCCATACTTCGACAGAGCGCGTCAGGCTATCGATATTTATCGTGCAATCCCTTCCCCTCCTGCAGCAGCGACAGCGCCTTTTTCGCCCGCCGCATTTGGGTCGCGTCCTGTTTCGCCTCGTTGATATACTCGATGTATTCCTTCTTTTTGAAATCCGTTAGTTTTTCAAAATTCGCTTTCGCCAAATCGTCTTTTTCCAAGGCTTCCGCCAATGTTTTCGGAATTTCTGGCATCGGCTTTTTCTCGTTGAAACCTTTTACCGTTCGGCCTTCTTCGTTGGTTTTGGCGGCTTCCAAAATCAAATGCCGCACACCTTCGTGGTCCATTGCTTCCCCTTCCGGAATTTGGTATTTCCGCATCGACTTGGTGTCTTCGCTGCTGGCTTTCAGTAAGTTGTGCGAATCATCCAACAGCGCGCCCTTGTCAAACCAAAGTGCCGTGTGGCTCTTGAACTTTACCATCGCCACCATCAGTCCGTGGTGTTCAAAATAGGGGATGCCCCATTTGATGCTTTCCTTCACATCAGGCACTAACTCGTTCACCATTTCCCGCGTTTTCACCAAAATGGGATGCGCAAAAGTGCCTTCCGCGCCTTTTAGATAGTCGTCTATGTTTTTGGGTTTTGCCACTTTTTAGCTTTCAGTCCACAGTCCACAGTCCACAGTCCACAGTCCACAGTCCACAGTCCACAGTCCACAGTCCAAAGTCGGTAGTCCGCAGTCGGCAGTCCACGGCCACCAGTCGGCATCTGCTCACAGGCTGTGGACTATCGGCTGTCGTCCGTCGACTTTCTTCACGTCCGCTCAATCACCATCGCATACCCTTGCCCCACGCCCACGCACATTGTGCACAGGGCGTATTTTCCACCCATTTCCTGCAATTGAATCGCAGCGGTTTGGAGTAATCTTTGACCGCTCATCCCCAGCGGGTGGCCGAGCGCAATCGCGCCGCCGTTCGGATTGATTCTTTCGTCCTCATCATCCAATCCCATTTTCCGCGTGCACGCCAATACTTGGCTCGCAAAGGCTTCGTTCAGTTCGATAACGTCCATATCTTTTAAAGAAAGCCCCGCTTTTTTCAGCGCGATTTCCGAGGCAAAAACTGGCCCGATTCCCATTATTCTTGGTTCCACCCCAGCTACTCCCATTGAAACGAGACGCGCCATCGGTTTTAATTTTTGGGATTTCAAACCGTCTTCGGAAGCAATCAAAAGTGCGCCCGCGCCATCGTTCAGTCCGCTGGCGTTGCCGGCCGTTACCGAGCCACCTTCCTTTTTGAAAGCGGGTCGCAGTTTCCCCAAAATTTTCACCGTCGTTTCCGGCCGGATGAATTCATCTTTTTCAAAAACTATCGGGTCTTTTTTCCTTTGCGGAATTTCCACGGCGGCGATTTCCTTGGCCAGCCGTCCGTTCTTTTGTGCATCGGCTGCTTTCATTTGGCTGCGGTAGGCAAAATGGTCTTGGTCCTCGCGGCTGATGCCGAATTTTTCCACCAAGTTTTCCGCCGTCTCGCCCATCGCGTCCGTGCCGTAGCGTTCCAGCATTTTGGGATTCACGAAGCGCCAGCCAAAACTGCTGTCGTACATTTTGGAATCGGTGCCAAACGCTTGGCTGGGCTTGCTCATCACATACGGGCCGCGGCTCATATTTTCCACGCCGCCCGCTATAAAAATGTCGCCGTCGCCATTCCGCACAGCGCGCATCGCGTGGGCGGCGGCGTTCATCCCGCTGGCGCACAGGCGGTTGATGGTTTCTCCAGGAACGGAAAAAGGCAATCCGGCCAGCAAACCCGCCATCCGCGCCACGTTGCGGTTGTCCTCGCCGGCTTGGTTGGCGCAGCCCAGTATCACATCGGCGATGCTCGCGGGGTCGAGGTTTTCGTTGCGCTCTATCAGTTTTTTAATGGGGTGCGCCGCCAAATCATCCGTGCGGACTTGCGCCAACGTCCCACGGAAATTGCCGATGGGCGTTCGGATGGCGTCGGCGATGTAGGCTTCTTTCATACTAAAAATTGTTTCAGGCTTCGTGTTTGTTGTTTTGTGTTCATAAAACCCCCTTTGGGGTATGGGGGCTTTTAAAGCACCAGCTTGGCGGTTTGTTTGCGGATTTCGGATTTCACGGTTTGCCAGTTTACCTTGGCAGTTGCTGGATTGGGTTCATTTTCAACATCATAAAAAAAAACTAAACTTTTGAGAAGTCCTAATTTACAGGTGTTCGGATGTTTCAAAAAATAAAAACCCACCAGTTCTCGTAAAGAAAAATGTTGCATAAGATAATAGAGTTCAAAAAAATCTTTCTTGGCTGGAACTCCAAAAATTTTATTGATAAGAATTGGCGCTTTTTCTTTCGCCATAAAGGCAGATTTTTCAACCATAAAAATATATGCTTCTCGGATTGCTTTTATCCTGTACTCTAAATATTATATCATATCCATAAAGCTGCTTAAAATAATGTTCAGTTTTCCGGTCTTGAAAGTGAATTTCTGGGACTATTTTTTTTATGCGCTCATCCCCGTAAAATTTTCGAAATGACCGCCACTCTTCCAAACTTCCTCGGTGCATTACTCTGGAAATTACCGCCTTAAACTGTCTGTCCCAATCAATTTTATCTGGGTCGGTATCCCAAAAAAGACCCCTGCTAAATTCGGGTTTTCCCCTTTTCTCCTCTGTTTCCATAACCTCCAAATTTTCAACTACTTATTCATTATTACCTATTCACTATTACTTATTTCTCACTTCTCCCACTCCTTCCCCGTCCGGTACACCGTCCCCTTAAAATCCGCTACCCGCTCGCCGCGCTGGTTGGTCACGGGCATTTGATAAACGCCGATTTTCCGCGACAACGAAATCTCGAACGCCTCCACCGTCAGTTCATCATCCACCTCGATTTTTTTCAGGTGCGAGATGCTCGTTTCGATGCTCATACTTTGGATGCCGTGGCTGTTGGCCGAAAAAGCCAGAGCCGAATCCGCCAACGAATACGAAATGCCACCGTGGGCAATGCCGAAGCCGTTCGTCATTTCTTCGCGCACTTTCATCCGCAGTTTGCAATAGCCGTTTTTCACCTCCAAAACCTCAATTCCCAACCACTGGCTAAACGCATCGTTTTTATACATTTTTTCGCGGATAATTTGATTGGAATCCATCGCAATTATTGCTTTTCCATTTGCACCGAAGCCGACCGTTCGATGATGGCAATAATCGTATCCAAAGCTATCGAAAAACTTTGTCTTCTTTCGGCCTCTTTTTCCATCAAATCCGATTTAAAAAAAGCACGGTTCCGCAGATCTTTAAACACCAGCGGGCTGTCCGCAACTTCTTTGACCAAGATTTCACCGTTTTCGGAATTCGCGGCTTCTTCATAAACCGCCAATCGTTCTTTGATGACTTCCTCCGTCATTTGGTGCGGGATGATTTCAATGGGGATGCCCGCCGCCACGAACGAGTTGAGCAAAATCACCGCCGAATCCACCAGCGCCTCGTGTTCGCTTTCGCTGAAATCGTCGGCCAAGTTGGTGATGAATCCCATCAAAATGGGCTGATCTTCAAGGATTTGCACCAAAAGCTGGCCGCGCTCCCCTTGTTTCATCACTTCGTAGTCGGCGATGTTTTCCGCGATGATGTCTCTTTGATTTCTCTTCATTTTGCAAAAATAGATGAAGGCCCCCACCTAACCTCTCCCGCAACTGCGGGAAGGAACTGTGCCGTAACTCCGAAAGCAGGCTTAGAAAAAACTGAAAAATTCAATCTATCCATCGGCCCAAAGTCCCCCTTTGCCGTGCATCGTTGCCGATACGGCACACGGTTGGGATTTAGGGGGCCTGCATAAATTCCTCAATCTCCTCCACCTCTTTCGGTATCCCCTCCGTCATATTCAAAATCCCTTTTTCTTGAATCACGATGTCGTCCTCGATCCGAATCCCAATCCCTTCGTCGGGCAAGTAAATGCCTGGCTCGCAGGTGAAGGCGTTACCCACTTCCATTTTCACCGTCCACGGGCCGGCGTCGTGCACGTCCAGCCCGATGTAGTGCGAAGTGCCGTGCATAAAATACTTTTTGTAGGCCGGCCAGTCGGGGTCTTGGTTTTTTATGTCGGTCTTGTCGAGGAGCTTCAATTTCAGCAATTGCTCCGTCATCAATTCGCCCACTTCTGTGTGGTATTCGTGGAGTTGATTACCGGGCCGCAGCATTTTTAAAGATTCTTCTTGGACGTGCAACACCGCATTGTACACTTCTTTTTGCCGCTCCGAAAATCTCCCAGAAATGGGGAAACAGCGCGTGACATCCGAGGCGTAATTGGCAAACCAGCAGCCGCAATCGAACAGCACCAGCTCGCCGTCTTTCAGCTCGCTGTTGTTTTTGATGTAATGGAGGATGGTGGCGTTTTTGCCGCCCGCCACGATCGGTTCGTAGGAAAACCCCGTAGAGCCGTGGCGCACATATTCGTGCAGGAATTCGGCCTCCAGTTCATATTCCATCAGCCCGGGCTTCATCATTTTAAGAACGCGGTGAAACGCCTTGGTATTCAGGTCGCTGGCCTTTTGCAAAAGGTCAATTTCGATATCAGATTTGATGGCACGCAGGGCGTGCATAATCGGCTGGGCGCGGTTGTATTCGTGCAGCGGGTAGTCGGCCATCAATTTTTTGCGGAAGCGGTCGTCGCGGGTTTCGGTGGCCGTGCCTTTGCGGAGGTGTTCGTTGGTGTTGAGGTACACCAAATTGGCTTGGCTCATCAGATCCATCAGCGTTTTGTCCAAATCTTCCAGCCACATAACCGTTTGTACGCCAGACACTTCCGTGGCCTGTTCCTTGTCCAGCTTTTCGCCTTCCCAGCGGGCGATGGTTTCGTTGGTCTTTTTCACAAAAAGGATTTCGCGGTGCTTTTCCATAAACGCATCGGGAAAAATCACCAGCACCGTCTCTTCTTGATCCACCCCGCAGAGATAAAACAGGTCTTTGTTTTGGACGAATTTCATCGTGCCGTCCGCATTGGTGGGCAAAACGTCGTTGCTGTTGAAAATCGCCAAGCTGTTGGGCTTCAGTCGGCTGACGAAATTTTTGCGGTTTTCGATGAAAAGGGAATTCGGAATCGGGGGATAGCGCATATTAGAATATTTTGCGCGAAGCTAAGGAAGCCGAGAGACAGTGGTTTGAAATGAAACCAGTCGGTGAAAAAGTCTTCCGTTTATTTTAAAAATATGGAGGAAAATACATCGAGGTAAGTTTTTCCTTACAAAGTCTTTTCTCATTGCCAATGGTTTTAAACAAACCCTATTATATATGAATTGAAAAGCAGCGAGCCGCGCGGGCCGTTGAAATTTATCGATGGGTTTTGCATCGTGCCCAGCGGAATTCCCTACTTTTATCCCGCCAAAAAAAAAGCGGATGGAAACCGAGCGCGAATATCAAAGCCTGAAAGAATTCTACCCCTACTATCTGTCCGAACACCGGGACACGACTTGTCGGGTCTTGCACTTCATCGGCACGGGGCTGGTCATCGCCAGCTTCATCACGTTTTGGTTTACTTTCAATTGGATCTTCTTGGCCATCATCCCTTTCTTGGGATATGGCTTTGCGTGGGTGGGCCATTATTTTTTTGAGCAAAACAAGCCCGCCACTTTTCAATATCCGGGCTGGTCGCTGGCCTCGGATTTCATCCTGTTCTGGGATTTGCTGCGGGGAAAAGAGCGCTTTGCGCCAACGGCTTCATAGCAGATCTTAAAAAGTTTTTGTGAATAAATTTGGCACTTGTAGGATTATTCCTATATTTGCGCCACTCAAACTCATAAACTCTGCTCACGATGAACATCAAAAAGCTACTCCCAGCTATACTTACGGCGGCTCTTATCAGCGCCACTTTTCTATCTTCTTCTTGTAAGAAGGACATTACAAACAATTCAAATTCTGAGGAACCGAACGGTTTTGCTGACGTAAGCAACAGCGCCGAAATGCAGTTGCCGGAAAACTTCGACTTCCGCACCACCCAAACCATTGATTACAGTTTCGAGACCAACTCCATTTGGGCCAAGGAAAAAATCAAGGTGGAAGTGTTTGATTACAATCCCACCGGCGGCGGCGACTTGGTGTGCAGCCAGTTCTTTGGGCCCAACGGCACAGTGTCCGGCGAGGTGGACGTGCCCATCGGCGTCAAGGAAATCTACGTGCGGCTGACCAATCCCAACGGGAATTCCCTTACCCAGCGCGTGGATGCCAGCACCGGGCAAGCCCACCATAAATTCAATATGCAAAAGAGCGTGCGGCGCAAAACGGCCGTCATCAGCCCCGACTGCAGCACGGGCTGCGGCACCACGCGGAACAACAGCACCAACTGGACCACGGCCGACAATGGCGGCGTGTATTGCTACACGGGCAATATGGGCGGCGGCATCAACGTGCGCGGCGGCAGCACCGTAAGGATATGCGGCTCAGGCACTTTCCAACTGAACATCGAAGGGGGCGCCACGGTGCAGATCGCCGACGGCGCGGACGTAACGCTATCCAATTGCAACGTGAACAGCTCGACCCAGCAACTCATCATCTATCCCAATGCGCAAGTGAGCATAGGCGGTTATTTTTCGCCCAATGCCAAGGTGGTCAATCACGGCGACTTGACGCTGCAGCATCTGAACATCAATTCGGGCGGCAAACTGGTGAACAACGGGACGTGCACGATGACCGGCACGGGCTACTCTACCGCCAACGACACTTTGCGGAACAACGGCACGATGACGATGGCGGGCCACTTCACCGTCAACTCTTCCGGCCATTTGGAAAACAACTGCCGCCTGGAAATCGACAAGCAACTTATCTTGAACAAAAAAGCCCAAAACAACGCCTATATGAAAGTGGGCGGACAGGTGAAACTGAACAGCAGCGGCGAGCTGAACCTGAACAACGGCGCAATGGTGGACGCGGAGGATTTGTTTTTGGACGGTACTATTTCCGGCACGGGCAGCACCTCGCTCTTCAAGCTGAACGACCGGGCGCAGGGCAATTCTTCGGGTGCCCTTACGGGGAATTTGGAACTGTGCGACGCCAATGGCGTGGAAAGCGGTTTTGCCGCGCAATTTCTGAACGGCGCGGTGGCGGCCTGCAACGTGTACATCCCCACCAGCAGCTGCAACCCCGCTGGCAACGGCAACCCCCAGAGCCAAGACGACGACAACGACGGCGTGGTAAACGCCAACGACCTTTTCCCCAACGATCCTACGGCTTCGGGCGCCGCTTTCTACCCCAGTGCCACGGGTTTTGCCACTTTGGCTTTTGAAGATTTGTGGCCCGGCCAAGGTGATTTTGATTTTAATGACCTTGTGATGGATTACCGCTTGGCCTTTATCACCAATGCCAACAACAAAGTGGTGCGCCTGGAAACCAAAGCCACCGTGCGCGCCATCGGCGGTTCGCTGGAAAAGGGACTGGGCTTTGCCTTGGACAATATGACCTCGTCCGACATCGCCTCCGTATCGGGCCAGCGCCTCACCCAGAATATGATTAACCTGAACGGCAACAATACGGAAGCTGGGCAAAGCACCGCCGTGGTGATTCTGTTTGACGATGCCAAAAGCGTGATCCGCAATTTTGGCAACACCACCTTTGTGAACACCATTCCCAACGAAGCCCGCAAGGACGCGGATACCTTGAATATGGTGGTAACCTTTGCCAGCCCCAAAACTTTTGTGCAAATTGGCAATATCAACCCTTTCATTTTTGTGAGGGGCGAGCGCGGTCGCGAAATCCACCTGCCCGACCAAGCGCCCACCGACCTGATGGACGCGACTTTTTTCGGCCAAAACTCTGACGACAGCGACCCCGCCAGCGGCCGCTATTTCCGCACGGCAAACCACCTGCCTTGGGGCATCAACATTGCCTCGGGATTCGACTATCCCGTGGAGAAGCAAGACATCGTGGCGGCCTACACCTCCTTCGACCTTTGGGCGCAGAGCGGCGGCAGCCAGCATTCCGACTGGTATCAGGACCACGCCGGCTACCGCGACGCCACCAAAATTTTTTAGACCCCGTTTTTTTCTTCAAACCCCAGAAGCCCGTCCGCGTAATGCGCGGCGGGCTTTTCTCTTTTTATGCGATGCCTTATTTTGGGAAAATTTCTATCCCCACCGGCCAATGCGAAAATGGACTTTTATACTACTCTTCTTCGGACTGACGCAATGCCGAGAACCCAAAGCGCCCCGCTACGAACATTGCCTGGACGTGACCGCCACCGCCTACAACTCGCTGCGGTGGCAAACTTGGGGCAACCCCAATGAAACCGCTTGGGGCGACACTTTGAAACCGGGGATGAGAGCCATCGCCGTTTCCCGCGACCTGCTGGATTCGGGCCTGACCCACAACCGCAAAGTGTATATCCGCGAACTGAACGATACCTTTATCGTGAAAGACAAGATGCACCGCCGCTGGCGCAAAAAGATTGACATTTACTTTGGCCTAAACCGCGATTCGGCGCGGGCGTGGGGGAGGAGGAAAGTGACGGTGGAGTGGGAGTAGATTTTTCTTACACTAATACATTTTTTTGGAAATTGATTCTGTCTTTATTCTTTTATCTAATCAAAAAATCTCCCCTACAATTTTTGAAGGGGAATTCTATAAAACCTTAGAAATTACGGTTAAAATAATCCCAATTAGACCATTACGTCAGTATTATCTGTATGTTATTTCTTATAAAAATTTTTGGTCGTTTAAAAAATTTTCAATAGTTTCGACCATTCATTAATTCTAAAACTAAATTAAAATGAAGAATGTTACTACAAAAATGGGGGGGGGTAATTCCTTCCTAACGCTAGCGCTTTTTGCGCTGTTTTCTTTTACTACTCATCAAGCTTTAGCTGAAGAATATTATTTACAGCATCTTGCAAAAGAGGGCGATGAGTGCAGTATGCTTTATGTGAGAGGCTACACTTCTGGTCCTTCAAATGCTGATGAGCAGTCTTTTGTGAAAGCTTATCTCGAATATTCTCAATATGGGAATATATGGACAGTAGTAGCCACCCAGAGTCTTTACGGCCCTTATGTATTCAATCAAACCGTCAGTTTCGCGATTGACCCCACCGGAGGCGGGGATGGCGATGTACCAGATCCGCAACCAGGCTATTATCGTATTCGGTTGGAAGTTTGGGGTGTTGCTTGTAATTGCTTCCAAGGCTCGGCTCTCTACGGCTCGAATCCCAATTACGTTTATGTTCATCCTTTTCCTGTTGACCCACCATTGGTATCCAACGCTTTAATAGTTAATGGACATAACGGACAAGAACAGGGAACCCAAGCTTTTTTGATCTCGAAATGCAATGTGTCCACATATACATTAGATTTGATTCGTAGTTCAGATGATTATGGCTTTTGTTAATATGAATTCTATGAATCAGATGCTAGTAAAAATGAGGTGAACCATATCCGTACTCAAAATAATATTGCGGGGTTGCCTCAAAATCAACTTACTCTCACGCAATTCATTGCACAGATGAACCAGGATTTCCAGTATGACATTAGTTCCTATACGGGCTATTTTTTGGTGAAATTCACCATAAATGATTATTGCAATGATGATTTCACGCAGATTTTCACCCTTCATCTTAAAATAAACGAAACACCGTATCAAACCGCTTTTTATTTCGAATGGGATCATGATCAAAATCCAACCACTCCTAAAGTAGTTGTTCAGCCTTCTCAAAACATAAATGTAATACCCACATTTGGAGGTAGTAGTGGAGTTTTAGTCTCTGACATTTCCACTAAAAGTTACGACTATTATGAAGTGGATTTATATCGCCGAAATGGACCAAATAATTCCTTCATAAAAAGAGGTAGCGATACCAAAAACACAATAGGAGGTGCGGCCTTTAATTTTAACCCGAACCAAATTCCTATTACGAATCCAACCGATATAAACGATCCTAATAAGGACAAGCCAATTAATCAACCTGGCGAAATCTATAAAATTCATTTGCGGGTCGGGACTTCGGGTTGTCCTGAAGATGAGCAGTGGAGCTATTTTACCATTGATCCGAACAATCCCTACGGTAGAGTTACGGGGGGATCATTCAACAGCGGCAATACTCTAGCGGCGAATGAACAATCTCATCAACATTGGCACGGAATGAAAGAAGACGGAATTGGGGTTGTCCTCAATTTGCATCCTAAAGAAGTTGCACTGAACGCCCAATTGGAAGCACGATTTATTTCAATGAATCAAATGGTAGTGAAATCGGTTTTTGTTCACGCTGGACGGAATTCCATCCCTATAACCGATATTCCCAATGGTGCTTACATCATTTGGGTGGTCGACCAAGACAATCAATTGGTCTATAGGGGTAAGTTAATCCACTAAAGGATGCTGACTTTGTCCTATAAATTTGCAGGAAAATACTGCCTATCCCTTTTGGGATGGGCGGTTTTTTTCTTGTTTTTTACACCCCAATTGTTCTATAGTCAAAACCTAATTAGAAACCCTTCTTTTGAGCAAACTAATAATGTTATCTATCCTTATTTTGATACATCGGAAACCCAGTTTATTGGTGTCTTTGGGTGGTTCAGTCCAGCCTACCCTAGAGTTGGGGGCGTCCAGTCGGATACACTCGAGAAACGCGCGGGAACTGTCAATTTGTATAAGCCCTTTAAAACCCCAACATATTCTGCAATCGCTTCCGGAAATTATTTTACACCTTATGGCATCGGAAAATCCTTTAGCCAAACAAAATTAATTGATTCATTGAATAACGGTTGTTACTATCGGTTCTCATTTTATGGTCTTCCTACAGCGATAGATTTTTTTGGGGATTCTCTTCTTACAGCCGCTTGGTGTTCATCCAACCGTCTTGGCGCCTATTTTAGCAAGAAACGAATATTTGAATGGGATACTGGCTATTCCAGATTTGGCTCCCCTTTTATATTCAATTCAAAAAATTATGTTCCGCAGGTAGCTATTCCTACCGACAGCTTCATAATGGATACCACTCAGTGGCATTTGATAAAGGGTCGCTTTCGTGCCAAGGGTGGCGAAAGATATTTGACGATGGGCAACTTTTATAGTATGGCAAATACACGCTGCAAAAACTTCCGTACTGGACATATTTCTTCGGATACCTCCTCACAAATCAGCCGAATGTGGAATTCTAGATGGCTCATTGACGACTTAGAATTAATAAAAGTTTTGCCTCCCGATAGTCTTTTGGTTTCTTCTGAGGATACGTCCCTCTGTTCCGGCGACACCGCTTGGCTAAAAGCAAAATCTGCGGATAAAACAATGGGCGTGCTTTGGGACGATGGCAGCACCGATACGCTACGAGCCATTACAAAACCGGGCATTTATTGGGTTCAGTTGCAGTGCGGTTGCGATGTGACGCTAACGGATACCATAATATTGGCAGAAGCTGAAAAAGTTACGCCCATTCAAATGGATGATATAGAGATTTGCGAGAATGAAACTTTCCAGAAAGCACTTCCCGATAGTTTTAGCTATTACTTGAATGGTGATGTTATTTCCACCACTTTATCGCTTGGGGAAGAGGGATTTTATTCCTTGGAAGTGGAAAGCGTGTGTTCCACCTACGTTTACGATTTTGAAGTAACTGTGGAATCCTGCGAAACCAAAATTTTCATCCCCTCCGCCTTCTCGCCCAACGGCGATGGGCTGAACGAGCGCTTCGCCATTTCCGTTTCAGAGGCGCAGCAAGTGCGGGTGTCCATTTTTTCGCGCTGGGGCCAGCGGGTGTTTTATTCCCAAGATCCACAAAACTTTTGGGACGGCACGGTGGGCGGCCAGCCGGCCCACGGCACTTTTACCTATCTGATAGAGGTAAAAAACCGCCACGGCAACTGGATTCAAAAACGGGGGATGGTGACCGTGCTGCGGTAATCCAGCGCGTGGCAAGGTCGCGTGGACTTATAATTTTTTCTAAGATTCCCAAAATATCATAGCGTGTTTCGCCCCAGATCCGTCCCTACTTCCCCTTCACCATTTTCATCACAAAAAACCCTTGGCCGGGGACGTTGATCCTCACAAAATACAACCCCGCCGCGCCGTTTATTTCCAGTTCGGCGTTTTGGGTATGGGTGTAAGAATTTTCCGAGATTATCTTCCCGTGGGCATCCAAGATTTGCACCTCGGCGCGGGCCAGCCTTTCCCCGAAATCCAAACGGAACTTGCCATCGGAAGGATTCGGGAAAAGCCGGAACGAACGGTTTTTTTGACCCCGCTCATCCAGCGAGATGATGGCTTCCAAGCAATCGCCGAAGTTGCCGTTATCGAAGAAAGCTTGGTTTTGCTGGGCGTAGGTTTTTACCGTGCCCAACGAGGCGAAGGGCGTGGTGCCCGTCAAGTCGCGGCCGTAAATCGCCGCCACGTCGTAACACTTTTTTTCGCCCGCCAAGAGGGTGGAGGGCTGGTTGCTGAACAATTGCCGTACATCTCCTGATATGTTAGGCGACTGATACCAATTGTAGCTTTCTTCGAAAGCCCAGCGTGTAGTACGGCCACTATCGCTGGAAACGTAGCCGTCGCCATTGTTGACATCCAATAGGCCCGACGGGTTTTCCACGATGAGCGTATGACCATTGCGCCATTTTAGGTTCATAAAGTTGAAATAATCTGGGGCGAAAATTGGGGAGGCCAAACCGGGATGGGGAAAGGTGCTAGTGCGGATATAATACATTTGGCCCATTGGATTTCCGCGCAAATTTTGCAATCCCACGGCGGGCGGGTTCACTCCAAACCCAAAAGGCCCGTCATCAAAATTGTCGGCATTGTAAACATAGGCCAGCCCGCTGGCACTATCGGAGCCAATTAAATCATCACTGGTATTTCCCAAGTCTGCGTCCATCCAGTTGGAAACAATCAGCGAATCCCAATCGTCCGCGCTGCGGTTATGAATTTGGTAATGCAGGAAAATACTGTTGTGCAGCGCGGGATTGCTGGCCGAATCGTAGGCGTAGGCCATCAGGTGCACCTCGGCTTTTAAGGGCGTGGTTTGGGTGGCGGCGTTGCTGCGGTTTTCGTCATTATAGATTATAAAAACCGCTTCATCGCCCCGGATGCGGGGAAAATCGCCCAAGCTCGGCTCGTAAATGCCGTTGGCGTTTGCGTCAAAATAAGGGGCCAATACCGCTGCTTCGCCGTTGGTAGTGTCGCCGTTGGCGGGCCATTCGGCGATGGCGGGCGGCGGAAAATACAGCGGGTCGCCGATTTTACCGAGGTGGTGGTCTATCTCGTTTTGCGTGATTTTCCACACGCGGTTGTATTTGGTTTGATAGGCGGTTCCGGTGTAAGAATTGCCGAGGGGGCCGGCGGCGAAATCGGATTCCCACTGGCGGCTGCTGCTGGAGGTGTCGTTCAGCAAATGGTAGGTCTGCACGGCGGTTTTCAGTTGGCCGTTCACCTTGGCGCCCAGCCAAGTGCTGCCCGCAAAAATGGCGATGCGGTCGGCGTTTTTGATACGCAGCCCATCAAAGTCAAATTCGCTTTGGTACAGCCCGCCGTTGGCCGAAAAGCTCGCGCTGAGATTGTTGATGGAAAGCGAATCCGACAGTTGCGCGGAAAGCTGAAAATGCCCGAAAAGGGCCAGTGCGAAGGGTAGAAAGTATTTCATTTTTATATGATTTTGTTGGATTTGTGTAGGGATTGGACGGCAAAAAGTGGTAAGGGTTGCCTGACAGATAATCGAAAGATGCTTATCGGTTGTTGGGTTTTCCCAAAAAAACTACCACCACTGACAAACCAAACGTTGGTTAAACTGTATTGATAACTTTAATTTCCCTCCTTTGCTGGCGCGCGGTTACGCTGGCGCGCTCGAGTCCGAAAAATCCAAAATCCCTACAAAAAATGAAAAAAGACAAAACCCCCGATTCCAAAAAACAAGAAGACCTTCAACAAAACAAAGAAAACGGCCAAGATGAATTTCTGACCACCAACCAAGGCGTGCGCATCAGCGACGACCAAAACTCGCTGAAGGCGGGCGGCGCGGGCCGTCGCTGTTGGAGGATTTCATCTTGCGAGAAAAAATCACCCACTTCGACCACGAGCGGATTCCGGAGCGGATTGTCCACGCGCGGGGCTCGGCGGCGCACGGTTATTTTCAGGTGTACGAATCGATGAAAAAATACACCTCCGCCGGATTTCTTAACGACCCTGAGCGCAAAACGCCAGTGTTCACGCGCTTTTCCACGGTGGCGGGCAACAAAGGCTCCACCGACTTGGCACGCGACGTGCGCGGGTTTTCCGTGAAATTTTACACTGAGGAAGGCATCTACGATTTGGTGGGTAACAACATTCCGGTGTTTTTCATTCAGGATGCGATAAAGTTCCCCGACCTCATCCACGCCGTGAAACCGGAGCCGCACAAGGGCATCCCGCAGGCCGCCTCGGCGCACGATACTTTTTGGGATTTCATCTCGCTGATGCCCGAATCCGCGCATATGATAATGTGGGTGATGAGCGACCGCGCCATCCCGCGCAGCCTGCGGATGATGGAGGGTTTTGGCGTGCACACTTTCCGTTTTGTGAATGAAGATGGGAAATCCCATTTTGTGAAATTCCATTGGAAACCGCTGTTGGGCACGCATTCCGTTTTGTGGGACGAGGCCGTAAAAATTTCCGGCGCCGATTCCGATTTTCACCGCCGCGATTTGTACGAAGCCATCGAAAACGGCGATTTCCCCGAATGGGAACTGGGCGTGCAAATCATTCCCGAAGAGGACGAGCACAAGTTTGATTTCGATTTGCTGGACGCCACCAAGTTGGTGCCCGAATCGGAAGTGCCCGTGCAGCGCATCGGCAAGATGGTGCTAAACCGCAACCCCGACAACTTTTTCGCCGAGACCGAGCAGGTGGCGTTCCACCCCGGCCATTTGGTGCCCGGCATCGACTTCACCAGCGACCCGCTTTTGCAGGGGCGGCTGTTTTCCTATACCGATACGCAACTGAAGCGATTGGGCGGCCCAAATTTCCACGAAATTCCCATCAACCGCACCGTGTCGCCGATGCACAACAACCAGCGCGACGGCCATATGCGGATGGAAATCAACAAAGGGCAAACCCACTACCACCCCAATTCGCTGGGTGGCGGCTGCCCTTATCAGGCGAAAATGAAGGAAGGCGGTTTTGCCAGCTACAGCGAAAAAATCGACGCCCACAAAGTGCGCGAGCGCAGCCCCAGTTTTAAAGACCATTTCAGTCAGGCCACGCTGTTTTTCAACAGTCAGAGCGAGGTGGAAAAACAGCACATCATCAACGCGCTTTCGTTTGAATTGGGCAAGGTTGATACGGTGGAAATTCGCGAACGGATGGTGGGGATTCTTTCGGAAATCGATGACCGATTGGCCAAAGAAGTCTCGCAAAATTTGGGAATGAAAAAAGTTCCAAAACCCGAAAAGCCCATCAACAAAGGCGTGCCCGCCGATGCCGACCAAAAGAATTACGAGCCGACGAAGTCCAATCCCAAAACCAAATCCGACGAAGCGCTGAGCCTTTTTTACGACAATCCCAAAAGCATCGCCACGCGGCAGGTCGCTTTTCTCTGCGCCGACGGTGTGGACGGCGATTCGCTGAACACGATGAAAAAAGCCTTAGAAAAAGAGGGCGCTTACGCAAAAATCGTGGCCCCGCACAGTGGAGAAATCGAAACCGCTGATGGTAAAAAAGTAAAGGTGGACACCAGTTTCCTCTCGGGTGCCCCTTTTGTTTTTGATGCGTATTTCGTTCCCGATGGGGAGAAAAGTGTGGACGCGCTTTTGGAAGAACCGGCGGCCAAAGAGTTTTTGAACGAAGGTTTCAAACACTTAAAGCCGATTGCCGAGGCGGGCGAAGCGAAAAGACTTTTTGAGAAAACCGATTTTGCTGGGATGTTGGAGGATGAGAAGGCGGGGGTGGTTTTGGGGGAGGATTTTGGGAAGGAGGAGGTTTCGGAATTTGTGGGGTTGTTGGAGGGGCATCGGGTGTGGGAACGGAAAATGTAGATGTTCACTACAATTCCCTCAAATAAGGCTCAAACATTTCAACCACTTTTTCCGCCAAATGCGGGGTTTCGTTTTTCTTGTTCAAAATGATATGCGAACTGTTTTCAATATCATATAAATGCTCAAATTTTTCGGGATTGAAAAAAGTAATCGCTTCTTGACGGTAAATGCGAAAGCGCTGGGAATTGCGCCAACTTTCGTCGTGCGCCGGTTGCCCCATAAATGCAAAAGATGCCGTTGGATTTTGTGATAATAAATAGGCCATTACATTTTTACAAGTGGCAAATATTCTGCGCCCGTCAAAATCATAGGTTTGATGCACAAATTTATCAAGATGGTTTTTCATTTTGCGCAGATAAAATTTGAGTACAAAAACATCAAATTCAAATCTATCCGCCTGAATGATATATGCTTTTTTACGATAATTCGCAAAACGAAAAAGGATAGTCCGTTTGATAGAACTATCCCCTGAAAAATTTTTGGACAATAGAAAAACTGGATATCCGCCGTACTTAGAAGGTATATTCATAAGCCGACCTTCTTTCCTTTTCCACTTCTTCCGCCGTCATTTTGTGAAAAGAAAAACCAGAATTTGGGCTTTTCTTGAGAGTTTCTTTCTGGGATGCCTCCTTAAAAAAAAGAAAGTTGAAAATTCGTTTGAGCATTTTAAAATGTTTTGATGCAAATCGTTCCGCAAAAGTAAAAAATTTGGGAGTGTTTTTTTTGGAGTAAGTTGGAAGTTTTTGCTGGTCATTGATAATCAAGTTAAATTCCCCACCTCCTCCCCAATCCTGCTCCCCAAAAAATAAGGTAAATTCAGCAACCGGAATTTTTTCCCGCTTGGCGTTTCTACATCGTTCAAAGTCCGTGGGCCGGCGTATAGGCGCACTGCCAAATCGTGGTCGGCTTTTTCCATAAACTGGTGCAGGGATTTGAGGTGGCCAATTTTGCCGGATTTTACTTCCACCGGAATCACTTTTCCACCGATGTTCAAAACGTAATCCACCTCGGCGGACGAGCTTTTTTTATCACGCGCCCAAAAGTGCAGCCCGTGCAGCATCGAGTCGATGGTGGAGAGGATTTCTTGCCCCACGATGTGTTCGATGACGCGGCCTTTGTAGAGGTCGGACAAATCGCCGGCGCCAATCATACCGCGTTGCAGTCCGCTGTAATAATTCATCAATCCGGTGTCAAAAACTTGCAGGCGCGGCTTCTTTTTGCGGTCGGGCAGCAGCGGCGGTTTCGTTTCGGCGGTGGGATAAATCAAGTGGAGAATCATCGCCTTTTCCAACGCCCGCAACGCCTCGCCCACCTCGCGCGAGCGGTAGTTGGACTTGCCAAAATGCTGAAATGTGATGCGGTTGTTGGCTTCCAAAAAAACCGATTGGATGCTGTGGCGGATGACTTGCCGCTCGGTGGCGCTGCCGGCGTATTTTTCCACATCGTCCAAATAAGCGGTCAGCAAATTGTCGAAGATGGCATTGCAGCGGGTCAAATCTTGGGTGTCCAAATATTCCTGCACCACTTCCGGCATCCCGCCAATCAGGGCATAATCGTGGAAATAGGCCAGCGTTTTTTCAAAAGCCACCGCTGGAAAAGGCGTGGTTTCAAAAGCAGCCACCACATTTTTGGGAGCAGCGGCTTTCAAATATTCCAAAAAAGAAACCGGCCGCATCACCAAATATTCCACGCGGCCCACCGGAAAATGAATGTCCGGCTCCACTAAAGTTTCCAACAGCGAACCCGCCGCGATGACGTGGTACTGCGGAAAGTTTTCATAAAAATACCGGAGATGTTCCACCGCAAAAGGCGATTGCTGAATTTCGTCCAAAAAAATCAGCACTTCTTGATTTTTCACAATGGAAAAATCAAAGAATATTTTTTCGATAATTTGCTCAAGCGACTGGTTTTCATCGAAATAGTCGCGGTGTTCCTTCAAGTCGAGATTGAGCGAAATGAACTGGGGAAACTCTTTTGCAAATTGCTTGATGACGGTGGATTTACCCACTTGCCGCGGCCCGCGCACCACCAAAGGTTTGCGGTCGGCGCGTTTTCGCCAATCTTGCAATCGCCTAAGTTGTTGTCTTTGAATCATTTTACCCTAAATTTGTAACAAAGTTAGGGTAAATTTCGATGCTATTTGTAACAGAGTAGAGGTAAATATTTTAGATTGATGTAATGAAGTTAGGGTAAAGTTTCGGGATTTTAGTAACAGAGTTGGGGTAAATTATCGGAAATGTTGGAATGGTAAGTTTTTCGGAAATCCTGAAAGAAAGTTAGGGTTAAATAAATTTTCAAATAACGGATTCAAAAGAATTCTACCATTTCTTGAAAACTACTTTTGGGGTTTTAAATAGCTCTAATTTGACCAATAAGAATTTCAATACTAAGCGTCTCTCCATATGGGATGCCCTTTCGATGGCATTGGCCACTTTATTCTTTTTGAGCGCGGCAATTTTGATTTTCACCCGTTTTTGGCAAGGGTTCATTTATCTAATAATCGGTGCCATTTTGCTTCCAAAAGTTCACGGTAAAATCGAAAACCTTTTGCGGTTTAAGTTTACTTGGTTAAAAAAGACTGCCGTTGTTTTTTCTCTAATAATTATAGCATCCATTCTGTCAAGCGGATATGATGAACGCGATGAGAGGGCGGAACAACTTGAATTAACAAAAAAGTTAGAGGAAGAAGAGCTTGTTAGAATTGAACTATTAGAAAAAGAAAAACGAGAAAAAAATCGAGTTGATAGCCTCGAAATATTAATTGCAAAAGCGGATTCAAATTTTGAAAACGGGCAATTTTCATCTGCGATTTCCTTTCTGACGGCCTCGTTGGATTATGCAAAAGAAGATGAAAAGACGGCGATTCTAAATAAAAGAGCGAGCTATAATCTTAAGGGAAAAAACTTTGAGGAAGCGCTTCTTGACTTTTCTTTTTTAATCGAGAAGGGTATTGATAAAGCCGACAATCTATACTACTCCGCCTTATGCTATGAGGGCCTAAACAACCGAAAATCCGCAGTTAAAAAGTTAAAGCAAGCAATTTTTTTGGGTCAAGAGGATGCGGCAAAACTTCACGATAAAATCAATCCTATAAGAAAACGATTTTCCCATTATGTAACGAGGTGCTGTGACGGCACAACATCTTCAGCTAAAGGTCGGGGAGCTTGTTCACATCACGGAGGAGTCTGCAACTGGAAAGACCCTATTTATCAGGAGTATAGAAAATATTAGCAACTGGACTTTCAAGAACTTCAAAGCTCAATTTTCAATACCCCACCAAACTCTCCACCACCGCCCCCTCCGGCAACTTCTCCCTCGGACTCGAAAACCCCAACTCCACCAAAAAACTAAACCCCACCACTTCCGCTTCCACTTTCTCACAAAGATGGAACGCCGCCCGCGCCGTGCCGCCCGTCCCCAGCAAATCATCGTGAATCAAAATGCGGCTGCCTTTCGGGATGTCTTGATGGATTTCCAAGGTCGCTTTGCCGTATTCCAGTTCGTAATCTTCCGAAAAAACGGCGCGCGGCAATTTCCCTTTTTTACGAATCGGAATGAAACCGATGTCCATTTTTTGCGCCAACGCAAATCCCAACAAAAACCCACGTGACTCAATCCCAGCGATAAAATCCGGTTGCAGCGGCGCGGCGAATTTTTCCATCGCCACCAAAATTTCCCCGCAAAGGGCAGCGTCCTGCAACACGGGCGTGATGTCCTTGAACGAAATCCCCGCCTTGGGAAAATCGGGGACTTCGGCGATGACGTTTTTGATTTTTTCTTCTAAAGACATTCTTATTCTCGAAGAAGAACTTTAAACATAGGGCCATCAAGTTTTACTTTTTCGATTGCCTCAGACCAGTATTTCCAAAAGGCTGAGTCAGCTGGTTCATCCGTCCCTTGCCAATACTCACCACCGCTTAAAATATCAGTCAAATCTTTTGAGCCGCTATTTTCCCAATAAGCCCTTATGCAGTATAACATTGCCTCATAGCCTTCTTTTTTTGTTATGAGTTCTTTTTTTTCGTTCTCCATTTCAATGGGTTTAATTGCATACAGCAAATCGGCTGCTTACTTAAACGCCTGTATCCCAGTAATATCCGCCCCAGTAATCAACAAATGAATATCGTGCGTTCCCTCGTAAGTGATGACGGATTCCAAATTCATCATATGACGCATTATCGGGAATTCGCCGGTGATGCCCATTCCGCCGAGCATCTGCCGTGCTTCTCGGGCGATTTTCAGGGCGATTTCCACGCTGTTGCGTTTCGCCATCGAAATCTGGGCGGAGGTGGCGCGCTCCTCGTTTTTCAATACGCCCAGCCGCCACACCATCAGTTGCGCCTTGGTGATTTCGGTCAGCATTTCGGCCAGTTTTTTCTGTTGCAGTTGGAAGCTGGCAATCGGTTTCCCGAACTGGATGCGCTCTTTGGAATAGCGCAGCGCCGTATCGTAGCAATCCATCGCCGCGCCCAGTGCGCCCCACGAAATGCCGTAGCGCGCGCTGTCCAAACAGCCGAGCGGCGCGCCCAGCCCGCTTTTGTTGGGCAATAAATTTTCTTTGGGAACTTTCACATTATCGAAAACCAACTCGCCCGTGGCACTCGCCCGTAAGCTCCATTTGCCATGGGTTTCCGGCGTGGTAAAACCTTCCATCCCGCGCTCCACCACCAAACCGTGGATGCGGCCTTCCTCGTTTTTGGCCCACACTACGGCCACATCACAAAAAGGCGAATTGCTAATCCAAAGTTTCGCGCCATTCAAAAGATAATGGTCGCCTTTGTCCTTAAAATTCGATTCCATCCCAGCGGGGTTGCTGCCGTGGTTCGGCTCGGTCAATCCGAAGCTGCCCACCCACTCGCCGCTCGCCAGTTTCGGCAGGTATTTTTTGCGCTGTTCTTCATTCCCATATTTATAAATGGGATACATCACCAGCGATGACTGCACCGAGCAAGTGGAGCGCACCCCGCTGTCGCCGCGCTCAATTTCCTGCATCATCAAACCATAGGAAATTTGGTCGAGGCCCGCCCCGCCGTACTCTTCCGGAATGTACGGCCCGAACGCGCCGATGTCCACCAAACCTTGAATCAATTGCTTCGGAAATTCCGCCTTCTGCGCGTATTCTTCGATGATGGGCGAAACGTCTTTTTTCACCCAATCCCGCGTGGACTGCCGCACCAGCTTGTGTTCTTCGCTGAGCAAATCGTCGATGTTGTAATAATCGGGGGACTGAAATTGGTCGGTGGCCATTTTTATAAAAATTTTGCGGCAAAGGTAGTAAGGAGAAAAGGCTACATTTGGGCGGAATTTTTCAAAATCCCCATCCCAATGAAAACAAAAACTATCCTGTCGCTGGCCGCTTTCGCGGGATGCGCGCTCATATCGTTCCAAGGTTTCACGTTCAGCAATGGCTCGCCGGCCAATCGCTCCGGTTCGCCGGCCAGCAACGGCGCCACTTGCTCCACCGGCGGCTGCCACAGCGGGCCAGCCGTTTCCACGGAAACCATCACCATTTCCACCGACATTCCCTCCCAAGGATTCGAGGAAAACACCGATTACCAGATCACTATCACCGCCAGCGACGGCGGGCGCAACCTTTCCAAAATGGGTTTCCAAGCCAGCGTGGAGGGCAACGGTAGCGCGCAGGGCACGATTTCTTCCATCGGCGGCGATACCAAACTGGCCGGCGCCAATTTCATCACCCACACCAATGCGGGCAATTCGGCCAGCGGCGGCTCGCGCATCTGGAATTTTGATTGGAACAGCGGCAGCGCGCCCGACCAGACCACCGTTTATGCGGCGGTCAATTTTTCGAATAACAACGGCGGCAATTCGGGTGACGTCATCGAGACGATGCAACTGGTGCTCACCAAAAACACCATCGGCCTCACCGAGATTTCCCCTCAGCCCGAAGTGTTCCTTTTCCCCAACCCCGCCGTAGATTTCATCGAGATCGAAACCGATCTGCCATCCTTAAAAGATGCCAAGATTTTCGATTTGCACGGCCAATTGTGTCGCGATTTGGGTGTTTTGAAAAAAGATGACGCCGGCCGCTTTTTGCTGGACGTTTCCGCTTTTGCCAACGGCGTCTATATTTTCAATACCCACAACGTCACCCGCCAATTCACCGTTTCCCGCTGATTTTTTTTAGAATAAAATTTGGAAGGAAAAATCGCCCTCTTTTCCGCCGATTGGCTCTATTTGGTCTTGCTCGGCCTCTTGCTGCTGCTGCTGGTGGCGCGCGTCGTTTCGCGCCAGCGTTTCGTTAGCCTTTTAAAACTGCCGCTCGACCCACGCAACCGCGAGGCATTTTTATTGGGCAAACCCAGTCGGCAAAGCGTTGGTTTTGAAAGCATTATGGGATTAATCAGTTTTGTGGGATTGGCGCTCGTTGCCTTTCTCTTGGTCAATTATTACAACGCCAACTTTCGCGGCGGCTGGTTTTTTTACTTGAAAATCCTGTTGATCCTCAGCCTTTTCTTTTTGATAAAAGCCGCGCTGGGGCAGGGGGTGGGCTGGGTTTTTGGTCAGGAAAATTATGTGGCCGCCGCCCAGCGCACCGCGCTTTTGTACCGCGCTTGGCTGGCCGTTATCAGTTTTCCCTTGGCGGCAATCGTGGTTTATGGGCCGTTTTCACCGCAAATCCCACTATTTATGCTCGGCATTTTGGCCCTTTTCGGGATGTATTTGTCGGTGCAATTTGCCTTTTTCCGATTATGGAAAATGCCCACTCCGGCCTCCTATAAAATTTTCTACCTTTGCGCGCTCGAAATTACCCCCTTGGCCTTGCTGGGTATTTGGGTTCAAAACCTTGCCTAACAAGGTTTTACAAGAATTTTGCATAATTCCAATAAGCGCAATTTGAAAGTTAAAACCATACTCGTCTCGCAGCCCGAACCGCAAACCGAGAACTCTCCCTACTTCGATTTGGCCGAAAAAAACAAGGTGAAGGTGGATTTTATACCGTTCATCCACGTGGCCGGCGTGGAAGCCACCGAGGTGCGAAAACAAAAGCTCAACATTCCCAGCCACGGCGCCGTCATCCTCACCAGCCGCAACGCCGTGGACCATTATTTCCGCATCTGCGAGGACATCCGTTTTACCGTGCCGATTGATATGAAATATTTCTGCACCAGCGAGGCCACCGCCTACTATTTGCAGAAATACGTCGTGTACCGCAAGCGCAAGATTTACTTCGGCGACAACACGTTCAAGGGTTTGGTCACTTTGATGAAAAAACACAAGCAGGAAAAGTTCTTGTTGCCTTCTTCCGATATTCTAAAACCGGAAATCCCGCGCCTTTTGAAAGACGCCAAGATCAAGTACACCCGCGCAATTTTATACAATACCATCGCCAGTGATTTGTCTCATTTAAAGGATATTAAGTATGATGTTCTCGTATTTTTCAGCCCCTCGGGCATCAAATCATTGTTGGAAAATTTCCCCGATTTCGAGCAGGGCAACACTCGCATCGCCGCCTTTGGCAGCAGCACCCACCGCGAAGTTTTGAAACACAAACTCCGCATCGACATCAAAGCGCCGAGCAAGGAAGCCCCCTCGATGACGATGGCGCTGGAGCAGTATATCAGGGAGGCGAATAAGCGGTGAGGATGGTGGAGTGATGGGAGGCCTGTCGCGTAGGCTGAAAGCCTGCGACAGCACAGCTTGGGGCACCGCCCCAAGTTTTGGTATCCGAGGCTTGCAGCCTCTTTTTGATTCTGTTGTATGCAAGACGACACCCCCTCCGCAGGCTGAAAGCCTGCGACAACACAGCTTGGGGCACCGCCCCAAGAACTCATAAATTTGCCCCCCGTCCCCGCACCCTGAAAGGTTGCGACCTCAAAAGCGGGCACGACCCAAAAGCGGTATGACCCTTACATTCCCCAAATCCGAGCGCCTCAAAAGCCGCACCCTCATCCAACAAATCTTCGCGGAAAGACAAGTGGCCCAAGGATTTCCCATCATCGCTTTTTATAAAAAAACCGAGCTGCCGGAAGGCGCGCCGAGCATCCAAGTGGGATTTTCGGTTTCCAAAAAAAAATTCAAAAAAGCCGTAACGCGAAACCTCTTGAAACGCAGAATGCGCGAGGCGTACCGACTGCACCGACGGGATTTTTCATTTTATAAAAACGATGGAAAAGAAGGTTTTGCGGTGCTATTTGTTTTCGTAAAAAATGAAATTGCGGATTTTCAGGAAATCGAAAAGGGGATGCTGAAAATTTTGAGGGGTTTGGAGGGGGTTTGATTGGGGGCGTCTTGGGGCGTTGCCCCAAGCTATGTAATCCGAGGCCTTCAGCCTCAGTAGTGATGTAGATTGTGGAAATGCGGCTTGCTTGGGGCGGTGCCCCAAGTTGTGCAGTCTGAGGCCTTCAGCCTCATTTTAACTATGGGTGCACTACCGGACCGCGAATCTTGGACACTGTTGAATTTTCACCAAAACCGCCTACGTTGCGCTACCCGCGCAGGCTGAAGGCCTGCGATAACACAGCTTGGGGCACCGCCCCAAGTTCAGATTAAACCAGCCGAAACACCCCCGCAGCCTGAAAGGCTGCGACTACAAAACTTGGGGCATCGCCCCAACCACGAAATTCACCGCCAAAAAAACTCCCTTTCATATTCTGAAGCCCCGTATTTATCCATAAACTCCTCCACCTCCTCCCGAAACGCCTGTTTTTTGTGATGTTCTTTTTGATTTTGTATGTACCGTTCCACCGCCTTCAACCCCGACGGACTCACCGAAAATGCCCCGTATCCAATCTGCCATTTGAAATTCAACACCCCCTTAGTTTTCACCCATTTGGACGATTCCTTTTTGAATTCTTCCACCACCTTCGCCAGCGCATAATTTTTGGACAACCGAAACAATATGTGAATGTGGTCAGGGACGGAATTGATTGCCAGCACGGGACTTTTCATATTTTTAAACGCGCCGGCGATGTAACCGTGCAGCGGTGTTTCCACTTCCGTGGTGATGAGAGGCAGCCGGTTTTTGGTGCCCGTGATGAGGTTGAGATAGTTCTGTGCGATGGATTGTCCCATTGTTTTTAGATTTTTGGTGAGGTGCTAAATTATTATTTTTTCTTGGGGCGATGCCCCAAGTTTTGCAGTCCAAGGCTTTCAGCCTCTGTGGTAATGTAGATGATGGACAGGCACGGGCTTGGGGCGATGCCCCAAGTTGAGCATTCTGAGGCCTTCAGCCTCGTAATGACCGTGGAAACGCCAACATTCCACTACCCCCCCCCGCAGCCTGAAGGGCTGCGACTACAAAACTTGGGGCACCGCCCCAAGGCAAGATATCAGAATTACCCCAACCACATTTAACACAAAATTCACAACGCAATCTACCGCGCCCTACCACGTTTTCCCTACTTTCGCTATCCTTTTTTCAGAAAAACATTTCCCCATTTCACTATGAAAAAATTACTCAAAACTGTCGCACTCCTTTCACTCGGCGCGGTGGCCGCCCTCACTTTCGCCTTTAAGCCCGACTATTTTGAAATCAGCAAACAGCTCGATATTTTCACGAGCGTTTTCAAGGAAGTCAATCTTTATTATGTGGATGAAACTCAGCCCGGCGAACTGATGGACGAGGCCATCGGTTCGATGCTTTCGTCGCTGGACCCTTACACCAATTACATCCCCGAGGAAATGGTGGAGGATTATAAGATTCAAACCACTGGCAACTACGGCGGCATCGGCGCGGTGGTGCGCCAGCGCGATAATGTGCTGATTTTGTCCACGCCCTACGAAGGTTTTGCGGCGGACAAAGCGGGCCTCCAAGCGGGCGATGTGATTTTGGAAGTGAACGACAAATCCGTGGCCGGAAAAAGCGTGGACGAACTGAGCAAAGTGCTGAAAGGCGCGCCGGGTACCGGGGTGAAACTGAAAATGGAGCGCGATGGAAAATCTTTTGAGAAAACGTTGGAGCGCTCTGATGTTCAGGTAAAAAGCGTTCCGTATTATGGGATGCTGGACGATGAAATAGGCTACATAATCTTGACCAGCTTCACCGAAAAAGCCAGCCGTGAAATTAAGGACGCGCTGAAAATTCTCAAAAAAGAAAACGAGCTGAAAGGCTTGGTTTTGGACTTGCGCGGCAACCCCGGCGGCTTACTTTCGGAGGCGGTGAACGTTACCAATATTTTCATCCCGAAAGGCGAAGAAGTGGTGCAAACCAAGGGCAAACTGGAAGAGTGGGAAAAAACCTATCGCACGCTTTCATCGCCGGAGGACACGGAAACGCCAGTAGCGGTTTTGATAAACCGTGGTTCGGCTTCGGCCTCCGAAATTGTGGCGGGAACCTTACAAGATTACGACCGCGCGGTGGTCATCGGCCAGCGTAGTTTTGGCAAAGGGCTGGTGCAAGAGCAGCGCGAACTGACCTACGGCGCGCACCTGAAAGTGACCATCGCCAAATATTATACGCCCAGCGGCCGCTGCATCCAAGCGATAAATTACGCCGAACGCGCCGAGGATGGCAGCGTGGCCAAATTGCCGGATTCCCTACGCACCCAATTTTCCACGCGCGGCGGCCGCCCCGTGTTCGATGGCGGTGGCATCGACCCCGACATTGCGATGGACGAAACCAAGCCCAGCGACGTGGTTTTGGCCCTTTACCGCGATTTTTTCCTGTTTGATTATGCCACCAAATTCCACCGCGAAAACCCTGAAATTGCCGATTCAAAATCGTTTGCACTGAGCGATTCTCAATATTCTGAATTTCTCAAATGGCTGAAAACCAAAGAATTTGATTACAAAACCGAAACGGAACGGACGCTGGCGCAATTGGAAGAAGCCGCCGAGAAAGAAGGGTATTTCAAAGATTTAAAAACCGAAATGGCCAAGTTGAAATCCGAATATGCCGAAGAGGAAAAAGCCGATTTGGAAAAGCACCGTGCGCAAATCAAGCACCTTTTGGAGGAGGAAATTGCCTCGCGCTATTATTACGACCACGGCCGCGTGGCCAATTCGCTGGCGCACGATGTGGAGGTGAAAAAGGCGATTGAAAGTTTGAAAAACAAGGAGGAGTACCAAGGGATTTTGACGGCGGGGGCGAATTAGCGCCCCGTTTTTTCTATAGAATTTTTTTGGGTACAAATACTGAGAAACAGGATAAAAACCCCCAAGAAGGAAGCCCCAGCAATCCGCTCCAGCATTGCTTCGGTAATCATTCCCAGAAAGAAAAAGGCGGTGGCCGCAGCGAGCAAACGGTCTTTTTTGCGCCAAGCCAAAACCGCTAAACAGGTGAAAATCCCCACTAAAAGCAGCAGGCCAAAAATCCCCGTCCCCAACCAAATTTGCAGATATTGATTGTGGGCGTTGAAATGGCGATGCGCGCCCACCACAAAATTATTTTCAGCGTAGCTATTTTCCAGCGCGTCTTGTGCATCGCCCGTTCCATAGCCTATAATCGGTTGTTTTTCAATGGCTTGCCAAGCGCATTTCCATTCGGCCAACCGCAGGGTCAGCCCGTTGAACTGATAGATTTCGGGCGCATCCATTTGATAGTCGAAGGACTTTATTTCGGTAAGCCGACGGGTGGCACTTTCCGGTAAGATTTTCAGGAGTATAAAAAAGATGGCCACGCAAACTCCTGTGAAAAGCAAAATGGGTCGCCATTTTTTTCGGCGAAAAAAAGGCACAATAAAATAAGCAGAAATAATTCCGAAGAAAGCAAGCATCTGCATCCGGCTTTGCAACAAAATCAAAAAAATCACTAAAAAAGCCAGCACGGAAAACCTTGCCCAGCGTGGCTTTATCCACATTGTGTTGGTTTTGAAAAGATGCCACCCAGCGAAAATCGCCGTTCCAACATAAATGGAAAAATAAGCGGGGTGCATCACAAAAAATGACAAGCGGGTGTAGGAGAAAAAATATTCTTTCACCGCCGTTCCGTCATCCACCACGGTTTTGAAAAATTGGCCGCGCACCGCACTTTGGAAGGCGGCATTGCCCAGCGCCAACAGCGCGGCCAGCACGGCGGCCATCACAAAAACATTCAGCACCGTGATTTTGAATCGGCCCGAAACTTCGAGCGAGCCAATGGAAAGGGGCATCAATAACAGCGGCAGCAGGATGTTGATTTTTGCCCAGCCGTGGGCAACATCTTCCGAATAAAAAAGCCCGATGAGGTGTAGGAAAAAATAGGCGAGCAACAGCCATTTTAATATAAAATCCTTTTTTTTGAAGTCAGGCCAAAAGGATTTTGAAAAAAAGGAATGCAGGGTGAAAACCCCAATACACAGAAGATTGGCGGCGGGCCAAAAGAGCGTGGCCACGGCGAGGCAAAAAAGCAAGGCCGAACGGTCGGAATGTCGCTGCCAGTCCACGTTAAGCGGGCGCATCGGCAGGTCGTTTTCGTTTCTGTTTTTGGCGTATCAAATAGGGGATTTGACTGAGAACGGCGGCCAAGGCAACGTAAATCAACAACTGGAATTTGGGCAGCACCACGTCCTTTAAAATCAAAGCCAACAGGATAAATAACAAATTAGAAATCAATAAGATAGAAACGGTTTTGTATCGGATTTAGCCCAATATCAAGTAGCGTGTGGTGGATGTGGTTGCGGTCGGCCGCGAAGGGGCTTTTTTTCAAAATAAAAACACGGATGAGCACTACGCGCAGGGTGTCGAAAATGGGAATGATCAGCACCGCAAAAGCAAAGACGGCCGAGGAAATGGCGAAGAAAATGTTGGGCTGAAAATTCACGCTTTTTTGGATGAAAAAAAGCGCGATGACCGCCACGATAAACCCTAAAACCAGCGAGCCAGAATCGCCCATAAATATGCGGGCGCGGCCAAAATTATAGCGCAAGAAAGCCAACAGCGCGCCGATGTAACTAAGGCATAAGATCACGAAAAGCACTTCGCCCATCCGATAGAAATACCAACCGAAAACGGCAATGACCAAAACCCCCAAACTGCCCGCCAGGCCATTGATTCCGTCGATAAAGTTGAAGCTGTTCATCAACCACAAAAACGCCAAAACGGTAAACGCAATGCTAACCAAATAAGGCAGGGCGCCAATGCCGAAAAGCCCATAAAAACTTTCTAAACGCACGTTGCCCTGCAAGGTGACAATAAGTGCGGCGGCAAGCTGCCCGCCCAGTTTTTTCAGTGGAGTGAGGGGGTACAAATCGTCCTTGATACCGATGGCAAAAAGGATGAGCGAAGCCGCCAAAATGGAGTTGAGTTGGGGGTAATAAAGTTGGTGGGTAAAGAAAATGAAAGCGAACAAAAAGCCCGCGAAAATGGCCACGCCGCCCAGCGCGGTGATGCGGTGAGCGTGGGTTTTGCGCGCATCGGGGCGGTCGTATAGCTTTTTGACCAAAGCCAAATTGACGATGGCGGGGATGCTGAAAAACGTGATTAAAAAAGAGGTGGCAAATGCCAAAAGACCCAAGTACATTGGCGGCGGCGCGTTTGCGCGAAATTAAGAATTGGCGGGCGGGTTGGCCATTTGGGCGCGCCGGTTCAGGCGGCGCCGGGCCGGGTCGTGCCACCATCCCCATTTGGAAAAATACCGAAAAGCTGACTGTAAATGGTACTTAAAACTCTTATTAAAACGGTACGAAGATTTTTGGTAGTGATGTACAATTTGAGCGTTTGGGTAATGAATATTTTGACCTTTTTCATAAAACCTTCTACATAAATCCACATCTTCCATATAAAGGAAAAATCGTTCATCAAAACCCTGCACTTGTTGTAAGATTTCATCTCTTAAAATCATACAACAACCGCTTAAAACGGGTATCTCTAAAATGGTGTCGTAATCAAAATTTCTGAATTCATATTCATCTAATCTTTTAGTAAACAGTTTTTGTAGAAAAAACGGCAAAAACCTTCTAGCGAAAAGGTCGAAAGGGGTGGGAATTTTTTTGCATAGAAACTGGGTGCTGCCATCAGGATAAATAATCTTGGGCGAACACAATCCCACCTGTGGGTTTTCATCTAAAAACTTTACTATTTTTTCAAATGTTCCACGTTCAAATTCTACGTCGGGATTCAGTACAACGTTGATATTTGGCCTTGCCTAAATTTTCCTTTAAAACTTGATTATGAGCCGTACCAAAACCAACGTTTTTTTGGTTTTGAATTATTTTAAAGGATTGAGTTTCAGATGGAAAATCAGTGAATCCGTTATTTACAAAAGTAAGTGAATGCGGCAGTTCGACTTTGGAAAAGCTCGCTAAGAGCGGCTTTAAAACCACCGCGGGCGTATGGAAAGTAACCACCGAAAAACTTAGGTCAATCTTGTTCATCTTTGGTTTGCAAGCGGATTTGGATATGCTGCAAAAGGTCGGCGCGCCATTTCAGTTTTTGAGAAAAACTACTGCCTTGCAAACTATTGTTTTTGCCGTGCAATCGATAACAAAAAGTGGGCGTTTTTTCTAAAATGACTGTACCTAATTTTTCCACCAATAAACCTATCCACCAATCGTGCATTGGAATGTCGGTGGGGAAGGGAAGGATTTTACGTTTTAAATCTGCGCTAAACGCCATCCCCGCTCCCATAAAAGTATTGCGTCTCAAATTGGCATAAAAACCCAATCGTGTTTTCCATTTTTCAAATACGGTTGGAGATAAATCCTTGTCATTTTCATCTATCAATTTTCCGTTCATCAGAAGACATCGGTTGGTTTGCCCTTTTAAGTGCGAAAGAATGATTTCCCTCCTGTTCGGCAACCAAAAATCATCTTGGTCAGCAAAGGTGATGATGGAATTGGAAGTTCGCTGTAGCAAAAATTCTATGTTTTTTACTACATTTTGATAATTGTTTTCAAAAATATAGACGTTTTTTTTGCTGTATTTTTTTAAAATTTCAATGGTGCCATCCGAAGAACCATCGTCGCCAATCAAAACTTCATCTTCGGGATGTAAAACAGAAAAGATGGAATCCAACTGTTTTTCGAGAAATTTTTCGCCATTAAATGTGGTCAGACAAACGGAAATCATTTTGTGAAATTACTTCTTTTAAAAATTTTCCAAAACCGAGAAGATTTATGTTGCCAAGTCAATTTTAGGGTTCGCCGTAGTACACTTTGCCTAATTCTTTTGGGATGGCTATTTTTTTCAGAATACCGAAAAGCGGATGCCACGAAAGATGCAAACCGCTTTTCGGCTTGCTCCAGTGGTGGTTTTTCATCGCCAGAAAAACCCTGCTCCCAGCGTGAATCGACGACCACAAAATAAGGGTGTTTTTCAAATAGCCTGTCGGTAAAATCCCAATCACTAAAATCCAAGGGAAGTTCATCGTCATATCCGCCAACGGATTGAAAAGCAGAAAGTTGAACCAACATTCCACTATTGATAGGTCGTAATTTTTCCAGGGGCTGGCGGCCCGATTTTACTGATCCGACTCGACGGCCGCGCCAGTTTTTGTAACGGAACGGACTAAGCGTTTTTTGGTTGGAAAAAAGCTGGGGCGCAAATAGAACGGCCTTGGGGAAGTGGTTTTTTGCCTTTTCAAAATCTCCAATAAAAGTGGCATTAGGTTCGGTGTCTTGGTCAAAAAACCACAGGCTGTCGCATTCCAGTTTTTCCGCTTCTTGCGCGGCAAAATTGTAGGCGCCACTTACCCCGATGTTGGTTTTGGAATGAACGTAATGGAATTTTCCTAAAGGAATATTTTGTGATTTTTGGCTATTATCAAAAAACAATATTTCAATGTTTTGATTTACCAATTTACTACAATTTTTATATAGAAAAGTGCTGGAAATCTTTTTTTCATAAAGAACGCAAACGATTAAAATTTTGCCAAATTGACTCACAAATTTTGGAGGTTTAAGGTTTATAAAAATTATATAAACGTTTTAACAAAGGTGTGGGCAATAAGGAGAGATTTGACCAAAGGTTTCTTTTTTTAGGTAAAAGTTGGGTTCGAGAATCCGACAAAAATCGACGCGCTGTTTTTTTATCGCCCGCCAATAAGTTGGTGGCTGCCGCACCTATCAGGTTGGCGGCCACTATTTTACGACAATCGCCTAACCATTTTTTTGGCACTTCTCCGTCCTCAATTTGCTCCTGCAATTTCGCGGCAAACTCGATTTCGTGTTTGGGGATGCGCGCGGTTTTCCGGTTGGTGGCCACTTGATTAAACCGAACCGATTTCTTTTGGTAAAAAGCTACGGGCCAGCGCATTGCAATTCGATTAAACAGTTCTTGGTCTTCAGTATAGCGGATGCTTTGGTCAAAGCCGCCGCACTTCTCGAAAACGGTTCTTGGGATGCAACAGGCCGAAGTAGGAAAAAGTGGCTCGCCTTGCAATGTGCTTTCAAAATAATTGGGAACCACCATTTTATCTTGATTTTTCGGGATTCCCCAAGTCTTGGGTTCGCGCTGGGAATCGCCGAAATCCAAAACATAGTGCGTGGCAAAAAGACCCGCTTCGGGGAATGTTTGGATCAAATCGTAAATGGCCTGCAAAAAATTATTTTCCCAAATATCATCGGCATCCAAAAAGCAGAAAAATTGGCCTCGCGCCTCCTGTGCGCCGTGGTTTCGCGCCGCCGCCGAACCTTGATTTTTTTGGGTGAATATTCGTGTCCGGTTCAGGTGCAAATTTCGCGCGATGGTCAATCCTCCATCTGTGGACCCGTCATCCACTACCACGATTTCAAGATCTTGAAACGACTGTTTTTCAACTGATTGCAGTGTCTCCGCAATATGTTTTTCTTTATTATAAAGCGGCACGATGACCGAGAAAAACGGAGGATTGGCTGTGGATGATTCCATTTTATAATACCCGATTCAACTCCTTATTAATCTCATTCCGCAATTTCGTCAGCCGGTTTACCGCCTCCATCTTCCGCACAAGCTCCTGATTTTCAGGGCGGTTTTTCAACAAATCACTCCGCATCCCGCCGATGATTTCGCTGATGCGTTTTTCCTTGTAGCGAAGCACGGATTGCACCGTAAAATCCTGCACAAATTCATCATCTTCCGGCAGGTAAATTTTGCGACTTTTCCAGTTGTGTAATTGGTGTTTTTCGGTAACCAAATCCGCCACGGTGTTCACCACCGCGCGGTTTTCCGAACGGATGAAATGACCCGCGTCCAGCACTTTTTCGCTCTCATTCAATGAAGCGCGAAAGGCTTTCAAAATCTCCTGAAAAACAGGGTTTTGCAAATCCAAATCATCCGTTTCCAATTCCGTGACGATGTATTCCGCCACGGTTTCAAACGGCATTGCATCAATGTCATCCAGTGTCAATTCCTTCTTCGCAACTTCCTGACTTTCACCACTTTCTTCCTCTTCCGAAAAATTATACAATTGCGACCCGTAATTCAAAAGCAACCAACACAACGCTTTTTCCTGTTCAAAAAACGGCGTGCTTTCCAGCGAAATTTCCTCCGTTTCCGGCTCGTCCTTGGGCACGGTTTCGAGCCGCGCTTCCCGCTGTTTGTCGCGCTGTTCTTGGCGAAAGTCCTCGTCTTTTTTCTTCGCGCGGATTTGCGCCAGCTCGGCAAACAAAATCCGCTCCTCCATTTCCAGCACCGCCGCACACTCCTTTATATAGGCGTCGCGCCGCAGCGCATCGGGGATGGCGGCTACACTCTTCACGATTTCCCGCGCCGCCTTCGATTTTTCCAGCGGGCTGCCCGCCGCCTTTTTCAGCAACAGTGCCGATTTGAACCGCAAAAAGTCTTGTTTTTCCTCACGGATAAAATCCTGCAATTCCACCGTCGAATGTTTTTGCGCAAAACTGTCGGGGTCGTCGCCTTCGGGAAACAGCAACACCTGCACGTTCAGCCCCTCTTCCAGCATCATATCAATGCCGCGCAACGAAGCCTTGATGCCCGCTGGGTCGCCATCATATAAAAGCGTAACATTTTGCGTAAAGCGCTTAATCAGAGCGATTTGCTCCTTCGTCAGCGACGTGCCGGACGATGCCACGCTGTTTTTCACGCCCGCCTGCCACAGGCTGATGACGTCCGTATAACCCTCCACCAACAGACATTCGTCCTGTTTTCCCAGCTCACTTTTCGCCTGAAAAATCCCGTACAGCGTGTGGCTTTTGTGGTAAATTTCACTTTCGGGGCTGTTCAGATATTTGGCGATTTTGGCCTCTTTTTCCAAGGTGCGCCCGCCAAAACCCAGCACCCGCCCCGTGTGGCTGAGGATGGGGAACATCATGCGGCCGCGGAACCGGTCATAGACTTTGCCGCCCTTGCCCTCCTTCACCAAGCCGGTTTTCAACAGATATTCCTTTTGATAGCCCGCCTCCTGCGCCGCGTTCAAAACCGCCTCAAAACTGTCCGGACTGTACCCCAACTGAAACTCGCGAATCGTCTCGTCCGCAAAGCCGCGCTCCTTGAAATACGACAGCCCAATCCCGCGCCCTGTCTCGGTTTCCCATAGTTGCCGCTGAAAATATTCGTTGGCAAACTGGTGCACCAAAAACAAACTTTCCTTCTCGCTCCGCGCCTGTTTTTCCTCGTCCGTCTGCCCCGTTTCCTCGATTTCGATGTTGTACTTTTTCGCCAAAAATTTCAGCGCCTCGGGATACGAATAATGCTCGTGCTCCATCAAAAAACCGACGACATTCCCGCCCTTGCCGCTACTGAAATCCTTCCAGATTTGCTTGCTCGGCACTACATAAAACGACGGGGTTTTCTCGTTTTGAAACGGGCTCAATCCCTTATAGGAACTCCCTGATTTCTTGAGGGTTACAAAATCAGCAATCACCTCCTCCACACGGGCAGTCTCAAAAATACGGTCGATGGTTTCGCGGGTAATCAAACGGAAATACGTTGTTTTAAAACATCAAAAGTAGTGGAAGGGTGAGGCCGCGCGGTGGATTTTTTCTTAGGAGATATTTTGGGTTATTAAGGAGAAATGAACAAGATATGAACCCGAAATTCACAACGTGAAAAACTCATCACACCTTACTCCCTACTCATCACTTTTATTTGGGCGCGTCCCGCTTGCCGTGCGCCGCCAGCGCAAAAACCCAACAACTGCGCCGCGGCAAGGCGTGTTCCCGCATAATGCGGGACTCCAAGTCCTCGTACGCGCCGCTCCTTCGTCGCGTCGCTCCCTGCGGGCGCCTGTCCCGTCTCATACGGGATTCCGCTACTATCCCTCGCGCGGGGCCGCCGCTTCGTAGCCTGTTTTCCGACAAACCCGATAAGCCGTCGCCAAAGTGTCGCCCCTACGGGGCTCCCCCAATATTGAATTGGGACGCATTTCAAACGCCGCCCTTACAGGCGGCGCTACAAATATGCCGCTCCTACGGAGCTATTTTTTTTACAGGATAAATCCAAAGTAATGCGACTGCCAACGGCATTTTTATAGGGATGAAAAATGAAGCCCCAGCGGGGCGAAATGATTGTAGCGCCGCCTGTAAGGGCGGCGAAATGGCGAGAAGTACCCGTGGGTTTAGAAGCCCCAGCGGGGCGACACTTACCGACAACTGACAACCAAGAACCGACAACTACTTCACCACCGAATGCACCTCCCGTTGCGGGAACGGAATCGTAATCCCCGCCTCGTCAAAACGCTTTTTCACTTTTTCGCGGAAATTGTTGTGGATGTCCCAATAATCGTCGGAATGCGCCCACGCGCGGAATCGGATGTTCACCGACGAATCGGCCAGTTCTTCCACAAAAATGTTCAGGGCCGGCTCGCGCATAAAACGCTCGTCGTGTTCGTACAAATTCCGCAGGATTTCCTTGGCCTCGTCGATGTTGTCGCGGTAGCCGATGCCGAAGGTAAAATCCATCCGCCGCGTGTTGTGAAACGAATAATTTTTCACCGAATCGTTGCTCAACTTCCCGTTGGGAATCACGATTTCTTGGTTTTGCGCGGTGGTCAAATAAGTATAAAAAATCTGGATTTCGCGCACCGTGCCGGAGTGGCCCTGCGCCTCGATGAAGTGGCCCACCTGAAACGGTTTCAAAAGCAAAATCAAAACGCCGCCCGCAAAATTGGCCAAACTGCCCTGCAACGCCAAACCAATCGCCAGCCCCGCCGCACCCAGCACCGCCACAAAACTGGTCATTTCAATCCCCACCATCCCCGCGACGGAAATGATGAGCATCACTTTTAAAAGCGCGCCCAAAATGCTGCGCAAAAACGGCCGCAAGCTCGGGTCTACGTCCCGCTTTTGCATCGTTTTGGACGCCAATTTCACCACTCGCTTTATCAGCCAAAGGCCAATAATCAGTACCAAAATCGCCAACAAAACTTTGGCTCCGTAAGCGACAATTAAATCAACGATTTCATCGAAGTGTTTTTGGAATTTTTCGGGCATTTTTTATTTAGATTTTAGACACAAGAATTAAGACACAAGACGCAAGAAAAACGAGCAAAAATTTAACGGATTAACGAATTACCAATTACCAAATTACACAGTTACTCAATTACCCAAATTACTGAATTACCCAATTACAAATTACCTGCTTCTCTCAATCACATAATCCGCCAATTCCCGCAGCGATTTGTTCGCCTCGTTTTGCGGAAAATCGTACAACATTTTCAGGGCTTGGTCGCGGTAGTTTTTCATTTGGTCTTGGGCGTAGTCCATTCCGCCGTAACGCTTCACCAAGTCCATTGTTTCGCGCACTTTTTGCTTGTCGCGGTTGTGGCGTTTCACGGTGTTTATCATCGTTTTTCGGTCTCGGCGCTCGGCTTGTTGGAGGGCGTAAATCAGCGGCAGGGTCATCTTCTGTTCCTTGATGTCGATGCCCGCCGGCTTGCCCGTCCGCGCCTCGTGTTCGTAGTCAAAAAGGTCGTCTTTGATTTGGAACGCGATGCCCAACAGCTCGCCAAACTGCCGCATTTTTTCCACTGTTTTGTCGTCGTTGGTGGCCGAGGCCGCGCCCGCGCCGCAGCAGCTCGCTATCAGCGAGGCGGTTTTCTGTTTAATAATGTCAAAATAAATGTCCTCAGTAATGTCCAGCCGGCGCGCCTTTTCGATTTGCAACAGCTCGCCCTCGCTCATTTCACGCACCGCCGTGCTCACGATTTTCAACAGCCGATGTTCCTCGTTTTCCACGGAAATCAACAAAACTTTCGACAATAGATAATCGCCCACCAAAACGGCCACTTTGTTTTTCCAAAGCGCGTTCAAACTGAAAAACCCCCGCCGTTTGTTACTGTCATCCACCACGTCGTCGTGCACCAAAGTGGCGGTGTGCATCAGTTCCACGAGGGCGGCGGCGCGGTAGGTGCTCTCGCCGATTTGCCCCAGCATTTTCGCCGACAAAAACACCAGCATCGGCCGCAGTTGCTTGCCTTTCCGTTTGTAAATGTAATAGGTGATGCGATCCAGCAAAGGCGTTTTGCTGGCCATATAGCTGCGAAACTTCGGCTCGAAAGCCTCCATTTCCTTTTGGATGGGGGATTTTATTTGGTCGAGGGTCGTCATCTGAAGCGCGCGAAGTTAGGAGAAAGGAGGCTCACGCAGATTTCGCGGATTTCGCAGATTTTAGAAAAGGATAGTTTAGAAGAACTCTACTTTTTTTGAGAATTTTGTTTGGCTTCTTTGGCAAGTTTTTCCTCATACATTTCGCGCCGTGTTTCTTTTACCAAAGCGGTAATTTCTTCCATAGTCGGTAAATCTTTATCATTGGCGTTGCTTCTCGTTTTTGATAGCAATTCTAAAAATTCTTTTTTAAAATTATCCGTGTCTTTCATCTTTAAAAGTTTTGATAAAATTAAATCTTTGAATTAAACAATTTTTATCTGCGAAATCCGCGGAATCTGCGTGAGAAAAATTGTCCAATTGCCTCATTGACTAATTATCTGATTTTGCGTGGCCAACTGCCCACAAGCCGCATCAATATCCTTCCCCCGACTGCGCCGCACCGTCGCCGTAATCCCGTTCGCCTCCAAACTGCGGAGGTAACTTTCCAAAACCGCCGCCTCCGCTTGCTGAAAACCACCCTCCATTTCGATGGGATTGTACTCAATCAAATTCACCTTGGCGGGAACGATTTTGGCGAATTGCACCAGCGCCGCGATGTCCTCCGGCTGGTCGTTCACGCCTTTCCACACCACGTATTCGTAGGTCACGCCCTTGCCGGTTTTGCCGTGCCAGTATTTCAGGGCATCGGCCAAATCTGAAACGGGATTGGTTTCGTTGATATTCATAATCGGGCTGCGCACCTCGTCCCGTGCGGAGTGGAGCGACACCGCCAAGTTGAATTTCAACTCGTCGTCCGCCAGTTTGCGAATCATTTTGGCGAGGCCCACCGTGCTCAGTGTAATCCGCTTGGGCGACATCCCCAGCCCCTCCGGCGAGGTGATTTTTTCGATGGCCGCCAGCACGTTTTTGTAGTTCATCAGCGGCTCGCCCATCCCCATAAAAACGATGTTGGTCAGCGGCCGCCCAAAAAATTCGTCCGCCTGTTTTTGGATGGTGAACACCTGTTCAAAAATCTCGTCCGGCTTCAGGTTGCGCATCCGTTTCATCTTGCCCGTGGCGCAAAAGGTGCACGCCAAGCTGCACCCCACTTGGCTGGAAACGCAGGCCGTGATGCGCTTTTCGGTGGGAATCAGCACGCTCTCCACGATTTTTCCGTCGTGGAGTTTCACCGCGTTTTTGATGGTGCCGTCCGTGCTGCGCTGCATCTGGTCCACCGAGATGTGGTTGATGGTAAAATGCGCCTCCAGCTTTTCACGCAGCGCCAGCGACACGTTCGTCATCGCCGCAAAATCCCGCGCGCCCTTCTGCCACAGCCATTCATACACTTGCTGCGCGCGGAACGGCTTCTCGCCGATTTCGGTAAAATAATCGCGAAGTTGCTCTTTGGAGAGGGCGCGGATATCGCGTTTTTCGGGCATTGGGCAAAGGTAGTGATGGGTGATGCGTGGATGAGTGTGAACCCTGACAGGGTTATGTGGATTCCGCTTATTACCCTGTCAGGGTTGCGGCACGATGGCGGATGGCGGCAGCCTTGTCCCCCTCCTAGAGGCGGGGGAGGTTTTGATGATGTCAAAATTTCCTATAAATTTATCCCCTCAATTTCAATTCACTAAAATTTTCCTGCAATGAAATTCCAGCATTTCCAGCTTTTCGCATTTGTCGCTTTTTCTTTGGTTTTGATGAATGCTTGTGAAAAGAGCAAAGAAGACGAAACCAACGAAACCCAGCACGACCCGAATGCAGCCAACCAAAAATTATTTCTTTCGGAAATGGCCGTGATGGACAGCACGGAAGATTTTGCTGTAACAGGTCATCACAGAATGCTACCAGAGGATGGTAATCAGCAATACAGAGATAAACATCCGGCATTTTCTAATGCTTATTTCTATGCCATTGCAGCGCAAGCTCCAAATGAAGGTGTTTCAGTACCCGTGCCGGGGCCAGACGATGATGTGAACGACTTTTCCATTGTTTTTTCCATCCTTGACGAAAGTGATTCCATTCCGCCCAACGCGTACTTTTTTGTCAATCAACCTCTAATCGTGGACAGAGACAAACAAGATGTTATTTTCCCAGGACCTCGTACTGTTGTATATGCTCATTCAGGAAATTTTACTTTTAAAACGATTGATAATGGCGGTTTGAGAAAAACACCAGACGGCAATACAATTATCAACAGTTTGGATATTACCGTTGACCCTAATCAGGTTCAAGCCGTTGTAGAAAATAGACCCTTTTGCCATTGCCAAATATTGGTTGACCAAAGTCATTCGAGCATTTTTTTTAATGCTATTGATATGTTTAATCAAAATGGTGATGATACTACATTTATTTATGTTCATCAGTACAATGTTGGCCATCTCTACAACACTACCAAAAATATTACTCCTGAGCCGTCACTTTAAGAGGTAATTGCTAAAAGGGAGTCTAAACTTTCTAACCATTTATGTTATAGTTAGATTTTGAAACCTCCCCCGCCTCGTCCCGATTGCTATCGGGACTCGGCACCCCCTCAAGGAAGGGGACAGGGCCGCCGCTCGCTTTCCGCCCAGACGAATCACCAATTCACAAATCACGAATTAACGATTCCACCCATCACGGATTTACAACAATCTTAACAATCCATTCCCATCTGCCCGTTACTTTTGGCGAAATTTTCCCTTCTTCATTTTTATGAAAAAAATTTTTTTAGCAGCGATTATCCTTTTGAATATCAGCGCTTTCGCTCAATTCACCCCCTTCCAGCGCGAGGGCAGCTACCAAGTGTATCTGGATTTGAACGCCGTTCAAGATGACGAGCTTCCCGTGCAGATTATCACGCCCATTTTGGATGAAGATTCGGTGGAATTTCACCTGCCGCGCATCATCCCCGGCACCTACGATGTTCATAATTACGGCCGCTTCTTGTCCGATTTCAAAGCGCAAGACGCCAGCGGCAACGAGCTGGAAACCAAAAAGTTGGACTTGAACCGCTGGAGGGTTTACGATGCGAAAAATCTCTACCGCATTTCCTATAAAATGGACGACACCTTTGACGAAGAAGAACCCATGGGTATTTTCCAGCCGGCCGGTACTTCGCTGGAAGACAGCGTGTTCCTGTTGAACAATTTCGGCTTCGTGGGCTACCTGAACGGCCACGATGACCAGCCGTTTGAACTGCGCATCGAAAAGCCGCGCGGGTTTTACGGCAGCACCGCGCTCACGGGCCAAATGGGCGACACGCTGGATGTGTTCCAAATCCCCGATTATTTCACGCTGCACGACAATCCGCTGATGTACTGCCAGCCCGATACGGCGGTGAAAAGTGTGGGCGGCGCGCAAGTTTTGGTGTCGGTTTACAGTCCAAAAGGCGAAGTAAATGCCGCTGAATCGATGCAAGAAATTTCGGCGGTTTTGGATGCCGCGGCCGACTATTTGGGTGGCAATTTACCCGTTGAAAAATACGCGGTTTTGATATACTGCGTGCCTTTGGAAAATGCGGGTACTTCGTATGGCGCTTTGGAACATCAAACGTCCACGGTTTTATATATGCCAGAGTTTGGCGGCGAACGGTTTTATTCGGGGGTGCGCGACATCACTTCGCACGAGTTTTTCCACATCGTCACCCCCCTCGGCATCCATTCGGAAATGATAAACGATTTTGATTTCATCGACCCCGAAATGTCGCGCCACATCTGGCTTTACGAGGGGGTGACCGAATACAATTCGCACCTCGTGCAGGCCCTTTCGGGGATTTACGATGCCGAGGAATTTCTGGAAGTCATCCGCAACAAAATGAACAGCGCGGACGGTTTTGACGAGGACATCCCGCTGACCACCGCCAGCGAACATACGCTCACTTTTTTCAAAGATTGGTACTATAATTTTTATCAAAAAGGTGCATTAGCGGGAATGGCTTTGGATTTAAAACTTTTGGAACTTTCGGAGGGCGATTATCGATTGGTGGATTTGTTGGAAGAATTAGGAAAAACCTATGGCGCGGATACCTTTTTTGTAGATGATAATTTGTTCGATATAATCACCGAAATGACCTATCCCGAAATGCGTGAATTTTTCGCTTTGCATTATGAAAGTGCTGTGCCATTTCCGTATGAAGAATTGTTGCAAAATGTGGGTATTTTATATCAAGAAAGTATCGAGGTGGAACAGTTCACTTTTGGCAACGTAGAATTTGGATTCAACTTTGAAACCGGCCGCGTAAAAGTGGGCGACGTTTCCGAGATCGACAAGTTCGGCCGCGCCCTCGGCTGGCAAGAAGGCGACGAAATCATCGAGTTCCAAGGCGAGGAAGTGAACCTCGGCAACCTCAGCGATGTGGTGGAGGATTTTTATGAAAATACTGAAGTGGGCGATAAAGTGAAAGCCGTGGTGGCGCGGCCGCAAGGCGATGGCACTTATAAAAATGTGAAGCTAAAAACCAAGGCGATAAAAGGCGCAAAGACGGTGGAGAATATTCTTTCGGTGGATGAAGGTGCAACGGCGGAGCAAGTGGAAATGCGGAAGGTTTGGATAAACCAGTAGCTGAATTATTCTATATTTTTGAAGAATGGACTTAGAAGAATTTCGTACCAAATTCGAGGCGCTTCCCGATGCAGATAAAAAGACGGTTGAAAAATTTGTAAATGATTTGATTGAAAAACATTCTATTGAAGAGAAACCGTTTAAACGAAAAGCTGGTACTCTGAAAGGTATGTTCCAAATGTCAGGCGATTTTGATGAACCGTTAGAGGATTTTAAGGATTATATGTAGTGAAATCTGTATCTAAAATGAAAAGCGCATTGATTACCGTTGATGACAACATCAAAAAATATAAAGTGAAAACCATATTTTGATGAAAATAAAAAAGAAGGACTTGATCGATAATTCGTTACAGCAAAACGATAAAAAGGAGAAGCTTTTCAAACGAAAATTTGGCGCGGCCAAAGGAATGTTTTGGATGGCTGATGATTTTAATGAACCGTTAGACGATATGAAGGATTATATGTATTAAAATTTACTGTAGAATCAGTCTTAAAATAGAATTTTTGTTGCATATAAATTACAATTGACCCTTCGACTGCGCTCAGTGTGACAACTGAATTACTATCAAATTACTTAATTACTATTGAATTACACTCCTACTATTGAATCACCCTCCTCAAAATAAACTCATCATCTTCTCCGCCCCCTCCGGCGCTGGAAAAACCACTTTGGTACGCCATCTTTTAAACCAAAATTTGGGCTTGGAATTTTCCATTTCCGCCACCAGCCGCCCGCCGCGAGGCAAGGAAAAAGATGGAAAAGACTACCACTTTTTCTCCCAAAAAGAATTCCGACAAAAAGTGGAAAACGGCGATTTTTTGGAATGGGAGGAAGTGTATGCGGGAACGCTTTACGGCACTTTGATTTCCGAAGTGGAGCGGATTTGGGAGGAAGGAAAAACCGTGATTTTTGACATCGACGTGGAAGGCGGGCTGAACCTGAAAAAACTCTACGGCGACCGTGCCTTGGCGGTCTTCGTGAAGCCGCCCTCGCCGGAAGTTTTGGAAAAACGGCTGCGCCAGCGCAAGACCGATTCCGAAGAAAAAATCCAACAACGATTGCAAAAAGCCGAGCGCGAACTGCGGCGCGCCGACGAATTCGACCACGTCCTTCTCAACCGTGATTTGGAGACCGCCAAGCGCGAAGCCGAAAACCTCGTTCGCTTATTTTTGGGATGATGAAAAAAAAGACCGGCCTCTATTTCGGCACGTTCAACCCCATCCACATCGGGCATTGCGTCATTGCCGAGTTTATGTTGAAAACGACTGACCTTCAGGAACTTTGGTTTGTGATTACGCCGCACAGCCCCTTCAAAAAGAAAAGCACTTTGCTGGCCGACCACCAGCGGCTGGCGATGGTGCGCCTCGCCTTGGAAGACCAGTACCAGATGCAGCCCAGCACGATGGAATTTGACCTGCCGCAGCCCAGCTACACCGCCACCACTTTGGCCCACGCCGCCGAACAATGGTCCGACCGCGACTTCTGCCTCATTATGGGCGCGGACAATCTGCAAAGTTTCAAAAAGTGGAAAAACTACGAGTGGATTTTGGAACACCACGAAATTTACGTCTATCCCCGCCGCGGCACCGACGGCGGCGATTTGAAAGACCACCCCAAAATCACGATGACCGAAGCGCCGATTATGGAAATTTCATCCAGCCAAATCCGGCAATCCATCAAAGACCAAAAACCGCTAACGATGATGCTGCCGAAAAAGGTGTGGGAATATTTGGATGGGGGGTTGTTTTATAGATAAATTTTTATAAAAAAATTGAGTAAAAATTGCTATAAAAAGCGACATTTTTTTTACACATTCAATGTTCAAAATATGTAGTTTTTTATGAATGGTTTTGAATGCATTTCTTTCAATTTTGACAAAACCTTACTTTTGTAGATGTTCTTCAAAGGTATTTTTTCACAATGTCTTTCTTTTGAAAGAACGATAATGAGCTATGACTGAAACAGTTGGCACTTCATTTAATTTGATGGACTTTGGCGTCGTTGACGAACAGGTTTCGATTTCCGAGTTGCTGCATTCGTCCTATTTGCGAGGGCGGCAAGACCTTGTGAAAGAAATTGAAAACGACTTTCGGACGAATTTGCAATCGGCCGCACAGTCTTCCTCCCTTCTAAAATCAAAATTGAGTGAAAAGGGCATAGGCGTCGTATCGATGTTTATCAAAGTGCTGGATTTCAGGGCATTCAGATGTCTTGTAGTTTTGGATGCCGACGATTTTTATCACGAGAATAAGTGCAAGAAAGCTTATTTCACGGCGCACGATATCAGCGACACGAACAGCCATATCGAAATGGACTTTTCCTTTATGCCGGATTCCGAACATTTGGACGAGTCGAACATCACCTCCGATGGATATTTTCTAAAATATGCCGCCAAACAGGAAGTATGACCCTTTTGACCACGCCACCCACAACTTGGAGGCGCACAAAGCTTTGGCCAAGGCCGATGGAGATTTTTCGGATTGGGAAATAACCACCGCTTTTTATGCCGCGCTGAAATTCTTTGAGGGGTCGCTCTTCCCCAACACGCATTGGCATCCCGCCAAAAACGAGAAAGCCCATTTTGACAATTACAACAATTATAAATCCGCGTATAACAAATTCGTGGCTGGCACACCGCATAATTGTATGAAGCAATTTGTGAAACAAAACACCACCGCTTACATTTGGATGCGATATGACCGACTGTATGATTTTGGCCACAATGCACGCTATAGAAATTATCAAGTGGACGCGCAAGACTTGAAAGCTGCCAAGGAATCGCTGCAAGCCATCCGAAGTTATTGCATTGAAAATCAGCGGTAATGAAAGTTTCCTCCAGCCAAATCCGGCAATCCATCAAAGACCAAAAACCGCTGACGATGATGCTGCCGAAAAAGGTGTGGGAATATTTGGACGGGGGGTTGTTTTATAGGTGAGTGTCCTGAACTTTTTGAAATGATAAATTTTCTCAAAAAATACTCCGCCTCAATATTAATAATAGGTTGTCTTATTTTTATATTTTTTGATAAAAAAAGAGAAACTAACATTAACGAAGCTTAGCGCTATGTATTAGCTATATCTACCCTTTTCGTAGCAGGATATTTCTTTTATCAATTCTGTAAAGCGGGAATAAGTTTTTTAAGGAAAAAAGAATCGGAAATCGGCATTATTCTTAGCAATTTCGTTGCATACTTAATCCTTTCTGTTTTCACACTTTCTATTTTTGGTTTAGGAGGAATCTTGCTAATCTTAATTCCAGCGGTAGTAATTCTTATAAATTTAATTTTGAATGGGACTTTCAAATGGATTGAAAGAAGCCCAGATAATGCTAAGTAGCTGATTTTCAATCCCCCAAACTCCCCTTCACCCTGTCCAGCACCTTGTTCGCCACCGGCTTCGCGCGCATCGCGCCTTTCAATCATCATAATGCCCGTGGCAAGATTTCAATTCCAGCGTGTCTTTTGAAAGAATATAAACCAGCCGATGCTCCTTGGAGATTCTTCGCGACATCGTGCCCGCTTTCAGATGTTTGAGATACTCAGGATTTCCCTTGCCCATCAGGGGTTCATCTTTATATTTCAGAATTTCGGAAATCAACAACCAAATTTGTGCGAGGGCTTTGTAATCTTTTTTCTTGAAGAATATTTTGATTCCTTTGAAGAACTCTGGATGGTGAATCACATTCATTTTTAGCCCACTAAAAGCTCGGATTTCAATTCATCAAGAGTGATGGGAATTTTGCTCCCCTCCCTGTCATCTTCCACGGCAAATCGGATGGAAATATTCTGATGGATTTGCAAAAAGTTGCTTTCCAAATCAGATTCCCAAAAATCTAAATGGAGTGCCGAAACACCATACTCTTCCGCCGCCTTGAACAGCGGTTTTGCCAAATCTTCCTGTTGTTCTTTGGAAAGTTGGATGACATTTTTTTGATAAAGATGTAGCAAAATAAAATAAAAATCCAACCGAGCGGCGCTAATAAAAATTTTATAAAAATGCTTAAAAGATTCCGGCCAAACCGTTGAATAATATTCTAAAATTTTGATAGGAATTTGGGGGATTTCTGAAAGGTCTTTTTTCTTTAATTTTTCGCTAAGTGATTTTTGGATAGTGTGAAGAATTTTACGAATATCTTTATAGTTCCCTTTTAATTTTTCGGATTGAATTTCGTTGGTTTTAGATGAATTTTTTGAATGGTTATCAATTAAATTTTGAAGTAATTCAAAACCCAAATAAAAAGGGTTGATTTTGGTACGAATATTCAACAACTCATCCAACAAACTTTCCATCGCTTTTTCTACACCCATTTTTTCCACACGAAAAACCATCAAGTCCACCAAGTTTTCGACATCTTTATCAATGTTTAAAACTTGATTTTTTCCATTAGAAAAATTTTCGGAATGACTGGTCTTTTTTGCTTTTAATGCGGTTTCCATAGTTTTTCAAAAATAGGGCGCTTCGATACAATTTCAAATTTTTTGATGAAAATTTGAAATCACTCAGCCTGACGAGCGAGGCGCAAGTACTAAGAATCGACATTAACTTTGCAACCTTGAACCGACTGACAACCGGCAACAAACAACTGGCAACTAAACTAAAACCCCAAACTCCTCTTCACCCGATCCAGCACCTTGCTCGCCACCGGCTTCGCCCGCATCGCGCCTTTCATCAGCTCGTTTTCAATCAGTTTCGGATGTTCCATAAAATGGTTGAACCGCTCGCGCTCCTCGGCAAACCTTTCCAAAATCAACTCCAGCAAAGCCAGCTTGGCGTGGCCGTAGCCGTAATTTCCTCCTTCGTAATGCTGCCGCATTTCGGCGGTTTGCGCCTCGCTCGCCAGTAGTTGGTAAATCGCAAAAACGTGGTCGGTGTCAGGGTTTTTCGGTTCTTCCAGCGGGGTGCTGTCCGTTTCGATGCCCATCACCTGTTTTTTCAGTTGCTTTTCGGGCAGGAAAATGTCGATGACGTTGCCGTAGCTTTTGCTCATTTTTTGGCCGTCGGTGCCGGGCACTGTCATCACGTTTTCGCGGATGATGGGGTCGGGCAGTTTCAGCGCCTCGCTGCCCACCGCGCGGTTCAGTGCGCCGGCGATGTCGCGTGTCATTTCGAGGTGCTGCTTCTGGTCTTTGCCCACCGGCACTTGGTCGGCGTCGTACAGCAGGATGTCGGCGGCCATCAAAACGGGGTAGGTGAAAAGCCCCGCATTGACGTCGGCCAGCCGATCGCTTTTGTCCTTGAAACTGTGGGCGTTGGCCAGCATCGGGTAGGGTGTAAAACAGTTGAGGAACCACGTCAGCTCGGCCACTTCGGGTAGGTCGCTCTGGCGGTAGAGGGCGTTTTCCTTGGTGTCAAAATCGCAGGCCAGCCAAGCGGCGGCCACTGCGTAAGTGCTTTGTTGCCTGAGCTTTGCGTCTTTCAAAGAAGTGAGCGAGTGCAGATCCGCGATGAAGAAAAAACTCTCGTTGCCGTCCTTTTGGGAAAGTTCGATGGAGGGCAAGATCGCGCCCAGCACATTGCCCAAGTGCGGCCGCCCGCTGCTTTGGATTCCCGTTAAAATGCGCGCCATTTTTTTATTTAAATTTTATAGAAAAAACTAATTTTAAATATCGAAATCTGTCCCGAATTTTAGACCGATTTCTTTTGCTTTTTGAGGATTTTTATCCAATTCAATAAACATTTTTTCGATGCCCGCTGGTGCAAAAATGACCGTCATTTCTGCATCACTTTCCGAATCATTTCGCCACGAATGTTTTTTACCTTTATCAATGTTCAAAAATTCCCCTTCTTTGATTTCAATTTCTTCGCCTTCTATTTCAAAAATCAGATGTCCACTTTTCACATAAAAACCTTCATCTTCCTTTTGATGCGAATGAGGCGGCGGCCCCGAATCGCCGACTGGCACGGTGGTTTCGCTCAAAAAATACCGCCCGTTGGTTTCCTCGCCGGTGGCGACAAAACGCAATCCAAAATAATTTCCCAAAATGGCAGCTTTTTTCATCGGTGGGCGTTTACAGCTTTTTGTGAGGCCGCCAAAATTACGCATTGCCGCACACTATTTTTGCCGCGTGAAACAGTTGGCAAAACCCCTGATTTTCCTGTGGCGCACTTGGTTTTACATAGTGGTCGTCATCGCCATCGTGCTGCTTTTCCCATTCATTTTCGTGGCTTCTTTAAGGAAAGAATGGTATCCCGCTTTTTTCCGCTTCGCGCGGATTTGGGCGTGGATAGTATTGCTCGGCTCGGGATTTTTTCCCAAAGTAAAGTGGTTGCAAAAACCTGAAAAACAGCGAGTTTACATCATCGCGCCCAACCACACCAGTATGCTGGACATTATGATGACGCTGGCGATTTTCAAAAACTGTTTCCTCTTCATCGGAAAAAAAGAACTCGCCAAAATGCCGCTATTCGGCTTTTTTTATAAAAAGACCAACCTGCTTGTCGATAGAAAAAGCCTGCGCAGCCGCCAAACGGTCTTCCTGCGCGCGGCCGATAAAATCGATGAAAAAATCGGGCTGTGCGTTTTTCCCGAAGGCGGAGTTCCAAAAGAAGAAGTCTTTCTCGCACCTTTCAAAAACGGCGCGTTCCGGCTGGCGGTTGATAAAAAAATCCCCGTCATCCCCGTCAGTTTTCCCGATAATAAAAAGCATTTTCCGTTTGATTTTTTCAAGGGGCGGCCGGGCCGGTTGCGGGCGGTGGTGCATCCGTTTTTGATTCCGGAAGGGGAGGGGGCGGAGGAAGTCCGGCGGCTGAGTGGGGAATGTCGGGAGGCGATTTTATCGGGATTGGAGGTTCGTGATTCGGTGAATCGTGAATTTGTGGAATCGTCGGCTTCTTGAATTTTTCAATTTAAAGCGGTTCTGCATTTTTGTATTCCTCTTCGGTGAAAGTGAAAATTCTCAAATAGGTTTTACGGTTTTTGGTTTCCGAAATTAGCTCGGAATCAAAAGATTGATAGGCAAAAATTCCCTCCGGATTTCCCGAATTGATATTTAGGTGATACACTAAAAACTTGTCGGGATTTTTAAAAAGAACATAGGCTGAGTCCCCATCAATAGGTGGCGGGGTGCCTCCTTCGCCTTCTTTATAAATTTCAAAAAAACCCCCCGACGAAATTGATTCTTTAAATTTTTCCTCTCGGTTTTGAAAAACGAAAAGTTCGATGGGATGGAGACTTTCATTTACATAGCGGTATGTCACTTTGCTTAGTTCTTCCTTTCTACAAGACTGAAAAACAGCCGCCCCGCCAATCAAGAAACTGAGAAAAAGAATTTTGAATTTCATTGAGAATTTATAGTTTGGGGGATAAACGCCTTTTTAAAATAAACGCTTGGCAACTTTTACTTTTGCCCTTCAAAATTACGGAATGACCCTCACCAAAAAAGACGTCGAAAAACTCGCCCACCTCGCCCGCCTCGAATTTTCCGAAAAGGAAAAAAAGGAGATGCTGGGCGATATGAAAAAGATGCTGGCCTTTGTCGATAAAATCAACGAGCTGGACTTGGACGGCGTGGAGCCGCTGGTGTATCTTATCGAAGAAGAAAACGTGCTGCGCGAAGACATAGTGACCGCCCAAGTAACGCGCGACGAAGCCCTGAAAAATGCGCCCGACCGCGATACCGATTACTTCCGCGTGCCGAAGGTGATGCGGCGGGAGGAAGCCCCCTAAATCCCCCAAACGGGGTTTAGACTCGTAATTGTATTGTGGATAATTGGGATTTTGAAGAAGATTTTTCAAGAAGTTTTTCCATTCCTATTTTCCACTCCAGCAATCCCGCACCTGCGGGAGATTGGGGGCTGGCGCAAAGTGATGCCCCCACCTACCCAATCAATTCCCCCAACCGCCACATTGGCAACGGCAACATTCTTGCGGCGGCGAGAACCGTAATTTCGCATAAAATTTTTACATAATGTATCCAGAAGAATTAGTGGCGCCGATGCGCTCAGACTTGACCGAAGCAGGCGTGGCCGAAGCCAAAACCGCCGACGAGGTGAAAAACGAAATCAAAAAAGACGGGACGACTTTGGTGGTCATCAATTCCGTATGCGGATGCGCCGCCGCCAATGCGCGCCCTGCGGTGAAAATGGCGTTGCAACATTCCAAAACGCCCAGCCGCAGCATCACCGCTTTCGCAGGAAATGACGTGGAGGCCGTGAACCAAGCCCGCGAAATGATGGCGCCGTTCCCGCCGTCGTCGCCCAGCATCGCGCTTTTTAAAGACGGCGAACTGGTGCATATGATCGAGCGCCACCACATTGAAGGCCGGCCCGCGGAAATGATTGCGGAGAATTTGACGGGGGCGTTCGAGGAGTATTGCTGATTTTTTTTCATCACGAGTTTTTTTGCCACAAAGGCGCTAAGGCTCAAAGAATTCTTATTCTTCTATTTTACGCACGATAATCACGTAAGTAAACCCCCTTTGGGGGATTGGGGGCTAATGAAAAAAACCGTCCTGACAATGAGTCGGGACGGTTTTTTTTTAATAATGGGGCTTCGATACAATTCAAAATTTTTTAGAAAATTTTGAATCACTCAGCCTGACGGTGGTCGGTTGTCGTCCTGAGTGATTCCGCCATAGAGGAATTGTATCGAAGGATGTACCGAAAGCCTGTCGCCCTGAGTGATTTCTAATTTTTTCTAAAAATTAGAAATTGTACCGAAGGGCTAAACCACCCCCTGATCCAACATCGAATCCGCCACTTTCTTGAAGCCCGCGATGTTCGCGCCTTTCACATAGTCGATAAACCCATCGCCATCGTGGCCGTATTCTTTACACGCCTCGTGGATGTTAGTCATAATTTCTTGCAGCTTTTTGTCCACTTCCTGCGCCGTCCAGTGGTAGCGCATTGAGTTTTGCGACATTTCCAAACCGGAAGTGGCCACGCCGCCTGCGTTGCTCGCCTTGCCGGGCGCGAACAAAATTTTCGCATCCAAAAATTGTTCAATGGCATCGGCCGTGCTGGGCATATTCGCGCCCTCGGCCACGCACATCACGCCGTTTTTCAAAAGCGTTTTGGCGTCATCTTTTTGCAATTCATTTTGCGTGGCGCAGGGCAGGGCGATGTCGCATTTTTCGCCCCACGGCGTTTTGTCCGCGTGGAATTTTACGTCGTCAAACTTGTCCGCATATTCGTTGATGCGGCCGCGCTTTTCGTTTTTCAGTTCTTTGATAAAATCCAGTTTTTCTTTATCAATGCCGTTTTTATCGTAAACGTACCCGTCTGAATCAGAGCAAGTTACCACCTTCGCCCCCCATTTCGGTGGCTTTTTCGATGGCGTATTGCGCCACGTTTCCAGAACCAGAAACCAGCACCGTTTTCCCCTTGAAATCATCGCCTTTGGTTTTCAGCATTTCGGCGGTGAAATACACCACGCCGTAGCCAGTGGCTTCAGGGCGAATCCGCGAGCCGCCCCAGTTGAAACCCTTGCCGGTGAGAACGCCGGTAAATTCATTGCGGATGCGTTTGTATTGGCCGAACATATAGCCGATTTCGCGGCCGCCCACGCCAATGTCGCCCGCTGGCACGTCCGTATCCGGCCCTATGTGCCGCTGCAATTCCGTCATAAAACTCTGGCAGAATTTCATCACCTCGTTATCAGATTTTCCCTTGGGATTAAAATCCGAGCCGCCTTTGCCGCCACCCATCGGAAGTGTCGTCAGCGAATTTTTGAAAAATTTGCTCAAATCCCAAGAATTTCAAGATGGAAAGATTGACGCTGGGGTGGAAGCGCAAACCGCCTTTATATGGTCCAATCGCGGAGTTGAATTCCACGCGGTAGCCGCGGTTCACCTGCGGGTTTCCTTCATCGTCCAGCCACGGCACGCGGAACATAATGGTGCGCTCCGGCTCGGTGATCCGTTCCAAAATCTTGGCTTCTTTGTACTTCGGGTTTTCATCCATAAAAGGGATCACCACCTCGGCCACTTCTTCCACGGCCTGCAAAAATTCGGTTTCGTTCGGATTTTTCGCCTTCACGGTTTCCATAAAGGCATCCACCTGTTTTTTATGCTTTTGCGACATTTTTTATGCTTTGAATTTGCGCGCAAATGTAGGCGTTTTGCGCGTTTGAGATTTCGTTAAAATAGGACGAACCGCCTTTTGTCGGTGCCCAGCAGCGGCTTCACTTTTTCATCGTAATAGTTCATCAAATACGCGGTATCGGCCAAAGGTTTTTTAGCTTTTAAATCCGCGACGATTTTATCGGAAAAAACGCGAACGCAATGGTGCATTTTTTGGCTTTTCGGATGGCTTTCCAAAAGCAGATGACAGCTCCTCAACAAGGCGTACATCAGGTTTTTGTCTTGTCTGGAATAGATGCGGATTTCGTCAAAGCACATTTCGAACATCACCTCCAGTTCAATGGGATTCAGCACCACGCGCGGTTTTCCGCTTTTGTTTAAAATGGCGTAGTGCGTTTTTACTTCATCAAAAAGTCCGACCAGATCGGTAAGGAAATCCACCCCGATGCGGGCCGTCCCAATGTCGTTGATGCCGGGGCTCATCGCTTTCACCACCACCTCCGCCAATTGACGGTAGCCGTAAAAAATGTTGCGCTCAATGTCTTCTATCGTATAGAAAAAGAAGCAATCGTGGATGGTCTTGCATTCTTCCTTGCCAAGGTCGTCCGGCCCGCTGAATTTCACCAAGTCCGAATCTTTCAAAACATAATCGCCGATGCGCGGCACCAGTTTTATCACACAGTCTTTCTTCTCGCAAAAATCAAACAATCGCTGGTAATCCACGCCCTGAAAATAGCCGGATTTAGTAGCTTTTTCGCTTTTCCATTTTAATGAAACATGCACGGGTTCATAGGATTGCTGCGCGCCGTTGTCCATTTTTTTAACGGTTTTGTCCTTGCCGAGATGGTTCACCACCCTTTTGTAAATGCGCTTGCAAATTTCGGCCGGCTTCACGCTTTTGCTCACATAATCAATAAATTGGATGAAGATGAACATATTGAGGAGGGCCAGCAAAATCGCAATCGTCATTGCCAAGGCGGGGATGTTGGTGGTCTCGCCATCCTCGCCGATCACCAGCATTTGCGGCAAGCAGAATACCACCGTGCCGATGTAAAGCCCCAATATGAGCTGCGGCCTTTTGTCTTTGATGAGGCCGTCCAAAATCTTGGGCGAGTAGGTATTCGCGGCCTGGCTCAGCACCACCATCACCATCGAAAAACTGAACACCGTGATGGAAATGCTGCCGGCGGTAATGACGTTGAGCAGGCTGCGGCCACTGTCGGCATCAGAATATTTGAGCAGCGGCACGATGTCGCTCAGCCAATCCTCGATAAAAGTGCCGCGCGTATAAAACGTAAGGATGCTCAGCAGCCCAAATCCCAACGAAATGATGACGGGCAAAAACGCCATCGAATTGGTGGCGCGCGTCCAGTAGGTGCTGAATTTGTCTTTTAAATAGCGGAACACGCGCCGAATAACGGGAAAAGTGGGGAATGGTTGAAAATGATTTTTTGAAGGCGGTTAAAATTTTGGGATGGATGGGAAAGCCAAAAAAACAAGACCCGAAAATCTTGGTTTTTTTTAAATAGAAAAATAAGATGGGGATTACTCCACGACTACCTTTCGGGAAATAGTTCCACTGGCATTTTCAAAAGAAAAAATGTAAAGTCCCTTGGGGAAATCTTGCACGTTCAAAGTGGCCTCCGCGGTTTCTTTGGAATAAGAAAAGCGTTTTAAAACCTTCCCGTTCAAATCGCTGATCCGCAATTCGGTATCAAATTCCAGTCCCGCGCCGAACTGAATGTTCAAATGAGAAGTGGCCGGATTCGGGAAAATTTCGAACTCTGTGGCGAACAGGTTTTCACCCAGCCCAATGTTGCTGGCGGTGAAGCGGACATTGTCGAGGTAAAAATTGTTGCCTCCGCCGCTGATGAATTCCAGCCGCACTAAAATGGGGCCTTTGTCTTCGTAAAATTGCAGGAAAGTGCTGCCCGTGCGCCAGTCGCTGACCGTGGGCACGAAGGGCTGCAGGTCTTCAAAGTTGGTGGTGGTGCGCAGTTGCCCGCCGCTGATGATTTGCCGCTGGATCCAAGTAGCGCCGCAGTCGGTAGAAACTTGCACCAAAAGCTGGTCGGTATTCGACGCATCGCGGGCGGCAAAGGCATAGTCGAATTCGAAATTGAGCTGCTGGCCAAACTTCGTGTTAAGCACGGGCGAAACGAAGAAATCCGAGCCGCAGGTGTTACCCGTGTTGAAATTGTCCAAAAACAAACTGCTTGAGCCGGAGGCCGCAGCCAAGTTGGTTTTACTAAACGTATTGGTATCAATATCGGAAGTCAGCGCGTAATCGTTGGTTTCCCCGCTCTCAAAATCTTGGTTCCAACTGGCGTTGTTGTTCGTGAAAATGGGCATCACTTGAATAACGTCTTGGCGCAGCTTAGTGGAACTGCCAGCGGCATTGGACACAGTCAGCGTTACATCATAATCGCCCAAAGCGGGATAAGAAACCGTGGGCGAGGCGGCGGTGGAACTGTTGGGGGTGCCGCCGGGAAATGTCCATTGCCAACTGGTGGCAACGCCATCTTCGCTTACATCCCTAAAAGTGACCGAGCCGCCCTCGCACACCACTTTTGCATCCAACGCAAAATCAGCCGAGGGGGCGCAAGCTGGCGGGGAAGTAACGCCGGTGGCCGTCAAATTGCTGGCCTCGCGCAGCTCTTTCCGAAGCCCACTGATATCCAAGCTGGCGCGCATCGCGTTTTTTTGTCCGAGAGTAAAAAGGTTGGTGCAAACATCATCGGCATAGTCCATATAGTTTTCGATCATATCGGGCAGGTCGGGGCTGTCGTTGCTGCAACTGTTCGCGGAAAACGAGCAGCCAAAGTTGGCGTTGGCCACGGGTGGCGTGTCGTTGATCTGGTCGCCGCTGCCAAAACAGCCGTTGCTAAAAGGATGCAAAAGTCCCAAATAATGTCCCACTTCGTGCGTCAGGGTGCGGCCTATAGCCACGCCGTCGGCCGTGCCAATGCTGCCCAGCCGGTCGTGACGGATTACGATGCCATCCTGTTTGAAGCCTTGGTTGAAAAAAGGTCGGTAGGCATAGCCCAGCACGATGCCCAACGAAGAGGAAGAACTTTGGATGCTGTTCACCACCCATATATTAAGGTATTTATCATTGTCCCATTGGATGATGTCTTTCACATTGTCGCGCGCCTGGACGGAACGGGAATCTTGGGTGCGGGTGATGCCGTCGGTGCAATTGCCCTGCGGATCTTTGCCCGCCAGCACAAATTCAACTTCCACGTCGGCGGCCACGCTTTGGAAGATGGGCCGCGTTTGGTTGGCATCGGGGTTTTGGCGGCGAAAATCTTCATTCAAAACTTCGAGCCCATCCAAAATTTGCGCTTTGGAAATGTTGTCGCATTCGGAATCGTAAATGACGTGGAACACCACCGGAATTTGATAAATAGGCGCGGCTTCGGTTCCATTTTGTTGGGATTTTAGAGCCACTTTGGCGGAAACTGCCTCGCGGGTGGCAGCATATTTTTCGGCTATCTCAGGATTTTCATTGATGAGAATTTCCGTGAACTCGTCCGTCCCGCAATGGGTATGGTTTTGGGCTTTGGATAAAAAGGAGGTAAGAGCCAAGAAGAAAAAGAAAAAAATCGGCTTCTGTATGTTTTTCATTATAAGTAAATTAACTAAGGAATTGCAAAAAAATCTTAGCGAAATGAGATAATTTTAGGGTGGAAGGTAGGAATTGGGAGTGTGGTTGGGAACAATAGAAATACGCTTGTTTCCCCTTAAAAGTTCAATCTTCAAAAAAACCTTAAAAACCGAAGTGTGCTTTGTTGCAGATTTGTGGAAATAAACAGTACATTTGCAGCCCTTTTTCAAAAAAGGAGAAGAAACGAGCCTAAGTGCTTATAAATTAAAGAGTTGTGAACACAATCAGCTATAAAACGAAATCGGCAAACGCCCAAACCGTGGACAAAAAATGGGTGCTGGTGGATGCCGATGGGCAAACTTTGGGGCGCTTTGCTTCCAAGGTGGCCTTCATCCTTCGCGGAAAACACAAGCCCAGCTTCACTCCCCACGTGGATTGCGGCGACAACGTGGTCATCGTAAACGCCGAAAAAGTGGTGCTGACCGGAATGAAAGCGCAGACCCGCGAATACGTCCGCCACACGGGCTACCCCGGCGGCCAGCGCACCACCACGCCGGAAGAACTCTTTGCAAAAATGCCCGAGCGCGTGCTGGAAAAGGCCGTGCGCGGAATGCTCCCCAAGACCCGCTTGGGCCGCCAGATGTTTCGCAACCTATTTGTATATAAAGGCGCGGAACACAAGCAGAAAGCGCAGCAGCCGCAAAAAATCGACATCAACGAAATTATCAAGTAAGAATGGCAATCACTCACAAAATCGGCCGCCGTAAAACCGCCGTGGCGCGCGTTTTTTTATCGGAAGGCAAAGGCAACATCACGGTAAACAAAAAGGATTTCAAAAATTATTTTACCACTGGGCCGCTTCACTATAAGTTGGAACAGGCCTTTGAACTGACCGAAACCAAAGGCCAGTACGACGTGACGGCTACCGTGAAAGGCGGCGGCATCACCGGCCAAGCTGAGGCCATCCGCTTGGGCATCAGCCGCGCGCTGGTGGAATTGGATCCCGAGCACCGCGCTAAGTTGAAGCCCGAAGGTATGATGACCCGCGACCCACGGATGGTGGAGCGCAAGAAATTCGGACAGAAAAAAGCGCGCAAGAAATTCCAATTTAGCAAGCGCTAATTTTTTAATAATCAGTTTAGTATCCAAACTGGGCGGGCGCGTTTTTTTATTATAAATGAAAAAACAACCACCGCAAAGTTGAATTCAGAGAACGTAAACAAATCCCAAAAATGGCAGACGAGAGAATCAAAGAAATGCTGGACGCCGGAGTACACTTCGGCCATCTCACCCGCAAGTGGAACCCAGCGATGGCGCCCTATATTTTTATGGAGCGCAACGGCATCCACATTATCGACCTTTATAAAACGGAGGCAAAACTGCAACAGGCTTGCGAAGCTCTAAAGAAAATCGCCAGCAGCGGTCGCAAAGTGATGTATGTGGCCACGAAAAAACAGGCGAAGGAAATCATCGCGGACAACGCACAAAGCGTGAATATGCCTTATATCACGGAACGCTGGCCGGGCGGGATGCTGACCAACTTCGTGACCATCCGCAAGGCGGTGAAGAAGATGCAGAACATCGACCAGATGAAGACGGACGGCACTTTTGACACGCTTTCCAAAAAAGAAAAACTGCAAGTGGACCGCCAACGCGCCAAGCTGGAAAAGCAACTGGGCTCCATCGCGGATATGACGCGGCTGCCCGGCGCGCTTTTCATCGTGGATATCAACAAGGAGGACATTGCCGTGAAAGAAGCGCAAAAATTGGGCATCCCCACTTTTGCGATCGTGGATACGAACAGCGACCCGCACGAGGTGGACTTTGCCATTCCCGGCAATGATGACGCGACGAAGAGCATCGAAATTTTGGTGCGCCGCGTGACCGACGCAATGAAAGAAGGATTGAGTGACCGCAAAGCTGATAAGCAAAAATCTTCGGAAGAAAAAATAAAGAAGGCCGCCCGTAAAAAAGCTTCCGACAGTGCCGAAGCCGAGGAAATGGACAAGGCCAAAGCGGAGAAGAAATCCGAGGCAAAATCTGCCGACGAAGATTCCAAAAAAGAAGAGACGACGGAGGGCAAAACGGACGAAAAGAAAAAGACACCCCGCAAGCGGACGACCGCCAAGGCGAAGAAGGAAGCTACTTCTACCAAAAAAGAAGAGCCGAAAAAAGCCGAGGCAAAAAAGGATGAGGCCAAGGACGAAAAACCAAAAAAGGAGGCCAAGAAGGACGAACCAAAAGCCGAGGACGAAAAGCCTAAAGAGGACAAAAAGTCCGATAAAAAAGAAGCCGCTACCGAAGAAAACGCTTAGATTTTTTCTTTGGGACAAAGCACGAAAAAGGGGGCGGAATCAAGATTCTTGTCCCTTTTTCTTTTCTAAAATTTCAATAAAAAAAAGAGTATCAAAATGGCGAAAATAACCGCACAAGATGTAAACAAATTGCGCCAACAAACCGGCGCGGGAATGATGGATTGCAAAAAAGCCTTGGTGGAAGCCGATGGCGATTTTGAAAAAGCGGTGGACAACCTCCGCAAAAAAGGCCAAAAAGTAGCCGCCAAGCGCGCCGACCGCGAAGCCAGCGAAGGCTGCGTACTGGCCGCCACCAACGATGAAAACACCTTTGGCATCGTATTGAGCCTGAACTGCGAAACCGATTTTGTGGCCAAGAACGACAGCTTCGTGAAATTGACGCAAAGCATCCTCGACAAGGCGATGGCCGAAAAAGCGAAAAGCAAGGACGATTTGATGAAACTGAAAATGGACGGCCAGACCATCGAAGAAAAATTGACGGAGCAGACCGGCGTCATTGGCGAAAAGCTGGAAATCGGTGGCTACGAAACTTTGGAAGCGCCTTTCGTGACGTTCTACATCCACGCGGGCAACAAGCTGGCGACCTTGGTGGGGATGAACGAAGAAGCGCCCGATGCAGGAAAGAACGTGGCGATGCAAGCCGCCGCGATGAACCCGATGGCCTTGCAGCGCGACGAAATTTCTACGGAAGCCATAGAGCGCGAACTGGAAGTGGGCCGCGACCAAGCCCGCCAAGAAGGCAAGCCGGAAGCGATGTTGGACAAAATCGCGCAAGGCCGCCTCGGCAAATTTTACAAGGAAAACACCTTGCTGGAGCAGGATTACATCAAGGATGGCAAACTGAACGTGCAGAAATATCTGGATTCTGCGAAAAAAGGACTAACCGTAACTGGTTTCAAAAGAGTGGGGCTGGGGGTTTAGTTTTTTAGGTAAATGATTTTTTAGGAATCCCGTTCCGACGCTGCGGTCGTGAACGGGATTTTTTTTGTTTAAAAAATCGTGTAGAAAGCATTTCGTTCTCTATTAAAATACTTGACCTAAAACAATAATTTTGAACCGTGAACGACGCAACTCCTGTAAATTTTAAAGAAGCCTTGAGCTTACTAAAAATGAGCCCCGAAGAATCAGGGCTTAGGTGGGTTGCGGACAGAGATAAGGAACAAAACCCTTACATTTATTTGGCTTTGGAAAAAGCGGCAAGTTTCAATGCTAAGGCTGTCTATTTCAGATTTTTCCCACATCAGGGCCAGCCGCCCAAACCTCAGATTTACGTTTATTCATTTGGTCAGTTAGGTGATGCGAACAAAGAGGGTTCAATCATTCATCATCAATTATGGAACGCGGGAGTCGTTCCCTTCTGTTTCGTTTATTCCCAGTCCCAAATCTTAGTTTTCAATTGCAGTAAAACTCCGAAGACAGATTCTGATGGTGAGGAATTTATCACCAAGCCTCACGATAAAATCAAGTTGCTGGCAGAAGTCCAAGAAGAGATTAGGCAATATTCAGCACGTCAGTTTGATTCGGGGCTTTTTTGGGATTCAGAGAAAGGCAAAAATTTTAGTTACAGCCAAAGTGCATACGAACAACTTTTGGAGCAACTTAAAAATGCCAAGAAAAACATAATAGACAGAGCCGGCAAAGAAAACGCGGCTACGGTAAAACGGCTGTTGATGATGCTCATTCTCATCAAATACCTTGAGGAAAGGGAAGATGAAAAAGGCACGGCTGCTTTAAATCCAATACAATTCTATTCCGAGTTCAACCCTGATGAACCCACTCTTTCCGGAATTCTGAACAATGCGGGTTCACTCTTTCAAGTTTTGGAAAGACTTTCAAGCCGCGAACACTTCAATGGCCAAATCTTTCAGCTTTCGGATGATGAAAAGAAACAAATAGAACAGTTCGATTTAAGGGTGTTCCAAATGTTTGTGGATGGACACCAAGTCTTTGGCAGCAAACACGCCATAGGGCAAATGTCAATTTGGAAGTTGTTTTCATTTAATTATTTGCCCATTGAACTTATCAGTCACATCTATGAAGATTTTTTGGCGGATGTAAACGGCAGAAAAAAGGAAGGCGTGGTTTATACGCCGCCCTACTTGGTTCAGTTTCTTATTGACCAGACGATGCCTTTGGAAAACCCAAGGGAAAATTTTAAAATCCTTGACCCAGCGTGCGGGTCGGGGATTTTTTTGGTGGGGTCTTTCAAAAGGTTAATTCAATGGTGGAGGCTAAAGAATAATTGGAAAAAACCCTCCATTGAGGAAATTGGCGAGTTGCAAAAACTGCTTCGCGAGAACATTTATGGCTGTGATATTGAAGAAGAAGCGGTTCGTTTAACCTACTTCAGTCTTAGCTTGGCTTTATTGGACGCATTGGCGCCAAAGGAAATTTGGAAGAATGTCCATTTTGAAAACTTGATGGGGCAAAATCTTTTCGATGATTTCTTCAAAGCGTTGAAAGAAAAGCGCCTTGATCAAGGTTTTGATTTGGTTATCGGGAACCCTCCATTTAAATCCGAAATAAGTGGTTGGGCTGAAAAAATAGATGAGGGTGAGCGAGGGGAAAGCATCGGCAGACCTCCTATTCCTGATAAACAGTTGGCTCTTTTGTTTTTGGAACAATCCTTAAAACTGATTAAACCAAAAGGCAATTGCTGTTTGATTCTCTCGTCTGGGCCCTTATTATATAACACTAAAGTTCACGCTTTCAGGAGTTACCTTTTCAAGAATTTCCAGTTTAAAGAAATCTATGACTTTACGCCGCTGAGAGCAACTCTTTTTAAAAGCAGCAGCTCGAAATCCAAGCCAGCCGCCGTGGCGGTTTTGGCAGGGCCTAACGAAGCTGAAAAACAACCCATCTATCATTTTATTTTTAGAAGGACAAGGGCATCTGGCGAAAAAATAGAATTTGAAATTGACCATTACGATATTCATCGGGTGGATTATGAATCTGCTTTGCATTCGCCAAAGGTTTGGCAGGCGAATTTTATGGGGGGCGGGCGGCTGCATCATCTGTTGGGGCGGCTGCCAAAATCAACCGTTGGCGATTACTTGGACAAAATGGTGGACAGTCGGGGCTGGAAAGTTGGAGAAGGTTGGATTGAATCAGCAAATTCCGATTCTTTGAAAAGACTTCGCGAATTACTGAATGTTGAAATGCCAACGGCAAAACAAGAAACAGAACTTGAAAAATTAAAAGCAAAATACAGTGCGGACTGGATAACCAATAAACCTTATGTAGAAACGGCAAAGCTGACAGAAAACGGCATCGAAGAAATTGCTACTTGTCGAAGCGAATATTTTTTGCGGCCAAGAGCTTCCAATAAAGAAATATTTGAGCCGCCACATTTACTAATTAAAGAAGGTTTAGAGAAAAACAAAATTCCAGTCGCATTAAGCGAGGAGTATCTGACTTTCAAGCATAGCGTTCTGGGAGTGAATTGTTCGTTGGAAGATATAGATGAACTTAAGAAATTAAAAGAATTTCTAAGTGATTCTGAAATATCGTCGTTGCTATGGCTCTTGAGCGGAAGAATGATTACCAATCGAGAAGGTGTGCCGCTAAAAGGCGACATCTTGTCTCTCCCTAATCCGAAATCCTCAATTGAATTTAATGCTATTGAAAAAGTTTTGCTGAGGGATATTCTACACCATCATTCAAAGTTTAGAATACAAGGCGAGAAAAGTGAAGTCCTAAATTACGTTAACGAAAGTGAATTAGAGGATTTTGGAAAATACTATTGCCAAATCCTGAATGCCATTTACAATCATTTTCGACCCTCTCAGCCAATCATCGGAGAAAGTTTCATTTGCTATCCCTTCGTTCTTGGCAAACAGCCCGAACTTGAGATTCCAAACTCAATATCTGAAATTGAAGAAACCTTGGATAAACTCATTGACCATCAAGTCTCTCATTCGCTTTGGGTGAAGCGGATTCTGAGGATTTACGAGCGCAATGTCATTTTTCTATACAAGCCCAACCAAAAGCGTTATTGGCTCAAATCTATCGCGGTGCGTGACGCAGACGAAACTTTTGTTGACCTTTTTAACCAAGGAAAATAGTGGATTCCAGAAACAGCATCGGGGTCGGCACTTTGGGCAGCGCCCCAGATGAAACTATTTTGGAAGTGATTTTTGGTTACGTAGCCACCACCCTTTCCAATTTTGAAGGCAGTTCCGATGCGAATGAAAATGCCCTCACCAATAGGCTTTGTAAGGATTTAGAATTTTCAAAACCACCCGAATATTCATTTTACTTTCATCATCAAAACCTTGAAGACGACACTCGAAGCACGTCCACTGATTTCGCAGTTTTTGCCACAGCAGAGTATTTTTCTAAGGTAAACACCAACCAAATCGAGCGGGCCGCTTTGGTGAAATTTGAGGCAAAAAGGCTTTCCAAAAAATTACCTAAAAGAAGAGAAAAGGAGTATGTGATTGGGGAATACGAGAACGGCAAACAAACGCGGAATTCTGGAGGAATTGAAAGATTCAAGAATGAGCGCCACGGGAAGGATACCGTAAATGCCTGTATTTTGGGCTACCTGCAAACCGATTCACGCGATTACTGGCTGACCAAAATCAATGGTTGGATTCAAGATGAAATAGACTCCTCGCAAGACAAACGACTGATGTGGGAGAAAGAAGATTGTCTGAAGTTTTCAAAATCCAAAAAGCGACTTAGTTTTTATGAATCTAAATCATCGCGGCTTTCTAAAGAGAAAATTCGGCTAAAGCACATTTGGATAGATTTCACATAGTTTCCTTCCCATCAAAAAAACCCGCGCCACTTCGGCTCATCCGAAGCAACGCGGGTTTCTCAATCTAAATGTTCCTGTGTCTTGTGTCTTAAATCTTGCGTCTTTTATGTAGCCGCTTCGTACCGCTTGTTCACCTCTTTCCAGTTGATCACCTTGAAAAACGCCTCCACATAATCGGCGCGTTTGTTTTGGTATTTCAGATAATAAGCGTGTTCCCAAACATCCACACCGAGGATGGGCGTCCCCTTCGTTTCGGCCACGTCCATCAAAGGATTGTCTTGATTGGGGGTGTTGGAAACCTTCAGTTTTCCGCTGCCGTCCACGATGAGCCAAGCCCAGCCGCTACCGAACTGCCCCGTCGCTTTTTCCTTGAATTTTTCCTTGAAATTGTCGTAGCTGTCAAAAGCTTCATTGATGGCCTCGGCCACCGCGCCGCTGGGCGAGCCGCCGCCATCGGGACTCATTATTTCCCAAAAAAGCGAGTGGTTGTAATAGCCGCCGCCATTGTTGCGCACTTTGGTACTCTTTTGCGAAACGTTCTTGAGGATTTCCTCGATGGACTTGTTCTTATCGCTATCATCCAGCGCATCGTTCAGTTTGTCGGTGTAACCTTGGTGGTGCTTGTCGTGGTGCACCTCCATCGTTTTTTTGTCAATGTGCGGTTCCAAGGCGTCTTTGGAATACGGAAGACCGGGGAGTTCAAAAGCCATAATTTTTCTATTTTAAAAGTGATTTGTTTTGTTGTAAAATCTATGAATGCAACAGCTCGCGGGCGGCGAAAGTTTAAGCGGCGGCGGGCGGTTTATGGTTTTATAGGAAAGGTTGATAAGGAAACTGGTTTTGTGGGCTGTTGCCCTTTGCCGATTGCCGACTGTCAACTGAATACTACTTTCACGCGATGGAAAAAACCGCCCCATTTCTCGTTTACAATGCCTCTGCCGGCAGCGGCAAAACCTATACGTTGGTGCGCCGCTACCTTTCCCTTTGTCTGAAAAATCAAAGCCCGCTGGCCTTTCGGCAAATTTTGGCCATCACTTTTACCAACAAGGTCGCCAACGAAATGAAGGAGCGGATTCTGGAAGAATTGCAAAATTTTGGGGCAAGTCCCGATGAAGATTCCTTGCTGGGAAATTTGGCAAAAGAGCTCGGCATTTCCCTCGAACAAATGCAGCCGCGGGCGGACGATTTGCTCACCGCCATTCTGCACAATTACTCCGCGTTTTCGGTCAGCACCATCGACAAATTCACCAACCGCATCATTCGCAGTTTTGCGCGCAATCTGAATTTGGCAGCACATTACGAAGTGGAAATGGACGGCGCGGAAATGCTCCGCGAGGCCATTGACGAAATGCTGGCGGGACTGACCGAAAACAGCGCGGCCACTCAAGTTTTGTTGGATTTCGTTTCCCAAAGTTTGGACGAAAACCGCTCGCCGCGACCCGAAAAAAGTTTGCTGGAAATGGGGCAAAACCTGTTTCAGGAGCGCGCATTTTCGGCGGTCAAAAAATTAAAGGAAATTGGGTTGGAAGGCGTGGAAAATGCTCGGCGGGAATTGCATTCCGAAAAAGTAAAAATGGAAAAGAACGTCCAAATTCGGGCGGAAAAATTATTGACTTTTTTAGATGAAAATGGTTTTCACCAAGAAGACTTTTATAGCGGGTATCTCTATAAATATTTGATGTTTTTGTTTGAAGGAAGAACTGATAAATGGATTCCCAGCGCCACACTTTTGAAAACCGCCGAAACGGGAGAAAAACTGTATTCCCAAAGCAAAAAACATTTAGTACAAAAATTTGCGCCTTTTGAAGTGGAAATCGTGGATAGATTTGGCAGTTTGGTGCAATGGATTTTACCACTTTCCGCACGTTATTTTTTAGTGGAAAAAATCCTGCGAAAAATTCATTCCTTGGCGGCATTGACTGAAATCGACCGCCATCTACAACATTTAAAAGAGCGCAGCAATCGCCTTCCCATCGGAGAATTTAACCGCTTGGTTAGCGAACGGCTGGAAGATGAGCCGGTGGGTTTTGTATTTGAAAAACTCGGTGAAAAATACGCTCATTTTTTTGTGGATGAATTTCAGGATACCTCTATTTTGCAATGGCAAAACTTGACGCCGCTCATCAATAATTCCATAGCGGGCGGCGGTTCTGCGATGATAGTGGGCGATGGCAAACAGAGCATTTACCGATGGCGCGGCGGCGAGGTAGAGCAGTTTTTGGAATTGAGCAACGACGAACATCCTTCCAATCAAATTATAGTAAATGGCAATCCGGTTTCTTTATATAATCGGCAAACCGAAATTTTGGAAAACAACTGGCGCAGCCGCGAAAACATCGTCCAATTTAACAATGAATTTTTTGTAGAAACCGCTGCTTTTTTGAAAGATGAAAACCATCAAAATTTATATCAAAATACAACGGAGCAAAACGCGCAGAAAAAGGATGGTGGTTTAGTGGAAATTTCTCTATTATCCTATGAAACTGATAAGGAAGAACACAATCAATTGCAATGCGAAAAGTGTTTGGAAATTGTACAACAATCCCACGAAAATGGATTTGCTTATGGTGATATTACTTTCTTAACCCGCAATAATAGAGACGGTGCGCTACTTTCTGAATATTTTTTAAACCGAAAAATCCCCGTGGTTACGCCCGACAGTTTGAGTTTGGGAAACTCGCCCGAAGTGCAGGCCGTAGTTTCATTCTTGGCAATGCTGGCCCGGCCGGATGCGTTTGAAAATCGCTATCCGTTTTTTATAAGATTGTGGCAACTGCCTGAAATCCAAAACCGATTTTCCGAAAGACATTCCTTTTTAAATGAAAATATAAAACTGCCGTTGCCCGCAGTTTTTGCTTTTTTAAAAGATACACAGCAAGATATTTCCTTGGACGCAATTTCCCAAGAATCGCTTTCCGACCAAGCATATTCGATGGCACGCTTTCTAAAATTGAACGTGCAGTCAAACCCATTTATATACGCTTTTTTTGATGCAATTCAAAAATTTGAAATGCGGGACGGCCAGTCGGCAAGCGGCTTTTTACGGTGGTGGGAGGAAAAAGGGAAAGACGAAAAAATAAAGTTGGGCGAGACCGAAAACGCCGTGCAGGTGATGAGCATCCACAAAAGTAAGGGGTTGCAATTTCCCGTCACGGTGGTGCCTTTTGCGAATTGGCGGGTAACGCAGGAGCCGCGCCCCGAAGCTTGGCTGGACTTGGAAGCCGCTGATTTTCATGGCCTGCCCGCGGCGCTGGTGGGACTTTCTAAACCGAACGAAAACGCCGCGAACGAAAGGTACGCCACCGCTTTTCAAGAGTATGAAAAAAATGTTTTGTTGGATAACTTGAATTTGCTGTATGTCGCGTTTACCCGCGCCCAGCAAGAGTTACACGTGATTTCCACCAGCGGCCACCGTGAAGACGGAAAGCGGGTGCAGGGTTTTCTGAAACCTTTTTTAAAACGAAAAAACGCTGGGGAATTTTTGCGAATCGGCGAGCCGGTACAAAATCCAAAAGCGGAAGAAAGTGCGAATCCCCCGCCGGAAAATTCCCTAAAAAAATACGCGAGCCAGGGCTGGCGCGGTAAGTTGCAAATCTCGCAGACGGCGCCGAAAAACTGGAACGAGAAGGTGGAATCGCCGCGCGATTTTGGTTTGAAAATCCACTCGCTGATGGCGGAAATCGAAACGGAAAATGACATAGAAATCGCATTGGAAAAAATGGTTTCACGGGGCGATTTCTCTTCCCGCGAAAGCGGACGGCTGAAAGAAATGGCGCTGGAAATAACACGCCATCCACGGCTTTTTCGACTTTTTCAAAAGGAAGCGCGAATTTTGAACGAAAACGAAATATTGATTCCCCACCAAAAAAGCGCGCGCCCTGACCGTGTGGTCATTTTAGAAAATCAAACCCATATTTTGGATTACAAAACGGGTACTCCCAATGAAAAAGATGAACGGCAAATTTTGGAATATCGCCAACTCTTGACCGAAATGAATTTTCCGGAAGGTGATAATTGCTTGGTCTATCTGGGAAATTCTATTAATGTAAAATTCGCATTTTGAAATAGTTATTTCGCCTTATCGAAAAAAACAACCTAATTTTTGGCAAAACTTGCGAGCCGCAAAGCAAACACTAATTTTGTGTTCCGTTTCTTACAGATAATCCACACAAAATAGAGTGAAACGCAAGCTGGACATTGACCAAATCATCACCCGTACCATCGTGGGGCCGCCGCATTTCTTGCTGGAGAACCGTATTTACAACACCACTTCTTTTGCGCTGATGGCAGCCAGTTTGGTAGTGGCGATTACCGCTTTTTTGGCCCACAGCGCAATAGCGATTTCGCTTACGTTTGTGTTGTTTTTTCTCACGTTTTTTATGTTTTTCTACTTCGCCCGCTTCTTGGGAAAGTACCGCACCACCAAGCCTTTTTATCTGATTACCAGCTTTTTGTTTGTGGATATTTCGTGGTTTTGGGGCATTTCCGAAAGCAGCGCGGTGGATTACTTGTTCCTTTTGATATTGGTGCTGAACCTGATGATTTTCTCGGTGCGGGCGGGTTTTACGGTGGTGCTCGCCGCGCTGCTTAATCTGCTGGTGGTGGACTGGATTGCCCACCGATTCCCGCCACTGGTTTTTGGCGAAGGCACTACGTCAGAAATCCCTTTCCTGTTTTACAACCACGCTTTTTTGATGATTTTGATGGTGCTGCTGGGCGTGGTGGTAGTGTATTTTAAAATCAACTACGAGCGCGAGCGACAAGTGGCCAGCAAGCGCTACCGGCAGTTGGAAAACAGCCACGCGGCGCTGGACCACCGCAACGAACACTTGGAAAGTATGGCGCGGATGGTGAGCCACAATCTGCGCTCGCCTGCCGCCGGGATGAAGATGCTGCTGCAATTGTACGACCAAGTGCCGGCCGGCCCGGAACGCGACGATTTGATCACGAATTTTAGGGAGGGCGCGCATACGCTTTTTCAAATGGTGGACGACTTGGCGGCAGTAATGATGGACTACCGCGAGCTGACCAAGAAAGCCGAAAAACTTTTGCTCTCTGATGTTTTGGAAAAGGTGAAAGCGCAATTGGCGCCGCAAATCGAGGAGAGCGGCGCGCTCATCCAAGCGGATTTTTCAGGCAAGCCAGTGGTGCATTATTCGCGGGCATTTTTGGAAAGCATTTTTTTAAATATGATGGCCAATGCCCTGAAATACAGCCAAAAGGGAAAGCCGCCGCAGATAGAAATGCGCTCTTATGTGGACGGCGGCCGCGTGATGTTGAGCTTTGCCGACCGTGGCATCGGCATCGACCTGAAACGGCACGGCGACAAACTTTTTAAAATGTACAACACCTTCCACGGAAACGACGAAATCGACAGCCGGGGTATCGGCCTTTTTATGACCAAAAACCAAGTGGAAACGCTGGGTGGGAAAATTTCGGTGGAAAGCGAAATGGGGGAGGGGACTACGTTTTTTATTGAATTGTATCGGCTTTGAAGCAGTTGGCAGTTTGCAATCGGCAGTCAGCAGTCGGCAGTTGGCAATTTGCAGTTAGCAATATGCAAACAATTCGCAATCAGCAAATGACATCAATTAGCTTGCTCATCACAAGCTATGTTTTATGCCATATCTGTCGGGAAATTTGAGCATTTGACCTAACAATCTTCCGACTTCGGCATTTTGATTTTGTAGATTTTTGTAGAAATCCGCGTTCAAATAACCACAATCCTTTGCAAAATCAAGCCAAATTGAAGTTTCGGTATTTTCCATATCGGAGTCCGAAATTTTGGAAATGAAATGTTTCGGGTAAAGTCTTTTTCGGTACCCCTCCCCTAAATTAACACAAACAGACCGCGAGGAACGGCGCACTTGGTCGGTCAAAGAATAGGTTTCTTCTTTTGGAAAATCTTTTGAAATCTTGAAGATTTCCATCGCCAGTTTATAGGCTTTTTGATAAGCCGTCAAATCTCTAAAGTTCGCCATTTTCAGAAATTTTTAAATTCAATAATTTACATTAATATCACTACCATAAAATTACATTTTCAAACCTCAACCGTCTCCAAAAAAATTGTTACTCGCAAACTGCCCATTGCCGACTATCGATTGCAAATTGCTGACTGCTGATTGCCGACTGTCGTTTGCAAATTGCCGACTGCCAATTGCAAACTGCCTCACATCCACTCCTTGAATTTATCCTTCACATCTTTTTTGTAAGAGCGGCTGACGGGCAGGTTGAAATGCTCGCCGATCAAAAAGGCGTCGTCCATTTCCAGCACTTTGTCAAGGTTCACGATGTAGGATTTGTGGACGCGCAAAAAAGAGTCGGGCAGCTCGGCGATGAAGGCCTTCATCGTGCTGTGGACAATGTGCTGCTGGTCGCCCACCACCATCTTGATATAGTCGCCCATCGCTTCGATGTAATCCACTTCGCGGGCGTTCATCCGCACCAAAACGCCATTGCTTTTGATGACGATGTGGTGCGCTTCTTTCTCGTCCGTCTTCAGGTTTTCGGAATAAAAACGCACGCGCTCCACCGCTTTTCGGAAACGTTCGCCATTCACCGGTTTCGACAGAAAATCCGTGATGTCATACTCGAACGCCTCGAAGGCGTACTTTTTTTCGGACGTTACCATCACCACTTGCGGCACGTCTTTGTAGGAATCCAACAGTTCAAAGCCCGTCATATCCGGCATTTCCACGTCCAAAAAAACAAGGTCGATTTCCTTTTTGATAAGGCCCATCTTGGCTTCGGTGGCATTGTGGTACGTGCCCACCAGTTTTAGGCGCGCATCATCGGCGATGCACTTGCGCAAGACTTCGCGCGAGACGGGGTCGTCATCCACTATGCAGCAGCGCAGTTCTTTCATTTTTCTTTGGGATGCAGAAGGAGAGTAAGTTGCGAATGTAAAAAGAGTTGTGCGATTTACGATTGTTTCGATTTGCGAATGACGATTTTTGGGGGAGGGGATACCCTTTGGAAAGTTTTATTTTTGTAGAAGTTTAATTTTATTTCAATGAAAACTACCACCATTCCGCTCGTGTTGCCGTCCGACCTGTTAATGACGCTAAACGTTTCCGAGGAGGAACTGCGCGAGCGCGGTCAAATTGCGCTGGCCGCCGAGCTTTTCAAAGAAGCCAAACTCACGTTGGGACAGGCTGTCCGCTTATCGGGGCTGGGTCGTATGGCGTTTGAAAAAGAACTGGCCAAACGGAAAATCGCGGTCATCAATTTGTCGGAGGAACAGATTTTGGCGGATATTGAAAAGTTGCGGAAGAATTGAAAAAGCAACTTGTTATTGCCGATACCGGCGCCCTGATTTCGCTTGCGTTGTTGGAAAAAGTACATTTTGTCGATGAGCTTTTTGGCGTTTGGATAATTCCGGAGGCGGTACTCAACGAGTTGGAAGACCTTGAACCAATACCGTTTCACGCTCGCTACTTGGAGGAATTTCGTCAAAGAAAAGTCGCCATCAAAGCGACAAACCATTTACGCCACTTTATGGATTACGGCGAATCAGAAGCCGTTATTTTATATCAAGAGCTTGAGGCAGATTTTTTGTTGATTGACGACAGAAAAGCGCGGTCGGCGGCCGAAACGATGGGTGTGGAATGTATTGGGTCAATTGGTATTTTGGTTGAAGCAAAGCATCGTAGCCTTGTTTCGGATTTGAGGCCAATATTTGTGAAATTATTGAAAAACAATAGATTTTTCAGCAAGAAATTTTTAAATGGAATTTTAGGTGGTTTCTCGGAAAAGCTAATTAAATGAATGTGATTGTTATTTACGACGAAAACGAAACTGATAAAAACCACAAAATCTATTCAGTAATCCAAGCGGATTACATCGGTGATTTTGCCATCCGCGTTTTCTTTTCGGATGGCCATCAAAAACTGGTAGATTTCAAACCATTTTTAGAACAATCCAAGCATCCTGACATTCGCCAATATTTAGATGAAGAAAAGTTTCAAGAATTTGAGATTGTGGAAGGCAATTTGGATTGGAACAATTACGAACTGATTTTTCCGGTGGCGGATTTATATCACAATTCCATTTTGAAAAAGCCGCAAATTGAGATTGATGAATCTCTCAGCAAATATTTGAATAAGCCGCTTTTTCAAGAAAAGGTGGATAAAGCCAATGAAATCTTAGCAAGGACAAAATTGCCCGAGCACGAAAAATCGTAAATCGAAAATCAAATCAATCGTAAATCCCCCGTGCGTTTAGACAAATTCCTTTGGGCCGTCCGCAAGTATAAGACCCGCAGCCTCGCCACCGATGAAATCCGCAAGAACAAAGTGGAGGTGAATGGCGAAGTGGCCAAACCGTCGCGGGAGGTGAAAACCGATGACAAAATCGATTACAAAAAAGACGGAATCACTTTTTCTTTAAAAGTTATAGACCTGCCGAAATCCCGCGTGGGTGCGAAGTTGGTTGCCGATTTTATCATCGAAACCACGGCCAAAGAAGAAATCGAAAAGCGGGATTTTATGCGGATGATGCAACATTACAACCGCAAAAAAGGCGAAGGCCGACCGACCAAAAAAGAGCGGCGCGATTTGGAAGATTTCAAGGATGATTTGGATGATTAATTTCTTTTAAAACTTCCTTCAAAACTTCCGTATAAATTTTATGCTTTCCTTTAAAAATTTTGCCCTTTACGGGATAGCCTTTTTCTTTCAAAAAAGAAAGGTGTTCTTCGTATTTTTCTTGGGAAATATATTCATCTTCATTTCCCACCAAAAGATGGATTGGAATATTTTGCATTGATTCCATCGCTTTTTCGTGGTTCAAGTCCGGCGGAAAAGCGCCCGCCCAATTGATTAAAAAATCGAATGAAAATTGCGAGTTGGCGAGCCAGCGGCAAGCGGTGGCCGTGCCTTGCGAAAATCCTAAAATTCCGACGCGCTCAAAATTGGCCTCGTCAAGGTGCTGGGTTTTTGCCAGAAAATGAAGCACGGTTTTATCCAAATAATGGACGTAATCTTCGATATCGGAAAGCCGTTCCTCCTTCGTCATCCAACTGGCGCCCACGCGGCCGCCCGTGCCTTCCAAATAAAAGCGGTGCAAACCTTCCGGCGCTACGAACAGCGTGTGGTTTAGTGATTTATCCTCAAAATTTTGGATAAAATATTTTGCTAACTGGCCGTAGCCGTGCAGTGCAAAACAGATGTTTTGATAGTCGGCATCCAACGGCCCGCTCACAAAGTAGCGCGCGGTTTTCTCGATTTTTAAATAATGGGCGCGGCTCAAAAGTTGGCCTTTCTTTTTTCCATAAAAGCGGAAACGCCTTCCTTAAAATCCTCGGTGCCAAAGCACTGGCCAAATTCTTCGATTTCTTGTTGGAAGCCGTGGGCGCCGTCTTCAAAGCCGGCATTCACCGCCCGGATGGCGCTGCGGATGGCCTGCGGCGAATTGCGCGCGATTTTGCCCGCAATTTCCTCGCACTTTTCCATCAGGTTGGTGGCGGCGGCGGTGTGGTTCACCAAGCCGATGTCGAAAGCGCGGTCGGCCTTGATGCGCTCGGTGGTGGTGATCATTTCCAGCGCGCGGCCTTTTCCCACCAATTGCGCCAAGCGCTGTGTTCCCCCGTAGCCGGGGATGAGGCCGAGCGAGGTTTCCGGCAGCCCCATCTGCGCGTTGTAGCTGGCCACGCGGATGTGGCAGGCCATCGCCAGTTCCAGCCCGCCGCCGAGGGCAAAACCGTTGACGGCGGCGATGACCGGCTTGGGAAAATTGGCTATTTTATCGAACAAAATTTCCTGCCCTTTCGCGGCCAGTTTGCGGCCTTCTTCCACGTTGAAATCCGAAAATTCTTTGATGTCCGCGCCGGCCACGAAGGCTTTTTCGCCGCTGCCGGTGAGGATGACCGCGCGGACGTTTTCGTCCTTTTCCAAATCGTCCAGCGCCTCGCTCAGTTCGCGTATCGTGTTCTTGTTCAGCGCGTTGAGTTGGTTGGGACGATTAATCGTAATCAGCGCGTGTTTGTCCTTTTTTTCTAAAAGAATGTTTTCAAAAGCCATTTTTGGGAAAATTATTTGAGTTCGAAAATCACATTGACAACGGCGGCGAGGGTAATGTTCCCCGCCTCCACGGATGATCGCGAGCTTGCCATCAAACCATCCGCCTGTGCATATTCCATCGGGCGCGGGCCGCTGCTCATTTTGTCGGAAATGTGGAGCGCGCGGCCCACTTGCCGCCCCGTTTGCGAGGCGAGGAGGCTGGCTTTTTGCCGCGCGTTTTCCACGGCTTGCGCCAAAAGTTTTTCCTGCATTTTTTCGGCTTGGCTGCTTTTGAACTGGATGTTGCGGATGTCGTTCACGCCGCGCTCCAACAGCGCCACGGCCACTTCGTCCCAGCGGTTGATGTCGGTGATTTCGAAGCGCACCGATTGCTGTCCGGCAAAGCCCTTCCCGTCGTTGCGGTAGTTGCGGCTCAGGCGGATGCCCTCGGTGCCCACCTCGCGCACGAAACTCTGCGATTTCAGGTATTCCAGCACGTCGCGCATTTTTTCCATCGTGCTTTGCTGGGCATCCTTGGCGGAATTGGCGGTGGTTTCCACGACGATGCGCACCTCCGCAAAGTCGGGTTGCATTTCCATTTTGGCGGTGCCGGTCACGTCGATGGTACCGGTTTTTGGGGATTCTTCGGCCATTGTTTGGGCGTTTAAAAGATTTGTGGCGGCGAGTGTGGCGAGGAGGAAGGTGAGTTTTTTCATTTTTTGAAAAAGATTTCTATAGAAATGAACGGCAAGCTGAAAATGTTTTGAAACACAATTTCTCACACGTTTTGGTGAGTTCCTATTTTTGCTTTAGCGAGAGCATATTTTTAAAGAATAAAATTTTCTGCAAATGACCGAATTGGCCTCCATCCAAACGAAAATCTATCATATAAACGGCCTGCGGGTGATGCTCGATTTTGACTTGGCGGAATTATATGAAACCGAAACCCGCGCCTTAAAACAAGCGGTGCGCAGAAACCGAAAACGCTTTCCGGAAGATTTTATGTTCCAACTTTCCAAACCTGCTTGGCAAGAGCTTATCACAATTTGTGATAACCTCCCAGCGGGGGTCAAATTCAGCCCAGCCACGCCATTTGCGTTTACCGAACAAGGCGTGGCGATGCTTTCCAGCGTATTGAATAGTGAAAAAGCGGTGGACGTGAATATTTCAATAATGCGCGCCTTTGTGATGCTGCGCCAGCATTTGACGGATTATGCGAATTTAAAAGAGCAAATCACCCATTTGGAGAAAGAGATGAAAATAAAATTTAAGGATATTCACCAAGCGCTTAATTATTTATTGGAAAAAGACAAAATGAAAGTTGACCAAGAAAACCGAGTGGAAATTGGATTTAAACCGTCAGAAGAAAAATAGTAAAAGTATCTTTTTTTACATTCTAAATCTCTGAAATTAGCGTCGTGCTGTCGGAAGTTTTGACGGGCGTATAATTTTCATACAAAGAAAATTTCTCGAAAAAATCCCCCTTTTCCCGCCATTGCTTTTCTTTCAAAAAAGCAGGGGTTTCCACATTTTGCATCACTTCTTCATATTCCTTTTTAAAAGAATCCGAGATTTTGCCTGCCGCTTTAGTTTTTGAATTTGCCATAGCTACGAAATTAGAGGTTTTTTAGAAAACTTGAATTTTTAGGGAAGGTTTTGTCATAAAGCCATTCTTCTCCAAAGTTCCAACCTTTGGAAAAGTTAAAATTCGGCTAAAGCCAAAAACAGCGGAGTCATTAAAGATCACCGCGCTAAAGCGGCGGTGCAATTCTAAAAAAAAAAAAAAAAGGCACGGGTTGCTCCCAATATCAATCGGGACTCGCGCCAGCGAAAAAAAATCCGTCAAAATCCGCCCAATCCGTGTCATCTGTGTTCCATCAAATCACACCCTCGGCAAAGTAAAATAAAACGTCGTCCCTTTATCCAGTTCCGAGTCGAACCAAATCGTCCCGCGCAGGCTGTTGATGATGTTTTTCACCATCGCGAGGCCAAGGCCCATCCCCTTGGTTTTGGTGGTGAAGCGCGGCTCGAAAATCTTGCGCCCCTGCTCTTCGGGGATGCCGCTGCCGTTGTCTTCCACCGCCACGAGGACGTCGCCGTCCTGCTGCTCCATTTTCACGGAAATTTCCGGCTCGCGCCCTTCGGGAATCGCCTGTATCGCATTGTTGATCAGGTTGTTCATCACACGGACGAGTTGGTCTTTGTCGGCCATTATCAGCGCGTTGGGGTCGTCAAAATCGAAACGGATTTCGTATTCGGGATAGAGCGCCGTCACCCGCTGGATGATTTCGTGGGCGGGGAAGCGCTCCAGTTGCATCTCCGGCAAGTGGGCAAAGCGCGCAAACGCCTCGGCAATGCTGCTCAGCGTGTCGATTTGGCCCACCATACTTTCACAAAATTCCTGCAGTTTTTCCGGCTGCTCGGTGGCCAATGTTTTCTGTAAATATTGCACGTTCAGCCGCATCGGCGTCAGCGGGTTTTTGATTTCGTGGGCCACCTGCTTGGCCATTTCCTTCCACGCACTTTCGCGCTCGGTCTGCGCCAGTTTCACGGCACTGCGTTCCAGCTCGCGCAGCATCCGGTTGTACTCGTCCACCAGCGTGCCCAGCTCGTCTTGGTGCTTCCATTTCAGCGGCGGGTTCGGTTGGTTGAATTGGATGTTTTTCAGCTTTTCGCCAATCGCCAAAAGGGATTTGCTGATGTAATTGCTGAGGAAATACGCCAGCGCAATCGAAAACAAAAACAGCAATGAATACGCCCACAACAACTGCCCGAGGAAGTCGCGCACATCCTTGCCTTCCATTTCGCCGGTGTCGAAATACGGGAGGTTCACAATGGCCACGGGTTTGTCGTTGCGGTTTTTCACAAAATCATAAGTGGACAAATAGGTGAGGCTGTCGCGGCGCGATTCGTTCACGATGGGCTGCGGCGCGCGGCGGATGGTCTGCAACAAAGTCCGCTCCAGCCGGTCTGGGACAATGCCTTGGTCGTATAAATTGGGGTTGCTGGAAATTAACAAGTTACCTTCCAAATCGTAAATATTGATGTCCATACTGTGGATGTTCGCGATTTGGCAGATTTCCGTGTCGAGGCGCTGTTGCAGGCTGTCGGCGTTTTGCTGGATGGGATATTGGTCCAAAAAATACCGCAGCGATTCGTTCACCGCGTACTCTTTGCGCATCAGCCGCTCTTGGTGATACTGGCGGTTTTCTTCTTTAAAATGCTGGAAATACACAAAGCCCGTGGCCACAAAACTGACGATGATAATGAGCAGCATCGCCCAAAAAATGCGGTGGCGGAGGGTGATGTTGAAACCGAGGAATTTTGCCATAAAGATGTGCGCGGATTATCAAAGCTAAGGCCAAAGATGCCTGATAGGAACGCGGATGACGCGGATGCGGCTGATTTTCACAGATAAGCAAAAGGTTTTTTTTGTGGATTTTGCAGATTAAAAAATTCTTATCCGTTTTTAATCCGCTCAATCCGCGTCATCGGCGTTCCATATTTTCGCCGCAATGTCCAGTCAAAAAATAAAAATCTTGGTGATTTCCGATTATCGGAACACACCCTCCGTGCGGCCCGAGGCGGAGGTGTTTTTGGCGCTTGCCCAACGTGGTTTTGCCATTACCATAATGACTTACGCGGAGGCGGAATACGCCGCACGGTTTCGCGAAAGCGGGATGACCGTTATCGATTTCCATCCCCAAAAAAAATTCGACAAACAGGAAATTTCTTTTATCAAAAAAGAGCTGAAAAAAGGCTACGACATTGCTTTTTTCTTCAACGGCCCCGCGATGATAAACGGCGTACAGGCAGTAAAAGGCGTGAACGTGAAAACCGTGTTGTACCGCGGCCTGAGCGGCACAGTAAACGTGGAATGGTGGAACCCCGGCGCGCACCTGAAATACCTCAGCCCGCGCGTGGACGCCATTTGGTGTAATACCAATGGCGTGGTGGAAACCATCCCAAAATTCTTGAAAAAAACCCGCCGAAAAGCGTGGGGCATTCCCAAAGGCCAGCGCAGCGAATGGTTTGCCGATATTCAGCCGATCGATAGAAAAAAATTAGGCCTTTCCGAGGACGATTTTTTGGTGATAAACGTGGCCAATAATCGTACGATGAAGGACATTCCCACTTTATTAAAAAGTTCGCGATTCTTGCCTTCAGATTTGCCCATTCACTTTCTTTTGGTAGGAAGAGATATGGACACAAAACAGAACCTAAAAATTATAGAAAAAAGCCCGAATAGTGATAAAATCCACTTGCTGGGCTGGCGTAAAGACCGACTGGAAATAGTGGCCGCCAGCGATGTTTTCGCGCTAACTTCCATCACGGGGGAGGCCATTACAAAATCCGTGATTGAAGCAATGTGCTTGGAAACCGCGCCGATTATCACTGCTATTCCGGGAAATGCAGAATTAGTGGAAAATGGCGTGAGCGGGTTTAAAATCCCTCTCAAAAAACCAAAGGTTTTAGCGGAACAAATCTTGGAGCTTTATTTAGATAAAAATCTTCTAAAAAAAATAGAGAAGAATGCGAAGGTTCATATCGATAAAAATTTGAACCATTTTGATACCATTGACAAAGTGGAGAAAATGTGCAGGAAATTAGTTTCGTGCTGAGTTTATGAGACCTTGCAGGTTTAAGAAAACCTGTCAAGGTCATAGCTCCTAAATGAATCTGCGGAATCAGCGAAATCTGCGTGAAAAATCACCCCGCCGCCAGCGCCTCCGCGCCACCAACAATCTCCAAAATCTCGTTCGTAATCGCCGCCTGACGCGCTTTGTTGTAGTCCAGTTTCAGGTTTTTGAGCAGTTCTTCAGCATTGTCGGTGGCTTGGTGCATCGCGGTCATACGCGCACCGTGTTCACTGGCTTGGCTGTCGAGGACGGCTTTGAAAAGCTGGGTTTTCAGCGACTTGGGAATGAGGTCTTCCAAGATTTCTTCCTTGGAAGGCTCGTAAATATAGTTGGCGGTGGACTGGCTTTTTTCATCCTCTTTCCGTTCCGGTTCGCTGACGGGAAGGAACGGTTCCAACTGCACCCGCTGTACGGCGGCATTTTGAAACTGATTGTAAATCAAAAAGATACGGTCGTATTCGCCGTCCTTAAATTTTTTCATCAACATTTCCGCTACTTCCGAAACGTTGTCGAAAGTCAAATCATCAAAAATATTGTTGCGCTCGCCGATGGTGCGGTACTCGCGGCGTTTCAGCAAATCGTAGGATTTTTTGCCAATGCCGAACACTTCGTAGCGTACCTCGCTGTTTTCCTTCATCGTGGCCACGGCGCGCTTTACGATATTCGCGTTAAAAGCCCCCGCCAACCCACGGTTGGACGAAACGGTCACCAACAAAACCTTCTTCGTTTCCTCCGGCTGTTTGGAAAAATCGCTTTCGCTCGCGTCCAAACTGGCGCTCACGTTCACCAAGATTTCCTCCAACTTCTGCGCATACGGCCGCATCTGCGTGATGGCGTCCTGCGCGCGTTTCAGCTTCGCGGCACTCACCATTTTCATCGCCGAGGTAATCTGTTTCGTCGATGAAACAGAGCCGATGCGGGTGCGGAGTTCTTTTAAGTTTGCCATTTTTTTATAATAGTGAATAGGTAATAATGAATAGGTAAAAGCTCTTGGCGAGTTTGCCGCCGTTCACCATTTCACCCAATATATTCTTATATTTTTAATAATGAATAAGTAATAACGAATAAGTAATAATGAGTAGGCCGGAAAAAGAATATGCAATCGGAAGTGATGAATAAATAAAAGAGCGTTTTTCCTACAAAAACTCACGCTATTTTTCACTAACAAACCATTTCATAACTACTTATTCTTAACTCATTATTACCTACTACTTATTACTTATTACCGATTCATTATTACCTATTTCAATACTTAGAGCTCATATCCTTCGCCACCTTCTCCAGCGTGTCCGTCACTTCGTCGGTCAGTTTGCCAGCCTTCAAAGTGTCGAGGACATCGCGGTGGTTGCTGTCCAAATATTCCAGATACGAGCGTTCAAAATCTTTCACTTTATCCACGGGCACGTTTTTCATCAAATTCTTGGTGCCGGCGTACAGAATCGCGATTTGCTTTTCCACGGGCATCGGGTCGTTCACGCCCTGTTTCAGGATTTCCACGTTGCGCTGGCCTTTGTTGATAACGCTCATCGTGGCGGCGTCCAAATCCGAACCGAATTTGGCGAAAGCCTCCAGTTCGCGGTACTGCGCTTGGTCGAGTTTCAGCGTGCCCGCCACTTTTTTCATTGATTTAATCTGCGCGGAACCGCCCACACGCGATACGGAAATACCCACGTTAATCGCCGGACGGACGCCGGAGTTAAAGAGGTCGGATTCCAAGAAAATCTGCCCATCGGTAATCGAAATTACGTTGGTGGGAATGTAAGCCGAAACATCGCCCGCTTGGGTTTCGATAATCGGCAGGGCGGTCAGCGAGCCGCCGCCTTTCACTTTGCCTTTCAGCGATTCCGGCAGGTCGTTCATATTTTTCGCCACGCTGTCGTCAGCGATAACTTTCGCAGCACGTTCCAACAAACGAGAGTGCAAATAGAAAACGTCGCCCGGATACGCCTCGCGGCCCGGAGGACGGCGCAGCAACAGCGAAACTTCGCGATAAGCGACTGCCTGTTTCGACAAATCATCAAAAACGATGAGCGCCGGACGGCCCGTGTCGCGGAAATATTCGCCGATGGCCGCTCCCGCAAAGGGCGCGTAAAACTGCATCGGCGCGGGGTCGGAAGCGTTGGCGGCCACAATCACCGTGTAGTCCATCGCGCCTTTGTCTTCCAGCGTTTGCGCGATTTGCGCCACGGTAGAACCCTTTTGACCAATCGCCACATAAATGCAGAAAACCGGCTCGCCGCGGTCGTAAAATTCTTTTTGATTCAAAATGGTATCCAGCGCCACCACGGATTTTCCGGTCTGGCGGTCGCCGATAATCAGCTCGCGCTGGCCGCGGCCAATTGGAATCATCGAGTCAATCGCCTTGATACCCGTTTGCAGCGGCTCGTTCACCGGCTGGCGGAAAATTACCCCCGGCGCCTTCCGCTCCAATGGCATTTCAAAAGTCTCGCCTTCAATCGGGCCTTTCCCGTCGATGGGATTTCCCAAGGTGTCCACCACGCGGCCAATCACGCCTTCGCCCACGTTCAGGCTGGCAATCAGCTTGGTACGCTTTACGGTGCTGCCTTCTTTAATGCCCTCGGCGGCGCCCAAAAGCACGATGCCCACGTTGTCCTCCTCGAGGTTCAACACGATGCCGCGCAGGCCGCTTTCAAATTCCACCAATTCACCGGCTTGCACTTTGCTCAGACCGTAGGCGCGCGCGATGCCGTCGCCCACTTGCAGCACGGTGCCCACTTCTTCCAAGTCGGCTTCGCTGCGGAATCCGCTCAGTTGCTGCCTCAATATTGCCGAAACTTCGGCGGGTTTTACTTCTGCCATTTTTTCGCTTTTGTAAAGATTTTCTAAAACTTAGGTTGGTAGCTATTCTTCTTAAACTGCCGTTTCAACTGGTCCAATTGATACGCCAAGCTGCCGTTGTATTGGCGGTCGCCCACGCGCACTTTCATCCCGCCGATGAGTGCGGCGTCCACTTTTTCCACGATGTTGATGTCGTGGCCGGTCAGTTGGGCGAGTTTCGTTTGGATGTCGTTGCGCTGCGCCTCGTCCATCGGGAAGGCGGTGGTTACCACGGCTTCCTCTATCCCTTTGCGGGAATTGTAGAGGTTTTCAAAGGCTTTGGTGATGCCTTCCAGCTCGCCCTCGCGGCCTTTGTCGGTCAAGATGGCCAAAAATTTTGAGGTCAATTCGCTCACTTTCCCGTCAAAAATCGCCTTCACGATTTTCTCCTTTTTGTCGGGATTGATGACGGGGCTTTTCAAAACCACCCGAAAATCGTGGGAATCTTTGATGGTGGCGGCCACCAAATCCATATCGTTTTTCACGGCTTCCAACTCGCCTCTTTCCTCGGCCAGTTCCAGCAATGATTTGGCGTAGCGCCGGTTTACTTTGGTTACGAGCATTGCTGTTTTAGTTCAGTTTGAAATCTTGCAATTGCTTCTCCACCAGTTCTTTCTGGCTTTCTTTGTCGTCCAGTTCTTGGCGCAGCACTTTTTCCGCGATTTGGATGCTCATCATCGCCACTTGGTTTTTCAGGTCCACGATGGCGGCCATCTTTTCGTTCTCGATTTGCTCGCGCGCTTGTGCGATTTGCTTTTCGCCTTCCAGTTGCGCCTTTTCCTTGGATTCGGCCACCATCTTTTCGCTGGTCTCGCGGGCTTCCTTCACTATTTTTTCGCGCTCGGCGCGGGCTTCGCGGAGGATTTTTTCATTGTCGTCTTTCAGGCGCGCCATTTCTTGGCGGGCTTTTTCAGCTTGTTTCAATGAATTTTCAATGGATTCCTCGCGGCTTTTTACGGCTTTCAGAATCGGCTTCCAAGCAAATTTTCCCAACAGGAAAAGCAGGATGAGAAACGTAACCGTGGTCCAGACGATGAGGCCGATACTGGGCGTAATCAACGGGTTTTCCATAATCGCAAAATCTTGTTTAAATCAGTTTTTATAAAATGAAAAAAGAAAGAAGCCCGCAGCCAACCGCTGGTCGGGCGTTCTTTCTAAAACCTTGAATATTAGAGTAGCGCCACTACCACACCAAAGAGGGCAACACCCTCCACCAGTGCGGCGGCGATAATCATATTCGTTTGGATTTTTCCGGTGGCTTCGGGCTGGCGGGCGATGGCTTCCATCGCGCGTCCCCCAATCATTCCGATGCCGATGCCGGCACCGATTACGGCCAATCCGGCTCCAATGGCAGCTGGGATTTCCATTTTACAAACTGTATTTATGGTTATTAAAAAAAATCATCTTTAATGGTGGTCTTCGGCCACGGCCTGCCCGATAAACAGGGCGGTGAGCATCGTAAAAATATACGCTTGCAGCGCGGCCACCAACAGTTCCAATACCGAAATGAAAAGCGCGAAAGGCACGGCTACGGCGGCCATCGCCACGCTTTTGAAAATAAAAATGAGCGAAATGAGGCTGAGAATAATGATGTGGCCTGCCGTGATGTTCGCGAAAAGACGAATCATCAAAGCGAAAAATTTCGTTACCACATTCGATAATAATTCGATGGGGAAAAGTATCGGCCACAGCCACCACGGCTTGGGCGCGAGGATGTGCATCCAGTACTGTCTTTTGCCGCTGAACTGCACCACGATGAGCGAGAAAACGGCCAGCACCAGCGTAAAGGCGATGTTGCCGGAAAGGTTGGCGCTGAACGGGAAAAACGGCACGAGGCCCATCAGGTTGAGCGTCCAAATCATAAAGAAAACGGTGAGCAAAAAGGTCATATACTTATGGTACTTTTTCTCGCCGATTTGGGGGCGCGCCACCTCGTCGCGGATGAAGACCACCAGCGGCTCCATAAAAGCAGCCAGCCCTTTGGGCGCGCCTTTGTTTTTCTTGTAAGAAGCGGCCACGCTCATAAAAATCAGGCACACGATGAGGCCGCCGAGCATCAGCGTAAAAACGTTTTTGGTGATGGACAAATCCAGCGGCGCGCTGGCGTTGATGGGATGGTGGTCGGCATCGAATTCCACTTCGGTGGCACCGGCGTCCAGTTGGTAGATTTTTTCGTGCATATTCACGAATTTCATCCCGTCTCTTTCTACGATATGGCGGCCGGCCACGTCGTGGTGGAAGGCGGAACTCATAAAGGTAACCAGCCCGTTGTCCGTCCACAAAATGACGGGCAGCGGCACGGAGACGGCGGCCTCATCTTCGCCAAACACGTGGAAACCGTGGCTGTCGTTGATGTGGTGCATAATCATCTCGGTAGGGTTGAACTCGCCCTCCTCCTTGGCTTCTTCAAATTCTTCGCCGTGGGTATGTTCGTTGCCCATCACATCTTCGTCGTGGGAATGCTCGTGTTCGTGCTGGGCTTGGGCAAAATTTCCCAAAAAAGTGAAAGCGAAAGAGAGTAGTAACGCTTTGAAAATGAATAGCTTGCGCATTGAAATGAAAGGGTTTTCGACCGCTTTTGAAAATCGGTGCAAAAATAGACAGAAAAGCCACGCGGCAAAATGGTTGGGGGAATTATTTTTTGGGTGGAATATCGAATGGTTTTATGTGAATTTTTAGATGGCTTGTAATAGCGTGTCTTAGACCTCACCCCCCGTCCCCCTCTCCTTTAGAGAGGGGGTGGCTGGGCTGGAATATGTTGTGTTAAAATGTTGAGGTTTAGTGCCGTGCCTTTGGCACTTTCAAAAGGAGGTTTTTACCATCCACCCCACACTTTCGTGTGGGGCTATCGATATGTCGTCCCTTTGGGACTTTGCAGTGCCGAAGGCACGAAATATTGATAGCCCCAATCCCGCACTTGCGGGATTGGGGTATGTTTAGCCCGAGTGAAGTGAGTGCCAAAGGCACGGTATCATTTGAAATTCAGCGCCGTTTAGGTTTCTGGATGTTCCTCGATCTGTTGAGTTGTCTTTTTGGAAAGTTTATACACCGCCCGCGCCTCATAAAAAAGGTAGATAAAATACCCCGCAAAAAATTGCAGTGCCACCGATTTGGCATTCGGCTCGCCGCCTCGCAGCCACGGCAAAAGATAAAGCACTGAAGCCGCCATTTTCAAAACCCCCGCTCCGAGGAAGGCAAAGCCCACCTTGTCCGGCGAATTTTGCGCCAAGCGGAACAACAGCAAATAACTGGCAAAGGTGATGCCGACAAGAAAAGCGTGCATCTCAAACCAATCTTCCCGCGACAGCGCCACCGCCCCGCCGCGCATCAGCATAAAATGGAAAAAGGCCGTGATGAGCGAGAGGATGAGGAGGCCGAGGGCGAAGTTGCCGAGGTGTTTGGACATAGAAATTGGGTAATTCAGTAATTGGTAATTTGTTGTGATTCGGCGGGGTTGAGACCTTGCAGGTTTTCTTAAACCTGCAAGGTCTGGCGGGTGGGAATACCTGTTAGTGCATTGATTTTGGCGGTAAAATTAGGTGCTTTGAAAAAAAGAAATACGCTTTTTGAACCGCCGCCGTATCAAGCTTACCGTGTAGCCTCCGCCAGCTCTTCCATCCGCCGAAACGGAGCGCCCGTCATCTTGGCGATTTGCTGGCATTCTTGGCGGCTGTAGTGGTTTTTTCGCTGCAAAAGCAATGGGTGGATGCCTTTGATGAACACGAAAAAATCATCATCGATTTTGTGTTGCGTCGCGGCCAAGAGTTCGTATTCTTCGCGTTCCAGCAATACGCGCTTCAAAAGGGTGGTGGTGGTGGGATAATCTTGCAAAAGGCCGGCGAAAGATTTTCGGATAAAGCCGCTTTCTTCTAACAATACGATGAGCGACTGGTAGCGAAGTTTCATCGGCGGGCAGGCTACAAATTTCCGCTATCGACAGTACTGATTTTTGCATCGTAGCCAAACTGGTTGGTACGCAGCAAGTCGTCGATTTTCAAGATGTTTTTGAGGAGGCAGGCGGCGTTCAGGGCGGGTTTCATTTCGCGCTCGGCACAGTGCGCGTCTTTTTCGAAAACGAGGACGCCGCAATCTTCGCCCGAAGCCATCAAAATCGCACCGCCCGTTTCCGCGTCTTTTTCGCGGTGCAGCGTAAATCCTTCGTGGGGGAGTTGTTCTTTGCTTTTGTCTTTCATTTTTTAGACGGTGTTTGGTTTTGGGAGTTGTAAAAGTAGGGAAGCGGATTGGAATGGGGTGATTCGATTGGAATTTCCTCCCCCGCCTCGTTCCGATAGCTATCGGACCTCGGCACCCCCTCAGAAAGGGGACAACGCCCGCCCCAGCTTTTTGGGTGACCTCGAACTTTCCCGTTCCGTTGGCAAGAGTTTCGGCCCTGTCCCCCTCCTTGGAGGGGGTGTCCCGCAAGTGCGGGACGGGGGAGGGAAAATGTGGGGGGAAGGTGTTGTTAGGGCTTCTGACCTAATCGGTCGAAAGGTACCAGCGGCAGGCTGGCATCAAAGGATAAACTTAATGGTTGGTATGATTTATTTCTTTTCAAAAACTGTAATACTAGGATTTTCGGGGATGGAGGCAAACAAATTATAAATAGTTATCTCATCCTCCTTCTTATTCCATACCAGTTTTATACAACTTCTGCCCGCATCGTTCATTAAACAGAGCCTTTCGTCTGAGTGGTCTAAAGAAAAGCTGAAAGTATCGGTTGGTTCACTCGGTTTAGTTAGGTAGAGGGTAGAATTGCTTTTAAACTCTATATGCGTTTTATCTAGATTTGAAGTTTTTTCCACCCAAGCACCCACGATATCTGTATGGTTTTTAGGGAATGTCTTTTTGCCACAGTCAGTAGCGATGAATGTCAAAGCTATCAATATTAAAGAAAACCCAGTTGCTCTTTTCATAGTCAGATTTGTTTAAAAAGATTAGCCCCTCACTATCGCGGAGGATAGAGGACTCCTCGCTCAATTTTGCTCCCTCACCTGCCGATACACCAAATACAACGCAACAAAAATCCCAAGAAGACAAAGCCCAATCGTCCACCAAGGCGTTTCGTTTTGGAAACGGTCGTCCAGCGCGGAGCCGCCCCACGCGGAGAGGCCGATGATGGCGCCCATCTCGATGGCCAGCGCCGACCAGCGGGCGTAGTTGTTAAGCGGAGGCTTCTTCTCGCCGTTCGGGTTGTTCTCCGCCATCTTCGTTTTTCATTTTGCGCACTACCGCGCCCATACTGCAACTGCCGGTAAATTCGGCGCCGGGCTCCACGGCCAGTTTGCTGGTGAGGATGTCGCCGTGCACGCGGGCGGTTTTTTGGAGGGTCAAAAGTTCGCTCACTTCCACCGTGCCGCTCAGGTGGCCGCTCACGTTGGCCGAGCCGCATTTTATCTCGCCATCGACCTTGCCTTTTTCGCCGATCACCAGCTTGCCGCTGATGTTGATGGTGCCTTTCAGTTCGCCATCCACGCGGATGTCGCCTTTGGATTGCACCTCGCCTTCCATTTTCGTTCCGGCCAAAATGCGGTTGCTGGCTTGGCCGCCGCCTTCGATTTCTTTTGGTTTTTTCATCATCATAAAAAGAAAATTGTTTGAAGTTTGATGTTTGTGGTTTGAGGTTTTGTTTTGTGTTCTGCGTTTCGTGTTCCAAATCCGGCTCGCTCCCAGCCGACGGTTTCAACCGTCGGTCGCGGTGGGAAAAAGCGACCCGCCTTTCGGCTAAAACCAACGAACTCGGGGGGCTACCGAAATGACCGCGCTAAAGCGACGGTCCAATATCGTTTCATCCCACTCAATTTTAAAGCCCCCTAAATCCCCCACCGTGTGCCGTATCGGCGACGATGCACGGCAAAGGGGGACTTTACTGCAAGGATAAATCACGCGTTTTATTCGCTCTTTTCCCACTCTTATTTTCCACCACGCCTCCCTCCCCTTTGGGGAGGGTCGGGGTGGGGCTTTGTTTAAGCGGGTTTCTCAAAAGGGTCAATTACTTCAAAACCTCCTCCTCAAAAAATCCCTCGTACCCCTCAAAATCCTTGTCCTTATAAAAGGCCTGAAAATTGGCCGCCGAAATTACAAAGTTTTTGGATTCCAGCCCGTTAAGTTCGTTTTCCAGTACTTTTTGCTGCGCCACGATTCGGTAATATTTTAGGGCTTCATTTTGGTTGGGCAGGCCGGTCACCATCACCATTTGCTCCTTGGGAGAAATATAGACGCTCTTCACTTTCAGCTTTTGGTTTTTGAAATATTTGGCGTTGAAATCCGTCAACCCGATGACGATGTTGTTCACCAAACCCTTAACGTTCGGCACACTGGCGATGTATTGCCACGCGCCGCGCCCGTCTATTTTATATTTACCTGCCGCGGCAGGCTTGCCGGCCTCTCCGTTTTTATCGCCGCCTTCCGCTGCGGTCGGCTCTTCCTTGGGCGGTTCCATTTTCTGCAAAAGTGCCTGCGCCGTTCTGCTCTGTTCCGTGTTGGGAAACTGCTGCACCAAGTCCGTCAGCGTCTGTTTCATCACTGGCCGCTGCCCCGTTTTTTCCAACGAAAACGCCTTGAGCAACATAAACTGTGGCGCGCGCGACGAACCTGCGTAGGCTGTCAAACCCGAATCCGCCATCGTCAGCGATTTTTTGTAAATCCCCTGATTGTAAGCACGGTAGGTTTTGTTGTAATAATTGGTGGCCACCGCATCTTTTTCCAAACTGGCGGGCTGCTTGCCCTGCACCAGCGCGGCAAAATCCGAATTGGGAAAATTGTCCAAAATCAACTTTTTGTACTTGTCCGCGTCAGGCTGGTCTTCATCCAAAATATTCACGCGATACAAAGTGTACCAAACTTTGGCGCGCTCCTCAAAATCGGGATACCTTTTCAACAGTTCCTCCAAGTTGCGCTCGGCACTTTCGTAATCCTCCAAATCATTTTTATAAATGGTGCCAATCGCCAAAAACGCCGCTTGGATTTTGGCGTGGCTGGCCGCCATTTCTTCCTCGGTTTTGGGCACGGCGGCCAAATATTTTTCGCGCGGGTTGTCGCCGGCCACTTCGCTATCTTCACCCTCGGCGCGCGCTTCCAAATCCCCATCGGGAGTTTCTTCACCGTCTTCATCAAAATTGGAAAAATCCTCCGAAACTTGTTTGTCTTTCCGCCGCCAGTTGTCCTCCAGTTTGCGGTTGCCAAATCGGTTGCGGAAATTGGTGATGCCGCTGGCGCGCAGGCTCTGATTGTAAAAATACCACTGCCCGCCCGCGCTGGCGCTGAGGTTGTCACCGCCTACATCATCGCCGCCCGTGTTCGCAAATTGCTGGTCAAATTCCAACGCTTGCTGGCGCCGCCGTTCGGCTTCGGCGGCCTCGTTTTCCTTGCGGAGAATAGCGTCGATCTTTTTCTCCAACTGCTTGTCGCTCAATCCCGCCAAGGCCTGCAGGCTGTCCTGCAACTCGATGGTGGTGAGGTGTTTCACCAAGTCTGCCAAGCTTTCCTTGCGGATTTTCGCCGCCGCGTATTTAGGGTGTCTTTCGGGAAGGTTGGAAGAGGCGGAATCGTAATACGCTGCCGCATCTTTATATAATTTATTGTCAAAATTATCGTCCGCCAATTCCAGATAGCTCAGTCCTTTTTGCGTGGCGTTCGTGGTGCTTTTCCGTACGGATTCTTTCAGGTATTTTTCTTCCAGCGCGTCATCGTCCAGCTTTTCGGCCACTTCGGCCATCACGTACAAAATTTGGTCGCGGTTGTCGTAATTCTTGTCGTCTTTCAGCATTTTCCGCAGGTCTTTAAATACGTCGTCCGCGTCCTGCAAATCCACATCAAAACTGCGCGCGCGGCTCAATTGCGCCTGAAAAAGCAATTCGTAGGGCGGCCCTTTTTTGATGACTTTCCGGTACCATTGGCTGGCTTCAAAATCGTTGCCCAGCCGCTCCTGCAACTGCGCCATTATAAACATCCAGCGCACTTTGTCTTTTTTTGTTTTGGATTTGTCCACCGCTTGGCTCAGCAGTTGGTAGGCCGCGGATTTGCTGCCATAGTCGATTTCCAATTGGGCGTAACTCGCAAAGGCGTCGGCCTTTATTTTTTTGTCCAGTTTTTTATCGCGATATACTTCGTCAAATTTCGTTTTGGCGGGCAGATAATTGCCGAGTTCGGCCTCCGTTTTTGCCGCCCACAGCCGCGCCGTCACGGCTATTTCATCTTTGGGAAATTGTTGGATCACATAATTGAAAGTTTCCAGCGCGGGCAGAAAATCGCGGTTGTAGTAGCGCGCCTTTCCAATCAAAAGATAGCTGTCGTCCACATAATTATTTTTTTGGTCGTTGCGGATCATCATCGAATGTTGTTGGATGACCTTGGTCCCCTTTTCGATGGCGCGGTCCATATCGGGTTTGGCGGCGGTGGCGTTGGCCTCGTTGCCGATTTTATACACCCGCAAGATTTCCTCAAAATTGTCCTGATGGGCGCTTTCCAATTTCTGTTGCCCCGCCAAAAGCGCCTGCTCGCCATTGAATAGAATATTGTAAGTGGAAGTGGTATTGTGGAAAGTGCGGGAAAAGAAATTGTCCTTCGTGCGGCTGCAGCCCAGCACGGCCAAGGCGAGGAAGAGGGCGAGTATGGGTTTTAGAGTTTTCAGATTTGTTTTGTTTCAGGTTTCGTGTTTATTGTTTCAAGCTGGTCTTGCGCACAGGCTGTGGACTGTCGTCTATCGACTGTGGACTGGCTTCACACAACTCCGAACGGGCAAAAATATTTTAATTGATTGAAAACCGCCCTGAGTTTTTCTGAATTTCAGTAATTTGCGTCTTCGCCGTATTGGCACTTTTGGATATCCACTCACTTTACCCGCTTGATAATCCCAATACTAAAAGGCTACCAATTTCTGAAACCACTCGAAGGTGGTACTACCCGACCTTGGCTGGTGGAAGTGGACGGTGGCGGCGAATTCCCCGAATTGTTTTCCCTAAAATTGTTTTCGGCCAAAGATCTTTCTCAAAAAAACTACATCGCCCACGAAATTTTGGGGACTTATTTGGCCAAAGAATTTGAATTGAGAACACCGAACGTGGCCTTGATTGAAACCGATGAAATTTTTCTGTCCACCGTTCCCAAAAGTCAAAAGCAGGATTTTATAAAATGCCCTGTCGGTCTAAAGTTCGCTTCTCGGTTTTTAGAGGAGGCGATAGAATATCAGGATGTCTTGCAAATGCGTTATCTCACTAAAGACGATATCGCGATTCTTTTGGCATTTGATATGATGATTTTCAATGCCGACCGAACTCACAGCAAGCCTAACCTTTTAATTTCTGAACAAAAATTCCACCTGATAGACCACGAACGAGCTTTCGGCTATGACACTTTTCAAATGTCCAATATTTCCTATTTGATAAAAGAACATTTACTTTTCAAAAAGATGAAAAAGTTGGTGAGTCAACGTGGAATAGATGTTTTCGATTCGTTCCGTTTTTATCTGGAAGGCCTGCGCTTTGTGGGATTGGAGCAACTATTGGACGAATTGGAACGTTTGGAATTATCAGGAAAATCGCAAAGGGATTATATGGCTTATCTGAAAAAACTTCAACACCAAAGCGACAAGTTTATAAATTTGCTTTATTCGCATTTGAAATGACCCAGCATTTTTACCATAGCGTATTGAAATACAGGCACAACCAAGCTTCTGGCGAGGTGCTGAACCTCGGTGTGCTTTTCATTTTCCCAGAAGCGGGTCAAGTGCATTTTTCGGCTCCCGAAAACTTGCGGCGTTTAGAGCGTGCCTTTCCAAAGTCAGAGGTAAAAACGCTGAAAGGATACCTGAAAAGTTTTGAAGCGCAAGCCAAAAAACTGAGCAAAAAATGCATCGGCAATTATGACGATTTCAATCAGTTGGTGCAGGATTGGTTTTTGACTTTGAATGGCTCTGCGCTTTATTTTGAGAAAGCAACCAAAGCGCCAATCTGGAAAGGAATTCTTGAGACCGAAAGGGCTTTTTCCCATCGTTTCTTGGCCGCTTACGAAATTATAGGATTGGAGAACAAAATCCGCCGGCGCAATGAAGCCTATATTTTGGAAAAGGTAAAAAATCTGTTGAGCGAGAAATTGCCCCACCAGCAATTGAACGCCTTTATCGTGGAAGAAGAGACGGTGGTGAAAAACCAATGGGCGCATTTGCATTCGGATTGGCATTGGAAAAATGACACCCAAAATTTGGTGAAGCCCGTTTCTTTTGATTTGAAAAGTCGTGAAAGAATCGAGGACAAAGCCTTGGCATTGGCCAAAAAACTGGATTTGCTCGGCGGCGTTTTGCAAGACAACAATCAGCGGGTGGATATTTTGATAACGCGGCCGCAGTCGGAGCAACTTCTTCCTGTCTATAAAAATTCTGAGCAGATTCTGAAGGATGCTAAAGCTCCGCATCAAGTGATTGAAGAAAGTGCTTTTTCAAAATATGTGGGCGAGGTGGTGCAGACCAAGTTTTCTTAAAAAACCTGTTTTCTTTTCCTGTCATCCGTCGATTTCCAAGTTGCGGAATTCCTATCCCGTGACAACACTATTATTTGAGGCCGCTTTTTTGGGATTTTTTGCGCTGGCTTTTTCAAATTCATTTGATTTTTCGCAAAATTTGCGACCCTTTTTCGTCTCGTTGTAAAGTTCGGTTTTCAGCAAATGAAAAAAATCGCCGCACAACTACAACGGCAGCCGTTACTATAGCGCGGCGTTCGGCGGCGGCGTAGCGGTGGACGCCTCGCGCGGGCAGGTTTATGTGAGCGATGGCATTCACGGGTATGCGTATGAAATGCCATAATTTTCTTGATAAAATCCCCACCGCCCACTTTTCATAACTTCTTTTTTTATTTTTAAAACCGTCCTCCCATCTCAATAATTTTGAAGGTTCAGAATTCCTTCAAAAATGAGAAAACTCTTTTTATTTATACTGCTGGGCGCGCTGTCGTCCTCCTGCGTCTCCACCCAGATCCACAAAGAACTCCAAACTAAATACGCCGAGATGGAAGAGGAAAACACCCGCTTGGCGCAGAAAAACGACGCTTGCCAATCCGAACTGGAACGGGCGCAATCCGCGCTGAGCGCCAATAGAAAAGCGATGGAGCAAATCGCCAAGGACACGGCGGCATCCGGCCAAAAATGCGCGGAATTGCAAAGCAAATACGCCCAACTGAACGAGCAGTACGAATTCCTATTGGAAAGCAACAACGCGCTGATGGGCAGCACCCAAGCGGAAAACCAAAAGCTGGTGCAAAAGCTGAATGCCTTGCAAACCGAACTTTCCGCCAAGGAAGATTCGCTGGTTTCCGAAACCGAGCGGCTGGATTTTCTCAGCCAAGAATTGCAGAAACGCGAGGCGCGCGTTTACGAACTGGAATCGCTGATCGCCGAGCAAAAGAAAAAAGTGGAGGAGGTGCGGAGCAAGTTGAAAGAGGCACTTTTCAGCTTCGATGGCCAAGGGCTGACCGTGGAACAGCGCGACGGGAAAGTGTATGTTTCCTTGGAAAACAGTTTGCTTTTCCCCAGTGGGAGCTGGACGTTGGAGCCGCGCGGCCGCCAAGCCGTGAGCCAAGTGGCGGAGGTGCTGGCGCAAAACCCCGACCTGAACGTGACTGTGGAAGGCCACACGGATTCCGACGCTTTCAACGGCAGCACGGCCGTAAAGGACAACTGGGATCTGTCGGTGATGCGCGCCACTTCCATCGTAAAAGTATTGACGGCCAATGCCGGCGTGAAACCGGAAAAAATAACCGCCGCCGGAAGGAGCGAATACATTCCCATCGCCACCAACGAAACGGCGGAAGGCAAGGCGGAGAACCGCCGCACGGAAATCATCATCACGCCGAACTTGGACGCGGTGCGGAAGGTGCTGGAGTAATTTCCACGGTAGAAATTCTCAAGGATGAAAGGCTACTGCTTCACCAATCGACGGTGAAAGATTTGATTTTGATGGGAAATTTCCAAGAAATAAATGCCATTGGCCAAGCCTTTTAAATCCATCGTTTGCGAGTTTTCCAAAATGTGGCGGGCCAGTCGGTTTCCTGCAAAATCAAAAAGAGTCAACTGGATTTCCGAGAAATTTTCGGGAAAGGAAATCTGCACTTTTCCGGTGGTGGGATTGGGAAATAGCTGGAAGTGATTTTCCAAAAATTCTTCCGTTGAAACCGAGGCAACGGTTACGCATTGGGATGTGTCGGCGCAAAAACCATTATCGATGATGACCGCAAAATTGCCGTTGTAAGCCGCGCTAAACACTTGCTGGGTGTCGCCGGGCAGTATTTTGTAATTCTGAAAACAGTCCACCCATTGATAAGATTTGGCGCTATTTTGATTGGCAGTCAAGGGCTTGCCCAATTTAAAAACCGTGGTGTCCAATGGGTGGACGGTCAGGTCTAAATTGACGATGGTGTCGCAGCCGTCATTTTCAAAATCTTTGATGGAATAACGGCCGCTTTTGGTGAGCGTATCTCCATTAATCAGAAGTTGATTGCAGGCCACAAATTGACTATCCAAATGGGTAACGCATTGAGAAAATTTGTGAAGAAAAGCGTTGCCACTGCCCCAACTGTTGAAAGTGGTGTCGAGGGAGGTCAGCAAAGAAGAGGCGGTGGAGTCAAAGTCAAAATCCAAAGTGCCGCTGAAAGTTCCGGTGGAATAAATAGCCGTACCCTCCAAGCCAAAGCTGAAGTAATTTACATAGCTGTAGCCGGACGTGGGCGATTCGAAGATGCGGTGCCAGCGCTTTTGCCCGGTGGAGTCGATTTTTAAAAAGACCAGCCCGTTGGTTTCGCTCACCGTTTCGGTGATGTTTGGGTCTGGATTGATATCCGCCATATAATCTAAGCGTGGGGCAAAATAGAGGTTTCCGCAATCGTCGGTGGCCATCGGCCCAGCGGCTTCAAGAGGGGAGGGGCCACCTAATTTACTTGCCATCAAAGTGTTTCCCGTTGAATCCAATCTTGCTAAAAAAACATCAAAATCAAAGAAACCACCAGAAGAGGAATTAACAAGCTGCGCAGAACTGCCATTGGGCAAAGTTCCCATATTCAAAATGCCTTCAAAAGCACCGCTCACCCATATTTTACCGCCAGGCGCTACCGCCAAGGAATTGGCAATTACCTCATCAGCAGAGTTTAAATCTTTCACCCATTCAAAATTTCCATTGGGATCAAGTTTGAGGACGTACCCGTTTTGATGCCAACGAGTGGAAGAGAGGTTATGGGATTTGCTGGTATCGGGATCAAAGTCGGCATTGTGGCTGTAAGACCCAGCCATATAAATGTTTTCGTTTGGATCGAGGGCCAGCTCATAACAACCATCGTCAGATACTCCGCCTACGTTCTTCACCCAAACCAAATTTCCCGCATTGCTCAATTTCATTACAAAAGCATCTTCCAAACCATTGGAAAAAAAGTAGTTGGTGTTGGCGGGAGGGCCAAAAACCGCCGCATTGGCAAAAGTGCCGGATACAATGATTTCCCCGTTTTTTTTGACCCAAAGGCCGATTCCCGCGTCTTCACGGTTTCCGCCAAAACTCTTGGCCCACATCAAATGGCCCGCAGGGTTCAACTTCATAACAAAAGCATCGTGAAAGGACAAAAGGAAAGAGGACAGTTTGAGCGAGTCCGGACCGGGGTCAAAATCGACCTCGCGGGTAAATTGCCCCGTCACATAAATATTGCCGAGCGTATCCGTCTTCACCGCGTAGGCCGCGTCCGAGTAGCCGGCACCAATGGAAATGGCCCATTGGAAATTACCGGACGAATCCAGTTTGCTCACAAAAATATCCCCGTCGCCGTTGGAGGTAAGGTTGTAGGTTGCCGAGCTGGGGTCAAAATCTGCCGTGTCAAAGAAAGTGCCCACGGCAATGATGTTTTTATCGCCGTCCAAGGCAATGTCGTAGCTGGAAACGCTCGAAAAACTTTCCAGCGGTTTGACCCAATCAAAAGTGGTTTGCTGGCCATTGACCAACCAAGAAAAAGAGACAACCAAAAACAAGAGAAACCAGCGCATAGTGGTACTTTTTATAAAAATCGAGAAGCGCATAGTACCTAAAAAAATCGGGAAATCCTAATTCTCCCACTTTGGTGAGAATTTTTGGTGAAGATAGACGGCGGCCAAATCCACAAAAAAACCCCCCGAGAAGCGGGGGGCAAATCCAAATAAAAATCCAAAAAGAAAAGAGAGAGTTAGTTTATCTCGGACAGGGTATATACCGAGCCGTTGGCGTTTTGCGAAGAGTTGCCTTGCAGGATAAATTCGTTCCCATCGGAATCGCGCAGCGTGGTGGAGCTGGACGAAGTAGAAGTGACTTCGTATTCCACGCCCGCCTCGCTGGTGACGGTTTGTCCGCTGGCCATTTTTTCAAAATCCGCGTCACCGTCAAAGATGAAATGGTTCATAATCTCCGTGTTGTCCTCGGCCTCGAACTCGGCCAAGATGTCGGCCATCGTCACGGTGTTCAATTTCAAGATTTCGTCCAAGGTGATTTTGGAAATCAAGTCCGCCTTGGAAGAAGCGTTCAGCGCGGCCATCAAGCTGCTCTGGGAGCTGGCGTCAAACAAATTGTCCAAATCTTCCTCGTCAATGACGTTTTTTAGATAGATGTTCAGGCTGCTCGTCATATTGGCGTCGTTGGCCAGCATCACGGTGCTTTCTTCGTTGCGGTCGCGCAGGCGGTTGGCCACGCTGGCGTCGGCATCGGCCATTATGTCTACGAAGAGTTTCAAGTCATTGTCTTGTTCGCCGTCTTCCACTTCGTCAAAGTTGGTCTGGGCTTCCAGCGCGCCGTCTATTTCTATCACGGTGCCGTTGCCCGTGCGGATGCCGCTGCCCACGGTGGCCGCGCCGTTTTCGTCGTTGCCGTTCAGTGCCAGGCGGCTGTCGCTTTGGTTTTTCACATTTACCGTCAGGCGCGCTTTGTTGTCGTTTTCCGCCAAGGTTTCCTCGTTGCCATTGTCAAATTGTTCGATGTCGAAATTGCCGTTCACGGCGTGGTACAGCACCAAGTCGGCAAAGGCATCGTTGCCCATCTTCGATTTCAGTTCCGTTACCGAGCTTACGTTGGCTTCCGCGAAAAGCTCGTCCCAAGCCGCGTTGTTGGCGGCGAAGAGCGTGATGTTAGAACTGGCATCCGCGAAAAAATCGGACTGGTCGCTTTCTTCCACCGCCTCGTTCATCGTGCTGAAGCGGGATTCGCTTTCCAAAGTACTTTTCACGGTGGTTTTCTGGGCAGGGTCGTCGTCTGGGTCTGTGTCGGAGGTGTTGTCTTTTTCGCAGGCGCTTAATGCAATTAAGCCGCTTACCGTAAAAACGTGTAAAGAATTCTTTACAAAAGATTTCATAAACTTGAGTTTTAGAGTTACTGTTAGAGAAAATTCTCTGGGCAAACTTACGGTAAATATTTTATAAAGGATTGATTGTTAAATAATTAGCTATAATAAATAGCGTTAGTGGAATTTTTTAAATCCTGAAAATCAGTTGCTTTTGATTATCAGGAAATTCTTAAAAAAAATTTGGAGAGGGTGGGTTTGGATTAGAAATCGGGGCGAACGTTTGATTTGGACCACGGTTCTACTTTTCTACAAAGAATACGCGGCCGGTTCTTTTCGCAGATTTTGACTAAAATTGCGCGCTAAACCAGCGGCCCGCCCGTTAATCCCCACAAAAAATCCCTTGAGCGAAAACCTGCGCCAGCACATTTATTTTTGGAGCCTTATCTATTTGGCCATCAGCCTGCCGGGCCAGTTTCTATGGTTTCCGCCCACGCTCGGTATTTTGGGGTTGGGATTGGCGTGGCTGCTTTCCTTCCGTTGGAAAGAAAAATGGCGGCGGCTGACATCCAACCGCCCGCTACACCTCATCTTGTTGCTTTTTGGAATTTCCTTGGCGGGAATGATTTACACCCAGAATCCCGCGGAGGGCTGGAAAGACATCACCGTAAAAATGGCGCTTTTTGCGTTCCCCATTGCGCTGGCCAGCGTGCCGAAAATACCGGAAAACCAAAAGGAAAAAATCCTGCAGACCTTTGTCTACGCCACTTCGGCGGCCGCGCTTTTTTTATTGGTTTCCGCTTACTTTTATTTTCAAAACAATGGCGAAAACGTGGCGCTGACCCACCGTGAATTGTTGCATTTCAAACGTGTGCCGGTTCATTATTTTGCGTTGTATGCTGCTTTTTCAGTGTTTGTTTTTCTGGAAAAAATCATCAACGGAAAAAACAAAAATTTGGGGCTGAATATTTTGAACGCCCTTTGTATTGTCCTCTTAATCAACGTGGTATTGAAAACTGGGGTGCGTATTCAGATGCTGGCGTTCCCCGTGGCGCTTTTGGTTTTCCTGTTTTTGAAAATCCCGAAGAAGAAAATGGCGCTGGGGGTATTCGCGGCGGCGGCGGCGGCATTTTTGCTTTTGGCATTGCTCACGCCCACGCTGCGCTCTCGGTTTACGGACACCTTCAACGAAGTGCGGGCACTGCGCGGCGAGATGGATAAATATCAGACCAACCACCGCGTGTATTTGTGGAAGGACGGCTGGCGGGTCATTCGCGAAAATTTTTGGATAGGCACGGGCACGGGCAGCGCCAATGATTTTTTATATCAAAAAATCAGCGAAAAAGAAATTGAATTTTGGAAAGGAAACCAACCCTATTTGCTCTCCGATAAAAAGTACAATTACCACAACGAGTTTTTGCAGCATTGGGCCTCGGTAGGAATCTTGGGATTTTTGATTTTGCTGGCCGTTTTCGGTTATGGGATTTATCTCGCTTGGCATCGCAAAGATGCGGTAGCCGTGGCTTTTCTGCTACTTTGCGCCGTGGCTTTCCTTACGGAATCGATGCTGGAACGGCAGGCTGGGAATTTGTTTTTCGGGTTTTTCTATGCTTTTTTGATAGTCAATTCAAGAGCGAAAAACCAACCTGTTTTCAGAAAGAAAAAGCACCCCGATTTGATGAAAGAAATGGCCTAAAGCCATTGCATTTTTTAGCGATTTCTTCTTGAAACTTTAGCTCGCAATGTTTCGCGGTTGATAATCAGGATATCGATATTGACGGGGAAGCCACCTTGGTCGGTTTCCATCATCCCAAAGCCTGAATAGCGGTTCGGCCCTACGCGGCGCATCTCCTCCCCGGCAAAGGCCACATCGTTAAAATTGCCGCCCCAGGCCATTGATACGGGATCGGAATCCACCCGCACAAATAAACCGTCCAACCTTTGATCCATCACCTGCATTTCCGCCGTTTGCACGGCCGTCCGTTGCGGATCTTGCCCAGGCACGTCAATCAAAACGTAGCTGCTCCCGCCCTCCATCGCGAGGTTATCTCCCGCTTGGAGTTCCTCTTCGATTTCCGCACCGATAAAAAGAGTTTCATCAAAATCGTTCGCTGCCGAATGCCCCCCATCCACCGAAATATGCGGCGCGATAATCAAGGAAACGATGCTCATCAATTTGATCAAAATATTCATCGATGGGCCGGAAGTATCTTTGAAAGGATCGCCCACGGTGTCGCCGGTAACGGACGCTTTGTGTGGCTCACTGCCTTTATATTCCATTTTGCCGTCGATTTCCACGCCTTTTTCAAAAGATTTTTTGGCGTTGTCCCACGCGCCGCCGGCGTTGTTTTGGAACATTCCCATCAAAACGCCGGAAACAGTTACACCAGCTAACAAACCACCCAAAATCTCGGCGGAGGAAACGGTGTCGAAAACGCCTTTAAAACCAAATCCCACCAAAATGGGGACGAGCAAGGCGATGAGGCCCGGCAGCACCATTTCGCGGATGGAAGCTTGGGTGGAGATTTCTACGCACTTTTGATATTCGGGGCGGGTCTTGCCTTCCATAATGCCGGGGAGTTCCTTGAACTGGCGGCGCACTTCGCGCACCATCGCCATTGCGGCGCGGCCCACGGCGGCTATCGCCAACGAACTGAAAATGAAGGGAATCATCGCGCCGATGAAAAGCGCGGAAAGCACGGGGGCTTTGTAAATGTCGATGGTGTCGATGCCCGCGATGCCGACGTAAGCGGCGAAAAGCGCGAGTGCGGTAAGTGCTGCGGAAGCGATGGCGAAGCCTTTTCCGGCGGCGGCGGTGGTGTTGCCCACAGCGTCCAAATTATCGGTGCGTTCGCGTACTTCGTCGGGCAGGCCGCTCATTTCCGCGATGCCGCCGGCATTGTCGGCGATGGGGCCGAAAGCGTCAATCGCCAACTGCATCGCGGTGGTGGCCATCATTCCGGCGGCGGCAATCGCCACGCCGTACAATCCGGCGCAAGCCCACGAACCGATGATGCCGCCCGCCAATACCAAAATCGGCAAAACGGTAGATTCCATCCCCACGGAAAGACCGCCAATGATGTTGGTGGCGTGGCCGGTGGAGGATTGTTTTACGATGGAATTCACGGGGCGCCGGCCCATCGCGGTGTAATATTCAGTAATGATGCTCATCAGCGCGCCGACAATCAAGCCAATCAAAACGGCGAAAAACACGCCCTGCGCGGTGAACGGGTCGCTGCCGCCCCTCGACAAGATGAGTTCCCCTTCCGGCAACATCCATAGTATCAAAGGATAAGAAACGATGACCGTCAAAATAATGGAACTCCAGTTGCCGAAGTTGAGCGCGCCCTGCACGGAACTGTTTTCATTTTTTACCCGTACAAAATAGGTGCTGATGATGGAAAAAATCAGTCCCAAACCGGCGATGACCAGCGGGAGGAGAATCGGCGCGATGCCCCCGAAATTGTCGTCGGACACGATTTCGCGGCCGAGAACCATCGTGGCCAAAATCGTAGCCACGTACGAACCAAAAAGGTCGGCGCCCATTCCGGCCACGTCGCCCACGTTGTCGCCCACGTTGTCGGCGATGGTGGCGGGGTTGCGGGGATCGTCCTCGGGAATGCCGGCTTCCACTTTGCCCACCAAATCCGCGCCCACGTCGGCCGCTTTGGTATAGATGCCGCCGCCCACGCGTGCAAACAGCGCGATGGATTCCGCGCCCAGCGAAAAGCCCGCCAGCACCTCGAGGGCGGTTTCCATTTCGAGGCCGTTCACGTTGCCCGTGGCGCCCACATACATATTATAAAAGAGGATGAACAGCGAGCCCATCCCCAGCACGGCCAGTCCCGCTACGCCGAGGCCCATCACGGAGCCGCCAGTAAAAGAAACTTTAAATGCTTTGCTCAGCGAGGTGCGCGCGGCCTGCGTGGTGCGCACATTGGCCTTGGTGGCGATGTTCATCCCAATCCATCCCGCTACAGCGGAAAACACCGCGCCCACGATAAACGAAAGGGCGATGACGGGGCTGGAAGTTTCCACCAAAGTGCCGCTCCACGCCAGCAATGCCGCGGCAATCACCGCGAAAATGGCCAGCACTTTCCACTCGGCTTTCAGGAAGGCCATCGCGCCCTCGGCGATGTAGCCGGCCAGCTCTTTCATATTTTTTTCGCCCGCATCTTGCTTTACCACCCAGCGGGATTTGATGAACATTACGATGAGACCCACAATCCCCAGCACGGGCACGGCGTAGAGCAACCAGTTGTTTTCCATTGTTTTAAGATGCTTGTATTTACTAAAAATGCCCGCACGACGGCAGGCTTTGGACGGTTATTTTTTGAGGGGGGCAAAAGTAAGGGAAAAGGGGATTGGTTGGGAGGGTTTTTGACAACGAATGAAAACGGGCGATGAATGCAGTAGCGAAGGGATGTGGCTCAGAATTGAACCGTCGCTTTAGCGCGGTTATTAAGTTTTGCAAGGACGCATTTGACTTTAGCCGAAATCGCGGACTACTAAGAATAATGAGGCCTAAAATTTTAAGCCCCGCCGAAAAACCAATTTCGGCGGGGCTAATTTTTTGATGAGTTTTTCGCTGGGATTTTTATCCGCGGGAGTCAAATAAAATTTTCATTGTCTTTGTTTTTTTTAAGTGATTTTAATCACATCCAAATTGTTGCCAAAGTTAAATGTTCCGGCGACAACTTCGCTTTTTTGGCAAAATTCTTTTTAATAAAAAGAACTGCCGTAAGTGGGATGCGATTATTTTAACCAAAACTTCTCATAATTACTTTCCAAAAATATTAGGGCCGACCTTGCCTAATTGAGGAACATCAGCCAGCACCCATCCGCGCTCCACATTCATCAATGTACCCAACCGGAGGTAGCCGAAATAATCTTCCGATTTGAATTCCACGGTAGTATTGGCGGCTATGTCTATTCCGTCCCTTTCCCGCCGGTCAAAAGTCACGCGCTGAAATTCATATTTACCCCAATCGTCAATTCCCTGCCCCTCGGCATTTCGTCTAATTTTCTCGAAAGATTCTTCGATTTTGCCCCGCATATTTCGGTACATTTTACTGTCATTTTCCTGCATCTCCTGTCTTTCCCGTTCAGAGCCTTTGAAATTTGCTATAAAATATTCAAAGTCCTCATCCGAAACCACATACTTATGAAACACCTCCTTGTTATCGTGTTTGATAGCATTAAAAATCAATTTCCCAAATTCATTAGGGGTGGAATTGTCGCCTTCCAGCCCATCGCTACAAGAAGTGAACACGAAAAACAGAGCGGGCAGAAATAACAGGTTCAGATGTTTCATCATTTTAGGTCATTTAAAGAATAAAAGAGGCGGCAATCTATAAAAATTTTTCAAACGCAACTCCCGGCCTCTCATACATCATAAAAAATTATTTGTCAAAATTTTGAGTAAAAGGATATGCCATTATATTAGCCGCCGCTTTTACTCTTAAAAAAGCTGAATCTCATTTTTTAATTTAAATCCTTACCAAGATGAAAAAATCTTACTTTTTTGTTTCCTTTTTCGCAGTTGCTTTTTTTGGCCTCGTTTCTAAATCTTATGCTCAGCAAGATTTGAATTTGGAGATTGTTGCATCAAGAGAAGTCGTTGAGCCAAGCGGCTATTCTCCACTGACAGTAGTCGTGTCAAATTTGAGTTCGAATGACCTCTTTGGCGTAACTGTCTCTGTACAGTTCCCAAATCATATGGAAACATTTTTTTATAATGGGCTTCCTAATTTTATCTGTTCTGGCAGCTCTTGTTCAGACAATGAAGTTGGTACTTGGACAATTGATACCTTATCTGCCGGACGGTTTAGGCAAATTACTCTTCCATTCCAAGTAGATAACAATGCTCCTCAATCAATGCTTTCTATAAATGCCACGGCAACTGCAACAAACGCCACTTCATCTCCAAATAGCTTAACTATGATACAGGTTGAGTCAGCGACTGAAATGGCTATTAATTTGGTAGCCAAGGAAAGCACGGTCAAGTCGGGCGGTACATTAACCTATAGCATTTCAGTAGTTAATTCAAGTAGTCAATCACCAACAAATTCACAGGTTGAAATGGTTTTGCCTCCGAATACCACATTCAACTCTGCTTCTTCTGGTGGAACGATATCAGGTGACACCGTAACTTGGAATACTGGCCTTTTTGCCTCCGGTGAAAGCAAAGATTATGAATTAAAAGTGAGTGTAAGTAATTCCATAATAAACGGGGAATTAATAGTTGGAAAGGCTAAATTAAATACAGGAATATCTGCCACTCCAAGTCTTAGCTCTGCCGCAATCTCCTCGGTGGACAATAATAATTCATTAAAATTGGGAATGGCTTTAACTCAGAAAGTTTTAGGTCAGAGGGATGAAGTTTACTATACATTGACCGCAATCAATTCTGGAACGACTGATTTGCTTAATGTAAGTGCGGTTTTAATATTACCCCCTCAGATTGAGAGCTTCTTTACCTCGCAGCTCGCAAATTTTGGTTGTTCAGGAAGTAGTTGTGGCGATTATGATATAGCAACTTGGAATTTAGGTACGCTTGGTTCAGGAGAAAGCCAAACCTTGAATTTCAACATTGAAGCCGAAAACAATGCACCTTTATCAGAAATTTTGCAAATCAATGCGATTATCAATTCTTCCGATATAAATACCAGTAGTGCGGCCGCTATTGCTACTTCTCACATTGATATAAGTCCCAATTTACAAATTGGCCTCTCATCAGAATTTGACACCGTTTCAAATCAAAAAGCAATTTCTTATCAGGTCAGTTTCGGAAATCTCGGAGCAAACTCACTCAATAATGCCCTGTTAACCTTGCCTGTACCTTCAGGAACTTCTTTTCACTCGGCTACAAAAGGAGGTAGCGAAAGCAATGGTGTAATAACTTGGCAATTGCCTTCGATAACTGCTGGAAAAGGTGATATGGTGCAGGCTATCTTAACCATTGACACGCCTTTTTCTTCAAATCAAATACTATTTGCCGAAGTTTTGTTTGAGGGGGGAAATAGTCTAGAGAGCAATAATACTGCGCAAGACATAAGAGCAGTTAATGATGGGTCGCCATTTATTTTAGAATATAGTGTCTCGCCTCAGGCCACCATTCCGACTAGGGCGTGTTCACACTAATGGCGTCAAAAATCAGGGCAAAGTTGATAAATGCGGTGAACATCACGTCGAGCTTGTCGAACCTTGAGAATATCCTCCGGAAGCGCTTCAGCCGCCGGAACAGCCGCTCCACCTCGTTGCGCTTCTTGTACATCTCCCTGTCGTAGTCCCACGGCTCCACCCTGTTCGCCTTCGGCGGCACCACGGGCTCGAAGCCCAGTTCCAGCGCCAGCTGCCGTGTCTCGTCGCCCTCGTAGGCCCTGTCCATCACCAGGCACGCGCCCTTGCACTCTTTCGGGATGGCCCTCATAAGCTCCCGCCCTGCCGGCGCGTCGTGGGCGTTGCCCGGCGTGAGCGAGAAGATCACGGCCGTGCGGGCGTCCGCGGCAACCATATGAAGCTTGGTGTTCCAGCCGCCGCGCGACCTGCCGATGGCCTGCGGGCCGTTTTTTTTAAAGCGCCGGTGCCGTCCGGGTGCACCTTCACCGAGGTGCTGTCCAGCCCCATCGCCTCCACCTTCACGCGGATAACGCCCCCCTTCTGGAGCGCCGCGAACACCCTGTCCAGCACGCCGCTCTTCGACCAGCGGTTCATCCGCATGTACACCGTGTGCCATGGGCCGAACTCTTTTGGCAGCGCCCGCCACTTGCAGCCCTGCTCGGCCACGTGGAGTATCGCGTTCAGCACTTGCAGGTTGCCTATCCTGACGTTGCCCCGCTGGACGGGCAGGTGCGCGGAGACCAGCTCGAATTGTGATTTTGTAAGTTGCATCCGCGAATATAACAATTAGTGTGAACACGCCCTAATACTATAACACATACGATTGTGGCTAAAAATGTGGGCTCTTCCACTCTTTTAAATACAGAGGTAGAGATAAATTTGCCCAATTTAATTGAAACATTCTTTACATCTTCCTTAACTAATTTTGGATGTTCAGGCAGCTCTTGCGGTGAAAGAGATATTGCGATTTGGGATGTTGGAACCTTAAATTCCGGCCAGTCCAAGACAATTACATTTGGGACTCAAATTGATAATTCGGCTACCGTTGGAAATATTATCCACACCCGAATGGTGGGCAGAACTTCTAATATTAACATATCTCAGCCAGTAGCCTATCGGGATATGCTTATTGGTACTTTGGCGAACATTGGCACCGAAGAACTTGAACTGACCGATGCCTTCGCTCTTTCCAACTATCCCAACCCTTTTACTGGCAAGACCACATTTTCCTTTTATTTGCCACAAGCTGAATCTGCCACTTTGAAAGTTTACGATGCTAAAGGCCTCGAAATAGGAGAGGTGTTTTCCGAGAACCTTTCGGCTGGCTTTTTTGAATATGAATGGGAAGCGGGCAATCTGCCTGCGGGCATCTATTACTATAGGTTGGAGGCAGGTGGAAATTACATTGGGAAAAAGATGATGGTGAAATAGAACTCTGTGGTCTTTATTCCGTGCGGATATTACCCCTTCTCAAAATTCACGAAATGACTTTTTAAAAAAACGGCATTCTATGAAGTTTTCAAAAATTTGCTTTTCCTCGGTTCTCTGTTCTTTCCTTTTTGGATGTACAATGTACATACCTATCACCGAAAATTACGATGAATTTAGTCAGGCGAAGACTGTAAAGATGGACAATTGTGAGCTTGAGGCTAACTATCCTTCCAAACTTGAGGCTATCATTTTTGACCAAGGAAACAGAAAATTAGAACTCAACTTAGAATACGTCAAATCCAATGAGCAAGAAGAACTGTGGTTGGTATCAGAGATTACTACGGAAAATGAGGCTTTCACGATTGATGATGGTGAGTCATTAATTTTTGTGATTGACGAAGAAGTTGTCAAACTCGCCACCAAGGGTGGCTATGGGTCTGACTTGGAGGTCAGTACTACTGGGCTAAAGATGACTCGCTCGTACAGTTCCAAAGCTAAATACTCTATAACTAAAGAACTTATATCAAAAATTGCCAACGGAACTGTTGTAAAGGCGAGAATTTTAGGATTTGACCTCAATGCATCTGATGCCGACAAACCCTCTTTGGAAGGAGTTTTTGAAGAAGCGCATAAAAATGCCTACAAAGAATTTTTGGATAAAATAAATCCAGTTTAAGTTATTCTTTCCGTTGGCAAGTATTTGCATCGAGTGTGCTGGCCGCCACCTGTTTGCAATGCGTGCCAAAATCAAACATAACTCACCCCCTTCACCGCCTCCACAATCTCCTTCACCTGCGGCAAAAACGCCTCCACCAGCGGCGGCGAGTAGGCCATCGGCGTGTCGGCGGTGGTGATAATTTTTTTATAAAAATCGGGCTATTCAAAATCCTCAACAACTTCCGAGTAATCCTCCGCACCGTGCCTTGCCGCGCGTCTTCCCCGATAGTGCCCAAAAAAGTAACCGCCGACACTTGACGGAAGAACGTAGGCGATGATTTTCAGGGTGGCAATCAAAATGTGCTGGTTGCCCGTGAAGATGCAAACCGCTGTGAAACCTCCCAACAATAGAAGAACGATGACGGTAAGGGCAAAGCCGTATTTGATAAAAAGAGTTTGCTGGGTTCTTTGGCCGGAAGTGAATTCCCTTTGCGCTTCCAACGCGCGGACGGCATAATCGAAACCGTGCTTTTGGTTCTGTTTTTCCAGTTCGATGCGCTCTTTGTCGTTGGTCAGTTCGTCCGCTTGGTTCTCCAAAAATTGTTTGACCAAATCGGTGGGGAGCTGCCTTTCTTCGCCGTCGCTTTTATCTGGATTTGAGAGATGGTCGGGCACGGTACTTTGGTTTTACGTCCACTTCTATCCGGCCAAAGCCTCGCTGGCCGTAGGTAGGCGGGATGATTTTCAGTCGTTCCACATCGTCCTTGTTTTTTTCATAAAAACGCAGAAAGGAAGCAAAGTTTCCAAAGGAACGTCTTTGCGCAAGGATGGTAGGAGCGGCCTGCACCGTTTTCGCCAGTTTGGTTTTATAAAATTTTGTTTTGGAAGTCATAATCGATTTTGTAAAACTATGGATATTTTACAAATTTCACCGCAATACTAACGAATATTTTAACAATGTAGCGTTGAAATTAAGCTTTCAATTTCATTACGGGCGCGCGTTTGTAACGCGTGCTCAAACATAACTCACCCCCTTCACCGCCTCCACAATCTCCTTTACCTGCGGCAAAAACGCCTCCACCAGCGGCGGCGAGTAGGCCATCGGCGTGTCGGCGGTGGTGATGCGGCGGATGGGCGCGTCGAGGTAATCGAAGGCGTGGCGCTGGATGTGGTAGGTGATTTCGGTGGAGATGTTGCCCAGCGGCCAAGCCTCCTCCACGATGACGAGGCGGTTGGTCTTTTTCACGGATTTCACCACCGCCTCGTAGTCAATCGGGCGGACGCTGCGCAGGTCGATCACCTCGCAGTCGATGTCGTCTTCCTTGGCCAGTTCCTTGGCGGCTTCCTCCACGCGGGCGCAGATTTTCCCGAAGGAAACCAGCGTCACGTCGCTGCCCTCGCGGCGGATGTTCGCTTTGCCCAGCGGGATGGTGTATTCGTCTTCCGGCACCTCGCCCTTCATCCCGTACAGTTGCTCGGATTCCATCACCAGAACGGGGTCGTCGTCGCGGATAGCGGTTTTCAGGAGGCCCTTCACATCGTAGGGCGTGGACGGCACGCACACCTTGAGGCCCGGACAGTTGGCGTACCAGCTCTCGAACGCCTGCGAGTGGGTGGCGGCCAGTTGCCCCGCCGAGGCCGTGGGCCCGCGGAAGGTAATCGGCACGTTGAACTGTCCTCCGCTCATCTGAAACATCTTGGCGGCGTTGTTCACGATTTGGTCAATCCCCACCAGCGAAAAGTTGAAGGTCATAAATTCGATAATCGGCCGCAGCCCATTCATCGCCGAGCCCACGCCCACACCGGCAAACCCCAGCTCGGAAATCGGCGTGTCGATAACGCGCTTGGCGCCAAATTCGTCCAGCATTCCCTTGCTGGCTTTGTACGCGCCGTTGTACTCGGCCACTTCCTCGCCCATCAGATACACCTTTTCGTCCTTGCGCATTTCTTCGCTCATCGCTTCGGCCACGGCCTCGCGGAATTGGATGGTTCTTGCCATTTTTTCTTTTAGTTATAAAGTTATTGGGTTATTGAGTTATTTAGGTTTTGGGGTAAAAATTGTCGGTTGTCAAATTCAGTTGTTAGTTGTCAGGTGTCAGTCGGTTCGCGGCGACGGCCCAGCTCCCCTCCTTACGAAGTGAGGAGGGGTGGTTTTTTCGACTGTTTTCAGTCGTCGAAAAAATCGGGGTGGTGTTCTTTTTATTTCCAAAATCATTTATATAAAACCCTCCCCCGCCTCGTACCTCGGCACCCCCTCAAGAGGGGGATAGGGGGCCGTCGCTTCCCCCACCGTTTCGGGATTTTCCCACCAGTTCGTCAGGCTGAGCGCAGTCGAAGCCCCACAATCTTCTCGCACAACATACTCAGTGGTCTAAACCCCTTTGTGGGATTGGGGGCCAGCACAAACTTACACCCAGCCAAGCCACCGCTTGACGCTAATAGGTCAGAGACGCTGTTAGGTCAGCCCACCGCCGCAAAACTAATCATCCTAAACATTGCCCAATGGCCGATGTTTAGGATTTTTGAAAGCGCGTTCTTTTTTAAAGATGGCCTGCATTGGCTAATTTCGCGCTCCCCGAAGGTTCTCGTGCCTCCGATAGCTATCGGAGGCCACGGAATCAGACAAAATTCCGCCCCAGCGCGGTTTTTTTTAAATAGAAAAATTCTCGCGCCCCGATAACTATCGGGGGCAGCGGAATAATTTTAGACAAAACAAATTTCTATGAAAGTACTCGTGTGTATCAGCCACGTGCCGGATACGACTTCCAAAATCAATTTTACCAACGACAATCAGGCCTTTGACAAATCGGGCGTTTCCTTCGTCATCAATCCGTATGATGAATTTGGCCTGACGCGCGCCGTGTGGTTGCAGGAAAAACAGGGCGCGAAAGTGACGGTTTTGACCGTCGGTTCGGCGGAAGTGGAACCGACTTTGCGCAAGGCACTCGCCATCGGTGCGGACGATGCCATCCGCGTGGACGCCGACCCGAAAGACGGGCATTTTGTGGCAAAGCAAATCGCGGCGGTCATCCAAGAAAATGATTATGACGTCGTGATAATGGGCCGTGAAAGCATCGACTACAACGGCGGGCAGGTGCCGGGGATGACGGCGGCGATGCTGGACTGGGCCTTTATAAATGCGTGTGTCGGTTTGGAAGTTTCCGATGGAAAAGCGGATTTGGTTCGCGAAATCGACGGCGGCAAGGAAAAACTGAGCGCGCCGCTGCCTTTGGTGCTGGGCGGGCAAAAAGGTTTGGTGGAAGAAAAAGATCTCAAAATCCCGAATATGCGCGGCATAATGAGCGCCCGCAAAAAGCCGCTGGACGTGCGCCCACCTGTGGACGCTGAAACCAAAACCAGTGTGGGCACTTTTGAAAAGCCTGCCCCCAAAAGCGACGTGAAAATGATTGATGCCGACAACGTGGAAGAGTTGGTGCAATTGCTCCACAACGAGGCGAAAGTCATTTAAAAAAATTTTAAAATTGTACAAAAGATCGGTATTCAGAATTGCACCGCTCCCGCACGTGCGGGACGGTGATTGGCAGGATTGCCCTTCTCCTTTTCGGCTTTAGCCGAATTTTGAAAAGTGGTTCGGCTAAAGCCGATGGACGGGGTGGAAATCCCGAATCGCAGGGCTAAAGCCGCTGCGCAATTCTGAAAACATTGGACGAGTTAGAATTTTATTTGAAAGTTGATTTATAAAAGAAAATACTTATGTTCAGAATTGCACCGCTGCTTTAGCGCGGTGTCGGAGTTTATTCCCCCGCCCTTTTGGCTTTAGCCGAAATCAGCGTGGCGCAATTCGGAAACACAAAATGGATATTCAAAAAAAAACATCTAAAAGAAACAAAATGAGCGTAATCGTTTATTTGGAAAATTGGGAAGGCAAGTTCAAAAAGAACACTTTTGAGGCCGCGCAATACGCCGCCAAAACCGCCGAGAAAATGGGCAGCGAAGCCATCGGCGTAACCTTTGGCGAATTGAACGCGGACGCTTCCGTCATCGGAAAATATGGCTTGAATAAAGTCATCAATATTAAAGGCGAACATTTCCAAAATTATGACCCGTACAAAGTGGCCGCCGCTTTGCAAGATGTTGCCAATCAACACGACGGCGACACTTTTGTGATTTCCGGCACTTTCAATGGGAAAGGCGTTGCACCGATTTTGGCCACCAAAGCCGGCGCTGGATTAATTACCAACGCCACCGAATTACCCAGTTCCGTTTCGCCCTTTACGGTGAAACGAAGCGTGTTTTCCAGCAAAGGTTTTGTGGATTATTTCACCGATGAATCCAAAAAAGTGGTGGTTTTCATCCCCAATTCCGTGGGCGTGGAAGAAGGCGACGGCAGCGCGGACATCTCCGATGGCGATGTTTCGGTTGGCGATGTGCCAGAAATCAACGTCACCGATGTGGACAGGGTAAAAGGTAAAATTCCCTTGCCGGAAGCCGAGCGCGTGGTCAGCGGCGGCCGCGGAATGAAAGGCCCCGACAACTGGGGGATGCTGGAAGAACTGGCCGAGGCGCTGGACGCGGGGACGGCTTGCAGCAAACCCGTCAGCGATATGGGCTGGCGGCCGCACACCGAGCACGTGGGCCAGACGGGCATTGCCATCAACCCCGATTTATATGTGGCTGTGGGCATCAGCGGTGCCATCCAGCACTTGGCGGGCGTGAGCAATTCCAATACGATTGTGGTGATAAACAATGACGCGGAAGCGCCTTTTTTCAAAGCCGCCGACTACGGCATCGTGGGCGACGCTTTTGAAGTCGTCCCAAAACTGACCGAAGCCGTCAAAAAATTCAAGGCCGACAATTAATATGGACAAAATCCGGCTGCACATCAAAGGGCTTTCATACAGTCAAACCCAGAGCGGCGCTTACGCGCTGGTGCTGGGCGAGGGTGGCGGGCAGCGCACTTTGCCGATTATCATCGGCGGTTTCGAGGCGCAGAGCATCGCCATCGCACTGGAAAAAGAAGTGAACCCACCCCGCCCCTTGACGCACGATTTGTTCAAAAATTTCGCCGACCATTTCCGCATCAAAATCAAAGAAGTGGTCATCCACAAATTGAAGGACGGCGTGTTTTTCTCGCTGGTAGTGTGCGATGACGGCAACAAAGAACAAGTGCTAGACGCGCGCACTTCGGACGCGGTGGCGCTGGCCGTCCGCTTCGGCGCACCGATTTTTACCTATCCCGAAATTTTGCAGAAAGCAGGGGTCATTTTGAAGGAAGGGGGCATCCCGAAAGCGGGTGGCGGCGCGCGCAACGTGCCAGTACAAAAATCATCGACACCCGCTTCCACCAACCTGAAAAGCCAAACGATGGACAGCCTCAACCGGATGCTGGACAAAGCCGTGAAAAACGAGGATTACGAACTGGCGGCGCGGGTGCGGGACGAGATTTCGCGGAGGAGTGCGAATTAGTTCTTGTTTGTTGATTGTCAGTTTGGGTGCTATACGCTCACCACTTGTCCGCCGGCGGGATTTCGTCAAAAACAGTATCTATTTTCACTTTTAATTTTGGGAAATTTTGAGGCGCAATAATCTCGCCCTCACGATTGGTTTCTAACGGATCATACTTTCCATCTTTCAAAATATGACGTTGAATGGTGCGCTTTTTTGGGTTCACAATCCAATATTCGGGCACGCCAAAACTTTCGTAAAGATTGTACTTATAAATTAAATCTCTTTTAGAATTAGAAGGTGATAAAATTTCTACAATAAAATCAGGCACTCCCGCATAGCCCTTTAGGATTTTTTTTGAGGGCTGGCAAGCGATGCAAATGTCAGGTTCTACCACCACGTTTCCTTCTTCAAAAGACTTGTCATTTTCGACTAAAAAAACTTCGGTGGCCGCGTGGTAAATGCGGCATTTTTTGTCTCGATAGATTTGAAAGTTTTTACCTAATTCCAAAAAAAGATTGGTCGATATTTCTTGATGCCAAATGTTGGGCGCGGGCGACATCCTAAAAACTTTTCCCCGAATCAACTCCACCAAGTCGTCAAATTTCCATTGCAGATAATCGCCGATGGTGTAGCGGCGGGAAAAATCTAAATCGTCAATACTTGTGATGGTGGTGGGGCTTTTGGTGTCGATGGTTTCTGCTGTAGTCATCTTATAAAGGTAATTATAGTTTAAAATGGGTTTTCAATCAAAATTATATATAGAATTCTATTGTTCCTCCGCTGGCGGAATCCGCTGGAAAACTTTCTTTAAATCTACCTGAATTTCAGGAAATTGCAGAGGCGCAATCACATCCCCTTCTTTATTTGAAATGGTCTTGTAAAAACCGTTTTCGGAATAAATGTGCCGTACGATTCGACGCTTTGCAGGATTCACTATCCAAAATTCTGGGACTTGAAACTCTTCATAAAGTTCTCTTTTATAAACCAAATCTCGTTTGGCATTGGACGGTGATAAAACTTCCACCAAAAAATCGGGCGCTCCCACATAACCTTTTTTAATAACTTTCGTTTCATTGCAAGTGATACTAAAATCAGGTTCAACCACGATATTTCCTTCTTCTAATTTCTGTCCTGCTTTTGCCAAAAAAATGTTCGTTGGGGCGGGGAAAAACTCGCATCCTTTTTCTTCATAAACTTCCGCTTTTTTGTAGAAGATTTTTTGCAAATCCGAAACTACGCGCTGATGCCAAACATTTGGCGCGGGCGACATTTTAAAAACTTTCCCCCGAATCAATTCCACCAAATCATCAAATTTCCATTGCAAAAAATCACCGATGGTGTAGCGGCGCGAAAAGTCCAAATCATCGATACTGGTGATTTCTTTGGAAGGAGTCAATGTTTCAGCAGTGTTCATTTTGTAAAAATAAGAAAGTTATTGGTTGTCGGTTGTCAAGTGTCGGTTGCCAGTTGCCGGCGCGAAGACCTGTTAGCGTCTCCGACCTAACAGCGTCAAAATCCACCCGCCCGCGCTTGACGCTAACAGGTCAGAGACGCTGTTAGGTCAGCCATCCCGCCCAGCTGTGGACTGTGGACCGCCGACTGTGGACTTTTCAAACTATTTTCGCCCGATGCACCGCCACCTCCTCATTTTCCTTATCGGGATGTTCGCGTTTTCTGCGCCGGCCCAAGAAGGCCTCAAATTCCGCTGGCAGTTCCAATCCGTTCAAAATCAAGAGGGTAAAAATCTCTTGCCGATTGATTCGTCCGATTATTTTGAAATAAAAGAAGACGGCACTTTCGTTTACGAACTCAAATCCAAAGACAATCTTTTCGCGTCCGGCACTTGGAAAATCCAAAACGGCACTTTGGTTTTTGATTATGAAAAACCGACCGATACGGTTCGTTATTATTCCATCAAAGAATTGAACGACAATATTCTAATCATTAATGAAAACGACATTGATTTTTCTTTTTTTAAAAATAAAAACGATGCGCTGATTACTGGCAACGAAAGCGCAGCGGAGGGAACGCCGCTTCCTTTGAACTACGATTTTTCCAAAAATGAAATCTCGCTCGGCTCCATCGCACGCGGCATTTTGGGGATTTCGATGCTGGTTTTTTTAGGATTTTTGATGAGCAAAAAACGCCGCAGCATCCATTGGCCGCTGATTCTCAAAGGGCTGGTCATCCAAATCCTTATTGCCGTTTTAATTTTGAAAGTGCCTTTTGTCCGCGATATTTTCGATTGGCTCAGCGGCGGTTTTGTGCAGGTGTTGAAATTCACGGAAGAAGGCAGCAAATTCCTCTTCGGCGGGCTGATTTCCAACACGGAAAGTTTCGGTTACATCTTCGCCTTTCAGGTGCTGCCCACGGTTATTTTCTTTTCGGCGCTCACCAGTTTGCTGTTTTATTATGGGATTTTGCAAAAGCTCGTTTTCGCCTTTGCGTGGCTGATGCGCCGCACGATGAAACTCTCTGGCGCCGAGAGTCTTGCGGCGGCCGGCAACATTTTTCTCGGCCAAACGGAATCGCCACTTTTGGTAAAACCCTACATCCAAAAAATGACCGACAGCGAACTTTTATGTTTGATGAGCGGCGGGATGGCGACGATTGCGGGCGGCGTTTTGGCGGCCTATATCGGCTTCCTCGGTGGCGGCGATGATGCGCAGGCCATCTTTTTTGCGAAACATCTTTTGGCCGCTTCGGTGATGAGCGCCCCCGCCGCGATTGTCGCCGCCAAACTGCTCCTCCCTGAAACGGGAAAAATCAATAGCGATATGAAAATCGAGCAAAACACGCTCGGCCAAAACGCGCTGGAAGCCATCGCCAACGGCACCACCACCGGACTGAAACTGGCCGTGAACGTAGGCGCTATGTTGCTGGTTTTCATTGCCTTTATCGCGATGGCAAATTATCTTTTGGAAGATTTGCTGGGCGCGAATACCGGATTGAACGATTGGGTGGTTTCCATTTCAGACGGGCAATATTCCGGTTTTTCGATGCAGTTTATTTTGGGCTACGTCCTCGCGCCGATTACGTGGCTGATGGGCGTGGCCAACGAAGACATCGCGCTGGTGGGTCAGCTCCTCGGCGAAAAAACCATCCTCAACGAATTCGTGGCCTACGTCAGCCTCGGCGATTTGATGGCGGAGGGCAAATTCGCCAGCGAAAAATCCATCGTCATCGCCACTTACATTTTGTGCGGGTTCAGCAATTTCGCCAGCATCGGCATCCAGATTGGCGGCATTGGCTCGCTGGCGCCGGGCCGCAAAAGCGATTTGTCGCGGCTGGGTTTTTACGCGCTCATTGGCGGGACGCTGGCATCGCTTTTTACGGCGGTCATCGTGGGGATGCTTATTTGATTTACGATTTTTTTATCACGCAGATTGCGCGGATTTCGCAGATAAAATCTAAAAAATTTTTGATATGAAAAATTCTAAGAATGGTATCAAAACGGAACTTAAATATTTAAATAAAACGGAACAAAAGCATTTAGAAAAAGAGTTTGAAAATTATCAAAAAATATTTCCAAAAGAGGCCAACTCCAAGTAAAATCTGCGCCATCTGCGGAATCTGCGTGAACCGTTCTTCCTATTTTTGACCCGATGAAAACCTACCACGATTTGATGCGCCACGTGCTTGAAAACGGCGCCCGAAAAGGCGACCGCACCGGCACGGGCACGCTCTCCGTTTTTGGTTATCAAATGCGCTTCGTCCTTAGCGAAGGTTTTCCATTGGTTACTACCAAAAAAGTCCATCTGAAATCCATCATCCACGAACTTTTGTGGTTTTTGCAGGGCGATACGAATATCCGTTATCTCGTACAAAACGGCGTGAACATCTGGAACGAATGGCCTTTTCAAAACTACCTGAAACAGAACGGTTTGGAAGAGGATTTACCCAAACATTCGGAAGCTTGGAAAATCAAAATGAAGGAATTTGTGCAGCGCGTTTCGGAGGATGCCGCTTTCGCGGAAAAGTGGGGCGAGCTGGGGCCAGTATACGGCAAACAGTGGCGGGATTTCGAGGGCATCGACCAACTAAAACAAGTCATTTCCGATATAAAAAACAAGCCCGATTCGCGGCGGCTAATTGTAAGCGCGTGGAATCCGAAAGACATTCCCGTGATGGCGAAAAGCGGGCTGCCGCCGTGCCACACGCTGTTTCAGTTTTATGTGGCCGATGGAAAACTGAGCTGCCAATTGTACCAGCGCAGCGCGGACATTTTTCTCGGCGTTCCGTTCAACATCGCCAGCTACGCGCTTTTGACGATGATGGTCGCCCAAGTTTGCGATTTGCAATACGGCGATTTCGTCCACACCTTCGGCGACGCGCATTTGTATTCCAACCATTTGGAACAGGCTGAACTGCAATTGAGTAGGAAGCCGAAACCGCTGCCGACGATGGAAATCAATTCTGAAATCAAAGACATCTTTAAATTTACGATTGACGATTTTCGATTGACGAATTACGAGCCGTGGCCAGCGATTCGGGCGCAGGTGGCTGTGTGAGGAGTTTTTGGATTTACGTCCCGATAACTATCGGGAGACGATTTCCGATTGACGAATTACGAGCCGTGGCCGGCGATTCGGGCGCAAGTAGCGGTTTGAGAATTTACGATTGGTACGTTTTCTATAAATGTTTTTTTGGCACCGATAGAACAGCCAATTGAATCGAGAATTTCAAAAAATAAATTATACTTGTACTCTCTTTAAAATAGCCCCACTAAAAAAAAAATCACGAATGATGCGATGGTTCCTTTTCCTATTTTTCCTTTCAGTTTCATTTTTCAGCAGAGCGGGTTTTCAATACCCATTGCTGGCAGATTGCCAAGCCAATCTCATTGATTCCGCCAAGGCGGAAGTGTGCAGCCAGCAAGCTTTCGATGCTTTTGTAAAACAACAACAAATGGCGGTTTACCGGCAGTTGGGTTCGATGTTCAACGAAGAAATCAAAGTGAAACTGAGGGTCAAGAGAGGGGGCAAAATCGCCGTTAAAAAAGTGGAATCTTCGTATCTGAAATTTATCGAAACGGACGTCAAAAATTGGATGAAAATGCTGGAGGGCAAAGTGATGCCGCGCGGGGATAACGAAGAAATCGAATTGACGATCCGCTTTGAATTGCCCTCGCAAGACGAGCTGAACATAATGGAAGAAGCGGTGATGCCCACGTTGGAACTCTGCGCGGATTTCAATGCCGTGGGCCAGCGTTCGTGCCTTTTTCAGAGCCTTTATGCCATCGAAGGGTCGCTTCAAATGCGCCATATCGAGGGATATACCGATTTGGATTTGGTGTTTACCAACCGCGGACAATATATGGGGACACGTTTCAAGTCGCCTATCCGAAATACCAAAAAACGGGTGAATGATTCGCTGCTGGTGCGCTTTGCCACGCTGCGCAACCTGCGCCTGGTAAATAAGGCGCCCTTTTCATCTAAAAATTATAGGTTGCCTTTTACCTATTCCTTTTTTCACTCCGAAATTGACGAGCGGCTCTATTTTCAAGAAATGGCAGCGGAATTTTTAAAGGCGGGCGACACTGCCCGGTTTATAGAAGAATTGATTTCGGCAGGGCTCACCTTCTCCAAGTTCAGCAATTTTCAAGAATATTTGAAGCAAACCTGTGCGGCCAATGACTTGGACGGGTCGCGCAAATTTTCCTATTGGGGTACTACCTCCAACACGCTGGATAGTATCTTGGAAATGAATTATTATTTCAATGAAGGAACTGCCCGCCGATTGGATATTGAATTTGTGCCCGTGGCGGCGGCGGACTGCTATGTGCCGGATTCTATTTCGGAATGTACCGACAAATTTTTGTCCCAAGTACTGTATGATAAATTGATGGAAAACTACAGCGTTTCGCTTTCCGATCCACGCTTTGACGGCAACCTTAATACCTATTATAATATTTCTTCGAGAATGAGGATGATATGGGGACTGAATTTTTTGGACAAAAGAGGGTTTTTTGTTTTCAAAATGCATTTTTTGGACAATGGCGATTTGCATTCCGTGATTCCCATCACCCAATCGCATCATCCTACCTATGTGCGCTATAGCGAGGCGAGAGAGCAGGGCGCTTCCACTGAGGAATTGAGCGACATCTTAAAGACGAACATCACCTATCGTTTTATTAAAATTCTTTCGGAAATTCCCCAACTGAACCCGGCCACGGTGGGCGACCGCCCTTGCCAAAGTTCTAAATATTTTGTGCTGCGCACCGGAAAATATAAGCGGTAAGCCGAAAGTTGCCAAAGAGCCTGGCCTCAATAAATTTCAATGCCTTCCGCAAATTTCTTGTTCCAAATATGCAGAATCAAATGAATAAAAATACGCAACTACAATGTCTGATTTTTGGGATTTTTTTGATGGGGAATGGTTCGCTTGCGCAAGCACCTATTTTTAAAGAATGTGAAAATTCTTTGGCTCCAAATTGTAATCAAAACGCGGCAAATGAGCTCGTTGAAAATATCAAAGATAAAATTGAAGAAATACAAGGTTATTTTTTTAACGACAGTATCTATTTGCAGTACGAAATCGATGAGAATGGTTCGTTAAAAATAATAGAAAAGTTCAATCGCCATTCGTATGAAAGAGGACGGTTGGCCGAACAATTTTTGATGAACAAAAAAAGTGTGTTTTCCGATAAAAACCGAGGACAAAGTTTTACGGCTTCGTTGGTGTTCCAAATAGACGAAAAGAAGGAAGGTTTTTTAGACGTTTCAGCTACTCAGAACCCCCTTCCCATCATTTATTGCCAAGATTATAATTTGACTGCTCGCCAAGGGTGTACCCGCTACGTGGCCTCCGCCACCGAAGCCTATTTCCGTGAGGTTGGCATCCAAAAAACGGACGTAAAGGCGTGGGCCTATCTACGGCGGGGCAAAGTGGCAGGAATCGAATTTTCATCCACCGAACAACCCAACTTCCTGAATGACAGCATAAAAGAGGTGGTGGAGTATTATATCGAGTTTTTGACCGATTCCAATAAAATTGCAGGTTCTGAAAATCAATTCATAGAAATAGATTTGACCTGGAATCGGGACAGCGCGGCCCAAAAACGTTACGATCAAGATAAGATGGACTACCTGGCCACCTTAAAAAACAAGCAACCCTATTTGTCCGAATTGCTTCGCGCGAGCCGAGCGCTAAAGCACGAAGAACGGGCGCATTATCTGTTGAACGGAGTGGCCGAAATCGATTACCAAAATCGGTCAAATTTTAGGGTGGCCTCGATGAGGATTTCTTTGGACAGTCTGCGGCGGTTTGCCAACGATCCGGAAACGTACCCAGTCTCTGAGAGTCCAGCCGGCGCGGATAGACTACCAGTGTTTGCTGGGTGCAAGGTAAAATTCAGCAATTCTAAGCTTCGCAACTGTTTTCAACAAAAGTTGCTGAAATATGTATCTGAAAATTTTGAATATCCTGATGAGGCAAAATATAAGGGTGCCCAAGGTAAATTGTACATCAATTTTGTGATTGAAAAAGATGGACGGACAGATCAGTTGAAAATAGTAAGACCCATTCATTTTTCGATAGATTTTGAGGCTATCCGAATGCTATCGGAAGTGCCCAAAATGAAACCGGCGATGAAGGGCGGACAACCCGTTCGAATGTCATTTACCTTGCCTATCAATACCAAATTGGAGTAGAATTATTAGTGAATTACACAATTACTTAATTACAATGAATTTAACCCTCATCGCCGCCACCTCTCAAAACCGCGTCATCGGCAAAGACGGCGACCTCGTGTGGCACTTGCCGGATGATTTGAAACGGTTCAAAAAACTGACCGAAAACCATCACATCATAATGGGCCGCAAAACCTACGAAAGTATGGGGAAACCATTACCAAAAAGAACGAATATTGTAGTCACAAGAAATGAAGATTTTGAGGCGGAAGGCTGCATCGTGGCTCATAATCTAAAAGATGCCATTTTGAAAGCTGAAAATGATGCGCAACCTTTTATCATCGGGGGTGGGAAAATTTATAAGCAATCGTTGGAATTTGCGGATACCATTGAACTGACGCTCGTCCACGGCGAATTTGAAGGCGATGCTTTTTTTCCAGAAATTTCAGATGAGAATTGGGAATTGGTAGAAAAAGAACATCATCCCAAAGACGAAAAACACGACTATGCGTTTGATTATTTGACGTATCGGAAAATCAAGTGATGGGATGAGGTGGAGGCAACGATAGAATCACTATCGAAATCCAATAAATTTCTATCGAATTACCTGCTCTTTATGACGCCGCCTTCAACGTGGCTACCGACATTTTTTCCATCCGCGAGGCCGCGTAATCCACGTCCACCAAAAGCGAGCTGTCCTCTTCTTGGCTGGGCAAATCGAACATCGCGTCAGTCAAAATCGCCTCCACGATGCTGCGCAATCCGCGTGCGCCCAGCTTGAATTCCACTGCTTTTTCCACGATGTAATCCAGCGCTTCGTCTTCGAACACCAAGTCCACGCCGTCCAGTTCCATCAACTTGGTATATTGTTTTAAAAGGGCGTTTTTCGGTTCTACCAAAATGCGTTTCAAGGTTTCTTCCGAAAGCGGGTCTAAATGCGTCAATACGGGGATGCGGCCAATCAGTTCGGGGATAATTCCAAAGGTTTTCAAATCCTGTGGGGCGATGTGTTTCAACAGGTTGCGCTCGCTGTACATTTCGCGGTTTTTGCTTTTATGAAATCCTACCGAACTGGCATTCAATCGCTTGCCGATGTGGCGGGTAATCCCATCAAACGCGCCGCCCGCAATAAAAAGGATGTTGGACGTATCCACTTCGATGAATTTTTGGTCGGGGTGCTTGCGGCCGCCCTGCGGCGGGACGTTCACCTTGGCGCCTTCCAAAAGTTTCAAAAGTGCTTGCTGCACGCCCTCGCCGCTCACGTCGCGCGTGATGCTGGGGTTGTCGCTCTTGCGCGAAATCTTGTCGATTTCATCAATGAAAATAATGCCGCGCTCGGCGGCTTTCAAATCGTAATTAGCAGCTTGCAATAGGCGGGTCAGGATGCTTTCGACATCTTCCCCAACATAACCTGCCTCGGTCAAAACGGTGGCATCCACAATGGTAAACGGCACGTTCAGCATCCGCGCGATGGTGCGCGCCAGCAGCGTTTTGCCCGTACCCGTTTCGCCCACCAGCATAATGTTCGACTTCTCGATTTCCACGTCCTCCGTGGCCTTGGCGTGGGTCAGCCTTTTATAATGATTGTACACCGCCACGCTCAAAACCTTCTTCGCCGACTCCTGCCCGATGACATACTGTTCCAAAAAGGAATGGATTTCCCGCGGCTTGATGAGCTTCAAGGATTTGCTCAATTCCTTCTTCTCCTTCATATCCATTTCTTCCACCACGATGCCGTGCGCCTGCCGGATGCAATGGTCGCAAATATGCCCGTTGATGCCAGCGATAAGAACATTGGTGTCTTTCTTGTCGCGACCGCAGAACGAACAGTTCAGGTTTTCTTTTTTGTTGCTCATACCAAAGTTTTGGAGAAGGGAATTTTGACGAAGCGCAAATTTACAAAACAGCCCACGCTCCCGTTTTTATTAACTCAAAACGGAGGGCGCGCGAATCTTACCATAAGCCCCCAACCCTCATAGGGGGCTAACATAAAAAAGTGTAATTGTGCTTTGCTCCCCCTTTTGGGGGCTGGGGGGCTACTCTTTTCCCGGCGTTTTATTGGTCAAAACTTCGTCGATCATCCCGTAGTCTTTGGCTTCTTGCGAGCTCATCCAATAATCGCGGTCCGAATCTTTTTCCACCCGCTCAAGGTCTTGGCCGGTGTGATCTGAAATGATTTTGTAAAGTGCCGTCTTCATTTTCACCACCTCGTTCAGCGCAATTTCCATATCGGAAACTTGCCCCTGCGCGCCGCTCATCGGCTGGTGGATCATCACGCGGCTGTGTTTCAGGGCAGAGCGTTTTCCATCGGCGCCAGCGCATAAAAGCACCGCGCCCATCGAGGCGGCCATTCCCGTGCAAATCGTGGCCACATCGGGGTTCACGAGTTGCATCGTATCGTAAATGCCCAAGCCCGCGTACACCCCGCCGCCCGGTGAATTCAAATAAATTTGGATGTCTTTTTTGGAATCCACCGATTCCAAAAACAGCAATTGCGCCTGCACGATGTTCGCCACCGAATCATTGATTTGCGTGCCCAAAAAGATGATGCGATCCATCATCAGGCGCGAGAAAACGTCCATCTGCGCGACGTTCAGTTGGCGCTCCTCGATAATATAAGGCGTGAGCGAAGCACTCAGGTAGTTCTCCACTTTTAGCGAGCTAAGTCCCTGATGCTTAGTTGCATAATTTTTAAATTCTTTACCAAAATCCATAGTGAAAATTTTTTGAGAGTTTTTGTTTTGTCAAGATTTGAGCCAGCGAATTTAGGTGACAGATGGGCAGGATGTGGAGAGTTATTGGGTTAATAAGTTATTGAGTTTATTTAGGCGAAACGTTTAAACGCAACGTATACCCACCCAGCCCAAATAACTTAACAACCAATAACTCAATAACTATTTCACGAGTTTGAGAAACTCGTCAAAACTCACCTCCTTCTCGTTCATCTTCACCGTCTCCTTATAAAATTTCAAAAGTTTGGCGGAGAAAAGCTGCTCGGCGATCCGGCGGCCCTCGTCGGGGTTTTCGAGAATCCGTTTCGCAATGTCTTCCAATTCAGCTTCTTGCGGCTGCTGGCCGTACTGCGCCATCTGGCCTGCCACCAGTTGCTTGGCGTAGGCCATCAGCTCTTCTCGGCTGGTAGCGATGTCGTTTTCCTTGGCCACTTTGTTTTCCACCAACTGCCATTTCAACGTCTCGCGCATTTTGGGATAGTCCTCCTCGATTTCTTCCTCGGTCAGGTCATTTTCGGAATCGCGCGCCATCCATTTCTTAAGAAATTCATCCGGCAATTCAAATTTGGTTTTCGCCAAAACGGCATCTTTCAAATCTTCCAAAAACTTGCGGTCGCTATCGCCCACAAACGCCTTCTCGGAATCTTCACCCAATTTTTGGCGGAATTCCTCTTCACTTTTTACCGCGCCCTCGCCGAAAATCTTATCAAAAAATTCTTGGTTCAAAGGGTGCGGCTCGATGTCCGTCAGTTCCAAGATTTCCGCCTCGAATTTCATCGTAGAGCTTTCCAAGTTCGCCGTGGTCGTCTCCAACAGCTTGGCGGAATTGAATTCTTTTTTGAAGGCTTTTTTGAAATCCAAAACCGTTTTTTCGCCCACCTTCATTCCTTTCAGCGCTTTCGCGGATTTGCTGTCGTCCACGCTTTCCATCGAAAAAGTACCCTCGCCCGACAGTCCGTCCTCCACTGGGTTTCCCTTTTTGTCCACTTCCGTAAAATGAGCTTTCACGATAGTTTCCGCCGCGATTTCTTCGGGCTGGCTCATTTTGCCAAAGCGCTTGGAATAATCCGCCACGTAGCGGTCCACCATCTTTTTATCGGCCTTTATTTTGTAATAATTGACCTTGAATTTGTCCAGCGGCTTCAGTTCAAATTCCGGCGCCAGCCCAATTTCAAAATCAAAGGAAAATTCTTTTTCGTGGTCAAAATCGATGCTCTCGTTCGGCACGGGCAGCGGGTTGCCGAGGATATCCAGCTTTTCTTTTTGAATGTGGTCGTGTACGGCGTGCTGCAATAGGTGGTTGATTTCATCGATCAGCACCGCCTTGCCATACTGTTTTTTCACCAGCCCGGCCGGCACTTTCCCCGACCGGAAACCAGGGATGTTCGCCCGCTTCCGGTAATCCTTCAGCACTTTATCCACTTTTTCTTGGTAATCTTCGGGGGTGATGTTCACCGTCAAAACGGCATTTAACTTACCTGATTCTTTGGTAGTTACGTTCATTTTCTGTGTAAATTTTTTCGCTTTTTGAAAAGGGGCGCGAAGGTAGTTTTTTTAGGGCAGAGTCCACAGTCCACAGTCCACAGTCCACAGTCCACAGTCGGCAGTCGGCAATTTGCAGTCCGCTGACCGCTGACCGGTTAGCGTCTCTGACCTAACAGCGTCAGCAACAGCCACCCGCTTGACGCTAACAGATCGGAGACGCTGTTAGGTCATCCAAAAACCGCCCTTCCAAACTTTAATTCCCACTCCCGCGTTTCCTTTTTTCTCTATGAAAACATTCCCCGCTGCCCTCTTTTTCCTTCTGATATTTTTTGGAAACACCCTCCCCGCCCAGCTCTATAAAACTAACTTCGGCGTGCGCCTGGACGAATCCCAATTCGGTCTCAGCCTCGACCAAAAAATTATCGGCCAAGTGGTGGCTAGCGCGGCTTTCGATGCCCAAGCGCGCGAGATTCGCGGCACGGCCTACCTGCGCTACCACAAAAAAATCCTCGGGCGGCGGCTCAATATTTACCCCGCCATCGGCGCGCACACCGGCAATTACAAAGACTTTGGAAATTTCGCCGGTTTCGATTTGATGCTCGGCGCGGAATATAAGATGATTTTGCTGCCCATCGTGTTGAGTTTCGACGTCGCGCCCAGCTTCCACACCGCTGGCGACCATCCCGATTGGTGGAATTTCAACACCGTTTTTTCGATAAAATATGTGCTGGTGAAAGACCGGAAAAAATGGCAGCTTTTCAAAAAGAAAAACAAATAAACTATCGTTCTTTTTTATCTGAAAACCAAGGGCGCACATTGTGCATTTCGGCATATTCTTCCACTTTTTCTTTTTCAGTTTCAGGTATCAAATCCACAAAGCCAGATTGTCGCACATTATGCCAAATTTGATGGTTTTTTATCAATGATTTGTCTGGTTCGTTCCCTATCAAAAACAGCTTATAATTTTTATCGCTATTTTTTTCAAAAGCCAAGCGCAGATTGAGCAAATTGCCCAAGTCGCCATCCACGGCGCGGACATTTTTCTCAAAGTTGAGTGCCTCGCAAACAAAGGGGGCATCGTTGCGCCCCAAGCTCATCAGCCGAACGGGATAAAGCAGGCCCGGCAGTTCATCCGAGGTCAATTCCGTATCAATATTAGTACGCTTTTTTAAGTGCTTCTTTAAATAGTTTCCAACTCTTTTTTCGATGAGATTTGTGTTCTTTTCTACCGTATTAAAATCAGAAACATATTTTGAGAAAAGCTTTGCGAAATTTTCTTCACTATTTTTGATTTCAATTTTCCGTGCAGGAGAATAGGTAATCAAGTTAGAATTATAGCGGTTTAAATAGGATAAATATTCGCCGTCCCAAATGTTAAAATCCCGTTCAAAAACTTCCAATTGATTTCCATCGGAAAGCTCGGTTTTCAGAGATTGGAGCAAGCCCTTCACCAATCGGAAGTTTTCCTCGCTCAGCAGGGTTTTGGCGGCCTCCAGTTTTCGCTCCGAATAATCAAAGCGCACCCGCTGGCCGCCCTGCACCAGCAGGCCAATATGAATCCGCTCGCCCGAATTGGGGCGCGGCGTAACGGAGAGAAGGGTGTAAAAAGATGGGATCATTTTCAGCGGAGCAATAAAGTGCAAAAATGCGAAAATTGTTTCAAAACGCGGCCTTTCCATTCATTATCAAATAGTTGCAACTCTAAAAAGGCCGCCCACCGGCTTGGGTCAATCTGCCATTCTGATGGGGCCTCTTTCAACCAAGCTCCATATTCTTTGCGGCCTTCCGAAATCCAGCGGCCTATTTCCGACGGCAGTTTTTGGCTATATTTCTTCAAATCCCGTACGTGTGTATAAACGGTTTTCAGAAGCGGACTGTCGAAAAGCGTTTCGTTAAAACTGAGTTCCACCAAGCCGTGGCGAGGGGCGGCGCCGCTGTTGAAAACCATCCCGTGGTCGATGGGATGCCAATGGTAATGGCCGCCCGAGCGGCTGAAAAGCAGATTATAATTGGCGGCGTGGCGGTCTTCGTTCGCCACCCAAAGGTCGAAAAGCGCGATGCGCAACAAATCAGATTTGTCACGGATTTTATGGCGTTCGCGCGCGTTTTTGAAAAACAGCGCCGAAGGGCCGTCCATCTCCTTGCCAGACGAAACGTAGCGCAAACCGAAGCAGGGCGCGCTAAAATCAAAGCCTGAAAGCAGCGCCGAAGTGCGGGCGGGAAGGTGGCCCGCCAAAATCTTCACCAAGGCCGGAGACGGCAGTTGCAAGCCCGCCACTTGCGCCAGCCGAGCCGCCAAATATTCCCACATCAACGGATCCGCGGGCTTGCCGGTGGCGTATTTGCACAAATAATCATTGAAATCGGTGCAGCTCACCACCACGGGTTTTTGCCCCGTCTGTTTTACGGTGGTAATTTTTTCTATGCTTTTTAAAACTTCCACAGCTCGCGGCTAAACCGCGCAAATTACCTTTTTGAAATAGAAGATGACCAAGAAACCCGACCCGCCTCCTCGCATTCATTTCCCTAAATTTGCGCCGTGCAAAAAATCCGCAAAAACGCTTTTTTGACTTTCATCGCGCTGGCCGCCACTCTTTTCAGTGCGCTGCCTTTCAATGCCTTGCATCATCACGAAGCCGATTGCCACGACCATTCGCCAAACGGTTTTTCCCTTTCGGAATCCGAGGCCGATTGCGCGCTCTGCGATTTCCAGTTTTTGCCCGTTTCCTTTTTCGGTGAAATTTCCCGTGTGGCTGAGGTTTTTTATTTTATTGATTTTCAGGAAAATGCGGAATCCGTTTTTCTAAACCGCGTTTCGCAAAGCCACTTTCTGCGCGGCCCGCCCACTTTCTAAAAAGCGTTGCTACTCACGGCTTTTTTTTCTATAAAAATCCTTTTCAGGGAAATTTTTCGCATTTCAATGTTTTTAAAAATGAGGCTTGCGCCGATGTGCGCGGCCTTGCTACTTTTTCGGTTCGCGGCGGCGCAATCGCCCTGTGTGCTCTCCCTTTCCGGCTACGTCATCGACGAGCACGACGGGCAGCCCTTGGCCTTCGCCGAGGTCGTTTTTTCTGACGGCCAGCGCGGCACGGTGGTGGACAGCAGCGGGTTTTATCAATTTGAAAACCTATGCGCGGGCGAGTATGAAATCACCGCTTACCACATTGGTTGTGAGCCTGTTACCAAAACCATCAATCTTCAAAAAAATACGGAGGGTTTTAATTTTTATCCAGAGCATCATCGGGAGCTTTTAAGAGAAGCCGCCGTAGCACCAAAACCCGCCGTGGCAATAATTTTTTACCCCAAATATTATCCTTTCGTGGAGAGTTCTAACGGCAAAATCAAAGATTTAAAAATCCCCGCACTTGACATTCTCCAATCGGGCGGCAATGTGCAAAAGCCGATGATTCGAGGATTTTATGGCAATCGAATTAACACGGTTTCCAGCGGCGTTTCGCTGCAAGACCAGCAATGGGGGCAAGACCACGCGCCCAGCTTTTCGCTGTATCCTTTTCAAACCGTGAGTTTGGTCAATGGTGCGGATGCTTTGGAGCAGGGGCCAGCGGCGGTGGGCGGCGTTTTCCGCCTAAGTTCACGTTCCCCTTTTTTCGAAAACAATCACTTGTTTTTCAGTGGATTCACCAACGGACGGGGTGGCGACCTTGCCTTTGTCCATCAAAATAAAATTACGGAAGATTTGGCCTACGGAATCCAAGGCACCGCACGCCGCCACGGCGATTTGCAAGCGCCGGATTACTTTCTGACAAATACCGCAACATTTATCGGAAATGGACAATTCGATATTTCTTTTTTCAAAAATGGGTGGCATTGGGAATCCACAATTTCCTATGATCATAAAAACCTCGGAATATTACGCTCCAGCCACATCGGAAACTTAACCGATTTTGAAGAAGCATTGAAACGAAATAAACCTTTTTTTACCGAAGAATTTTCATATCAAATTGAGAACCCCAGACAAATGGCGCGGCATCTTTTGGGTAAAACATCATTTAGAAAATTTTTCAGCCGAAAGCTTGCTTTAGAACTAAATTATTCCTATCAAAATAATCTTAGAGAAGAATTTGATATTCGGCGCGGCAATCGTTCGGATATTCCAAGTATTGACTTGCAACTGCAAACGCATCAATTTCAATTGAAAAGTGAATCTCGTTTTGAAAAATGGATATGGGAAAGTGGTACAGAACAAGAATTTCAAATTAACACAAACCTACCAAATACGGGAGTTGCGCCCGTTCTGCCCAATTGCAACCAGTCGCGCACGGGTGTTTTTTCAACTGCTCTTTTCCACAAATTTTCCAATCCCAAAATCAACTATATTGACTTTGGAATCCGCTATGATTTTTATCAAAATATAGCGCAATTTTTTGATGAAACCAATGATTTGCGAAAGGAAAATTTTGACTTTCATATCATCAGTTCGGTGGGCAGTTTTTCGTATTTATTTTCAGAAGATTTTTCTTCCCATTCGGAACTAAGTTTTATCACCCGCGCGCCCGCTCCCAATGAACTTTTGGCGCGTGGCCTGCACCACGGTACAGCCACCATCGAAGAGGGAAATTTGGATTTGCGGCCTGAGCGCTCTTTCCGATTCTATCAGCGTTTCCGGTGGGAGTATTCCAAAAAGTGGAACTTGGATGTTTCGGTGTACGCCAACCCCATTCAAGATTTCATCTATCAACAGCCGCTGCCCGAACCACGTTTGACCGTGCGCGGCGCGTTCCCCGTTTTGCAGCAAGAACAGACCGATGCTTTTTTCGCCGGCCTCGAATTGCAGGGGCAAGTATTTTGGAAAAAATTCATCTACGGATTTCAGGGCAATTACATTTATGCTAAAGATGTGAAAAACGACGGTTTCCTCCCACTGGTGCCGCCGCTGAACGTCCGCCACGACTTGCGTTTCCAAACCAATTTCTCCAAAAAATGGAAGGCAGCTTTCGTGAAAATTGGCCAAAGTTTTACCGCCGAGCAAACTCGTTTTGACCCTGCCCAAGATTTGGCGCCGCCGCCGGAAAGCTACTTTCTGCACGAGGCCGCCATCGGCATCACCCACGATTTTGGCAAAAGCGAAACCCAGTTTTCCCTCCGCGCCGAAAACCTTTTCGATAAAAAATACCGCAATTATTTAGACCGTTTTCGCTATTTCAGCGATGCCCAAGGTTTTAACCTAATTTTTGAATGTTTAATTAATATCTAAAAATGATGAAAAAGACAGCTTTTTTTTCAACGCTTTTGGCAACTTTTGCGCTAATAAGTTGCAACGAAGATGACAACACCCCCAACCCCGTGAACGAGGAGGAGTTGATTACCACCGTGCGCCTTTTGTTTAACAATGGCGGCACTGACCAAGTGTTTGAATGGCAGGATTTGGACGGCGACGGCGCCAACCCGCCGATGAAAGACACCATCTTTTTGGTGGACAGCGCCATCTACTTGCTGGACGTGGAATTCCTGAACGAAACGGAAAACCCCGCCGAGGATGTGACCGCCGAAATTTTGGCCGAGGACGAGGAACACCAAGTGTTTTTCCAAACCTCGGCGGGGCTGCAATTGTCCATCGACTATAATGACAGCGATGGGGATGGCAATCCGTTAGGTGTTGAGAATCAAGCAGAAACAGACGCGCCAAGCACTGGCACTTTGACTGTCATCCTGCGCCACGAACCAGACAAAGATGCCAGTGGCGTTGCAGATGGCGACCTTACCAACGCCGGCGGCGAGACGGACGTGGAGGTGGTTTTTGAGGTGGTGATTCAGTAAAAAATTCTACATTTACCCCGAAAATTGTAAATCCGATTTACATATTTCAGGGTAAAATGATTGAAAGAAATCTATTTTCAGAGGTGCGCCAAGCGCTCGGCGAGTTTCCCACGGTAGGGATTATCGGGCCACGACAGGTAGGCAAAACCACGCTGGCCCGCCGACTGGTGAAGGATTCCGGCCATAATGCCATTTTTTTGGATATGGAAAATCCCGAGGCTTTGGCGCAGCTTTCTGAACCTTCGCTTTTTCTGCGCTCGCAGCAGGACAAACTGGTGGTGCTGGACGAAGTGCAACGCAAGCCAGAAATTTTTCCGCTGCTCCGTGTGCTCATTGATGAAAAGCGCACGGCGGGCCGTTTCCTCATTTTGGGTTCGGCCTCGCCGGAATTGCTACGGCAAAGTTCGGAATCGTTGGCGGGCCGGATTTCTTACCACGAGCTGGCGCCCTTGATTTTCAATGAATTGGATGGTGAAGAGCTTTCCCAACTTCAGAAGTTGCACCTGCGCGGCGGTTTCCCGCCATCTTTTTTGGCGGCGAGTGACAGCGCCAGTTCGCGTTGGCGCACCCAGTTTTTGCGCACCTACACCGAGCGCGATTTACCGATGCTCGGTTTTGCGCCCGACCCACCGCTCGCTTTGCGTTTTTTGCAAATGGTGGCCAGCGCGCACGCGCAAATTTGGAACGCACAAGCCTTTGGCAAAAGTCTCGGGCTGACCCATCCCACGGTCAATAAATACCGCGATTTTTTAGAAAACGCCTTCTTGCTGCGGGTGTTGAAACCTTATCACAGCAACCTGAAAAAACGCCTCGTAAAATCGCCAAAAGTGTACATCCGCGACAGCGGGCTGCTGCATAATCTGCTGCGCACCGATTCGTATGAAAGCCTGCTGGCCCAAGCGTGGTCAGGGTTTTCGTGGGAGGGTTTTGCCATCGAAAACATCCTCCAAGCAATGCCCGACTATTTGGAACCGTATTTCGTGCGTACCCACGAGGGCGCCGAAATCGACCTCCTCCTCACCAAAAACGACCAGCCTTTCATTGCCATCGAAATCAAATTCACCAACGCGCCGAAACTGCCAAAAGGCTTCGTCTTTTTGATTGACGAACTGGAAACGCCGCATAATTTTATAATCACGCCATCGGGCGACCGCTACCCGAAGCGGGAAAACGTGGAAGCGATTTCGCTGGGCGGGTTTTTGGAGTGGCTTGGAAATGTATAGAAATATCGAAATGCAAATCTTCATCAAAAATATGGTCTGCGACCGCTGCAAGCGTACGGTGGAAGCGGCTTTGAAAAACAACGGGATTCCTTATCAAGATTTGAAATTGGGGGAGGTTTCGTTGTCAAATCCATTGTCGGAATCGCAGAAAAACGCCCTTTCCAATGATTTGAAAAAAGAAGGATTTGAACTATTGGAAGACCGCGAAAACCGGATGCTCAACCAAATCAAAACCGAGGTAATCAATTTTGTCCATTATCCCGAAAAGATAGGCGACAAAAACCTGAGCGAATATCTTAGTGAAAAGCTTCACAAAGAATACTCGTCTCTGAGCAAACTTTTCAGCCAAACCGAGGGGCGTACCATCGAACATTTTTTCATCGAACAGCGCATCGAAAAGGTGAAGGAACTTTTGTTTTACGATGAGCTTTCGCTGTCGCAAATCGCCGACCGGCTGCATTTCAGCAGCTTGGCGCACCTCAGCGGGCAGTTCAAAAAAATCACGGGGATGTCACCCAGCGAATTCAAAAAACAGGGTGGGAAACGGCGGCCGCTAGACGAGGTGTGAAAATTGTTTTAGGCAAAGTTTAAGCTATTGACCGCTGATTTACCAAGAAATCTGTAAATTCGATTTTCAATTTTCTTGGTAAAACGATTCAAAAAATCGGCTCGTCAATTCTTTTAGCAAATTACCTTGACAAGGTAATTTGCGCCATCATCTTTTTTATAAAAAAAACCCAGCATTTTGGAATGCCGAGCGTTGTCTTTCAATAGAAATTTGCAGCAGCAAAAATCTAAAAAAATGACCCACTCCTATCAAATATCCGGAATGCACTGCGGCAGTTGCGTCGCCAAAATCCAATCGGCCTTGGAAAGCGATGCGCGCGTGAAAGATGCGAAGGTGGATTTGGAAAAACAAACCGCCGAAGTGGAAATGATAAAGCACGTCCCCACCCGCGAGCTGCGCGAAAAAGTGGCGGCGGCGGGCGACTATCAAATGGGCGAAATGCTCTTGGAAACCGCGCCCGCCGCCGAAATTCCCGAAGCCACCCTGCAGACCTACCGCCCGCTCATCCTCATTGTTTCCTTCATCGCGGGCGTGTCTTTTCTGGCGCAGTTCCCTTTCGGGGAATTTTCGTGGATGATGTGGATGCGCCACTTTATGGCGGGTTTTTTCATCGTGTTTTCCTTTTTCAAATTATTGAATATCAAAGGCTTTGCGGAAAGCTATGCGATGTACGACATCATCGCTGCCCGCTGGCGTGGCTGGGGCTTTGTCTATCCTTTTGTGGAATTGCTTTTGGGAATTTTTTATTTGATAAATTTTGAACCCGTTCCGACGAATTGGCTCACTATAATTGTCTTGGGAATCAGCAGTATCGGCGTGATTCAAAGTAATCTTAGCAAGCGAAAAATCAAGTGTGCTTGCCTCGGCGATGTGTTCAACTTGCCGATGAGCACGGTGACGATTATCGAAGATGTGGGAATGGTGGCGATGGCAGCGGTAATGCTGGTGGTGGCTTATTGAACCACGATTTTTTCTTGGAAAGTGCCTTGCTTGGTTTCGATGCTCAAGGTGTAATTGCCAATGGCCAACCCAGCAACGTTCAGTAAAAGCAAATCCTTCGGAAAGCTACGGATTTCTTTGCCCCGCGAATCGAAAAGAACGATGGCTTTGATTTCGATTTCCTCCGAAACCTTTATGGAAATTTGTTGCGCCGCCGGATTGGGGAAAATTTTCAGAAACGCATCGGACAGCTTTTCCTCTTGGCTGGAGATGGCAGATAAATCAAAGGGAATGGTGCAATCGGGATTTATGAAAATCACGTTGCCATCGAAATTAACGGGAAGGGTGGAAAAGCCATTTGCATAGGGGATTAAATAATCAACGGTATCAGGGTTAGGGGGAATAAGATGGGCTTGGAAAAAACTTCTTGCCACGGTATCCGCGAATTGGTTCACAAAAAGAATAGTGGTGTATCCCGTGCTATACAATTGAAGGGTATCGGTAGTCATTTTAAAGGACACATACTTCTGTCCCATAAACACAGAATCCCGCACTTCAAAAATGGTAAAACGGTTACAATCTTGGGAATGTGCCAAGCTCAGCAGCAAGCCAAACGCAATCGACAAGATAGCTTTCATTTTTTGGTTTTAGTTCAGGATGATTTTCTCCTTGAAAGTGCCTTGGTTGGTCTCGATGTTCAAGATGTAATTGCCCGCCGCTAAACCTGCCACGTCCAGCGGGTTTTGCGCGCTATGGAATCGGCGGCTTTCTTTTCCTTGGGCATCCAAAAGAATAATAGCCTTGATTTCAAGGGTTTCAGAGACGGCAATCCGTATTTTTTCTTGGGCAGGATTTGGAAAAATATGAAAGGGTTTCGGCTGTTCTTCCTTCAAGCCAATATCCCCACCATTTGTGGTGCGGTACACTTTGCCGCCCGCCACGCCATAGCCCGTTTTCCCGTCCACAAAAGATACCGACTGGAAATCGAGAGATGTCCGGTGCCACGTGATTCCCCCGTCGGCCGTGGCCAAAGCGGGCGACGATGGAAAAGGGCCGCCGAACGAATATCCGCTGGTGACATATCCGGTGTCTTTGTTCACAAAGTAAATGTGCGCAAAAAAAGAAGTGTCAATCGGCAAGGCGACCGCAGTCCAGTTAGCTCCGCCATCGGTGGTTTTTACAATGTGAGTATTCCCCTTGGTGCCGTAGCCCAGTTGGTCGGTCACGAAATGGAGCGAGCTAATGTTGCCAACTGAATTATTCGCACGAGGGTCTTGCGCCGAATCGCTGTACACCAAATTCCAGTTCGCCCCTTGGTCGGTCGTTTTTAGGATGCGGTAATTAAAATTGCTATTGGCGTCGCTTTCGGTAAGGCTCACATAGCCCACCTGCGCGGAACTAAAAAACACGTCTTCCATCGCGCCCTTAAAAGGCAGTGCCACGCTATCGAAACTCAGTCCCCCATCGGTGGTTTTCAAAAGGAAGGAATGTTCGCCGATGATAAAACCGAGCTGGTCGTTTACGAAAGACAAGTCCAAAAGGTTGTAACCAAATTGATTGGAAGTTAGCGAATCCCAAGATTGCCCCGCATCGGAAGTAGAGGCCAAAAAACTCTGGTGACGCCCAAAGGCCGTGCCCCCGCAGACGTATCCTTTATTGGGAGAAATAAACTGCAAATCGTTAAACCACTCGCCAAAATCGAAAATGGTTTGGACGCTGTCGAATGCGAGCCCGCCGTCGTAGGTGGTGTAGATGCGGCCATCACTTCCCGCAATTACGGCCGTGTCTTTTGAAATGGCTTGGCAGATTCCGGCGCCCTTGAATTTTCCGGTGGAAATATCTGTCCACTGCGAAAACCCAAAATGGGCCAAACAGAAAGATAGGGAAAGGGTAAACAGGGATTTCATATTGGAATTTCTAAAAATTCACGGTAAAAATAATGTTTTGACAAACGCAATCATTTTTTAAATTATCACCAAAATCCTGCAACCCCGTTTCCCTAATTTTTAGTTACTTTGCGTTTTCCAATGGCGAAAATCCTCTCCATATTTCTCGCGTTCCAAGTATTGCTGAGTTCGATGAGCTTCAGCATTGGCACTCATTTTTGTGGAGGCGAACTCAAAAGTTTCGCCCTGTTTGGCGAGGCCACGCTTTGCGAACACGCCCGTCCCCACGAACATTCAGCCCAGCCCAGTTGCCACTCCGCAAAGCCCGTTGATGGGGAGGGTGATGAAAAAGGTTGCTGCGAGGTTGAGCAAATTGAAATAGAGGGAGAAGAATATGATTTTCTCATTTCATCCTTGGTTTTGGATTTTGATTCCAGTTGGGAACTTTCACCACTTTCTTTCTCGGAAGCACCTGTTCTTTTCAATCGGGATATTTCTTTTTCCTATTATTTCCCACGGTACAAACCGCCTCCCTTACAGCGCAATGCACTTGTGCTTTTCCAGTCTTTCTTGATTTAGACCTCTTTTTTTTCACCGAGGATTTCATTTTTGGATTCCGTTCGGCTTTTCGTGTTTCGGCCTACTGGCTATTTTTTCTCTTTTACAATTTTTTAATTTCTCAAAACCCATTTTCACAATGAAAAAGATTACTTCACTTTTGACCATCCTCGCTTTCGCGGGAATGGCCCACGCCCAACAGGACGTGCACTTTAAAATCAACCACAAGCTGGGCGCGCAAAACTTTGCGATGAACACTACCGCCACCAATGACTTGGGCAACAGCTTCCAGTTCACCCGAATCGACTATTATGTTTCCCAAATACGCCTTTATTTTGATGGCGGTCAGGATACGCTTCTTTCCGACACCTACGTTTTGGTGAAAGGCGATCAGCCCACCAACGAATTGTTGGGCAATTTCAACTTTTCGGCGTTGGAAAAGGTGGAGTTTTCCATTGGTGTAGATAATGCGGCCAACCACTCCGACCCGAGTGCGCGCCCCAGCGGTCATCCACTCTCGTTTCAATCGCCCTCTATGCATTGGGGCTGGGCGGCCGGCTACCGTTTTGCCGCATTGGAAGGCCAGACGGGCGCTTCGATGAATCAAACTTGGCAACTCCACGCGCTGGGCGACAAGAACTACGGCTTTGCCACTGTTACGACCGCCGGAGTGCAGAGCGGCAATGATTTGATAATTGACATTGACGGCGATTACACCAAAGCCTTTGCAGGCGTAACGGTGGATGCCAATCTCAATTACCACGGCGAAGACCTCCAAGCGCCAAGCGTTTTGCAGAACTTTCAAAACTTGGTTTTTACCGAAGCCTCCGGCGGAATTGGGATAGAGGAATTGCAAAACATTTCAATGAAATTATCCCCGAACCCCACCTCTTCCAAAATAAATTTGGTGTTGGAAAACGCGGAGTTGAAAGACGCCCAAGTTATTGTAACCGATATGCTGGGCAGGACAGTTTTTGAAGGTGGCTTTTCAACCCAAAGCAAAGCCGAGATTTCTTTCGAAAGGAAAGGAATGTATTTGGTGAGCCTAAAATTAGAAGGGCAAGTGGTGGAAACCCAAAAAGTAATCGTCCAATAATTTTCTGCTGAGATGAAAAAGACCGCTATAATATTAAGTATGGTGGGCTTGCTGTTTTTGGTGGGACAGGCTTGCAAAAAAGACCCTGCTGAAACAGACACGTCCGCCACTTATGACGACACACCATACGAACTCTCGTTCGGTGATTTTGAAGCCCCAAGCCTTGCGTTGGATAATCCTTTGACCAAGGAAGGTGTGCAATTGGGGCGGATGCTTTTCTATGAGAAAAAGCTCTCCAAGGACGGCTCGCAGATGTGCGCCAGTTGCCACCGGCAGGAACACGCCTTTACGGACACCGCCATTTTTTCCATCGGCGTGGAAGGGCTGGAAGGCAAGCGCCAAGCAATGGCCATTTTCAATATGGCGTGGCACACCAATGAGTTCTTTTGGGACGGCCGCGCCCACTTGCTGCGCGACCAGTCGCTGAAACCCATCGAAGACCCCTTGGAGATGAACGAAACTTTGGAAAATGTCATCGCCAAGTTGGAGGCCGACCCAAAATACCGCGACCAGTTCATCCGCGCCTTTGGCGATGATGAGATAACGGAAGAGCGGATGTCGCTGGCGATGGAGCAGTTTATGAACACCATCGTTTCCGTGGAAAGCAAATACGACCGCTTTTTGCGGGGAGAGGTTTCGCTTTCGCCCAGCGAGGAGCGTGGGCGCGAATTGTTCTTTGCCGAGTTCAACCCCGGCTTTCCCAGTCTTTCCGGTGCGGACTGTGCGCATTGCCACACGGGGCGCACCTTTGAGAACGATTTGTATATGAACAATGGCTTGGATACCGATGCGGACATCACTGACGTTGGCCGCGAAGAAGTAACCAAAGATGCCACCGACCGCGCCAAGTTCAAGGTCACTTCCTTGCGAAACGTGGAGGTGACAAACCCTTATATGCACGATGGGCGCTTCAAAACTTTGGAGGAAGTGGTGAGCCATTACAACGATGGCATCCAGCCTTCTTCCACCGTTGACCCTGCGCTGGAATATACGCGAGTCTCCGGCGGGTTGAAGCTCACGGCGCAAGACCAAGCCGACTTGGTGGCTTTTCTAAAAACGCTGACGGATGATGTTTTACTGACCAATCCTGAATTCAGTAATCCATTCTAAAATTCAAGATGCATCACCTTTTTTGGCATACATACAGAAAGAAGTGGGCGGCGGTTTTGCTGTTGCCCCTCCTTTTTTCTTGTCAAAAAGAAGTGGTTTCTGAAATTCCTGAACCGGAGATTTTGGTCATCCCCGCAGGTTTTCCCGAAATGTCTTTTCCCGAAGACAATACGTTTTCCCGAGCGCGTTGGGAACTGGGAAAAAAACTGTTTTTCGACCCGATACTTTCCGAGGACAACAGCATCAGTTGCGGAAGTTGCCACAAGCCGTCTTTGGCTTTTGCAGATGACAAAGATTTCAGTCCGGGGGTGGAAAATCAGGCGGGGGTGCGCAATGCACCGTCTTTGGCAAACGTGGGTTACCACCCCTATTTTTTGAGGGAAGGCAGCGTTCCGACCTTGGAAATGCAGGTATTGGTGCCGATTCAAGAGGAAAATGAATTTGCGCACGACATCTTGGCGATTTCCGAGCTTTTGCAAAAAGACGAAGATTATGTAAAAATGAGCCAAGAAGCCTATGGACGCGCCCCCGACCCGTTTGTGCTTACCCGCGCGCTGGGTGTTTTTCAACGGACTTTGATAAGCGGGAGCAGTGCTTTTGACCACTATTTCTACCAAGGAAAAACCGCCACGCTAAGCGAGAGCCAGCGGCGGGGGATGGATTTGTTTTTTGGGGAAAAGACGAATTGTGGAAAATGCCACGGCGGGTTCAATTTTACCGATTACAGTTTTCAGAACAATGGCTTGGATTCCGTCTATAAAGACAATGGCCGCCAGCGGTTTACCGGAAAACGTGAGGATGAAGCCACTTTCAAAGTTCCTTCGTTGCGGAATGTGGAACTGACCGCACCCTATATGCACGATGGGCGTTTTGAAACAATTACGGAGGTCGTGGAGCATTACAATTCCGGCGGCAAAGCCCATCCCAATCGAAGTCCCTTGTTGAAAGAACTTCATCTTACATCCAATGAAAAAGCAGACTTGGTGGCTTTTTTAAAAAGCCTGACCGACTGGGATTTTGTCAATAATCCTAATTTTAGAGAGCATTAAATGGCCGTCATTTTAAAAGATAAATCCACAATCCTGCAAACCGTTTTCATTCTCTCCCAGTTTCTTTGCACACTGAAATGACAAAACTTCTTTCCGCATTTCTTGCTTTCCAAGTGCTGCTCAGTACGATGAGCTTCAGCATCGGGGCGCATTTTTGTGGGGATGAGTTGAAAAGCGTGGCGCTGTTTGGAAAAGCCAAACCCTGTGAACACGCGGCTGGAGCCGAAAAAGAAAGTTCAGCTTGCCCCTTTCATTCAAATCCCCATCAAGAAAAAAAAGATGGAAAAGGCTGTTGTGATGATGAGCAAATCATCGTGGAAGGCCAAGATGTGGAAACCACATTTTCCAACGTTGAATGGCAGCCCGCTATGGATTTCGTTTCGGTTTTCAAAGGTTTTGCTACCCCATCTTTCAATATTTCCGATGCTTCTTTTTCGGGATATCTTCATTATAAACCGCCGATTTTAAGGTTGGATTTTCCCGCCTTTTTGCAAACTTTTCGCATTTAGACTTTTCTTGGGAAATCTTCCTTGGTTTCCTTCTTTTTCAATGCCTTGAAAAATCACCTCCGATTTTTCTCTAAAAGGCGCTTGTCCTGTATTCTAATTTTTATAAATAAAGAAAAAAATGAAGTCTAACATTTTAACAACATTTCTAACTTTCCAATCGCTGTTTTTCTTTGGAATTTTATCCGCGCAAAGCGACACCACTGTTTACCGCCTCACCATCGACCAAAAGACCGTGAAAATCGCGGGCAAAGAATCGAAAGGGATGACCGTAAACGGCGGCATTCCCGCGCCCACTTTGACCTTTCAGGAAGGCGGCTACGCGATTATTTATGTGGAAAACAAAATGGATGTGGAAACTTCCGTGCATTGGCACGGCCTGTTGCTGCCCAACTTTCAGGACGGCGTACCATATCTCACCACGCCGCCCATCCGCTCGGGCGAAACTTTCAAATATGAATTCCCGCTCATTCAGGCGGGGACGTATTGGTACCACTCGCACACGATGCTGCAGGAACAGAGCGGGGTGTACGGTGCCTTCGTCATCCAGCCGAAGGAAAAAACGTTGGAATATGACAAGGAATTGGTGCTGGTGCTTTCCGATTGGACGTTCCAAAAACCTCACAATGTGCTGCGCAATTTGAAGCGCGGCAACGAATGGTACAACATCAAAAAAGGCACGGCCACGCCGCTGAACCAAGTGATTGGGCGAGGGGCGTTTGGCGCGCAGTTAAATTTTTGGAAACAGCGGATGGAGGGCGCGGACATTGCCGATATTTATTACCCCGCCTTTTTGACCAACGGCCAGACCGCCGCCGAATATCCCGACTTGAAACCCCGCGAAAAAGTGCGGTTGCGGATTATCAACGCGGCGGCTTCTTCGCAGTTTTGGCTGACGTTCGGCGGGGCGGAGGACCCCCTTTTGGTGGCCGCCGATGGGCTGAACGTTGTACCCGTCAAGCGCAACAAAACGTTCATCGCCATTGCGGAAACCTACGATTTTATCGTGGAAATTCCGGCCAACGGAAAACTGGAAATGCGCGCCACCGTGCAGGACGGCAGCGGGACAACCTCGGCTTTTTTGGGAACGGGCGAAACCTTGGCTGCGCCCGCCGTGCCGCGCCCCGACAAAATCGGGAAGATGAAACAGATGGCGCAGATGGATATGAAAATGGGCGCGCCCGCTATGAAATTCAATCCTGAAAAGGTAGAACCGCAGGAAATGATGGACGAATGGGGAATGCAGATGGACGGCGAAATGGATATGAAAAATGGCCATCATCATCACAAAAAAGACAAAGAAATGAAGATGGAAATGCCCAAGGATTCAATGGAAAATCATTCGGAAATGAACCACTCAAAAATGCCAAATGGAATGGAAAAAATGGAAGATGGAAAAATGATGGAAATGGGCGGGATGCAAATGTTTTCCGAGTATAATTATGATTATTTAAAATCCCCTGAAAAAACAGATTTTTCAGATGAAAAACCCGTCAAGGAAATTTTACTGAACCTGACCGGAAATATGTGGCGCTACATCTGGAGCCTGAACGGTGTGCCGCTGAAGGAGGCCGACAAAATCAAGATAGAAAACGGGCAAGTGGCACGCATTACTTTAAACAACCTGACGATGATGCACCACCCGATGCACTTGCACGGGCATTTTTTTCGGGTGATAAACGAGAACGGCGAATACTCCCCGCTGAAACACACCGTGAACGTGCCGCCGATGCAGAAAGTGACCATTGAATTTGATGCCACCGAAAGCGGCGACTGGTTTTTCCATTGCCACGTTTTGTACCATATGATGAGTGGGATGGCGCGGGTTTTCAGCTACGACACTCCGCGCGACGAGCGGCTGGACGATTATCCCGTCAAGTTCCTTATCCAAGAGGGCAACCAGTTTTACAGTTGGGGCACGGCGGACGTGGCCTCCCATCTGGCGGAACTTAGTTTGGTTTCGTCCAATACGCGCAACCAGTTCAACCTGATGGGCGAATATGGCTGGAACCAGAATGTGGAACTCGAATTTTCCTACGAACGTTACCTGAGCGACTATTTCCGCGTGTTCGGCGGCGTGAACGTGGAAAACGAGACCGAAAACAGCTTGAATGAAATCGAGACTTCCGCTATCGCGGGCATCCGCTGGCTCACGCCTTATATGTTTGATTTGGACGTGCGGATTGACCACCGTCTGCGGCCGGAAATCCGCTTGGGGCGCGAGGTGATGCTTTTTCCGCGCACGGCCATTTTCGGGAATTTTGAATACCAGACCGATTTTGGCTGGGTCACGGAATTTGATGCCGAGCAAATTGCGGACAACCCGAATTTTCAATATGAAATCACTTGGTCGGCGGGGGCGGAATTTTTCCTTTCAAGAAATTTTTCACTGATGGCCAGCTATGATAATCGCTTTGGCACGGGCGGCGGGCTTTCCATAAGATTTTAATTTTAAAAACCAATACAATGAAAAATGTAACAATGGCTGTAGTAGCGGCCGCACTTGCGGTAACTTCCTGCGTGGAAGGCAGTCCAAAACAGAAAACAGAAGTAAGCACTCCCGCGGAAGTGAAACAAGAAAAGGCCGATATGGAGGATGGTTATGATACGGAGTTCAAAGACGGGATGGTGGGCAAGGTGTTTCAGAATTACTTGGAAATCCGCACCGCTTTGGTTCGTTCAGATTTAGAAAATGCCAAAACGGCCGCTTCTAATTTGGCGGAAGGTTTTAGCGCCGAACGCGCCGAACTTCGCCAATTGGCACGGGAAATGGCCAATGCCGAAAGTTTGGAGGACATCCGTCGGCACTTCTCCGATTTTTCGATACAAGTGGAAAATTTGTTGGACGAATCCATTAGCGGCGGCACATTCTACAAGCAGTATTGCCCGATGGCTTTTGATAACCAAGGGGCTTTTTGGTTTTCGGATGCCAAGGAAATCCGCAATCCCTACTTCGGCGACCAAATGTTGAAATGCGGCCACGTGGAAAAAACTTTCACCAAGAAATAAGCAGCAAAATGAAAAACAAATACACCACGTTCGCCCTGATGATGCTGTGCTCATTTCTATTTATGTACGCGGCAATGTTCTTCAACGTTGCGGCTTTTGACCATATTTATCTCAGTCATACCCGCACTTATATGGCTTTGTATATGGTGGGTCCGATGGCGTTGATAATGCTGGCTTTTATGTTGCCGATGTATAAAAACCGCAAGAAAAATGCTGTGATTGTTGCCCTCGGCCTCCTGGCAGGAATCGGGAGCTATGTGCTTTTAAGAGACCAGGCTACCGTGAAGGATGTCCAGTATATGAAGGCAATGATTCCGCACCATTCTTCGGCTATTTTGGTGAGCGAGCAGGCCACTTTTGAAGACCCCGAAACCGAGAAGCTGGCGAAAGAAATAATCGAAGCACAGAAGAGGGAAATTGCTCAGATGAAGAAGATAATTTATCGTCTGGAAAATAGAAAGCAATAGCAGGCGAAAAATTTTTGCAAATCAATCCCATAATCCTGCAAATCAAAAATAAGCCGAGCTTGTTAGCAAGGCCGAATCCATAATTTTTAAAACCCAAGAAAAATGAACGCACACGATTTGATTCCCATCTTGCAGAAATGCGCCAGCTATTGCCACTACTGCGCTGACCAATGTTTGGACGAGGACAACCTCCAAAAAATGGTGAAGTGCATCCGCACCGACCGCGCTTGCGCCGAAACCTGCAACGCCACGGCGAACTTGCTTTCAATGCGCGCCGACAACGCCGCCGACTTTGTAAAACTCTGCAAGGAAATTTGCGAAAAATGCGCCGATGAATGCGAGCAGCACGATCACAAACATTGTAAAGACTGCGCCGAGGCCTGCCGCGAATGCGCCGAGGCTTGTGGCAATTACAACGGCTAATTTTTTAGTCTAAAATAAAGGTTGAGAGAATAAGGACAGGTGTTAGAATGGAGAAACGCCTGTCCTTTTTATTTTCTGTCGGTCAAAAAAAGCGCTTTGTAGAAAAATTTGTACTTATAAAGCGGACACTTTTAAGTGAATATGTACTTATAAAAAAAACAAAATCTATTTAATATGTATTTTTGAAACGGACATATTAAATGTAATTTGTACATTCGCCAAGTACAAATAATTAAAAGATGCCCGCTCCCGAAACTTTTAAGAACGTAATCGCCGATGCCGTGGCGCGGGACTATTGCGCGTCTTTGCGGAGGGTGCAACTCCCCACAGATTTCAACAAAGTCATATCGCTGCTTGGCCCGCGGCGCAGCGGCAAAACCTCGGTGTTGTTTGCACTCATCGCCGAACTGCGGAAAAACCTGCCGCGCGAGCAAATCCTCTATATCAATTTTGAGGACGACCGACTGTATCCGCTCGAACTGGCCGATATGGACCGCTTGCTTACCGCTTATTTCGACCTATATCCCGCGATGCGCGAGCAAAAAGTGTATTTTCTTTTTGATGAAATCCAAGAAATCCCGCATTGGGAAAAGTTTATAAGGAGAGTTTATGACACTTTGGATTGCCGGATATTCTTGACGGGTTCGTCCTCCAAGTTTCTGAGCAAAGAAATCGCCACGGGACTGCGTGGCCGCACCATCTCCTACGAAGTGTTTCCGCTCAGCTTCCGCGAATTTTTATCGTTCAAAAACATCGCGGCTGACGTGCATTCCAGCAAGTCGCAATCAGCCATCCGCAACGCGTTGACGGAATTTTTGACCCAAGGTAGTTTTCCCGAAACGGTGGGCTTGGATTGGGATTTGGCACGGCGCGTCATACAGGAGTTCATCGACCTTATCATCTACCGCGACATCGCCGAGCGGCACGGCATCCAAAATGCCTCCCTGCTGAAATATTTGACCAAGCACCTTTTTGTAAATATGGCCAACCCATTGTCTGCCAACAAATTGTACAATGACTTGAAATCGCAGGGCTTTAAAGTGGGGCGCACCACGGTGTACGATTATCTGAATTATTTGGAAGATGCGTTCCTTATATTTCAAGTGCCCAAATTCAGCCGTTCGGTGCGCGAGCAAGCCGTGAACCCGAAAAAAACCTACGGCATCGACACGGGTATAAAACACGCGATGAGCATCGGCCACGACTGGGGCCGGCTGTACGAAAACACCGTGTTTTTGGAACTGCGCCGACACGGACATTCCATCCATTATTGGAAAGACAAACAAGAGGTGGACTTTTTGGTGAACGAAACCCACTTGATAAACGTGGCTTATGAAATGGATGCGCCGCAAACCCGCGCCCGTGAAATCAACGGGCTGGTGGAGGCTGCCCTTTCTTTGGGTTTGTTGGAAGCCACCTTGGTCTCCGCCGATGTGGAAGAAACCGTGGAAAAAAAGGGTGTCCATATCCAAATAATCCCATTATGGAAATGGCATTTGACGATGAGTTTTTAATATAAAAAATTTGTGCAGATTTTTCTTAAATAAAACCCGCTATTTTGTAAAAATAGTTTGTACAAAAAACTTCTTTTTTCTAAACATTGTTAGTGCAAAAAAATGAACGACTTCCTACAAACTTGGGCCGAAGCCGCTTACACCACCGTCGGGCTGTTTTGGATGGCGCTTTGGGCGTTCGCGCTGGGCTACATTGTCAGCAGTATGATTCAAGTGTTCGTTACCCAAGAGCGGATGAAAAAATGGATGGGCGGCGAAGGGAAAAAGGGCGTGGGATTGGGCACGTTTTTCGGCTTCATCAGTAGCTCGTGCAGCTTTGCGGCGCTGGCCACGGCCAAATCTTTGTTGAAAAAAGGCGCGGGATTTATGCCCGCGATGGCCTTCCTTTTGGCATCCACCAATTTGGTAGTGGAGCTGGGGATTATCATCGCCATTTTCCTCAGTTGGCAATTCGTGGTGGGCGAGTACGTCGGCGGCATTTTGTTGATTTTATTGAGTTGGATTTTCTTGAGAATCACCAAGCCGAAAAAGCTCATCGAAAAGGTGCGCGAGCGGCTGAGCGGCGGCGGAAAATCCGACAGCGAAATCCCCGACTGGCGCAAGGAAATCCAGAGTCGGCGCGGCTGGGCGAAAGTCGTGATGCAATACAAAATGGAATGGGGGATGGTGTGGAAGGACGTATCGGTGGGTTTCACCGTGGCGGGGATTATCGCGGCTTTCGTACCACCCAGTTTCTTCGAGACCCTCTTCATCGGCACGGGCCAAACCGCGCAGTCCGACCTCAGTTTTTTACAGATTTTGGAACACACTTTGGTCGGCCCCGTCGCCGCATTTTTCACCTTCATCGGTTCGATGGGCAACATCCCGCTGGCCGCGCTTTTGTTTGATAACGGCGTGAGCTTCGCCGGCGTGATGGCCTTCATTTTCAGCGATTTGGTGGTGTTCCCCGTTCTCCGCATCAATGCGCGCTACTACGGTTGGCGGATGTCGTTTTACATCTTGGCGATGCTATTCGCCGCGCTCATCGGCGCCACGCTTTTGATGCACTACGGCTTGCTCTCGCTGGATATGCTCCCCGAAGCCAGCGGCGGCGGCATCAAGGAAATGGAGCATTTCCAAATCGACTACGGCTTTTGGCTGAACATCGTTTTTCTCATCGCCAGCGGCATCCTCCTTTATCTCTTCAAAACGATGAAAAACCACAACCACGGCGACCACGAAATGCCCAGCAAAGGCTGGCTGGAAACGGTTTTGAAATACTTGGCTTGGATGAGTTACCTGTGGCTGGCGGGAGGCTTGGCGGTGCGGTTTTTCTTTTGAAAGACGACACCTTGTATTTTGTTAAATTTGTGAAAAATATTAAAAAATGCACACCATCACTTTCGAGGAGAACTTAAATTTAGACAAGACCCACTTCAAAAACATAGACGAATTTTTACATTATGCGCATTATTTCTATGTAGAAAAGGATTTAGACAATCGTGAACTATCTTCCAGAATGAAGGCAATTCTCGATGAGCGTCTCAAAGATTTAGAGGAAAATCCTGATGCCGAAATGAGCTGGGAGGAAATGAAGGAAAGGGTTTTTAGCCGCCAGTTGTGATTAAGATTAGAGTTCGTGAATTGGCTGCGGCCGATATTAACAAAGCTATGCGTCAGTATTATTACTGGGGGCAAGACGAGGAGTTTTGGAACGACCTCCAACAAAAGTATGAATACCTAAAGCGCTATCCCGCACATAGTGCAGTAAAATATGGCAACGTTAGGATTGACCGGCTGGAGAATTTCCCTTATAATGTTCATTATATATGGGAAGAAAATTTGATTAGAATTGTTGGCGTTTTTCACCAGAGAGAAGACTCAAGAAAATGGTTCAACAGAAAATAAAACATTCCACATTTTGCTCCCACCCCCCAATCACGGCAAAATCTTTGCTTGTATTTTTGCACCGTGAAAAAAATCCACCCCATACTTTCTTTGGCAATGCTGGCCGCGCTGATGGTCAGCACCTTAGGCTTTTCCGTGAGCCGCCATTACTGTATGGGAAATCTGGTGGACGAGCAACTTTTCGCTTTCGCGAACGATTGCTGCGAAGAAAAAGACGACCACTGCGGCTGTGACGAAAACCACCAAGACGACGATTGCTGCGATGACGAAACTTTGATCATCGAAGGTCTCCAAATCCAATCATTCCAGCCCAAAGAACTTGCGGTCGATTTTTCTAAGTCGTTGGAATTGAACCCGATTGTTCAAGTTAATACCATCTTGGCTCCCACTACCTATTCATTATTACCTACTCACTATTTTTCTTCTTCTCCCCCGTCACCTCCTTCCGGCCGCGACATTCTTGTCTGCCATCAGCGTTTTTTGATTTAGGGCTTCGATACAGTTTTTGATTTTTTCAGAAAAAAAATCAAAAACCACTCAGCCTGACTTCCTTATTTATTTGCTTCCTTTTTGTCACGCTGAGTGATTAAGAATTTTAGAAAATTCTTAATCGTATCGAAGCGCTACCTTTTAAATAATCAAAAAACATTTTTCACAATGAAAACTTTAAAAATTTCAACCTTTTTTGCGATGGCAATGCTTTCGCTTTTTTCTATAAAAATAAATGCCCAATCCGCAACCCAAACCGACACCTCTTTTATCGTAAACGGCGTGTGCCGGATGTGCCAGTTCACCATCGAATCCGCCGCCGATTTTGAAGGCGTGGAAAACGTGGCGTGGGACGTGGAGGCGAAGGTGCTTTCCTTTTCTTTCAGTCCAGAAGTTACTTCCGTTCAGGCGATTAACGATAGCGTGAACGCTAGCGGCTACGATTCTGAGTTTGCCACGGCGGATGAACGGGCCTATCAAAATTTGCACGGCTGCTGCAAATACCGCGACCCGAAAGTGGTGGAAGAGCATAAGTAATAGTGAATAATGAATAGGTAATAAGTAGTGGCTCAATCACTATTATTTTTCCACAACATATTCACGCCCCGCAACAGCCCCATTTGAGGGTTTGGGGGCTTTTAAAAATCAAAAAAATTTCCTATGAATTTCCTCATCAAAAAACTCACGTTTTCCATCCTTTTCATTGTAATGATATTGGCTGGAAAAGCACAAATTTCGGGTACAGTTTACGGCCTTGAAAATGGCAAAAAATCACCACTGCCCAGCGCGAATCTCTTTTGGCAAGGCACACAAATCGGCGCGGTAACGGATGCCGACGGAAATTACACCATCGAAAAACCGGACGGCGCGAACAATCTGACTGCCAGTTTTATAGGATTTCAATCGGAAACGAAAATCATCATTTCCCGCCAAGGGACGGTAGATTTTGTTTTGAAATCGACCAATGGCGAAGAGCTTGAGGCTGTGGATGTTACCGGCCGCGTGGATGCCACCGCCGTGGATTTGCGCGCCGCCGAACTTTCCTATAAAATCGACGAAAAAGAACTGCGCAAGGCCGCCTGTTGCAATCTTTCGGAGAGTTTTGAAACGAACGCCTCGGTCGATGTCAGTTTTACCGACGCGGTGACCGGCCAGCGGCAAATCGAGATGCTGGGGCTGTCGGGAAAATACGCGCTCATCCAGCGGGAAAACATCCCCTTTGCGCGCGGGCTGAATGCCACCAGCGGACTCACCTACATTCCGGGGCCGTGGGTTTCCAGCCTGCAACTGACCAAGGGTTTGAGTTCGGTTTTGAACGGTTTCGAAAGCATCACGGGCCAAATCAACGTGGAATTTCACAAGCCTGAAACGGGGCCGAAACTGTTGCTGAACGGATTTGCGAATCAAGGCGGGCGGATGGAAATCAACGCTGTTGGAAATGTGAATCAAGGCGAGGCGCGCAAGTTTGGGATTTTGGCCCACGCCAGTACCATCCCTTTTGCGCAGGACAAAAACGGCGACGGTTTCGCCGATATTCCCACAGGGACGCAACTGAACCTGATGCCGCGCTGGCACTGGTGCAACGATGAAAAAGGCTGGGAAGGCCAGCTTGGACTTTCGGCGGTGAAAAGCGACAAAATCGGCGGGCAGATGGATTACATTAATGACAACGAAAACGGCAGCCCCGCTTGGGGTTTTGAATCGCACGGGCAGCGGTACGAATTTTTTGGGAAAACGGGTAAAGTTTTTCAAAATACCGTGGCGCGCAGCTTGGGTTTGATTTACAATGTTTCCTATCAATCCCACGAAGGAATTTATGGAAATCGCGTTCATAATTCCGAACAAAAAAGCGGTTATTTCAATGCCATTTTTACGGATATGATTGGCAATACCCAGCATCTTTACAATGCCGGAATTTCGGTACAAATAGATGATATTTCTGAGAGCGTTTCCGAGCAAAATTTGGAGGATAATTTGTATGAAATGAACCGCCAAGAAATCGTACCCGGCGCCTTCGTGGAATACACCTTTGAACCCAGCCCCAAGTTCACTTTGGTAGCCGGATTGCGCGGCGATTACAATTCCTATTTCGAGGAGTTTTTTGCGACGCCGCGTTTGCATTTGCGCTACGCCGTTTCGGAAAATACCACGCTGCGAGCAGGCGGCGGACGCGGGCAAAGAACGCCCATCGTAATGAGCGAAAACCTAAGCGCGCTGGCCAGTTCGCGCGATTTGAATTTTGAAAATGTGCAGCCGCTGCAACCGGAAATCGCTTGGAATTATGGTGCCAGCATCGCCCAAGATTTTCCCATCGGAAATAAAGAAATCAAACTGACGGTGGACGGTTTTTACACTTGGTTCAAAAGCAAGTTGGTGGCGGATTTGGACTTTGACCGGAATGCGGTTTATTTCCTGCAACCCGAAGGCAGCCGCTCGTTCAGTTTGTTGAGCCAAATCGATTACGAAATCGTTAAAAATTTCAATGCAAGAGTGGCGTATAAATATTTGGATGCGCAGGATAATTTTATCGAGGGTTTTGCGCAAAGCTATTTGATACCCAAACACCGCGCATTTTTGAACCTCGCTTATGAAACCGAAAATCGGTGGAAATTTGACGGGACTTTGAATTGGTTCGGGCCGAAAAATCTACCTGACCGAGAGAATCCCGTGCCGGGGCCGCCGATTATTGCCATTGACGATTCTCCCGACTTTTTCACTGTCAATTCCCAAATCAACAAGGAATTTCAAAACGGTTTGGAAATTTTTGTGGGTGTAGATAACTTGTTGAATTTCAAGCAACGAAACCCCATCGTTTCTCCTGAAAACCCCTTCGGGCCGGACTTCGACACCAACTATACTTGGGGGCCGATTTTTGGACGGAATATTTATGCGGGGGTTTATTTTACGATTGAATGAAAAATCGAGCCCCCTCATTTGGGAGATTACCAAAAGCCGTTCGCCGAAGGTCAAGGGCCGTTCATCGAAAATAGGTAATCCACATATTTGTATTACCCCTTTCGTTTTCAATACTCTATCACACAAAAGATTCTACAATTTTCTTTTTCCGTAAGATTTTTCTGCTACCCATTTGAGGGTCAGTGTATTAGGTAAATATTTTTTTCGTAATCTTGTGGGCTAATTTTTTTAACTAACGGCTACCTGCCGCCGCATCGAGACCTGCAAAATCTCCCTGCCTTAGGCGATTGCCTATTTTTTCACTAAAAACCCCCAATGCTATGAAGCCCAATTACCCCGCGCTTTTTTTCGGTGCACTGTTCCTTTTCAATATTTCCCTCTTTGCGGCCGCCGTGCCGGAAACCGAGCCGAACGACAACATCGCCACGGCGGATGCCTTCAGCCAAGGCGACACGGCCACGGGCGTGGTCGGCCCTACTTCGGGCAACAACAACGATTATTTCGCATCCAAAACCAGTGGCGACGGGACGGTAACGGTGTATTTTACCGTGACCAACAACAGCGGCAATTCGGGAGCGGACATCGTTGCGAATATTTACAATGCCAATGGCACTTTGATTACAGGAAAAACCAGTTCTAACGTCCCTGCGGGCACCACCCGCCGCGATAGCTTTTTGGTGTATTGCTTGGCCGAGGATTCGGTTTTTCTGCAAATTTTTTCAAGTTTGGATTTTTCGTATGAATTGAGTTTTGGGGTGGACGCGCCTCTATATACTAATGATGCGGAACCCAACGACAGCTTTGCCGTGGCGCAGCCCTTGGCGGAGGATACTTGGGTGGACGGCCACATCAGCTATTCCAAAGCGAGTAAATTCGACGCGAACGACTACTACCGCGCCGTGCTGGGTCAGGACGGCACGTTGGTGCTGCGCGCCCGCGCCCAGAACACCAGCAACAGCGCGAGCGCGGACTTCTTCATCGACGTTTACGACAAGAACTTCAACTTCATCGCCACCTACAGCAGCAGCAACGTGCCGCCGGGCGGCACGGTGAAGGAGGATTCGCTCAGGCTCTTCTGCCGCGCGGCGGACACGCTGTACTTCCGGGTGAGCTCGAGGACCGGGTGCTACGCCTACCAGATTTTCTACGAGGTGGAGCCGCCCCTGTTCGGCAACGACGCCGAGCCCAACGACAGCTTCGCCGTGGCGCAGCCCTTGGCGGAAGAGACTTGGGAGGACGGCCACATCCGCTACGCCACAGCCAACGGGCTGGGCAACTTTGACGAGTTCGACTACTACCGCTCCGTGCTGGACAAAGACGGCACTTTGGTCTTGCGCGCCCGCGCCCAGAACACCAGCAACAGCGCGAGCGCGGACTTCTTCATCGACGTTTACGACAAGAACTTCAACTTCATCGCCACCTACAGCAGCAGCAACGTGCCGCCGGGCGGCACGGTGAAGGAGGACTCGCTCAGGCTCTTCTGCCGCGCGGCGGACACGCTGTACTTCCGGGTGAGCTCGAGGGCGGCCGGGTGCTACGCCTACCAGATTTTCTACGAGGTGGAGCCGCCCCTGTTCGGCAACGATGCCGAGCCCAACGACAGCTTCGCCGTGGCGCAGCCCTTGGCGGAAGAGACTTGGGAGGACGGCCACATCCGCTACGCCACAGCCAACGGGCTGGGCAACTTTGACGAGTTCGACTACTACCGCTCCGTGCTGGACAAAGACGGCACTTTGGTCTTGCGCGCCCGCGCCCAGAACACCAGCAACAGCGCGAGCGCGGACTTCTTCATCGACGTTTTCGACAAGAACTTCAACTTCATCGCCACCTACAGCAGCAGCAACGTGCCGCCGGGCAGCACGGTGAAGGAGGACTCGCTCAGGCTCTTCTGCCGCGCGGCGGACACGCTGTACTTCCGGGTGAGCTCGAGGGCCGGGTGCTACGCCTACCAGATTTACTACGAGGTTGAGCCGCCGCTGTTCGGCAACGACGCCGAGCCCAACGACAGCTTCGCCGTGGCGCAGCCCTTGGCGGAAGATGTCTGGTCGGACGGCCATATCCGCTACGCCAACGCCAACGGGCTGGGCAACTTTGACGAGTTCGACTACTACCGCTCCGTGCTCTCCGAGGACGGCACGTTGGTGCTGCGCGCCCGCGCCCAGAACACCAGCAACATCGCGAGCGCGGACTTCGACATCAACGTTTACGACAAGAACTTCTCTCTCATCGCCAACTACAGTAGCGACAACGTTCCGGGCGGCGGCACGGTGAAGGAGGATTCGCTCAGGCTCTTCTGCCGCGCGGCGGACACGGTGTACTTCCGGGTGAGCTCAAGCGGGTGCTATGCTTACCAGATTTATTATGAAATCGAATCGTCCGGCCCGCGCGACGCCGAACCCAACAACAGCTTTGCGGAAGCCACTATGGTGGCAACCAGCGACACCACCTTCGGCACCAACGGCCACATTTCCCCGCCAAGGGACAACAACGATTATTTCAAGTTCTACAATTCCGGTTTCAAGGAAATCGATTTGGTTTTTACTTTTAAAAATACCGGATTATCTACATTTTCAGGCGATTTCTTTTTCTATTTATATGATGAAAACGAAGCTTTGATAGCGCAAAGAAATTCTTCTAACACCCCTCCTCAAGTCGAGATTACGGATAGCTTCTCGCTAAGCTGCCCGCCCTTGGACACTTTTTACTTCCGCGTGGCCTCTACTGGCGAATGTCTTGGATACAATTTCCATTTTAATGCCGAAAACGGCCTCTTCTTCGCCGATACCGACAATGACGGCTTTGGCGACCCCGACGATTCCGTTTTCACTTGCGGCCCTCAGCCTGTTGGTTTTGTAGCGGACAGTTTGGATTGCGACGACACCGACAGCACCGTCAATCCCAACGCGGTGGAAATCTGCGACGGCATCGACAACAACTGCGACGGGCAGATTGACGAAGGCACGCAAGTTTCCGATTCGTCTACCGTCACCATCTGCGATGGCGACAGCGCGCTCATCGGCGGGGTGTTCCGCACAATGGCCGGCACTTTTACCGACACCATTTTTGGAACAGGCTGCGACAGTATTTCCACGATTACTGTGGTGGTCAATCCCACCTTCGATTCCACCATCACCATCGTTACTTGTGATATGAATTTGGCAGGAACGACCGTCGATTCTTTGTTGAATCAATTCGGTTGCGACAGTGTGATTACCAACGAAGTGATTTTTGACGGCGGCGATTCCACAAAACTCGACCCCATCGTGATTTGCACAGGCGACAGTATTTTAATAGGCGGCCAGTTCCGCACCACGGCGGGCAATTATTTTGAAACCCTCCAAAACCAAAACGGCTGCGACAGCGTGGTCTGTTTTGATGTGCGCGTCCTCCCCGTCATTTACGATGTGGACGAAATGAGCGACACTTCGGCCATCGACATTTATAATAATGCGCAATATATTAATGACTCCGTGCTGCGCGTGGAAAGCGTGGGGGGCGGATTTAGCAGCGGCCAAGCGTGGTATGTGGCGGATAAAGTAAAAGTGGACGAGCCGTTTGAATCCGATTTTGATTTTAGGATTTGGAACGGCACAGCGGACGGTTTGGTTTTCGTGATTCAAAACGAATCCTCGATGGCACAGGGCGGCTCTGGCGCGGGAGTAGGCTATGACGGCATCACGCGCGCCTTTGCCATTGAAATGGATATTTTCCAAAACGCGGGCGAAAGCGACAACCACGTGGCCATCCACAGCGGCGGTGCGGGCGCGGTCAGTTTTACTCAATCGGATCGCTTGGCCACCCAAGACCCTCCTTTCGATTTGAACGATGGCAACGTTCACAATTTCCGTGTGAATTATTTAGATGATACCGTGCGCATATATTTGGACAATTCCACTTTCCCGCTGATTGAATACGGCGTGGATTTGAACGCGCTCATCAATTCCGGCAATGGCGATTCCACCGCTTGGTTCGGTTTCACGGCCTCGCGCGGTGGCGAATCGGCCAACCACGATGTGCTGAACTGGACGATAAAAGGTTGCGTGCCCGCGCAGGGCGACACTTGCCCGACTATCGACAGCATAACGGTAGCCAACACCACCTGCGACCCCGAACCAAGTGGGGTCTTCCTCAATGACTTTTACCGGAAGCGACGGCTGCGACAGCGTGGTGACCACGGTGACCACCCTGCTGCCAAGCTCCAACGACACCACCGCGCCCATAACGATTTGCGATGGCGATTCCGCGCTGGTTTTCGGCAACTTCGAGACGATGGCGGGGACGTTCACGGATTCGTCCACCAACGCGGCGGGCTGCGACAGCATCACGGTCACGGAACTTATCGTGAACCCATCTTTCAATGACACCACCGCGCCCGTCGTGATTTGCCAAGGCGATTCAGCGATGATTTTTGGCAATTTCGAAACGGTGGCCGGAACGTTCACCGATTTGTCACAAACGGTGAATGGCTGCGACAGCATCACCACCACGGAACTGCGCGTGGTGCCGCAGATTACCACCAAGGACACGCTCACCATCTGCGAGGGCGATTCCGCGATGGTCTTCGGGAATTTTGAAAATATGGCCGGCATCTTCACGGACACGACGATGTCGGCGGGGGGCTGCGACAGTATCGCCACGGTCTGCCTGATGGTGAACGACACAAATATGACCACGGTGATGGACAGCATCTGCCCAGGCGACAGCCTCTTCGTGGGCGGCAGCTTCCAAACGGTGGCGGGGACGTTCAGCGATGTTTTCACCAATGAAGACGGCTGCGACAGTACCGTAAATACAATCCTGACGATCCGCACGGATAGTGCCTGCAACGATACCGTGGTGATTCCCGGCGACTGCGGGGCAACGGTGATATCAGACGCCACCTTTATGGAAAGCACGGTAGTGACGCCCACCAACCTCAGCGGCCAATGGAACGGGGTGAACGGCAATTTGCCGCCCGCCTCCTCATATACAAAAGCGGCCGAGGAGGGCCAGCCCTATAGCTTCCCGACGATTGACCCTGTAGATTCCGCCAAGGTTATCAAAGCGGGCAACAACATCCGCTATTTCCGCCAGTTGTTCACCTTGCAAAACAACGACGACTTGGCGGCGCGCTTCCGCTTGAGCGTGGATGACCAAGCGGAGGTGTACGTGAACGGCAAGCGCGTGGTGGCCGACTACAGCTTTGGCCAGAGCACTTACAAAAACCCCCCGCTGGATGCGCAGTTCAACACCGACGGCACGACCGACAATCCCAATATGGGCAACGAGCCATTCGATTTTGCCACCGGTATGAACTTGGACAACATCTTCCAGATGGGGCAGAACGAAGTGGTGGTCGTGGTCAGGAACTTAGGCAAGGCCAGCGACCGCGGCGGCTTCAGCTTCCGGATGGACGTGGAATGCACCGATACCGCCGCGCCCCCGCGCCCCGTGCAGGACAGTTGCGTGAGCGATACATCTTGGAGGCGCAGCACGGTGGTGACGCCGAGCAGCCTAAGCGGCACTTGGATGGGCACCAACGGCCTCCCTGCCGACAGTACCTTTATCTTGCCCGTGGATACCGGCCAGCCCTACAGTTTTTGCCACCATCGAGCGGGTGTCCGGCACGCACATTATCAAATCGGAGAACAACATCCGCTACTACCGCAAGGAGTTCCGCTTAGACCGCGCCGACAGCTTGGACGCGCGCTTCCGTGCCACTTTTGACGACCAAGTGGAAATCTACGTGAACGGCACCAAACTGCTGCGCGAGAACACCGTGGGCAGGGCCAACTACAAGCTGCCCGCGCACGATATCCTGTTCAATGGCGCTTCCGGCACATTCGTGAACGGCAATGCTGGTGGCGAGATGTATGATTTTGTGGGCACAAACAATTTGGATACCGTATTCAAAACGGGCGTGAACACTTTGACAGTGGCACTGCGCAATTTCAGCAAGGCCAGCGACAGGGGCGGGTTCAGCTTCCGCTTGGACGTTACTAAGGGCGGGCAGAGCGTGCTGCGGAAAGGTTCGCGGGCTTCTTCGGGCAACGGTTTTGCCTCTTCGGAAAGTTTGGATATCAGTGCCTTCCCGAACCCCGCCAGCGACCGGCTGACGGTGCTGCTCCCCACTTTGGTGGACGCGCAGTCTGGCACTTTGACCATCAGCGACCTGAACGGGCCGCGCGGTGTTCGTGGAAGAACGCACGGCCGGTAGCCCGCCCGTGTTGAACATTGACCTTTCCAAAATGGCTGGCGGCGTGTACTTCCTGCGCTACGAGCAAGGCGGGGAAATAGTGGTGGAGAAAATTTTGAAGGAGTAAGTTTTACGGTCTTTTTAAAAATCCAAGCCCCGCCGGTTCAATACCAGCGGGGCTTTTTTTTTATTTGTAAAAAGGATGTCGGATTTTGAAATCTTCCTGCAACTTTTTTAAAGTCAGGAACTTTGGAAAAGTTTTGCATCAGCGGAGGGTCAACTCCCCGCGTAAATTGCTCAGCATTTTTGCTTTGAAATTTTCTCCAAAAAATCCATTTCCCAACAGGAACATTGTCTTGGTGAGCGCGGCCTCGAACGTCATATCGCCACCGCTGATCACGCCCATTTCTAAAAAAGCTTGGCTGGCCTCGTATTTTCCCTGCTCCACGCGGCCGCCGTCGCACTGGGATACATTGATGATGGGCAGACCGTTTTGGATGGCGTTCGCCAAAAGCGATTCCAGTCCATTTTCCATCGGACCGTTGCCCCGCGCCGAACGTCCGCAAAATCAAGGCTTTCATTTCTTTATTGGACAAAACGGCTTTGACGGACGATTCCGAATGCCCGGAAAAAGCGTGAGGATGCCGATTTCCGATTCCATTTTTTTGATAATGAGAAAAATGCTTTTTTGCGATTTTTAAAAGAGCATTTTCATTGAACTTTATGTTCACGCCCACTTCCGCGAGTTTCGGATAATTCATCGAAATGAACGCCTCGAAATCTTCCGTGCTGATTTTGTGGGTGCGGTTGCCGCGATACAAACTGTATTCAAATAAATGGCCACTTCTGGCACTTTGGGACGGCCGTCTCCGTCGCGCGCCATCGCTATTTCTACCGTGGTCAGCAGGTTTTCGCGGGCGTCGCTGCGCGGGATGCCGATGGGCAGTTGCGAACCTGTCAAAATCACGGGCTTGCCTAAATTTTCCAATAAAAATGAAAGCGCCGAAGCGGTGTACGCCATCGTGTCCGAGCCGTGCAGAATCACGAAGCCGTCAAAATTTCCGTAGTCTTTGGCAATGCGTTTGGCCAAGCGAATCCAATGTTCCGGTTTGATGTTGGACGAATCGATGGGATGGTCAAAACTATCGGTGGTGATGTCGCAGCCTAATTGTGCCAGCTCAGGAATTTGCTGCAAAAGCTGCTGAAAATCAAAGGGTTTCAAAAGTCCGGTACGCGGGTCTTTCACCATCCCGATGGTGCCGCCGGTGTAGAGGAGGAGGATTTTGGAGGGGGTGGACATTCCGTGTTCTAAAAGATTAGGTGCCAATAATATGTGGCCCCGGCGTTGGGTTTTCTTGAAGTATTTTGCGAATATTTGGAATCAATGGCTCAAGGTTTTTGTAAGCGCTGTTTTTTAGCCACAAGTACAAAAACCGGTATCGGATATTTTATGAAATTCTGCTGATATTGAGGTTTTTATCGAAAGTAAAAAGGACATTGAAACCATTTTGAATCATCCGTTGCAAGATAGCTCCATTCTTAAAGCTGTTCCAACCCAAATCAGAGATGGTAAAATATTTCAAAATCGGGAAAATCTTTTTTGAGCTCCTTCGGGAGGTTTTCGTCAAGCAACAGCTTCATAAAGGTCTTCCACTTTTTGGGATGACAAAAAAGTATTGGCAATTTCGAGGACGCCCAAAGCTTGCTTCTTGCTTACACTGGGAAAATCCTTCAAGAAATCTTCAATGGAAATGCCTTCCTCCAAATGCCAGAACAAAGTTTGCACTGGGACGCGCGTGCCGCTGAACACGGGTTGTCCGTGCTGAATTTCTGAATCGATGGTGATGTAATCTTTCAATTGCATTTTCCAAAATTAAGCATTTTCAATTTCGGACGGGTTCAAAAACTTCCTTCGCGTTCTTCGTGGTCTGCCTGTCCACTTCCTCCACCGAAACACCTTTCACTTCCGCCACTTTTTCAATCACATATTTCAGATACGAAGGCTCGTTGCGCTTGCCGCGAAAGGGAGCCGGCGCGAGAAAGGGCGCATCGGTTTCCAGCACCAAGTGCTTTATTTCCAAATCTTTGACCACCACGGCCAGTCCGCCGTTTTTGAAAGTGACCACCCCGCCGATGCCCAGTTGGAAACCCAAGTCAATCGCGCGGCGCGCCTGCTTCAAACTGCCCGTAAAACAATGGAAAATGCCATACAATTTTTCATCATTATAAGCGTCCAGCACTTCAAAAATATCATCAAACGCATCGCGGCAATGGATGACGATGGGCAAACCCATTTCTTTTGCCTTTTCGATTTGGATGCCGAACGCCTTGCGCTGCTCTTTGATGTGCGTTTTGTCCCAATATAAATCCATCCCGATTTCGCCGACCGCCGCGTAATTTCCGGCATCCAGTTCCTTGAAAATCATCGCCAGTTCCGCTTGGTAATTTTCCTTCACCGAAGTAGGGTGCAGCCCCACCATCGGCTTGCAGTGCGGGTTTCGGCGGCTACTTCCTTCAGCCGGTCGATGCTGGCCGTATCGATGTTGGGCAGGTAGATTTCTTTTTACCCCCGCCTCTTTGGCGCGCTGCATTCATTTCGTCAAAATCATCGTCGAAGCGGTGGTGGTAAATGTGGGAGTGGGTGTCGATCAAAGCTTTTAGGAATTTTTTTAATGGATGTAAACGATTTCTAAATCTTGCAATTTTTCAATAAATAATCACTTTATCTTTTCTGAAAATTACCAACTCGCTACCGTTTTGAAAGGACTTGATAATTAAATCAATATGCTGGTCAAAAAGTTGAATAAGGATTTTGTTGCCCACATTTCCAAATTCAATCAGAAGAACGGACGGCGGCGTACCTTGAAGAACCCAAATTCTCGGAAGAAGTCGAAATCTTTGGTTACCACAATGCGTTCCTGCTCCTGCGCTGCCGCGGCAATTGAGGCATCGTCCAGCAAGTGGCCCTGCTCCAAAAAAAGTAGTGTGGATACTCGGATGGCCTTTTCCTGAAAAGTAGTCCGCCAACGAAGGTGGCAATTGGGTATCGACCAAAAACTTCACACGCTGAGTTTGTGGACGGTTCTCGCGTTGGCCATCCTCGAAGCGTACGTCAAGCAAGGCCTGCACGTCCTCTTTTTCAAGAAAGGGGTAATCGCCGAGAATTTCTTCCTGCGACATTCCCCCAGCCAAAAGTTCCAACATTTGCGCCACCGAAAAACGCATATTGCGGATGGTCGGTTTTCCCCTCATTACTTTGGGATTCAGAGTGATGCGTTCAATGGGATTCATTTGAGATTTTTGGTGAAATTACATATTTCTTTACTTTTTCCAAGTTCAAAACTTTAAATAAGCGCGGTGCAACCCAGTTCAAAAGGCCTAATTTTCCAAGATGAAAATCCAAAAGTAAACCTCCCCGAGAAATTCTCAAAATTCTCCGACCACTGGAATCCCAAAATCACGGGGCGGCTGAACGGCCAACTGGTAAAACTGGCCAAGGTAAAAGGCGATTTCGTTGCCCACCACCACGAAAAGGAAGATGAATTGTTTTGGGTCGTCCGCGGCACCTTGTTCATCGAACTGGAAGACCAAACCATTGAACTGAACGAAGGCGAATTCGTGATTATCCCGAAAGGGACGGTGCACAAACCTTACGCGCCGGAGGAGGCGGAGATTGTGTTGTTTGAGCCGGAGAGTACGGTGAACACGGGGGAGGAGCGGGGGGAAAGGACGGTGGAGGGGTTGGGGGAGGTTTGAAGATTTTGAGGCACGCATTGCAAACGCACGCCAACTGGGAGAAGTGTAAATTCCTTGCACCATAATCTTAAATCATCGCGTAGTTACAATTAGCTATTTTCGCATTTTGCAAAATTTCATTCAATGAGATACTTGATTTTCATAACCTTAGTGGTAGTCCCAACAATGTTTTTGAATGCCCAGCTAATGGCAAAAAGAGCTGAATTGGAACTGGCCAAAAATGACGAAATATTAGTGTTTTTGACCGGAGATGAAAAAGTGGACTCCGCTTTTTCCGAGGCAATCAAGAATTTTTGAACCTTCAATCCGAACGTAAGATTTGTGGATGGCGCGGTCGAGGAATCGACCGACCCGCGAATTCTTTTGGAGACAAGTTCAATGAAAATGGTGCGGACAGTCAAGGAAGGTTCTTATAAAAAGGGTTTTACCACGATTTATGAGAGCGAAGAATATCTGGGCAGCGCCCTGAAGCTCAAACTCTATGCTGGAGACAGGCAATTTAGTGTGGGCTTCAATGTCAATTCACGTTTGGATTATGTGGATTTTGTAGAGACCGTCAAGCGGTTTGACTATTTTGCAAAGGAAATCTACAAAGAAGGCAGTTGGGGCAAAGCTTGGAAAAGTTCGAAAAAACCTCAAGAGGAGGTGTTGCAAAGTAAAACTTTGTTGGTAGATGCATCGCTTCTTAAAGAAGAAGTTGACGAATCGACATTTGCCGAAATTTACCCTTACCCATTTAAATTTGTTGCGCCCGATGTCATTGAAAAGGCAATTCTCAAAAGTGAGAAAGACAAATTATTTTTCAGCATAGTGGAGGAAAAAATTGGCGTTTTGGTTCAGTATATCTGTGAAGCCGAGATGGGTGAAATACATAGCTTAAATTATTCTATACTTCAAACTACTGGCAGTATAAAACATAAGGCATTCAATAATGTGATTGGCAAGTCTGATTTGAAGAAATTAAGGAAATAGTGCCTATTTCTGTTCTTTTTTACTTCTGCATTTAATCAAAACAATTTCTGAAAGCTTTTTTGCACGCGATGGCATCGCTTGTCTAAAGTTCGAACGCCCTTACCATCTTTTCCGACCACTGGAGCCCCAAAATCGCGGGGCGGCTGAACGGCCAACTGGTGAAGCTGGCCAAGGTGAAAGGCGATTTCATTGCCCACCACCACGAAAAGGAGGACGAACTGTTTTGGGTCGTCCGTGGCACCTTGTTCATCGAACTGGAAGACCAAACCATCGAACTGAATGAAGGTGAATTCGTGATTATCCCGAAAGAGACGATACACAAACCTTACGCGCCGCAGGAGGCGGAGATTGTTTTGTTTGAGCCGGAGAGTACGGTGAATACGGGGGAGGAGCGGGGGGAAAGGACGGTGGAGGGGTTGGGGGAGGTGTGACCTAGAAGGGTTCGAAAAGAGAAATAAAGTAGGAATGACTGAAATATCTAAGTTGATTGCAATTGAAAAGTTATATTGTCCGAACAAAAGGTAAAAATGAAGTTCAATTCAACTGTAAATATGAGTGAGCGAAGTTTGGATGAAAAATTTGTGTGCAGTAATCATTTCGAAGATTATGCTATCACTAATTTTATAAATGAAAATGGAGAAAGAGAATGTTGTAACTTTTGCAAGCCCAAACACCAATCGGAACTTGCAGTTTCAATGGATGAATTATTAGATTTTCTTAGTAAGGGGATATATCATTTTTATGATAATGCGGATGATGCCGGCTTATCTTATGAATCTTCTGAAGGTGGACATCAAGGAAAGCATTTTGATACGTACGATTTGATTTATGATAAAATTTTATTTTATGCAGATAAACCTGAAATCACAGAAGAAATTATTAAAAGACTCGGATTGTTTTTTTGGTGTAAAAAAGACCCTTTCGTCTTAGATGAATATGAAAAGTTACTCTTCGACTGGAAAAGATTTTCTAACTTATTAAAGCATCAGATTCGCTATACATTTTTTAGGACAAAGAAATTTAACTCTGAAAAACATTCTGAAATAAGTGATATATTGAGGCAAATCGCTTTCAGTATAGAAAATTTGGATTTGATCAAAGTCCTAAAAAAAGGAGGGCACATATTTAGAAGCAGACAGCACTCCAACAGTGAATCTATAAATTCAATTGAGCACTTAGGTTCACCACCAGTAGAAAACTGTTCTTTTTCAAATAGAATGAGTCCAGCGGGAATCTCTATGTTTTATGGAGCATTCGAAGTAGAAACAGCCCAAAGAGAAGTTAAAGACCCGCTATCTATTTCTGAGAAACCCTTTATTACAACGGGGAAATTCATTTTAAAAAAAGATTTGCAGGTTGTGGATTTAACTAAATTACCTATGATTCCAAGTATATTTGATTGCTCAAAAAGAAATATGCATCATAGGATTTTATTTCTACAAGCGTTTGTTAACGATATTTCAAAAAGTATTAGAAGAGATGGATTTGAACATATAGAATATGTTCCTACACAGGTTGTAACTGAATACTTTAAATACATCATCCCTGAAATTGCCTATTTTGAGATTGAAGGGATAATTTACCCCAGCACTAAGAATTCAGAAGGGAAAGCCTGTGTTCTCTTTGTCGATAATGAAGGCTGCAAGGAATTATTCGATATGCCTAAAAAGCATTTATTGCGCAGCGAAAGCGCTCTCATAAAGTAAAATTCCCATTTGACGCGAGTTTGCAACTCGTGCCTCATAAAGACTTCAAATCATTTCAGTCTTCAAAGAAACAGAATTCCGGTACACCCACTTCGGACTCATATCATATTCGCAAGGCTCGATTTCACCTTTCAGATTCCGGATTTCAGCAACACCTTCCCAGCAATTCCCACCAAAAGAATCGATTTTAGCTTGGCGAAAAGTTTCGTTTTCAAAGATTTTTTTGGAATATTTTCCCTCTTTGTCCAATACTTTTTCTAAATCCAAAATGCGGTTTTCACCATTGTTAAAAATGCAGAGAATTTTATAAGAAAATTCAAATGATATTTCGATAATTTTCTTCATTCTTAAAATAGAGGGCAACTAACTTTCAACTTCAAACCCTCGTGTTGCCTTGTTTCCGTATCTCGCAATCAGGGTATCCTATCAATCTTCGGGCTTATTGATTTTACCACTCTCGTTTAGCCTCAATTCTTTGGCATTTTTAGAAGAAACTATTGATTTCCCAGTTTGCTTTTCGATTTCCAGCCGAGCCTTTTTCGCGGCATATCCTCCTTTTTTAGCCACTACTTTATTGGCGCTAAAGCCTTTGGGTTTATTTTCTTTAGAGATTTCCGTGGTGGATGCCTCGGCCAGCATATTCAAGACCAATTCCAAGTTGGTCATATTATCCCGCAAGTTTCCCTTTTTCAAGTTCTTTAGCCGTTTGTAAGCTTTTACATCTCGGTCTGCCCAAGCCTTGGTTATCTCATTGGTCAGAAGGGCGTATTCCAGTCCTTCTTTCATCCCTCTTTCCTGCCATTCGTCGGTTAGTTCCTTTCGTACTTCAATGCTCTTTAGCCGCTGGTTTATCCACTCTTTGGAATAGCCTTTTTGAAAGTACATTTTCATAGCGCGGTCAATGGCCAATTCTGGGTCTTCCGATTCCTCAATCCTCTCGTGCCCTACCTTGGCCAGCCATATTTTGAAGGGCTCTGCGTTGGGCGACGGAATGGATTGCACCAGCCGCAGCAATTGTTCCGTGTCGGCCACGTCCGTCATCCTCATTTTCCCGTCCTTGGCCAACAATTTCAAACGGCTACAATTTGTAGCCACTTCACTTCCTTCCTTTTTCAATCGGGTTTTCAGCACGCTCCAGTACTTTCTTGGGTTGTCGCTTTCGGTCAGGATTCCTATCACGTCAATAATCGAGAACAACCATTTTTCTTGGGCTTCCTGCCAATGCACCCTAACTTGCTGGTCTTGAAATAATTTGATGGCTTTCTTTTTTGTCATAATAGCCTTTTCAATCGTTCCGCTGGCGTTTGGTTATGGAAGTCCGGTATGCCTGTTGGCCCCGCCTTGGCGCGAGTTTGCAACTTGTGCCAACCCATCTACAACTCCAACGCCCTCTTCACCACATTCTCCCCGCCCATCAAATGTATCCTGCGGATTTTCCAGCGCCTCTTTTGCGGCCACGAAAATCAACGATAATGACCTTTTAGGGAATGAATCAAAAGCTCCTCGGCTTCTTTGATTTCATAAACCAGCCGATGCTCTTTGGTGATACGCCGCGACCAGCAACCACTATACTGATATTTGAGCCGTTCCGGTTTTCCGATGCCATCGAAAGGGTTTTCTAAAATGGCGGCCACCAATTCCGAAATCCTCTTTAAAACGGGCTTGTTTCCGGACTTTTTCCAATAGTTCAAATCCTTCTTCGCGTTGGGTAGAAAGACTATTTCCACAACTTGTCCAATTCTTCCAACGTCACTTTTTCGCCCTTCCCCGCTTCATAATCCCGATAATTCTCCTCCATTTTTAGGACAAATTCAGGATGGTAATAATCATCCGATTTGGCTGTGCTGAACTGAATTTTCAGAGCCTCAAAAAAAGCTTTGGCCGCACGGAGCTGTTCTTTGTTTTTCGGTTGTACGATTAAAGTGTCCATTTGCAAATTTTTCGGATTTCAAAAATAGGGATTAAAATAGCCAAATTGTAAAGGAGCCTGAATATGTCGCCCGCCACAGCGGGCTTCTCCGTGGAAACAAAATCTGTTGTTTTAAACCACCGCCCTCACGGACGGTGCTACAAACATATCGCGCCGCTGGCGCTTCCCAAACTTCAAACCTACCTTCCGGCAGGCAGGCCTCAAACTTCAAGCACGGAACTTTGAACGCCGAACTCGGAACAACAAACACGAAACTCGAAACCTGAAACAGCTAAAGTTCAAGCGCCCTCTCCACCACATTCTCCCCGCCCATCAAATGCTCCTGCGGGTTTTCCAGCGCCTCCTTCACGGCCACGAGAAATCCCACGCTTTCCCGTCCGTCGATGACGCGGTGGTCGTAGCTCAGCGCCACATACATAATGGGGCGCACGTCGATTTTGCCGTCGATGGCCACGGGGCGCTCCACGATGTTGTGCATCCCCAAAATGGCGCTCTGCGGCGGGTTCAAAATGGGCGTGCTGAGCATCGAGCCGAACACGCCGCCGTTGGTAATCGTAAAGGTGCCGCCCGTCATTTCGTCCACGGTGATGTCGCCCTCGCGCACGCGGTTTGCCAAGCGCTTGATTTCTTTTTCGATGCCCGCAAAACTCAGGTTGTCCGCATTGCGCACCACCGGCACCATCAGTCCTTTCGGGCCGCTCACGGCAATGCTAATATCCTGATAATCATAGGTTACCAAATTATCCCCGTCAATCATCGAATTGACTTGCGGGAATTCTTTCAGCGCGCGCACCACCGCTTTGGTAAAGAAACTCATAAAACCGAGGCTCACGCCGTGCCGCTCTTTGAAATCCTCCTTGTACTTTGTGCGGAGATCGAAAATCGGCTGCATATCCACCTCGTTGAACGTGGTCAGCATCGCCGTTTCATTTTTCACGGAAACGAGGCGCTGCGCCAAACTGCGGCGCATCCGGCTCATCCGCTTGGTTTCGCTGGGGCGTTTTTGGCCCTCGCTGCTGCCCATCGAGGCGGTTGCGTTTTCCGCGTCTTCTTTGGTGATGCGGCCGTCGCGCCCCGTGCCTTTCACGTCCTTGGCGGAAATTTCTTTTTCGTCTAAAATCTTTTTTGCCGCCGGAGAAGGTGCCCCGCTCGCATACGATTTTTCTTTCTTATCCGAATCAGATTTCTCCTTACTACTTCCTCCCGACGCACTACTTTTTTCGTCTTTTTGGGTCGATTCTTTTCCCTCGGATTGCTCCGCCGTTTGGTCATATTTTTCGGATTTTTCTTTTTCCGATTCTTTCGCTTTTTTCTCTTCTTTTTCTATCCGTTCTTCACTATCTTTTTCCGTTGATTTTTCATTGGATTTTGATTCTTTTTTATCGGAATCTTTCTCATCAGAATTATCATCTGACTCCTTACTCCCTTCTCCCTCTGTATCAATATACCCAATCACCTGTCCCACTTCCACTTCCTCGCCGTCGCCGATTTCGATGGACACCGTGCCCGATTCCTCCGCCGGCAGCGCCAAGGTCGCCTTGTCCGAATCCAGTTCCACGATTTCTTGGTCTTTTTCCACATAGTCGCCATCTTCCACCATCCATCCGGCGATTTCCACTTCCGATACCGACTCGCCCGGCGAGGGGACTTTGATTTCTACTTTGCTCATTGTGAGGTTTTTAAATGCGTTGGGAGTTTTTTTTAAAATTTTGTTGAGGTGTCGTACCTACGGCACTTGGGTCGCACTGTGTTTAACTTCAAACCCCAATCCCGCACCTGCGGGATTGGGGCTATCGATATTTCGTCCCTTCGGGACTTTCCAGCCACTCTTGAAATCGGCGACCAGCCAGTAGTGCCAACGGCACGACATATTGATAGCCCCGCACGTAAGTGCGGGGTTAAATCCGACAAGTCCTGTTGTTCGAGTGCCAAAGGCACGGCACTTTTATATCCTTTTATGTTCACACCGATTTCCAAAAATTTCATTTGAATTTCCATTTTGGAATTATGCCTTAAAAATTTCGTCAATCAATTGTTCTTGCCGCGCTTCAAACGCCTTGCTCGAACCCGGCGCAGTACTCGCGCTGCTGGCGGGCGACACGATTTTGTCGATTTTCAACGGAAAATTCATCATCATATAATAAGCCGCGCCCATATTCCGCGGCTCTTCCTGCGCCCAAATTATTTTCTCGGAATTTTCATAGGACTTGCACAAATCTTTGATTTGTTTTTCCACCAAAGGGTACATCTGTTCCATACGGATAAACGCGATGGATTCGTCCATTTCTTCATCGCGGTTTTTATCAATATCATAATACAATTTACCGCTAAGGAAAACCACCTTTTTTACCTTCTTTTTGTCTTCAATTTTAGGGTCGTCCAATAGTTCCAAAAACTTGCCTTCTGCCAAATCTTCCAAGGGCGAAACCACCTTGGAATGGCGCAGCAAACTTTTGGGCGTCATTATGATGAGCGGCTTGCGGAATTTGCGCAACATCTGCCGCCGCAGAAGGTGATAAAAATTGGCGGGCGTAGTCGCGTTGCACACCTGCATATTGTACTGTGCGCACTGTTGCAGCCAGCGTTCCAGCCGCGCGCTGCTGTGTTCCGCGCCTTGCCCTTCGTAGCCGTGTGGCAAATAAAGCACCAGCCCATTCTGCAATTTCCACTTGTCTTCCGCCGCGCTAATAAACTGGTCCACAATGATTTGGGCGCCATTGTAAAAATCGCCGAACTGCGCCTCCCAAATCACCAAGGTTTCCGGCGAGGTCATCGCGTAGCCGTAATCGAAACCCATCACACCGTACTCGCTCAACAGCGAATTGTAAATCGCAAACCGCCCTTCGCGGCCTTCAATATTATTTAAAAGCACAAACTCCTTTTCGGAATCTTCCACTTTGATGACGGCGTGGCGGTGCGAAAAAGTGCCGCGCTCGCTGTCTTCGCCGCTGATTCGAACATTATAACCATCGCTGATAATTGTTCCGTACGCCAACATTTCCGCCATTCCCCAGTCCAACGAATTTTTCTCGTCCACCATCGCCCAGCGCTGTTTCATCAGCTTTTCAATTTTGTTGAAAAACTTATAACCTTCCGGCAAAGTGGTGATGGTCTTGGCGATGCTTTTCAGTTTATCAATATTAAAAGAGGTATTGATACTTTTCTCAAAATCAGCGGGTTCTGCACTTTCAAAACCTTTCCACTCATCCGCCATAAATGGCGTGATGGTGTTGCGCTCAATTTTTTTCGATTCGTCGAATTTCATTTCCAGCATCTCCTTGAAATCCTGCTCCAAACTGTCCGCGAAAGCATCGTCCACCACGCCCTCGTCCTTCAGTTTTTTCAGGTAAATTTCCTTGGGATTCTTATGATTTTTGATGGCCTTATATAAAATAGGCTGGGTAAAGCGCGGCTCGTCGCCCTCGTTGTGGCCGTATTTCCGATAGCAAAGTAGGTCGATAAAAATATCGCGGTTGTGCGTCTGCCGGTATTCCATCGCGAAAAGCATACAGTGGACCACGGCCTCCACGTCGTCGCCATTGACGTGCAGCACCGGCGCCATTATCACCTTGGCCACATCCGTACAATAGGTGCTGCTGCGGGCATCCAGATAATTGGTAGTAAATCCCACCTGATTATTTATCACAATATGAACCGTGCCGCCCGTCCGGTAACCGTCCAGCCGCTCCATCTGAACTACCTCATACACAATGCCTTGCGCCGCAATCGCCGCATCGCCGTGTATCAAAATGGGCATCACTTTCGATTCGTCCTTGTCGAAATCGGTATTGATTTTGGCGCGGGCGATTCCTTCCACCACCGCGTCCACCGCCTCCAAATGAGAAGGGTTGGGGCTGAGGTTCAGCGTGATTTTCTCGCCGTTGCGCCGCTCCACTTCGGTGGTGTAGCCGAGGTGGTATTTTACGTCGCCGTCAAATTCATCTTCATCGAATTGCTTGCCTTCAAACTCGCTGAAAATATCGCGCTGGGTTTTCCCAAAAACGTTGCTCAAAACATTGAGGCGGCCGCGGTGCGCCATCCCCATCACAAATTCCTTCACGCCTAAATCCGCCGCCTTACGGATGCCGATTTCCAAGGCGGGAATCAGCGATTCGGCTCCCTCGATGGAAAAGCGTTTTTGGCCTACAAACTTGGTATTCAGGAAGTTCTCGAACGCCACCGCTTGGTTCAGCTTGGTCAGGATTTCCTTTTTTTCGTCCTCGCTGAAATCCGGCAGGTTGTTGTTCACGTTCAGCCGGTCAATCACCCAGCGCACCAGCTGCGGCTTGCGCAGATACATATATTCCACGCCGATGCTGCGGCAGTAGGTGGTCTTCAGCACCTCGATGATTTCGCGCAGCGTGGCCGACTCGTCGAAGCCGGCCTCTTTGGCGGCTTGGAAAGTCTTGTCCAAGTCCTCTTCTTCCAGCCCAAAATTTTCATACTCCAAGGAGGGGTCGTAGGTGCGGCGGGCGCGCACGGGGTTGGTGTCCGTAAACAAATGCCCGCGGCTGCGGTAGCCTCGGATGAGTTCCAGCACGGCAAATTCCTTGCGGATTTCCTCCGCGATTTCTTCTTTTTCCATTCCCGCAAATGCGGGCGCAGCCTCGGTTTCCGCGCCGTTTTGGGAATAATCTTCCTGCGCAAAATCGTAGCCTTGGAAAAAGGCACGCCAGCTCGGCTCCACCGAATCGGGGTGCTTCAAATATTTTTGATAAAGGTCGTCGATGAAAGTGGGGTGAACTCCTCCGAGGAAGGAAAATCTGTCCATTGGGAACGGGGCGGGTTTTCTGAAAAATGAAGGGCAAAATTAGGGATTTAACTGGATTGGTACTTCGGTATTGTATTTGTCGATGAGGAGAAAATTTTACCGATGAAAACAGCATTACTCCTTTTCTCAACGCTATTCACTATTAGCATTTTCAGTCCGCAAACTGTCTCACAACCAGTGGAAACTGGTGCGGAGATTGAATTTGAAAAAAGCGATTACTGTATGGGGATTTTGAAAGGAAAAGATGAAGGTTCGTTTAAGTTCACATTTAAATTTACAAATACAGGCACTGAACCACTCATTATTTCCCACGCCATATCCTCCTGTGGTTGCTCTGTTGCTTCTTCGCCAAGAGAGCCCATTATGCCTTCGCAATCCGGAATCATTTATTATCGATATGATGCCAGAAGAATAGGTCCGTGCAATAAAACCATAACAGTTTTTTCAAATGCAAAAACTCCAACTGTAGTTCTAAAGACGCACGGTAGGGTGTATGATGAAGCCTCTCCGCCCAAATACAATTTTTGTACAAGGTGTCATCCTGTTGAGCCAAAAATGGCTCAGAAAAAGGCGGATATCCCATTAGACAGCCTACAGAAAATTGAAAAAATTGGAGAAGGAATGGCTTCAAAAAAAGTGGAAAACGCTGCTTTCCTTTCTTCCATTACGATTAGTATTTATCCCAATCCTTTTTCTTCGCAGGCCACCATTGAATCTGATAAAAATTTAACTGGGGCTAAACTGACCGTTTTCAATTTGGCGGGACAAGCCGTAAAAGAAATAGAAAATATATCCACCAAGTCCGTCGTGCTCTCACGGAGAAATCTTCCGAGCGGGCCGTATATTGTTCATTTGAGCCAAGACAATCAAATGGTGGCAACGGCCAAAATTCTCATTACGGATTGACAAGGTGAAAGAAAATGGGAATGTTTGAAGAAGCAAGGGACTGATTTTGAATGTCTCGCCGATCTTCAATGCTTTTGGTTTTTGAAACATTTGGATTTGTTGTTTGAAAAAGAGTTTGAAAACCTACTCAGTGTCGCGCCTATGGCGCTTTTTTCATTGGGTGGGGAAACTTGCTGACCGCCGCCCTTACAGGCGGCGCTACAATCATTTCGGGCCTCTGGCCCTGCATCTCGCTATTATCGGTCTTTTGCGGGCCAGTATTTTCACAATGAAACAGTCCCGTAGGAATGGCATATTTGTAGCCCCGACCGTGAGGTCGGGGTGAAAGCGAACCCCCGCTTGTTTTAAAAAGCCCTGAAAGGGCGACACCGTCCTCGCACAATTTTTGCCACTAAAATCCCGATATTTACACGCTGATATTTTTTATGAAAAACACAATTCTCATTTTCCTTTTCGCGATGATTTCGCTTTTGCTGAATGCGCAGGTGGACGAGCGTTTCAAGAAAAATCCCAATCCGAAAAAAGACACGGCGCAAGCTTCTCCCGAAAGGGAAAGGCAAAGCGATGAACTGCCGCCCGTAAAACGTTTTGAAAATCCCGACCAAAAACCGCTTCCCCCGCCCAAAAAAATCGAGGGCGCGGCGAAGAACCCCAGTTCCAATTCCAGCACTTCCCCAAAAATCAAAGACGAAGAAAGCCTGTGGCAAAAATTGGTCTTCGGGGGGAACCTCAGTTTGAGTTTTGGCACCAACACTTTTATAAACGTTTCGCCATCAGTAGGTTATAAAGTGACAGACCGATGGATACCCGGCGGCGGCTTCATTTATCAATACGCCAAGTTCAGTACGGGGATCGACCCGTTTGGCCAGTTGGTGCGATTGAACAATCCCATTGAATCCCAAACGTACGGGCCGCTGGCTTTCGTCAATTTCCTGCCCACGGAACAGATTTTCCTGCGGACGCAATTTGAATACCTCAACCACGATTTGGCTTTTCAAACCGCAAGGGGCATCGAACTGCAAAACCAATGGACGCCGGCGATGTGGTTGGGCGGCGGACTCAGTCAGCCGCTGGGCAACAAAGGTTTTTTCCAAGTGGGCCTGATGCTCAACTTGCTCCACGATGTGGATTCGCCTTACGGGACGTTCTGGTATCCGGTGGTGGGATTTTATTTCTAAATTTTCTCCTAAGAATCTCCTTCTTCCTCGATCAACTTTACTGGAAAGCCCGGCCCTTTGTAATGTTTCAGTTCCAGAATATCGGCGGGCAGGCCAACGCCGCTGTCCACCAGCGCTTTCAGCACGTTTTGCATCACCTCGCTTTTCACTTGCGCCGTTCCCTTTTTATAATCAAAGGTTTCAACCCAAAATTTCACTTCTAAATTTACCGTGCTGGTCGCCAGTTCTTTCACCACCACTTGCGGTTTTTTATCTGGTTCTTGCAAAACTTCCGGCACTCTTTTGATGCCCTCCAAAATGTGGCTGCGCGCGGCATCCACGTCATCGCCATAGTCAATCCCCACGATAAAACTCTGCCGCAAAAACCCGTCGCGGGTGTAGTTGATGAGTTCTTCGCTGATCAAGGTGCTGTTGGGGATGAAGATGTCTTTGCCGTCAAAGGTTTTGATATGCGTCACCCGCAGATTCAGAGCCAACACTTTGCCCATATTCCCGTCGATTTCGATGGTGTCGCCCACGCTGAACGGACGGTTGAACGCCAAGATGAGGCCCGACATAAAGTTGGCGCCAATGTCCTGAAACGCAAAGCCTATCACGATGGCGCCCACGCCCGCGCCGGCCAACAGCCCGGCGGCGATGCCCGTCAGCCCCATAATGTTGAAGGCCAACATAATGCCGAGGATCACCAAAATGGTGCGCACGATCTTGGTGAGAAACCGGCCCAGCAGAGGGTCGTCCGCTCTTTTGGTAATCCGCGTCTGCGCGACGCGGGCCAGCCACCCCGAAATCAGAATGGCCAATATCAACACCACCAATCCCACCAAAATGCTGGGGATGTGTTCCAAAAACTTCTCCCAGTTTTCGTGGATGCTTTCTTTGATTTGCGCGATGGCGTCCATAGTTTTTCTTTTGATTTTGAAAGATGGAAACAGGGCAGGGGCGGTAAAGTTACTGTATCCGCCAGCTTTCCGCCCAAGGAAAATTTTGCAATAAAAGAAATGACCCGCCCCACCGGGCTACACCGCCGCCAAAGGGCCACGGGAATCAGCCCTTCATCTTCGGCCCCCGTTTTTCCGGTGCGTATTTGATAAAGAGGTTCAGCCACACCATCCGCGACAAGCGGAAGAAATAGGGCGAGCCGAGGACGAGAAGGATGGTGAGCGCGATGATGAAATCCATAATTTCGGGGTCGTAGATCCATTCCATTATAATATAAACGGCCACGAACAGCGCCACCGCCAGCCCGTAGCTGACGTACATCGCCCCGTAAAAAACGCCCGGCTCAAATTCATACCGCAGCCCGCAGTTCGAGCAAGTGTCGTGCATCGCGAACATCTTCTTAAAATTATAAGGATTGCGCGATTGGAACACCTCGCCCTGATGGCAGCGCGGGCATTTGCTGTGAAAAATACTGTAGAGTTTGGAGCCTTTTGGGAACAGCGACATTTGGATTTACGATTGATTCGGTGGACGATTGACGACTGCGCGGTAGGGATGGGAAATCGTGAATGACAGCGCGCAAAATTACAGCCCAAAGTTGGCTAAGGCTACGCATTGATCTGCCGCTTTAGGGCGGATTTGTCCACATCGTCCAATTGGGTTGGTTTTAGTCGAAAAGCGGTGCTACGTAATTTGCCTCAAAAATTTCAAACCGATAAAAGTGCCTCCTCGCAAGGCACTCATTAAGGCAACCGGCCAAACGCACCGTTCGTCGAGGCTATTTTTTCACCAAGTCATTATGCCCATAATTGTATCACAATCCCCACAAGGCCTATGGCGAGGCAGAGCGGCGAAAAGAATCGGGTGTCCCACTTGGCAAATTCCGTGGTGGTTATTTTTTTGAAAAATCCCACGTAGCGGAAATCCCCGATGGCGCGCAACAGAAAAAGGGACGGGACGATCCAGCCGCCGTAGCGGAACACCCAATGGTCTAAATCGCAATCGAATAGTCCGGATTTGAACAGATAGAATATTCCAAAAAAAAGCAAGCCGATGCCCACGATTGCGCTGTCCGTCCGCTTGGGGTTCATCACGGGCGCGCCATCGGCCTTGGTGGGGATGGCTTGCTCAAAACCGAACGTGCCGCCCGCCACCCAATGGAAATGAACCCCGCCGAGGGTAAAGAAAACAAGGCTCAACAGAAGGGACAGAATGATCATATCCTAACAACTGGCGAGGCTTCCTTATAGTTTTTCGATGCTGATGAAATTGCCTAGATAGTTATTGCCAACGATCATCTTGATTTCGTAGGCCACGTCGTTGGTTTCGTCCATCAAAAGAATTTGCTGAGTGCTGCCATATTGATTGAAATTAGCGCCCGCCTCCCAACGGAAAAAAGTGCCGCCCGTAAAACTGTCGGAGCGGCGGGTATGGCCGGAGCGGGTAACCCCCGCACCACCCGCGGGTATGGCGTTGCCGTTGAAAGTGTTCAGGCTGGTGCCGCTCAGCGCAGCGGTACTGGTCATCCGAATCTCGAGCGAACGGTTACCATTGGTGGACATCTGCACGCTGATGTTGCCCAAGGTGACGGGCACGCCCGCGTTCAGAAAACCCGATGCTTTGGTCGCGCCTTGTTTCACGAGTTTTCCCGTGGCGGTATCGAGGGCGAGATTCATCGTGCCGCTGGTCTGTTCCGGCACGGTGTCAATGCGCAAGTCGCCGGCCACGTGCAGTTTGGCTTGTGGATTAGTGGTGCCGATGCCCACTTGCGCCATTCCCGCCACGGGCAGAAAGATGGAGAGAAAGAGTAGTTTTTTCATTATTAGTTTTTGAAATTAGAGAAGGAGACAATCGCAATTTGGATGGTAGTTTAATTTCCCAAAAAGACAAATGTGTTCACGCTCAGCGTTTTGGGAGTGATGTCCAAATCTTGCTGTGCGACATTCCCGTTCAGGGATTCCGTAGTAATGGTATGGGAATGCGCACCGGAGGTACTGGTGTTGAATGTGCCCAAGATCGTCCTATCGGTAGTGGCGGCAGAATTTTCAAACTTTCTACCACCGCCGGGGTCGTATGCATTCGCATCGGGGTTGGAACGGCGGCTAATGGAATGAGAATGGGCGCCATCCGTGGAGGTGGAGCCGCCCAAGGTGACATTCGGCAAATTGGCGCGCCCGATGGTCTTGGCGTTGCTGCCGCTGGTGGCCCCCAAAGTTCCCCCATCTTGGCTCAGGTAGGCGTCGGTGGCGTCGGGGAGGTTTCCAGAGAATCCAAGTGAAGCGGCCTCCGACTGCCGCGCGGCGTTGAGCGAGGTCAATGCCCGCCCGTCCAGTTTCACCCAGCCGCCGTGGTCGCCGCTTTGGAAGCCTTGCTTTACGTCGCCCATCGTGTGCGCCTTTTCGATGGCCTGTACCGCGAAAATCCGGTTGGCGGTGTCCACCACCACCATCTGCTCGGCCTCAGCGGTGGTTTTCAGACTGTCCACGCGAAGATCGCCTTGTACGTGCAGTTTGGCTTGCGGGCTGGCGGTGCCTACGCCCACTTGCGCCATTCCCGCCAAGGGCAAAAACGAGAGTGCAAAGAGTAGTTTTTTCATTGCAAAAGGATTTTGAAATGGGTAAAAAATGATCAAGGCAGTTCTTCGATGCTCATATAATTCCACACAGCATTGTACAAAGTTTGGGTGCTGCCCGCGCCCTGAAACGCCCAGACTGAGGCCGTTTCTCCGGCGTTCAATTCAATCAGCGCGTTGACGTTGCCCGTTGGCTTATAAACAGAGTTGCCGCCGCTGGAGTCAAAATTGCCAGCTACCGCAAAGTCGCTCCCGTTTTTGCGCACCACCACCGTATGCTCGGCATTGTTTGCGGCATTAGGATTGAAAGTCAATTGCGCCGTTATTCGATAGATTCCTTGACGGGGGGCGGTAAACACGCCAGTGGTTGTGTTCCAAGCCGAGGGAACAGTGTTGATGTCCGTGGCCGACCATATTATCCGAGTCGAGGTTAAATGAGGGATGGAATTGCCACTCGTCTTGGCGGAAATACGCACCAAAGTATCTGACTGCGGCCGCGTGGCCTGCAGTGCCAATTTGTTGGTGGCGGTATCCAGTACCACCTTCAAATCGGAGGTACCGATGGTCCTCATCGAGTCCACGCGCAAATCGCCTTGGATGTGCAGTTTGGCCTGCGGGCTGGTGGTGCCCACGCCCACTTGCGCCATTCCCGCCAAGGGGAGGAAAATTGAGAGGAAGAGTAGTTTTTTCATTGTAAAAAGAGGGGTTTTAGGAATTTTTGCACACGCGATACAATCGCGCGGCAGCGTGAAAAATTAGAGTTTCAGAAATTTCAGTTCAAGATTTTTTGAGAATACACCGCTTGGCCGCTGGCATCCTGCACTTTCAGCAGATACACGCCGCGCGCTTGGTTTTTCATTTTGATTTGGATGATTTTGCCGCCGCGCGTTTTGTCGGCTTCCGCCAATAGCGCCCCGCGCAGGTCGTACAGTTTCACCGTGGCCGGCGCATCGTGGTTTTCCATATTGATGTTCAGCAGGCCGTTTTCCGCGAAAGCGAAAATGCCGCTCGCGTTTTCCAATTCGGCCATTCCCACGGCGCTTTTATTAAAATGAAGAACGAAACGTCCCGCTGCATTGCCCGCGCCGTGTGAAAACGAATAGCCGCCCGCCCGCAGATCCACGGTTTTTTGTTGTTGCAAATCTTCCAAATCCACCGTCCAATCGTGGGGCAGATAATCCGCCGCCACTTGGATTTTAAACGTCCCCGCCGAGTCGTGCGCAAAAAAGAGCGGCTCGCTGTGGGAGGTGAAATTCTCGTCCAAACCATTGTGCACGAAGGCCTTGCCCGCGATTTCCGTATAAAGGTTCGGGAAAAAGTGGTTCATCATTTTCTTGGCGTCCGCGCCGCTGTTGTCTTTTCCGTTGGAATATTGGGCGTCGAACCCAATCACCGTTTCGTCAAAGCGGTCGCTGCCCGCGCGGCCGGCTTTCAGTTTTAAAAACTGCCCCGCACTGCCCGCCACGCGGTACAAATCCGGTGTGTTCAAATTCCTTTGCGAATTGTCCAAATTCAAATTGCCGCTCGCCGTGGCTTCCACAAAAAAGCCCTGCCCTGTTGCCAAATTTTTTGTGCCGCCCAGCGTGCCCGTTCCCAGTGTAGCATTGTAGGATTGGAAAACCGAAGTGTTGGGCGGCCCGCTTTGAATGTAATAAGTTTTGGTAATGATAGTGGGATTGTCCGTGGTCAGTTCATCAAAATCCAAGGCACTGGGATAGGGATTCGGAATGTAATTCCAACCTTCGGTGTTTTGCCCGTTCACCGTTACCGGAATCGCCTGCGCGCCGTCCAGCAAATCGCCCGTGGCGGTAAGCGTGGCCGAGTTTCCACCAAAATTGTTGCTGAGGTAAATCTGATAGGCGGTCGTTCCCAAATCGTCGGTGGCGGCGGCCATCACCCAGTCACCTTCATTATCGATGTCACTGTCGGTCGTCGGGTCGTATTTATAAATGTTGTGCGAATTCACATCATTGGTAATATTAATGAGCGCACCGGAAATGTTGCTCACTTTTCCTGAAACGGGGAACGCATTGTTGTACCAGCGCGGCGAGGCGCTCGCCAAATAGGTCTGCCAATCCGCCGCGCCTTCCACCTTGCCGATGAGCTGGCCATAGCCGGTGGAATCGGCTTGCACGGTGGCCTTCTTTTCCACCACCATAGTATTCCCGCCAAGGTCAATGGACGCGTTCGGCGCGATGGTCAAGGCGCGGGCGTACACGATGTCGGTCAGGCTCGCATTGCCCGCCACGATGGCGATGCTGTCGCAAAAATTGGCCGTGCCGTTGGGGTCGGTGTTCCAACCATTATTATAAACGTAAGTGGTATTGGGGCCGCCGCAGTCTTGCGCTTCAAATACGGCGTAGTAGGTGTCAAAATTTTTGGCACCGGTGATGCTTTGCGAATACAGCCCGCCGCTGTTGCCCGCGTTTTGAAAAGTGGTGGGGACAATCCAGCGGTCAATGTCATCATCGTAAAAAACCACGGTGCTACTGTCGCGCGCAAAGTCGGAGAATTCCCGCGCCGCTGGCCAGCTCAAGTCCATATCGGCGGTAGTGGCCTCGCCGCCGCTGACGTACCAAGCGCTTTGCACCACATTGTTGGTAAAGGGCAGAAACTTGATAGGATTATAAGAGGCGTAGGCCGTGTTTTCGGCGCGCGCACCCAGCGTATCGGGGGCGGTGGGATTGATTGTAATCGGGGTGTAGCTGTCCGCGCCAATCGGGAATTCGGTAGTGCCGCTCGCAAAGCGCCGCAGCTCGCCCGTGCCGGAAGTCTTAATATAACGGGTAGCCGACTGCCCCGCAATAAAACCGGCGCCGGTGCCCAATACGCCCACCGTCAAATCGTAGTTGGCAATGTCCAGCAGGCCATCCTCCAACTGCAAAGTGCCGGAAACAGTGGCATCCGCACTCAGCGACGCGCCATTGCTATTATTCAATAAAAGTTGGGGGATGGTGGCATCGGCAAAATCCAAGTTTTGCTGCGCCGTGCCCGTCAAAGCCAGAAAGCCCCCGCCAGCCACGGCCGTACCGCTGTCTAAAGTTACGTGGCCCGTGGCGGCCAAGGTATCGGCGATGGTTATGGTGGCATTGTCGCCATCGGTGGAGGCGGTCTGCAAATCACCATTTATATATAGGCCGCCCGTAGAGACGTAAAGTTGTTCGGCTTCCACATAGAGTTGAGCGCTGGAAAAAGTAGCCGAAAGCCCAAGGACGGCCACGGCCGCTGGTTTTAGGAGATTCATCAGAGTAGTTTTAGAAGTAAATGTTGCGCAAAAGAAAGGCGTAGCTACCGCATCTGCAACTTTTTGATAATCAAAATGTTAGAAGATAAAATAAGTGTAAAAAACTTGTTTTTGTAAGTGGTTGATTACAAAATGGTTTTGGGATTTGGGTGTGGAAAAATTTTTTTTTGGGGTTCGCGGGTGCGCCGCTGGTGCGCGATTGTATCGCGTATCCAAAAAAGCGATTTTACCCAATTACCCAATTACCCAATTACCCAATTACCCAATTACCCAATTACCCAATTACCCAATTACCCAATTACCCAATTACCCAATTACCCAATTACCCAATTACCCAATTACCCAATTACCCAATTACCCAATTACCCAATTACCCAATTACCCAATTACCCAATTACCCAATTACCCAATTACCCAATTTACCTTTGCCGCAATGACAGGCATCAACAACATCCGGCTCCAGTACAACGACCGCGAAATTTTCAAGGGCGTTTCCTTTTTGATAAACCCCAACGAGAAAATCGGGCTGGTGGGCAGCAACGGCGCGGGCAAGTCCACCTTGCTGAAAATCATCGCGGGGGAAATTTCGGCCGACGCGGGCAACGTGAGCCAGCCCAAGGATTTCAAAATCGGCTACCTGCCGCAGGAGTTGCCGCTGCACGACGGCCGCACGGTGTGGGAAGAGGCCGAGTCCGCTTTCGCGGAAATCCAGTCCATCCAAGAAAAAATCGACCAAATAAACATGCAACTGGCTGAACGCGAGGATTATGAGAGCGACAGCTATTTGCAGTTGATTGAGGATTTGAACGTGCTGACGGAAAAATTCACGATGATTGGCGGCTACACTTACCACGGCGATTTGGAAAAAATTCTGACCGGACTTGGTTTTTTGCCCTCCGATTTTGAGCGGCAGACCACTGAATTTTCGGGCGGCTGGCGGATGCGGATTGAGCTGGCCAAATTGCTCTTGGCGAAAAACGATTTGCTCCTTTTGGACGAGCCCACCAACCATCTCGACATCAATTCCATCATCTGGCTCGAAGAGTTTTTGCAAGAATATGAAGGCGCGATTTTGATGGTGAGCCACGACCGCACTTTTCTTGATGCGATTACCAAACGGACGGTGGAAATTGTGTATGGGAAAATTTATGACTATCCCGTGCCGTATTCCAAGTTTACGGAATTACGGGAAGAGCGCAGAACCTTACAAAAACAAGAATTAAAAAATCAGGAAAAGGAAGTAAAACATACCGAACAACTGATCGAAAAATTTCGGTATAAAGCGAGCAAGGCCAGTTTCGCCCAAAATCTTATCAAAAAATTGGATAAGATGGAAATGATAGAAGTGGATGATGAGGATGCGAAAAAAATCCACTTCCGCTTTCCGCCCGCGCCGCGCTCCGGCAAGGTGGTGGTGGACGCCGAAAACCTCTCCAAGTCGTATGACGAAAAAACGGTTTTTAAGAATGTCGATATTTCCATTAACCGTTTGGAAAAAGTGGCGTTCGTCGGACAGAACGGGCAAGGAAAATCCACCTTAGTGAAAATCATCGCGGAGAACCTGCCGCATTCAGGAAAATTGGAAATTGGCCACAACGTAGAAATCGGCTACTACGCGCAGGAACAGGCGAAAACACTGGACGGCAATAAAACTTTGCTGCAAACCATTGAGGATGCCGCGCCGGAAGATTTGCGGAAACGCGCCCGTGATTTTCTGGGCAGTTTTCTCTTCACCGGTGACGATGTGGAGAAAAAAGTGAAGGTGCTTTCAGGTGGCGAAAAAGGGCGGGTAGCGCTGTGCAAATTGCTGCTGAACCCCAACAACCTTTTGGTGATGGACGAACCGACCAACCACCTCGATATGAAGTCCAAAGAGATGCTGAAAAACGCCCTGCAAGAGTTTGACGGCACCTTGATTTTGGTCTCGCACGACCGTTATTTTTTGAACGGTTTAGCCGATAAAATCTTTGAATTTCGCGAAGGGAAAGTGAAACAGTTTTTAGGTACGATTGAAGAATATTTGAATGCCCGAAAACTGGAGGATTTCCGTCAATTAGAGCGAAATTCCGAATCGCAAAAAAAGGATGAAATACCGAAAAACGGAAAGAATGATTATAAGGAGCGAAAACAGCGCGATAAAGATTTGCGAAACGCGGAAAATTCCATCAAAAAATTAGAAAAAGAAATCGAAAAATTGGAAACCGAAATCGCGGATTTGGACGCAAAACTCTTAGACCCCGAACAGTTCAAGGAACTTTCCAAGGATCCTGATTATTTTCAAAAATACGAGGCAAAAAAAGCGAAGCTGGATAAGAAGATGGAGGAGTGGGAAAAAGCTGAGCGAAAGCTGCAAGGATTGGAACGCGGATGACGCGGATTGGGCTGATTTTTACTGATTTTTTTATGGAAACTTTGAATTATGGAGAATTTCAAGAAACTCGCCGCGCGGAATCTCATAGGCGCCCAAAGAAGCTAAGTGCTTAGTATAAGATTGACAGTCAATTAGTTCCATTCCCAAACCTCCCAAATGGTCACACATCTCGATGAAGGCCATTTTGCTGGCGTTGCTCACGGTGGAAAACATCGAATCGCCGCTGAAAGTGCCGTTGATGATAAACCCGTAAAGGCCGCCCACCAGTTCCCAATCCAAATAGGCCTCGTAAGAGTGGGCGTAGCCGCGCCGGTGCAAGTCCAAGATGGCATATTTCAAATCGTCGGTGAGCCAAGTGCCGTCCTGTCCTTTGCGCGGCGTGTTTTGGCAACCTTCCAAGACCCCTTCAAAATCGGTATCTATCATTATATCAAATCGTTTTTGATTGATTAGGTTACGTGAACTTTTGCTGATTTTTACCTCTGACGGCCTCAGCACCATTCGTTTTTGTGGACTGTACCAATGGACGATGCCATCATATTTTCCCCACGGAAAAATCCCGTTTTGATAGGCCGCAAGCAAACGCGACGGCAAAAAGTCGCCTCCAATCGCCACCAAGTCGCCCTCAAACTCATCAGACTTCGGAAACCAAATTTCAGGCGGAAGTTGATAAATTGGCATATTCAAAAAATAAGCAAAACCGATATAAAAATCACCGCCCCCACCGCCATCAGCGCGATGGTGTACGGCAAGATGTCGCGGGCTTTCAATCCGGTGATTCCCAAGAGCGGCAGCGCCCAGAACGGCTGCAGCATATTGGTGAGCTGATCACCGTAGGCCAGCGCCATCAGGCTTTTGGAGAGGGAAACGCCGAGCTGGTCAGCGGCTTGGATGAGAATCGGCCCTTGGATGGCCCACTGCCCGCCGCCGCTGGGCACGAAAATATTGACCAGCCCCGCACTGAAAAAGGTAAATATCGGGAAAGTAGTTTCATTAGAAATGCTGATGAAGAATTCGCTGACCATTCCAATCAAGCCGCTGGATTTCATCAATCCCATTATGCCAAAATAGAGCGGGAACTGGATGAGGATGCCGGCCGCCCCGCCGATGGCTCCGTCGATGGCATTCAAAAATCCCATAAAATTTTTATGAAACAGAAGGCACAATCCCAGCAAGGCGAAGTTGATAAAATTTGGAGTGATAAATTTTAAAGAAAATTCATCGTGAAGGAATGGAATATAAAACGTAAATGCTAAAATTAAAAGGGCGAAAATCAGCGAAAAAATACGACTGTAATCTAATTTTTCTGCACCTATTTTAGTTTCGTTTTCCTTAGTTTTAATGCTGAAATTTTGATTTGGAAACTGGATAATATTGTGGGAAGATTTTTTCATCCAAAATGCCATAAAAGCGGGCAAGATCAAAAGCAGTAGGAGGGAGGCGGTCAAATTCATCGGCGAGAAAACCGTCATTTCAAACGGCAAAGAATGGGGCAGTTCTGCGATTTTTTCAGACGGGAAAATCCCTGCCATCAAACTTTTCAGGTGGCCTTCTTCCACCACCTTTATCGGCGCGCTCCCGCTGATGCCGCCGTGCCACACCATCAATCCGGAATAGCCCGCCGCGCCGATGAGCGGGTAGTTGGTTTTCAATCCGTTGCGAGCAAAGCGCTCCCCCGTTTTCCGCGCGATGATGGCGCCGAAAATCAACCCCAGCCCCCAATTAAAAAGGGCAACAATTATCGTAAAAAAAGTGACGAAATAAGCGGCGGCGGCGGGCGATTTTCCCGCGTTCACGATTCGGTCAATCACGCGGCTGACGGGCGGCGCCAAAGCCAGCGCGTGGCCCAGCACCAAAATCAACATCATCTGCACGGCGAACACTAAAAGCGGCGGATCCCACAGACCGTTTTGCCACGCGGAGAGCATCGCAACGACCTTATTTTCAGAAGATTGGAAATCCCCAAAAAGCAGCGCCAGCGCCATCGTGACGAAAGTGAGAACCACTGCGATGGTAAAGGGCGCGGGCAAAAGCCGCCGAAAAGTTTGCTCGAATGTTTGGGAAAAGGACACGGGCGATTAACGATTGATTCGATTTAAGATTTGCCAACCGCCGCTCCCCACTACTTATTCATTATTGCCTATTCAATATTTGCCGCTCAAAACGGCAAATCATCGTCCTCGTCGTCCTGCATCGGCGGCATCGGCGGCATTTCTTTGGCGGGGGCGGCTTGGCCATTTTGTCCAGCGTTGGCGGCGGGGGCGGCGCTTTGTTTTTCAATCCGCCAGCCCGAAATAGAGTTGAAATACTTCACCTCGTTTTGCGGCGATGTCCATTCGCGGCCGCGCAGATTGATGCCCACCGTCACTTTGTCGCCTTCGCTGTAATGATCTAAAAGCGCGCCTTTATCCTGCACAAATTCTATCTGCAAATGCTGCGGATATTGTTCTTCGGTGGTGACCACCAAATTGCGCTTTTTAAAGCTATCGGTAATTTGCTCGGTTTCTCCTATTTTTTTAACGATTCCTGTTATCTCCATTTTTTTGTTTTTTTTTTAAGAAAATTAATTACGGCCGATATGGTCGGCCAGCAGCGTTTTCCACGCTTCTTTTACTTGGTTTTGGTCTAAAAATTCTTTTGCCAAATGATGCAATTGCTCGCGCGCTTCCAAATTGTCGCCGCTGTTGCGGAAAATTTCCTGTACGCGGTTTTCGCTTTTCGCATACGTTTTGATTTCGTCCTCGGTGGGCAGGTTTTCAACGTTGCCCAGCTTTCCTAAGTCATTGCCATCCAGCACTATGCTTTCACGGATGCGTTTCGGAATTTGATCTACGCCGATGCCGATGGCGCTGAGCGGTTTTTCCACCTCAAAAAGCGCGTCGCCGTGCGCGCGGCAATACCAGTTTCCGCCCATCCGCGCCACCAAATCTATTTTCGTTTGGTCGATGATTCCATTGGCATCCAGCACGTTTTCATTGATATGGATGAGCAAAACTTCGCATACAATCAAATTGCCCGCGCCGCCTTGGTCGCCCAGCGCGATGATTTGGTTCACCTTGCATTCCAGTTGCACCGGCGATTCCTTCACCCGAAAGGGTTTCACTTTTTCAGATTCGATGGGCGTCAAGCCGCTTTTTATAAATTCATCCACGCCGTCCGCGTATTCCGTTGAAGCAAGTGACATCTGTTGCACGATGTCGTAATTCACGATGTTGATGACGACTTCGCCCGTGGCTTCGGCGTTGTGCAAAGTATGCTTGGTGGTATTATCGCGCACGCGCCGCGCCGGCGAAAAAATCACCGTGGGCGGGTTGCTGCTGAACACGTTGAAATAGCTGAACGGGCTGAGGTTGCGGTTGCCCTCCTCGTCGATGGTGCTGGCAAAAGCAATCGGGCGCGGCCCGATGCTGCCCAAAAGGTGGGCGTGCGCCATTTTGCCGGAAAGCTCGTTCAGGTCAAACGTTTTCATCTATGATTTTTATAAAAAAAAGGAGCGCAAAAGTAAGGAATGCGAGAGGGTTTATAAAGGGTGAATTCCAGTAAATTTGGCTTGTTTGGATTTGAAAAAAGGCTATTTTTGCGGCCTCAAATTTTAGCGGATGTGGTGGAATTGGTAAACCTGTCTGCCGACAGGCAGGCACGCCAGTTTTAGGATTTTGTGAAAATCAAACCCTATCTAAGAAATTTTTGAAATTATGCGGGCGTGGTGGAATTGGTAGACACGCCAGACTTAGGATCTGGTGCCGCGAGGTGTGAAGGTTCGAGTCCTTTCGCCCGCACTTATTTAGAAGTCAAGTTCTTCGGGGCTTGGCTTTTTTTATTCCAAAATCTCCGAAAGCTTTCCCTCGGCACGGTGGTGGCCCCACGTCCACGATGGCCAGCCCGCCCCCTTTCTTTGGTTTAAATAATTTTCGCTGCGATGGCGGAGCGCGTTTTGGAAACCTTCGATGTTTTCGTATGGAATCCAACGGACATCGTTCTGATTGTGCGCCAAGATTTACTCCTCCACTTTATCCAAATTTTCAAAGACGATTGGGTACACTTGCGGATTGGCATCAAGGTAAAAATCCACGTCCACTTGGCTGGGGATGCCGTTTTCAAGATTGTAGCGCACGATGAATTTGTCCCAATTGACCGTGGCGCAAAGCGTGAAAAGCGCCAGCGCAAAAGCAGAATTGATACGGATGACCCAAGCCGAATTATGCCGTTTCCAGATCTTTAGCGAAAGCGAAACCAAGCCAATAAACACCAGCGCCAGAAAAACAAAGACACCGAGGCGGCGGCCGGCCAGCGCGTGGCTTTCCACATAATACCAAGTGCGCAAGGCCACCGAAATCGCCAAGATGCCATTTTGGAAAACCCAAATCTGGGCGAGCCTGCGCAGCGTTTTCCTTTTGGGATAAAAATTCAGATTGAAACGGAAAAAGTAGAAAATAACGGTCATCGAAAGGAGCAAGGTGAGTATGAGCCAGCCCACGCCTTCGTGAACGAACTCCTTGAGGCTGAACCCAGTGGGCGGGTCAAACTGAAACCACACCCATTTTATATCAATAAAATTGACGACCAAAAAAAGCACGTTGAGCGAGGCGAAAATCATCAGCGCGGAAACATATTCGTCGCGCAGTCCCAATTTCTTTATCAATTTGCTGGGTTTCTTGTCTTTTCGAGATAAAAAATTGGAAGCTTTTAGAGATAGAAAAGTACCGGGTTTTTTGAGGAAAAGCCACCTCAAAAGGAGTATCCCAAAGGTGAGGAAGAAAAAGTAGCTCAAAGAAACACTTTCTAAGAGCCTGAAAAAATCACCAAAAACCGTCCCGCTCCAGTTGTTGAAAATGGCGTTGCCCGCTGAAAACAGCACGGCAAAAAGCGTGAACAAAATTAATGGGACAAACGCCAGCCGGACATAGAGCAAACCGCGCTGCCGCCGCACCGGCTCGGGCAATAGCTGGACTCCCGGTAGTAGGTTCTCTTTCAAATTGATGAAATTGAAGAGTTGGTTAAGCGTGTTTTCCAAAACGGATGAACCGGCCAACCTCAATTTCCCATAAAGCGCCACGAAGCTCAAAACCAAAACGAGCGTACTCACCGCCGAGCCAATACTAATTTGGCTATAGGCCGAAATCGTAAAACAAATCATCAAAAAAATGTCAAATTTTGATAATTTTTGCCCACCTTTTTCTATAAAGTGGGCGACTAAAATTAGAGTGGTAAAAATAGCCAAATTAATGCCCGGCAACTGTTGCCAAAAAAGGATGTGCCAAAGCGTGATTAAAATAAGAAAACGGACAATGATTCTCATCTTGCAGAAATTTTATGGGTTTGGGACAAGAACGCCCATTGTTTCTTGTTTCGTTTGCCCAAACTTTTTTTAACAAGATTTTATAAAAAAACCAGAACGAAAAAAACCCCCAAGAAATGAACCTTGAGGGTTTATTTTAATCAAATACTTTTAAGCTGATTACGTCTTCGCGCGCTTGATGCTGCAACCAATCGGCTTGGTGGTGGCGGGATCTATTTCTGCGCCGTCCACCATATTGTTCAGCGCGTTTTTCAGGTAAAATGTGGAAGCCGTCTCGTCGCGGTCTTCGTATTTATCGTTGATGCTGCCTTCGTATTTCAGTTTCATATCAGCATCAAAAAGGAAAACGTGCGGGGTGGTCTTTGCGCCAAAAGCATCGGCCAATTTGTGGTTTTCGTCCATCAAATAAGGCGATTGGTAGCCCGCTTCTTCAAAGTGCTTTTTCATTTCTTGCATCGAATCGTCGCCGTCGCGCTTGGCCTCGTTGCTGTTGATCAGCACCATCCCGATTTTGTTCTCGGCCGTAATCGTGGCCAGTTCGGGGTAGGTGTCTTCCCAGCCAATCACGAAGGGGCAAGTGTTGCACGAAAAGATGACCACTAAGCCGTTGTCGTCCGCCAAGTCGCTGAGGCTGTGCATCTTGCCATCAATGTTTTCCATTTCTTGGCCTTGCATCGGAGCTTTGTCGCCGATTTTCAGAGTGCCCTCGCTCTTGGTATTAAAAGCGAACATCAAAGTGCCGATGGCAAAAGTGGCCATCATAAAACTGAATTTTTTCATTGGGATTTTTTTTAAATTTAGAATTTCGAGGCCACACAAAAATTGTTCCTGTTTTCCTCCATGAGATGTTAGGTTAAGGTTTCTGTGGTTGCATCGGAACTCGGTCTCTTTCAGGTGTAGCTATGACGTCTTTTTGTCAAAATGGATGATGCTGTCCAGCTCCACCTTCCCTTGTATCACCGCCTGCGGCGTGGGGCGCAAGCAGTTCTCCACCACCTCGGTGTACACTTTCCTCTTCCTTTTCAGAAGCACTAAGACGACGGTCTTGCCGCCCGCCCCGTACCCTGGCCATTCACGCGCCTCGCTCCGAAATAGGACTCGTCCACCTCCACCTTAGCCCTCCAGCGGGCTATCAAAGACCGCGAGCTCGAAAACTCTCCCTGGGAAGCCTCAGCTAACGGTTTACGAGATTGCGGTTCGCATTGGCCAGTTTTGCAATCTGGGTCGCCTTCAAATCGGCGCAGAAAAACCTCAGAACCTCCCTGTATTTGTATTCCAAAAAATATGTTCTTTTTATATATTTGTTTTTCATTGAGCCTCAACTTGTTACGAAGGTTATCCCTTCGTAAACCAGTCAAGACCCATTTTTTAATATATTTTTAATATATTTGCCCCGCAATTAACCTTTTTGGTGTAATTGTCGCGGTTGCCGAAAAGCGGATGAGTAGGTTCAGTTAAATTGAATTTTTTATTATGATTAAAAAAGTTGCTTTTCTCTCAGGAATTTGGATTTGTTTATTTTCCTGCGAGAAGGACAACTCAAATGAGAGTATCAGTTCTTCATCCAAGTCGGAAAATGAATACTCGTGTGAATTGACCTTTAATAGAGAATCCCTTGGAGTTGATACCACTACGTTTATGTCGATTTTGGATGAGAATTGGACTTACGTTTTTTCTGAGGGGAATGGTATATATGCTCTATTTAATCAGGAAAACCTTAATTCAGAAATTTTAGATGCAGCAACGGATTTGGTAAATGATCCAAACTCTGATGTTACAGCAAATTATTCGCTTACCGGTCAAGAGCTGCTGTACGCTGAGTCTATCGCGGATTTAGCATCTATGATTATCTTCTGTGATGGTTTGTTCACAAATGAAGACAAAAAATCTACAAGCGGGGTTGCAGGAGTTGATTGCGCAGTAGCCATAGGTGCAACTTTGTTCGTTACCGCTTTAGCTGTAGGTGTTACCGTAGGCTCGGGGGGTTGGGCCACTGGAGTAGGGGCGTGGGCTGTTAGTAAAGCATTTGCAACCTATGGAGTAATTAGCAGTTGTTGAATTGGCTCGTAATTTCACCATTGAAGGAGATGCGATATGTAGTTTTCTCAATATTAGCGATGGTGCTTATTTTCTATGGCATCTATCAACTTTTATTCGATGAATTTGAATGGGTGTCCTTCATATTTGTTGGCATCGGATTCTATGCTCTAAACATTTCACGTTATCACATAAAGGGAAATTACAAGAGTTAGTGGGGATGCCAACAAGTCAGAATGTCATCCGAAAGTGCATTTTCCTTTACTATTTAATGCCATAAGGTTTGTTGGATAAAAATGGCCATCGCGCAAAGGCATTTGATCCAGCTTCTTAAGAAAGGTAAGTGTGCTATCATTATCAGGCAGGTGCAAGTCCTTTCGCCCGCACCTCCTTAAAAGCTGAGTTTTTTGAACTCGGCTTTTTTTATTCCAAAATCTCCGAAAGATTTCCCTCGGCACGGTGGTGTCCTAGCGTCCAAGAAGGCCAGCCCGCCTCGCTTCTTTCGCTTAAATAATTTTTACTGCGGTCGCGCAAAGTTTTTTCGAAAGTATGGATGGATTCATAATTTATCCAACGGGTATCATTTTGGTTGTGCGCCAAAATCTACACCTCCACTTTCTCCAAATTTTCATAAACGGTGGTATAAAATTGCGGATTGGTTTGCTGGTAAAAATCCACGTCCACCTAGCCGGGGATGCCGTTTTCCAGCTCCTGACAGAATTTAGAGAATGTTGAAATAAATAATCACAACGGAATATTCCCGTGCTTTTTCCGTGGTAATTTCTCCGCTTTGTTCTCCAGCATTTTAAAGGCTCGCATCAATTTTTCCCGCGTCTGTTCCGGTTTAATGACTTCATCCACATAGCCGCGCGCCGCCGCCCGATAGGGGTTGGCAAACATTTCGGCGTATTCTTCCTCTTTTTCTTTCAGCTTGGCGGCGGGGTCGTCGGCGGTTTTTATTTCTTTTTTGAAGATGATTTCCGCCGCGCCCTTCGCGCCCATCACCGCGATTTCGGCGCTCGGCCACGCGTAGTTCATATCCGCGCCTATGTGTTTGGAATTCATCACATCGTAAGCGCCGCCGTAGGCTTTGCGGGTGATGACGGTGATTCTAGGAACGGTCGCCTCGCTGAAAGCATACAGCAATTTTGCTCCATTTGTAATAATGGCGTTCCACTCTTGGTCGGTGCCGGGCAGGAAACCGGGGACATCTTCCAACACTAAAAGCGGGATGTTGAAACAATCACAAAAACGCACGAAGCGCGCGCCTTTGGTGGAAGAATTGATATCCAACACTCCCGCCAAATAAGCCGGTTGGTTGGCCACGATGCCGATGCTGCGGCCGCCAATCCTTGCCAAGCCGACCACGATATTCTGCGCAAAATCTTTATGAACTTCCATGAAACTGTCCGAATCCACCGTGCCGTTTATCACCTCCCGAATGTCATACGGTTGGTTTGGATTTTCGGGAATAATTTCATTTAAAAGAGGCCGATTTTCATCCTCACTTTTATACTCTAAAAAGGGCGGTTCTTCTTCACAATTTTGCGGTACATATTCCAATAATTTTTTGATGCCGTTTATACACGCAATTTCATTTTCATAAGTAAAATGCGTGACGCCGCTTTTGGACGAATGCGCGGACGCACCGCCCAAATCCTCCGCCGAAACTTCTTCGTGGGTCACGGTTTTCACCACGTTCGGGCCGGTGACGAACATATAGCTGGTGCCTTCCACCATCATAATAAAATCCGTCAAGGCCGGCGAATACACCGCGCCGCCCGCGCACGGCCCCATAATCGCGGAAATTTGCGGGATGACGCCGCTCGCCAAAGTATTCCGATAAAAAATATCCGCATAACCGCCCAGCGACACCACACCTTCTTGGATGCGCGCGCCGCCACTGTCGTTCAACCCAATTACGGGCGCACCGTTTTTCATCGCCAGTTTCATCACCTTCACGATTTTTTCGGCGTGGGCCTCCGCCAGCGAGCCGCCCAGCACCGTGAAATCTTGGGCAAAAACGTAGGTCAGCCGCCCGTTCACCGTACCGTAGCCGGACACCACGCCATCGCCCAGAATCTTCTGTTTTTCCAATCCAAAATCTTTGCTGCGGTGCCTTACCAGCATTCCAATTTCTTCAAAACTTCCCTCGTCCATCAAAAAATGGACGCGCTCCCGCGCTGTAAGTTTTCCTTTGCCGTGCTGGCTTTCGATGCGTTTTTCACCGCCGCCCAGTTGCGCCTCGGCAATTTTCTGTTCAAGTTTTTTCAGTTTTTCTTTCATCATAAAATGGATTGGAAGGGCGCAAATTAACTCAATAATAAAGGAATGGGACGGCGGGTTTTTCCATAAAAAATCCCTCCGCGACTCAAGGTCGGGAGGGATTTGATTTTTTTATGGAAAAAATTTCGCTATTGGTCGCGGTCGTCTGGGGTTGTGCGTTCTTCCCGCATTTCTTCGCGGCGCATTTCGCGCTCTTCCATCCGTTCGCCGCGCTGGCGCATTTTCATTTTTCGCTTTTCACCCATTTCCTCGGCTTTGGCCATCTGCTCTTCGTCCAAAATATCGGCCAATTTTGCTTGGTATTCCTCGCGCGCCTCTTGGCGATTTTCGCGCGCTTTCATCACCATTTCGAGGTTGGCTTCGTAAACCGCCGCGCGCTGGTCATCGCGCAGTTCCAAGTTTTCCGCCATCCGCGCGGTCATCCGCTCGGCGCGCTCTTCGGGGTTTTGCGCGCGCTCCACGTCTTTTTGGGCAAAGGCGGGAATCGTCATCAAAAGGCTCATCGCGCCTATCATCATTGTCTTTTTCATAATGAAAAGAAATTTTTGTTATTGAAAAATGGCAATCATAAAACCGTGCCAATGTTTTCGATTTCAGCGCTTTTCCAAAACCAAATCTAAGTCTGCGGTGACGGAAAACCCAGGGAAAACCTCCTGTTCCGCAGTGGTTTGGAAAACTTGACGGTTGGGGTTGTTTTCAGCCACCTTTAAAATCAACTCCTGTTCGGGCGTGGTGATAATTATTTTGGAGTCATCCGCGGTGGTCGCCCAAGTGCCTGAGCCTTCATCGTTTACGGGGATGGGGGTTGGCGAAAGCGAATCGGCATCCACCTTAAAATTATATGAATAATTGACTTCGTTCGGATTTTGGGTAAAAATAAAAGTACCGGAAACGTCCGAACCTGCGCCCATAAATTGGAGCGTGGAAGTGGGGTTCAACGGGTTGATAAATTCTGAATCATAGTCCACACTTTTCAAGTCCCAAGTGCCAGTCATTCGATCTTCGTAAGTGGGCGGGTTGGGTTCCTCACCACCGTCGTTATTCTTTTTGCAAGAAGAAAACACGAGTCCAAAAATCGCGATGAAAAGAAGTATTTTTCTCATAATGAGGAATTTAGCGCGTCAGATCTTTAATTCAACGAAAGTATGGTTTTCTCCCTTGGGGATTCTTGCGTTAAAATGTGGAATAATTTCCCCGCCACTTCAGGAGGAGAACTCAGCTCCCCTTTTTCTTTATAATCCACAAACCGCTGTTTTTCAGGGAAATCCGATTTCTCCACTTGACGGATTTCGCCCTGCATTTCGGTATCCACGATGCCGGGCGCCACCGCCAAGAAGCGAACTTCCGGATGGTCGATCTGCGCATTTTTCGTCAGCATTTCCAGCCCCGCTTTCGAGGCGCAGTAAGTCGTCCAACTCGGAATCGTGTGGCTGGCCGCACCGGAAGAAATATTTAATACCGTCCTTTTCTGCTGGTTTTTTTCGGTCTGTTCCAAAAACAGTTTCGTCAAAATCGCGGGCGCTATCAGATTGATCTGAAACGCCTTTTCGATGTTGCTCGGGCGAATTTCCGCCAATGGTTTTACCTGCCCCAGCCAGCCCGCGTTGTTCACCAAAATTAGCTCGTCCGCCTCCTTGTTAATATTAAAGTTTACCAGTTTGTAATTCTGGTAATCTCCCAGATCATAATTGAGATGACGGTAATTTTTGTGTTCGATATTTTTCCGGCGGCTGATGCCCAAAACGGAGTGGCCTTCCTCCAACGCCTTCTCCGCCAGCGCTTTGCCGATTCCTGAACTCGTCCCCGTGATAAAAAACTGTTTCATTTTCAGATAGAATTCAGCGCTTGGTTGAGGTCGTTTTTCAAATCCTCGATGTCCTCAATTCCCACGCTCAAGCGAATCAGCGAATCCGTAACGCCGGTTTTTTCGCGCTCCTCTTTCGGAATGGAAGCGTGCGTCATACTCGCCGGATGCCCGGCCAGCGATTCCACGCCGCCCAGCGATTCCGCTAAAGTGAACACCTTGAGATTGGAAACCACTTTTACAGTTTTTTCCAAGGCCGCATTTTTAATGGAGAACGAGAGCATCCCGCCAAAATCTTTCATCTGTTTTTTGGCGATTTCGTGTCCGGGCGAGTCCTCAAAACCGGGCCAGTACACGGCTTCCACTTTGGAATGATTCCGCAGAAAATGTGCGATGTCCCGCCCGTTTTCGCAGTGGCGCTGCATCCTTACGGCCAGTGTTTTGATCCCGCGCAAAGCGAGAAAACTGTCCATCGGGCCGCAGACTGGACCACAGGAATTTTGCAAAAAATAAAGTTCTTCGGCCAATTGGTCGTCTTTCACCGCCAGCAATCCCATCACCACGTCGGAGTGGCCGGCGATGTATTTGGTGGCGGAGTGCATCACGATGTCCGCGCCCAAATCCAGGGGTTTTTGTAAATAAGGCGTGGCGAAAGTGTTGTCCACCGCCAGTAGCGCGCCGCACTTTTTCGCCACTTGGCTCAGCGCCGAAATATCATTGATGCTCATCATCGGATTGGTAGGCGTTTCCGTCCAGATCAGCTTGGTATTTTCATTGACCAAATCTTCCATGCCCTCGGAATCGGCCATTGCGGTAAAATGAAATTTAATGCCCATTTTGGAGAATACTTTCGTGAAAAGCCGATAAGTGCCGCCGTACAAATCGTTGGTGGATATGACTTCATCGCCAGGTTTCAACATTTTGATGACCGTGTCAATCGCTGCCAATCCGCTGCCAAAAGCCAAGCCGTGCTTGCCGTTTTCCAAACTGGCAATGCTTTTTTCCAAAGCGTGGCGCGTGGGGTTTCCGCTACGCGAATATTCGTATCCCTTATGTCCGCCCGGCTCGCTCTGTGCGTAGGTGGACGTTTGGTAAATCGGTGGCATCACCGCCCCGTAAGCTTTGTCGGGTTCTTGCCCGCCGTGGATGGTTAAAGAGTTGAATTTGAGATTGTTGTGCGACATTCTTAAAAATTTTTTGAAGCGCGAAGGTAATTCAGTTGTAATTCAATAGAAATTCTTGGTAATTCGATAGCGGTAAAATCTGTTAGGTCTCCGACTCTAACAGCTTAATTTTCAGAATACTTATTTTAAAAAATGTAAATTTGGGCACTTGACTGTCCTAATTAACGTAAATTTGGGCACTCGACTGCCCTAATTAATGTAAATTTGGGCACTTCAAATGAGGTTTTCTAAATAATGGATAGGCATTTTACCCAAGAATTATTGGATGCGGAAGCGGGCAAAGTTCACATTTTGCTTGGCCCACGCCGCGCGGGCAAGACGTTTATTTTAAAAGATTTTTTCAAAAAAACCAAGCGCAACTTGCTGATGCTCAATGGCGATGATTTGGATTCGCACGCGCTGTTGGAGCCGCGCACCATCAAAAGATACGAGCGCCTTTTATCAAATACCGACGGACTTATTTTGGACGAAGCCCAGCACGTTCCCGACATCGGGATGAAGCTGAAACTGATGGTGGACGAATTTCCCGATAAATATTTCTTCGCCTCCGGTTCGTCGCCGCTGGATTTGAACCAAAATTCCGGCGAGCCACTGACGGGGCGGCGCTGGGTCTATTCCGTTTTCCCGCCCGCGCTTTTTGAACTTTCGCAAACCGAAAATCTTTTGGAGCTGGAAGGCAAACTGCCCGAACGTTTGCTTTTTGGCCATTATCCCGAAGTTTTGACCACCAAAAGCGATGCAAAAAAAAAGCAATATTTGACCGCCATTCGGGATGAATATCTATTGAAAGATTTGTTGATTTTGGATGGTTTAAAATACAGTCGCCAATTGTATGATTTATTGCGATTGTTGGCTTTCCAAATCGGCGGCGAAGTTTCATTGAACGAATTATCAAAAAAACTGGGATGGCACAAAAAAACGGTGGCCGATTACATTCATCTTTTGCAACAGGTTTTTGTGATATTTGAATTGTCAGGATTTAGTCGGAATTTGCGTAAAGAAATCGTCAAATCATCGAAATATTATTTTTTGGACAACGGCATTTTGAACGCCCTTTTAAATAATTACCAACCGATGGAACTGCGTCCCAACCGAGGTTTTTTTTGGGAAAATTACGTTTTGGCAGAGCGTTTCAAATTTCATAAAATGAAAAAAACGGGTCGCGAAATGCACTTTTGGCGTACTTATGATAAACAGGAAATCGACCTAATCGAAACCGCCGACGACGGCATTTTTGCCTACGAAGTAAAATGGAATCCGGAGCGGAAAGTAAAAACGCCCGCCGCTTTTTCCAAAGCTTACCCCGATGCCACTTTTGAAATAATCCACCCCAAAAACTACCTCGAGTGGCTGACCTGAAAAACGCCAAATTTTTGGCCCACGGCGCGCTGTTTTTGGTAGCGCTCATTTATGGTTTGAATTACATTGTGGCTAAGGGGGTGATGCCACAATTCATTGAACCACGCGGATTTATATTGTTGCGCGCAATTGGTGGCGTATCGCTTTTTTGGCTCAGCGCCCTATTTTTTCCCAAAGAAAAAACCGCCCGAAAAGACCATCTTCGATTGGCCTTTTGCGGATTCTTCGGCGTGGCTTGTAACCAGATATTATTCTTTGAAGGGCTGAACATTTCCACGCCCATCAACGCGGCGGTGATGATGACGGTAAACCCAATTTTGGTGATGGGGTTGGCCGCCATTTTTTTGAAAGAATCGTTGAAAATTCCGCGCCTTATTGGAATCGTTTTGGGACTGGCCGGGGCGCTTTTGCTCATCACCCGCGGGGTGGGTTTTGGCCAAATCTTAAAATCCGATACTGCGCTGGGAAATTTGCTGGTATTGCTGAACGCCGCTTCTTACGCCGCCTATTTGGTTTTGGTAAAACCATTGATGAAAAGATACAAGCCCATTACTGTCATAAAATGGGTTTTTTTCTATGGTTTTTGGATAATTTTACCGTTGGGATTTTCGCAATTTTCAGAAGTACAATGGAAGGAACTAACTACCTCGGCTATTTCTTCGATGATCTATGTAGTTTTATGCACCACATTTTTGGCTTATTTGTTAAATGTTTTTGCGTTAAAAACAGTAACCAGTACAACCGTCAGTTTTTACATTTATTTGCAGCCTCTTTTTGCGGCCATCGCTGCCATCATTTTAGGAAAAGACGAATTGACGGGAATTTTAATTGGTGCTGCCGCTTTGCTTTTCGTGGGGGTTTATTTGGTTTCGTTTTATAAAAGGAAGCCAACTTCTGTTTCCGGTGCGCTCAATCGTAAATCGTAACCCGATATTTGTTGGGTCGAAAAAATCGTCAATCGCCGCTTGCTACCTTTGCCGCTATGCCAAAACTACATTCGATGACGGGCTTCGGGAAGGCCACGCTGGAACTCCCCGCTAAGAAAATCACTTTCGAAATCAAGAGCCTGAACAGCAAGCAAATGGATGTAAATATCCGCTTACCGCTGATTTTCAAGGAGAAAGAAACTTTGATGCGGAAAATGATTTCCGAGAAATTGCAGCGCGGCAAAGTGGATCTGACGATGAACTGTGAAATTACTGGTTCAGAATTGGCGCCGAAAAGTGAACACAGTTTTGGTGAAGTCCTACATTCATCAATTGCAAGAAATCACGAATGAAACCAACGCCAGCGGCGACGTTCTTACCGCCGTGATGCGGCTTCCCGATGTTTTGCTCCCCGCGGAAAACGAGCTCGACGAAAACGAATGGAAAGAAATTTCGGCTGCTTTGGAATCTGCCATAGAAAAACTCCAAAAGTTCCGCGCGGACGAGGGCGCGACTTTGCAAAAGGACGTGGACAAACATTTGAAAAGCATCGAAAAGAAATTACAAAAGGTACCCGAATTTGAAGCCGACCGAATCCAGCGCGTACGCGAAAAAATGCAGCGCAGCTTGGCGGAGTTCAACGGTACTTTGGACGAAAACCGTTTTGAACAGGAACTGATTTATTACCTTGAGAAGCTGGACGTTACGGAAGAAAAAGTGCGCCTCCAATCCCATTTGGATTACTTTGAAAAACTGATGGACGAAGGCGGCGCGATTGGCAAAAAGCTGGGTTTTGTTTCGCAAGAAATCGGACGGGAAATCAACACCTTGGGCAGTAAAGCCAACCACGCGGATATGCAAAAAGTGGTGGTGCAGATGAAAGATGATTTGGAGAAAATCAAGGAGCAGGTTTTGAATATATTATGATTTGCGATTATTTCGATTGACGATTGACGATTGCTGTTTGCGTTGATTAATTACGATTGAATTGCTACTGGATTGCTATAGAATTACCACCGAATTACATTCCTCATTATGGAAAAAATAGAACACATCGGAATCGCTGTAAAAAATTTGGAAAAATCCAATCAACTTTTTGCGCAACTTTTTGGTGAGAATCATTACAAAATTGAGGAAGTAAAAAGTGAAGGAGTCCGCACTTCATTTTTTAAAAACGGGCCGAATAAAATCGAGTTGTTAGAAGCTACAAATCCCAATAGTCCCATTGCCAAATTTTTAGATAAAAAAGGCGAGGGAATCCATCACATCGCTTTTGCGGTGGAAGACATTCGTTCGGAAATGAAACGTCTTGAGGAAGAAGGATTTACCATTTTGAACAAGGAACCAAAAGAAGGGGCGGATAACAAATGGGTGGCATTTTTACACCCTAAAACCACCAACGGCGTTTTGATAGAACTATGTCAAGAAAAAGTTTAGTTTTTCTCCGTTTCTCCGATATAGTTTTCGATTTCTAAAATGCTGTCTAAATCAGGATCAAAACGCCACGTTCTTATATTTAATTTTTCGGCCGTTTTAACGTGCTGGCGGCCATCATCCACATAAAAGGTTTCGGCGGGTTTTAATGAGTTTTCCGCCATTATTTTTTCGAAGATTTCAGTATCCGGTTTGCGCATCCCCATCTCAAAACTGAAATAGGTTTTTTGAAATAGGCGACAAAACTGCGCGTAGCGAAAATGGCCTGCATCTTTCTTGATTTTGTCCAAATGCAATTGGTTGGTATTGCTCAGCAAATAAAGGTTGTAGGTTTTTTTCAACTTTTTCAGCAAATCGATATTTTCATCCGGTAATCTCTTGAAAATCATCGAGTTCCAAGCGGCGGCGATGTCATCTTTGAAGATTTTTTTCCGAAAGAAAAACGCTTGCATTTCTTCCAAGAATTCATCCTTGGAAGACTTGCCCTTCTCGAATTTTTGAAAGATTTTCTTTTGGTCTTTCAGTTCTTCCTGTGCGCCCAAGTCTTTGAGCGCCTGCCAAGTAAGGCCTTCGTCGATGGGCAGCAAAACATTGCCGAAGTCGAAAATAACGTTGCGAATCATCGGGCGAATTTACAGACCTTCTATTAAAATGTTGGGATGACTTTTCTGTGCATTCTCATACCTTTGCAAAAATTTTTCGGGCCCATAGCTCAGTTGGTTAGAGTAGATGACTCATAATCATTTGGTCGTTGGTTCGAGCCCAACTGGGCCCACAAAGAAACCCCCGCATTTTCGGTGCGGGGGTTTTTGATTTAGAATAATTTGAATACGGCTCGATTCTGTTCATTCGGATGAACAATTTTTGGGAATTTCGTTCATCGCGATACACAAAACAGGATTTTCTTCCCCAGAGATTCTAATCTCAAAAACCTCGACTTTTGTAAAAATTTCTTTTGTGAAAAACTCATTTCTACTCATTCTCCTATTCCCTTTTTTCGCTTCCGCGCAGATCCAAACTTTGCAGAATGCTCACACTGAGAATGTTGCAGTAGATTTCAACCCCACCCTGAAACCCTTTTACCACGGCGTGGCCAGTGGCGACCCACTCCAAAATTCCGTGATTATCTGGACAAGGGTGACGCCCGATTCCGGTTTTGGCGGAACAACGATTTCCGGTACTTGGAAAATCACCACCGACACCGCGATGACCAACCTCATCACTCAAGGAAACTTCACCACGGATTCCTCCAAAGATTTCACGGTAAAAATTGATATTCAGGGACTTGCGATTGGAACGACCTATTATTATCAATTTGAATCCAACGGAAAAAAATCTTTGGTTGGCCGCACAAAAACGTTGCCTGTTACCAATGTGAACCGCCTGAAATTCGGCGTGGTTTCCTGTTCCAATTATGAGGCGGGTTTCTTTAACGCTTATGCCGCCATTGGCAACCGCAATGATTTGGATGCGGTGCTGCATTTAGGCGATTATATATATGAATACCGCGCGGGCACTTCCAGCGATTCGGCCATCGGGCGTTTTCACGAAAATTTTGAAACGGTGACCAAAGCGCAGTACCGCGCGCGTTATTCGCTCTATCGATTGGATCCCGACTTGTGCCGCGCCCACCAGCAGCATCCGTTCATCCACATTTGGGACGACCACGAAACTGCCAACGACGCTTGGAAGGACGGCGCGCAAAACCACCAGCCCGCCACCGAAGGGCCGTGGGCCCAGCGGAAAAGCGCTGCCAATCAAGTGTTTTTCGAGTGGCTGCCCATCCGCGAAAACGCCAAGCGGCAGATTTACCGAACGTTTGATTTTGGAAATTTGGCGAAGCTCACAATGCTGGACACCCGCTTGGAAGGCCGCCAGCAGCAGTTGAATTCTGTGACGAATCCATCGCTGAATGACACCGCTCGCACGATGCTGGGCGACACGCAATTGACGTGGTTTGAAAATGAATTGCAAAATTCCGGCGCTGTTTGGAATTTGATTGGCAACCAAGTGCTTTTCGCGCAGTTCAACATCGGCTGGGCGGGGCCAATCATCAACCGGACGCCGGAGCAGATGGAAAGTATTTTCTTGGATATTTGGGATGGGTATCCGGCTGAACGTCAAAGGATTATCCAATTTTTAAACGATAATCAAATTGACAATACCATTTTTTTAACAGGGGATTTCCACAGCAGTTTCGCCTTTGATATTGCCGATACTGTAGTGGATGAAAATAATAATTATGCCCCCATTCCCAATTATAATCAACTTACTGGCGCCGGTTCGAGCGCGGTAGAATTCGCCACGCCGAGCATCACTTCCGCCAATTTTGACGAAAGATTGGACACGCTCCCATCTTTTACCGTTACCATTTTGGAACTCCAAATCAACGATACTTTGCAACAAACAAATACCAACCCCAATCCGCATATGAAATATGTGGATTTGGATAGGCACGGGTACATCATTTTAGATGTAAATTCTGATAGTGTTAAAGCCAATTTTTACTATATAAATACTTTAAAAAAACGCAATTCCAATGAAAAATTTGGAACGGCTTGGATGGTAAAGAATGGTGAAAATAAATTGGCAAAAGCTAAAACCGAAAGCGCACCCAAAACACAGCAGGACATTCCCGCACCGCTTCACCCAAGTTCGGAAATTGGAATGGAAGAATTTGAAATTCAGGTTTTTGCAATATATCCCAATCCGGCCAGCGAAGTCTTGAATTTGCAAATTGGAATGGAAAGATGGGATGATTTTCAAGCACAAATTCTTTCAATGGATGGTAAGGTTTTAAAAGAATTTTATCGCTATGATGATTCGGGCGGGATTTATGAAGTTCAGGTGGACATTTCTGAAATTCCAAAGGGTGCTTATATTTTACAAATAAAAAATGGAAGTTTTAAGAAGGGTTTTCGGTTTGTGAAAGCCCCCTAAATCCCCCAAAGGGGGACTTCCCTCTTCGGCTACCGCGCTGCTTAGCCCCCCTTTGGGGGGTTGGGGGGCTTCTCTCTCTTTCTCTTATAAATCTTCGCCACCACAAAAAACAAAACCCCCAATCCCACCAAAAGCGCCAGCCCGAACCACAACCCCTGCAAGTTTTTCCATACGGCCAGCATCACAATCGCAATCAAAACCAAAGTGGGCAATTCATTATATAAACGGTAACCAAAACTGGAAATCCCCGTCGGTTCGCGGCGCAATTTTTTCATCTGCCGGATGCAGGAAAAATGGTAAATCGTTACTAAAACCACCAGCCCCAGTTTGATTTGCATCCAAGGTTGGCTCAACCATACCGAGTTGATTATCAGCATCCCCAATCCACCAATCCACGTCATAATCATCGCCGGCGTTTGGATGATGTTCATCAGCCGACCTTCCATCAGTTCATATTGCTTGCGCAAAATGGGCGTGGCCGCGTCGTTTTTTTCCCACGTTTCTTTATGATAAACGAACAGTCGCACGGTGTAAAAAATCCCCGCGAACCAACTGATGAAGCCGATGATGTGCAGCGCTTTGAAAAAGTTGTAAAGCATCGCCGCAAATTTAGGTGGGAGAATTTCAGCAGCGTTGATTTTCAACCATTTGATTTTCAAAAAACAAGCGGCTTACTTTTTTATAATGAAAAAATCAGACAACCAATTCTGTCAAAAAATCTTTACGAATAAGCGATCCAAAACACTTGCTTAACCGTAAGTTTGCACCGTAATAACAAATAAACACGATTATGAACTTCAAAAAATCGCTCTTGGCTTTCGGCGCTATCGCCGTTGTAGGCGTGAGCACTTGGCTGATTGCGGCCGACCACGTGGACGCTCCCGATGTGCGGGTAGCCGACTTCGAAGGCACCACGTCAGATATTGCTGACCTTTACGCCTTTCAAAGCGAGCAGAACAATAGCAAAATGGTGCTGGTAGGCACTATGCAGGGGCTGATGTCTCCGCAAGCTACGCAGAATGCATCTTTCGATGAGGATGTACTTCTCGAATTCAACATCGATAACGATGGAGACCTAGTGGAAGATTTGGTGATCCAGTGTACTTTCAAAGACAATCAAATGATTGTGTACGGCCCGCTGACGCCCGATCAAATAGGTCTTACCAGTGTGGTAACCGAGGATGATCCGACCGTTACCGTGGATGTTACGCCTTATGGCACCTCCGCCATTTCCATCACAGAAAATGATGTGAAAGCTTTTGCCGGCGCACGCGATGATCCCTTCTTCTTCGACATTTTGCAGTACAACGAGATTGTTGCAAAAAGAGCAACTTCTTTTAGGACGCCTGGCGTTGATACCTTCGCGGGTACAAACGTGATGGCCGTTGTTTTGGAATTGCCCAAGTCAATGTTTGGCGTCGGTTCTGGCGCTTCCTTCAATGTTTGGCTCGAAAGCAAGCGCAGCAATTAAGCACAAAATCTTTAAAAACACTTTTTGATATGAAATTTTTCAACGACAGAAAATCAATGTTGGGCGCGGCGTTTTTGGCCAGCACCCTCATTTTCGCGACATCCTGCGGGGATGATGATGATATGGGAATGGATGACGATGGCCCCACCGGCCCCAACAAGACCACTTACACTCAGGAAGACCAAATGGGTCGCCCTGCCATCAACACTGTTTTGGTGACGATGGGGAACAAGAACGAGTTCAACACCACCATTCCTTCGGATATGGAGGCGGAATTTCAAGCGGATTTTGCCGCGCGGGTGGCCGCTTTGAACCCTGACTTTGACTCCACGGCTCTGGGAGACGATGCTACCGAACTCAGTACGCTGCTTTCCAATGACGTTTTGGGAGTGGCCACGAACGGCAAAACCACTTTTGCCGACCTGACCGATGGCACCATCCTGACGGGTCGCAAACTGACCGATGACGTGGTGGACACCGAATTGCTGCTGATTTTCGGCGGCTCCGATGGGATGCAAAAGCCTGGTTTGGTGAGCGATAACGTAGATGAAAACGACAAGCTGTTTTTGTCCACTTTCCCCTATTTGTCGTCTCCTCACTAATCAAAACTTTTGGTTTTAATAAGTTAAGATGAAAGTGGCTGCCTTCGGGTAGCCGCTTTTTTTATTTTATAAATAGAACAAAAATGAATAGAATTGCCCTGTTTTTATTGACGCTATTTTTAGTGCAATGTGATGCGGAAAAGGAGAACCCAAATATTGCATCGGAAAAAGATGTTTTGCCTTATTTAAATTATGACAAAAAAAGCGCGGATGGAAACTTGCAATTTTGGGAGGCGGAGCTGACCGAAAACGAGCGGAACATCTTGGCGATGCCGCGCGTGGCGGGCGCGCTTTCAGGGCGGTTCAGGAGCGAGGGGCGAATCGGGGATTTACTGCGTTCCGACAGCCTATTGCGCCGCACGGTGCAAATAAACGCCCAACCTTCGGCGGGGCTGTATTTGAGCTTGGCGCAAAATGCCATCGCGCAGCATCAGTTCCGCCGCGCCAACCTGTATTTGGACACGGCCTTTTCCATCGGTGACCGACCCTACGGAACGATGCTCCTGCGTTTTGATGTGGCAATGGAAACAGGCGATTATCCACTGGCCGCCAGCCTTTTAAAGCAAATCCAAAATGAACGCAGCAAGTTTCAGTACCTTTTGCGGAAAGCCAAATATCAAGATTATGAAGGCGACTTGGAAGGCGCGCTAAAATCAATGGAGGAGGCGCTGGCTTGGGCGGAGGAAAAGGAGAACGAAGCACTGATTTTGTGGGCGCGCAGCAACCTCGCGGATATGTATGGCCACGATGGTCAAATCCAAAAATCCTACGATACCAATCTGAAAGTTTTGGCGCAGGATTCGTCTTATAAATATGCGCTGAAAGGGATTGCTTGGGTGGCTTATGCCAATGACAAGAATTTGGAATTGGCGAAAGCAATCATTCAAAATTTGCATCAAAAAAACCCTAAACCAGATTATGATTTATTGTTGGCAGAAATGGCCGCTTTTGAAGGGGATGAAAAGGCCGAAAAAGAACATTTAAAATTGTTCAAAAAAGAGGCATCTAAACCCGAATATGGCGGAATGTACCATACTTATCTATTTGACATTTATGCCGATGAAAAATCCAGTTTGCCAAAGGCCAAGGCCATTGCCTACCAAGAAATCGCGGAGCGGCCCACCCCGGCTTCTTACAGTTTGTTGGCGTGGGTGTATTCTAAAAATGGCAACGTGGAAAAAGCAGTGGAAATCATTGAAAACCAAGTGGCTGGAAAAACCTACGAACCAAACGCACAGTATAAAATGGGCGTGATTTACAAATTGGATGGGCAAAATGACAAGGCGGAAAAATATCTGAAAGAAGCGCAATCCGCGGCGTATGAATTAGGGCCGGGAACAGCGGCCCACGTTGAAAAACTCCTTTCCCAATTATAGGAGGGAAAATGGTACGAAAAACAGAGCGGCACGTTTAACTTGCCGCTCTTTCTTTTTATAAAATGCCCACAGATTTTGAAGTTGTAATTGTTGGTGCTGGCCCGGCGGGCGCCACGCTTTCCCACTTTTTGTCGAAAAAGAAAATCCCGCATCTTTTGCTGGAAAAATCCATCTTTCCGCGCGACAAAATTTGTGGCGACGGCCTTACGGTGGATGTTCTAAATTGTCTGCAACGCATTGATCCGCAGCTTCTTGAAGAGTTTATGGCCGAATCGGAAATGTTGCCGAGCTGGGGGTTTTGCTTCCATTCCGCCAATGGCAAGGAGTTGCGCTACGATTTCAAAAACGATGGTTTTAAAGTAGCGCCGTTTTACACTTCGCGCCGTCTGGATTTAGACCATTTTTTGATTAAAAAACTGAACCCGAAATTTTGTTCTTTTTATCCTACCACCGAAATCACGGGAATAGAACGCGAACCGGAGGGCTTAAAATTTTGGTACAAAAACGGAATGGGAACGCAGACCGCCAAAACCAAAATCATCATCGGGGCGGAGGGCGAAAAACCAGTAGTTTCCAAATTGTTGGGATTGTCCCATTTTCGCCAAAAAAAGAACCTGATTGGTGCATTGCGGATCTATTACAAAAATGTGCAAGGTTTCCATCAAAATAACCATCTCGAATTTTTCTTTGACAAGCGAATGTTGCCCGGTTATTTTTGGATATTCCCGCTAACGGAAAATACCGCCAACGTGGGCTTGGGTATGGTCAGTTCGCAGCTTTCCAAACGGAAGGTGAATTTAAAAAAAAACCTGGCGGAAATAATCGAAAGCCACCCGCGCATTTCGGAAATGATGCAAAACGCCGAGCCGCTGGAAAAGCCTCGGGGCTGGGGTTTGCCGCTGATTACGCCGCAGCGGAAAATTGCGGGAAAAAACTACTCTTTGATTGGCGACGCCGCCGGGATGATTGAACCGTTCACCGGCAAAGGCATCGGCCCGGGGATGGTTTCGGCGCGCCTCTGTGCTGACCATATCGAGGCGAGTTTGCTTTCTAAAAATTATGATTTATCGGGATACGAAAACCACGTTTACCGCTATTATAAAAATGAAATAAAAACGGGCTATTTTTTACAGAAAACCTTACGAAACAAGCATTTTGTAAATATTCTTATGGGTGCAATGAATTCGCCAAAAATCAAACAGTGGAGCCATCAAAAAATGGTGCGGGATTGGAAGAAATGGATTTGAAAAATTTACGATTTTTCCGATTGACGATTTTCGATTGTAAAGACCTTGCAGGTTTTCGAAAACCTGCAAGGTCTTTAACGTGCCGAATGCCCAATGCAATGTCGTCCTAATGTTGCAAACAATTTCCCAACGGTTTTGTAAAATATTCATAATCTAAATATTTTTGAATTATGAAACTGACGTATTACGGGCATTCTTGCTTTTCGGTAAACATTGGCGGCAAAGACGTGCTTTTTGACCCTTTCGTAACGAACAACGAAAAAGTGGAAAACATTAATGTGGATGAAATTCCTGCGGATTTTATTTTGGTAAGCCACGGCCACTTTGACCACATCGACGATCTGAAATCCATCGCCGAACGTACTGGCGCTCAGGTGGTTTGCAATTTTGACATTATGACTTGGCTGGACGAGGAGAAAGGTTTGGAAAACCTGTCGCCGCTGAACCAAGGCGGAAAGACCGAACTGGATTTCGGCACCGTAAAAATGGTGGCGGCCGTCCACGGCAGTCGCCTCCCGGATGGTAGCGATGGCGGCAGCCCCGGCGGGTTTGTAGTGAAAAGTGATGAGGGGAACTTCTACTTTGCCGGCGACACCGCGCTGACGATGGATATGAAACTCATCCCCGATTTTGCCAAGCTGGATTTTTGCGTCCTTCCCATTGGCGATACCGCCACGATGGGGGTGGAGGATGCCATCCGCGCTTGTGATTTTGTGGAATGCGACAAGGTTTTTGGGGTGCATTATAATACTTTTCCTTTCATCGAAATTGATAAAGATGAAGCGGTGCGGAAATTCAAAGAAGCAGGGAAAGAGCTGATTTTGATGGAGGCGGGGGAGAGTCGGGAGTTTTAAAATCTTTAGGGATTCCGAACTTTTCCAAAGTTCAAAACTTTGGAAAAGTTTCTTCATTCACCGCCCCTCATACATCCCCTCATAATAATCCTGATACGCCCCACTCGTCACATTCTCCAGCCACTCCTCATTTTCCAAATACCAATCAATCGTTTCGGATAGACCTTCTTCAAAGGTCACGGACGGTTCCCAGCCCAGTTCATTTTTGATTTTATTCGCGTCGATGGCGTAGCGACGGTCGTGGCCGGGGCGATCAGTTACGTAGGTGATGAGCTTTTCAGATGCGCCCTTTTCGCGGCCCAGCTTTTCGTCCATTTGCTGGATGAGGATTTTTATCAAATCAATGTTCTGCCACTCGTTGAAGCCGCCGATGTTGTAGGTTTCGCCGAGTTTTCCTTCGCGGAACACTAGCTCGATGGCGCGGGCGTGGTCGATGACGAACAGCCAGTCGCGGGTGTATTTTCCATCGCCGTACACGGGCAGCGGCTTTTCGTTTTTGATATTGTGGATGAAGAGTGGAATCAGCTTTTCAGGGAATTGGTTGGGGCCGTAATTATTACTACAGTTTGTCACGATGTAAGGCAATCCATAGGTTTCGCCATAAGCACGCACGAAATGGTCGGAACTCGCTTTGCTGGCGGAATAAGGAGAATTCGGGTCGTAAGCCGTGGTTTCCAAAAACAAGCCTTCCGCGCCCAGCGTTCCGTACACTTCGTCGGTGGAAACGTGGTAAAAAAGATGACCGTCAAAGTTGTCCTTCCAAGTGTCGCGGAAGGCGTTCAGCAAGTTGGCCGTGCCGATGACGTTCGTCCGCACAAAGGCCAGCGGGTCGGTGATGCTGCGGTCCACGTGGCTTTCGGCGGCTAGGTGGATGACGTCCGTGAACTGGTGCTCGGCAAAAAGTTGGTCGATTTGCTCAGCGTTAACGATGTCCGCTTTCAAAAAATGGTAATTGGGTTTTTCCTCGATGTCTTTCAGGTTTTCCAGATTGCCCGCATAGGTCAGCGCGTCCAGATTGTAAATTTCCCAATCGGGATGTTTTTCGATAAACAAACGAACGACGTGCGAACCGATGAAGCCGGCGCCGCCGGTGATGAGGATTTTCTTTGGGGGCATATTTTTAGTTTTTGAGAATGAGTAGAGTGAGAAATTTTTTACAAAATAAAGGAATAGATTAGTTTTGACGGACTCAAATTCGATTAAAGAAATGAAAAAAGCGATAGCTGCAATTATCCTGATTTTTACGGGATTTTCAACCGAGGCACAGTTCCGTCACAATTTGGAAATCGGCGGTTCTAATTTTACTGGATTTTCGTTCACCACGGAATATCAATTCCAAATCGGCCCCGATTCACTATTTTACATTTCGCCTAAAATCGGCATCGGTCATCTCATCATTTGGGATTATGGAATGACTGCGCAGTTTGGTTTGGGCGTTGGCCATTTCTTTAATGAAAAGCACGGCATCGAATTGAACACGAATATTAGCCACATCTTTGAAAGCCCCTTAGTCCCCTTTCGCTGGGATGGGGACGTGGGTGACGGTGGGGGCACTGACTTTGAAAATGATGAACTTTGGTTCACAGGACTGGATTATAAGCTGAGAATTCGTAAAACCACTTACAGTTTTGGTGCGGGCGTTTTAACGCTTTTAGAAAGACGAGACGGTTATTTGGGTTCTCCACAAGATGCCATTCCAATGGTAAAACTGGGAATTGGGTTTTAATTGAAATTCAGAAGCCGACGGTTTTTGAATCGGCGGCTTTTTTTAAAAATTCGGCTAAAGCCACAAACAGGCAGTCATTTTAAGAATTAACAAAATGGTATGACTACTTCTCCCAAAAACAACAAGATGACCGACCCTTTCGAGAAAATTATTTTAGAAGATGGCCTTCGTATTTCCGATGTTCAATTTGATAAAGAGGCTGGCTGGCTCCTCGCCGTTTTGAACAATCATCAAATTATCAAAAACAACCTTTCTGAGTTTGAATGTTTGGCCGACGCCGAACTGGAGCAATTGAAAAATTGGCGATTGATTGGAAAGGGCATTGGCATCCATTGGCCGGATTTGGACGAGGATTTGTCGCTCAAGGGGCTAATAAAATCGGCAGCTTTGCGGGAGGCGCTTTTGAAATTGAAGAAAGCGAGCTGAGCCGCTGCGGCGCTTCCACCAACTGCTATCAACGGTTGAAAACTGTCGGTGTTTTTTTTTGAAACCCTGACAGGGTAATATGGATTCCTATAATACCCTGTCAGGGTTCTTCCCGCCCAAATAACTCAATAACCTAATAACTCCTAACTTTCCTCTCCCACCGCCAAGCATCCTCCATCGCATCATCCAAATCCTTCTCCGCCTGCCAGCCCAAAATTTCATTTGCCTTAGAAGTATCCGCAAAAGCCGCCGTAACATCGCCTGCCCGTCTTTCCACAATTTTATAATTCAACTTTTCGCCGCTGTTTTTTTCAAAACTTTGGATGACTTCCAAAACGGTGCTGCCCGTGCCGGTGCCGAGGTTGAAGACTTCGTAATTATCGGAATTCTTTCTTTCCAAAAGCCGCTCCACCGCCACCACGTGCGCTTTGGCAACATCAACGACGTGGATGTAATCGCGGACGCAAGTGCCGTCGCGCGTGTCGTAATCATCACCAAAAACGGAAAGTTGCTCGCGGATACCCGCCGCCGTCTGCGTAACGTATGGCACCAAATTGAGCGGCGCGCCCAGCGGCAGTTCGCCGATCTTCGCGGAAGGGTGCGCGCCAATCGGATTGAAATACCGCAATGAAATCACTTTAAAACCGTGCGCCGCAATGGCGTCTTTCAAAATTTCCTCGCCAATTTGCTTTGTATTTCCGTAAGGAGAAATGGCGGGAACGACCGGAGAATCCTCGGTAATCGGCAGATTTTTCGCCTCGCCATAGACCGTGCAGGAACTGGAAAAAATCAGATTGTCCAGCTTGCGGTCGCGCATTTCTTGTAAAAGATAAACCAGCGCGCCGAGGTTGTTTTCATAATAATCCAGCGGTTTTTCCACCGATTCGCCCACCGCTTTGTAGGCCGCAAAATGGATGATACCGTCCAAATCTTGATGGTCATCCAAAAAAGACTGGACTTGCTTTTTGTCCTTTAAATCGATTTTATGGAAGGCGGGTTTTTTCCTTGAAATAGCTTCGATGCCTTCGAGCACATCCAAAGTGGTGTTGCTCAAATTATCCACTACAATCGCCTCGTGGCCAGCCGCTTGCAGCTCTACCACGGTGTGCGAGCCGATGAATCCTAATCCGCCCGTAACCAAAATTTTAGCCATTAACAGCAGCTTTCGGTTTGCGGATGTACTCTTCAAAATCCTTGTGCTCCTTTTTGTAAAGCTCGTCCTGCGGCAAGGATTTGAAATAATCGTAAGTGATTTTCAGGCCCTCGGCGCGGCTGATTTTCGGTTCCCATCCCAAGATTTCACGCGCTTTGTCAATGTTCGGTTGCCGCTGGGTGGGGTCGTCCTTGGGCAGTTCTTTATACACGATTTTTTGGTCCGTCCCCGTCAGTTTGATGATTTCCTCGGCGAATTCCAAAATGGAAATTTCGTCGGGATTGCCGATGTTCACCGGAAACGGATAGTCGCTCATCAACAGGCGGTAAATGCCTTCCACCAAATCATCTACATAACAAAAACTGCGGGTTTGCGAGCCGTCGCCGAACACTGTCAAATCCTCGCCACGCAAGGCTTGGCCGATGAAGGCCGGCAAAACCCGACCGTCGTTCAGGCGCATCCGCGGCCCGTAAGTATTGAAAATGCGAATGATGCGCGTTTCCAACTCGTGGTAGGTGTGGTAGGCCATCGTCATCGCTTCTTGAAAGCGCTTGGCTTCATCATAAACGCCGCGCGGGCCCACCGGATTCACGTGGCCCCAGTATTCCTCCGTTTGTGGATGAACCTCGGGGTCGCCGTACACTTCGGAAGTGGAAGCGACCAAAATCCGCGCACCTTTTGCCATCGCTAATCCCAGACAATTGTGCGTTCCCAGCGAACCCACTTTCAAGGTTTGGATGGGAATTTTCAAATAATCAATCGGCGAGGCGGGGCTGGCAAAGTGCAAGATGTAATCCAAATGGCCCGACACGTGGATGAAATTGGAAACATCGTGATTGTAAAACTCGAACTGTTTCAGATGAAACAAATGCTCGATGTTTTTCAAATCGCCAGTGATCAGGTTGTCCATCGCCACCACGGCAAAACCTTCTTTGATAAACCGGTCGCAAAGGTGCGAGCCGAGAAATCCGGCCGCGCCGGTAATTAAAATACGCTTCATACTTCGGCCATTTTTTCAGAGGGGGAACGTTGGCCAATGCAGTGGTATTCAAAACCTTGGCGGTTCATTTCTTCGCGTTCAAAAATGTTGCGCCCGTCAAAAATCAGGGCGTTTTTCATTTTTGATTTCAGCTTTTTAAAATCCGGCGCGCGGAAGTCGTTCCATTCGGTCACGATCAAAAGTGCATCGGCGCCATCCAAGGTTTCGTATTCGTTTTCGCAATATTCGATGCGGTCGCCGAGGTCGTGCTTGGCCTCTTCCATCGCCACGGGGTCGTAGGCGGAAACCGTTGCGCCTTCCGACAGCAATTTTTCGATAATCACCACCGAGGGCGCTTCCCGCATATCATCGGTGTTCGGTTTGAAAGACAGACCCCACATCGCGAATTTCTTCCCGGCCAAGTTGCCCATCCGGTTTTTCACCTTATTGAAAAGGACTTCTTTTTGATCTTCGTTCACGTCTTCCACGCTTTGCAGGATGCGCATTTCGTAGCCATTTTGGCGGCCGGTGCGCACCAGCGCTTTCACGTCTTTGGGAAAACAGGAGCCGCCGTAGCCAATCCCCGGATAAATAAACCGGTTGCCGATGCGCGGGTCGCTGCCGATTCCTTTCCGTACTAAATTCACGTCCGCGCCCATAATCTCACACAAATTCGCCACATCGTTCATAAAAGAAATCTTGGTGGCCAGCATTGCGTTGGCGGCGTATTTCGTCATTTCCGCCGATGGAATATCCATAAAAATAACGGGGTGGCCGTTCAGCAAAAAGGGATGGTACAGGCGCTCCAAAACTTTTTTGGCGCGCTCGCTTTCCACACCCACCACGATGCGGTCGGGTTTCATAAAATCGTTCACCGCCGCGCCTTCTTTCAAAAATTCGGGATTCGAGGCCACGTCAAAGTCGATGTCTTTGACGCGCTTGTCCAGCGCATCTTGCAATTCTTTTTTCACCTTAGCGGCCGTCCCTACTGGCACGGTGCTTTTGGTGATGATGACGCCGTAAGAATTCATATTCTCGCCAATTTCGCGGGCCACCGCCAAAACGTACTGCAAATCCGCGCTGCCATCTTCGCCCGGCGGAGTGCCCACCGCGATGAAGGCCACGTCGCTGCCCGCGATGCTTTCCGCCAAGTTGGTGCTGAATTTCAGCTTGCCTTTCTTAAAATTTTTATGAACGAGTTTGTCCAAACCCGGCTCGTAAATCGGCAAAATGCCGTTGCGCAGGTTCTCGATTTTTTTTTGGTCCACGTCCACGCAGGTCACGTCGATGCCCACTTCCGCGAGGCAAGTGCCCGTTACCAATCCTACGTAGCCGGTGCCGACAACAGTTATTTTCATAGTTCAAATTATTGATTTACAAACTGCAAGACAGTTTCTGTAATGTGATTCAACTGATTTTCAGTTAGTTCTGTATGCATAGGTAACGAAATTACCCGTTCCGTCAAACTTTCCGTCACCGGAAAATCACCTTTTTTATAGCGATTGCTTTTGTACGCCTTTTGTTCGTGAAGCGCCACGGGATAGTAAATCATCGCGGGGATTTCCTTTTCCATCAAGAATTTCTGCATCGCGTTCCGATCGATGCGCGCGTCCAGTTTCAAAGTGTATTGATGGAAAACGTGGGAGCTGTTTTTGGCGCGGTGCGGCGGGGTCAGGTTTGGATTTTCCGCGAAAGCGGCGTCGTACCAATCGGCGGCGCGGCGGCGGGCGGCGTTGTACTCGTCCAGCCACGGCAGCTTTTGCCGCAAAATGGCCGCCTGCATCGAATCCAACCTCGAATTGACGCCCACGATGTCGTGGTAATAGCGTTCGCCTTGGCCGTGGTTCGCGATTTTCCGCAGCTTTTCTGCCAAAGTTTTGTTATTGGTCATCATCGCGCCGCCATCGCCGTAGCAACCCAGATTTTTACTGGGAAAAAAAGAAGTGCAACCGATGTCGCCGATCGTACCCGCCTTTTGCTGGCGCGCGTCTCCCGATGCCTGTCTTTTTTTAAAAATAAAATCCGCGCCAATGGCCTGCGCCGCGTCTTCCACCACTTTCAGTTTGTGCTTTTTGGCAATTTTCAAGATGGCCTCCATATCCGCGCACTGGCCGAAAAGATGGACGGGCACGATGGCCTTCGTTTTTTCGGTAATCGCCTTTTCGATTTCCTCTACATCTATATTAAAGGTGTCGGGATACACGTCCACCAAAACGGGGGTCAATCCCAAGAGCGCGATGACCTCCGCCGTAGCCACGTAAGTAAAGGTGGGGACGATGACTTCGTCGCCGGGTTTCAATCCCAGCGCCATCAGCGCGATTTGCAGCGCGTCCGTGCCGTTGGCGCACGGGATGACGTATTTTACTTCGAGGTAATTTTCCAGCTCGGTTTGAAAGTTTTTCACCGCCGGCCCGTTGATGTAGGCCGAGGAGCGGACCACCTCCATAATCGCCTCATCCACTTGCGGCTGGATGCGCTGGTACTGCGCCAGCAGATCGACCATCTGAATTTTTCGCATTTTGTAGGGAAAATCGGCGGCAAAGATAATCCGCTTGTGTTAAGGAGGCTTTAAATTTGCCGAAAGGCCGTAAAAATGAGACCCATCGTAATAGTTTTGATTTTGAGCGTTTTAGCGAGCGCCCCGCTTTTTTCTCAACGGAAGAAAAAAGACAACACCGGCGCGGCCTGGCTGGTGAAGGCGGGCGGCGGCATCAACGAAAGCGGCGGCGCGTGGGCCGAGCGGTTTGGCCGCCATTATTGGGTGGGCGCGGGCGGCGCTTATCAAACTGAAAAACTATGGCAGTTTGGCGTTTCGGGCCGTTTTTTTACTGGAAACAATGTGAAAAACGTGGATGAAATCCTGAACCCCATCCTCAATCCGCTGGGGCAGATTTTTGCGCAATCCGGCACTTATGCGGACGTTACCGTTTCACAGCGGGGCTGGGCGGTGTTTGGCGAAGTGGCCAAGACGCTGCCCGTTTTCAAGGCCAACCACAATTCGGGTCTGCACGTGGCGGCGGGCGCGGGCTATCTCAGCCATTGGGTGCACATTTCCAATTTCAACGATGACACTCCCCAACTGATGGGCGATTTTGACAAAGGCTACGACCAGCTTTCGGGCGGGCCGGCCTTGCGGCAAAGTATCGGCTATCAATTTTTGGCCAAAAACCGCCGCGTCAATTTCAATGTTTCTTTGGAACTTATGCAGGTGTATTCCCAAAATTATCGCGGCTATCATTTCGGCACGGGCCAGTTTTCCGATGGCTCCGTTTGGGATTTTTCGTATGGGATAAAAGCGCAATGGATCCTGCCGATTTACCAGCAGCCCCGCTCCCAAGAATATTTTTACGATTGATGTTCCGCGCGCTTTACAGTTTTGGGATTCGCGCGTTCGGCTTGGGCTTATGGGCCGCTTCTTTTTTTAGTGAAAAAGCCAAGAAGCGGTCGAAAGGCGGGCGGCTTTCCTATAAAAATTTACACAAAAAACTGGGCGCGGATTCTATCCTGTGGTTTCACGCAGCCTCGCTGGGCGAAGCGGAAATGGCGCTGCCCATCATTCAAAATCTCAAACAGGAATTTCCCGCCAACAAAACTCTGCTGACATTTTTCTCGCCTTCGGGGATTGATCATTTCAAACCCAACCCCGCCGTGGATTTTGTGGACTATTTGCCGCTGGACACCCCGCAAAACGCACGGAAGTTTTTGGACGCCGGAAATTTTCAGCTCGCATTTTTTATCAAATATGAAATCTGGCCGAATTTCTTCACGGAAACTTTGCGCCGAAAAATCCCGCTGGTGCTGGCGCCCGCCGTTTTTCGCGACACTCATTTTTATTTTAAAAAACCCGCGCGCCATTTTTTTCTTCCTCTTTTAAAAAAGCTCGACGGCATTTTGGTGCAAGATCAATACTCACTGCAACTCCTTCAAAAAGAAGGTTTTAAAAATGTGGAAAGGGTAGGGGACAGCCGCTTCGACCGCGTAGCGCAAAACCGTAAAGCGGAATTCTCGGACGCGGTTTTGGAAACATTCACGGACAAGCAAACGGTTTTAATTGGCGGCAGCACCTGGCCGCCGGGCGAGGGAATCTTACAAAAAATCGCCATCGAATTCTCATCATTAAAAATCATTATCGCGCCGCACGATGTGAGCGAAAAGCATTTGCAAGGCATTGAAAGACAGTTGGCGGGGAAAACGTTTCGCCACAGTGCGCCGCCCGCCGATTTTATTGAAAGACAAATCTGCCTCATTGACGGCGTAGGCAAATTGAGCAAAATGTATCGCTACGGCGATTTTGCCTACATCGGCGGCGGGTTTGGCGCGGGGCTGCACAATGCGCTGGAGGCCGTGGCGTACGGGCTGCCGATTTTCTTTGGGCCGCGCCACCAGCATTTTATCGAGACCAAAGAAATGATGCGCCTTGGTTTTGCCCACGCGGTTTCAAATTCGGCCGATGCAAAAACGCTCGTCAAAGAATGGATAGAAAATTCCGATATTTTAGAAAATCAAAGTCGGGCCGCTTTGCAATTTATTGAAAACCAAAGCGGTGCAACCCAGCGTATCGTTCATTTTTGCCGCGCGCTACTTCACAGATAAACAACTGGGCGCGCCACTATCATTTTTTTGCGCATATTTGCCGCCACTCTCTCTATCGTTCAGCTCTCCTCTCTTTTTTCAACTGCTATTCGCGTGCTATCGTGTGGCTTTGGCGTTTTTACAAATGCCAAGACATCGTCAGTCGTGAATGTTTTTTTTGAACTTGATTAACTCATAATATCCACTACCTTCAATGGTAAAGCATTTTCATTGGCTTGCCGCGGCTTTGGCATTTTCCGCGGCGGGCTTGGTATTTTTTCCCACTGGTTTTTGGTTGAATTCATCGTCGGAGGAGGCGCCGGGCAATAATTTCCCCACCGTTTATCTGCAAGCGCAAGACACCGCCCGCGCCTATTATGTGGGCGACACTTTCCGTTTTGAGGCCTTGGCCGATGATTGCGACGGTACGGTGCGAAGGGTGTATTTCGCTGATTCGGCACAGGGCATTTTGCAGCAAAAAAGTTCTTATCCCTTTGATTTTGAATACATTGCAACGGACACGCTATGGCACAGCTTCTACGCCATAGCGGTGGACGATTTTGGCGATTCTGGAATTTCGCCAATGGTCAAAGTGCGCGCTTTTGACTTTTCTTCGGTGGCGGCCCGGCCGGTTTATCCTACCGATTCGGTGGTGTGGGTGCGCACTTGGGGCAATGCCGCCCCTGACAGCACCTTCCCGTCCATCAAAGAGGCGGTGGATTATTTGGCCACTTTCACTTGGACGGATTCCGTCACCGTGAACCTGCTGGGGCAAACGTATCTGGAAAATCAGATGATCGTATTGGACGGCGCGGCCATTGCCAGCCAAAAACATTTGCTGCGCATCGTGGGCGGCCACCATCCGTTCCGCATTTCACAGCAGTATAAAAATGGCTACAGCCGATGGCAAGCTACGGGAGGCAGTGCGGTGCTGCGCGTGGCAATGGACAACGTGATCATCGACAGCGTGGAATTTTCGGGGGCGGGCGGCCCTAAAAATCAGGGTTTGGTGGAATGGGCGGACAACAGCTGTAACTTGGGGTTGCGCCACAGCGCTTTCGCGGAAGGTGGTACGGGGCTGGCCACCAGCGGCACGGGCCAGCAGGGCGGCTTTTTCTATCAAATGGAAAGCCACGGGCTGAGCGGATTGACTTTCAACATCGGCTCTTCCAAAAACGTGGGCGCGCTGGCGGCCACCAGCTTTGCGCAGCGGCAGGAGGCGGATTATGAGCACCGCCAAATCGTGATTGACGGGCTGCGCGTTTATCCCGCCGCCAATGGCCCTTACCACGGCGGCGTTTCCGCGTATATGACGCGCGGGCTGCGCGTTTCTCGAATGGAAATCGAAACCCGCCAGATTCCCTTGTGGGTGTACGGCTGCCGCGAGGTGGAAGTCAAAACCGTGTGGGTGAAAGCCTACGGCCAAAACCTCGCCGGCGGCGGCGGTTTGGAAATCAAGAACAGCGACAGTTTAAACGTGGCGCACTGCTTCTTGAATTCGGGCAACCAGAGCGGCGCGCATAATTATTTTTATTTTAAAGATTGCCAAGACATTGATTTTATGCACAATACGGGATTGCCGAACAATCCCAACGACCGTTTGGTAAAAATGGAAAACGTGGCGAGGGTCAATTTTAGGGGAAACCTGCTGCCGGGCGATTTGCGCCCCAGCAGCGTTGAATTTGCCACGGCGGACTCGGCCAATTGGCATAGCGACTATAACGTATTTGCGGCGCGCGGCAAATACAATGCGGCTTTGGAACTGTACAACATTCCGCTGGGCGGCGGCGCGGCCGGCAATTTGAAAGTAACCGGGCTGGGCGGCGACAACAATTTTCCGCTGGAGCGGGATTTTCAAAAATACCGCCAGCACTGCGGGCAGGACGGGCATTCCAAGTTCGTCTTCCCCTCGGGAAACCTCGTTACGTTGGACAGCACCGTGTTGCAGGCTACGTCGGTGGGCCGCAATATGGTGTGGGAAATGTTCGTGGAAGATTCGCTGGAACTAGGCGGCCGCAAGCGCACCCTGCCCACCGACGCGGGCGCCACGGATGCCGATGCCGTACCGGGGGCGCGCGATGCTTTTTGCAATACGATTTTCCTCTGCGAAAGCTGCCTGCCGCCCGCCTACCAAAATCCCCAGCCGCAAAACCACCCCGTGGCGGCGGTCATCAGCCGGGCGGACATCCACAGCACCATCGACATCGTGCGCGGCCACGCCACCAACGCGCGCGGCGAGGCAATGGACGTAAAGTCGATGATCGACACCAGCGACGTGCTTTTCAAAACTGGCGGCCAAATCCATAAACTAAAAACCAAAGACCCGCTGCGCACTTGGAACGTGAAATTTGAGGAGATGAGGCAGGGCTGGAAAAACCCGGTGAACGGCATCATCGAATGGAAATACCCGGTAGGTATGGACAGTATAATGGTATGGACGGGCAGCAACGTGCCGGGGCCGGACAACTGGTTCCGCTTTTGGGCCAGCAACGATATGGTGAACTGGGTGCCCTTGACGGGAAAACTCAACTGGACGTTTTTCCGCCACTTTGTGAACGAGGCCGTTTCGGATACTTCCAAATACCATTTCTTCAAAGCCGAGCGCGGCACCATTGATATCAACGGGCACAGCGGCGGGCTGGTGACCAACGGCCCGCTGAAAATCGTGCTCTACGGCCGCCGCGATTCCGCCAAGGCATTTCCCGCTTATCTCGAAAAGGAGCAACTGCCCATCAGCCACCGCACTTTTGGCGATGCCGCCGGGGTGAACGCTTATTATTTTGACAGCCTGCAGCACGTGGAGCAGTTCAACGGCGTGGCGCAGTTCGTCAATTATACTTGGCACTTTACCGGCCCCGGCCAGCCGTTTGCCATCGCCCCCTCGTGGATGCGCAGCTACACCACCATTTATAAAAATGGCACCAAATTCAGTGGCCCCGACGGGCTGCCCAACCAAATGCTGCGCGCGGGGATGCCGCAAGTGTACAAACATTGGCAGCGCAACGGCGTGGGCTTTATTTTCCAGCGTTTTCAGCAAAACAGCGATGCCTATCTGCTGGACAGCATCCAGCAATATTATGTGACGAGCAATTGGTCCGATACGGCCACCCTCACTTCCACCCAGTTTTTGGTCACCGATACGCTGTATTCTTTTCCGGATCATATCCGAGGCGAGCCCCAAGTGTTTGCCGACACCATCCAGCTGCCGCCGCACAACCTGCCGCATTACGATCATCGCAAAATGCTGTGGGAAGCGTGGGATTCCATTTATTATCCCACCTCCCACACCCATCGCAGCGACTGGTTTGCCCATTCGGTCTATTTGGACGTGGACAGCGCGCGGAACATCCGGCCGGGCGCGTTCAAGAGCATCCGCTCGGCGATGCGGATGCCGCCGCAAGCCTTGGCGCTGCTGGCCAATCCCGCCAAGCGCGACAGTGTGATGAGCGCGCCAGAAACCTACGTTGAATTTGGCGAATTCTGTTTCAATTACGCCGCCATCCACGGGCGCAATCCGAATATCCCCAAGAGCGACCTGCGCGTTCTGGACACTTCGCTGGTGGAAATGGGGATGGGCACCGTGCAGGCGATGAGCGGCGAAAACGAGGCCGACAAAAGCTGGTACGCGGGTTTGGCCAACCATCCCGCGCAAGCGCTGGGGATGATGCGCTCGGTGATGTATGACGGGCATATGGGGCTAGTGACCGACCAGCGCGGGGGCCACCGCGTGGGGCTGCACACGGCAGACCCTTCTATGATAATGGCTTTTGAAAGCACCATTAACAGCGACTTGCAGCGCAGCATCGAGGCGCAGTATTGGTGCGAATATTTCCGGCGTCGAGATTCTTCGCAGACCAATGGTACACATCCTTATTCAGGGCAGCCCATTGAGGTGAGACTGAAAAACTGCGCTTGGGATTTGCACGAATACCGCACCTCCAACGGCAGCCAAGGGGGCAAGGCCGTGTATGGCAGCGCCGTGGCACCGGAGACGCACGCCAGCACCGAGGAAATGATGGAAGGCCTGCGCATCGTGCGCAGCAAGTGGCCCGACTATGAAGTGTATTGTTCGGAATACGGCTATGGCAATGCGCCGGGCGGCCGCTTCTCGGCCCGCAAAGAAGATTTGGGGATTTACAATGCCGCCACCGGCCAATACGAGCGCGACACCACTTATGATCTGCTGGATGCGCAGGCCTCCAATAACGATTGGGACAGTATGTTCCGCCACCGCTTTTTGGATCGTTTTTTCATCTACGAACTGGTCGATCGCGATAAGTATTACGCTCATATAGACACCACCACGCAGCCCTATAGCGTTGACCGCGACTCGGCTTGGAACTTCCAGTACCTGCCGTGGGGTTTTCCCTCGCACGGGCTGCGGGCGCATTTTAATTACGGCGGCGCAGAGGCAAGGCTGGCCACCGTGCCCAAGCCCGCTTGGTATTCGATGATGACGCTGACCGACGTGATCGGCAACAGCATTCAAGAGGATTATGTGGTGGACTGGCAGGACAGCGTGGCGATTTTCAAATACCGCGACACCGCGAATAATTACCTGACCTACGCCGTGCGACGCTTTTCGCAAAACAATGGGACGACGGCCAATTATTCCATCGACATCCCCTCCGAGGCTACCAAAATCACGCGGATAGAACCAGTGCGAAACGAGCCGGCCTTGAAAACCGAAAACCTCGGCGACTTGGAGGTGTACGTTACGGATGTTCGGGAAAAGTACTTCCTGTTGAAGATTGAGCTTTAAGAAACAAGCGCCTGAAAAAAAGGTGGGGCGAAAGGTTGATTCTAAAAGAAACCGTTTTATAAACAGTGGTTCTTTCCAAAAGGCAACTTTTTTCAGAACTCAGGGTGGCGTGGCCAAAAATCTTAACAACATTTTAAAAACAACATTCTAAAAAAAAGAGGGCAGCTCAAGCCGCCCTCTTTTAATATTTGGGAGTCATTCTTGTTTTAGAATGAAAAAATCCGAATTTATCCTTGGCTCGTAGGCCGCACCTGCAATTCGTTTACGTTCACGCCCTCCGGTTGCGACAGTGCGTAATAAATCGCGTTGGCAATGTCTTCGCTGTCCAAGAAATCCACATCGCCAAAGTTGTCCTCAAAATCTTCCTTCAGCTCGTCGTCGGTGATGGATTCCATCAGTTCGGTTTCCACTGCGCCCGGCTCGATGCACGTCACGCGGATGCCTTGGTTGGCCGAAAGTTCCTGCCGCAGCCCGTCGCTCAGCGCGCGCACCGCAAATTTGGTAGCCGAATATACGGCGCTGCCCACCATTACTTCGCGGCCCGCCGTGCTTGAAATATTGATGATGTGGCCGCTTTCCCGTTCCACCATTTGCGGCAGTACTTCCGCGAGGCAGTGCAACACGCCGTTGATGTTCACGTCCACCATTTTCAGCCATTCGTCCACGTGCATATTTTTCATATAGCTCAGCGGCATTATCCCCGCGTTGTTGATCAAGATGTCGCAGGCCCCGAATTTTTCCTTGGCTTGCTGGGCCAAGTTTTTCACGTCATCGCGTTTGGTCACGTCCGTAATTACCGTCAAGGCTTGGCCGCCGTTGGATTCGATGTCATCTTTCAATTTTTTCAGTTCGTCTTCGCGGCGCGCGGCCAGCACCACTTTTGCGCCCGCCTCCGCCAGCTTTTTGGCGGTGGCATTTCCGATTCCGCTGCTGGCGCCCGTTACGATCACTACTTTGTCTTTCAGATCCATTTTTTTGATTTTATAAAAATTAGAGATTCCCTTATTCTATTGATAAGTGGAACTTGTTTTCAAACTACCAAAAAGACGATTGGTTCAGAATGACCTCATTAAAAAAATAGAGGCTTCAAAAAAATAAATTTAAATTTTTAGTTCTTAAATTTGGAAACTAAAAAAACATTTTTATCTTTGCCCCCGATTTCAAAATTACATTCTGAAAAAACGAAATGGCGGAAACCCAAAATATACAATTGAGCGAAAAGCAACGCGAACTGGTGGAAACGCTGGGCGTGATGCAAGAGCAAAGCGGGATGAGTCCGGCGGCGGCGCGGGTGTCATCGTTGTTGTTGGTTTCGGATGTTACAGAATTGACGTTTGACGAAATCCGCGAAATTTTGAACCTCAGCAAAAGCGCAACGAGCAACGCGCTCAGCTTCTTGCAGAGCTTGGGGCGCGTGGAATACATTACCAAGTCGGGGGAACGTAAGCGGTACTTTCGGGCAAACATCGGCCATTGGAAAGATTCTTTTGTACAGGAAATCAAGGGGCTGACGAAACTGGAATCCATCCTGAAAAAAATACTGAAAGAGCGCAGTGGCGAGGCCGTGGAATTTAATGCAAAACTGGCCGAACTGATTCGCTTTGTCGATTTCCTTTCGGTGGAATTGAACGGTTCTTTGGAAAAATGGGAATCCAAAAACTAAAAAAATTTTACCCATTTAGTTCTTTTATTTCAGAACTAAGTAATTTTATTAAAACAATAAAAATGAAGAGAACAATTCTTTTTGTCACGATGGCACTTTTTTCCTCCGCAATATTTGCACAGGAAGTTCGGCACTTTTCGCTGGAAGACGCGGTGGGGCACGCTTTTGAACACAACCCCGCCCTGCGGAAAACGGTGATTGACGAGCAAATCGCCAAGAACCAGCGCCAAGAAGCGGTGGGCGGCTACCTGCCCCAAATCTCCGGCAATGCACAATACACCGACAATTTTGCCATCCCGCAACAACAGCTGCCAGGAGCGATTTTGGGTCAGCCGGAAAAAGAAACCGTGCCGGTGGCTTTTGGCGTGCGCTACGGTGTGCAAGCCACTTTGCAAGCCTCGCAAGTGATTTACAACCAGCAACTTATCACGGGACTGAAAAGCGCCGCCGAACTGACGGAACTCTACGAAGTGAACACGCTGGCGCAGAAGGAGCAAACCGCCTTTGACGTGGCGCAGGCCTACCTGAATATCCAAGTGACGCAGCAACAAAAAGAGCTGGTGCGCGCCAATCTGGAGCGGGTGGAACGCCTTTATAAAACCACCGAAGAGCAACTGGAAAGCGGCATCGTGAAGGCGAACGATTTGAAGCAAATCTCGGTGAACAAGGTGAACCTCCAAGCGCAACTGAGCGAGGTGGACTACCAACTGGAGCAAGCCCACAACTTGCTGAAATTTTATATGAACGTGCCGATTGCGGATTCCATCGTGCTGACTGAGGATATGACCGAGCGGCCGGACATTTCCAGCCCACTGGCGATGGAAAGCAACCCGAGCTACCGCCAAATCCAACAGCAAATCAAACTGAACGAAATACAAGCCGACGCCGCGCGCGCCGAGTACGTGCCGTCACTTTCGGCTTTTTTCAACTACGGCTACCAAGGGCAGACCAACAATTTCCAATTTTCCGGTGAGGGCTACAACGGCTTCAATACCGGCGCGTGGGGGCTGCAACTGAACGTGCCGCTTTTCGATGGATTTCAACGGCGCAACCGCCTGCAAAACGCCAACCTGAAAGTGCGCCAAGCGCTGCAAGACCAAGAGCAAGTGGAGCGCTCGGTGAATATGAATTACCAAAACGCCCTGCGCCGCGTGCAACTGAGCGAAAAGCAACTGGAAGCGCAAAAAGAAAATATGGAAGTGGCCGAGGATTTATACGAATCCACCCGCGAAAGTTACAAGCTCGGCGTGGCCGCGCTGAGCGAATTGCTGGACGCCGAAACCGCGCTGCAAGAAGCGCAGGGTAGCTACCTCAGCAACCTTTTGCAGGAAAAACTGGCGCAACTGGAACAACTGCGCGCCAGCGGCCAATTGGCGCAACTCATTGAACAAAATTCTTAATCACTAAAAAAATAAATCTCTAAAAATGAAAACAGGAAAAATCATCGGCATCGCAGTAGGCGTAGGGCTTGCGGGCTTCATCACTTGGAAATTGGTGGCAAACAAAACCGAAATCAACGAGCGGCAGGAAAACCCCGTGCAGGAAAATTTCACCATCCCCGTGAAGGTGCAAAAAGTGGAACAGACCAACCTGACGGAAATGCTGGCGCTGAGCGGCGAATTGCAGTCCGCCGAACGGGTGGAACTGATTAAGATGACCGTACCAAACTTTACCTAAATGCCCTTAATTAGTCGCTTTTTTTGACAGTCACAAAAGTATTTTGAACCTTAAATAATTCTTCCGGTAATCAAAAAGAAAAAAGAGGTGATGGTATTTACCAGATAATGGGAAACCCACGTGACGACCATATTTCTATCCGTGCGCTTATAAGCATATCCCAAAATTAAACCCATAATAAATGGCAGAACGAACAAAAAGATTTTCGTTTTATTTGGAATATCCAAAAGAGCGGCAATAGCAAAGTGAGCCAGTCCAAAAAGCAAGGCTTGCATTAAATTAGCGTAAATAAATTTAAACCGCATAAGCTTTCGCAAAATCAATCCCCGAAAAATAAGCTCCTCCAAAAAAGTGCCATAGATTGAATATAAAAGAAGGCCAAAAATCGTAATAATTAGGGGATAATTTTCATTTAAATATTGAGCAAAAACGAGCGGCCCGTCAGTATTTTGATTGGCAAAAACTTCGTTTAAGTTTATTGTCAATAAAACAGACAATCCATAAGATAAAATAAATGATGCCAACACAATAAGCAAAACATATTTGGAGAGTGTTTTAAAATCTATAGAGTTAACACCGCAAAGGGATAGAAACTCGGCGAATGAATATTTGAATCGAAACTTATATACTAAAAAAATTATTAGTAAAATTAAGATGGACAAGTCAAGATTTTTATCTTTAGATAAAAGAATATTCTTAACCAACCAAGAGGATAGCAACAATAAAATTACGAGCGTATTTTTCTTAACAGAATTTTTCATTTTTGGTAATAGAAAAAAGAGTGATAAAAAATTTACATTCATTTATCACTCTTTTGTTGTCGTAAAAATTCATTTTAAAGTGAATCTTGTTAATAAATCAGTTCTCTTCGGGGTAGTCATCATCAAAGGTGATGGTCATCTTTCTTTTTCCATCACTAAGTTATTTGACTACACAGAAAAGAGTGGGTCGGTTATCGGTAAAGTAGGAACGTTGAATGAGAATTTCAGGCGGAGCAAAAATTCCTCTTTTTTCCTGTTCCTCTTTAACAATGATAACGTCTTTGACGAATTGAAATCTTTCGTCTGCAGTGGGAAGGCCTCTTAGCTCTTTCAGCATTTTCTGAAATTCTGATTTGTCGGTAAATTTACCGATATCCTTTAGCACGGATAGCATTTCCCCTTTGTCTAAAATTCGTTGTCTACTGATATTTTCCGTCATTGCGAAACAAATTTTAGGCGGCTGTGGCTACCTCATTGGTGCGTCCTACTGAAACACAGAAGTAAAAACCGAGAGAGGCGCAAATCGTCCATTTCGCTTCATCCTCAGGTGGTTTCACCGCTGATATGTCAATTTTGTCAAAATTGACAGAGGATTCGTTGTTGTCTTCGAACATTCTTACACAAATCCTGAAACCTTCGGGAATGGGAATTCCACGGCTTTGCATTTCGCTAATTGTAGCGTTCTGCTTGGCGTAGTTTAACCTATTCTCGGATGGTTGGTCATCTATCTCGTGAACCAACGCGTCAAATTGCGGGTGTGATACAGTTTCTGTCAACTGTTCCATCATTTGTTCTTTTGTCATTTTTCTTAATTTATTGATTCTGTACAAAGATAGTTTAATTTTATTAAAAACATTTTTTTTTTCAACACTCATTTGTTATAAGACGCGTGAAAATTATAATTTTCTGAATATCAGTCAATTAATAATTAAAATATTTGAACATAAGAGAATAATCACAGGTTTTCAGTCTTTCTTGAGAGTTGTAGGTCTGCGTTAGTCGATAAAAGTCTGTAAATAATGCGCGCATTACATTATATATAATGGCGTGGCGCAAATAGTAATGGTGGGCGGCACGGAGCGCGAAATCCGCGTGAACGTGGACCGCGACAAATTGCAGGCGCACGGACTTTCCATCACGCAGGTGACGCAGGCCATTTCCGGTGCCAATTTGAATTTCCCCACAGGGAAAATCGAGAATGAAGAATCACAGATTTTGGTGCGCCTTTCGGGGAAATTCCAGAATGTGAACGACATCGCCAACTTGGCGGTGGGCGCGCAAACGGGCGGTTCCATTACCAAAATAAAAGATGTGGCCGAAGTGTATGATACTGAAAAAGAGGCCACTACGATTTCCCGCATCAACGGGCAAAACAGCATCGGGCTTTCCATTTCCAAACAGAGCGACGGCAACAGCGTGGAAGTGGCCGAAAACGTGAAGAAAAAAATCGCCGAACTGCAAGACCAGTACGCCGAGTCGGGCTTGAATATCACCATCGCGCAAGACAGTTCCGAGTTTACCCTCGAAGCGGCCAACCACGTGATTATGGATTTGGGCTTGGCTGTGGTTTTGGTGGCGCTGATTATGCTGTTTTTCCTGCACAGTTTCCGCGATGCGCTCATTGTAATGGTGTCGATTCCCATCTCCATCATCGCCACTTTCATTGCGATGAATTTGCTAGGATTTTCATTGAATTTGATGACGCTGATGGGGCTTTCGCTGGTCGTGGGGATTTTGGTAGACGACAGTATCGTAGTGATTGAAAACATTCACGCACGGATGGAAAAAGGCACGTCGGCGCGCGAAGCAGCGATGGGCACTTGGAAAAACATCGGGATGTCCGTGCTTTCCATCACGCTCACTTTGGTGGCGGTTTTTGTGCCGATAACTTTTACTACTGGAATTATCGCAGATTTGCTGCGCCAATTTGCGCTGGTGGTAGCTTTCGCTACGATGATAAGTTTCGTGGTTTCCTTCACGCTTACGCCGTGGTTGGCTTCGCGCTTTTCTCGTTCGATGGAATTGGATTCCAAAAAATTCTTCTACCGTCCTTTGATTTGGTTTGAAAAAGGCATCACCGCCATTCGCAACGCTTATAAAAGTATGCTCGATTGGAGCTTGGCGCACAAGCGCGTTACCGTGGCCGGAATTTTTGCCGTGGTGATTGCCAGCTTCTTTTTGGTGGGCGGCGGTTTTATCGGTAGCGAATTTGTGAAAAGCGGCGACACGGGCGAGTTGCTCGTCCAAATAGAACTGCCCAAAGAAAGCACGCTGAAAGAGACCAACGCCATCGTGCAACAGGCCGAGCGCAAATTGCTGAACGACCCGCTGGTGGCGGATATTTTTACGACCGTGGGTTCGTCCAGCGGCGCAATGTCCACATCCACAACGCCTTATGTGGCCGAAATCAACGCCAAGATGATTAGCTTGGACGAGCGCGACATTTCCGCGCCGGACTATGCCATTCAAATCAAAAAGGAAATGACCGAGGAAATCGCTGGGGCAAAATTCAAGGCAGCGGCGGCCAGTATGGTGGGCGGCGCCAACACCGCGCCGGTGGCGGTGATTTTGCGCGGCGACAATCTGGACACGCTTTTGGCTTTCGCCGATAAGGCGCTTGCCGCGATGGACGAAGTGGCCGGCACCCACGAGGAGGAAATTAGCGTGGAAGGCGGCACACCGGAAATCGAAGTGAACGTGGACCGCGAAAAAATGGCGCAGCTCAACCTTTCGATGAGCGCGGTGGGCGGCACGATGCAGAACGCTTTCGCGGGAAACACGTCCAACAAATTCCGCGACGGCGAAAACGAATACGACATCAACGTGCGCCTCGACGAGTTCGACCGCACCAATGTGGACGACATCAAGCAGCTTACATTTATGAATGACAAAGGCGAACTGATTGAACTGCAACAGTTTGCGAGCATCGGCTTTTCCAGCGGGCAAAGCGTGTTGGAACGCAACGAAAAACAGACTTCGGTCACGATTTCGTCGATGGTGAGCGGCCGCCCCGAAGGCACGGTGGGCGTGGAAGTACAGGAAGCCATCAAGGCGCTGGACTTTCCCGAAGGCGTGGAAATCGAATCCGGCGGCAGCCTCGAAAGCCAAAACGAAGCCTTTGCCAGCTTGGGCGTGGCGCTGTTGATGTCCATCGTTTTGGTGTATCTGATTATGGTGGCGCTCTACAATTCTTACGTCTATCCATTTGTGGTGATGTTCAGCGTGCCGGTGGCGCTCATCGGGGCGTTTCTCGCGCTCGCCTTGGCGATGGAAAACCTCAGCATATTCACCATCCTCGGCATTTTGATGCTGGTGGGATTGGTGATTAAGAATGCCATTTTAATAGTGGATTTTGCCAATCAAGAAAAAGAACGCGGCCAAAACCAGTTACCAAGCCGTGGTGGCCGGTGGGCTGGAACGTTTCCGCCCCATTTTGATGACCACCATTGCGATGGTGATTGCGATGATTCCCATCGCCGTGGCAGGCGGCGCCGGCTCCGAATGGAAAAACGGACTGGGCTGGGTGCTCATCGGCGGGCTGATGAGTTCGCTGGTTTTCACAATTGTATTAGTCCCCGTGATGTACTTGGTAGTGGATGAATTGAAGGAGCGGTGGGGGAGTAAAAAATCTAAAAAGGAAAAACAAGAAACGCTGAACGGCGAGGTGAAAGGGGAGTTGCAGCCAGCGATGGCGTGAATAGAACACAGATGACACAGATGGAACGGATTAAAACAGATTTTTTGGAAGGCCCCCTAAATCCCCCAAAGGGGGACTTTGAGCCGCCGCTTTGATTTTACCTTTTGGCTTTTTCCAATGGGGTGGATTGAAGCGGCGGCCCAGCTCCCCTCCTTGCAAAGGAGGGGTGGCTTTCGAGCCTTTGGCGAGAAAGACGGGGTGGTAATGCGCACAGTTTCCACCAAGTTTTGAAAAACACCACCCCGCTTTTGGCGACGACTGAAAACAGTCGCCAAAACCACCCCTCCTCATAAAATGAGGAGGGGAGCTGGGCCGCCGCTCCGAACAAGAGATTTGGAAAACACGAGAAGAAAAAAAATATGCGAAATCCGCAGAACCTGCGTGAGAAAAAATTTTAAAAACAAGCAAAAAATGCACATCACCGACATCCCACCACCAAAATAAAAAACCGCCCACGGACAGGTGGGCGGCCTTTTCAAAAGCTCCAAAAAGAATGCAATTCAATACTCACATTCGATTTTTCACTAACAAAAAAATTTCTAAAATTATGAAAACTTCAAGATTGACAACAGGATTTTTCGCCTTGGCACTCGGCCTCGGCGCATTTACGATGAACGCCCAAGAAGGGTTTTACATTGGGGTGAAAGGCATCCCGCAATTTTCCACTTTGCTGAATTCCGACGATGCGGATGACGACGATTTGGAAAACCAAACCACCATCGGCGGTGCGTTCGGACTGGGATTGGGCTACAATTTCACCGACAATTTCGGCATTGCCGTGGACGGGCTTTACTCCATCGAAGGGCAGCGGCGCGAATTCCTCGGCACGGAGTTCACCCAGCAACTTTCCTATATAAAAGTGCCGGTGATGTTCACCTTCAGCACGGGCCCAGCCCCCGTGTCGTTCCAACTGAAAGTGGGGCCGCAGGCGCACATTTTGGCCGACGCCAAATTGCTGGACAAAGACGGCGATGAACTGATTGATGACATCACCGAACAGTACAGCGATTTCCTGATCGGTGGCGTGCTGGGGCTGGGCGTCACTTTCCAAATTACTGACAGTTTTTTGATGGACGCGGGCGTTCGCACAGACATCGGCTTCGTGAACGCCGAAGACGATGAAGCGGACGGCTACGACCCCGACCGCGCCAACACAATGCCTCTGAACGCAGGATTGGAGATAGGCTTCCGGTACCTGTTCTGATTGAGAGTTCTCTTCATTTTAGGTTTAAAGTTGAAGAGCAGGCCGAAAGCCGAATTGGGGAGGGTCGTATCCCGACCCTCCCTTTTTTTAAAACATTAAAGAAAAGTCCCAAGGCCAAAACTTGGCAGCAACAGAGTAGCTCTCTCGTCTTGGGCACAAATTAAAGAAGTTGAAACATTTACCCGATTTCTTCAAAATGCGGGATTGTAGATAGGCTGCGGCGTCCGTTTTGATTTAGGTTTCTCTTCATAGGTTGGTTTAAAGTTGAGAATGGAGCCAAAAGCCGACTGAGAGGGTCGCAACCCGACCCTCCCTTTTTTATTTTTTGTCAAAAGAAAAAAAATGATGAAGAAATTCTTTAGAAGTCTCAGCCGCTTTTTTGCAGAGATGGCTGGTAGCGAAATGGACGAATTCGAAATGGCGGATATTGAAGGTGTTTGGCTGACCGAGAATCAAAGTTCAAAAGTTGAAATATATCGTCAGAACGGGAAATATATCGGAAGAGTTCTGTGGGCAAAAGGCGTGACCGATGAAAAGGGCGAACTGCTATTGGATGTCAATAACCCTAATCGATTGGAGCGAGAGCGTCCGTTAATAGGATTAATTTGCCTGTATGGTTTTGTGTTGGAGATGGATAGGTGGGAAGGCGTCATTTATGACCCCTTGAAAGGCCAGAAATATGCGGGAACTATATCAGTCGAGAACCGCAATATATTGAAGGTAAAGGGGTATTTGGGAGATTGGTGGGAGGGTGAGACCGTAGAATGGACAAGAGTAAATTAGAGAACAAATCAAAATGAAAACATTCTTCACAAACAACCCTGAACTAAGCTGGACGATTTTGGTCGTGCTGGGCTGCGCCTTGCTGGTAGTTTTATCGCGGATGTTGCTCAACTTTTTGATAAAAAATTCGGCAAAAGAAGCGAGCGCTATGACAGCCTGATGAAAACGCTGAAGCGCATTATCACGGGCTTCATTATCGTGCTGGGCGGGGCGCTCATCAGTTATGTGTTCTTTGAAAAAGAAGCCTACGACACCATCAACAAAAACATTGGCCGCACGATTTGGATTGGCCTGATGCTGATGCTCACCTTGATTGGCGCGGCGCTTTCGCAAAGCTATTTTGAACGGCGCGCCGAGGCCGCCACCCGCCACCGCGACCAAGACCCGACCACCTACAAATACCTGAATTACCTCTGCAGTTTCTTAATTTATTTCGTGGGGATTGGCTTGGCAGCCGTGGCCATTCCCGCCTTACGGAACGCCGCCGCCTCAGCACTGGCGGGCGCTGGCGTGATGGCCATCGTGGTGGGCGTGGCCTCGCAGGAAGGTATTTCCAACATCGTGGGCGGGATGTTCATCATCTTTTTCAAGCCCTTTCGGATTGGCGAAATCGTCCGCGTGAACGACAACGCGATGGGCCGCGTGGAAGACATCAATTTGCGGCACACCGTCATCAAAAATTTTCAGAACAAGCGCATCGTCATTCCCAACGCCATTATGAACAAGGAACACATCACCAACTACAGTATGACCGAGCACAAAACCTGCGAGTGGATTGAGGTGGGCATCAGCTACGATTCGGACATCGACAAAGCCATCGAACTGATGCGCGACGAAGCAATGAAACATCCCTATCAACTGGACCAACGCACCGAAAAAGAAAAGGAAAACGACGCGCCGGAAGTGGATGTGCAAGTCATCGGGCTGGGCGACAGTTCGGTAAACCTGCGGGCGTGGGTTTGGTCGGCCAGTTTTGCTACGGGTTTTAAAATGCGCAACCAATTGTATAAAAACATTAAGGAGCGGTTTGACGCGGAGGGGATTACGATTCCTTTCCCGCAACGGACGTTGCATTTGAAAACGATGCCCGATGTTTTACCGAAAAACGGAAAATTGCAAGTTGAAGAAAATCACCAGTAAAAATGTGTTATTAGGAATTTTGGGTATTGAAGCTTTTCGGCGCGGTTCAGTTTGAGCAGAGTTTTCAGTTTGAAGTTGTTAGGTCGCGCCAAAGATTGGAAGGAGAGTCGAGAGGCTCTCCTTTTTTATTTTAAAAAATGTTGAGAATTAAAACAAAACACCACCTCGCTTTTGGCGACGACTCCCGCATCAGCGGGACAGGTGAAAACAGTCGCTAAAACCACCCCTTCTCATAAAAATGAGGAGAGGAGCTGGGCCGCCGCTCCGAGCTAAGGATTTTGGAAAAGACGAAAAGGAAAAAATCTGAGGAATCCGTACCATCTCCCGTATCAAACGGGACAGACTTATTCCATATTAAAATTCCATTTTTGCCAAAAAGTCCGAATTCCACAAATTTTTAAAATCGGTACTGTTTTGGGGAAAACCTCGGCGAGCGCAAAATTCATTGCGGTTTTTATAAATAATATTAATGCTCCAACTACATTTCCATTCCATTTCAGAAAAGAAGCCCGGCGACAAATGGCAAAAACTCTTCAATACCCACTGGTCTGCCTACAAATCGTGGTTTCAAAGTAAGGGCGCGGCGCACCACCCGCCGCTGGATACTTGCCAAAAGAAGCTCAAGGAATTTATGCCAGAAATGGCAGATACTTATGACAAATTGTGTGAACTGGCTGGCAACGACAAAATCGCCCACCGCTTCTTGACGGGCTGGAAACCGCCCGCCTACATCACCGGTTGTAGCCAAGTCGTTTGGACGGATCCGCCCCAGCTTGTCCGCAACTACGATTACCACCCGCATTTGAGCGAAGGCACCGTTTTGCACAGTGCTTGGAACGGCAAAAAAGTGATGGGCACCGGCGATTGTTTGGCGGGATTGGTAGATGGCATCAACGAAGATGGACTGGTGGTTTCCCTCACCTTTGGCGGCCGGAAGGTGGTTGGCGAAGGTTTCGGCATCCCTTTTATAATAAGGTATGTTTTGGAATTTGCCAGCAACGTGGACGAGGCCGTGGAAATTCTGCAACGGGTGCCGAGCCACCAAGCCTACAACGTGGCGGTGCTGGACAATTCGGGGAAATTCCGCACCGTGCAGATGGCGCCGGACAAGCGCGTGAAAGTGACTGAGCAGCCCGTTTCCACCAACCACCAGGGCGAACCCGACTGGCCGGAACACGCGCTGTTTTCCAAGACGGTGGAGCGCAAAGCCCACCTTGAAGAGGCGTTGCGCGAAAGCGGCCAAACCGCCGAGGGCGTGGCCGATGAATTTCTGAAAAAACCGCTTTTCAACACCCGCTATCAAGAAGGTTTTGGAACGGTTTACACCGCTGTTTACCGCCCGCAAGACGGCACGATGGAACTGCGCTGGCAGGATCAAAATTTGAAGCAATCGTTCGAAGATTTTCGCGAGGGAAAAACCGAGGTGCGCTACGACGAAAAAACCGCCGCGCCCAGTTATGCATCACCTGAATACAAGCCCGCTGACCGCGAAGCGACCGACACCGCCAAATACTGGACGGACTACGGCGAAGCGTGGGCCAGCGGCAACCCCGCGCAACTGGCGCAATCGGTGGCTAAGACCATCGCCGGCGCAATGGGGATGGCCAACGACGACACGATGCAAAAGCTGGTGGACAAAATGACCGCCGAAACGAAGAAGCGCGGGCAAGTGCCGTGGGAGATGCTGGCTGACCTTTGGGCAGGCTCGGGCAGCGGCGCAAGGTGATTTGCAAAAAATTATCAAAACGGAAAAAGGCCAACTTGACAGACAAGTTGGCCTTCTTTTTTTTAATGAAAATTCTGTTTTCGGAAAATCGGTTAACTCTCGCTTATTTCGGCCATCGTTTTGCCACCCAGCAATTTAGTCATTGTTTCTTTGAATGCGGCGAGTTCTTTTTCCACGCCGGACAGCCGCTCCTCCACCCCCACCACGCCGAGCGAAAGCAAGGTGGTAATCTTGCCGCCCACCGCCCACAACTGATTGATGTCGGTATATGCCATTTTGAAAGGCTTGAACTGGCCGTTGTCGCTTTTGCAGACCAAGCTTTTGCCATCGCCATTTTCGTAAAGGCGCTTTACCACCACCGCGTCCTCGCTCACCACCACGCAGATGGAGCCTTCCACGAAATTTCGCACATCGCCGATTTCTTGGCAGACGATATAATCGTTCGGCGCCAAAGTGGGCTGCATACTGTCGCCTTCCACCTCAAAAACGCGAAAATCACCACGGTCAAAGCCCGGGATTTTGTAACATTCCAGTTCTTGCAAAAAAGATTGGTCGGAGTAGTTTTTTACATAGCCCGCTCGCGCCTCCACATTCACCAGCGGGATGTTGTGCTGGGTTATGTCCGAGGTCTTTTTCGGCTTGCGGCCTTTGGTGATATAATCGGTGGTCACTTCGTAAAAAGCGGACAGCGCCTGCAAGTGCGACATACTTAGCGACACGCTCCCGTTTTCGATTTGGCTATAGGCGCTTTGTGAAATTTTCAGCAAATTGGCAATTTCTTTTTGGCTCAATTTGTTTTTTTCTTCGCGCAATTGTTTTAGTCTTTCGTGAACTTTCATCTGAAATGATACGATTAAATTGAGTTCAAAATTAGTGCAATCTCCTGATTTATACTGAGTTTTACGGTCGAAACAATATTTCTTTTGATGGACGCGAAATAAGTTATGGTAATGTATTGCCAAAGGGAATTAGTTTCATCAACCTCTATTCATACCATATTTTGAAATGCTAAACCGCTGCAAATGCCCAATCGAACGGTCATTACCTTTTTTTTATTACAATTTTTTTTGTAGTCCGATTGCAATTTTAACTTATTAAACTAGGGCGTGTTCACACTAATGGCGTCAAAAATCAGGGCAAAGTTGATAAATGCGGTGAACATCACGTCGAGCTTGTCGAACCTTGAGAATATCCTCCGGAAGCGCTTCAGCCGCCGGAACAGCCGCTCCACCTCGTTGCGCTTCTTGTACATCTCCCTGTCGTAGTCCCACGGCTCCACCCTGTTCGCCTTCGGCGGCACCACGGGCTCGAAGCCCAGTTCCAGCGCCAGCTGCCGTGTCTCGTCGCCCTCGTAGGCCCTGTCCATCACCAGGCACGCGCCCTTGCACTCTTTCGGGATGGCCCTCATAAGCTCCCGCCCTGCCGGCGCGTCGTGGGCGTTGCCCGGCGTGAGCGAGAAGATCACGGCCGTGCGGGCGTCCGCGGCAACCATATGAAGCTTGGTGTTCCAGCCGCCGCGCGACCTGCCGATGGCCTGCGGGCCGTTTTTTTTAAAGCGCCGGTGCCGTCCGGGTGCACCTTCACCGAGGTGCTGTCCAGCCCCATCGCCTCCACCTTCACGCGGATAACGCCCCCCTTCTGGAGCGCCGCGAACACCCTGTCCAGCACGCCGCTCTTCGACCAGCGGTTCATCCGCATGTACACCGTGTGCCATGGGCCGAACTCTTTTGGCAGCGCCCGCCACTTGCAGCCCTGCTCGGCCACGTGGAGTATCGCGTTCAGCACTTGCAGGTTGCCTATCCTGACGTTGCCCCGCTGGACGGGCAGGTGCGCGGAGACCAGCTCGAATTGTGATTTTGTAAGTTGCATCCGCGAATATAACAATTAGTGTGAACACGCCCTAATTTAAATTCCATTGAATTCACATTAAACTTTTGTGAAAAATTCTAACGGTTTTTCATTCGTCAGATATAGCAACTTTCAGAAAGCCTCTTTATTTTACAATTGAAAGACATCAACATTGCTTCTGTATTTTAAAAACTTGAACCTCGCCAATACCTTTTATTATCGGGAGCGGCCTAAAAGGGAGGCCCACATTCTGCATCTCAGAAATCTTTTATAAATCAAAATTTTATCAATTCATTAATGGTTATGGTTTTCTACTATGCTTTTCAAAATGCAATCCCATTTTTATAAATAAACCTCCTGTATTGGCTAACTTTTTGCTATGTGTGGCGAGTTGAATAATTTTAATTTTTTAATACAATGAATACACTAAACATCATTCCGGAAGCCATTTACAATACGATGGGCAAAGTAGCTGGAAACGTCTATCACGGCGCCAACAACATATTTTACCTCTACGATTTGAAAGGCAAATTTTGGGGCACTTTCAGCCCCGTGCTGAATGCCACTTACGATGCCTACGGGCAGTTTGTGGGCTACGGCAACCAGTTGCAAGCCATTTTGGCAGATTGGACGGTAGCCTGATTCCATATTTGAAATAGCCTTAAAAAAAAGGCCGCCTCGGATAAAACCGAAGCGGCCTTTTTATTTGTGCAAAAGTGTTATTTTATAAAAAAAGCCGAGAAAATTTCTCGGCTTTTCCTATCTGTAATTATCCAATTCTAAGTGCCCAAGACGGGACTTGAACCTGCCTGCCGGCATCAAGCTCGAAAGGATGTACCCAAGACGGGACTTGAACCCGTACGGCCGTTGCTGGCCAAGGGATTTTAAGTCCCTCGTGTCTACCAATTCCACCACCTGGGCAATTTTTGCTTTGCAAAAATTGAGTGATTGGTTAATGAGTTGTTGGTTATTTAGTCTGTGCGTGAGCGGCGCGCGTTTTAAGCATCGTCAAAAATAGGAAGTTTCACCATTCTTTTCTTCAGACCTTGCAGGTTTTAAAAACCTGCAAGGTCTTCCCCGCCACAATAGCCACCCCGCCAAAATAACTAACAATCCATAACCCAATAACTGAAAAAACCCGCCGAAGCGGGTTTTTTCGTGAGCGGGAAACGGGATTCGAACCCGCGACCTCCACCTTGGCAAGGTGGCGCTCTAGCCAGCTGAGCTATTCTCGCATTGAGGGCGCAAATTTATAAAAAATCATTGTATTCCAAAAAAAATTACAAGCCAATTTTCTTTTGGATGCTATTGAGTTTCATCAGCGCTTCGATGGGTGTCAAAGCGTTGATGTCCAAGTTTTTGATGTCTTCACGGAGTTCTTCCAGCACGGGGTCGTCCAGTTTGAAAAAGCTCAACTGCATATCATCCTTTGCCTTTCCGTTGGCAGATTTTTTCCCGCCGCGCTGTTTTTCCAGTTGTTTTAAAACGGTTTCGGCGCGATTTACCACGAGGCCCGGCATCCCCGCCATCTTCGCCACGTGGATACCGAAGCTGTGTTCGCTGCCGCCTTCCACCAGTTTTCGCATAAAAATCACGTTGTCCGCCACCTCCTTTACGGAAACGTTGAAATTTTTGATGCGCTCAAAATTTTCCGTCATTTCGTTCAATTCGTGGTAGTGCGTGGCAAAGAGCGTTTTCGCTTTCGCGGGATGTTCGTGCAGGAATTCAGCGATGCTCCACGCGATGGAAACCCCGTCGTAAGTGCTGGTACCGCGCCCGATTTCGTCCAGCAGCACGAGGCTTTTTTCGGAAAGATTGTTCAAAATGCTCGCCGTCTCGCTCATCTCCACCATAAAAGTGGACTCGCCCTGACTGATGTTGTCGCTCGCGCCCACGCGCACAAAAATCTTATCGACCAGCCCCAGCTCGGCCGCTTTCGCGGGAACGAAACTGCCCATCTGCGCCAGCAAACTGACGAGCGCCGTCTGCCGCAGCAGCGCCGATTTCCCGCTCATATTCGGGCCGGTGATCATCAGAATTTGTTGGGATTCCCGATCCAAAAAAACGTCGTTCGCAATGTATTCCTCGCCATCTTTCAGTTGCTTTTCGATGACGGGGTGGCGGCCGGCCGTGATTTCCAGCGCGTCTTTTTCGTTGAGATTCGGGCGGCAATAATTTTGGGCTTTCGCTAAAATGGCAAAGGAAAGTAGGCAGTCCATCCGCGCCAGCACCTGCGCATTTTGCTGAATTTGAGGCAGATACTCGCCGCATTTCTGACAAAGTTCGCCGTACAGCTTCTGTTCCAGCGTCCCGATTTTTTCCTCCGCACCGAGGATTTTCTGTTCAAATTCTTTCAGTTCCTCCGTGATGTAGCGCTCCGCCGAAACCAGCGTTTGCTTGCGCGTCCAGCTTTCCGGTACGCGGTTTTTGTGCGTATTCCGCACTTCCAAATAATAGCCGAACACATTGTTAAAAGCGATTTTCAAACTGGAAATCCCCGTCGCTTCGGCTTCCCTTTTTTGGATATTCAATAAAGAATCTTTGCCGCCTTTTAAAATGCCGCGCAGTTCATCCAGTTCATCGGAAACACCGTCGGCCAGCACGTCACCTTTGCTCAAAAGCGCAGGTACATTTTCTTGCAAAGATTTGGAAATTAGTTCAATCAGCTTTTCGCACGGATGCAATTGCGCCGCCAGCTCGCCCAGTTTTTCCGATTCTGAAAACCGCTCACCGATTCCATTCGCATTCTCCAAACTTCTCTGCAATTGCTGCAATTCCTTCGGCTGAATTTTGCCGGTGCTCAGCTTCGCGGCCAGCCGTTCCAAATCATAAATCTCTTGCAATTTTTCGCCCGTTTCGTCCGCCAAATCCCGTTGCAAAATCAACTCTTCCACCGCATCGTGGCGCGCTTCGATTAAGGATTTCGATTTCAACGGCATCGCCAGCCAGCGTTTCAGCATCCGCCCGCCCATCGGGCTTTGCGTGTGGTCAATGACTTCCAGCAGCGAAACCCCGTCCGGAGAATTCGCCTGAAAAATCTCCAAATTGCGGATGGTGAACCGGTCCATCCAAACAAACTCCTCGCGCGCGATGCGACTAATCCCAGTAATGTGTGAGAGCTGGTCGTGCTGGGTTTCCTTCAAATAATGAAAAATCGCGCCCGCTGCCGTAGTTGCGGCATCCATTTTTTCGATGCCAAAACCCTTCAAGGTTTTCGTCTCAAAATGGCGCGTCAAATTTTCCTCGGCAAACTCTTTTTTAAAAACCCACTCATCCAATCCAAAGGAATAATGGCGGTTCCCGAAGGTTTCAAAGAATTTTTGCTGTTTCGATTTTTGGAAGAGAATCTCGCTCGGTTCAAGGCTTTGCAGCAGTTTTTCGGTGTATTCCACATCGCCTTCGGCCACCAAAAACTCGCCGGTGGAAATATCGCAATACGCGCTGCCAATCCCATTTTTATGAAAAAAAAGCGCGCAGAGAAAGTTGTTCTTTTTGGCGGAAAGCACATTGTCGTTGGTCGAAACACCGGGCGTCACCAGCTCCGTCACGCCACGCTTTACGATGGTTTTGGTCAGTTTCGGGTCTTCCAGTTGGTCGCAAATGGCTACGCGCTGCCCCGCCCGAACGAGCTTCGGCAAATAAGTTTCCAAGCTGTGGTGCGGAAATCCCGCCAGTTCGATGTGCGCCGCCTTGCCGTTCGCACGCTTGGTCAAAACGATGCCCAAAATGCGGCTCGCCTTTACCGCGTCCTCACCAAATGTTTCATAAAAATCCCCTACGCGGAACAGCAGCATCGCATCCGGATACTTCGTTTTTATCTGGTTGTATTGCCGCATCAGCGGGGTTTCGGCGGGTTTTGCCATAGGGCAAAAGTAAGGAGTGGGGAGGAGGGAGTCGGCAGTCGGCAATCGGCAATCGGCAATCGGCAATCGGCAATCGGCAATCGGCAATCGGCAATCGGCAATCGGCAATCGGCAATCGGCAATCGGCAATCGGCAATCGGCAATCGGCAATCGGCAATCGGCAATCGGCAATCGGCAATTTGAATAAATCGAGAAAATTACAACTGAATTACCCAATTACAATTGAATTACTCAATTACATCTAAATTACTCAATCTCCTTCGGCAGATAAATCAACGAACTCATCGCTTTTTCATCCAAAACTTCATTCGCCACTTCCTGCAATTCTTGTGAGGAAATCCCTTCTATTTTTTCCAATACTTCTTCGAACGTATCGATCTTGTCGAACATCAAAAGCGATTTTCCGAAAGCCATCATCAGCGCGGCGTTGCTTTCTTGCGCCATCGCGATTTGGCCGAGCACTTGGCGCTTGGCCTTGGATAATTGCAATGTCCCCAAAGATTTTTCGCGCAGGCTTTTCATTTCTTTTTGCACCAGTTTCATCGTTTTGGAAATGGTGCTGGGGTCGGTGCCGGCGTAAATCCCAAAAACGCCCGTGTCCGAATACGGGTTGTAAAACGATTCGATGTTGTAGGTAAATCCGTACTTCTCGCGGATGTTGAGGTTGAGCCGCGAGTTCATCCCAGGGCCGCCGAGGATGTTGTTCAGCAAGGCCAAGGTCCGCATTTTAAGATGGTCGGCCGAATACGCACGGCAGCCCAAAACGGCGTGCGCCTGAAAGTTGGATTTGGCCAGTTCACGTTTTTCCGGCGGCGATGGGGGCGGAGCGACCCGCTGGATTTCCGAACGGTAACCGTCCAGATTTTCCGTGGCTCTTTCCAAAAGGGATTTTAATTTCTGCACCGAAATATTGCCTACCGAACTGAAAACCATCCGGTTGAAACCGTATTCCCTTTGGATGAATTTCAAGATGGCTTGGCGCGAAAACTGGCGTACCTGCTCCGGCGTCCCCAAGATATTCCCGCCAAGGGGGTGCCCTGCAAAAAGCAGTTCTTCAAAATCATCGAAAATCAAATCGGAGGGCGAATCTTTGTAACTGTTGATTTCGTCGATCACCACCTCTTTCTCCTTTTCAATTTCCTTTTCAGGGAAAGAAGAATGCAGCGCGATGTCGAAAATCAAATCGGTGGCGCGGGCGTAATCGCCACTTAAAAAGGAACTGTAAATAACGGTGGTTTCCTTGTCGGTAAAGGCGTTCAGCTCGCCGCCCGCGTCTTCCATCCGGCTGAGGATGTGGTAGGCTTTGCGCTTTTGGGTGCCTTTGAAAAGGACGTGCTCGATAAAATGCGCCAAACCTTCCTCGCCGTCTTTTTCATCGCGCGAGCCGGCGGCAATCATCAATCCGCAATGCGCCACGGGGCGGTCGTTTTGGCGGTGCACCACGCGCAGGCCGTTGGGCAGTGCAAAAGTTTCAAATTCCATTATTTATACTAAGAACGGGCAAAAATAAAGGCTGCCTTCCAGTGGGAGGGCAGCCCTTGTCAAGAATTTAAAATTTTAAAAATCAGCGTTTTACAAAGGAAATTTCCTGCGAAGTATTGCCTTGGCTCACTTTCAAAATATAGGCGCCGGCCTTCAAGTCGGATACCGGAACCCGATGAGACGAATCACCGTTGTTGGTCAATTCCACTTGGCGCACCAGCCGCCCGGCGGCATCCACGATTTGCGCCTCAAACTGACGGCCGTCGGCTTGCAGCTCCAGTTGCAGAAAATCCGTCACGGGGTTTGGGTAAGCTTTTATTTCCACCAAATTCATCTCACCCACGCTCATCCCCGAATCGGCGGGCACCACAAAGATGCGGCCTTTCATACCCGTAGAAGCGTGGTCGGCGCAGGCATAATAAACGGTGGTGGGCGAAGTGGCGCGGTACGATCCCACCCCGGAGGGCAAATTGATGATGCCATTGGGCTGCGAAGGCACCGTATTCTGTTGCCAATCGCTCTGGGTGATGGAATATGTGGGGTGGCCACTTGCCTCGAAAAACACGGTGTCGCCGACTTCCACCTCCAAGCTATCATTACTGTAAACCAAATCGGCAGAGTCGGCCGAAACGGTATAAGAAGTTTGAGCCGCCGCGACGCCGATGCTCGCCGCGAAAATCAAAGAAAATATTGCTTTTTTCATAATAAGGAATTTTGATAAGAGGCAACCGCGCAGCGCGGCAATTGTTTGGGTGTTTTCTAAAAGCCAATTATATATTTTTCAAAAAAGATGACGCGGAAAAATTTTATCGGACAAAAAGCCTATACGGTGTGGTCGCGCCCTTTCAACGGTTTGAAATTGTCAAGGGAAATTTCGTCCTTTTTTTAAGAAACGATTCTAAAAAAATTGTCCTCGCCATTGCAATGCAACAACGAGGACAATCTTTAAAAAATAAAGGGTTCTAAAAATCAGCGCTTTATAAAGGAAATCTCTTGCGAGGTATTGCCTTGGCTTACTTTCAAAATATAAGAACCCGCTTTCAAGCCCGATACGCGGATGGGGGCGTAGGCGTTGCCGCTGGCCGTCAATTCTACCTTGCGTACTTGGCGTCCGGCAGCGTCCACAATTTCGGCCTGCAAAACGCCGCCATCGGCTTGCAGCTCCAAGTGCAAAAAGTCGGTCACCGGGTTGGGGTAAACTTTCAACTCCGCAAAATCTACGTTTACCTCGCCAATGCTCATCGTTGTGTCTTGCACGAATATGCGCCCTTTCATCGTATCCGAGGAGAGGTGATTTTGGCAGACGTAGTAAAGGATGGTACCATTGGCGCCGGAATCGATGGGCACCGTCCCATTGCCACTGGGGAAATTAAAACCGACACCCTGCGTAACAATCTGGTTTCCAAACCAATCTACTGCATTTACTTGCAAGGTAGGGTGATTTCCTCCCAAGTTGTCAAAAATGACGGTGTCGCCAATCTGCACAGAAATACTGTCCGGACTGAACATATTGTTGGTGTTCGAGGTGATGGTGTGGAACGTCTGCGCGCTCGCCAAACCAATGCTGGCCGCAAAGACCAAAGAAAGTAGTACTTTTTTCATAGTAAGGGAAATTTAAAAATTGAAGGCCACAAAGTTAGGTTATTGTTTTGAAGTTTCGTTGCCGCCCTTGAGCCATTTGTCCAGCCAGCCAAAAAACTGGTCGTGCCAAATCAAGCCGTTTTGCGGGCTTTGCACCCAGTGGCCTTCGTCGGGAAAATAAAGGAACTTGGCGGGGACGCCCTGCAATTTCGCCGCTTGGAAAGCCGCCATCCCCTGCGCTTCCGGCACGCGGAAATCCTGCCCGCCGTGGATCACCAAAATCGGCGTGTCCCAATTTTGCACGTAATCTTTTGGATCGTGCTGTAAATAGCCGGCCTTGTTTTCTTCTTTCCAAAACGGGCCACCCAAATCTTGGTTGGCAAAGAACAATTCCTCGGTGGTCAAATACCAGTTTTCCAGATCAAACAAACCGCAGTGGGAAATGAAGGCCGAAAAACGGTCATCGTGGTTGCCTGCCAGCCAATACACGGAGTAGCCGCCGTAGCTGGCACCCACCGCACCGAGGTTTTCTTTATCCACGTATTTTTCTTGGGAAACATCATCGATGGCGGACAGATAATCGCGCATCGCCTGCCCGCTCCAGTCGCCGGAAATCTGTTCGTTCCATTCGCGGCCAAAGCCCGGCAGCCCGCGCCGGTTGGGCGCCACCACAATGTAGCCTTGCGCCGCCATCAACTGGAAATTCCACCGGAAACTGTAAAACTGCGACACTTGGCTTTGCGGCCCGCCTTGGCAATACAGCAGCGTGGGGTATTTTTTGGTCTCGTCAAAATCCGGCGGGAAAATCACCCACGTCAGCATTTCTTTTCCATCGGATGTTTTCACCATCCGCTTTTCTACTTTGCTCTTTTTTAGATTGTTGTAGATTTCATCATTGACGTGCGTCAGTTGGCTTTCGGTTTTTTTCTTGAGATTCAGTTTGTAAACCTCGGTGGCATTGTTCATATCCTGACGGTCGAAAACCAATTCCCGACCCGCGATCTCAAAATGGTTGTGGTTGTAATCGCCCGCCGTCACTTTCTCCATTTTCACCTTACCGTCGGCGCTTATTTTTTTCGGGATTTCGATTTTATAAATTTGATTGCTGCCCTTTTCGGGAACGCCCGCATACATCGTCCGTTCGTCCGCCCAGCCAAAAGATTGGAAAGTCAAATCATCGTATTGGCCCGCCGCCACCAGCACTTTCAGCCGCTCGCCGCTCGCCATATCGTGAATGATGATGTCGTTCACGTCGCTCTCGTAGCCGGGCGTTTTCATACTCATCCACGCCAGCTTGCTGCCGTCCGGCGAAAACTTCGGCTCTTTGTCGTAGCCTTCCATTCCTTCGGTAAGATTAATGGTTTTTCCCGATTCCAAATCCACCATATACAATTCTGAATTGGTGCTTTCCGCCCATTTCACGCCCTCGGTCTTCTTGGCCTCGTACACCACTTTTGTCCCATCTGGGCTGAGCGTAAAACTCTCGCTTCCGCCAAACGGATTGAGCGGCGAATCGAAATTTTCGCCCTCCATCAAATCCTTGAATTCGGTCACTTTTTTCCCATCATTGTTGAGGTAGGCAATCGAAACGTGGTTGGCCTTGGCGTCGCTCCAACTGTCCCAGTGGCGGTACAATAAATCGTCGATGATTTTGGCGTTTGCCTTTGGCAGATTGGGGTACAAATCCTCGGTGGTCTGTTCGTTTTTCACGGCAGTGGTGAAAAGCAGCGCCACCCGCCCGTCCGATAAATCGTAGGCGTTCACGTTGCCGATGCCGCCCTCGATGTCCGTTACCTGCTGGATGTCCGAGCCGTCGCGGTTCATCATATAAAATTGCCCCTTATGGGAAAAGCCAATTTTTTCGCCGCCCCTCAGAAAGTGCGCGCCGTATTCCGCGCCTTCCATTTCGGTGAGCTTGCGGCGGTCGAGGCCGTTCACGTTCATCAGGTACAAATCACGGTTGCCCCGGTTGGAATCCACCTCGTATTTGGTGACGCCGTAGATGAATTCCTCGCCATCGGGCGAAAGGGTTTCCAAACTGACGCGGCCGAGCTTCCAGGGGAGGTCGGGGGTCATTTTTTGGGATTGGGCGGAAGCGGCGAAACTTAGGGCGCAAAGGATTGGGAGAATGATGTTTTTCATTTTGGGATGGATTTTCCCGTGGCTACGCACGAGGATTTTTGAGGGTGTGAAATTAAGAAAGGGAAAGGATTGAAATTTTATATAGTGCTGGCACACGTTACAAATGCAAACCAGAAGGAGGCGAATCATCTTCAATCTACCCCAATTTATTACCCAAAATTCGATGTTGAAACACAGATAATTTTTCTCGCTGATTTTCAATAGTTTACAAAAAAAAACCAAAATAGATTTTTTTTACTGGGTAATTAGTTGTTGCTTTGTTCTTTCATATACGAATCCAAAACATCTAAATCCATTCCGATGAAAACCAAGGTTATTCTTCTTTTTTCTATTTTTTCCGTTGCGCTCAGCGGCCAATTGTATGTGCCCAGCGGAAGCCCGCAGTTCAATACAAACTCATCATCTAACGTAGGTATTGGCACAAGTTCCCCCGATGCGCGTTTGCAAATCAAACCCAGCGGCCTGACCGTGCCGTTACGCATCAATACGGCTTTGCTGCCCGCCTTGGGTGGTGGCTGGGAAACCCAACCCTATGCTTTGGAGGTTTTTTTTTGATGACCCACAGTTTGGCACTAACACGCGCACATTTTATATAAAACCTTCGGGCGAGTTTTCCGCAGGGAATGGATCTGTTTACGACCTTACCGCCAACCACGACATTTCTATTCTCAACCAGTTGAGGTTTGGCAGCGCTGCCGATGGTTTAATCCATTACAACAACAATCAGTTGCAACTAAAGTCGAAAGGCTTTTTCCTGATGCAGAACCTTCTTGCCAATAATGAACCCAGCGGGGCAGTGAACGGACTTTTTATAAAGCACGGCGGCAACCAAAAAGAAAATTACAGTTTGAAAATAGAGGCAGATGCTAAGGAGATTTTTACAATAACCGACCACGGCGGGGTCTTAATTAACAATGTAACATCAACTGAAGAATCTAATGAAGTGTACGGTTTGGAAATAAGGAGCAATGCCTCTTTTGCGCACAACCACGCCCTGAAAATCGTGACCGCCAACGGCGATGGCAACGGACAGAACATCTTCAATGTATCCAGTTCGGGCCACGTACATATCGGGCCAGCCGTGGACGAGTCCGCCCACGCTGATTA
>CBDCAU010000009.1:0-429221 GCA_965214115.1 Owenweeksia sp.
TCCCCACCCAGAATGACCGAATCCAAAGCAGGAATCACGGAATCAACCATCAACCTTTGATTACCTCCTGTAGCTATAAAACCTTGGGGATCAAACACTTGAGGATCAGATATAATTGAATTGCCAACTTTTCTCATAAGAGTATAGCCTTCTGGGAACGGTAGAGTGGAACTGAACTGCCTGTTTCCACCCCCAAAACCCAAATTGATTCGCACGGTATCCGCGCCAAAGCGCACCGAATCTTCACTAAACGGATCATCCAGTTTTTCCCACAGTTCCATTGGCATAATCCAATTGGACCAGCGGCGGTCTCGGCCGTAAGAGTTCGTAGGGTCAATCAATGAAAGGTCGATAAAATTCTCAAAAGCGCCGCCATCCACCGAGCGGGCCGCCGTGCCGAATTGCGATTCTGTGATAATAAAACCCGGATAAAGCTTTGAAATGGCCGATTGACCTCCATCCCCACCACGAATCTCCACGCTCGACTTGGGAAAGAAGTTGCTGGGGTCGATCAGCACCGTCCCATTGTCCTGTGCACCGCCCGTCAAGATTCCGTTTGGCCCAATATCAAAGGCATACATCTGCATCGTGTTGTAGTTTTTCACAACTTCCGTCCAAGTAAAACCATCGTCCTCAGTGCGGAAAACCCCACCATCGTTGGTCACATAGAAAGTTTGCGGCTTGTTCGGGTTTTTGCTCCACACCACGTGGTGATTGTCCGCGTGAACGTACAAAGGACTGGTGGGCGGCAAAGACCAAAGCCCCAATTGCTCCCAGCCATTGGAGGCCGACCATTGAAAGAGATCCACCCCGCCTACGATAATGCGCTCTTTATTGTAAGGAGAAACGGTGAGCGCCAAGTTGTAATTCCCTTGATTCCGAAAGGGGTTCAAGAGAGGGTTTAACTGGCCGATGACCGTCCAGGTAGTACCGCCATCTTTGGATTGATAGGCTTTGTCAAACTCTTCACCATCGCCAGGAAAAGGAACGGACTTAACTGAAACCACATAGACATAATTCTCATCCTGGGGGGATACGGCGATGCGCATCCGCGCATTGTTTTGAGGAATGCCTCCCGAACCAGTCTGCCCGCTGATTTGAGTAAAATTGTTCAATTGTCCATTTGGACTGTAATAAATGTTGCTGCCTATCTTGGCCCACACTTTACCCAAGGGCGTTACGAACAAGTCAAGAGTTGCCGCCGCAGGAGTTGAGTTGGGCCGGCTCCACGAGTCACCGCCATCTTCGGATATTTCCAAACCGCGGTTGGTAGCCGCATATATGCGCTGGTCGTTTGTAGGATCCACGAACAATTTAGAGATGGATGCCCAGCGCACACCGGTAGTATTAGTAGTGGGCGTAGTACTGGAAAGATGGGTAAAATCAACCCCACCGTTATCACTTTCATAAATGCCCTCACCAATAAAAGTGGGAGTACTGGTGCTGCCCCCTCCGTTGTAATTCAAGAATATGTTCTCGCCCGTACCGATATATATTTTCCCAGTTTGGTCTTGGGCAATGCTTACCACCGAGAGATTGCCCAGCCCATTGCCCACGGGAAACCAAGAAAGTCCAGCATTGGTGCTCTTATACAATCCTCCGCCCACGCTGCCCGCGTAAAATACCTTGGGGTCGTCTTTATCAATCAAAAAAGCGCGGGTGCGCCCGCCCACATCGTCAGGGCCGGCCAATTCCCAGCTCAGGTTCAGGGCCGAGCTTTTCTTTTGGCGGCGCTGTTGCTCTACCATTTGGCGCGCGGCCAATACGTCGGCGGGGTTCACTTTTCCCGTAGCAGGATCCACCGTTCTTTCATTCAGCCATTTTATGGCACCGTGGATGCCCTGCTCGTCCGCACTATAATTGCGCGGCTCATAGTAATTGTTTTCTTGGGTGTCAAGATTTTGCAATCCCAACCATCCCAAAGCCAAAACGCCCAAAACGAGCGACGATTTCAAAAATATTGCTCTTTTCATATCTCTTTTTTAATCAGTTTTGTTTTTTCCCGCTCGCAAATATAGAATGCAAAACGAAAGTTTTTTCAACGTTAAAACAAATGCCTCTCGGCGTGGTACGACGAGCGCACCAGCGGCCCGCTTTCCACATATTTAAACCCCATTTCCATCCCGATATCTTTATATCGTTCAAAAATTTCGGGCTTCACAAATTCTTGGACTGGCAAATGCTGAATGGTTGGCTGCAAATATTGGCCAACCGTGATTATATCTACGTCGGCTTTGCGCAAATCGGCCAATGTCTCGATAACTTCTTTGTCCGATTCGCCCAGCCCCAGCATTATCCCGCTCTTGGTGCGGGGCAGTCCTTTTTCTTTTAAATATTTTAATACGGAAAGGCTGCGGTCGTACTGCGCTTGGATGCGCACTTTCCGCGTCAGGCGCCGTACCGTCTCGATGTTGTGGCTGGTGATTTCAGGCGCGGCCGCCACGATTCTGTCCACATTATGAAACTCGCCTTTAAAATCAGGAATCAACGTTTCCATTGTAGTGCCGGGGCTCATCCGGCGCACGGCCTTCACCGTTTCTGCCCATAGGATGGAGCCGCCGTCGCGCAGGTCGTCGCGGTCCACCGAGGTGATCACGCAATGTTTTACGTTCATCAATTTTACCGAGCGCGCCACGCGCTCCGGCTCGTCCCAGTCCACGTTTTCCGGTCGCCCCGTTTTTACGGAGCAGAAGCCGCAACTGCGCGTGCACACGTTTCCCAATATCATAAAAGTGGCCGTACCCGCGCCCCAGCACTCGCCCATATTGGGGCAATTGCCGCTTTGGCAGATCGTATGGAGACCGTAGTCGTCCACCAATTTGCGCACGCTCTTAAAATTCTGCCCAGTGGGGAGTTTTACCCGCAGCCATTTCGGTTTGGCGGGGCGTTTGGGGATGTCCGCCACGGCGGAGTTTTCAGTTTTTTCGATAACCAAAGTTGAAAGAAATATACATTTGGAAAAAGCCGGCCCAGTTCAAATCTTCACCGCCTTCTTCTTCATAAAAAATTGGAACTTCCTTTAAAAAATGATCGTAGATGAAGCCTGCCTCCAGCGCCGTCACCTTTTCTTCGAGAATTTGATAATCAAAATTAACCCCGATTTTGCCATAAATCCCCGGCTGAATCTGCGTTTGGCCGATGGCCTTGAAAAAATTGGATTCGCCCAAGATGATGCCCTCGGGATTGCCCGGGTCATAGCGCACCGATTTGATACTGCCAAGGCTGCCATCGGTGGAAATATTGACAAAAACCGGCTTGACCAGCCCCCAAGAAACGCCGCCGCTGGTAACCAAGGCGATGGAAACCGTGCCTTTGTCAGTCTTGTCAAAAAGGATTTTTTCGTGGATGTAGCCCGTCCGCAAAGTGAAGAAAGAGTTGATACGATTAAACACAAACCCCCGCGAGCTGGGCGTTTGCTGGCTGGGGGTTTTCACCTCTTTGATATGGCGCAGCTTGGCAAAATCCATTTCAAAGCCATTTAGTGAGAATCCGTCCTTGAATTTCAAATACCGCCCGCCGAGGGAATAGCCGCGCGAATGGCCAGCAACGTTGAAGGTAACTTTGGTATCGTAAACCTGCCTTTTAAAATCAGCGTCAGTATCCAACTGCGCCTGCACGGCGAAGCCAGAAACCAAGGCCAACATCAAAACACAAATTCTTCGAATCATTTTAAAACTACTGACTACCAACTACTTATTCATTATTACCTATTCGCTATTGCCTCACGCTTCCTCTAAAATCCACTCCGGCCGAATCCCGTTGTGCGAGGCATCGTACTCACATTTTCCATCTCTTATCAACAAAACCTGCGGCGATTCGTGGCGAACCCCAAATTTTTCCGCCACGGCATTGGAAACATCGCGGTGCTTTTTCAAATCCAAATAATAGACGGGGATTTCCTCATCCGAAGCCTGCCAGCCGTTTTGGAAACGCCGCCACGCCATTTGGCTAATGGCGCAGCTGGTGCTGTGCTTGAAAATCAAGACCCCTTGGTTTTCAGATTGTTGCGAGATTTTCACAATCTCATCCAGTTGGGAAATATCGGTGAGTTCGCGGGTTTGCATTCGGCTTAGAAATTTACGAGCGGGCGGGCGCTTCGGTTTCGTTCTGCGAATAGGCGGGGCATTTTTCGCCGCCGCCACACGATTGTACGGCAAAGGCCGCTGTCATCAAAACCAAAGCTACGATTGCTTTTTTCATCAAATTTGAAATTTTTGGGAAGTTTCCCGTTGTGAATTTTAGAACTTTAATCGACAAAGTTACTTATTTTGCCCTTCGCCGAGGCACTCAAAAATAACTCCATAAACAATCCATATATTTTGTCCACGGAAAAAGTACAGCCGCAAATCGAGAAAAGCTGGGCCGCAGCACTTTCCGAAGAATTCCAAAAACCTTATTTTCAATCGCTTAAAGAATTTTTGGTGGCCGAAAAAAAATCCCATCAAATCTATCCGACGGGCGGAAAAATTTTCGCGGCTTTCAACGAAACGCCTTTTGACAAAGTAAAAGCCGTACTCATTGGTCAAGATCCGTATCACGGCGCGGGGCAGGCGCACGGGCTGTGTTTTTCCGTGCAGCCAAATGTGCGCATACCGCCGTCTTTGCAAAACATTTATAAAGAAATGCGCGCCGACATCGGTTTTGAAATCCCCAACCACGGACACCTTATTAAATGGGCGCGTGAGGGCGTTATGATGCTCAACGCCGTTTTGACGGTGCGCCACAGCGAGGCCGGTTCGCACCGCGGCAAGGGTTGGGAGAATTTCACCGATGCCGCCATCCGAAAATTATCGGAGGAAAAAAGCGGGCTGGTGTTCTTGCTGTGGGGCAATTTTGCCAAACAAAAAAAGGCGCTGATTAACACTGAAAAACACCACGTTTTGGAAGCGGCGCACCCCTCCCCTTTTGCCGCGCACAATGGTTTTTTTGGATGTAGGCATTTTTCGAAAACCAACCAATTTTTGGAAAGTCAAGGTCTTAAAAAAATAAACTGGCAGATTTAATTTCTTATAGAATGTGCCGTGCCTTTGGCACTCGGTTAGCGGCGTTGATTCTAAACCCCAATCTTACGATTGGGGCTATCGAGATGCCGTGCCGTTGGTACTTTAGGGTTTTGCGAAATTGTTTTTTTAATACCAGATGACAGTCCCGAAGGGACGCCATATTGATAGCCCCATCCCGCACGTGCGGGATGGGGTAATAGTTTTTACCGCCCTGAGCAAAGTCCCAAAGGGACGACACCAACAAGGATGAAACCACATTTCAAACATTTATTCTTATCTTTTTTTTGGATAATCCCATTCGTGATTTTCGCACAAAATCTATCCATTTCTTTCAATGATAATTTAGACAAAAAAACCAATTCAAAAATATTAAAATTTGAGGGTTCTTTTTCCAATGAAATTGAATTATTTCAAAAAACCAATTCCATAAAAAAAATCCTTTTTTCCGATGGCTACTTACTTTCAGAAGCCATTTTGAAAAAAGACGGCCAAAACGCGCAAATCCAAATCACCGCCGGCCAAAGAATTTTGGAAGCCCAGATTGACATTGACTTTCCCGATGATTTTGCCATCCCGCAGCGGAAGCCGGATTTCAATTTCAAACAACTTTCCAAAGAAAATCTCGAAGCCGCCATCCAAAACCAACTTTCCTTTTTGGAAAACAATGGCTATCCGTTTTCATCCATTTTTTTAGAAGATTATTTTTTTAAAAAAGATACCTTATTTGGAAATCTAAAAATTGAGACTGGGCCGTTCATCACATTGGACAGTATTTCCATCAAAGGTTTTGATAGATTTTCGCGCAATGTTTTGAAATACGATTTGGGCTTTCGTGAGGGGATGGCCTACAATGAAAAATGGCTGCAGGAATTGCCATCCAAAATGTCGCAAGTCGAATATCTAAAAATGACTCGCTCGCCAGCCGTGGCTTTTTCAAAAGAAAAAAACGTGCTTTTTCTCTATTTGGAAGAACAAAAGAGCAATCAAATTGACGGCGTAATCGGATTGAATACCGAACCGGAAGGAAAAACCACCGTGAACGGCGAATTCCGTTTGCGGTTGTTGCACGTTTTCCACCGTGGCGAGGAAATTCGCCTACAATGGCGCCACCCCGATGAAAGCGTGCAGTCGCTGGATTTTGGGCTGCAACTGCCCTATCTTTTCAAAACGCCCTTTTGGACGCAGGGCAGCCTCAAAATTTTCCGCCAAGACAGCACTTTTGTGAACACTAATGTGAGCGGACTTTTGAAGTATAAACTCGAATCGGGCAGTTTTTTGAGCGGCGGTGTGGATTACCGTTCGTCCAATTCCCTTTTGGAAAACGAATCGCAAAACGCTCTTTTTCAATCGTTTAACTCCACTTTTTTCAAATTAGGTTTTGAACTTCTGAAAACGAACCGCGCCCTCGTTCCCACGCGCGGCTTCCAGCTCACCGCCTACGGGCTGACGGGCGAGCGGCGCACTTCCCAAAATTCGCAAAGACAACTCGGCTGGCAAATCGACGGTGCGCAATATTTTCCCTTTTTAAAACGAAATGTGCTGAAAATCGGCTTGCAAAGCGAGGCGGTTTTTGGCGAAAATCTCTTTCAAAACGAACTGTACCGCATCGGCGGACTCCGCACCCTGCGCGGCTTCAACGAGCAAAGCCTTTTCAGTTCCGCCTACGGCATCGGCACTTTGGAATACCGTTTTATGATTGGTGAACTGGATTTTTTGGCGGCCTTTGCGGACGTGGCCTATTCCGAAAACAAAGCGGGCGAAAACGCCACTTTCAACCTCCTGACCGGCCTCGGCGCAGGGCTGAATTTTCAAACCGGCGGCGGGATTTTTTCCCTGTTTTTCGCGGTGGGAAAGGATGATCAAAATCCGTTTGACTTGCGGGCAACGAAGGTGCATTTTGAGTATGTAAACCGGTTTTAAAGAAAATTTGGAGATTTGCGGAACGCTGTAAATATCTATCAATGGCCAAATTTCAAGGCAAATACCGCGGCCAATCCATCCGCCTACAAAACTGGGACTACGGCTGGGACGCCGCCTATTTCATCACCATCTGCACCCACGACCGCGTGTTTTATTTCGGCAATGTGAAGGAGGGAAAAATGAAATTATCGCCCATCGGCGCCATCGCGGACGTATTGTGGCACGAAATCAAACACCACGCAAAAAACGTGGAACTGGGCGCCTTCGTGGTGATGCCCAATCATATCCACGGGATTTTGATTTTGGATGGGAATCGGCGCGGGGCGCGGGCGGCGGATGGGAACGGGAATGGGAATGTACGGCCAAGGCATGCCTTGGCCCAACGAGGCCAACAACGTTTTCAAAATCAGGGCAAAAACACGTTGTCATCCATCATTGGTTCCTATAAATCGGCGGTCACCCGCCACGCCCGCCGATTGGGATTCGATTTTGCGTGGCAACCCAAATTTTACGAACACATCATCCGCAATGATGCTGCGCATCGGCGCATCGCAACTTACATTCAAAACAATCCGGCAAAATGGCGGGACGATAAATTTCATCCCAAAAACCCAAAGAAAAACGGGTGAATACAGAATACGAAAAATTGGGCGGATTGCGATATATTTTGGCATCGGCATTTCATCCAAAATCAAAACCCTGCCCACCTTTTCCATTTTTCATAATTTTGAAACTATGAAATTCCATCCTCCCAAAATCTCCATTTTTGCCCTGTGGGGCATTCCCATTTTCACCGCATCCCTTTTTATAACGAGCTGTGAAAAAAACAACGACCCCAAAAGCGACCCGCCCTCCGACTCTACTGCCCAAACCATTTCGCACGACGGCGAAACGCGGGAATACATCGTTTACGTCCCCGATTCGTATGACGGAAATTCGGATTTCCCTTTGCTGCTGAATTTCCACGGCTTTGGCGGTCAGGCTTCAAAGTATTTGGAGTACGCCGATATGCGCGGGGTGGCCGACGCCAAGAATTTTATTTTGGTGTATCCGCAGGGTACGGAACTGGACGGTTTTTCGCACTGGAACGCCGCCTTGCCCAGCCCCACCAACAAAAGCGATGCTGACGATTTGGGCTTTGCCGAGGTGCTGGTTGACCAACTTTCCAACGATTATGCGATTGATTCCGAGCGGATTTATGCCTGTGGGTTTTCTAACGGCGGGATGTTCAGCTACGCGCTGGCGTGTTATAAAAGCGATTGGATTGCCGCCGTAGCCTCGGTTTCAGGTGCGATGTTGGATACAAGTGGAAGTTGCGCGCCGTCCCGCCCGATGCCGGTCGTCAGCATCCACGGCACGTTGGACAATGTGATTCCCTACGGCGGAAATTCGGATTATCATTCGGTGGAAACGGTGCTCGATTTTTGGAAAACTCACAATCATACGGCCGACACGGCGCAATTGACCACGGCGAACCACAACGGCCTCACTATCGAACATTATCAATACGCGGGCGGCGACAGCGGCGTTTCCGTGGCCCATTACAAAATCATCGGCGGCGGCCACGATTGGTTTGATTTGGATTTTCAAGGCGCGAACACGGGGGAGTTGATTTGGGATTTTGTGTCGCGGTATGATTTGGACGGGGCGCGGTGATTCTCCATCTTCATAAAATGCAACGCGGCTTTGGACGTTCCATTTATCGTAATTTTGAAACGATGAAATTCCGCTCTCTCAAAACCCCCTTTTTTACCCTTTTGGGTTTCCTCATTTTCGCCGTTGGCTGTACCAGCCGCCAAGGTTTTCAGGCCAGCAATGTGTCCTATATATATAATACGCGCGATTTAGCGCCGCGCCCCGAATTTGTGACGCACCATTTGGATGACGCCACGACCCGCGTGTTTTTCCGGCTGAACGGCAACGATATTTTGTACGTCAAAAATCCCGAAACCAACCTATACCGCGCGGATTTTACCATCGCATACCAACTGGTGCGCAGCTTTGAAAACACTGCCGTTTTGGACAGCGGCCTAGTGCAAATTGAAGACGAGGCGCCGCAGCCGCCTCAAAAAATCATTACCGGAAGTTTCGATTTGCAAACGCAACTGCCTGAGGGCGAGAACAAAGCGGAGTTCGTTCTGCGCATTGTGATGACCGACCAAAACCGCCGCGTGGAATTCGAGAATTTCGTGCGCATCCCGCGACGGCGCGGTTCAGACCTCGGACATTTTTTGCTGACCGACACGGCGGGCAATCCGCTTTATAAAAAACACGTGGCCACCGGCGCGCCCTTTTTGGTGGATTTTACCGGCCAGCCCGCGGCCGCGTATTGGGTCGCCCACTACCGCCGCGAATTTCCCGTGGCGCTGCCGCCCTATTCAGGAATTGACGGCCAATCCTTTGATTTAGAACCCGATACGGTTTACCAAATCCCCGCCGACCGTCCTTTCGCTTTTCGAGAGTCAGGTTTTTACTATTTCCGCACCGACACTTCTAATTGGGACGGCCTTGCCGTTTTTTCATTTTATGATGAATTTCCTTACATCGCAAAACGGCTGAATTTGGGGCCGCCACTCCGGTATTTGACCACCCGCCGCGAATACGACATCTTAAAAGAAGTGATGAACGACCCCGTCGCTTTGAAAAAAGAAGCCGACGATTTTTGGCTGCGCCGTTCCGGCAGCGTGGAGCGAAGTCGCTTACTGATAGAGTCTTACTACCGCCGTGTGCAAGAATCCAACGTCTTTTTCACTTCCTACATCGAAGGTTGGAAGACCGACCGAGGCATCATTTATTGCATCTACGGGCCGCCCAACAAGGTGTATCGTTCGTCCGAAGGGGAGAGCTGGGTGTATGGCGATGAAACGTCAGCGCTTTCTTACTTTTTTAATTTTCAAAAAGTGAGCAATCCGTTTACGAACAATGATTATGCGCTCTCGCGCAGCCCGACTTACCGCTACGGCTGGGGGCAGGCGATTGAGGCGTGGCGCAACGGGCACATTTACAATTCACAAGACATCAAGCGCGAACAAGATGACCAAAGACAAAACCGCTACCAAAGGCGGAATCCTTATTGGTATTAGGCCGGTCATCGAGGCCATCCAAGCGGGAAAATCCATCGATAAAGTATTCATTCAGAGAGGGTTGCGCGGCGAGCTTTTTCAGGAATTGAAACCGCTTTTGCAGGAATATGACATTCATTTCCAGCACGTTCCCATCGAAAAACTGAACCGGATTACCCGCAAAAACCACCAAGGCGTGGTGGCGTTTTCGGCGGCGGTGGAATTTCAAAATTTGGAGGAAATCATCGCGCGAACGTTTGAAAAAGGCGAAGACCCCTTTATTTTGATGTTGGATAGAATTACCGACGTCCGCAACTTCGGTGCAATTTGCCGCACGGCAGAATGCTTTGGCGTTCAGGCGGTTGTGATTCCCGAAAAAAATTCCGCGCCCGTTAATTTTGATGCGTTGAAAACCTCGGCCGGTGCACTGAACCATTTGCCCGTTTGTCGTGAAAAGAATTTAAAGGAAACCCTCAAGTTTTTGAAAAACAGCGGATTGCAAATTGTTTCCTGCACGGAAAAGGCGGAGAACCACGCTTTCGCGGAAAAACTGACCGGACCACTTTGTGTGATTATGGGCTCGGAAGAAGATGGCGTTTCCGGTGAGTATTTGAAACGCAGCGATTTGCAAGTGAAATTGCCGATGACCGGAAAAATCGAATCGCTCAACGTGAGCGTGGCCACGGGCGCTATTCTATATGAAATTGTTCGTCAAAAAAATCTGCAATGAAAAAAATCTATTTTCTCTTCCTTTTTTCGCTTTCGTTAAATATAAGTTTTGGCCAATTCAGTTGCCAAGATTTTAAACAAAAATTTGCAACGGTGGCCAATCCAATTATTTCCATTCAAAACAATGCAAAATCAGATACGATTGATATTTTAAATTATGATTTAGATATTGATTTTACCGAGGTGAAAAACCGAAAATTATACGGAAGTTGTGCGATAACTTTCTATCCCAAAATGAACAACATTTCTAAGATGAATTTGGATTTATTGCAATTGCAAGTCGATTCCATTCTGATGAATAATCAAGTCTTAAATTATTCATACAATGACACCATACTTTCCGTAGATTTTCCCACTCCGCTTGCGCAAAATGATACCAATGTTTTGATGGTTTTCTACGGCGGCACTCCACCCGACGACGGTAGCGGCTTCGGCGGCTGGGACAGAAGCGGCGGCTACCATTACAATATGGGCGTGGCTTTTTTGGGAAACCCGCACACTTACGGCCGCGCGTGGTTTCCTTGTTTTGACAATTTTGTGGAGAAAACCACTTATGATTTTTCTTATAAAACTGTCCTGCCACTCCGCCCTTATTCCAATGGTATAAAATTATCCGAAGATTCGATAAGCGGAGATACCATTTTAACGAAATGGAAAATGACCGATGAAATTCCCACTTATTTAGCCAGTGTGGCGATTAGCAATTATATCGAAATCAATGATACCACCACAGCTCAAAATGGTACAATGCCGATTCAATTGATTGTCAAAAAAAGTGATTCATCAGATATTGTAAATTCCTTTCAAAATTTGAAACCTACTTTTCATTCTTTTGAGAAGAATTTTGGCCCGTATTTTTGGCAAAGAGTGGGTTATGCCGCCACGCCCGTCGGGGCGATGGAACACGCCACGAGCATTCACTATCCGACCAATTTGATAAACGGAAATTTGAACGGTGAGGACATTATGGCGCACGAGCTGGCGCACCATTGGTGGGGCAATTTGGTGACTTGCGAAACCGACGCCGATATGTGGATAAACGAAGGGATGGCGGAGTTTTGCAGCCATTTGTATGAGGAGGATTTATACGGCCGCGACCGCTATTTGAACACGGTGATGGACAATGCTTTCCGCGTGTTGGACGTGGCGCACCTCCGCGACGACGGTTTCAAAGCGATTCAAGGCATCACCCACGAATACGTATACGGATTTCACGTCTATCAAAAAGGGGCGATGGTGGCGCACAACCTGCGCGCTTATCTCGGCGACTCGCTGTTTTTCAATGGGTTAACCCAACTTTTAGCGAATAATAAATACGGCAATTTGAACAGCACCGAGTTCCGCGACCAGCTTTCGCAGATTACTGGAAAACCGCTCAATGACTTTTTTACGGACTGGGTTTTCAATGCGGGATTTCCGGTTTTTTCGGTGGATTCGCTGGCAGTGGCACCCACTCCAGCGTTGAATTCGGCCACGGTCAAAATTTCGCAGCGTGTGAGAAAAGCGCCAAGATTGTATCAAAACATACCAGTTTTTGTGACATTTTTTAGTGAAAATGGCGATACCATTTCAAGAAAAATTAACCTTTCCGGAAGTTCAGGAACTGCAACTTTTAATAATTTACTTTTCGCTCCAAAATTTGCTATGGTTTCTTATGATGGAAAATTGCTTTCCGGCGACACCTATGATGAATGGAAAATTACCCAAACTGGAGTGCAAATACCGAAATATTCCTTTGTGAGATTAACGGTTAATTCTATTCAAGATTCGGCGAAAATTATTGCCCAACATCATTGGGGCGCGCCGAACGGAAAAATCCCAGCGGGCAGGGATTATCGACTTTCCAACAGCCGCTTTTGGACGATTCAGGGTGTGGATTTTGACAAGGCTGATTTGTCCGCGCGCTTCGATTTTAATGGTAATCAAAACGGTATGGATTCCTTGCTGGCTGGGCAAACCTCGGATTCCATTGCAATTTTATATCGAAAAGACGCAACCGAAAATTGGCAGCTTTTCTCCTATCAAAACAAAACCCAAATTGGCGCGCCCACTTCCGGTTTTGGCTGGATTGACGTGGACAGTTTAAGGGCGGGAGATTATACGTTTGCGAATACGGGTGAAACGGTGGGCTTGGAAAATTTTAAGCATAAAAAGGGCAGCATTGAAATATTTCCAAATCCTGCCAAAGATGAAATTGAAATTCGCTTTGAAAATGCCGAGAAAAAAAGTTATGGAATTACGGTTTTAGATATCAAAGGAAAATTGATTTTATCGAAAGAATTTGTTTTAAAAAATGAAGCAGATTCTATTCAAATTTCCTTACCTAAAAATATCAAAGGAAAATTCGTGATGGTTTTAGTAGATGGATTTGCCACGAAAGTGGTGTTGAAATAAACCAAAAGACCTGACAGGTTTTCGAAAACCTGTCAGGTCTTTAAAATAATGGGTCGCTAAAAATTTGACGCTGTTAGTTCTTCATCGCAAAAGCAATTTCTCAAAATACACCCTTCCCCCCTTTTTTATTTTCAAAAAATAAGAACCACGCGAAAGTTGGGAAACGTCAATATACTCTTGGTTTTCAATTTCTTGCATAAATATCTTCCTGCCCGAAAAATCAAAAATTCCCAAGGAAACCGTACCCAGTTCGTCAGGGATTTTCACTTCAAAATAACGTTCTGCCGGATTTGGAAAAATTTCAAAGCCTACCTCTGTTTTTTCTTCCAAACCAATTGAACTTGAATCAATTACGACAAGATTGAAACCGGCCACTTTGAAAAAGTTCCCCGCCGAATCTACGCCGATGGAATCGCAATAGGTATCGCTGCAAGTGATGTTGCTGACCGTGTCCGTTGAAGTAATGGTTACGCACACTTCATACTCGCCAAATGTGGCGTAGGTATGCGAGGGAAAAGGAGCACCCGAGGTAGTGCTGTCGCCAAACGTCCAAAGAAAAGTAGTGCTGAAATTCAGATTGGAGAACGCTGGTACTGAATTGTTTACGACATATAAATTGGCCGCGTCCGAGGCGGAAGTGTCCACCCAATAAGAGGCGTTGCAGAAGTTGGCACTTAGCTGCGGTGTTCCAAAATGCGTAGCCACCACGCCGCCATCGCCCACCGCCAAACCGAATTGCCCGTTGGCAAAACGCACGTCGTTCAACTCGCCCGTGCCGATGGTGGTGTCGCTCACCCAAGTGTCGCCGCCGTCCAACGTCTTGAGAATCAGTCCATTTTCATCCACCGCAAAGCCGATTTGTGAAGTGCCGAAGTGCAGTGCGTTGATTTCCGTAGAGCCGCCGCCCGCCTTGAACGTCCACGTATTTCCGGTGTCGGTCGTTTTATAAATACCGTTTTCGCCGGCCACGAAACCCGTGTCGAGGCTGGTAAAGAAGATATCCTTATTATCGTCTGGGCCGAGGTTGATGCTTTGCCAAGGGCCGCCCGCGATGTTCCGAACGGCTAACTCGCCATCGCGCCCCGCCACAAAAAGTTTCCGGCCGATGGCGTGGACGCTTTCCATCCGCGCATTGGTGAAAGGCAGGGCGCTGGCTGTGTGATTAAAATTGAGTAACTGCCCGAAGATACCATTCCGACCGACGTAGAATATGGAGTCGAATTGGCGAACAAAAATCGACTCCAAATTGACCGTAGTCGCAGGTGTCACTGGAAACCAAGTGCTGCCCGTGTCGGGCGAAATTAAAACCAAACCATTCTCGCCCACCGCCCATAACGAATCTTGTTCATAAATATCCGCAATTCCGCTATTGGCGTTGAAATAAGTGGACTGCCAAGTGGCGCCGCTGTCCTGCGAACGGTAGATATTTCCTTGGTCGGTGCCGAGAAAAATCGTGAAATTGGGCGTAATCCAAACGCAATTATAATCTTCGTTTGGGACGTTAGGGAGTTGCGCCCATTGGCTTTGCGCCAAAACAGTTGTTGTAAAGCCAAAAAAGGCAAAACAAAGTAGCAGGAGTACAAATTTTTTCATTGGATATAATTTTAAAGTATTAATAATCAGCAACGTGAAAAAGTTAAAATTGCTGGGGTAAAAATAATGAAATATTAATATTACCGATAAATCTTATCATTTTCTTGTTGAAGATAAACAGATCGGAAACTCTGTTAGGTCGGCGCGGGCAGCTTTTCCACAGTTTCAAACTTTGGAAAAGTTAGGAAGTCAACACCGCCAATCTATCCTCCAACGCCTTAATTTTCGCCTCCGCATCGGCCTGTTTTTTCTTTTCAGAATCGACGACGGCTTCTGGCGCGTTGTTCACAAACCGCTCATTCCCAAGCTTTTTCTGCACAGATTTTAAAAAACCTTGTTGGTATTTCAAATCATTCCGCAGCTTTTCGGTTTCGGCTTCCAAATCGACGGCCTCGCTGGCGGGGATAAAAAATTCGTGTTTCCCAGCTAAAAAAGTGAAGCCCGCACCTTCGGGTTTTTCAAATTTTATTTCAGACAGATTTCCCAGTTTTTGAATCAATTTTTCAAACGTTTTGGGAATCGAATTTTGACTTTCCGTGATCAATTCCAGTTCGTCTTTTTTAGGAATATTTTGCGAAGCACGAATATTTCGAATGCCATTGATTATCAAAGTAGCCTCTTCAAAATTCTTTAAAATTTTGGCATCAAAATTTTCAGCTTTTGGCCATTTTTTTACACAAATCGTTTCACCACTTTTTCTATCGGAAAGATGCTGCCAAATTTCTTCCGTGATGAACGGCATAAACGGATGCAGCAAAACACAAACTTGCTCGAAGAAATCCTCGGTTTGCTGTAAAGTTTTTGCGTCAATCGGTTCGCCGTAATTGGGTTTGACGGCTTCCAAAAACCAACCGCAAAAATCATCATAGACTAATTTATAAGAAGTCATCAGCGCTTCGGAAAGGCGATATTTTTGAAAGGAATCATCTAAAGAAACAAGCGTTTCTTTCAGACGGTTTTCAAACCAAGCAATCGCCGAAGCCGCCGCTTCATCTTGTTCTTTTTCAGCCACTTCCCAGCCCTTTACCAATTTCAGCACATTCCAAATTTTATTGGTAAAATTGCGTCCCGTTTGGCAGAGTTCTTCATCAAAAGGCAAATCGTTTCCAGCCGGCGAAGTCAGCAACATTCCCACCCGCACACCGTCGGTGGAATACTTTTCCATCAGTTCAATCGGGTCGGGCGAGTTGCCCAAACTCTTGGACATTTTTCGTCCCAGTTTATCACGGACAATGCCCGTCAGATAGACATTGGAAAACGGTTTTTCATCCCGCAAATCATAACCCGCCATTACCATTCTTGCCACCCAAAAAAACAAGATTTCTGGGGCAGTTACTAAATCTTGGGTAGGATAGTAATAATGAATCTCTTTGTTGTCAGGATTTCGAACTCCATCGAATACTGAAATAGGCCACAACCAGCTACTGAACCAAGTATCTAAAACATCTTCATCTTGGCGTACATCTTTTTCAGTAAGATTTTTACCTGATTTTTCAATCGCCAATTCTAATGCCTTTTCGGCATTTTCGGCGACTACAAAATCATCTTTTCCATCGCCATAATAATAGGAGGGAATTTGATGCCCCCACCAAAGCTGCCGCGAAATGCACCAGTCGTGGACATTTTCCATCCAATGGCGGTAGGTGTTTTTGAATTTTTCAGGAATGAGTTGCACGTCGTCCTCCATCACCGCTTGCAGCGCGGGTTCGGCGAGGTCTTTCATTTTTAAAAACCATTGCTCGGAAAGTCGCGGCTCAATCACCGCGCCCGTCCGCTCGGAAGTGCCGACGGAAGTTTTGTAATCCTCGGTTTTAGAAAGTAATCCCTTCTCCTCCAGTTCTTTAGCAATCTCGCGGCGCACCACAAAACGGTCTTTGCCATTGTAATGAGCGGCGTGCTGGTTCAGCGTCCCGTCATCATTTAAAGAATCAATAATTTCCAAATCGTGCCGCTCGCCAATCGCCTTGTCGTTTTGGTCGTGCGCGGGCGTGATTTTTAAGATGCCTGTCCCAAATTCCACGTCCACATAATCATCAGAAACGATTGGCACCGAACGGTTTACGACCGGAACAATCACCTTCTTTCCAATCAGATTTTTATACCGCTCATCATCGGGATTCACGCAAATGGCCACATCACCAAAAATGGTTTCCGGCCGCGTGGTCGCAACTTCCAAAAAATCTTTCGACCCTTCGATTTTATATTTTAAATGATATAATTTCCCATTGATTTCCTTGTGAATCACCTCCTCGTCAGATACGGTCGTTTTGGCCTGCGGGTCCCAATTCACCATCCGGTGGCCGCGGTAAATTTTCCCGCTATTATATAGGCGTATAAAAACCGCGATGACGGATTCGCTGCGGATGTCGTCCATCGTGAACGCCTCACGCTTCCAATCGCAACTGGCACCGAGCCGCTTCAATTGTTCCAAAATAATCCCGCCGTGTTTTTCCGTCCATTCCCAAGCGTGTTTTAAAAATTCATCCCGCGTAAGCGACTGTTTTTCAATGCCTTCCTCCTTCAACTTGGCCACCACCTTGGCTTCGGTGGCGATGGATGCGTGGTCGGTGCCGGGCACCCAGCAAGCGTTGTAGCCGCGCATCCGGGCGCGCCGAATCAGCACGTCCTGCAAGGTGTTGTTCAGCATATGGCCCATATGCAAAACGCCCGTGACATTGGGCGGCGGAATCACAATCGTATAAGCTTCGCGCTCATCCGGCTTGGATTCAAAAATCTTATGTTCCAGCCAGTAGCTGTACCATTTTTTTTCGGAAAGTTGATGCTCGTAATTTTTTGGAAGGCTCATTCTGCAAGGGGTTTGAGGCGATGAATTCTAACGCTGGCAAATTTAGAAAGCAGGGGCGAGCTTGCTTTCATCTTTGGCACATTATTCGCACCCGACCGAAAGATTTTAAAACAGAATTTTTAACGTTAAATTTGTCTTTTCAAAAAATAACTATTCCAATGAAAAAGCTACTTTTCGCATTCAGCTTCATCGCAGCAAGCACTTTCGCTTTCGCTCAAGAATCCAACCCCAACGCACCAGAAATCTCATTTGAGAAAGAAACCATCGACTACGGCACCATCGAGCAAGGCGCTGACGGCAAGCGCGAATTCGTGTTTACCAATACCGGCAAAGAGCCGCTCATCATCACCAACGCCAAGGGAAGCTGTGGTTGCACCATCCCAAAATGGCCCAGAGAGCCAATCGGCCCTGGCGAGCAGAGTGTTATTAAAGTAAGTTATGATACCAAGCGCTTGGGTTCGTTCAATAAATCGGTTACTATAACTTCCAATGCCAAAACTGCTACTAAAGTGGTGAAAATCAAGGGCACGGTAGAAAAAGTAGCGCCCGTAAAAACTACGCCCGTGCAAGAGGAAAAAACCTCGATGCTGAAAGAAGGCTGAGAAATTAAACCCTTTACATTTGCAACCCCTCCGACGTTACAGTCGCGAGGGGTTTTTTCTTTCAAAATTTTTTCGATGCCAAGCATTTCAATCAAGGGGCAGACAATGCCCGAATCGCCCATCCGGAAGTTGGTTCCCTTTGCGGATAAAGCGCGTGCCAAAGGCGTTCACGTTTTTCATTTGAACATTGGCCAGCCCGACATTGAAACGCCGAAAAAGGCGTTGGACGCGATTCGTAATTTCGATCATAAAGTATTGGAATACAGCCATTCCGCTGGTTTTGAATCGTACCGAAAAGGTCTGGTTTCTTATTATAAAAATCAAAATATCGAAGTTGATTTGGAGGATGTTTTGGTAACGACAGGTGGTTCCGAAGCTTTGCTTTTTGTGATGAACAGCATCACCGACCCTGGCGATGAAATCATCATTCCCGAACCATTTTATGCCAATTATAATGGCTTTGGGATTGCGGCGGGCGTTAAAGTAATTCCGGTTACTTCACGGATTGAAGAAAATTTTTCATTGCCGGATGTTTCTGATTTTGAGAAACTTATCACGCCCCGTACCAAGGCATTGATGATTTGCAACCCTGGAAATCCCACGGGCTATTTATATAAAAAAGAAGAACTGGAGCAATTGAGGGATTTGGCGCAAAAGCACGATTTGTATTTGATTGCCGATGAAGTATATCGCGAGTTTGCCTATGATGGCGAAGAGCATTTTTCAGTTTTGAATTTTGAGGATTTCGATGAGAATGCCATCGTAATTGATTCGGTTTCAAAACGATACAGTATGTGTGGCGCGCGGATTGGCTGCGTGGTTTCGCGCAACCGTTCGCTAATGGCCACGGTTTTGAAATACGCCCAAGCGCGATTGAGTCCGCCTACCTTGGCGCAAATTGCGAGTGAAGCCGCTTTGGAAACCCCGCCCGAATATTTTGCAGAAGTAAAAAAAGAATACACCGCCCGCCGCGATGTTTTGGTGGACGGTTTGAATTCGATTCCGGGTGTGGTTTGCCCTAAGCCGAAAGGTGCTTTTTACGCCATCGCGCAACTGCCCGTGGATAGTGCCGAGCGTTTTGCGCAATGGTTACTATCTGAATATCAGAAAGATGGCGAAACGGTGATGGTCGCGCCGGCCGAAGGATTTTATGCCACGCCCGGAATGGGGATGAAGCAAATCCGGCTCGCCTACGTTTTAAAAGAGGACGATCTGCACAGATCCGTAGAAATCTTGCGCACCGCGCTACACGAATATCCCGGCAAAACGCTGTGAATCCTGACGAAAAAACCATCCAAGAAAATATCTCGCTGAAACCATACAACAGTTTTGGCGTGGAAGCAAAAACCCGCTATTTTTTCGAGGCGGAAACGATGGACGATTTGCTTTGGATCGTGCATCACCCGCTTTACAAAAAAGACAAACTCATTATCGGAGGAGGCAGTAATATGCTGTTGGTCAGTGACTTTGATGGTTTGGTCATCAAGATTTCCCTGAAAGTAAAATGGGTGGAAAAAACAGACGGCAACCAAACTTTGGTCTCCGTGATGGCGGGTGAAAACTGGCATCAGTTCGTGCTATGGACGTTGGAACAAGGGCTGGGCGGTTTGGAAAATCTATCGTTAATTCCGGGGAACGTCGGTTCGGCACCCATTCAAAACATAGGCGCTTATGGCGTGGAAATGAAAGACACTTTCCACCATTTGGAGGCATTGAATATGGAGAATGGTCAGTTTGAAATTTTCCAAAAACAACGTTGCAATTTTGGCTACCGAGACAGTTTTTTCAAGCGGAACGGTAGTGGAAAATACATTATTACGCGGGTATTTTTTACACTGACCAACCAAAATCACGAGCTAAAAACGGACTACGGCGCTATTCAAAAAGAACTGGAAAAGCTTGGAAAAACGGCATCCATTCATTCGATTTCGGAGGCAGTTTGCAACATTCGGCGCTCCAAACTACCTGACCCAAAGGAACTTGGAAACGGCGGCAGTTTTTTTAAGAATCCTGTGGTGCCGATTCAGCATTTTGAAAAATTGAAAAAGGATTTTCCTGAAATCGTCGCTTACCCGGCTGGTGATCCTAAAAAAATGAAACTGGCAGCGGGATGGATGATTGATCACGCGGGCTGGAAAGGACATCGCGAAGGGAACGTCGGCGTACACAAAAATCAGGCTTTGGTTTTGGTGAATTACGGTGGCGGAACGGGGCGCGAAATTTTTGAGCTGTCCGATAAAATCAAAAAGTCCGTCCAAGAAAAATACGGGGTGGAATTACGGCGGGAGATTAACTTGGTGGAGGGCAATGAGTTGAGGGTGAATACGTAACGTTAACCTCCCCACCTACTACATATTGACAATTTGCGGCCATTCGAGTTGTGTCGTGCCTTCGGCACTCGGTTCGCTATCGCCAAAATTCTACCCCAATCTTACGATTGGGGCTATCGATATGGCGTGCCTTCGGCACTATGAAACCGCAGAAAAGTCCCAACGGGAGGTCATATTGATAGCCCCACACGTAAGTGTGGGGTTAAAGACGCGAGGAGGTTTAACCGAGTGCCAAAGGCACGGCACCAACCTTTCAAATATTCAAACGCTTTGAAAAGAGAGGCCACAAAAATGGAACTACCTTTGCACCACTTCTGAAAAAATTACAATGGAAATTTTTCTTATCGCCGTGGTTTTATTGGGATTGGGATTTGCCGGAATTGCCATAAAAATCTGGGCGAAAAAAGACGGCGAATTTTCGGGGACTTGCGCCAGCAACAGTCCTTTTTTGAATAAAGAAGGCGAGCCGTGCGGGTTTTGCGGGGCGTCGCCGCAGGAGAAATGCAAGAAGGAAGACGTGGAAAAAACCGAGCTGGGCGCGGCGTAGTCAGTTCAAAAGATATTTCTTGAAACCGCTGGTCTTCAAAACTTTCCACTTTCCTTCTTCCCCTTCGGCTATAATTAAATAGCCTTCCAAATCCTCTTTGGATTCCAAAAATTTCAGGGCTTTTGGCGCACCCATCACCATACAGGCGGTGGCGTAGGCATCCGCATCCATACAATTTTCGGTGATGATGCTGATACTCAATAAATTGTGCTGGGCAGGTCGGCCGGTTTTGGGATTGATGGTGTGGGAATAACGTTCGCCCGAAGTAGTGTCCACATAAAATTTACGGTAGTTGCCGCTGGTGGCTAAGGCTTTGTTTTTCAACTCGATAATGGCTTGGATGCGGTTGGCTTCTTCCACATTTTCTACGGGTTTGTCGATGCCGATGCGCCATATTTGGCCGTCAGCTCTTACGCCTTTGCAGCGGGTTTCGCCGCCTACCTCTACATAGTAATTTTCTACTTTTTTATCATCTATAAAATCACATAAAACATCCACGGTATAACCCTGCGCAATGGCATTGAAATCCAACGAAAATCCTTTGGGAATTTTGACGGAATTATTTTGAGTTTTAATTTTTTGAAAACCCGTATTTCCCTTTATCGAATCCAATAAAGTCAGGTTGGCGGCGGGTTGTCCGTTTGGCCCGAAACCCCAAGCGCGAACGAGCGGCCCTACGGTAGGGTCGAAAAGTCCGTCGGTTTCTTGGGCGATTTCTATACTTCTTTTTAATACGTTTTTAAAATGAAAATCTATTTTGATTAATGTATCACCAATGTTTACTTTTTGTATCAATGAATTATCGCGATAGGTGCTCATTGATTCATCTATTACATTGAAAATACTGTCGAAAGAATTTTGCCAGTTTTTCGATTGATTTTCAGTCAAGTATTTTATTTCATAAGTGGTGCCTTGGGCATAACCGCGAGCCTGATTTTGGTATAGATTAGAATCATTACTGCAATTTGTAAAAAAAATTATTACTACAAAGGCGGAAAGACACAAAGATTTATTTTTGATAATCATATTAAAATTTAACATTTTTATTGTATAGAAATTCATCATAATTTTTAGAATTTACAGAGTCCAAAATATGTGCGGGATAGGCATCTTTGAAGGTTTTGGAAAAGCGGACTTTGGCGTTTGGACTGAACTTGAATTCCCACGCGAAAAATTTTCCGTCGCGCTCTTCTAAGTAGTCGATTTCTTGCTGGTCTTGGGTGCGCCAAAAATAGGAATTGCCGTACATTTTATTGTAAGCCAAATATTTACGCCGCTCTGAAATCAAATAATTTTCCCAAAGCGCACCTTTGTCGGCGCGAGATTCGATGGGGCCGAACTGGCCAATCAGCGCATTGCGGATGCCGTTGTCATTGAAGTAAATTTTACGGCCTCGGCTCAATTCCTTACGGAGATTTCGGCTTAAAGCACCCAATCGAAAAATTACATACGATTGTTCTAAAAGGGAAATGTATTTTTCTACGGTTTGGTTGTCCATTCCTACTTTTCTTGCCAATTCATTGTAGGAAACTTCGCTGCCCACTTGATGTGCCAAAGCTTGCAGTAATTTGACCAATTTTTCAGGTTTTTTAATGCCTTCCAAAATCAATAAATCTTTATACAAAAAACTATCGGAAAGTTGTAATAAAATTTCTTTTTCATTTCTGGCATTATTTATCACTTCGGGATAACTGCCGTACACCAAGCGGTTGGGCAGCATTCGCTTTTCTTCCAAAAGACCGTGATGATTGACAAGTTCCTGAAAACTAAGCGGGTACAAACGGAATTCCCATTTGCGGCCGGTCAGTGGCTCGCTGGTTTGGCTGGTCAGCTCCAAAGCGGAAGAACCTGTGGCAAACAACTGAACCTGAGGAATTTGGTCGGTTATTAATTTGAATTTCAAGCCTGCATCGGGGATGCGCTGGGCTTCATCTACTATGATAATTTTGGCCGAACCAAATTCTGCCCGCAAGCGCGAAGAGGTTGCATTTTCAAAGAGGGCCCGCACATCGGGGTCATCCGCAAAGAACCAGCGGACGTTTTCTCGATTTTGAAAGAGATGTTTGAGCAAAGTGGTTTTCCCGACTTGTCGCGGGCCAAAAATCAGGATGGCTTTGGAAGAGCCGAGCTTTTCCAAAATCTGTTCTGCCATTTGCCGTTTTATCAAGGTTCTGCGATTTGAATCGCAAAAATAACGGTTTTTTTGCGATTCAAATCGCAAAATCACGAATTTTTAGTTCAGTTCGGCGTAGCGGGGGCCTTTTATCCACGATTTGTAAAGGGGGTGCAATTTGTTGGGATGGACACCCAAAACGTACAATCCCAAGATAAAACCGTTGACCAAGTTTACTTTTAAAAAACTGTTGTACTGATACTTACGGTCAACGGTACGCAGGTTTTTGGGGATTTTGATGTGTTCACCTTTCCGCTTGGCGCGGCGGAAAAAATCGTAATCTTCCATCATCAAAAAATCTTCGCGAAAGTGGCCGATTTCTTCAAAAAAATCTTTACGGATAAAAAGCGACTGATCTCCACCGCTGGAAATCAAGCTTTTAAAGCGGCTGCCGTAACTGTTGATTTTCACCCACGGATTTTCCGAAAGGATAACTTGCCGGAAATTGCCAAAATCATAACCGATTTCCACCGCGGAAAAAATATCCGAACAAAAGCTGGGCGGCGGAAACGCATCGGCGTGGAGGAAGTAGAAAATATCGCCACCGGCATTTTCCGCGCCAATGTTCAGTTGGGCGGCGCGACCTTTTCGTTTGGAAACCAGCACTTTGGCACCAGCAGATTCGGCCTCGGCGCGGGTGCCGTCGGTGCTGCCGCCGTCGGAAACGATGACCTCCAAATCGCAGCCCCGCGCGTGTTTGTATAAATGGCGCACCAAGTCGCCGATGGTGGCGGCTTCCTGATAGGTGGGAATGATGACCGAGAGTTTTTGCATCCGAACGGCAAAAATACGGGTTGGATTTAGGCCAATCCAAAAAGGCGGTTCGGGCGTTTGTTTTTTATAAGAAACAGAAAAGCAACGGACTCAATTATTTTATAAAACTCTGTTTTTTAGCGTGTTCCATTGCGTCTGCACTACTTTTAAACTGCAGGCTGGGAATGTCGCAGCGGTCAATTTCATCTAAAATTTGCTGCACTTTTTCGCGGTGCGATTTGCGCACAGCGCGGATGTAAATGGCTTTGATTTGCTGTGGAAATTCTCGGGCAATGTTCAAATAAATCTGGGGATCGTGCTGGCCGTTATCGCCCAGCAAGATGAAAGATTCGTCGGGGTAGGTTTGTAATATCCGTCTGATCTTCACCTCTTTGTGATTGTGGCTACCTCCGCCGGAACGGAAAAAATCCAGCCATTGGTCTTTGAGTTCTTTCAGTTGCAAAACACCTTTGGGCAATTTGTGGAAACGCATAAATTCGATGAGGAAATCGTACAAATTCCACTCGCTGCTGCTGACGTAAAAAAACGGGTTGGTGGGCGCGGAAACCCCTTCGCTCAACGCTTGATAAAAATGGACTACCCCTTTAAACGGCTTGCGGGTCTCAGAATTTTTGGTCATCAAAAGGTAGAGCTTGCGGAACGGCCGCGTGGCGTGGCTCACTAAAAAAGTGTCATCGATATCGGAAATGAGGCCGTATTCAAAATCGGTTTCGATACGCAGCGGGGTTTTTACCGACACCTCCTCCTGACCTTCCACCAAGCGGTCAATCAGCTCCAAACGAACTGAATGCCAACCTTTTGAAAGCGAATGGCCTTCTATTACAAACTCAAAGAAACCATTTTCGTCGGTAGTCTGTTGGTAGGTTTTTCCGTTTAATAAAAGTTGAACCTGAGCTTTGGGCACCACCCTTACCAAAAACATTTTGATGAGCGCCTTGAAATTACGCCACAACGTTTTGCGCTTTTTGGGCCGCTCCAGCGCGAGGCCGCGAAAAACGTGGCCTTGGACGACGAATTTTTCAAGATTGCCAAAGCCGCGGTACGACATCAAAAACGGATAATTGACATAATGAAAACGCGACTTGAGCCAGCGCTGGAGGAGGTTTCCGGAAACGGGCGCGTCCCTAAAATTTTCCCAATCAGGATGTTTGGAAAGCATCGGCGAAAAAATTTGAAATTGAACGAGGAAACATCACAAAAATGAAGGGAAAAACTTTGGTCGTCCTCAACCCCATAGCGGGCGGGCGCGATAATCACAGGTTGGAAAACACAATCAAAAAATGGGGGGAAAGTTCGCAACGGGCGGTGAAAATCATAAAAACGCAAGGCGAGCGCGACCAGCAGCGGATAGCCGAGGCAGTGGATGATTTCGACCCAGAAATCGTGGTGGCGGCCGGCGGCGACGGCACCGTTTTGCTTTGCGCCAAATTGGCTTGGAAACACAAGCTGCATCTGGGGATTTTGCCCTGCGGCTCGGCCAACGGGATGGCCACCGAGCTGGGGATTTCCGACGAACCGGAACGCGCGCTGCGGCTGATTGACAAAGCGGGGGCACACCAAATAGACGTGCTGTGTTTTGGCGGCGACGACCTGAGCCTGCACATCAGCGATATAGGGCTGAACGCCGCGTTGGTCAGCGATTTTGAAGAGATGGGCGAACGGGGATTTTTGGGCTACAGCCGCGCCTTGGTGAACCGGCTCAGCAAGGCGCAACCTTTTAAAGCGTCCATCCAAACCGACCGCGAAAACTGGGAGGGGAACTGCTATATGGTGGCCCTTGCCAATGCTAAACATTACGGCACCGGCGCGAAACTGAATGAGATAGGCCGCTTGGAGGACGGACTGTTCGAAGTTTGCATCTTGAAAAAAATCAGTACGTTGAGGCTGGCCACCCACGCGCTCAACTTATGGCGATTGGATGCCGATCATTTGCAAATTATCCAGTGTAAAAAAGCGATGATAAAAACAGACCAAAAAGTACCTTTCCAAAAAGATGGAGAACCGCAGGAAAAAAGCGATACATTGGAAATAGAAATGCTGGAAAAATCGCTTTCCATCATTTATGATAAAAATCGAACTCCTTCGGATTAGATTTCAAACCGGCCGCTTTCAAATTTCGCCAATGATGCTGCCATCTCAAGTTTTAAAAAAAGCAAGAATATTCCGAATTATAAAAATCTATCGTTTTTAAACTGTTTGAATTTCAATGAAAGATGTTATCATTATCGGCGGCGGCCCCATCGGGCTGGCTTGCGGAATCGAAGCCAAAAAGCGCGGACTTTCCTACACCATTATTGAAAAGGGAGTTTTGGTGAATTCCCTTTACCATTATCCCGATAAGATGACGTTCTTTTCCACTTCCGAAAAACTGGAAATCGGCGGCATTCCCTTTGTGTCGCACGGCCATAAACCTACGCGGCAAGAGGCTTTGGAATACTATCGCCGCGTGGCGATGAAGTTTGATCTGAACGTCCAATTATATGAAACAGTAGATTCGGTAATTAAAAATGATGTCGGGATTTTTGAAATTAAAACTTTCAAATCCTATTATTCCGCGAAAAATTTGGTGTTGGCGACAGGATTTTATGACAAGGCAAATTTGCTGAACGTGCCCGGCGAAGATTTGGAAAAAGTGCGCCATTATTACAATGACGCGCATCCGTATTTCAATCAAAAAATAGTGGTGGTGGGCGCGCAAAACTCGGCGGTGGACGCGGCTTTGGAATGCTGGCGCAAGGGCGCGGAAGTGACGATGATTGTCCGCGAAAGCGAAATTGGCGAGCGCGTAAAATATTGGGTGCGGCCGGATGTTTTGAACCGTATCGAGGAAGGTTCGATTCAGGCGTTTTTCAATGCTGAGATTATGGAAATCACTGAAAACGAGGTAGTTTTCCATCACGAGGGAAAACCGAAAAGGATTGCGAACGACTTCGTTTTGGCGCTAACGGGCTATCGGCCAGACTTTTCGTTTCTGGAAAAAATGGGCGTAAAAATCCAAAAGGAAAACGCGATGAAACCCGTCTATAATGAAGAGACGATGGAAAGCAACGTGGCGGGACTGTACTTGGCGGGCGTGATCGTGGGCGGGATGGAAACGGCGAAATGGTTTATCGAAAACTCGCGGGTGCACGCGGAGGTGGTGATGGAGGGAATAGGGAATAAGGAATAGTGAATAGGTAATAATGAATAATGAATAAGTAAATAGTGATTGGTGATTGGCGATTGGTAATTGGTAATTGGTAATTGGTAATTGGTAATTGGTAATTGGTAATTGGTAATTGGTAATTGATAAAATTTAGCGAACCCGTTTTTCGTTGTTTCCAAAATCTTTAAATATTGAAGCCCTCCTCTATAAAACCCACATTCTCAAACACTTCCCGCGAGGAGGAGCGATGGAATGCGCTGACCCACGGAGCGGGGATTTTGATTGGGGTGGTGGTTTTGACATTGTTGCTTTTGCAAAATTCTTCCGCAGGCTGGATGCGGATTTTGGCCGTTGGCATTTTCGGATTAACTTTCATTTGGACATATTTTACTTCTACTTTTTACCACGCCATTCCGGTGAAAAAAGTGCGGCTGAAAAACCGCGCGCACTTGCTCGACCACACCGCCATTTACCTCTTTATCGCCGGCACCTATACGCCCGTATCGCTGTTTGCCTTGCCGGAAAAGTGGGATATGGGAATCTTGGCGGGCATTTGGTTTTTGGCGGCGGTGGGGGTGTTTTCCAAGTTTTTTTGGATGGGGAAGTTCCGCTACCTCAGCCTCGCGTTTTACCTTTTGATGGGCTGGATGATCGTCATCGCCGCGCTGCCGCTGTGGCACACCGCACCGCACGAGCTCATTTGGTGGATGCTGGCGGGCGGCGCGTTTTATTCCCTCGGCACGATTTTTTTCAGTTGGGAAAAATTAAAATATCACCACGCCGTTTGGCATCTGTTCGTGCTGGCCGGCAGCCTCTGTCATTTTGTGGGAATTTATTTTTTCCTATAATAAGGTGGGCAAAGAAAAAAAAACGGCGCCCCGCGAACCGATGGCAGAATATTGAAATCCCAATATTTCGTAAATTCGCGGCCTGCAAATTGTAACTCAAAAAACACAGCACATCCCTATGGAAGTAACGGACAACACGGAAATGCGCCACTTCGAAACCCAGACGGAGAGCGGTTTGGCGTTCATCGAATACCAAATCCAAGAGAAAAAATATTTCTTGACCAAAGCGGAATTTCCCGAAGGTTTTGAAGATAGCGGAAAAGCTGACGAGATGATGAAAGAGGTGCTGGAAATGTTGAGGGAAACGGGGATGCGCGTGGTGCCGATGAACAAGTTTGTCAAAAAATATTTCAAGGCCAACCGCGAATACCGCGATATGATGCCAGTGGGGATTCACCTCTGAAAAACACTTTACAACACCTTTTCAAAAAGCCGCTCGGTTCTAAACCCAGCGGCTTTTTTACTTTTAGCCAATGTATTCCAGTTTTCTAAAAACACCTATCGGAATTTTGAAAATAATAGCATCTGAAAACCAGTTGGTTTCCGTGCTTTTTCTTTTTGAGAAAATTTCAGAAAAAGATAATCCCAATTCCATTACCGATGAATGTACATTTCAATTGAAAAATTATTTTGAAGGAAAATTGCAGCAATTTGAGTTGCCACTTTCGCAAAACGGGACGGATTTTCAAAAGCGGGTTTGGAAAAAATTACAGGAAATCCCGATGGGAAAAACGTGGAGCTACGGCAAATTGGCGACGGAACTGGGCGACCCAAAACTAATACGGGCGGTGGGCGCGGCCAATGGCGCAAACCCGATTTCCATCATCGTTCCCTGCCATCGAGTCGTTGGAGCAAACGGGAGTTTGGTAGGCTACGCGGGCGGATTGCAGCGGAAAAAATGGCTGCTGGGATTTGAGGCGAATCAAATCGCCGAGCAAACCACTTTGTTTTAAGGGCAAGCCCGAAGCCGCAACGTAAGAAAAAAAATGGTAAACCATCCTTTCCTACCCCTTTTATTTATAATAATATGATTTTCAATCTTTTACCCCCAACTCCCTCCGCAATTCCTCATTCAAAAAAAGATACGAAAAAACTTGCATCTGACGTTCGTTGAACATTTTTACGCCACTGATTTCGATGGGCACGAAACTGCGCTCGGCAATGTCCAAAATCCCAAATTCCCCCTCGCGCTCCTCCCAAACCACCGCGCCTTTTTGGTCAGGGCCGTCGGGGTCCATTTTGTAATTCAGGATGTCCCATTCATAGATATGGCGGCCATTTTTGTCTTTCAGCCCCGTCCATTCGTCCACCTCGTCATATTCGATGGGGCGGCCCGTCCAGCCATAAGCATCGCGGGAATAAAGCACCACGCGGCCAGCGGCTTTGCGCATATAGCCCGTTATTTTTGAGCCATTGCGGAGGCGGTATCTCAAGTCATTTTCCATCGGGAAAGAAAACGTGAAAAGGTCGCGGTGGTTTTTGAAAACCGCGCAAATTCTGTGAGGATTTTAGAAACTACCGAGCAGAAACAAAGAGCTTAAAGATTCTGCAATCGTATGACTTTCGCGCTCCGGTTGGGACTTTAAGGCACCTCTCGGGTAAAATATTCCAAATGATATTTGGGGTGCATCTTGAACTCTTTTCGTTCCAAAGCTTGGTATTGGCCCATCGTAAAAGGCACCAAAACGCCAAGGTATTTTTGGCCATCAAAATAATGAAACCTCTCTTCAACAGTCGCATAGAGGGTGGCCTTCGTTTTCAGTACTGGCAGGTCGTTATGTGTTTCTCTATGACTTATATAAGGTATGGATGGAAAATAGCCCACGAATTTGTACTCGCCCATATCCCTGTAAAAGGCCGCAAACAATCCAAAGTCACCAAGATTGAAATGAAATATTCGGGAAGAATTTTCCGAATCGCTCGGGGGATAAATTCACGGACCGCCCTGCGTGTACAAATTTGAAAGTCCCCTCTTGAAAGGTCTTTTCCGCCCCATAAATACGTAGTCCAGACTTTTTAAATTCTTCATACGGAATGTCGAGGATATGGTTGGTGTCAAAGCCGTCGCCGTTAAAGGCCAATGTATAAGTTATCCAACTTCTGCCCTCCCGTACCTTGAAATGATGTACGCCGTTGCTCGTGGCCTCCAGCACCTCCATTCGCCTTGCCTCGTTTAGGAGATTAAAATTTTTAAGGCGTTTGAATTTCCCGCTGCGTTTGCGCCAGTAAATGAACATATCCTCGTAGCTCCCGCCGTACCAATGATTGAAAGCAATCATCTCAATGGAATCACTACCCAGTAGTTGGGCGCTTGCCCCACACGTCGATATTTCCGCTTTGGGCTCCCCTTCGGCCAAGTTGCTGTCCACATACAGCATCCATTTAACAGCTTCGTAAATCCCCGAATCCGTTGGGCAAACTACCTCCCAAGCACAACCGTTTCCGCGTTTCAGTTTGATACACTTGGAAGAATCTACGGGTAGATTTATTTGGGAATCCTCATTTTCCGCCACATTGTTATGGGAATTGGAATTGGGCGCGGACGGGGATTCGCAACTGCTGCAAAAGCAGAGCCCGATGCTTAGGAACAAAGTTCCAATCCACGTTTTCATATTAAAATATTTGCTAAGAAAAAAGACCTTTAGGGCCGGAGACACCTAAAGGTCAGCAACACGCCCGACTCCTTACTACCTATTCATTATTACTTATTTCCAATCACTGCCCCTGCCGAATCGCCTCCACCGGATCCAGCCGCGAGGCCGTGAACGCCGGCACAAATCCTGAAACCAGCCCAATTCCCATCGAGATAAAAATGCCCTGCAACACATTTTTCAGCGACAGCGCGATATTGAAATCAATGGAATCTCCCACCAATAACAAAAGCCCGTAAACCAAGCCAATCCCAACCAAACCGCCGACGAGGCACAGTAAAATACTTTCCAAAAGAAACTGCAACAGGATGAAATAATTCTTTGCCCCAAGGCTTTTTTGGATGCCGATCTGGTTGGTCCGCTCGCGCACGCTGACGAACATAATATTAGCAATCCCGAAGCCGCCCACCAAAATACTGAACCCGCCGATGACCGCGCCCGCAAGGCCGATGACACCAAACAGTGCATCTAAACCGGAACTCAAAACCGAGATTTCGTTCAGCGCAAAATTGTCGTCCGCTTTGGGCGCTTGGCGGCGGATGGAACGCATCGCGCGGCGCAGGTCGTCCTTCATTTCGTCCACGGAAATCCCGCTGCCCGCTTTCGCCATTATAAAAGCGCCCTCTTGGTCGTTCACGTTCATCATCCGCCGGATAAAATTGACGGGAACAAGCACCTGACTGTCAATATCTTGGCCCACCAAAGTTTTGCCCTGCGTGGCAAAAACGCCGATCACGCGCACTTTCCGCCCTTTCAGTTTGATTTCGTTGCCGATGGCGTTTTGCGCGCCAAACAGTCCCTCGGCAATGTCGGCCCCCACCACCGCCACGGGGCTGCCACTCTGCGATTCCAGCGGACTGAAGTAGCGGCCCCGCTCAAGTTCGTATCCCCAGATGTCGTAATAATCGTGGGAAACAGGCAGCACGGTCGCGTTTTCGATGCTGTTGTTGCGGTGTTTCAAAGTGGAATTCATCCCGAAGGCAAACACCATTTTATCGACGGTATTCACCCGTTTTTCCAATTGCTGAAAATCTTTGTAGCTCGGCTCGGGCCGCTGAAAATATTTCCACCACGGATAGTTGCCGCCACCGCCGCCGCCCCACGGCCATTTTTGCACATACACCACGTCGCTGCCCAGTTCGCTCACGCTGTCGCGGATGTTCCGTTCCAAAGAATCCACGACCGTGAAAACCGAAATGATGGTGAAAATGCCGATGGTGATGCCCAGCAGACTGAGAAACGTCCGCAACTTATTGACCGTCAGCGCGTGGACGGCAAACTGGAAACTCTCATTTAAAATGCGGAAAAATAGCATTGACCGAAATCAGAAAAAATTTAAATCCTCCTATCGAAACCCTTTTGACACAATCTACTTGCGCTCCGTCACCCCTCTCCTCGTTGGAGAGGGGCTGGGGGTGAGGTGTTGAAAAATCGGTTCAAAGGTAGGCGAAAAAGAAGGCTATAAAATAGCGATTGGCGGTTTCAATCAATACCTTCGCGGCTTTCTATCAAAATAGGATGTCCGCAAAAAACGCGCGCCCAACTGCGCTTCTCTCAGTATTTTACAAAGATGGCCTGAAACCGCTGGCCGAAAAATTGGCGGCCCAAAACTACCGCCTCCTCTCCACGGGCGGCACGCAAAAATTTTTGGAAAAGGAAGGTTTTGAAGTGGAGGCCGTGGAAGATTTGACGGGTTATCCCAGCATTTTGGGCGGCCGCGTCAAAACGTTGCACCCCAAGGTGTTCGGCGGGATTTTGAACCGCCGCGCCGAAACTTCCGACCAAAAGGAAACCGCCGAATTTGAAATTCCCAACATCGAAATCGTGGTGGTGGATTTGTACCCCTTTGAGGAAACCGTGGCGGGCGGCGGCTCGCATTCCGATATTATCGAAAAAATCGACATCGGCGGCATTTCTTTGATTCGCGCGGCCGCGAAAAATTATCAAGATGTTTGGATCATTCCATCGCGGAATCATTATCAAAAAGCAATAGATATTTTGGCTAATGGAAATCCATCCGAAAATGACAGGAAAAAGTTTGCAGCCGATGCGTTTCAAATTTCATCCAAATATGATACTGCGATTAATCATTATTTGAATGAAGAATCAGATGATTTGAATGGTGATGATTTTAATGAAAATTTAAACCTCAATTTTTCACCCAAGAAAGAATTGCGCTACGGCGAAAACCCGCATCAAAAAGGCGCTTTTTATGGAAAGTTGAACGACGTTTTTGAACAACTTCACGGCAAAGAACTGAGTTATAACAATTTACTGGATGCGGATGCCGCCGTTTCTTTAATTAAAGAATTTGACAAAACCACTTTTGCCATATTAAAACACAACAACGCCTGTGGTCTCGCTTCCCGCAAAAGCGTTTTGGAATCTTATCAAGACGCGCTGGCCGGCGACCCCACTTCCGCGTTTGGTGGGGTTTTGATTTGCAATCAAGAAATTGACGCGGAAACCGCTGAGGAAATGCACTCGCTGTTTTTTGAAATTGCCATCGCCCCTTCATTTTCCGAAAAAGCTTTGGCCATTTTAAAAGAAAAAAAGAACCGCCGCTTGCTGGTTTTAAAAGATTTTGAGCTTCCCAAAAAAACCTACCGCAGCCTTTTGAATGGAATTCTCGCGCAAGACCGCGATTTAAAAACCGATCAAATCGCTGATTTTGAAATTAAAACCAAGGCGCAACCTTCTGAAAATGAGAAAAAAGACCTGATATTTGCGTCGAAAATCTGCAAGCATACCAAGAGCAATACCATTGTGTTAGCCAAAAACGGGCAACTTTTAGCGAGCGGCACGGGCCAAACTTCGCGCGTAGATGCTCTAAAACAGGCGGTTACGAAGGCAAAATCTTTTAATTTTGACCTCCGTGGAGCGGTGATGGCCTCGGACGCTTTTTTCCCTTTTCCGGATTGCGTAGAAATCGCGGACGAAGCGGGCATTACTTCCGTCATTCAACCGGGCGGCAGCGTAAAAGATTCGCTCTCAATTGATTACTGTGACCAAAACGGGATGTCGATGGTTTTTACCGGCACCCGCCATTTCAAACACTGAACGACATTTAATGGGACTTTTCGATTTTTTTAAAGAAGACATCGCGATTGACCTTGGCACGGCCAATACGCTCATTATTCATAATGATAAAGTGGTGGTGGATGCGCCCAGCATCGTGGCCATCGACCGGACCACCGGAAAAATTATTGCCGTGGGTCAGCAAGCGCGGCAGATGCACGGCAAAACCCACGAAAACATCAGGACCATCCGCCCGCTGAAAGACGGCGTAATCGCTGATTTTGAGGCCAGTGAAGCGATGATTCGCGAAATGATCAAAAGCATTCCGGGCCTGCAAAAAAAGATGTTTACCCCCGCCCTGCGGATGGTGATTTGCATTCCCAGCGGCATCACGGAAGTGGAAAAACGCGCCGTAAAAGACAGTGCCCAGCACGCTGGCGCGCGAGAAGTATATCTTATACACGAGCCGATGGCCGCCGCCATCGGCACCGGCGTGGACGTGCAGGAACCGAAAGGAAATATGATCATCGACATCGGCGGCGGCACCACGGAAATCGCGGTGTTGGCGCTGGGCGGCATCGTGGCGGACAAATCCATCAAAGTGGCGGGCGACGTTTTCACCAACGACATCGCCTATTATATGCGCACCAAACATAATTTATACGTGGGCGAGCGCACGGCGGAGGAAATCAAAATCCGCGTGGGCAGCGCATTAGAAAAACTGGAAAACGAGCCGGAAGAAATGGCCGTGCAGGGGCGTGATTTGATTACCGGCAAGCCGAAACAAATTATGGTGACCTATCAGGAAATCACCAAGGCGCTTGACAAATCCATCACCCGCATCGAGGACGCGATAATGGAAGCCCTCTCGATGACGCCGCCGGAACTGGCCGCCGATATTTACAACAGCGGTATTTATATGGCGGGCGGCGGCAGTATGCTGCGCGGGCTGGACAAACGTATTTCGATGAAGACCGACCTGCCCGTTTACGTGGCCGAAGACCCACTGCGGGCGGTGGTTCGCGGGACGGGGATTGCGTTGAAAAACGTGGATAAGTATAATTTTTTGATGTCTTAGGAAAAACAGTTTTTCTAATTTGAAATGATTGAAAGAAAGAAAGAGCAAAGGCTTAAATTTTTAGAAAAACTATATCAAGTTGTCGATGGGAGTGAATCTTCTATGGTTAATATGTGGGAGTTGGGTGAAGAACTTGACTTTGACCGTCCCACTACCTCAAATGTAGTTGCGTTTTTAAGAGGCGAAGGTTTAATTGAATCCAAAGCTCTTGGGGGTGGAATATCTATTACACATTTTGGAGTAGTAGAAATTGAACAAGCGCGCGAAAACCCAACGGAATCAACTGAATACTTTCCTCCTGTTAATATCATTAACATTGAGAAAATGGATAATTCTTCCATTCAACAGGGAAATATTAGTTCGACCCAAAATAGCCATTTCGAGTCTGATAAATTAACTGAATTAAAGTCAATAATAAGTGAACTTCAAAATGTTATATCGCAATTAGAAGAAGGTGATTTGAAGAGAGAATTGATAGCCGAAAAGGGGACTTTAAAAGCACAATCCGAATCGCCGAAACCTAAGAAAAATATAATCACAGAGACCTTAAACTCCATTAAAAAAATAGGAAGTGAAATTACAATCAAGACTTTAACAGGAGAACTAACGGAGTTAATCAACTCCTTCATCGGTATATAGATATGGAAACAAGTGATGGTGAAAAGCGTCCTTCAGAAGCAAATCAAAAGCCCCTAACTGTTGAAAATTTAACAAAAGATGAAAGTAAGATTTACATTTATAAGCAAGCCAATCGAATTCAATTTTTGGAAAATGAATTGAATCAAAGAAATAATCCAGTTCAGTTTTTATCCGAAAATTTTGATAAACTTACATCGTTGATTGAGGATATTACCAACAGGAGATTACAATTCAAAAAAACCTCATTCAAATTCAGCACGACAATGTCTTTGATTGCATTGATAATCGTTCTAATTATAGTTGGCTCGGCAGGATGGCTTACTTATTTAGAAAAGATTGATGGCTCGACTTTCACATTTTTATTAGGTCTGGTAGTAGGTTACGCTCTAACATTTATTCAAAGTTTAGCAAATCCGCCAGAATAATTTTGTGAAATTGATAAGGTTGTTATTTACCGCATACTTCATTAAATATTTCATTTAAAATGAGGAGAATCCTAAACTTCCTTTTCCGCATTCGGATTTTCCTGATTTTCATTGCCTTAGAAGTCATTGCATTCACTTGGATCCACCGCAGCCGCAGCTACCAGCGGGCGGTGTTTTACAATTCGGCCAACGCCGTTTCGGGCGGGCTTTTGGAAACCGAAAACGAACTGGAACGCTACTTTGATCTGGAAGAACAAAATGAGCGGCTGGCGCAGGAAAACGCCCGTTTGCGCTCGGTGATGGAAGGCGCGTATTTTCCTTTGGCAGTGCGGCGCGGCGATAGTTTGGACAGCTTGCGGCGCATCCGTTTCAGTTATTTGGAAGGCGAAATCGTCAGTTCCAGTTTCCAGAAAAAGCGCAATTATATGACCATCGACCGAGGCGCGGCGCACGGCGTGAAAAGCGGCGCGGGCGTGTTGGGAAGTCGCGGCATCATTGGGGTTACGCGCGATGTGGGAAAACATTTTTCCACCGTTATCCCCGTCATTTCCCCCATTTTTTCCGTCAGCGGGCGGCTGAAAAACTCCGATTTTTTTGGGCCGGTTATTTGGAAAGACGACGATTACCAATTCGCGTATCTTACTGATATTCCGCGCTATGCAAAGATTGCGGAAGGCGACACTGTGGAAACCGACAGCCGCAGTTTGGCATTTCCGGCCGGCGCCCCCATCGGCATCGTGGAAAGCTATGAGATGCAAGAAGACCAAAATTTCTTGGAATTGAAGCTAAGATTGGCTACCGATTTTGCATCGGTCCGTCACATTTACATCGTTCAGGATTTGATGAAAATGGAACTGGATTCGCTCCAACAAAATACCCAAATCCAATGACGGTGGCGCGCCAAATTTTTCTTTTTTTGGGGTTGGTTCTAACCCAAGTTTTGGTGCTGAACAATGTCGCTTTTCACGGCTATTTGAATCCGTATATTTATGTTTATTTCATCCTTTTCCTGCCCGTTACCATCGAAAGGGGCTACGTTCTTTTGTTGGCTTTTTTGATGGGATTTTGCATCGACCTTTTTGAAAACAGCGGCGGCGTACACATTGCCGCCGCGGTGCTTTTGGCGTGGCTGCGCCCCGCGCTGCTGCGGATTTCCCTTTCTCGGCAAAAAGTTGATTTTGAGGAGTTTCGGATGAAAAACCTGCCGCTGGGTACGGCCTTGGTGTATTCGCTCGTGGGTATTTTCATCCACCATTTCGCCCTGTTTTTGATCGAAAATTATAGCTTCCGCGAAATGGGCGCGGTGCTGCTGCGGACGCTGGTGAGCGGGGTTTTTACGTTTGTGTTGGTGGGGGTTTATCTGGTGTGGGGGTATGGGAAAAATTCCAATACCGCCTAACAATTTTTTACCTTTGGAAAAAGAATTTTCACATATGCCCAACTTCCTCTCCCGAATCACTTTCGACCCTGAAATTTGCCACGGCAGGCCGATTATCCGAGGGATGCGCTGGTCAGTGGAAGTCATTTTGGATTTGTTGAGCGCGGGAATGACGGAAGAAGAAATTCTCAATGACCACCTCGAACTGGAAAAAGAGGATTTTCTGGCGAGCATTCAGTTCGCAAGACGCATAATTTCTGGCGAAAATCTTTGGAAAATTTGCAAAATAAAATCGGTTGAGGATTAGTTTTTTCTAAATATTTAAAGGTAATTTCAGAGGCTTTTTTGAACACTCCCTTTTAATGCAACGCAAACATTTATTCTACCTCTTTTTCGCGATACTGTCGCTAATTTTCATCGCTCGGCTATTTTACATTCAAGTCATCCGCACGGATTTCCGGCTGTCGGCGGAGAACAATGTGGTACGGAAAGAAAAAATCTACCCCGGCCGAGGGCTGATTTTCGATAGGAACGGGAATCTTTTAGTGGGCAACCAATCCGCTTACGATATTATGGTCATCCCACTGCAAGTGGAGGAACTAGACACGATGCTGTTCTGCCAGTTGCTGAATATCAAAAAAGAAACGTTTGACAAAAAACTGGCGGAAGCCAAAGTTTATTCGTGGCGAAAGCCAAGTGTATTAGTAAAACAGGTAAGCAAAGAGCAGTATGCCGCGCTGCAAGAAAAACTGCATTTGTTCCCCGGTTTTTTTCCGCAAAAGCGGATTTTGCGAACCTATCCTCACCAAAGCGCGGCCAATGTGGTGGGCTTCATCGGCGAGGCCAGCGACCGCTATTTGGAAGCGCATAAAAATTACGCAAAGGGTGATTTGGTAGGAATTACCGGCATTGAAAAAAGCTACGAAACGGTGCTGCGCGGGCGGCCCGGTGTGCAGTATAAAATGGTGGACGTGCACAACCGCACCAAGGGGAAATTTGAAGACGGCGTGTACGATACGTTGCCCCAGCCCGGCGCTGACGTTACCAGCACCATCGACATTGCATTGCAGCAATATGGCGAACTTTTGATGCAAAACAAGCGCGGCAGTGTGGTGGCGATTGAACCGGAAAGCGGCGAAATCTTAGCGCTGATTTCCTCCCCCACTTACGATCCCGCCCTGATGATCGGCCGCGAACGGACAAAAAATTACAGCCGCCTTTATATTGACAGCATCGAAAAACCGCTGTATGACCGTGGTCTCTTGGCCGAGTATCCGCCCGGCTCGCCCTTCAAAGTTATCAATGCTTTAATCGGGTTGCAAGAGGGCGCGATTACCGAGCAAACTTCTTTCACCTGCCACCACGGTTTTCGCTACGGACGGTTGCACGTGGCTTGCCACTGCGGCACCGGCTATCCATTGGATTTACGTCCCAGCATTAGCAAAAGTTGTAACAATTATTACTGTTCGGTTTTCAAAAAAATAGTGGATGCCTACCCCACCGCGCAGGAAGGGATGGACGCTTGGGCGAAGCACGTGAAAAGTTTTGGTTTGGGGCAATTTCTCAACAACGATTTGCCCACCGGCCGCAAAGGCTTTGTGCCCACCGCCGATTATTACGACAAAGCGTTTGGCTACACCAATTGGAAGGCGGTCTCCGCGATTTCGCTGGGGATCGGGCAGGGCGAATTGCTCCTGACACCTTTGCAAATGGCGAATTTTACGGCCACCATCGCCAACCGCGGGCATTATTTTACGCCGCACATTTTGAAAAAAATGAACGGCGAACCGATTGATAATGAAAACTTTACAAAACCGAAATACACCACGATTGACCAAAAATATTTTGAGCCCGTGGTGTGGGGGATGTACGATGTGTATGAGAAAGGCACGGCGCGCTGGAGCAAGCACGACAGCATCCCGATGTGCGGAAAAACGGGGACGGCCGAGAACCCGCACGGGCAAGACCACTCCATTTTTGTGGCCTTTGCGCCGAAGGATGATCCGAAAATCGCCATCGCCGTCATCATCGAAAATGGCTACTGGGGCAGCCGCTGGGCCGCGCCGATTGCCAGCCTGATGATGGAAAAATATTTGACCGGAGAAATCGACAATCCCGCGATGGAACAGCGGATGCTGGACGGCGACCTGAGCGACGAATACCAAAAACAGCTCGACGAACTTTACGGCAAAAAAGACGAATTGGCATCCACCGAATGAGACGCAATTCTTCTCTCCAAAACCTCGACTGGCCGCTGATCCTGCTCTTTTTCGGGCTGGTGATTTTGGGATGGTTCAACATTTACGCGGCCGTTTACAACGAAGAGGCGCAATCCATTTTTGACACCAGCCAAAAATATGGTAAGCAAATGATTTGGATTGTGACGTCCATCGTGCTGATTCTCATCATCTTACTATCGGACAATACGCTTTTTGAGACCCTCGCCTACCCGATTTTTTGGGGGTCGATTATTTCGCTGGTGTTGGTGATGATTATCGGGAAGGAAATCGCGGGCGCCCGATCGTGGTTTGCGTTTGGCGGGTTCAGTTTGCAGCCCAGCGAGTTTGCGAAGTTTGCCACCTCGCTGGCCTTGGCCAAATTCCTGAGTACCAAGAACATTTCCCTCAAAAACTGGGGGAATCGCCTGATGGCCTTGGCGATTATTTTCCTGCCCGCCGCGCTCATCATCCCGCAGCCCGACCCCGGTTCGGCCTTGGTTTATGCCTCCCTTTTTTTGGTTTTGTATCGCGAAGGTTTATCCGGAAATTACCTTTTTTTAGGATTTACGCTGATCGTCCTATTTATACTGAGTTTGCTGATTGACAAATTGTACCTCATCGGAATTTTGGTTGGCCTCGGCATCATTTTAATAATCCTGACGCGGAAAATGCGCCTTTGGTGGCTGCGGATTTCGGCGGTCATCGTGTTGTGCTCCGGTTTCATTTTGAGCGTGGATTACGCCTTCAACGAATTGCTGGAAGACCGCCATCGCAACCGCATCAACATCCTTTTAGGAAAGGCGCACGACCCAAAGGGAATCGGCTACAATACCAACCAAAGTATGATTGCCATTGGCTCCGGCGGCCTTGTGGGCAAAGGGTTTTTGGAAGGCACGCAGACCAAGTTCGACTTCGTGCCGGAGCAAAGCACCGATTTCATTTTTTGCACCGTGGGCGAGGAATGGGGATTCATCGGCAGCACGGCGGTGGTAATTTTATTCGCTTTGCTTTTTTATAGATTGGTCATTGTCGCCGAACGGCAAAAGTCAGTGTTTGCAAGGGTTTATGGTTATTCGGTGGTCAGCATTTTGTTTTTTCACTTTGCTATTAATATTGCGATGACGATTGGCCTAGCACCGGTCATCGGGATTCCGCTGCCGTTTTTCAGCTACGGTGGTTCGTCGCTGTGGGGGTTCACGGTGTTGCTTTTTATTTTTATAAAATTGGATTCGGGGCGGTATGAGGTGCTTTAGGAATTGACGATTTTTTTCGATTGACGATTGACGATTTTGAAAACCTTGCAGGTTTTCTTCAACCTGCGAGGTCTTATAAACAGAAGGTTTTTAATCACAAAGACACAAAGGACACAAAAAGGATTGGCTTCAAAACTGCCCACTGAACGGCGGCCCTGCGCGAGGGATAGTAGCGGAATCCCGTATGAGACGGGACAGATTCCCGCATCCCGAAAGCGAAGCGCTTCGGGAGAGGACTTGGGACGGATAGCCCAGTCTTAGTTCTTCCGAGACACACCCCAAAAAAAAACCGCCGACTTGAGGAAACCAAAATTTTAAGGAGCATCCACAAAGAAAAGACCCCGACACGAATGCCGGGGCCTCCTTTCTAACCTAACTAACCTGCAATTATCGTTAAGAACGCGAAAAGCGTGCCATTATGTTCTCAGCGCATCGCGGATTTCTTCCAGCAACTGCACCTCTTTGGTGGGCTGCGGCGGTTTTTCTTCTTTTTTCACTTCCTTCTTTTTCAGCCAATGGTTGTAGGCTTTCACAATCATAAACACGCAGAAGGCTACTATAATAAAGGTGAGCACGATGTTGATGAATTGCCCGTAGCGGATGGCAACCTCGGCTACTTCGGGCGACACCACCGTTTCGCCTTGCATCACGGCGGCCTCCCCTTCTTTCAGTACCATCTTCATTTTGCTGAAATCCACCCCGCCGAGCGCGAGGCCGATGGGCGGCATAATGATGTCGTCCACCAACGAACTGACAATTTTGCCGAAATAGGTGGCCAGTATGAAACCGACGGCCAATTCCAACACATTGCCGCGCTGGATGAACTCTTTGAATTCCTTTAGCATCTTGTTTTGATTTTGAAATGTTAAAAAACGTTGTAAAACTATGGTAATTTTCAAGCGTCCGATTGTTGCCATTCCGCTATTTTTCAACAATTTGCGCCCAATAAATTTTTATTACAATTAAAATGGAACTGACCCATATCGAAGATTTGTTTACCGACATCGGTGGGCAATTTCTGACTTCGGCTTTTGACCTGCGCGAAAAACTGGAGAAAGTAAACTGCCTCTTGTTTGACTGGGATGGCGTGTTCAACGATGGGCGGCCCACTCTAAACGAAAGCAGCACCTACTCCGCCATCGCCACCACGGGGCTGGATGTGCTGCGGTTTGGCTTTTGGCTCGCCCACGGAAAGATGCCGAAAATGGCCATCATCACTGGCGAGAAAAACCCGCAGGTGCTGGAGTTTGCGGAGAAATTGGGTTTTGAGCATTTTTATTTCAATTGCAAAAACAAGGCGGAGGCGCTGGCCCATTTTAAAAAGGTACATTCCGTGGAAAACGAAAACATTGCCTATTTTTTTGATGACATTTTGGATATTCCGCTGGCGCGGGAAGTGGCGGTGCGATTGGCGGTGAGCCGCGCTTGCAACCCCGTTTTTATGGAATATTTGGAAAAGAACGGTTTGGCCGATTATTTCTCCAGTTGCGAAGGGCAGGAAAACGCGGTGCGCGAATTTTCCGAAATGATTCTGTGCCTGCTCGGCCAACATTTTAACGTGATGGAAAAGCGCGCAAACTTTGACCAAGATTACCAAGACTACCGCGAGCGGCGCACCCAAATTAAAACCGAAAGCACCGACTGCCTGCCTTGGCTGACAAAATCCTGAGCGGCGATTTGTTACTTTCGCGGCAAAATCCAAAAACAATGAAAAAGATATTTTTAAGCACTGCGCTGATTTTTGCTACGATGGCACTTTCCGCGCAAGATCTGCCGCAGCCCAGCCCCACCGCCACTTTGACCCAACGCGTTGGTTTGACGGACATTACCATCAACTACAGCCGCCCCGGAATGAAAGAGCGCGAGGTGTTCGGCGAGCTGGTGCCTTATGGTGAAATGTGGCGCACCGGTGCAAATATGAACACCACGGTGGAGTTCAGCACAGATGTGACGGTAGGCGGCGAGCGGTTGCAAGCCGGCAAGTATTCGCTTTTTACGATTCCAAACGAGGGCGTGTGGACGGTGATTTTCAACAAAAAAACCGACCACGGCGGCACCAGCGGCTACACCGAAGAGAATGACGTGATGCGGATGGAAGTGGAAGCGCAGGAAATGGAAAGTCCGGTGGAAACTTTCACGATTGACGTGAACGACATCCGCAACGAGAGCGCCAACATTTGGTTGCTGTGGGCCAATACGGCGGTGGCCATCCCACTAAAATTTCAAGTGAATGAACTTGCGATGACCAATATCAAAAAGGCGATGAAGGACAGCCCCAAAGAAGATATGTGGAAAGTGTATCGCAACGCGGCCAACTATTATCACCAAAACGATTTGGACGACGCGATGGCTTTGAAATATATGGACAAATCGCTTGGGATGAAAAAAGACAGTTGGTATAGCCACTACCTGCGCGGGCAGATTTTGGCCGATATGGGCAAAAGCGAAGAGGCCGTGGCCAGCGCCAAAATGGCGATGAAAGTGGGCCAAAAGCAAGCCGAAAAAGATGGCGAGGAATTTGGCTACCATAAAATGCTGGAAGAGGCTATGGAAAAATGGAGCAATCAAGACAGTTAAGATATCTTTTCGGCACTTTATTTTAAACTCACCGCTTGCACGGAAAAGTGCCGGAAAACAAGGAAACCCCAGTCGAAAAGGCTGGGGTTTTTTTTATTTAAAATTCCATAAAACTTTTGAAAGGTACTGGCTGGATCAACCCATAAATTACGGGATTTCCCTTTCTTGTTTTAATTTTAAAATCATCGATATAAAATTCCTTTTTCCCGAGATTCCAAACATATATTTTCAGATGGATATTTTCTTGAGAATCCCTCGGCGTGGGAATCTCTGCGGAATGATAAATCCGTCCCCATTTTTCAATAGAAAATTCATCCAAATACTCCGCGAAAGAAGTACTGCTCCAAAAGATGATCTCACCTTCTTTTTCCAAGCTTAAAATTAACGCTACTTCCTCTATTTTTTCCTTGGGAAATACGTTCAATTCAACATCTATAAAATCGTATTTTTCTAAACTCAATTCGCTCAACGGCACTGTAAATCCCGGCGAATATTCCGTGGCTCTGCCCATTGGGAAATAATGATTTTCCGCCCCAGATTTTTGTAGGGAAAGCGAATCTATCGACGACCAGCCCCGTTCCTTTCCACCGTCAAAATTTTGCGTGAAACTTTTTCCACTCTCCCCCGTCAAATCCGATTTGGACAATAAGTAAGTGGTGCCGCCCACATAGCAGTGCCACTCTTCCAAGGTAGGGAAATAGTGACGCGCCATCGCAAAGATGCGAGGATCTGTCTGCGGGAGCGTACCCAAATACAGATAATCTTTGGCGGCACTTTCCCGCTCCAAAAAATCTATAAATTCCATTTTATCGCTGAACTGCGATAAGTGTATAAAATTTCTGGGTATGGAATCCTTGCTGATGTAATAGTTCAAAATGTCAGTTCTACCGTCCACAAAAGACAGCACGTTTTCGTATTCGTTTTGAGCATTTTTGTATTGTATCAAAACTTGTTCAAACGGAGATTTATAAAACAACTCATAATGCCGCCTTTGATAAATAAGAGCGAATACATTGATAGTGGCAATAGCGACGACTAATAAAGCATTCCATTTTGGTTTTAAATTTTTAAAAAAACTGAAGATTATGAAATATAAAAAAGGGAAACTAAAAATCAACACGGAATATTGAAGCACCGCATTGAAATAAACAGAATAAAAATAGCCAATCAAAAATGGAGTGATAAATAATAGCAGAAAAAGAAACTGTTTTTTATAAGAAAAAAAGACTCCTTTGAGATTACTTGCAATCCCTATAACAATCAGAAGAAAAACTAAGGCAATATTAAGATGTGAAAACTGAAAAATATATCCCAAATAGTTTAAGATAAATTCAGGTTTGGGCTTGCTCAGCCAGCTTTCTACGCCGCCCTTTTTTAATTGAAAAAAGAAGATACCCAAATGAGGAACATAAAGCAAAAAAATGGCAATTCCAGATAAAATATAGCGGACCAAAAACTTTCGTTGAATCATAAATAATCCGCAGACTCCCACCAAGAAACTAAACAGCAAACTAAAATGGTGATTGTACGCACATAATGCCGCCGATAAAACGAACAAAATGGAATTAAAAACTCCTCTTTTTTCGGGTAACAAAATGAGCTTTGACCAAAAGAAAACCATCGCCAAAGAAAAGAACAGCCCGCTAACGTAGGGCCGAGCAATTTGGCTATATATCACGGTGAACTGCGCCGTGGCGAAAAATGCAGATGACAACAAACCTACTGTTTCGTTGAACCAAAGTTTGGCAATTTTATAAAGAAAAAAAATGGATAAAATACCAGCAAGGGTAAATAGTAATTTCACCGACCATTCGGCATCGCTAAAAAGATGTACCCAATAATATAAAAACACCTGTACCCCAGCGGGATGGGTATCAGGGATTTTTACGCCATATTCTATTAGATCAGAAAAACTATTGAAATCCGTGCGAAAAAGCGCACTGAATTCATCGTGGGTGTAGGGGATTTCAAAATAATTGTAGAAGCGCAGGATGCAACCTACAATTACAATGAAAATAAAGGTGATGGTATTGGAAATCCGCACTAAAATTCAAGACTAAAAGTGAAACTACTTCAAGGCGCCAATCTACCTTTTTTCCACTTTCCTCCTACTTTTTCATATAAAATCCTATCGTGCAGCCTGTCGCTCCGCCCCTGCCAAAATTCCATTTTTTCGGGAATCACCGCATAGCCGCCCCATTGCGGCGGGCGCGGCACGGATTCGCCAAATTTTTTGTCAAACTCATTTTTCCATTCTTCCAGCTTTTCGCGGTTTTCCACTTTTTGCGATTGTGGCGAAGCCCACGCCCCAATTTGGCTGCCGCGCGGCCGCTTCTCAAAATATGCCGTTGATTTATCCGGCGGGATTTTCCCGGCCTTTCCGTCCACCCGAATTTGCCGTTCCAATTCAGGCCAATAAAAAAGAAGGGAAACCTTGGGGTTCTGCTCGATTTCCTTCCCCTTCTGAGATTGGTAATTCGTATAAAACACAAAACCGTTTTCCGAGAAACCTTTTAGCAAAACCGTGCGCGATGAAGGCTGGCCGTCTGCGCTTACCGTACTGACAATCATCGCGTTATGGTCTTTTGCCTTGCTTTCGCGATATTCTTCGAACCATTTTGAGAATTGGTCGAACGGGTTCTCGGCCGTGGCATTTTCGTCCAGTTCCGCTTGGCGGTAATCTTCCCGCGCGGCCTGCAATTCATCGTTCAAAATCATCGTTTCACTAAAATAAGATTGGCAGTTTAACTTGAACCCGTTACTTTGGTTCGCTGAAAACACACTCTATAAAAATGGCGCAACTACTACCCCCTCCGCAAAAAGGCAGCCTGCTGGTGGCCGAGCCGCTCCTCGGCGACCCCAACTTTGACCGCTCCGTGATCCTCCTCACCGAGCACAACGAAAACGGCTCGGTCGGATTCGTGCTGAACAAGCCGCTGGACTACCGTTTGGAAGATCTGGTCATCGGCTTCCCGCCACTGGAAACCACCGTGCACCACGGCGGTCCGGTGCAGGAAGACAGTCTTTTTTTCGTGCATTCCAAGGGCGATGAACTGGCTGGCAGCGAGCCGATTGCAGCCGGCCTATGGTGGGGCGGCGAGCTGGAGGCGCTCAAAACGATGATCAACCTCGGCACGATTTCCAGCAATGATATCCGCTTTTTCCTCGGCTATAGCGGATGGAGCCCCGGCCAGTTAGAAGCGGAAATGCGGCAAAAATCTTGGCTGGTGCGGCCTGCCACCGGATTGGATATTTTGCAAGACCGCCCTGCCGAAATGTACCGCGACATCCTGATGGGCGCGGGCGGGAAATATCCGCTGTGGGCGAATACGCCGGCAGACCCGAGTTTGAATTGAACGTGATGGGAACGCGGATGACGCAGATTTATAAAAACTTAGATAAATTTGTAATGTGGGTTAAAGAAAATTTAATTGGATTTCTATGGAACTAAAACAACTTTATCATACGGCAAAAAATGAATTGGAAACAATTGTACCTGAGGAAAAGTCCGATTTTAGATTGGAGCAGGCAGAGTACAATGAAAAAGAGGGTATATGGGAAATCGTCGTTTCCTTTTTAGTGGAGAATGAAAATAAGAAGCTCCACCCTATTTCAATGCTTTCCGATTTTCCTTACGAACGATTGTATAAAAAAGTGAAAATTGATGAAAAAAATCAGGTGTTAGGATTTTACATTTTCAACAAGAATGATTTTAATTGATTCCAATGCTTTGATTGTACTTCTTTTAGGCTTGATGAATCCTGAAATAATTAATCATCACAAGCGAACTTCCCCCTACGACAAAGAAGATTTTTATAACCTTTTGATAGCGATTAAAAGTCTTGACCGCTTAGTGGTCTTACCAAATATTTGGACAGAAGTAGACAATGTCTTGAACGATTTTCGTGGAAACTTAAAGTATATTTATATCTCTAAAATCATAACCCTAATCAAAGTGGTTTTGGAAAAGTATTTACCCTCTAATTTAGCTATTGACAATCCCGCATTTTATGATTTAGGTATTACGGATGCCTTAGTCTTGCACCACGCAAAAAATTGCGAATTTCTAATTACATCCGATTCGGTTTTATCTGATTATGCTGTGGCAAATGGCATCAAAGTTTATGATATGATAAAGATTAAAAACGAGCGCTTAAAATAATCCGTCCAAATCCGCGTCATCCGCGCCTGCCTGCCGGTAGGCAGGTTTCCATTACGCCCTCTTAAAAATATTCCTCCCCAAACCCCATCAAAAAAAGCCGTGTCTGCGCGCGCGTCACCGCCGTATAAAGCCACCGGAAATACTCCAAATCCACCCCGCCTTCCGGCAGCCAAGGTTTTTCCACAAACACATTTTCCCACTGCCCGCCCTGCGCTTTGTGGCAAGTGATGGCGTAGGCAAATTTCACTTGCAGCGCATTGAAAAACGGGTTGTCGCGCACCTCCTTATGGCGCTGGTATTTGTTGGGAATGTCTTTGTAGTCCTCTAAAATTTTATTATAAAATTGTTTGGATTCATCCCAGCTCAACGAAGCGGCGGGCAAGTCCAAAACGCTGAGCATCAACACCGTATCAAATTCCTTTTCGCCGGGGTAATCCACCATTCGCACGGAACAACGGGCAAAACGCAAATCATAAATCTCGTTGATTTCACGGATTTTCAGGAGTTCGATGATGTCGCCGTTGGCGATGAAACCCGCGCGGCTTTCCTGGGGCAGCCAGTGGTAGTTGTTTTTCACCACCATCAAAAAATCGCCCGCCGAAATTTCCTCTTCTTGGTACAAAACCTGCGCGCGGATTTGCCGGTTGAAAAGCGTCGCGCGCTTGTTGCTCCGCGTGATGAGCGCCGTTTGCTCGCGCCCGTTTTGATGGAATGAATTGTCCAGAGCATCCTGAACGTCAGCGCCTTCCGTCAGCCGAATCACGTCCGCGCCCGTTTTGAATTTTGGAAAAGAATAATCCTGCGCCAGCATTTTTTCCCTCAACATTGTAGCGTTTTCCAAAATCTGTGAATCCTGCGCTTGGCGCATCACTTCTTTCAGTTCAGTTTTGGTGGTTTCCATCCCAAAATTTGTCCGCAACTGTTTGGTATTCAGCGCGGGACTGAGCCGCGCACCAATCGGCGGGAGCTGCGCCACATCGCCCACCAGCATCAGTTTACAGCTTTTTCCATCATTGATAAAAGTGAGCAAATCTGCCAGTAAACTACCGGAAGCCAGCGAGTTATCCGCCTGATCGCCAATCATCGAGGCCTCGTCTATTATATATAGCGTGTTGGTCGCCTTGTTTTCTTTCAATTGGAAAATCGCGCCCCCCGAGCGGTCGTTTTTCGGCCGGTAAATATGTTTGTGGATGGTGAAAGCGGGGCGGTTCGCGTATTTTCCCATCACTTTGGCCGCGCGTCCAGTAGGGGCCAAAAGCACGGTTTTCATTTTATAATCGGGCAAGGTTTTCACCAAGGTTTGGATGAGCGTGGTTTTCCCCGTTCCCGCGTAGCCCCTCAAAATGAATAAGTTGCGTGGATTTCCATCCAAACAAAAGCCGCTCAAAAGTTGCAGTGCGCGCCGTTGGTCGCCCGTGGGGGTGAATGCAAAATTCTGCAATAAATCTTTTTCCAGCGCGCTGTTTCTTTCCAAATCCATCGTTCAAAAATACGGGCAAAAAATCAGGATTTGACAATCTAAAAATTTGTAGATTTGGCGCGATTTCAACCCAAAATCCAAGGAAAACGCTATGAGTTCAACGGTTTCTACTGTCTTGAAAATCGTCCTGACGCTGGCCATCATCGGCCTCGGCTATTGGCTTTACGCCATCATTCAAAAGCCCATTCAATATGAGGATCTGAAAGCAGAACGCTACGAAAAAATCAAGGAGCGGCTGGAAAAAATCCGCGATGTGCAAAAAGTGTTTCGCGCTGAGTACAATGCATTTGCGCCTGACTTTAACACGCTGATCGCCTTTGCCGATACGGGAAAAGAAACCATTTTGGAGCGTAAAGATTCGTCCTTTGTTTTTTATGATGAAGTGTTTCAACAAGAGCGTTCCAAAGACACGGTGGTGGTAAAAGTATTGGGATACCGCAACGTTGGCGAATCGCTTTTTGGCAAAAATTTCGACGTTTCGCAGCTGCAATACATCCCCGGAACAAAGGATAAATTTGAAATGGACGCCTCCAAAATCAAAGTGGGCGATGTGATCATTCCCGTGTTTGAAGCCAAAGCGCCCAATACGGTGGTGTTCGGCGACGTCCAAAAAAAATACGACCAATTCATCGACAAGAATTACGAACTGAAAGTAGGCTCGATGACCGAACCTACTTTAAGCGGAAACTGGAAATAACGATTTGACGGACAACGCTTTACAATCCAATCGGGCCATCGTTCAGCTACGCTACGATGGCCTTTCTTTTTTGGTGGGAAATCCCGCCAAAAAGTGGGTGGCGGCTTTTTATGACAAAAGTTGGGACGGCACTTTTTCACCCGAAATTCTATTAAAAAATGTTCAGGATTTTTTAGTTGAAAAAGACCTGAATCTGAAAGACGCTGACAGCGTTCTTTGGCTATTTTCTTCATCAAAATTTACGTTGATTCCCGACCATTTATACGATGAAGAAAAGCAAGCTGCTTTTTTAGAAAACACCACTTTTTTAGAAGCATCCGAAATCGTGAAAACCGATTTTTGGATAAAGCGCGAAATTGCCTGTGTGTTTGCGTTCCCTCGCGATTTGCACGATTTTATAATTGCGCAGAATGACAAATCGCAAATCTCGCATTCCTCATTTTCATTCAATGCTTTACATAAAGAAATTTCCTTAAAAAAAGACTTTTCTTTTCTAAATATTTCTGAAAATTTTGCCGAGCTTTATTTGACCCAAAAAAGTACATTGATTTTTTACAATCAATTTGAATGGAATTCACCCGAAGATTTGCTCTATTATATTTTGTTTGCCTTGGAGCAAAATGGGATTTTAGCGCCCGAGGTAGAATTGCGGACGGCCGGAAAAATTGAAAAAGGCGATTCTTTGCAGCGGCTTTTAGAAAAGTATATCGGCAAAGTGGAGTCCATCGGTTTGCTGGCGGGCATCCGCTCAGAAAGCCAAATCACGCGGCGCGAATTGCGAAACGCCGCCCCCTTAATTTCTGTGCTATGATTCGGATTATCAGCGGCCGCTTTCGCGGGAAAAAAATCGCCGGCCCCAAAAAATGGGACGGCCGCCCCACCACCGACCGCGCCAAAGAATCGCTCTTCAACATCCTCAACAACCATTTTTATTTCGATGAAATCCGCGCGCTGGATTTGTTCTGCGGCCTCGGCAGCATCAGTTTGGAACTGGCCAGCCGCGGCTGCACCGACATTACCGCCGTGGACGGCAACCGATTGGCCGTCAGTTATTTAGATAAACTTTCCGATGAAATGGAATTGGAAGGATTTTTCCCCGTGCAATCCGACGCACTGGGATTTTTGGCGAAAGCCTATCAGCCTTACGATTTGATTTTTGCCGACCCGCCTTATGATTTTGAGGAGTATGAAAAACTGGCCAACGCGGTTTTTGCCACGCCTCTCTTAAAGGAAAACGGGATGCTGGTCATCGAACATCAAAGCAAAGTGGATTTGAGTGAATTGGCTCATTTTCAAGAGGTTCGGAAGTATGGGAATTCGAGTTTTTCGTTTTTTTATTTGGCATAGGGGATTTTATTTCACATAGGGCATAGAGGAGTTTTCATATAGAGGCACATAGATTGGCGTAGGGGCGTTGAATTTTTTAATGTTTTGAAAAACAGATAATTGGCTTTTTTTATCCTTGCTAATTGAAACTCAAACTTTCAATTAGCAAGGTAAATTTGAAGACCTGACAGGTTGTGGAAATCTGTCAGGTCTCTATAAAAGTTCTGAGATGATAAATGCAGATAAATCTTTTCTCATTCTTATTTGGGTAATGAGCCTTGCTTTTGCCAGCTACGGCCAAGAGATGGAAAAAGTTGAACAAGGTTATGTTCTTAGAAATAAATACAAATTCGATTTTGACAAAGAAAGATGGGATTTGATTCAGATTACAAAATATGACCACGCCTCTGGGTTTCCCGAATACGATTCCATCTTCGAAGAACAACTCAAGGAGGTTTACACTTACCAAAACAATATCTCATTGTTTGATAAAAATCCACAGCTTATTTCAAGATTCATTTACAGAAAAGGCCAAAAGAAGGTTTGCAGATTTGAGTTTTACGGCGCCGATGGGAGAAAGCTGTACCATTTATATAATAAGGGAAGCAACTTGAACATAGAAGCGGTGCACCCTATCTCAGAAAATAAATTCAAAGAATATCACTTTAATGAGTTTGGTTCTTATGGCCTTGTAGATACATCCCGAATTAGTACTTGGGAAAATGGAAACTTGAAGTCTATTAGTAAAAATTCTATCGGGGACAGAGGACTCGGCCCCGCCGAAACCCGCTATGATTCTTTGGGCCGAAGGACTTTTCACTATGAGGCAAACTGGTCTTACTTCACAACCTATATCAAACTCAATAATAGCGAGGTGATGAAAATCGACCAAGCGGCCAGAGGAGGTATGCTTGAAGATATGCCGTCGGATACTACGATTTGGGCAACCGATGAAAACGGCCGCTTACTTGAAAATAAAAGTATTATAAACTATTGGAACAGAATGTTTTATGACAACGGTATGGTCAAGAGTGAGGAGAGAAAAACTTTTCATCGCAACGATTCTTTGGAGCGTTACAGATACGAATATGAAGGTCTTTTCAATAAAAATATGATGGGTTACCTAAAGCGTCCAATGTGTAATACTCTCAGAAAAATGAACCCGCAAGAGTTGAAGATTGTGCAAGGCAAATTAGCGAAGAAATATTTGGGATATGATATTTCACTTGAGCATTCTTTTATAGAGTTTAGGGAGGAAAAGGATACGCTCTGGTTTCTAACAGCGGAAAGAGCGGAAAGCATTGATTTTCTATTAGTTAGAGGTCGTCAAGTGGGCATATTTCCTCATAAATTGGCTCATCTAAAAGAAGCAAATGTGTTGGCTGTAGGTTTCAAGGATGTCAGCGATGATGACCTAAAAGATATTGTTATCCTGACAAAAAATAATAGCTCCTTTGAAACTTTGGCTTATTTATATGAGCCGAAACGTGAAACCTACATTTATTCCTCGCCCCTTACTCTAAAATTAAAAGGGGTCAAAAATTTTGAAGAAGTAAAACATAGGTTGGGTGATTGAGTATAAATTGAAGACCTGACAGGTTTTTGAAACCTGTCAGGTCTCTAAGTTTCACCCCAAAAATGATGTGAAACTCTATGTGCCGCGCCTATGTGTTCTATATGAAAATATGCCGCTCAAAACCTTACTTTTGCGCCCCTCAAAAAATCCCGCCCAATGCTCAAAATCACCTTGCCCGACGGCAGCGTAAAAGAAGTGGAAGAAGGCAGTTCCGCGCACGATGTGGCGCAATCTATTTCGCACGGATTGGCGCGCAACGTATTGAGCGCCAGCCTGAACGGCGAAACCGTGGAAATCGACGACCCGCTGCCGAACGATGGCAATTTGGTGCTTTATACGTGGGACAATCCGGAAGGGAAAAAGGCATTTTGGCACAGCTCGGCGCACCTTCTCGCGCAGGCGCTGGAGGAATTTTATCCCGATGTGAAATTGACCATCGGCCCCGCCATCGACAATGGGTTTTATTACGATGTGGATTTTGGTGATGAATCTTTTGGCGAAGGTGATTTCAAAAAAATCGAGCAAAAAATGCTCGAAAATGCGCGCCAAAAAAGTGAGTTCCAGCTCCGCGAAGTTTCAAAAAAAGACGCGCTGGACTTTTATAAAGACAATCCCTTCAAAACGGAACTGATTGAAAATTTGGCGGATGGCGAAATCACTTTTTGCGACCACGCCAATTTTACGGATTTGTGCCGCGGCGGCCACCTCCCAAACACGGGTTTGGTGAAGGCCGTGAAAATTATGAACACCGCCGGCGCGTACTGGCGCGGCAAAGAAACCAACCCGCAACTCACTCGTATTTACGGGATTAGCTTCCCAAAACAGGCAATGCTGACGGAATATCTGGAACTGTTGGAACAGGCCAAACAGCGCGACCACCGCAAATTGGGGAAGGAATTGGAGCTGTTTACTTTCTCGCAAAAAGTGGGTCAGGGGCTTCCACTTTGGCTGCCAAAAGGGGCGGAACTGCGCGAGCGTTTGGAAAATTTCCTGAAAAAAGCCCAGCGCGCGGCGGGCTACGAACCGGTGATTTCGCCCCACATCGGCAACAAGGAATTGTACGTGACCAGCGGCCATTACGAAAAATACGGCAAGGACAGTTTCCAGCCCATCCACACGCCGGAGGAGGGCGAGGAATATCTGCTGAAACCGATGAACTGCCCGCACCACTGCGAGATTTACAAGAGCCAGCCCCGATCCTATCGCGACTTGCCGATTCGTTTTGCGGAATTTGGCACGGTGTATCGCTACGAACAGAGCGGCGAGTTGCACGGCCTCACCCGCGTCCGTGGTTTTACACAAGACGATGCCCACCTTTTTTGTACGCCCAACCAGTTGAAAGACGAGTTCAAAAAAGTCATCGACTTGGTATTGTACATTTTTAAAACCTTGGATTTCAATGATTTCCGTGCGCAGATTTCCTTACGGCACAAAACGGAGCGCGAAAAATACATCGGCTCGGACGAGAATTGGGAAAAGGCGGAGCGCGCGATAATCGAAGCCTCGGAAGAGAAAAAATTAGATACCATTATAGAATACGGCGAGGCAGCTTTTTATGGACCGAAACTGGATTTTATGGTGAAAGATGCGCTCGGCCGCCAGTGGCAATTGGGCACGATTCAAGTGGATTACAACCTGCCAGAGCGTTTTGAATTGGAATACACGGGTTCTGATAATCAGACACATAGACCGGTGATGATCCACCGCGCGCCTTTCGGGAGTATGGAACGGTTTGTGGCGGTTTTGTTGGAACATTGCGCGGGAAATTTCCCCGTGTGGCTGATGCCCGACCAAGTGGCGATTTTGCCTATCTCCGATAAATATTTGGAATACGCGCAAAAAGTTTCCCATCTCCTTAAAAATTACGACCTTCGCGCGCTCGTTGACGAAAGGGCGGAAAAAACCGGCCGAAAAATCAGGGATGCGGAGGTCAAAAAAATTCCGTATATGTTGATCGTCGGCGAGAAAGAAGAAGCGGCGCAAAGCGTTTCGGTTCGCAGGCACGGCGAGGGAGATATTGGCACAATGAGTGTTCAAAAATTTGCCGAAATGGTGCAAAACGAAATCGCAAAAATGATAGACGATTTTGAAGCAAAAAGTTGAATTAAAAACAAAAGAAACTGGCAAAAAGATTTAGTCATAGAAGGCGCACTTTTAGGCGCGGCCCGCAAGAGGACAAGCACAAAATCAACGGTAAAATTGATTACCCAGATGTGCGCGTAGTCGGGGATAATGTGGAAGAACAAGGCATTTATCCCATTAAGCAAGCATTGCAAATGGCGCGCGAGCAAGAGTTGGATTTAGTGATGATTTCCGAGACGGCAAAGCCGCCCGTAGTGAACATCGTAGATTATAAAAAATTCCTTTATAATCAAAAGAAAAAGCAGAAAGAAATAGCGGCCAAAACGCAAAAAACGGTAGTCAAAGAAATCCGTTTTGGACCCAATACTGACGATCACGATTACGAATTCAAGCGCAAACACGCCGAAGGTTTCCTCAAGGATGGCGCGAAGTTGAAGGCTTTCGTTTTCTTCCGCGGCCGTTCGATTGTTTTCAAAGAAAAAGGTGAAATTTTGTTGCTACGCTTAGCGCAAGATTTGGAAGACATTGGCAAAGTAGAAAGTATGCCGAAATTGGAAGGGAAACGGATGATAATGATGATGGCGCCGAAGAAGTGATGAATGGTGATGAGTTAATGGGTTATTGGGTTAACAAGTTATTTAGACAAACCGTTTAAACTGCTACGGAATCAGCATCCAACCTTAATAACACAATAACCTAACAACATAATAACTTTAAACAGACAGAAATGCCCAAGATGAAAACAAAATCCAGTGCCAAAAAACGGTTCAAACTGACCGGTACTGGTAAAATCAAACGCAAGCACGCTTTTAAGAGTCATATATTGACTAAAAAAGGCACGAAGCAAAAGCGCAATTTGACGCACACCGGATTGGTGGACGAGGCCGATGAGGCCAACATCAAATTGCAACTGTGTATCTGATTTTTAAGTAGATTTTTTTTATTAACCGTGGCCAAGTGCTATTGCAAGTTTCCCTTACAAAAATGTTGGGAGCGCCTTGTCCAAAAAATGATGTAAACAAATGCCAAGAAGTACAAACAGCGTGGCCGCCCACGCCCGCAAGAAGAAGGTGATGAAAATGGCCAAGGGCTATTTTGGCCGCCGCAAAAACGTGTGGACGGTAGCGAAAAACGCCGTTGAAAAAGGCCTGAGCTACAGCTACCGCGACCGCAAAAACAAGAAGCGCACTTTTCGCGCTTTGTGGATTCAGCGTATCAATGCCGGCGCGCGATTGCACGGGATGAGCTACTCCGCGATGATGGGGAAAATGAAGGCCAGCGGCATCGAAATCAACCGCAAAGTATTGGCGGATTTGGCGATGAACCATCCCGAAGCTTTTAAAGCTGTGGTGGAGAAAGTGAAATAGAAATTTATCGCGACAAACTCCTTAAAAGCCGTTCACGACCTTTGGGTTTTGAGCGGCTTTTTTTTATGAAAAATAAACGCCACTTTTCAAAAGAAAAAAAATCATTTCTAAAAGCAATGAAATGTATGCGAATTATTAAAAACAATCTATTTCTTTTTTTATTGGTTGCGACCATTTTTTCGTGTAAAAAGGATGATGATTCCGGCAACGGAAATGAGCAGCCGGGTTTGTCGGACATTCTAAAGCAAGAAAATCTAAATCTATATCTGGAAAGCTTGGAAAAAAGCGTTTTGATTGATTCTTTAAAAAAGGCAAACCATACCCTTTTCGCGCCCACCGATAGCGCCATTTTAAATTATATAAGTTCAGTCGGTGCGGACAGTTTGGAATCTTTTCAAGATTTGGTGGGCGAGAACCGCTTTCGGCAGATTTTCCAATATCATTGGCTGGAGAGCAAAGTGAAGGCAAAAGATTTAGGAATGGGCTATCAAAAAAGCGCCTCATTTTCCAATCAAAATGCGAAAATGAGTTTGCATTTCTTGAATGAAGACGGAACGGTTGTTATTAATAAAACCTCCGAAATTATTGATAAAAATATCGAAGCTGAAAATGGCTTTATCCACATCATCAACCGCGTTTTGACCCCTCCCACCTTGCAGAATTTTTTACGGCAAAATTCTAATCTATCAGAATTTATAAAACTCATCCAACTGAGCAACAGCAACTTGGAAGCGGTTTTGAACCAAACGCAACAAGGCTTTACGGTGTTTGCGCCCAGCAATTCCGCGCTCCAGAATTTCCTTCAAAAGGAAAATTATGCGGATTTGAAGGATTTTGTGAATACGGTGGGCCAAGACACGGTGCAGGCGTTTTTGAATGGGCACGTTTTGGAAGAAGCCGTCTCGGAAACGGAACTGGTTTCTGGAAATTTTAAAACGATAAACGGGAATTCCATTTTTACGGCATTGGACGGCGATGGGGAAATTTCACTGAGCGAGACTGCCGGTGGGGCGGTTTTGGCGACCGTTTCTGACGAAGGGATAAACGGGGTGAACGGAGGCCTGTATATTTTGGACGGGGTTTTAGCGCCGTAACGTTAACTTAGGGTGATGTCTTAATTCTGCGATGTTTCAGCCTTTCAGACTGGCGAGTGGAGCGGTTTCTCATTGAAAGTGGTCGGCGGCTCTTTGGTATTGAAAATCAAATAACTAAACAATCCAAAAGGGCGGGACACTCGTAAATCCTAACCTATAAACTCAACTCTCGACTCCGCTCGAACACCTAAAAAATTTCGCATTATTTTGTTTGGTTGGTTGAAGTGCCGGAACCCGAAAAAGCCCTGCTTTTTCAGTTCCGGCTTTTCTTTGGCGTTTTCCCCAATTTTTTCAGCAGGCTTTTTAGCGCAGTTTGATTGATGTCACTGTAAAACGTTTCGGTGGTGCGCCGTTTTTCTTCCTCTGTCAAATGCCAGCTCAGCGAGACCGCGTCGTCTTCCTGAAAAAGGGAAAAACGCACCACATCCATTTCCATTTCCATTTCGTTTTGCGCCACTTCCATCAGCAAGGATTTATTGTACACCTGCAAATTGTGAAAACTCTTGAACACGCCGCCGATGGGGCGAGTCAGCCCGTCCAGCTTAGTGGAAGTCACCTGTTTGATGGGAATTTTGTCGGGCCGGTTGGCCTTGATCTGCACCACCACCACCCCGCAGGTATTCTCGCGAATCCAATCCTGAAAGGCATATAAATAGCGCAGCGCCAGCTCGAAACCCTCATTGTCGCGCACCCCAGCATCGATCAGCTCGATGGACGGCTCGCTGGGCATATTCACCAGCGGCGTGATGTAGGGGAAACTGGCACTCATCCGCAGAGCGGTGATGAAGCTGAGGTTTTGGGCGTTCTGGTTTTTGAAAAGCCGCGAATATTCCACGCCGTCATACACTTTCGGCTTGCGGATGCCGGCGTAGGGCGTGGTGAAGGTGAGGTAGGAAATCCCCTGCGGGCTCATCAATAATTTGCGGCCGTCGCCCACGATGGCGGGGCCCAAAATAAGGGTGGGCATTTGCGATTCCATCTCCATTTTGCGGTAGGCGCCAAAGTGGCGATCCAGCAGGCCAAGAGTATTTTTGTCAAGCTCGCGGTCGAAGGCCCAGCCTCGGTCTTTGGGATAGCGCTGCCCCATATAATTTACCCTGTTGAGGCGAAAAAACAAATCATTGACCGCCAAGGTGAACGTGACGGGATTCAATAAATCTTTGGACAGCAAAACTTGTAGGGAATCGCTGTCGGCGGGCAGCGGGGCGGTGCCAATCTGCTCGCGGTATTTCACTTCGCGGTAGAGCGCCGCACCCAGCATCCCACCGGAAGAACCGGTGATCAAGTGCATTTGGTTGTAAAAATCGCCCTCGGTAAGCGCGTCCAATTCCTGTAAAATCTTGAGCGTCCAAAGGGCGGAACGCTGGCCGCCGCCGCTCACGTTCAAGACCACCATTTTAGGCTTTGCGCCAAGCGGTTGTTTGGCTTTCCATTTTTCCAAAACTTGCAACGCGGCGGCCTTGTCTTTTTGCACGATGGAATCCGCGGTCAGCGCGTCCAAACGGTCGTAATTGTACGCGGCGCGGGTTTCGTAATCCATCCCATACGCATAATTGATAGTGCGGAACTTGGGCAGGCCGGAAAGCCAGTTGAGCAACAGCAGGGCGATGATTCCCACGGTGAGCGTCCACGTTTTGAAGCGGGTATAAAACACGCCGGTTATCATCAAATAAAGGGAAAAAATGAGAAAGATGGTGCCGCCAGCGGGAATCACAAAAGGCTGATAATCACCGACCAATCCCAAAATTATCACTACAAAAATGAGCGCCACGAAAAAGACGGAGGCCGAAAAGTGATGCTGCTGAATAGTTTCCAGCAACGTCTCCGCGGAGTAGTGGCTTACGTCGCGGGTGCGCTTTAGTTTAAAGGGCGTGCGCAGATATGAATTCACACTCTTGCGGGAGCGGCTGCCGATGCGCTTGCCTTTTTTCATCAACAGTTTCAGCGGTTTCAACGGGTTTTTTTCCTTGCCTTTCTCGTCGGGCAATTCCAAAATCCGGACGGTGGCAATGAAGTAGGAAAACGAAAAAAGAATCATCAAAACAATGCCGAGCGTGAGGCTGCCGATGTTGAGAAAAGTGGTGAAACCCGCCATATCTTCTTCCGGCGAAATGAGGATAATCTGAAAGATATAAAATCCATAAAACAGAAGCGGGATGATGGAATTGTTGAGGCTGAATTTGTACAGCGGATTCTGCATCGTGGCCAAAAACGGGTAGCGGTAACTGTAATAGATATAGCTGCTGATGTGGAAGGCCATTATGAAAAGTCCCGCCGTGATCCCCACCAAAAAATAGCTGAAAAAGCTGACTTTGTCAAGATATTCAGGCGTTACAAAAAGGTAGCGAAGGCCGTAGTTTTCGGCAATGCCGCCGCCGACAAAAGCGAAGAGCAACAGCCAAAAAATCATTAAAATGAAACTGCGCCGCAAATGCAGCAAAAAGAGCTGCACGGGAAAAAACGTGATGAGAAAATGCCCGAAGCGGCGGAGAAAATTGTCTTTTGTGGCGGGCATTTTCTTTATAAAAAAATCACAACAGCCCAAACTGGCGGAAGTGGTGCTGGATGTGCTTGCGGTGAAGCTGCGACCATTCCAAGACGTTCAGCCTCCCAAAGTTGGGGTGGTCGGCCGTAAAGCTATGGTCTTTTTCAAAGAGCGCGCCCATTGCCACCAGCATTTTCATCAGTTCGAGCTTGCGTTGGTCAAAATCCACTTGGGGAATTTCGTAGTTAAAATAGCTTGGCGGGGCTTGGCGGCCTTGCGGAAGAGGTTGGTCGCTCATCAAGAATTTTTGGCTCGCCGCCAATTTTTCAGCGGACAGTGTGCTTTTCCCAAAAGTGCCTTCAAGCGTCATTTCCACTGCGCGCCGCAGGTGTTCCAGCATTTGGTCCGCCGTCATTTGACCCCATTGTGGCGTAGCATCTGGCTTTAACTTTTTGAGCATCGCCGGCACTTCCCAGCCTAAAAATCGCGAATATTCGTTCATTTCTCCTGCGTGATTTTTACCATCACCAAGTTGTCGTTTTCCGATTCGGGCATCCGCTGGGTCTTGCTGTGGGCCCGCACGGAAAAGATGTCTTTCTCCACCTCCATCGCCAGCAGGGCGCGTTCCATTGCGGAGGCGCGGCCTTGGGTCAGCCGTTGGTCGTTGATATTGTCGAACACCACGAATTCGTAGGAAAGTTCCGCCGGCTCGCGCATCATCTCCGCCACCAAGGTGAGCATAAAATGGCCGCTGGGATACAGCCGGCTTTTCTTCGGGAAAAATTTCACGTCCAGCATCGGGGCGCGCAATTCCATTTCGTCGGCGTCTTGCGGAGTGGCGGCCCGGCGATCCGAATTTTCCAACACAAAAACTTCCACACGGCGGTTCATCGCTTTTTCGTCGTCGTCGCGCTCCGGCAGCAGCGGCAGTTTGTTGCTGTAGCCTTGGTAAGAAATGCGGTTGCGCTCAATGCCGTTCCCGTAAAGGAAATCGAACACCATCCGCGCGCGCGCCTCGGAAAGCTCCAAATTATCGTGGCAACATACGTGGCCGCGAAGTTCTATTTTAAGGTCGGGCTGGGCTTTCATCACCGTTAGCAGGTCGTTCAGCGGTTGGAAACTTTGGGACACCGGAATGGGCTGGTTGCCCACGAACCTTAGGTTAGGGATGCGGATGCTCTCGCCTTTTTTAAATTCAAAATCGGTGAGGCGCGCCTCCGTGTCCGGAATCAAGGCGGGGTCGATGCGGAAGACCAATTCGCAGCGGCGGTTCCGGAAGCGCTCGGCGGGGCCATTATCGTAGCGCGGGCGTTCTTCGCCGTAGTAATCGGCCTTTACCCGCAGCGGGTCTAATCCTTTATATACCAAATATTGCAAAATAGCCTGCACGCGGCGGCGCGAGAGCTGGCGGTTGTAATCCACCCCGGCCAAGCTGTCCGTGTGTCCGTAAATTTCTACTTGTTTAATAATGGAAAGCGGCGTGGCCTCCAAGAGGCTGTCCACCTTTTGTTTTTGGCGGGCGTCCAAGCGAGATTGATCCAAATCAAAATTGACTTCCAATTGTACAGATCCTTCATCCAGTTGGGTCTGGCCGCCAAGGGAATTTACCGCGAAAGCGGCCAAAAAGAGAGAGAGCAAAACCTTCATAAACGACTGAGATACAGTTTCAAATGTAGATAACGGCAAAGTAAGGGATTTCGGATGAGATGACGGGAAGATTAACTGAACGCGTAAAAAAAGTAGGGTAAATTAACTACGGATATCCATTGAATTACAATTGAATTGCATCTGAATTACTATTGCCTTTTCACCGAATTACTTTCTTTATTACTTTCGCGCCCTCTTAAAAATAGCACATTAATTAACTGGGTCGTGCACCCTTCTAAAACAATTAATAAAAATGGCAACACGCATTCGCCTACAACGCCACGGCCGCAAGGGCCATCCCATCTTTCACATCGTAATCGCCGATAGCCGCGCCAAGCGCGATGGGAAGTACATCGAGCGCATCGGATTGTATAACCCGAACACCAACCCCGCCACCATCGACATCAACTTTGACCAAGCGGTGGACTGGGTGATGAAGGGCGCGCAACCCTCTGATACCGTGAACGCTATGTTAAAATACAAAGGCGTGATGATGAAAAAGCACCTCTTGAACGGTGTGAAAAAAGGCGCGTTTGACGAGGCCGAAGCCGACAAACGTTTTGAAGCTTGGATGGAAGCCAAGGCGGAAAAAATTGCAGGAAAGCGCGAAAACCTGAGCCAAGCGGAGGAAGACCGTCGCAAAAAAGCGCTGGAAGCCGAGGCGGAAGTGAACAAAAAACGCCAAGAAGAGCAGGCCGCCGCCGCTGCGGAAGCCGCTGGTGAAACGGCAGAAGTAGCTGCCGAGGAACGCGGTGAAGTGGAGGCCTCTGCCGATATCCAAGCGGACGAAACGCCCAAAGCCGAGGCTGAAAAAACGGAGGACAAGAAGGAGGCTGCCGCCGAAGAAAAAAAGGAAGAGCCGAAAGCTGAGGCGAAAAAGGAAGAGCCTGCTGACAAGAAAGAAGAGCCAAAGGACGAGAAGAAAGAGGAGACTTCTGATCAAAAAGAAGAGAAACCCGACGACCAAAAAGACGAGCCGAAAGCCGAGAAAAAAGACGAATCTTCCGACGACAAGCAAGAAGGCGGCGACCAAAAGGAGGACGACAAAAAAGGCGAGTAAACCTTGCTAAAAGAAGATTGCTTCCAACTGGGCCACATCAGTCGCAAGCACGGCACGGCCGGCGAAGTGATAGCCGTTTTTGATACGGATTTTCCGGAAAACTATACAAATTTGGAATCCTTTTTCCTTGATTTTCAAGGGGAATTGATTCCTTTTTTTGTTATGGAAATCGCCCAAAATTCCAAAGGGCATTTTATATTAAAATTAGAAGATGTCGATTTTGAAGAAGCCGGAAAACTCATCGGTCGCGAACTCTTTCTTCCCTTAAAAATTTTGCCCCCCCTTTCAGGGAAAAATTTTTATTTCCACGAAGTCGTGGGTTTTCAAATGTTGGATTCGGAGGCGGGTTTGATCGGGATTTGCAAAGATGTTTTGGACAACGGCCCGCAACCGATTTTCAAGATTTTGGACGGCGAAACCGAAATCCTCGTGCCGGCGGTGGACGAATTCATCGAAAAAATAGACCGTAAAAATGGAGAAATCCATCTGAATTTGCCGGACGGATTGTTGGAAATTTACCGTGATGGCGCTTGAGCCGTTCCGATTCCGACAGTTCGAAATCGCCCACGAAAAATCGGCGCACAAAGTGGGAACGGACGGCATTTTGCTCGGCGCGTGGGCAGATTTTCAAAATCCCAAAACCCTGTTGGACGTTGGCTCCGGCAGCGGTTTGATTGCTTTGATGCTCGCGCAAAGATTTCCCGAAGCGCAAATTTTCGGGATTGAAAAAGAGCAAGATTCTTTCAAGCAATCTTTGGAAAACGTGACAAATTCTCCCTTTTCAGAACGAGTTCAAATTTTCGAGGGTGATTTTTTGGGATTTGATTTCCCGTTGAAATTCGATGGGGTCGTGAGCAATCCGCCTTTTTATAAAAACGCCCTTTCATCCAAAAACGAAAAACGCGACGGCGCGCGGCACGAAACGAGTTTGCCGCAATTTTCTTTGTTGGAAAAAGCACTGCAACTGCTAAACGAAGATGGGAAAATCGCTCTGATTTTACCCAAAACGGAGGGGGAGAATTTGATTCGAGAAAGCGAAGGTTTATCTATTTTTCTTTCACGCAACACGGAAATTAAACCGTTTGAAAACCAGCTCACCAACCGGCTTTTGCTGGAATTTTCCAAAAAACCCGCGCCCTTGATTTTGGGTAGCTTATTTTTAAAAAATGAAAATAACGAACGCAGTAAATCGTATCGTGAGATGACGCAGGAATTTTACCTCTGATTTTTTTGGAAAAACAAATCTACATCCACGTTGGCCCCGGCAAAACGGGCAGTTCCGCCTTACAAAAAGCGTTGTTGGAAAATCGCGCTTTTTTGAAAGAAAACGGTGTTTGGTATCCTGAACATTCCATCGAAAAAAGTGGCATTAGTTATGGCAATTCCGATTGTATTTTTAGCAAAAATTCCAATGAAAAATATACGGTAGATGCCGCTAAAATTGAAAAACTAAAAAAGACATTTGAAGATTCGGATTTTCAGAAATTGTTTTTATCATCCGAAACCTTTTTTTTAGAGCTTTCTGCTTTACGAAAAGCCTTTCCAAAAGCCATTTTCATTTTTTATCTGCGCGACACTTTGGCGGATATGCAATCTTCCTACAATCAAAGTGTGAAACGTCACGGGAACACCGAACCGCTGCAAATCTTGAAACGGCCTTCGTTCGGCGTGTTCCGTCTTTTAGAAAAATACTTAGAAACGTTTTGTGCAGAGCATTTTGAGATGCGCTACTATCATCCAAAGTGTTTTGTGGGCGGTTCTATTTTTTCGGATGTGTTGTCCGCCATTGATGTTCCTATTCCTAAAAATTTCACCGTTGAAAAAATCAATCCCTCTTATTCTTTTTTAGCGTTGGAATTTCGGCGTTTTGCGAATGGTTTAAATTTAGGAAATTATGCGAGCCAAAAATTGGATACTATTTTACAAAAACATCTAAATCCTAACTCCCATTATTCATTAATTCCCGTAAAAATTTATTCCAAATTTCGTGCAGATACTTTGGAAGAATTTTCGAGTCTTTTGGAAAAATATAATTTTGAAAATCGAAAGGAATTTTTAGAACATATTAAAAGCGAAAAACCAAAGCCTTTTCGGGAGCAACGACTTTCACCAAAAGAGAGTGAGGAAATTGTCCATTTTTTGAAAAAAGAAAATGAAGGATTGTTGGGGTTTTTGAAATCTAAAATAGCACGCTCGCAAATAGGAAATGAAATGGGGAAAGTGGTTTTGGGATTACAGATAAATAGGTTTTCAACCTTTTTCTTCAATGTCAAAAGACAGTTGCACGAAATCCTTCACTAATTTTCTTGGGAGGTTTTTTTTCCATTTAACCACGTTATTTGAAAGTTAAACTTTCAAATAACGTGGTTGATTTTCGTAAATGTTTGAAAATCAATACCCCTGAAATTCCACCACTTTCTCTTGAAATTCAATTCCGTAATCCGCCAACTCGGCCAGCATCGGTTCGTAAATTTCTTTGGAAATCGGGATTTGGACGCCGGGCGTGGAAATGTTGCCGTTCAGCACATTTTTGGCGGCGATGGCCACCGGTAATCCCACGGTGCGCGCCATTGCCGTGTCGTGTGCGTCTTTTCCCAAAACCACCATTGATGATTCGCGCATTTTTTTCTCGTTGCCGATTTTATAACCAAATTTATGATACATCACAATCATATCTTTATCGTCTTTTTTTAATGACCATTTTTGCTCCAAAATATGCTGTAAAATCTGCGCGGGACTGGCGTTTTTCAAGCCAATCTTCTTCTCCGAAAAAATACCCAGCCATTCCAGTTTTTCCATTAAATTTGAATCTTGCGGAATGTTCAAATAATATTTCAGTTTTAGTTCCACCGAATCAGTGGGATTGTAAGCGAGAAAGGTATTGGTAAAAGCACGAAAAGTCATATTTTCTGAATGCTCCAACGTGTAGCTATCGTCGGTCATTCCCAATTGCACGAAAACGTCCCAAGCGCGGCAAAAACTGGGGCGGCGCAAAGTGCCTCGGTAAATGGTGTGGATATTTTCCAAGCCGTAAACGGAGCGGTAGCGCAGCGAATCGCGGTTGGCGTAGCCTTCGAATCGGCCATAATTTTCGATGTCGATAAATTCGGTGCGGCGGAAAAGCTGGTGATAGGGAATGTATTTGTACTGGCCTTCCTGAATAAACTTGACCGCGCCGCCCGCCCCCGCCAGCACTACGTTTCGCGGGTTCCAAGTGAATTTGTAGTTCCACGGGTTGTCGTCATCTTCGGGGGCAACGAGGCCGCCGGTAAAACTTTCGAACAGCAACATTTCGCCGCCCTCTTCGGCGATTTCGTCCAGCACCTTTTTGGCGCTCAGGTGGTCGATGCCGGGGTCCACGCCGATTTCGTTGATAAAGATGCAGCCCTTCTTTTTCGCCTCTTCGTCCAGTGCTTTCATTTCGTCAGAAACGTAAGAAGCGGTGACCATATTTTTGCCAAAGAGCAAACAGTCTTTGGCGATTTCGGGGTGCATTGAAGCGGGCAACATACTGATGGTCAGGTCATTTTGCGCGACCAATGCACGGCGTTCTTCCACTTCGGCTACGTCTAGTTGCACGGCTTCCAAGCGCGGGTGCTTTCCTGAATTTTGCTGTACAAATTCCGGTGAACGGTCGGCCACGGTGATTTGCCAATCTTCTTTTTGGGCGTTCGTTTTCAAGTATTCAATCAAGCTGAAAGTGGAGCGGCCCGCGCCCAAAACGAGGATGTTTTTCATAGGGGCGAAAATAGCGCGGAAGGTTGCGCGACCCAACCGTTTGCTACTTTCGCGGCAGGTTTATGCGAACGTTTTTATTCACAATTTTTCTGATCGGGACATTGGCCCACGCGCAAGTTGGCCTCACCATTTTGGACGAAACCGAGCGCGGGTTTTCGCTGGGCGTGAATGGTTTTTTGCAAAATGGCACGCCGCTCAAACATCTGCACATCAACGGATTGGACACGATTCCAACCGTTTTGACCGTTTGGCAGGATTCGGTGAATTATTTTGAAAAGACGATTCATTTTCACCAAAAAGGCGATTATAAATATGTGCTGACCGAAAACTCGCGGGGCACTTTGCAGTTGCGCTACCGAGGCGAGGGCGAGCCGCCGACCGGCGCGGTGAAAATGAAAGTGGCGCGGGTGCTGAAAATGGAAGAACAGATGGTTTTTTTAGAAAAACCAAAAAAAGAAGTGTCTAAAATCATCAAACCCCAAGAACAAAAACCAGCGGAAAATTTACCTGAAAAAATAGATACAATCAAAGTAAAAATTGCAGCCGAAAAACCACCTGAACCGATAAAAATTTCTCCCCAAGAACGTTTCGCCAATTTCATTCAAAAAATGAAAGAAACGGATTTAGAATTTGAACGGTTGAACCAAAGTTTGGAGTATTCAAAAAAATACGACTTTTCCATAGAAGAAATGGCAGAAGTTTTGAAGGTTTTAAAATATGACAATACGCGGCTGCAATTTTTGCGGGCAGTAATTCCTCAAAAGGAAAAATGGGACGGGGCGACAGTCTTGTATGAGGCATTGGATTATGAGGTGAGTCGGGAGAGTTTGCGGGGAATGTTGGGGGAAAATTAAACCTGTCCGTCTTCTTGTATTGAACCGTGGCTTTAGCCCGGTTTATTTTGCGCCCCCTTTCATCGGCTTTATCCAAATTTTCGAGTCGGAATGGGTTGCGCTAAAGCGCCATATCGGTCACGATAATTCCTATCGCCGGGCTAAAGCCACGGCGCAATACCAAACACATAGACTTAAAATTTCACTAAGAAATATTTTAAAAATGAAAACAGAAACCCTTCTAAAAACCGCCGCCATTCTTGGCCTCACCGCCGTCATTTTTGGCGCGATGGGCGCGCACGCTTTGGAGGCAAAAATTTCGCCCGACAGTTTGGAGAGTTTCAAAACGGGGGTACGCTACCAGATGTGGCACGCGCTGGCGCTTTTGGCGGTGGCGGCCATCCCGTTGAAATTCAAATATTTGAAAGGGCTTTTTTGGTGCTGGCTGCTGGGCGTCCTGCTTTTTTCGGGGAGTATTTATTTGCTGGCCACGCGGGAAATCACGGGACTGGAAGTGGGATTTTTGGGACCGGTGACGCCAGTGGGTGGGCTAATGTTAATTATAGGCTGGGTTCTGCTGGCGTTTTTTGCCAAAGGGCCCGCGCAGGAAAATGCCGAGTGAAGCCGTAAAAACATTGCCTTCTTTATAGGAAAAGTCGGATTCGATGTTTTTGGGGGCGTAGAAAAAGCTTTCGTTGGATGTCCATTTGCTGCCTGAGATTTCGTAGGCCAAGTGTACCTGAAAAAACAACCTTCGTTTGGTATCGTATTGAAAGATTAAACCCGAAACAAAGTAAGGGTGAAATTGAAATTCGACAACGGTACTGCCTGAATATATTATATCTTCTCGACCACTACTTTCGTCAACTACAGATGCCGAAAATTCAAGTTCGCCAGATTGTCCTGAAAATAATCCGAAGGGAAAGCTGATACCCCCCCCTACTTTTGGGGAAATTGAGAATCTCTCTACTATTCTAATTGGATAAGAAAGTGTGGTCTGATAACGTAAAACAGGCAATTCAAAAGCCGATATTCTCGGTGCCCCAACGTTTTCATTTATCTGCGCCTCCAATCCCATTAAAACCACCTTTGCCTGGAACTGATGATTCCATTGAATCTTGGTGAAATGCTTTATATAATGTAACGAAATCCCTGGCGCGGCAGAGGTATAGGATTTCACCTCGGGCAACAATGCTGGATTTTCAAATTGAAAGCCAGAGTTGGAAGCAGCTATACTAGATAACCCGAAAGAATTCGATGAATGGGTAACAGTTTGGGCAGGTAACTGCATTACCCACCCAAACTGTAAAATTGTTAAAATCAATGTTCTCACCAATTTAGCCATCCTAAATATGATAAGTTGAAAGAGCTACAGGTGTGATATCCGTTCATTTTGTATTTAGAGGTTTCATAAAAAAATTGCCCACCAATTACCCTTCGAGCGACCACGCTCTTACCTTTCTTGGAGTCATATTTATAAGCAAATAGGAAGAAAGATTCGCAGTCATCACCTAAGGCAGAAACCTCGCCTTGCACTCTTGCCGAAATGGTAGTTCTGTACTTTTTGTACTTCCCTTTTTTTCGCTTATAGGACTTTGTTTTCGCGACAACTTCAGACCCCCAAGGCCGCCAGCCTATTCCTACTTTTACTTTCGCCGCTCGCGAACCTGAGCTACTATACTTCCAGCGCGTTCGACTAACCCCTTCACGGCAATTTGCAGTATTGGTTTTGGCTAAATAATTAATTCCACTTAACGTGGCAAAATCATAGCTTTCACTCGAAATCTTAACTTCTGAATTTTCGTTAAGAAACACTCTTTCGAAAATATCTATCACAGAATGGTCATCTGGGTCAGGTGCTGCGGTATCTCCATTCGCTAACCACGTTAGTTCCTCACCATCAATCTTCTCAAAGAGAGAGTTGAAGCCAGGGAGGTTGTCTAAGAACATATACAGCACATCGTTCTCATCAAAACCTACCCCTTCTTCAATTACCTCAATTTCATCATCCGTCCGGTTAGGGTAGGTGGCATCAAAAAGAGCTAAATAGCGATCCTGCTCATCTTCCAAGCATTGGCGTAAATCAAGAAAATGCTGATTGTCTGTGAACACAAGTTTTCCGTTTGATACAGTCAGCGAATTTATCAAATTTCCGCATCCCAGCGTGAAGCTGGTGTTCTCCCACAATGTGGGGTCGTAATCCACCTCGCCGTTTTTAAGGGAGGGGTTGGTCAAAGTTTCTTCCTCCTTGGAGCAAGAAACGGCGATAGCGAAGGCCATCATCAAAAGTGTAAACTTTTTCATTTTGGTATTAATTTTAAATTCGGGTCAAATCTACCCCCCCCCCGTGTTAAGCTATTGTTAAGCCAATATTATTTTTTATGCACTCCCTTGTTTTTTCAAATTTTTCTTTCATTTTAGGATGCGAACTTCCCTCACCGACAAATAAAACTGCTCAACTAAAGCCCGCCGCAGGGTTTAACAAGTGCCTTTATTTCCGTGAGCCACGCGGGAAATCACGGGGCTGGAAGTGGGATTCTTGGAGCCGATGACGCCAGTGGGTGGGCTACTGTTAATTATAGGCTGGGTTCTGCTGGCGTTTTATGCCAAAGGGCCCGCGCAGGAAAACGCCGAGTGAGGCAGAGAAAACATTGCTGCCTTGATAGGAAAAATCAGATTCGATATTTTCAGGATAATAAGTGAGTTGGCCGTTGGTAGTCCAAGTGCTATTGGAAACGTTGTAGTCAAAGTGCGCTTGAAAAAACAGTCTTTTTTGGGTATCGTATTCTATGATAATCCCCGAAAAAAACACAGGGTGAACCTTGGTTTCTATCTCCACGTTGCCCTCCAAAATGGTCTCCGACTGCCCGTCGTCCTCCGTGACTTCTACACCAAAACCATAGCCCGATGTTTCATCGATATTGCCAATCAACAACCAAAAGTTGTTCAACGGAAAACCGACCCCCAACCCCAATTTTGGGCTGACGCTGAAATTTTCGCTCAACGGAATTTGATACGACAGCGAAGTTTGGTAGCGCAAAATACCAAGTTCAACAGGGGAAAGACGATCGGTGCCTATTTCTTCCGACACTTGGTACTCAAAACCTACCCGGGCGAGCTTGGCCTGCAGTTGATGATTCCAACGGAAATTTTCCAAATTTTTAACAAAATGGACGGCCACGCCCGGCGCGGCGGTGGAATACCCTTCGGCGAAAGGCAACAGTTTGTCGGCGTTTTCAAAATGAAACGCCGGACTGCCCGCTACTAAGAATGAAAAACCGAAAGCCGTTCCTTTTTTTTTGAAAATCAATCCGTTGGGGAGTTTGCGCGGAGGCTGTTTTGGTAAAATTTGCCAATGCGCAAATCGAAAAGAGAATTAGAGGGAAACGCATAGCCGATGGAAATTTAGTGGGATTTTGCGCAACAAAGAAAAATTAAAAAACGAAGCGGCAAACCGAAACGCTTTATTTTAAAAACTTCCCTCACCGATAAAAAAAAACCGCTCAACCAAAGCCCGCCGAACGGTTGAAAACCTGCCTCTATTTTCGCCGCCCACAAAAACTACTCACCAATGGAAATGGCTATTTTTGCACCCTCGAAACAAAAAGCGAAAATCTCAAGACGTATGGATTTTACTCAAGCAAAGCCCTCGAACGACTCTTTGAGCCAATATGGAATCAACGATGCCGAGGCACTCTGGAATTTGGCTCCGGCCGAATTGGAAAAAATTGCCCTTGAAAAAGGGATGGCCGAGCGCACCGACCTCGGCGCAATCGCCATCAACACCGGGAAATTTACCGGCCGAGCGCCCGACGACCGCTTCATCGTGAAAGATGAATTGACCGAAAACACCGTGTGGTGGGGGAAAATCAACAAACCGTTTGATTCCCAAAAATTTGAAAACCTGCGCGACAAGCTGGCCAAATATATGAGCGGCAAAACGCTGTACGCCCGCGATGTGTACGCTTGCGCGGACGAGCGCCATCGCCTAAACATCCGTGTAATCAACGAGTTGCCGTGGAGCAACCAGTTTGCCCACAATATGTTTCTCCGCCCCAGCGAAAGTGAACTGAAAAATTTTGACCCTGAATGGGTGATTTTGAACGCCCCCGGGTTTTTGGCAGATCCCGAAACGGATGGCACCGAAAATAAAAACTTCGCCATCTTGGATTTTTCCAAAAAGATGATCATCATCGGCGGCACGGGCTACACGGGCGAAATCAAAAAAGGGATTTTTTCCGCCTTGAATTTCATCCTGCCCGAACAGGAAAACACGCTGAGTATGCACTGCAGCGCCAACGTGGGCGAGGCGGGCGACACGGCACTTTTCTTCGGACTGAGCGGCACCGGCAAAACCACCCTGAGCGCCGACCCCGACCGCAAACTGATCGGCGACGACGAGCACGGCTGGACGGAAGACAACACCATCTTCAACTTTGAAGGCGGCTGCTACGCCAAGGTCATCGACCTGACGGCGGAGAACGAGCCGGAGATTTTCGCGGCCATCAAAGAAGGCGCGATTCTGGAAAATGTCATCATCAATAATGGCGAAGTGGATTTTGCCGATACCACCATCACGCAGAACACGCGGGTGAGCTACCCCATCCACCACATCGAAAATACCCAAACGCCTTCGTTGGCGCAAAATCCGAAGAATATTTTCTTTTTGACGTGCGACGCTTACGGTGTTTTGCCCCCCATCAGTAAATTGACGCCTGGGCAGGCGGCCTTCCATTTTATCAGCGGCTACACGGCCAAAGTGGCGGGCACCGAGGCGGGCGTCACCGAGCCGCAAGTTGTGTTTTCGGCTTGCTTCGGGGCGCCCTTTATGCCGCTGCACCCCACGGCCTACGCGGATATGCTGAGCCAAAAGATGCAGGACGCGAACGTGAACGTATGGCTGGTGAACACCGGCTGGAGCGGCGGCCCCTACGGCACCGGCAGCCGGATAAAATTGAGGTTCACCCGCGCGATGATCACCGCCGCAATGAACGGCGCGCTGGACAACGTGGATTTTTCCGAGCACGAAATCTTTGGGTTGATGATGCCGGAAAGTTGCCCCAACGTGCCCAGCGAAATCCTGAACCCGCGCAACACTTGGGACAGCAAAGACGACTACGACCGCAAGGCCAACGTGCTGGCGCAGAAGTTCAACGAGAATTTCACAAAATTTGAGGACGGCGCCAGCGACGAGATTTTGGACGCGCGGCCGAAGGTGATGGAAAAAGTTTGATGTGTCTCTTGTATGATTTTTTTGAAAGCCAGCTTCTTTGGGAGCTGGCTTTTTTTTTCCCTCACCCCCTGCCTTTGCCGGCAGACAGGCCCGTCCCCCTCTCCTTTGGGAGAGTGGGTGGCGAGATGGAAAATGGGGGTGGATATTCTCCGGAACTTGCCTATCTATTAGCCCCCTAAATCCCCCACCGTGTGCCGTATCGGCAACGATGCACGGCAAAGGGGGACTTTAGCTGCACACTTGTAAATCCCTTTAAAGAAAAGAAAATCCAAATGTTTTCACCCCTCGTGTGCTTAGCCCCCTTTGGGGTTGGGGGCTTTAAAAGGAAGGTTTTACATTTACCCCAAAAAAATGATGCGCTCCGCCTCCCTCCTCTTTTTTCTGTTGTTTTCCCTTTCCAGCTTTTCGCAAAATTCCATTTCCAAAATAGAACAGCCCGTTCCTTTTAAAAATGATACCCTTTTCGGGACGCTGACTTTAATCGGTGCAAAGGAAAACCTGAACGGGAAAGGCGATTTGCTCACCATTTTCATCGCGGGCAGCGGGCCTACCGACAGGGATGGAAATTCGGCCGTGGCGGGCGGGCAGAACAATTCCTTTCTGCAACTGGCGGATTCCTTGGCGGAAAGAGGTTTTGCCAGTTTCCGCTACGATAAATTGGGCATTGCGAAAAGCAAAACGGACAAGCAGGAAAGCGAGTTTCGTTTTGATGACAATGCGGATGCGGTGGCCGCGATCATTTCCAAAATGAAGGAAATCGGTTTCGAGAAATTCGTGGTGATGGGCCATTCCGAAGGCTCGCTGGTGGGGATGCTGGCGGCGCGGCAAAACCCCGACTTGGTGGGGTTTGTTTCTTTGGCGGGGGCGGCGCGCAATGCGGCGGACGTTATCAAAGAACAGATTTCCAAAAGCCCGATGGGCAAGGAATTCAAAACTTCGATTTATGAAAACTTGGACAGTTTGAAAAACGGTTTTATGGTCAAAAAATACAACCCGCTGATGGGTTCGCTTTTCCGCGAAAGCGTGCAGCCGTATTTGATCAGTTGGATGAACTATACGCCGACGGAGGAAATCGCCAAATTGGAAATTCCGGTGCTAATCGTGCAAGGCAAAGAAGATTTGCAAGTACCCGCCGCCGCTGGCGAGGCGCTGGATTTTCACGCCAAAAACAGTTCGTTGCTTTTGATTCCCAAGATGAACCACGTTTTGAAAATCATCGAAAACGACGAGGAAAATAAAGCGAGTTATTCGGAGGCGGGTTTTCCGCTTTCACGAGAAATGGTGGAGGGGGTTGCGGGGTTTTTGGGGAGGTTTTAAACGAGCTTGGCCACGCGTGGCAGACTCGCGCCAGCAGGGGAAACGTGGAAAATTGTAAAATCGGACTAACCGAAGCATTTCTTTTCATTTGACCTATGCGGTTACATTTGCAGCTAAGGAAGTCAGCCAAGAATGAAGAAAGAACTCAAAGGTCTCGAAAATTACATCCTTAGCCAAAACAGCGAAGATTCCAAGCGCAAGGATGTCTATCCTTTTTTCACCAAAACTTTCGGCAAGGATTTCCAAACTGAGTCGGCAGCAGAAGGCGCAGATGGCTACGTAGCAGGCCAATTGCTGGTCGAGCTAAAATCAAAATACGACGACTGGCTCAAAGGTCTTTATCAAGGATTGCATTACCGCAAACTGGGACTGACGTTTCCACATATCGCCGTCATATCTCACAAATTCATTGGTATTTGGAACATCAACAATCTTCCTCAGGATTGCCTCAAACTGGCTGACGAAGCGGATTCCCAAATCAGCCCCAGCGGGATAGGACAAATCAATGCCAATAAAACGGGCAAGGCTCTGAAGGCCAAAATCTTCCAGTCCAATTCGTTCAATCTTATCAAAGAAGATATTGGCGGACTGTTTTTATCCATTGATGGCGAACTGCGCGGATTTAGCCATTTTGTAAAAAATCTTGACAAAGCGCGCATCCAAATCAACCTTCGCAATTTCATCGACCACATCCAGCGGATGGAGCGGTTTTTTGAAACGCCGCAAGATGCCATCAACGCTTTTTATACGATTGTGGGCTATTGGGGAGACACGAGCAAAATTTCCCAGATTGGCCAGCGAAACGAAGTGGTGCTGAACGACCCAAGCCGCGATGTAAGCAGCGAGCCACTGGCCATTGACAGCCAAAACCAAGCTGGCTTCAAAAAATTTGTAGAAAGTCACTACATTTTTACTAACGAAGGTTCGGGCATTACATACGACTATTATTTTAGTCGGTTCGACGAAGTAATTAGCCGCCTGAATCCCGACTATGCCAAGCAGCACGGCATCTTTTTTACCGACCACAACTTGAGCAAATTTGCGATGTGGTTTGTGAGCGAACGGTTCGAGAAAAACCTCAGTGAAAAATACATCATCTGCGACCCAGCGGGCGGTTCGGGAAACTTGATTACCTCGCTGGACTGGCGCGGGCATATGAAGCACAAGATTGTTTCTGAATTGCAACCGGACTTGCTGAAAGTGATAGAACGCCGGATGCGCGTGCACGAAAAACATTCGGGACTTTACACCATTGTGCCCAAAACGGTGAACAACGAAGGGCTAAACTTTCTCGACAAAAGTGGCGCGGACTACGTGGACGAACTGGAAAAAGTGTTGAACGAAAAAGGTTTGCAAATGGACAAGCCACTGGCGTTTCTGATGAACCCACCTTATAAAAACACCGATGAAAACGTGGCGGCGCGCGAGCAAGTGGAAGCCGAATATCTGATTGACCCCAGCATTTTGGAACTGACCGGCGCCGATGCTGGCAGGGAGCGCTACTTGGCTTTTTTGGGACAAATCGTGAACATTGCCAAAACCCAATTTGAGGAAAAAAACCTGCAACCCATCTTGATGATTTTCACGCCCACTTCGTGGCTCATTCCCCGCCCTACTTATGTAGATTTCCGTGCGGAATTTGACAAGCATTTCCAATACGAAAACGGCTTCATCATCACCAGCAACGAGTTTTTTGCCCTGAAGGGAAAATGGCCGCTGGCCTTCACCATTTGGACGTACAATTTCCAAGAAAAGGGAAACCCCAACAAGATGAAGCTGTGGGATTTTACCGATTTGAAAAGTGACCATTTGGCGCAGGTAAACTGGAGCGCGCGGATTTCGGAAATCAATCGGATGTTGCGAGATTTGACCAATGGGATGAGAACGGTGCGTTTCGATTCTTCCAAAAAGGATATACGGACAACTCTTCCTAAGATTAAAAAACTCAATTCAAAAAAATGGATTCAGCAGCCGCGCTACAATAGCTACCGAAACCGGACAAAAGAAGAAGAAGGACAAATCATAATCAGCGGGTTCCCTTTGCGGGACAATCGCCACGAAAGATTGAGCGTCCCTTATGGATTTACCGATGGAGAATTCGTAGGATTTATGGATGACAACACGCCCGTGCGTTTGTCGCAAAATTCCTATGGGAGAATGAGCAATGAACCGGACAGGATATGGTTTCGCTTGGATAATGATTTCAAGGGAATCAATAAAGCCAAGATTTTTAATGGAGCAGCTGATAATCGAAGTTATTGCGCATACCACCTTTCATCCGCAAAATCGACGTTGGGTTGGTTTGCCATTGCAAAATGTTTAAATGGAAAATACCCACTTTGGGCGAACCAATTTGACATCTGGAAACCGCGCATCTCCAAAAAGCACGAAGACTATTTTTATGCGCTTTGCTTCGCGTTTGGCTTGGCAGAAAACCGCTGCGTAGTCACCAAGTTTGAGAAGGACAATCCGGTGGAGCGCGCACCGGAAATTTTTGTGGACAATCCGATGAGCACTAATAACCCAGAAAGTTTTTGGAATACGGTATTGGACAATCAAATCAAAGAAAAGCCCGACGCAGCGGCCAAACTGGTAAATGTGGTGAAAGATTTATATCTGTATTGGGCGCAGCATTATTGCCAAAATGGTATTCTTAAAAAAGTGGGCTTGCAGGACGAACCGTATTTCAAGTATTTCGATTATGATGATTTCCTGACCCCGAACAGCGGGCTTATCCAAATCAAAAAGTTCGCAGACCTTCACGGCAAGTCAGATTTAATTCAACATTTTGAAATCGTTTCCGCCCGTACCAAAGAAGCGCGCGAAGAAATTTATCGGTTGTTGGTGGGGGAGTTCAATTATTTTGGATAGCATCTTTTATAAAAAATTTATAATTCCAACAATGCCCACCGACAATTCCATTACCCAATATTTCGGTCGAAATCTCGCCGAATTGCTTTCCGAAAAAATCGAGAAAGTTTATCCCGATTTTAATTCTAAAAACTTTCACAAAGATGTAGAAAAAGGAGTGGAAGGAAAAAGTTATACGCAGCGAGTTGAATTTATCGCGCACAAACTGCACGATTATCTGCCGGATGATTATAAAAAATCCGTCAAAATTTTGTTAAAGATTTTGGGTCCTGAAAATCCCAATGAGACGGGAATGTTCAAAGAGTTTTACTGGATAATGCCGATTGGGAAATATGTGGAAATGTACGGTTTGGAGAATGAGAAAATTTCGATGAATGCCATCGAAGAAATCACCAAGCGGAACACGGGCGAATACGCCATCCGGCCTTACATTCGGCAAAATCCTGACGGACTTTTGAGAGTGATGAAACGGTGGGCGAAGTCAGAGAATTTTCACCTGCGGAGATTGGCCTCGGAAGGGCTGCGGCCGAAATTGCCGTGGGCGCCAAAGTTGGATATTTTCAACGACAATCCCCAGCCCGTTTTTGATATTTTAGAATTGCTGAAAGAGGATGATATAAAATTCGTGCAAAAATCGGTAGGAAATCATTTAACCGATTGGCTAAAAGTGAATCCCGAACCCGCTAAAAAAATGCTGAAACGCTGGCAAAAATCCAATGATAAAAATACCCAGTGGATTGTAAAGCGGGCGACGCGGAAAATTCCGCTAACCTGACACCATCTCCGACCTAATCAGCGTCTTTTTTTTTAAGAGCAACCTATTTGGACTGTTCCGTTTTGACCTTTCAGAACCAAGCCCGCCCCGCCCCGTTACCTTTGCCATCTCAAAACGAAAACCGAAAATTTTTATGAAAGAAGCAGTAATCGTATCCGCCGTGCGCACTCCGATTGGCGGTTTTGGCGGAAGTCTCTCCACCGTTCCTGCCACCAAATTGGGCAGCATCGCCATCAAGGGCGCGCTGGAAAAAATCGGGCTGGATCCCAAAGAAGTACAGGAAGTGTTGATGGGCAACGTATTGCAAGCCGGCAATGGTCAAGCGCCCGCCCGCCAAGCCGCCATCGGCGCGGGGCTGAGCGACGAAATCCCTTGCACCACCATCAATAAGGTGTGCAGCAGCGGCTTGAAGGCCGTGATGATTGCCGCGCAGTCCATCCGCTGCGGCGACCAAGACGTGATAGTGGCCGGCGGGATGGAAAATATGAGCAGCGTACCGCATTATTTGGATGGGCGAAACGGCGTGAAACTCGGCCCCATCAAAATGGAAGACGGCCTTTTGAAAGACGGTTTGATGGACGTGTATAATGGTATCCATATGGGAAACTGCGCCGAGCTGTGCGCCAAGGATATGAACTTTAGCCGCGAGGAGCAGGACGCTTTTGCGGAACAGAGCTATAAGCGCGCGGCCAGTTCTTGGGAAAACGGAAAATTCGACGATGAGGTGATTCCCGTCGAAGTTCCACAGCGCAAGGGCGACCCCGTGAAAGTGACGCAGGACGAGGATTTCACGAAAGTGGATTTTGACAAGATGAAAAGCCTGCGCCCCGTGTTTGACAAAGAAGGCACGGTGACCGCCGCCAACGCCAGCAACATCAACGACGGCGCGGCCGCGCTGGTGATGATGAGCGCCGAAAAAGCGAAGGAATTGGGACTGAAACCCATCGCCAAAATTTCGGGTTACGCGGATGCCGCGCAGTCTTCCGAATGGTTTACGACCTCGCCGGCCAAGGCGGTGCCATTGGCGATACAGCACGCGGGGCTTTCCAAAGACGACATTGATTATTACGAATTGAACGAAGCGTTTTCCGTGGTGGGATTGGCGAATATGAAATTGCTGGGCATCGACGATTCGGTGACCAACGTGAACGGCGGCTCGGTCGCCATCGGCCACCCGCTGGGCGCGAGCGGCGCGCGGATTTTGGTAACGCTCATCAACGTTCTGAAACAGAACGACGGGAAATATGGCGCGGCCGGCATCTGCAACGGCGGCGGCGGGGCGAGCGCGCTGGTGGTGGAGAAGGTTTGATTTTTTAGTATGAAAATTTGAATGATTTTTAAACCTGACAGATTTTGGAAATCTGTCAGGTTATTTTCTTTTGGTTTTTCTATTTTTGAGGATAAAATTTCAAAAAAATGACGGTTACCATTTCTGATAAACATCAAAAGTTTATTTCCGAGCAAGTAAAAAAAGGCGCATTTTCGGATGCGGATTCCTTAATCGAAAATGCGCTGGATTTTTACGAAAACCAACGGCAAAAATCGTTGGCGAAATTGCGGCAAGCGATAAAGGAAGGCGACGAAAGTCCCGATGATGATTTTACCGCTACGGAAATCGCCAAAGCCAAATCGGAAGAATACCGCAACTTTTTGGAATGGAGAAAGCGTTCGGCATAAAGAAAAATAAGCGGGTTCGGAAAGATTTGGAAGAAATTTTTGATTATTCGCTTGACCAATTTGGACTGGAACAGGCCGAAAAATATGTTAGTGCCTTTGATGATTATTTTGAAAAAATCCGCCAAAATCCCAGCAAAGGTCAGCGGCAAAATACCGTCGCAAAAGAACTTTGGCGTTATAGAAAAGAGCGGCATTTTATTTTTTACCGCATTTATAAAACCCACGTTCGGATAGTGCGCATTCTTCACGACCAAATGGATTTTGGCCGTCATTTTTGAAATTAAAATTTGTACTACAAAATTTTCAAAATCTTTTCATAAGCCTTTTAAATGACCCACGCCCTCTGCACCCTCTCCGCCGTCCCCATCCGCCGTGAACCCGCCGATGCCTCGGAAATGACCAACCAAATGCTCTTCGGCGAAGTGGCGGAAATCTTGGAAAAAGAGAAAAAGTGGAGCCGCATTAAATTGCTGCACGACAATTATGAAGGATGGATTGACATCAAACAATTGACAAACTGCGAGGAAGATTTTTATGAAAATTACATCAAAAAAAATCACCTCCTTTCGCAGGAATTAATTCAAATTGCATCTTCTGAAAAAAGCCAAGTTTTTCTGCCGATTTTTTTAGGGTCGGTTTTGCCTTTTTATGATAAAAATCATTTTAAAATAAACGGCGTGGAATGGCATTTTGAAGGCGAAGTTTCTACTGGAAAATCGACAAGAAACGATTTGGTTTCCACCGCTATGAAATACCAAAACGCGCCGTATTTATGGGGCGGCCGCTCGCCTTTCGGAATCGATTGCAGCGGACTCGTTCAAATGGTTTTTAGATTAGGCGGCCACGATTTGCCGCGCGATGCCTACCAGCAAGCCGAAATCGGCGAAACCCTCAGTTTTTTGGAAGAAACCCAGCCAGCGGATCTGGCGTTTTTCGACAATGAAGAAGGCCGCATCACCCACGTCGGGATTTTGCTAAATCCCGAAAAAATCATCCACGCCAGCGGCCGCGTGCGTGTGGATAACATCGACCAAACGGGGATTTTCAACGCCGAAACCCAATCCTATTCGCATAAACTGCGCGTAATCAAGAGGATAATTTGACCAAGAATCGTTGATAAGTTTCAGCCCGTTTGTGCCAAAAAAGTGGGAATCCTTTCTACATTTCAAGTTCCTTTTTGACCCAAAAACATTTGAAAGATGAAAGTAACAGAAATTCTACCGATGGAGGACGAGGGCGGTTTGTCCGTCCCCTTTTACGAAGTGAGCGTGGCGGCCGGCGCGCCCACTTACATCCCGCAATATTTTGAAAGCACCATCAACATCACTCGCGAGCTGGTCAAAAATCCCAAGACCACTTTCTGCGTCCGCGTGAACGGCCAAAGTATGGTAGACGCGGGCATCGACGATGGGGATTTGCTGATTGTCGATAAACACCTCCCACCGGAAAATGACAGCATCGTTTTGGCCGTCATCAACGGTGAATACACCGTGAAACGCCTTTACAAAAGGGACGACGATTTATACCTGCAACCCGCCAACAAAGATTTTGCACCGATTAAGATTACCCAGTTTATGGATTTTCGGGTGTGGGGGGTGGTGACGGGGCTTATCAAAAAATTTCTTTGATTTTTTTCTCACGCAGATTCTGCTGATTTCGCAGATAAGAAATCAAGCATTGATTATTAATAAAAGCCTGTTTTTCAATTTTGAAAAACAGGCTTTTATTCTTTGAAAATCTGCGCTATCCGCGGAATCTGCGTGCCTAATTCCCCGCCGTACTCCCGCCTTCCAAAATCTTGAAAAGCTCCTCCAACTTCGGTGTCAATATAATTTCCGTGCGACGGTTTTTGGCGCGGCCTTCCTTAGTTTTGTTGCTTTCCACGGGCTGGTTGTCGCTCATCCCGCTGGCGGTCAGGCGGGCGCCGTTTACGTTGTAAGTTTCTGTCAACAAGCGCGTTATGGTAGTGGCGCGGGCGGTGCTCAAATCCCAGTTGTCGCTGTATTTGGCGGTGTTGATGGGGATGCTGTCCGTGTGGCCCACGATGTCGATGTTGATTTTCGGGTTGTCGTTCAGCACCTTGCCCACTTTGCCGATGGCGTCCTTTCCGTCCTTGTTCAAGTCCGCGCTGCCGCTGGGGAAGAGCAGTTTATCGCTCAACGAAACATAGACTTTTCCGTTCTTCACTTCCACGCTCAGGTCTTCGTCTTTCACGTTCACCAGCGCGTCCTCCACGGTTTTGCGCAGGTTGTTCACGATGTCTTGCTGCTGCTGAAGCCGATCTTGCAGCGCGCGCAGGCGCTCGGCGCGCATTTGCAGGGCTTCGTCCTTCTCTGAAAGTTCTTGGCCCTGCTTGTTCAGTTGCGACATCAGCGCGGCGCGGCTGTCCTCGCTGGAACTTTTGTATTTGGCGAAATCCGTCTCCGTTTTTTGCAGTTTGGATTCGAGGTTGTTCACCTTTTTTACGAAAGCCGCGCTGTCTTGCTGCAGCCGGTCGATACGGTTTTCGGCGGCCATATATTTTTTCTTGCTTACGCAGGAAGTGGCCGTCAGCAATGCCACGGCCGAAAGAATGAGTATTTTTTTCATCAGTAAAAGGGTGTTTTAAAATTTGAGTGCATTTTGGGGCTAAACTATAAGTTTTAAGGATTGAAATTTATTGGTCGTAGAAAAATCTGACAACATTGTTTTGAACAGGTTTTGGGTTCTTACTCATTTTGTAAAAAACGCCGCCCCAATTTTTTCGAATAAAATAAGAGATGGTGGAAATAGATATGTGAGCGACCCGGAAGTTTACACTTACACCAATAAAAAAGCGGCCCCTAATTTTGAGAAGCCGCTTTTATCAATGATTTAAAATTTCGCTTTTTTTATAATCCAGTAGGATTTTCAATGTTCGTTTTCATTTCGGGTAAATTTTGAAGTGATTGTCTGATGGCAATTATACAATAATTAAACCAAAGCCACAAGCTCGCCAGCGTCAATTTTCTGATTTTTGTTGCGAACCGTCCTTTGTTTTTCGCAAGGAATACATAATCCCTTGGCCCGGCAAAATCCCTCCTTTCACCTCGAACATACATTTTCGCTCATCTTTAAAAACGGATTTTTCAATAGGCGAAAGTTGGCTCATTAAATCAAATTCATAACCCGACGGATAGTGGGCGGTAATATCCACGCCTATGGAAGGCTCAAAGTTGAAATGCGTGTCCTCCATCTGTGGGCCATATTTTGTTTTAAAAACCACGATGCACCCCGCCTTTTCACCTTGTGGGATAGCCACTCCATCATAGATGATTTCGCTTTTGTTCTGGCTTTTCGAAGAAGCGGAGGCACGGAGAAATTTTTCTCACGCAGATTTCGCGGATTTCGCAGATTTGAATGGCCTATTGAGTTTTAAAAAACCTGACAGATCTTTTTATTTCTTTTAATCTGCGGCATCTGCGAAATCCGCGTGAAAAAGAAAATCAATGCCCCACCGTAAACCACGCCACCAAAACCCCAAAAACCACCGTCGCCATTTTCATAAAATTGAAGCGGTGGCTTTGGTTGGTTTCAAATAAAATGGTGGTGGAAATGTGGAGGAACACGCCGAAGGTGAGGGCGGTCAGTTCGCGGTAATAATCGGATAGGATGGGGACGCTTTCACCGATGAAAACGCCGAGCGGGGCGACGGCGGCGAAGGCGAGCATCGTCAAAATCAAAACCAACTTATTAGTTTTCAGTTCGGTGAGCATTGAAAAGAGGATAACGCTGACGGGCAGCTTGTGGACGACGATGCCCCAGAGGAGGGCGTTTTGGCTCAGGTGGTTTTGGTGCGCGCCGATGGGCAGGCTCTCGATGAAAGCGTGGAGGAAGAGCGCGAGCAAAATCCCCGTGGGGATGGTTTTTTGCTGGAAATGTTCGGGGTGGCCGTGGCCGTGCTCGATGCCCTTGGAAAAGGCTTCCAAAATGATTTGGATGAAAAAACCGCCCATTATCCAAAAGCCGAGGGAGTGGCTGTGGGTTTCGTAAATCTCTGGCAGCAAATGGAATACGGCGATGCTGAGCAAATACGCACCGGAAAAGGTGAGCAAAAACTTGACGGAAAAATGGCGGTGGCCGCTCAAAAAATAAGCGAGCAAACTGCCGAGGGCGACGGAAAGAAGGAGAAGGAGGAAGGTCATTGCTGTTTGAGATAAGCTTTATAAAGAATATCCTGCAACAAAACAGACTCTTCTACATTAGAAATTATAAAGAAATCTGCCGAATTCTTCTCCTCATCAAAATTGAAAAGCCGATAAATTTGATAGTTATCTTGATTCTGTTTGGCAAATAATAATTCATTAATTGTATAATAGAAAGCAGTTGAAGCGCCTTTTGGTGTTGTTTTAACCTCTATATATTTAAAATCGCCATTTTCATCAAAAGATAAAATATCATACCCTTCTCCATCTTTAACAATTTTAACATCCTCGGCCCAGTCGGCGTGGCTAGCCGCCTGTAATTGGTGTCTTTCATATTTTTTTACTAAATCCTCTCCTGCATCTCCAATCTTCTTATTATTTATTTCTTCTTCGACATAATCCTTCTTTACCTCTTGAAATTTTGGGTTTAGTTCCGGAAGTTTTGAATAGCCACTTTTAGGTTGCTCTTTCAATCTTAATGACTCAAACTTTTCAATCTCAGCGAATTTTTGATATTTCTCTTTTTTTTGCCAAAACTCAATACATTCATTCATTTGGGTTACTGCAAAAAAATTCTTCTTTAATTCAGAAGCCTTTCCAATTCCTAAATCTTCACAAATATTATAAAATCCGTTTCCGTGGTCTCCTGTTTGCTTATAAATTGCCATAGAACTAAGGAGTGGCCTCTTATTTTTATATTCGAATTCTGAAATTTCTCCGAGTGTAATACTTAACCTTTCTCGGTCAAGAAAACTCGACAAATCCAAATTAAGAAGTTTGGCAACATCCTCATAAAAAACAGGTTTTTCAATGACACATTTGTCAATCAAAAATTTTCTTATTTCCTGATTCATTCTTAAAAATTTTCATCACAAAATTTTCCCAACTAAAATCAATCTTTCCGACTCCCTTTCCTCAAAATCATTCAAAGCAAAATCGCCAAAAACCTTCTGAATTTTCAGGCCGCTTTGGGCGAACAGTTTTTCAAAATCTTCTAATCCCAAAAGTTGTACTTTTTCTTCAAATTGAAACGGCTGATTTTTATCGGAAAAGGAAATGGTTTTTACGATTTGCCCATCGCGGACGGTGCGGGCGATTTTGAAGGTCAAGTCGTCGATTTCGCGCACTTCTTCTTTCACGAGGCCGAGCTTCACTTTTTGGACGTTCATAAAATCCAAAACCAACAGCCCATCGGGTTTCAGGGCGCGCGCCATATTTTGCAAAGCGGCCAAATCTTCGTCCCAATTGTCAAAATAACCGAAACTGGTGAACAGGTTGAAAATGTAATCGAAGCGGTTTTCGCCGAACGGTTTGCGCATATCGCCTTGCTCAAAATGGAGGTTTTTGTTTTCCAGTTTTTTGGCAAATTCGATGTTGCTTTCGGATAAATCCAATCCGGTAACTTCAAAACCCAACTGGCTGAGAAACAGCGCGTGGCGACCGCGCCCGCAGGCCAAATCCAAAATATGCGAACCCGATTTTAGGTGCAGTTTTTCGACCAAATTTTGGATGAAAAAACGCGCCTCGTTGTCATCGCGGTGCTGATATAAAATATGGTAATATTCGGTATCGAACCATTCTTTGAACCAAGGATTTTGGGTGTTTGCCATAGCCGCGCGAAAGTCTAAAAAAGCGATTGAACGAGCTGGGGAATTTCCAACAAACACACGGACGACACGCTGAGAATGGCGATGAGCAGCCAGCGGATGATGACGTTGGCGGCGGGCAAAAACAGAATGTAGCGCGCCCCGATGAACGCCCCAACCGCCTGACCCCCAGCGAGTAACAAGCCTTGCATCCAATACATATCGCCACTGAAAAGGAAGACGAAAAACGCGGGCGCGACCATAAAAAGGGCGAGGACGATTTTGATGATGTTGCCGTCGCGCAGGCTGTAGCGGATGAGCAGGACGAGCACGGCGAGCAGCATTATGCCGATGCCCATTTGCAGAAATCCGGCGTAGATTCCGATGGCGAGCATCAGCAGCCAGTTGTACCATTTTTTGCGGCTGACGGAAGTGTCGGTGGGGCGCTGCCACTTTTGCGGCCTGAAAACCAGCGTGATAAGCAGGCCGAGCATCACAAATCCGATGACGGTGCGGAGGATGGCGGGGTCGATTTCAATGGCCCAAAACGCGCCGGCTATGGAGCCGATGACAACGGGAATGAGAAACCAGAGGCTTTGCTGGAAGAGGATTTTGACGCGGGTGTTCCGCCGCAAACTACTGACGCCCACCACGGTAGCAGACAGCGCGCCGATGCGGTTGGTGGCGTTGGCGGCGTCGGCGGGCAATCCGAGGAAAATCAGCAGCGCGAGGGTGATGGACGAGCCGTTTCCCGCGAGGGTGTTGATGATGCCGGTGACGAGGCCGCCGAGGAGGAGGAGGGTGATTTCGGAGGAAGTAATAGTGAGTAGGTAATAATGAATAAGTAAAAAGTAGGCGTGGGTTTTTGGTGCGCGCCTGTCCCGTCTTTACGGGAGATTCCGCAAATTTCGGGGATTTTACCTCACCCTCCCGTATAAGACGGGACAGGCCCTGCCCCCTCTCCTTTTGAGAGGGGGTGGCTGGGTGGAAAAACTGAGCGGAAAATCGAGTAAAGCCTTTGAGAATGTCAAGCCCTGAAAGGGCGACACTTAATTTTTCACAATAAAAGATTCAAACCCAAATAGCCCAACAAAAATCCCAAAACCGCACTCGCCAAAAATGGGATTTTAGAAAATGGCTTTAATTTTTTCCATACCAAAATTCCTATAAAAACCGCCAAAATGTTCGACATCAAAAGTGCTATTAAAAATGAAAGATTCAGATATTCTGAAATGAAATATTCATCGGTAGAAATTAAGGTTTCTCTGTTTAGTATTATTTGCAAAAAACCAAAGAAAGTATTGGACAAAATCCGCAAATGAAATAAGCTGAACGCAATCGCGAAAAGATGCGCCCAGCGTGCTTTTTTATACTTGTCGGAATACAACCAAATCAATCCCAAAACGCTGACCAGCAAAGTGCCGAGCGGGCCGGCGGCGTAAATCCAAAAATCGTTCAGGCAGACTTTTTCCTTCAATATGATTTTACAATTTTGATTTAAAATTTGGCAGTTTTTGGTATCCACAGAATCGTAAAAAAGGGTGGTTTCACATTGAAATAAAAACGCGGTGAAATAATGGAAAAGTTCGTGGAAGAATGTGCCGATTGGGACGAACAAGGCAAATATGCAAAAAATTTGGATGTGTTTTTTCACGCAGATTTCGCGGATTCCGCAGATTTTTGAATTTTCCCTATCTGCAAAAATCTGCAATATCCAAAGCATAAGCAAGCCGGCCGCAAGCTGCATAAATGGGCGGCCTATTGATAATTCTCATCATCAAAAATCTATCTCCCTGTTTTTCAATCCATTAACACCTTGATGAAAACCCGTGGAAACCCCCTTTGCTATCTTGCGCCCCCGATGAAAACTCGCTCCCTCCTCTTCCCGCTCTGGGCGGTTTTTTGCGTGTTGCAAAGCTGCCGCCCCGACCCCAAAACCCCCAACTGGGACGTGCAGGCGCTTACGCCGCTGGTGCATTCCCGCCTTTCCGTGGGCGACATAGTGGCCGATTCCAGTGTGGAAACCAATGCCAACGGATTTCTCTCGCTGGTGTACCGCAGCCCACTGGCGGCGCTGAAACCGGGAGCGATTGCCCCGCCGCTGGACGCCACTTTTCAAAATACCGTGAAACTCAGCACCATAAAACTGGGCGAGCGCAAATTTGCGGACGCCATCTCATTGGGCGAGTTGGCCAGTAACGGATCGCCTTTTGGACAGTTTATCTTGGCCAACGTGGGCAACACCATTATCGTCCCCGCCCTGCCGCCCGACGTTCCACGCAGTTTTCCCGTGGATGCCACGCGCTTTTTCCAAACGGTTACTTTCCAAAGCGGCGACCTCATCTTAACCATCGAAAACGAGCTGGCCGTGCCGCTGACCGATGTGGAGGTGCGCTTGGAAAACGGCCTCTCGCAAACCCTCCTGCTGCAAAAAAACATTGACACGCTCAAGCCGCGCCAGTCGGTTACCGAAACGTTTCCCTTGGCGGGGAAAACGATGGAAGGCGCACTGCGGGCGGTTTTGCAGAGGTTCAGCAGCCCGGGTAGCGCGCCCGATTCGGTGGTGGTGGACACCAGCGAAAGCATCGTGGTTTCGGTGGAATTAAAAAACTTGATACCCATTTCGGCCACCGCCATTTTTCCCGACCAAGAACTGACCAGTGACACCACCGATACCCAACTGGCGGCCGGCGACGCGCAACTGACGGCCATCCGCATCGGCACGGGCAAGATTTTTTTGGATGCCGCCAGCACCATCGAAGATCCCCTCCAACTGGATTATCGGATCCCATCCGCCACTTTGGGCGGCAATCCGTTGGAACTGCGCGAAGTAGTGCCAGGCGCGCCGCCCACGACTTTGTCCAATCTTTTTTCGGAAACCGACGTGAGCGGCTACCGCGTGGACCTGACTGGGCGGCCCGGCAGCAACGATTTCAATAGTTTTTTTGCCATTCTTTTGGGAAGGATCGACAGCACGGGAAACCTGATCAACCTGTCTTTGGACGACAGCGTCTTTTTGCAAACGGGCATCCAAAATCTCACCGCCGACCGTGGGTTTGGCTATCTGGGAAAAGACACGGTGGCAGCCGATGAAATCACGCCCAGCGCCACTTTCGGCGCGCTTTCTATTGGAGATTTTGATTTTGAAGAAGTGAAACTTTCCCTTACGGTAGAAAATCAAATTGGCGCGCCCATCGAATTTATCGTCAATAGTATGAATGCGTGGCGCGGTTCAGATTCTAAGAGTTTAAATTGGAACCAAATCGGGCAAACCCAAAGCATTCCGGCCGCCACGCTTTCGCCGGCCGAGATTCCCTTGCCGGGAATTTTGAACCTTCAAATCGACCAATCCAACAGCAACTTGGACGAGCTTTTGGAATTCCGCCCCGAAAATTTCCAGACCTCGCTCACCGCTTTTGTCAATGGCAGCTTGGCCTCGCCGGACTACGACCAGTTTTTGTTTACCGATTTTGGCATTGATGCTTTCTTGGATTTGGAAGTGCCGCTCCACCTTTCCCTGTCGGATTTGCAACTGGCGGATACCGTGGATTTCGATCTTTCCGATTACGATCCTGAAAACCGCTGGAAACAAGGCACTTTAAAACTCATCGCCACCAATAATTTTCCGATTTTGTTTGATGTGGAATTAGTGCTTTTGGATAAGAACCTTTCCGAAATAGGTACTTTGGTTTCGGCGGAAACCGTGGCCTCGGCGGTGGTGAACAGCGAGGGCCGCGCCACGGAAGCCGTCCGCTCGGTGGTGGATATTCCGGTGGCGGAAAGCGACGTGAAAAACTTGCGGAACGCACGGAAAATCTATCTCAAAGTAACCACCAACAGCGCCACCCCGCCCGAAAAAATCAAGCTGTACCCCGACAATTTTCTCGACCTGACCCTCTCCGGCGACCTGACCGTCCGCACGCGCAAATGAAAAAAACCCTCGCCCTCCTCTTTTTTGCCCTTGGCGGGAAAGGCGCTTTTTCCCAAAGCATCGACACCGTTTTTTCGGAATTGCCCGACTCCGTCAACGTGCCTTGGGTTCTGCAGGATTTGCACCAAAAGCCTTATTTGGAAGCCCACTTTAAAATCGGCGCGCTCACCAATTCACTTTCCTTTACCAAAATCCTGAATTTTCTCAATGATGATTTTTTGGACGAGGCCGAAAAGCGCGATTTAATCGGTGATGGCAGCCGCCGACTGCGTTTCGGCTATGTGCAAGAAACGGGGTTTTCCTATAAAAACCCCGGCTACAAAATTTTTGACGTCTATAAAAAAGGCCAAGGTCTTGGAATCCGCAACCAATTTTTCCAATCCGGAAATTTGGGCGGCGACGTGCAAAAACTCCTGTTTTTTGGCAACCAACCTTACGCCGACCAAACATTGGATTTGAGCCGCAGCGCCTATTCCACTTGGTATTTCACGTCTTTGGATTATCATTTTGAGGTGTTGATGGATTCGGCCAAGCCACTGGCGATGACGTTCAGCATCGTGGTGGGTCACGGCCACAATTCCTATAAAAGTCAAGGGGCCACGCTTTTCACCCAGCCCGATGGCGAGTTTTTGGACTTGGATCTTCATTACAAAATCAGCGAAACGCGCACGCTTTCGCAGCCTTTGGGCGGCTTGGGGGTTTCGCTGGGCGCGGAAAAGCGGTTTCGTCTTTCGCCCACTTCGGCCGTTTTGGTTCGGGCGCAGGACGTGGGCATCGTGCAGTGGAACAACGGCCGCAGCTTTTCGGTGGACAGCACGTTTCGCTTTCGCGGATTGACGGTGGACAATCTTTTTGACGTGAACGACAGCTTGGCCGAAAGCGAAGCCGCGCATCTGAAAGCCACGCTTTTTCCCCAAAAAGGGGATGGCTATTTGGCGTTTTTGCCGTTCGCGCTCCGTGCGGAATATGTCAAAGTGTTTCGCCAAGGCTGGTTCTCCGGCCTCGGGCTGAACGCGCAGTATCGCTACTTGCCCGGCTATTTGCCCAAAGTAGGCGCGCGGCTTTTCTCACAGCTTTCCCCAAAGCAAGAATTGACGCTGGAAGTTTCCGGCGGCGGTTTCAACGTTTGGTCCCTCAACGTGGGCTACCATCTCAAAATAAGCCGCGACTGGCAGTTGCAGTTGGCGGTTCAGAATTTGAACGGGTTGGCGGTGCCCTCCTCGGCGGGCGGTGCGGCGCTGGGGGCGGGGCTTTCGTATCGGTTGTAATTCGATTGTAATTCGATTGTAATTTGATTGTAATTCGATTGTGATTTAGGCGGTTTTCTGCCAACTGCCAACTGCAAACTGCAAACTGAGACTTCCAACTCTTTTATCTACTTTCGATTTTCCGTAAGAAACCCCCGAAAATGGAGACTGAAATCCAAGAACAGCTTGAGCAGGAAGAGATTGAGAAAAAATTCAAGGCGCTGCTGCGCGGTATGAAAGGCCGCGCGGACGCTGACGATAAAAAACTCATCCGCAAGGCCTTCAACCTGGCCAAGGATGCCCACCAAGAAGTGCGGCGCAAAAGCGGCGAGCCGTACATCCACCATCCCATCGAGGTGGCGATGATTGTTTCCGAGGAAATCGGGCTGGGGCCGACGTCGGTTTCGGCGGCACTGATCCACGATGTGGTGGAAGACAGCGACTACACCTTGGAAGACATCGACCGTCTGTTTGGGGAAGAAATCGCGCGGATCATCGACGGATTGACGAAAATCTCCGGCGTTTTTGACAAAAGCATTTCGATGCAGGCCGAGAATTTCCGGAAAATGTTGCTAACGCTGTCGGACGACATTCGGGTGATATTGATAAAACTGGCCGACCGCCTGCACAATATGCGCACGATGGCCGCGATGCCGAATCCCAAACAGGTGAAAATCGCCAGCGAGACGCTTTATTTATACGCGCCCCTTGCCCACCGCATCGGCCTTTACAATATTAAAACCGAGTTGGAAGATTTGAGTTTGAAATACACCGAGCCGGAGGTATATCGCGACATCGTATTGAAACTAAAAACCAGCAAGGCCGACCAAGAAGAATATCTAAAAAATTTTACGGATAAAATTTCTGGCGCGCTGACCCAAAGCGGCATTGACTTTTCCATAAAACAGCGCACCAAATCGGTGTACAGCATCCGGCGGAAAATGCTGAACCAAGGCGTGGGCTTCAACCAGATTTACGACAAGTTTGCCATCCGCATCATCATCCACTCGCCGCCCGAAAAGGAAAAAGCGGATTTGTGGCAAGTGTATTCCATTGTGACCGAGAACTTTAGACCCAACCCCGAACGGCTGCGCGACTGGATCAGCCATCCCAAAAGCAACGGCTACGAAAGCCTGCACACCACTGTGATGGGACCGGAAGGCCACTGGGTAGAAGTGCAGATCCGCAGCGCGCGGATGGACGAAGTGGCCGAAAAAGGCTACGCCGCCCACTGGAAATACAAGGACGATGCGAGCGGCAGCAGCAACCTCGACCGCTGGATCGGCCGCATCCGCGAGATGCTGGAAAACAACAACGGCAGCGCGGTGGATTTTGTGGACGATTTCAAAATGAACCTCTTTGCCGAGGAAATTTACGTGTTCACGCCGCAGGGCGATCTGAAAATTATGCCCGCCGGTTCATCGGGTTTGGATTTTGCTTTTGAAATTCATACCGATGTGGGATTGAGCACTTTAGGAACCAAAGTGAACGGCCGGCTGGTGCCGCTGAACCATCGCCTTAGCAGCGGCGACCAAGTGGAAATCCTCACCACCCAAAAATCCAAGGTGAAGGAGGACTGGCTGAACTACGTGGTGACGGGCAAGGCGCGATCCAATATAAAATCGGCCCTGAAAGCCGAGCGCAAAGAAATTGCCAACGAAGGCAAGGCCGCGCTGAAGCGCAAGATGAAATTCCTGAAAGTGAAAACCACCGACCAGATGATGCAGGATATGGTGAAATTTTTCAAACTGAGGAACGCCACTGAGCTGCATTACAAAGTGGGGATGGGCATCATCGACAATTCGCAACTCAAGGAATTTTTGGCCAAATGGGAACAGGGCGGGCTGTTTTCGTATGTAAAAAACAAACTGTTTCGCCGCAAAGCCGCGCCCGAAGAGGCAGGCGAAACGCCCAAGCCCGCCAAATCGGGCGAGAAAAAAGAGCTGGTATTTGGCGAGGACGAAACCGCGCTGGACTATCAATTTGCCAAATGCTGCAACCCCATCACGGGCGACAAAGTGTTTGGCTACCTGCCCGCCAGCAACGATGGCCTGAAAGTGCACCGCCAAGATTGCCCCAACGCCATTTATCTGCAAAGCAATTTTGCTGACCGGATAATGTCCGCCAAGTGGGTGGGGTCGGAACGCTCGGTGCACGTGGCCACGTTGATCATCCGTGGAATCGACACGGTGGGGCTGGTCAATCAAGTGACGCAAATCATCAGCAACGACCTGCACGTGGATATGCGCAGCATCAACATTGCCGGCAGCGAGGGCATTTTTGACGGCCAAATCAAAGTGGTGGTGGAAGATAAAATGCACCTGAACCGCGTGATGGACGAGCTGAAAAACGTGGAAGGCGTCACCTCCGTTGACCGACGATACGCTGGGGATAATTCGTAATTTCGCGAGCCTTGGAAAACCCCACTATGGCCGACACGGATTTTGAAATCGTAAAGAAAACCTTCACCGAATATCTGGAGAAGAAAAAGGCGCGCAAAACCCCTGAGCGCTACGCCATCCTGCAAGAAATCTACGAACACGACGAGCATTTCGACATCGAGTCGCTCTACATCCTGATGAAGAACAAAAACTACCGCGTAAGCCGCGCCACGCTCTACAACACCATCGAACTTTTATTGGATTGCAAGCTGGTCCGCAAGCACCAGTTTGGCCAAAGCCAAGCCTACTATGAAAAGTCGTACTACAACAAACAGCACGACCACATCATCCTCACCGACACGGGCGAGGTGCTGGAATTTTGCGACCCCCGCATCCAGCAAATCAAAGACACCGTGGCGGAGATTTTTGGGGTGCAGATTCAGTCGCATTCGCTTTATTTGTATGGAACGAAATCGGAGGTTCCGAGTGAGTAACCATAAAACACATTTTGAATGAAAATTACATTTAGCATCACAATGCTTCTTTTTGCATCAATTTCATTTTGTCAAAATAATCCGACTAAAAAAGCCCAGCCAATAGTAGAAGAAGGTAAAAAACTCTATAAATCAGAGATGGCTTCTTGGTATGGAACAGATGCTTTTTTGGCTGAATATGAAAACCGTGAAAATATTGGCGGCTATTTTTCTTATTCCGAAGATGAGAATTCAAACTGCATTTTCTTTTCAAATAAGGTAGAACCGACAGTAATTGGCACTATAACTTTTGATAACACCTTTTCGATTGAAAATGCCAAAATAGATTTGAGTGAGAGGGAATTCACCGCCTACGAGCGCGATTTATTTGAAATGAGACAGAACTCGTTGATTGCAATTCAGTCAGACACGCTTTTCAAGACCTACGAGAACACTAATTTAAATCTGATTCCCTTAATCAATGGGAAGGAAAAGAAGGTCTACATTTTAACTGGCCCTCAGGAACACGGTGTTGTTATTTTCGGAAATGATTATTTGATAACACTGGATAAAAACAACCGGATAAAAAGCAAGAAACAACTGCATCGAAATATTATTCCAATCAGGTATGATGTAGAAGGCCAAGATTCGGTTGTTGAAGCAATGCATTCGCATACAGAAGAAACGGGAGATTTTATTACCGCCACTGATGTTTGTACGCTTATGCTCTATTCAAAATTTGTAGGTTGGGAAAAACATACAGTAATTTCCAAAGAGTATATGAATTTATGGAATTGCGAAACAAATACTTTGACCGTACTGCCAAGAAAATTATTTGATAAAATCAATAGCCAAGAAGAATAGAATCTTATAAATATTACCATCCGATATCGCCAGTTTGCAAATGATGCCAAATTTTTGATTGTTGAAAAACCTCTACATCATCGCCGGCCCCAACGGCGCGGGAAAAACCACCGCCTCCTACACCCTTTTGCCGGAAATCTTACATTGCGATGAATTTATAAACGCCGACGAAATCGCGCGGGGACTTTCGCCTTTCAAACCGGAGGCCGCCGCCTTCCCAGCGGGGCGAATAATGTTGGAGCGGATTCAAACCTTGATGGAAAGCGGGAAAGATTTTGCTTTTGAAACTACCTTGGCGACGAAAAGTTATAAGAGTTTGATTGTAAAAGCGCAGGCCGCAGGATATTTTGTAAAATTGATTTTTTTCTATTTGCATTCTGAAGATTTGGCCATAGAAAGAGTGAAATTTAGAGTAAAAGAAGGCGGGCATAATATTCCTGAAAAAGTGATTCGAAGAAGATACAAAAATGGCTTGCAGAATTTCTTTCACATTTTTGAACCGATAGTTGATGATTGGTTTTTTGTAAATAGTTCGGGAAAACCGTATGAATCCATTGCTGAAAAATCAAACGGAATTTTGGAAGTTTATAATGAAAAATTGTGGCAAAAATTAAAAACTATTTAAGATGAAAAATCTTAAAAAACCAAGTGCGGAGAATCAAAAAATCCTAAAAGGATTAGAAATGGCCTACGAAAAAATGGTCAAATTCAAACGCTATAAAAACAGCCCGTTGGTCGTTTCTGAAAACGGCAAAATCATCGAAATTCCACCGGATGAAATTCCACTGACAACTACTTATTATGAGCGTGGCGATGCTGATATTTAAATTATAAAAGACCTCGACTGCCCTTCGACTCAGCTCAGGACAGGCTACTCGGTCTGACGCTACCGATAAGCCATCGGTCAAGCGACGGCCCTGTCCCCCTCTTGAGGGGGTGGCTTTTTCTGATTTTCAAAAAAATCAGAAAAAGACGGGGGAGGAACTGACACCCAACCAAAATAACCCAACAACCTAATAACCAATAACTTACCCACCCAACAAAATCGTAAATCGTCAATCGAAAAAATCGTAAATCAAAAAATGACAGACGTTCTCCTCGGCCTCCAATGGGGCGACGAAGGCAAAGGCAAAATCGTGGACGTACTCACGCGCGGCTACGACATCATCGCACGCTTCCAAGGCGGGCCCAACGCCGGCCACACGCTGGAATTTGAAGGCCGCAAACACGTGCTGCACACCATTCCCAGCGGCATTTTTCATCCAAATACGTTGAACATCGTCGGCAATGGCGTGGTCATTGACCCCGTGATTTTCCGCACCGAAATCGAAAACCTGCAAGACCACGCGCCCGACTGGAAAAGCCACTTGCTGATTTCGCGCAAAGCGCATCTGATACTGCCCACCCACCGACTTTTGGATGCTGCCTCGGAACAGGCTAAGGGCAAAAACAAAATCGGCAGCACGCTGAAAGGCATCGGCCCTACTTATATGGACAAAACGGGGCGCAACGGACTCCGCGTGGGCGACATCGAGTTGGACGATTTCCGAGAGCGCTACAATGTTTTGAAAAACAAACATTTGCAACTGTTGCGCAATTTTGAAAATTTCGATTTAGATGAATCCGAACTGGAAAACTTGGAAAAAACGTGGCTGGAAGCCGTCGGGTTTTTACGAGAAATGACGCTTATAGATTCGGAGCATTTCATCCATCAAAAACTGAAAGAAGGCAAAACCATTTTGGCGGAAGGCGCGCAAGGTTCGCTCTTGGACATCGACTTTGGCAGCTATCCGTTCGTGACGTCCAGCACCACCACTTGCGCCGGCGCCTGCACGGGGCTGGGCATTTCGCCGCGCGACATTGGCAAGGTGTTCGGCATTTTCAAAGCCTACTGCACCCGCGTGGGCAGCGGCCCCTTCCCTACTGAGCTTCAGGACGATACGGGAAAAAAAATCGCCGAAAAAGGCCACGAGTTCGGCGCCACCACCGGCCGTCCGCGCCGCTGCGGCTGGCTGGATTTGCCCGCGCTGAAATACGCAATCGCCGTCAATGGCGTGTCGCACCTGATTATGATGAAATCCGATGTGCTCAGCGGCTTCGAAACCATCAAGGTGTGCACGGGTTACCGCTACCGAGGCACAGAAATTGATTACCTGCCGTACCGCACGGAAGATGAGCGCGTTGAGCCAATTTACAAAGAACTGGCCGGCTGGCAAGACGACATCACCGCGCTGGAAAATTTTGACGATGCCCCTGAAAATCTTAAAAAATACGTGGACTATCTGGAAGCCGAACTCGGCGTTCCGATTGCCATCGTTTCCGTGGGGCCCGACCGCAAACAAACCCTTCGCCTTCAGGAACTTGAAGTCGTTTCTTAGTCTATTTTTGGTTGGGGTTTTTTCGCTTGCGCTAAGTGCGCAAACGAAAAAAACCGACCCGCCCAAAAAAGGCAAACGCATCAACATCGAAAACGCCGACGTCGGTTATTACAAAAAATCGCAAGGCCGCAACCGCTTGGTAGGCAACGTGGTTTTTGAACACGAAGGCGCGCTGATGTACTGCGATTCGGCGTGGTATTTTTCGCAAGATAACCGTTTGGAAGCCTTTGAAAACGTGCGCATTAACCAAGGCGACACGCTTTTTCTTTGGGGAGATTATTTGGAATATAATGGCAATACAAAAAAGGCTTTGGTCACCGGCGAGGAAGTCCGTTTGAAGGATTCCAAAATGGAATTGGTGACCGACCGACTGGACTACGACCGCAACATCAATTTGGCGTATTACTTCACGGGCGGCGTCATCACCAGCGACGAAAATGTGCTGACCAGCCGCGAAGGCTACTACGATTCGGGCAGCAAACTTTTCCGTTTCAAAGACAGCGTGGTGCTCGTAAACCCGCGTTATACCATCGAAAGCGACACTTTGCACTACAATTCCGATTCGCGGATTTCCTACTTCATCGGGCCGAGCACCATCACCAGCGACAGTAGTTTTATCTATTGCGAAAACGGCCGTTACAATACGATTACCGACATCGCGCAATTTGAAAAAAACGCCTATTTATATGATGAAAATCGCTACCTGACGGGTGACAGTTTATATTATGAAAAAAACGATGATTTTGGAGAGGCATTTGAGAATGTTTTAGTACACGATACTATCGAAAATTATGTAATGACCGGGGGCTACGGTCAATATGTCGGAAAAACCGATAGCGTTTTTATGACGCAAGAACCGATTTATACCACCGTTCAAGATGAAGATTCTTTGCATATTCACGGTGATACTATTTTCTCTACCAAAATTATCGATTCTTTAGGCGATTTTCGTTTGGTAAAAGTGTTCCATAAAGTGAAATTTTACAAAAGCGATTTGCAAGGAAAATGTGACTCGCTGACTTATGGCGACCGTGACTCGATAATCCGAATGTACATCGACCCGCTGGTGTGGAACGACAGCAGCCAAGTGAGCGGCGACACCATTTATTTGACAATGCGCAACGGCAATTTGGATAGCCTGAAAGTCTATCACAATAGTTTTATTATCAACCAAATAGACGCTACCAAAGACAACCAAATCAAGGGCAAGCGGATGTTTGGAAAATTCAATAAAGAGAACAAACTGCGGCGTGTTTTTGTGAACGGGAACGGGCAGACCATCTACTACCCTCGCGAGGAAAACAAGGATTTTATCGGGATGAACCGCGCGATTTGCAGCAACATTATCATCAAACTGAAAGACAGCGAGGTGAACGCAATTACCTTTTTGACGAAACCCGAAGCAAAACTCTATCCACTAAACCAAGCCACCGGCGAAACCAAAGTTTTGGAAGGTTTCAAACCGCGTTTTGACGAACAGCCGAAAAGCAAAAAAGACCTTTTGAAATGATAAAAATCCTTGTCATTTTTATTGGAATTTTCAGCTCGCCAAAAACACAAATGCGCGAAGCTACCATCTGCGCAATCAGCGAAATCCGCGTGCAAAAAAACTCTGAGCCAAATTATTATGCCCTCGGCTCGGAAGAGTTTTTCAATTTAGAAATCCTATCGCAAAAAATTGAAATTGAAGACCTTGACCGCGAACTTTTAGAAGCCGCTATTTTCTTTGCCAGCAACGAAGCCCGTACTTCTGAAAATGAAAAGCCACTCCATTTTAATAAGCATTTAAAAAAAGCCGCCCGCTTTCACGTCGATTATTTAGAGGACAAAAAGATTGTTGACCACCTCAATCGCCACAACCGAAAATACCGCGAACCGAAAGACCGCATCCAAAAATTTGGTGGAAATTTCCGCTCCACATCAGAAAATTTAGCTTTGATTGCCACTTTGAATTTGGCCGAAGGCGGGCAGTATTTTGAAAATTCAAAAGGCGAAAAAGTTAATCGCGACAACGAACCGTTGGAAGCGTTAACTTATTCAGAATTAGCGAGAAAGGTCGTGGACGGCTGGATGAACAGCGCTGGTCACCGCAAAAACTTGTTGGGGAATTACACGCATTTGGGCTGCGGCGTATCTAAAATTTCTTTCGATAAAGACGGCATCCCCGAAATCTATTTTGCTCAAAACTTTGGAAATCAATAAATGATGTTGAAAAATACCCTCTTTTTGTTTCTTTTTTCCGTTATTTCTTTTTTTGGAAATGCACAATCCATACGGTTTTATGATGTGCAGGATTTCAATGACTATCAGCTGATTTTGCGCAAAGCTATTGATGAAAAAAAAATGCTTTTTGCAGCGGTTTATGATGGAGAAGATGAAACATTTGGCAATATGGTTCGCAATGATATTTTTAAAAATGATTCCTTGCTAAAATCCTATGAAAATTTTCTCGCTTTTGCGATAAATATCGAAAGTGAAATGGGTGCCCGTTTGGCGCAAAGTTTTGACATCAATGCCATTCCCACTTTTTTGTATTTGACCAATGAAGAGGAATTGATTTTCAAAATTTCAGGAAATTTGAGTACTGAAGATTTTTTAAAAAATGGTAAAAAGGCAAAAGAAAATAATCAGCTTTATCAAAATTTAAAAGAAAAATACAGCACTCAAAAATTAACCAACTCTGAATGGCCAAAATTGATTGAATTATATGGCTTAAATCACTCCTTTTCGGAAACCCAAGAATTGGCTTATGAATATTTAAACAGTTTAAATTCTACTGAAATATTTAATGAGCAAAACAGAGACATTTTATCACGATACGGAATTGATATGGAAACCGACTATCCAAGTCTCATTTTAAAGAACAAAACAAAGCTGGATTCGGCGGAATTTGCCGCTTTTTACGAAAGCGCTTTTGCTTACAATTTTGACCGCGCCGCTGCTAATGGTGACACGCTTCTATTGGAAAAAATCCTCACCAAATTATTACCGCAAAATCCTGATACTGCCATTGATAGCGAAGATTTGAAATTCCAGACACGCAAGATTTTCGCGGTGGAAAGCGAAGTCTTTTCGGTGTGGGAAATGGCAGTTTTGGAGAAATCAAAAACCTTAAAAAATGATAGTGCGCGAGCCGAATTCCTGTTCGATGAAGCCTATCAAATCGCTGATGAATACAATTCCGAAAAAGCGCAAAAAGTGGTACGTCAATTGGCTAAAATATCCAACGAATTAAATCCCGATTTTCGTTATAAAATGTTGGAAGCCTATATGGCGTATTTGATGAAAGATTATCCGGATGCCAAGTCGTTAATTTCTATGGCCAAAACAATGACGCAAAATCCCAATAATTTGCGCAAAGCAGAGGGGCTGGAACGTATGGTGGAAAGTGAGAAATAGTTGTTGTTAGTTAGTTAGTTAGCAGCGGCTTTTGGGCAGCATTCAGAGATGGTGGAGAAACAGCCTTTACTTTTGCCCGCGTGAATTTCCTCCAAAACATCGCCATCATCGGCAACGGCAACGTGGGCAGCTTTTTTAAGGACGCTTTCGCGAGAAAGGAAATTGCATCGGAAACCTTCGCGCGCCATCCCTCAAATGACGAAAATCCCTTGTCCGATTTCACGGGAAAAGCAAAGAAATTCGATTTGGTTTTGCTTTGTGTCAATGATGATTCAATTGGCGAAATCAGTTCGGAATTTGCTGTTTTTCAAAACATTATCGCCCACGTTTCGGGCGCGGCCTCTTTAGAAATTTTAAATGAAAAACATCCACGCCGTGCGGTCTTTTATCCTTTGATGAGTTTTCGTCCCAAGGCGGAAATAGGGTTGGAAAAAATTCCAATTTGTTTGGAAGCTGATAATCCAGAAGATTTAATACGTCTTAGAAACTTTGTCGAAACCCTTGGTGCGCGCTGGTTTGAAGTGACTTCGGAGCAACGTCAATTTTTACATTTGGCGGCCGTTTTTGCCCATAACTTTTCCAATCATTTATTTCATATCAGTAATGAAATTTTGGCCAATCAAAAATTGGATTTTAAAATGCTGATCCCATTGCTAGAAAATGCCATTCAACAATTGCAATTAAATTCGCCCCAAAACTTACAAACCGGCCCCGCCCGCCGAGGTGATACAAAAACCATCGAAAAACATCTAAGTCTTTTAACCATAAAATCAGATAAAGAAATTTATAAAATGCTGACCGAAAACATCGCACAATTGTATGACCAAAAATTATAAAGAATTATTGCACCATATCAAGGCATTTGTTTTTGATATGGATGGCGTGATCACTACGGGCATCAATCGCATCGGCGAGGACGGTCGTCCCATCCGAAACATCAACAGCAAAGATGCTTACGCAATGCAACTGGCTGTGCGCAAGGGTTTTACGGTAGCAGTAATTTCCGGTGGTAAATGCGTGGATATGAAAATAGCGCTGCGCCGCCTTGGTCTAACCGATATTTATATGAGCGCGGCGCACAAAATGGACGCTTGGCAGGACTTATTGGCGGTGTACGAACACGCAGATTTGAAACCCGAAAATATCGTTTATATGGGTGATGATATTCCTGATTATCAAGTGCTTAAGGTCGCTGGCATCAGTGCCTGCCCTGCCGATGCCGCACCGGAAATCCGCACAATTGCGCAATATGTTTCCGCCAAAAAAGGCGGCGAAGGTTGCGTGCGCGACATCATCGAACAGACGCTGAAATTGCAGAACAATTGGATGTTGGACGAAGATTTTCAATGGTGAAAAATTTCTTGAAACTTATACGCTGGCCGAACCTGCTTTTCATCGCGGGCACGCTTTTTTTGATTCGATATTTCATCATCGAAAGCCTCGGCATCCCGCACCAGCTCAGCCGCTTAGAGTTTTGGGGCTGGGTAATTTGCAGCGTTTCGGCGGCGGCAGCGGGCTATATTGTCAATGATATTTTCGACCAAAATGCCGACGAAGCCAACAAGCCAAAGCGCCGCGTGGTAGGGCGGAAAATTTCGGTGAAAAACGCTTGGTGCCTGTCGGGAATTCTCGGTGCAGTTTCCTTGTTATCAGGCTTTTGGGTAGCGCAAGCATCCAATTTTGAAAGTCTGTGGGCCGTGCCGCTCATCGCGATGGCGCTGCTTTATTTTTACGCGGTCGATTTCAAAAAGCGCCCCGTTCTCGGCAATTTTATTGTCTCCATTTTAGTCGCGCTCCCCATTTTTATGGAAGCCGTATTTGACCTACTGGCCGCCGTAACCCCCGAAAACGCTGCACAAATCAACGCCGTTTGGGAAGTACTGATGGCTTACGCCGTTTTTGCCTTTGCGGTGAATTTCATCCGTGAACTCATCAAAGATGCCGAGGATGTGGAAGGCGATGAAAAAAGTGGCTACCGCACTTTAGCCGTTATTGTAGGAATAAAATCTATTCGTTGGGTAATTTTGGTGTTGATTTTAATCGTACTGATTTTTACCGGATTTTATAATTTATTTTTAAAGGATAGCGACATTTATTCCGCTATTTATGTATTTTGTTTTATCAACATTCCTATCCTTTATTTAATGTATTTGGTATATGATTCCAAGACCAAAAAAGACTTTAAAAAAGCCAGTAATTGGACAAAAATGGTGATGCTGACCGGCGTTCTTTCAATGGTAGTTTTCACACTTTCCTTGCAATTTCAAAGGAAAAATACCGACGAAAAACCACAACCCTTGCCCGAAAAATTGGAAGTAGAATGGGGATAAAATTTCTGCCAAAAGGCAAAACACTGATTTTGGCCAGCCAGTCGCCACGCCGCCAAAATCTTCTTAGAACAATGGGCTACAATTTTGAAATCCGCACCCAAGACGTGGAGGAGGACTACGACGAAAATCTGCAAGCAGCCGAAATCGCAGAATTTTTGGCGGGAAAAAAAGCGAAAGCCTTCCGCAATTCATTGGCAGACAACGAAATAGTTTTGACATCTGATACCGTGGTTTGGTGCGAAAACCAACATTTGGCGAAAGCCGAGAATGCCGAAAAAGCGGAGGAAATGCTTCTGCAATTATCTGGCAAAAGCCACGAAGTGCACACCGCCGTGTGCCTTTTTTCCAACCAAAAAACGGAGGTGTTCAGCGACAAAACCACCGTTCATTTTTTGCCGATTTCCATAGACGAAATTCGCTATTATCTTTCTGAAAGCCAGCCGTTTGACAAAGCCGGCGCCTACGGCATCCAAGATTGGATCGGGATGTGGGCAATTGAAAAAATAGAGGGATCCTACTTTACGGTAATGGGATTGCCCACGCATATGGTGCGGCAGCGCTTGGCGGAGTTTTAGCGCTTCACACTCGCAAAACTGATTTAGCGTTCCAACCGCCGCACTTTTTCCTCCAGCCGTTCCATTTCCCCGCGCATCGCCGCCATTTGTTCGTGCAAATGCCGGATGACATCGAGGCCCGCCACATTTACGCCCAGCTCGCGATACATCCGTGCGTAGCGTTTGATTTGCGGGATTTCGGCGTCTGTTACACAGCGCGTTTCGTTCACCGTAATCACCCGAATCAAGCCTTCGTCAATCAATTCCGAAACAAAAGTGAACTCGATTTTTTCGTGGGTGCAGAAGTCCGAGATGGGGATGTGGATTTCGTTCATCGCTCTGAAATTTTGGCCAGTTCTTCAAACAGTTCTTTTTCGCGCGCCGTCAGTTCCGTGGGGATTTTCACTTGGAAAGTTACGTACAAATCGCCGAACGCGCCCTCTTTTTTATAGACGGGAAAACCCTTGTTTTTCAGCTTTACTTTCGCCCCACTTTGCGTGCCGGCTTTCACTTTCAGCTTCACTTGGCCGTCAAAAGTTTTCACGATTTGCTCGCCGCCCAGCACGGCGGTGTACAAATCAATCTCCTCGGTTTTGTACAGATTTTCCCCTTCGCGGGAAAAAACGGGGTCGTCCTTTATTTTGAACTGGATGTACAAATCGCCCGCCGGCCCGCCGTTCACGCCCGCGCCGCCTTGGTTTTTCAGTTTGATTTTTTGCTTGTTTTTCACCCCAGCGGGGATGGTGATGCGCAGGTTTTTGCCGTTCACCGTCAAGGTGCGCTGATGGGTTTTGTAAACGTCGCGCAGCGAAAGTTCCAGCTCGGCGTGAAAATCCTGCCCTTTGAAACGCGCCTGTCCGCCACTGCGGAAACCGCCCGCCCGCTGCCCGAACATTTCACCGAAAAAATCCGAAAACTGCCCCTCGTCAAAATTGCCCGAATACCCTTCCGACCACGACTGGCCGCCTGCGCCAAACGGGCTGCCCGCTTGGCTTTGCCGCTGCCGCTGTTGGTTTTTGGTTTCGTCGGCGTGGCGCCAGTTCTCGCCAAACTCGTCATATTTCTTGCGCTTTTCGGGGTCGCTCAGCACCTCGTTGGCCTCGTTCAGTTGCTGAAATTTTTTCTGCGCCTCCTTGTCGTCGGGGTTCACGTCGGGGTGCAGCTTGCGCGCCAGCTTGCGGTACGCCTTTTTGATATCGGCCTGCGAGGCGCTTTTTTCCACGCCCAGTATTTGGTAATAATCAATGAAAGCCACTGATTGATAAGATTTTGCCGTCGTCCACGTCGCAGTCGTCCGATGACTATAAGCGGAATCCAATTGTCATCGGACGACTAAAAAAGGACGACTAATTTTTTAAAATGTGAGTTTTAAAACGCGGGGAGGGGAGGGGATTGTTTTTTGGAATAGAACAAAAAAAAGCGGCGTGAAGAAATTCGCGCCGCTTTCTGATGGAACTATTTTTGAAATTTAAATCGGCAGGGTTTTGATTTTCGAGAAAGTTTTTTTGGCTTCCGCCACTTTTTCAGGAAACCAATCCTTGCCACCAATCTCCTTGGCCACCTTGGCTATTCGCTCTTTGGTTGCTTTTGACATCGGGAGAACATTGGGAGTCTTTTTTTTCTTTTCCTGAGTCATCGTTTTCTTTTTCAATTAACAAAAGTAATCTATTTCTTTTTGTAAACCAAAATACCAACATATTCATTATTAGGTACATACTGCACTAAACCTTCGTTTTTGCCCCTCATCAGTCCGAAGAAAATATAGTCTTTGCTCAAAGCCACAAAATTTTTATCTACAAAATAGCGATAGGTCTTGATTCTTCGGTTGAAATTTTTACAAATATCATCACAGTTTTTAGTGCAATTTGGCTTGCAAATTTTCTTATAATTTTCAGCACTATCGCTTCCACGAACCCAAATAGCTGTATTCTTATTTTTCTGAAAAAATTTGGGAATGGTATTCAAGACGGTATTGAATACTTTTCGCATATCACCATTGTTGCTATTCACATTGTCGATGATTTTCCTATTGGCTTCATCGTATTCCCCGAAGCCCAAATTATAAACCTTCCGGCCTTTCAATTCGGCTATGCAACTGTATTCCACCGCTTTTAAAATAGTCTCGCGCCCCTCACTTTCAAAAAGAAACTGGACTTTTTCACTGTGGATTTTAAGAAATTCGGTTTTGTAAAAGGTAAGATTTTGCAAGTCAAGAATTTTGGCTAAAAATAATCAGGAAAGGAAAAAAAGTCTGATTAAGCGGTTTGAGGTTTACATCACCTTTCCACGGCTTAGCGTTCAATCACCCAAACCTTGCCCACTTCCACTTCCCGTGTTTTCAAATCCCGCAAAACTTCACATTTTTTTCCTTTGATTTCACGGATGAGCTGGCCGTTCCGCACTTCGATGATTTCATCGGAAATTTCGCGGGAACGGCGGCGGGCTTCCCGCGTGGCGCGCGCCAAGATTTTGACAAGTTGTGTGGGATTTTTCTTGTCCTCTAACTCTTCTAATTTGGTTTTGCTGTTTTTCATTGTCGATTCACGAGGGGGTTCTTCAAACCATACGAAGGTAATTATTTATAGCGGAAGGCGCGATGTAAGCGCGCACCAGCGGGGGGGAAGGGTTGGTTTGTATTTCGGAATGAAATAAAAAAAGCGGCGCGAATTTTTTCGCGCCGCTTTTCTGTAAATTTTTTGAAAACCTAAATCGGCAAAGTTTTCACTTTCGCCAAAGTTTTTTTCGCCAATGCAATTTTGCGCGGAAAGAGTTCTTTTCCTTCCAATCTTTTCGCGATTTTGGCAATTCTTTCTTTGGTTGCCTCGGACATCGGAGTGATTTCTTCCGCTTCTAATATGGATTTTTTGCGTGGCATTTTTTAAACCTTTTCCAAAATCTAAATCGGCAGCGTCTTGATTTTCGTGAAAGTCTTCTTGGCCGCTGCCATTTTCCGTGGAAACAGTTCTTTACCTTCCAATTAGCTGGCAATTTCATTCAACTTTTCCTCAGTTTCCTTGGACATTGGGAGGATTTTGTCCGGTTTCAAGAAGGGTTTTTTGCGGGGTATTTTATTCAAATCGGCAAAGTTTTCACATTTGCCAAAGTCTTTTTCGCCAACGCCACCTTGCGGGGAAACCATTCTTTCCCCTCCAGTTTTTCGGCCAATTTTGCGATTTTCTCTTTTCCCGCCTTGGACATCGGAGTGATTTCACTCGCTTCTAAAATGGATTTTTCGTGTGGCATTTTATTCAAAATTTTTTATCATAATTGATATCTCAAAAACTCAACGACAACTGTTCCTCCAAATCATAAACTTCAGACGCCGAGGTCAGTTGTGATTTTTCATTCTCGATACGATTTTTCATATCTGCATTTTCGATGCTGTTCTTCAATTCCACATTGGATAAAAGCGCCTCATAAACCGCATTCCGATTGGCTTCTTTTCCACCCACGTGATAGAAATGTTCTTTGGTAGCAATAAAACAATCTTTCCATATCGAAAAAATATAATCGTTGGTTCGATATTTATTGCTCAACCAAGTGGACAAAATATAGTTACAATTTGACGCGACCAAACCTTCTTTTAATATTATCTCTTCTTCCTCTGACCAACTGTCGAAATAATCTACGTGGCGGCCTATGTAGGGCGGGTCGGAATACACCAAATCGGAGCTTTCTAACTGAGATAAAGTCTCTTGGAAATCTTGATGCCTAAATTCATAATCCCCTTGCTTAATAATTTGAGAAATATTCTCTACTTGATTGACAATTTTGGTAATCAAAGCCTGCGCAAAACGATTGGGTTTTTTGCAAAAGGGAACATTAAATCCACCTTTCTTATTAAACCGCATCATTCCATTAAAACAAGAGCGACTTAAAAACAAAAAATCCAACGGATTTCCTTCTGCATTGAATCTATTGCGAACCGTATAAAAATGTTCGCCATTTGTTTCCAATAATTTTTGCCCTTCTTGATTTAAGAATTGCCTTACTTTTAGACTGGTTATCGACTTGTTTTGCAATGCTTTATAAAATGCAATTAAGTGCGGATTACTATCGCAAAGTAAAGCGCGCTTTGGACGAATGTTGAAAGCGACCACGCCAGTTCCCATAAATGGTTCCACCCATCGGTCGAACTCGATTCCTTGCACATTCGAAGCAATCCATTCCACCAATTTGGTTTTGATTCCTTGCGATTTAATGGGCGGCACAAATAGTTTCATTTTTCCTTCTTTCTTCTTTTAGCGCCGTTACCGACTTTTTTAAATAAATCTTCCCTGCCTTTAAATGTCAAAAAATCCCAAATATTCGTGATTTTTACGGGCTTGCCTTCTTTCATTAGAGTTGCATTGCCATAGTTTATCCAATATTCATCAAACCATTCTTCACCAAGTTCGCTAAAAACGCCTTTTCCGGCTTTCAAATCTTTGATGCTTTTTATCGAACCAATATTCGCCGTATTTCCAGAGCCGCGACCATCACTTGCAATTTTCCATTTGGGCTGGGCAAAAAAGTCAAAATCTTTGATAACTGATGCGATGGATTTCAGATTTTCCAAATGGGTGATTTCTCTTTCACCAATCACTTCCGCCGTCTTGTTATTTTCTTTTTGCAACTCTTTTACCTGAATGACTTCCGTTTCGGATAAATCATCTTCAAAGTCAATTCGCGTGTAAATAATTCCCAAGCAATAATGTCCAGTATATTGATTATAAGGGAATTGAATGTTTTTGTCCTTGTCTCTTTCTTTGAAATACGCTCCGTGGCTGCCGAGCGTAAATCCAGCGGTTTGGTTATTTCGCCGAAAGGTAGTTTTCAAATCTAATGCAAATTTGATGGAATCATCTTTTTTGTGAACCAAAGTCAAATCGGGATACCAGTTTTGATGTTCGGCCAAAATTATTTTGTAACCCGCATCTTCGGCAAATTTTAAGATAGCTGGAAAAATATGTATTTCAAGGATTTTGGACACGATTTTCGTGTCCGAAGAAATGGTATAAATATTCTTGTAAATATCAATGAAACCTTTGACTGTCCATTCGCCCGATTCGGTGGAGATATATTTTTGCAAACCTTCAACGAATTTGTTCAATTCGCTCTCAAATTTAGCTGTGTGTTTTTGCTTTTCCCTCATAGGATAAATCAAACGCCAATGTGGTCATCTTAGATTTTGGGATTTTCTTGTCCTCTAACTTTTCTAATTTGGTTTTGCCGTTTCTCCATAAGCGACCCTTGGAGGAAGGCAGACTTCACGAAAGTAAAATTTTAAAAATGTTACTTTTAATTTTTGTTTCTTTTTTTCTTTCTTAAGGCTTTTCGATATGCTTTGTCTGTTTCTATTATCCACTCATTATCTTCAAATGACAATCTATGTTTGAAGTATTTAAATAGTACTAAAGCCGAATCTGCCTTTGTGACTTTCCTTTCAGTAAAAATTTTCCCATTCTTTCTTTCGACTATATAATCAATTCCATAGTGTTTTTTGGCTAAGGAGTACAGAAACTTATATTCCGCTAATTCTTGTTCAACGTATTCTAAAATTGAATCCTGACTTTCAGCAATTTGCATTGATAAAAGAGCCGTATCTACTTTTGAAGCTTTCCTTATAGAAACTATAGAAGAGTCTGTTTTTGTGATTTTATAGTCAATTCCATAATCGCTTTTAGCCAATTCAGCGAATCTTTTGTACTTGAGGAGAGCATTGGTTAGCCTGCTGTTATCCTCCACTAAGGAATTGACAATTTGAACAACTTCCTGGTGAAACCTTTTTTTCTCCTAAAATAAATTCACACCCTTGAATATATGTCTTAATTTCATCGGTATATTTCTTTGATTTAGTCATCAACAAAGAATCATTTTTTTCAGATTTTTCTAAAAGACTATTTTTCTCTGCAATCTGATTTTCTAAAAAATTGTTATAGTCAAAAAGAATAATAGATAGGACTATTCCAATAATACCTAATATCAAAGAAATAACGTGGACTATTTTATTCCTCATCGGATTTTTTTTCTAAAAATTCAATAGTGCGTTTCACATCGGACACTTCTTTTCTAAGTTGTAGTATTGTGGAATTAGTGTATTGCTCCTTTTGGTGCTGCAATTTTGCTTGATATTCTTGAACAACTTTCATCTTATCGATTTTACAATCGACTTCACCCCGAAAAATGCCAATTTTATATCCAATCCCAATCAAAGTGCAAATCGATATAAGGACACTGACTACCTTTACCCAGAGCTTATTGAAAAATTTTTCTTGAATATTTTCTTCGGACATAGCTTAGGCTCAAACTGCAAAAAACGCAGGAAAATATAGGCTTTGTTTCTCGGCGAAAGTAAATTTAACTTTCTAACAATAAAAGCAAGACCCAAAAACCCCACCTCAGCTCCCGCCAAAGTAGGGTCTTCATTTCGTCAGCCGTGGTTCATTAATCCGTGAATCGTAAATCCGTCAGAAAACACGAATAAACGAATCACCAATCACCAATCACCAATTCACGAATCACCAATCTCCTCCGCCGCCTTCTTCTCCACACTCACCACAATCTCCATATCCTCCTCCTTCTCGGCGTCTTTCAGGTCGATGGTAATCGCGTCGCCTTCCTCGATTTCGGAGTTGATGATTTGCTCGGCCAGCGGGTCTTCCACGTATTTTTGGATGGCGCGCGCCAGTGGCCGTGCGCCAAACTTCTCGTCGAAGCCCTTTTCGGCGATGTAATCCTTCGCGGTGTCCGTCATCGAAACGTCGTAGCCCAAGCCACGGATGCGGCTGTAGAGTTTCTCCAGCTCGATGTCGATGATTTTGAAGATTTGCTCTTTGCTCAGCGAGTTGAACAGAACCACGTCGTCAATCCGGTTGAGGAATTCCGGCGCAAACGCACGTTTCAGCGCGCCTTCGATGACGCTTTTCGCAACCTCGCCCTTGTCTTTCCGCGCGCCGGTGCTGAATCCCACGCCGCCGCCAAAGTCCTTCAACTGCCGCGTACCGATGTTGGACGTCATTATAATAATGGTGTTCTTGAAATCAATCTTGCGGCCGAGGCTGTCCGTCATATGGCCGTCGTCCAAGGCTTGCAACAGCAAGTTGAACACATCGGGGTGCGCCTTTTCGATTTCATCCAACAGCACCACCGAGTAAGGCTTGCGGCGCACTTTCTCGGTCAGTTGGCCGCCCTCTTCGTAGCCCACGTAGCCCGGAGGCGCGCCCACCAAGCGGCTCACCGCGAATTTCTCCATATACTCGCTCATATCGATGCGGATGAGATTGTCCTCGCTGTCGAAAAGCGAGCGGGCCAGTTCTTTGGCGAGCTGCGTTTTTCCCACGCCGGTGGGGCCGAGGAAAATAAAACTGCCAATCGGTTTTTTCGGGTCTTTCAAACCGGCGCGGTTTCTTTGAATCGCTTTCACGATTTTTTTCACCGCGTCGTCCTGCCCGATGATGCGTTCCTTGATTTCCTCCGCCATCTGGCTCAGGCGCTTGCTTTCGTGCTGGGCCACGCGCTGCACGGGGATGCCCGTCATCATCGCCACCACCTCGGCCACGTCCGGCTCATCTACTTTTTCGCGGTTCTTTTTCACATCTTCTTCCCACGCCACTTGTGCGTCCAGTAGCTGGCCTTCCACGCGCTTTTCGTCGTCGCGCAGGCGGGCCGCCTCCTCGTAGCGTTGTTTTTTCACCACTTGGATTTTCTGGTCGCGGATGTCGTCCAGTTTTTTCTCCAGTTCCATCACTTCTTTGGGAACATTTATACTTGTAATGTGTACGCGGCTTCCCGCCTCATCCAGCGCGTCAATCGCCTTGTCGGGAAGGTAGCGGTCGGTCACGTAGCGCGCCGTCAGTTCCACGCAGGCTTTCACGGCCTCTTCGGTGTAATTTACGTTGTGGTGGTCCTCGTAGCGGTCTTTGATGTTGTTGAGGATTTCAATCGTCTCGTCAATCGTGGTCGGGTCCACCATCACCTTTTGGAAGCGGCGTTCCAGCGCGCCGTCTTTTTCGATGTACTGGCGGTATTCGTCCAAGGTCGTCGCGCCGATGCACTGGATTTCGCCGCGCGCCAAGGCCGGTTTGAACATATTGCTCGCGTCCAGCGAACCCGTCGCGCCGCCCGCGCCGACTATCGTGTGCAACTCATCTATAAAGAGGATGATGTTGTCGTTTTTCTCCAGTTCGTTCATCAGCGCCTTCATCCGCTCCTCAAACTGGCCGCGGTATTTGGTGCCCGCCACCAGCGAGGCCAAATCCAGCGTCACCACTCTTTTGTCAAAAAGAACGCGGCTCACTTTTCGTTTGATGATGCGCAGCGCCAAACCTTCCGCGATGGCCGATTTGCCGACCCCCGGCTCCCCAATCAACAGCGGGTTGTTTTTCTTTCTTCGTGATAAAATCTGCGAAACGCGCTCGATTTCTTTTTCGCGGCCGACGACGGGGTCGAGTTTGCCGTCCTCGGCCATTTTGGTCAGGTCGCGGCCGAAGTTGTCCAGCACCGGCGTCTTGGTTTTCGTTTCCTGTTTGGAAGAGCCACGCTGGCCGCCCCCGCCGGAGTAGCTGGGTTCTTTGCGGCCAAAATCGTCGTCATCGTCGCCGTAGGCCATTTCGGGGCCGCGCACGTCGCGCCGCTGCACCGAGTCGCTGTAGTGGGATTGGTATTCGCGTTTCACGTTGTCGTAATCCACTTCGTATTGGCGGAGGATGCGCGCCACGGGGTCGTCCTCGTTGCGCAAGATGCACAGCAAAAGGTGCGACGTGCGGATGTTGGCACTTTGAAACAATTTCGCTTCCAAGAAAGTGGTTTTCAGCGCCTTCTCCGCTTGGCGGGTCAGGGGCAAGTTCTTTTTGGTCATCACCGAGCCGGCGATGTTGGGCGCGGAAATCGCCTCGATTTTGCGCCGGAAGGCCTGCACGTTCACGCCCAAATCTTCGAGGATCTGGATGGCGCTGCCCTCGCCCTCGCGGATGAGGCCCAGCATCAGGTGTTCCGTGCCGATGTAGTCGTGGCCCAGCCGCAGCGCTTCTTCTTTGCTAAAGCTGATTACGTCTTTTACACGGGGTGAAAAATTTTCGTCCATCATAATTTTTTGTGTGAGTTTTTTTTAAAAAAGGTTGTTGGGTTGGATTAAAAATATTGAGTTAAAATTTAAAAATTGTTTATAAAAATTTTATAATGAAAATCAAATAAAATTGTACAAACCAAAACGCCCCAAAGGGGCAAAATAGATAGGCTCAGTTCAACAGTATTTATTTTATTTCTCCTTTAACAAAATTTACATTCAATGGCTTGTCTCCACTATATTTATCAAATGTTTTTAAGGCAAATTTGGTGTCATCAATCCATATCGCTTCGAGAATTTTCCATTTGTCAGTAGTCAGGCTATCATGGGTTTCAAAGTCAAAATCTTCATTTTTACTCGTTCTTTTATATAAGGAAATAAAAGATTCTTTATCATATACATCTGATGAAAATATTAACATTTTGTTAAGGTCTTTTGAAAGAACGGGGACTTCGCACTGATTTTCAAAAGGCCCAAAAAGATACTGCCTTTCTCCTGATGCCTTGTCAATTAAATAGGTCACGCATTGATACATTATGCAATGTGTTATTACAAAACTGTTGATTGGTAGCAAGAATCCTTCATAGTAATAACAAGGTGCATAGTCTTTTTCACAATCAAATTTTTCTGATTTGTTATTGATAATTAGAGTAAAAGAAGAGTCAGGTATGGTTTTCTTAGTAGAATCTTTAACCAATCTATTAGGATATTCTTTCTTAAATCTCAAATATTGTAGCGAATCAATTTCTGAAAATTCTACAATTAACTCTTTTCCTTCTTGACCAAGAAGTCCATTCAGTCCTACCAAAAGAAAACATAATGTGGATTTTAATATTCTCATAATCAGAATCTCGTCTTTCTAAATTCAGCCTAATTGTGCCGTGCCTTTGGCACTCTGCAAAAAGCCCTTGCACTTTTGACCCCGCACTAACGTACGGGGCTACCCATATAGCATCCCTTCGGGATTTTGCGCTTGCCGAAGTGCCAACGGCACGAAATATTGATAGCCCCAATCGTAAGATTGGGGTTGATTTTGACGACAGTTAAAGAAGTGCCATCGGCACGACACCAACTGTGTCCATTCAATATTTCTATGGGCTATTTTAAAAATCTTCTTAACGTCATAATATCAAAGAACGAATAACGTGCCACCGCAGTTTATCCCCAAAAGTAAACTTCCCGCGCGGATATGCAAGTTTTCATACCCCACAATTATCAACATCGCAAGGGGCTTTTTTGTGAAGAAAAACCGCATACTGCCTGACCTTCGCGCCATTGCGCTATCGTATCTTTGAGCGTTTCACAACGAAATTATTTTTATACTAATCAAATACTGACAATATGGCCGAGGGCGAAAGAATTATCCCCATAAATATTGAAGAAGAAATGAAGTCGGCGTACATTGATTATTCAATGTCCGTCATCGTTTCGCGCGCGCTGCCCGATGTGCGGGACGGCTTGAAACCCGTGCACCGCCGCGTGCTTTTCGGGATGTACGAGTTGGGCGTGCTGTCCAATCGTTCCTATAAAAAATCGGCCAGAATCGTGGGCGAGGTGCTGGGTAAATTCCACCCGCACGGCGACACTTCGGTGTACGACACGATGGTGCGGATGGCGCAACCGTGGAGCCTCCGCTATATGATGGTGGACGGGCAGGGAAACTTCGGCAGCATCGACAACGACCCGCCCGCGGCAATGCGCTACACCGAGGCGCGCCTCCGCAAAATCTCGGAGGAAATGCTGGCCGACATCGACAAAGAAACCGTGGATACGCAGCTCAATTTTGACGATACTTTGGAAGAGCCGACCGTGCTCCCCACGCGGATTCCCAACCTCTTAGCGAACGGCACCAGCGGCATCGCCGTGGGGATGGCCACCAATATGCCGCCCCACAACCTGAGCGAAGTCATCGACGGGACGATTGCCTACATTGACGACAACGACATCACCGTGGAGGGATTGATGCAGCATATCAAAGCACCGGATTTTCCCACCGGCGGAACGATTTACGGCTATGATGGTGTGAAGGAAGCGTTTGAGACCGGCCGTGGCCGCGTGGTTCTCCGCGCCAAAACGCATATGGAGGAGGTGAAAGGCCGCGAGTGCATCGTGGTGACGGAACTGCCGTATCAGACCAATCCGAAGGATATGATCAAGAAGACGGCGGATATGGTGAACGACAAAAAAATCGAGGGCATCGTCAAGATTCAGGACGAAAGCGACCGCAAGGGAATGCGCGTGGTTTATTATCTAAAAAGAGACGCGGTGCCGAATGTGGTTTTGAACAAGCTGTTCAAATACACGGCCTTGCAATCTTCCTTTTCGGTAAACAACATTGCGCTGGTAAAAGGGCGCCCCGAGCAGTTGAACGCGCGGGATATGGTGCGCCACTTTGTGGACCACCGCCACGATGTGGTCGTGCGCCGCACCAAATACGAACTCCGCAAAGCGGAGGAACGCGCGCATATTTTGGAAGGATTGCTCATCGCGCTCGACCATTTGGATGAAATCATCAAACTCATCCGCGCCTCGCAAACGCCGGAAGAAGCGCGCAACGGTTTGATGGAAAATTACAATCTGTCAGAAATTCAAGCGCGCGCCATTTTGGATATGCGCCTGCAAAAACTGACCGGACTGGAGCGCCAAAAAATCAAGGAAGAATACGATGCGCTGATGGAAACCATCACGTATCTGAAACGGATTTTGGACGAAGAGCCGCTGCGGATGCAAATCATCAAAGATGAATTGCTGGAAATCAAAGAAAAATACGGCGATGAACGTCGCACCGACATCGAGTATGCGGGCGGCGACGTGAGCATCGAAGATATGATTGCGGATGATGAAGTGGTGATTACCATTTCGCACGCGGGTTATATAAAACGTACCGCGCTTTCCGAATATAAAAAGCAAAACCGTGGCGGCGTGGGCCATCGCGGCGTACAGACCCGCGACGAGGATTTTGTAGAGCACGTTTTTGTGGCCACCAATCATAATTATATGTTGTTCTTTACGGAATGGGGCCGCTGCTTTTGGCTGCGCGTTTACGAAATCCCCGAAGGCAGCAAAACCAGCAAGGGCCGTGCGATTCAGAATTTGATAAGCATCCCACCGGACGACAAAGTGCGCGCATTCATCAACACCAAAGATTTGAAGGACGAGGAGTACGTGAACGCCAATTATATAATGATGGTGACCAAAAACGGTCAAATCAAAAAGACCAGTTTGGAAGCCTATTCGCGCCCACGGACGAATGGTATCAACGCAATTACCATCCGCGAGGGCGACTTGCTTTTGGAAGCGAAACTGACCACGGGCGAGGACGATATTTTGATTGCGAAAAAGAGCGGCAAAGCCATCCGTTTCAATGAAAGCAAAACGCGCGCGATGGGACGAAACGCCAGCGGAGTGCGCGGCGTTCGCTTGGAAGGCCCTAAAGATGAGGTGATTGGAATGGTAACGATTCCGCCGGATGACGAAGGCACGACCATTTTGGTGGTGACCGAAAAGGGCTACGGAAAACGTACCGATTTGGAAGATTACCGCGAAACGAACCGTGGCGGCAAAGGCGTGAAAACCCTGAGCACTACCGAGAAAACCGGCAGTCTGGTGGCGATAAAAGCCGTGGGCGACGACAACGATTTGGTCATCATCAACAAAAGCGGCGTGATGATTCGCACGGGGATGGATAACATCCGCGTGATGGGCCGCGCCACGCAGGGCGTTCGTATCATCAATCTGAAAAAGAACGACGAAATCGCCAGCGTGGCGAAAGTGCCGGCGGCGGAAGAGGAGCCGGAGGAAATCATCGCGGCGGCGGAGGGGGAAAACCCCACGGCGGAAAATGAGGCCGCGCCCGAGAATGGCGATGCGGATAATTCTCCCAAAGAAGGCGGCGGGGAAGAAGAGTAGTGGGCTTGGGGCGATGCGCTTGGGGCGATGCCCCAAGTTTTGTAGTCGTACCCTTTCAGGGTACTTGGTTGGTTGTGGCGGTTGAGACCTTGCAGGTTTAAGAAAACCTGCAAGGTCTTGTGTTTTGGAAACTGTCAGATGGCAATTCTTAACAGCACCGTCACTTCAGCGCGGTGTTTCGAAACCCACAGCAACCTCTTCGGTTTTATCTAAAAAACGGAGATACTCAAAAAATTCGGCTAAAGCCGATTGGAGGGGGCTGCCATTTAATGACAGGGCTAAAGCGCCTGTCCAATTCAGGACAAGATGTGGCGGGGAGCTGTTCTCAGAATTGCACCGCCGCTTTAGCGCGGTGTTTCGGGAAGCACGTCCGTCCTAATCGGCTTTAGCCGAAAATACCAAAGTGCGCTGCCAACCTCCCCGCGCTTCAGCGCAGCTCACCAATGTCCATATTTGCTATATTTGGACATCCTAAAATATCTTAAAAATGAATGTAAGCCTCACCGAAAAACAGGAAAAATACATCGACGAGCGCGTGAAAAGCGGTGATTTCCAAAACCGTAGCGAAGTGGTGCGGGATGCGCTGCGGCAGCACGAAATGGCGCGGGAAAAAACGATTCGGGATATTCTAAAATTGATAGAAACCGCTTGGGACGGGCCGGCGAGCAAATTCTCCATCAAAGAAATGATTGAGCAAGAGAAAACTAAACGGAAAAATCCGTCAGTATTTTCAATTAAAAACGAAAGCGGAAATTCAAAGTGAAAACTGATAAAGCCAATATCCAACAAATTCTGTTTTTCAACTAAGAATCATTAACCAAGAATCCCAGCCCTCCGCTGCTGCGGATTCTATCCGTATCCGGTCAAGCGCACGCGACATAATCGCGGGGCAGCTTGAAGGTGCGGGGTATTGACAGGTTTTTTAAATCTGCAAGGTGATGTGTTTTCATCTTTGAAAACTACCTCCCCACCCAAAATTTCTTAACCCTAAAATGCCCTCCCCTTTTTACCATCAAAAAATACATTCCTTTTGATAAATTTTCAATATCAATTTTCGGGGGATTTCCATCAAAAAAGAACGCGCCACTTTTCACCTTTTTCGATTGTGAATTATAAATCTCGAAATCATAATTTCCTTCCGCTACATTTTCTATAAAAATCGCATCCTTGGCGGGATTTGGAAAAACGGCAACATTTGGGTTTGAAAATTTTTCTTCGGCAATGCTAATACTTTGATTCCGAATCCGGATAATCGCCATCGTGAAAGGCGGCGTGTTTTGCCGCGACATCCCGTTGGTGGCGATATAAACCGAACCGTCCGGCGCGGTCAGCACGTCGCGGATGCGGCCGAACTGCCCCGCCAAATATTCTGTGGTGGAAACCACCTGATTGCCAGACGAATCCAATTGTATCGAATAAATAGACTGGTCTTTCAGCACCGCCATCAAAATGGAATTTTCCCATTCGGGGATGGCGGCGCTTCCGTAATAATCAATGTCCGACGGTGCAATGGTGGGCGTCCACGCAAAGAGCGGCTCCACCACGTTGGAATCTTGGCAAAACTGCATTTCACTCGGCAAATCGCAAAAACCTTCCACGTTGGGCCAGCCGTAGTTGCGGTCTTTCAAAATCAAATTGAATTCATCGTCGGTGGTCGGGCCGTGCTCGCTGCTGTAGATTTTCCCGTTGGGATGCAAAACCAGCCCCTGCGCGTTTCGGTGGCCGCTGGAATAGACGTAGGAATTCGGATCGGGATTGTCGGCGGGAATCGAACCGTCCAAATTCAACCGCAACACTTTGCCGTTCAGCGAGTTGGGGTTTTGCGCGGACGGTTTGTCCAGCGCATCGCCGGTGGTCATCAGCAAGGTGGAATCTTGCAAAACCAGCAAACGCGAGCCATCGTGGTTGCTCGCCCCGTCGATGCTATCGATGAGGATGGTTTCGTTGATCAAGCTCGTCCCGTCGTATTCCCAGCGGCTCAACCGTTCTAAAATATTGGAAGGCGAACCAAACGTATAAACCACATACACAAAGGGTTGCGATTGAAAATCGGGATGTAAAACCATCCCCAACATCCCGCTTTCGCTGTTTTGGACGACGGTGGCGGAGTGGTCGAGAACCACGTCTTGCATCCCCGTTTGTGGGTCGATGCGGGAAATTCGGCCGTAGCGCTCGGTCGTCCAGATTTGGCCGCTGGGCGCGAGTTTTATTTCCCACGGTTTGTCCAATGTAGAAATGATGGTATCGATGGAGAGGGTGGTGCTGTCCAAGGTTTGGGCGGTGGCGGATGTAGCAAAGAGGATAAACGCGGGAAGGAGGATGATGTGTTTCATAAAAAAAGGAACGCCAAAAGCCAGCAGTAGGTTTTGATGCCAAGGGTGTGGGCGGCATTTTCATTTTATAAAAAAAACGGTTGGCGCACTATCTTAAGTAAAACTAATTTTAATTTCTGTAAAACCTTTTCATCACTTTTTCATTATATATGCCTTATTATCAATAATTTCAACTTTACAAAAATGAATATTCAACACACAGAAATGCATACCGCTAATCATCGGATTTCGCGGGTAAACTGGGGCAGCATCATCGCCGGCGGGCTGACCGCACTGGCCGTGGCCACGCTGCTGAACTTGCTGGGCGTGGGCATCGGCTTTACCACCATTGACCCACTTACCGAAACCGACCCGCTGGCGGGTTTGGGGACGGGCACGTTAGTATGGTACGTCATTTCCAACTTGGTGGCGCTGTTCCTTGGCGGGATGGTGGCCGGCCGCACGGCGGGTTTTCCCAATAATGGCGACGGTGCGCTGCACGGCGTTTTGGCGTGGGGTTTTTACGCCGTGGTGTCATTTATCTTGCTGACTTCCACGGTGATGGGGGGTTTTGAACGGGGTGTCCGGCGCCATCGGTTCGCTCTTTGGCGGCAACAGCGATCAAAAAGAAGTGGTGGTGAACGTACAACGCCAGCAAGACCGCAGCCAGCAGCAGGCGCAGACCAGCTACGCCGATGTGAAGCAGGAGGTGTTCCAGCTCATTCGCAAGGGAGAGCGGCTCAACATTTTGCCCGACGATGCCGCCGAGGAATCCCGCGAGGCACTGGGGAATCTCCGCAGCGACGCCCGCGAGGCTTGGCGCGATTTGAATCTCGACCAAAATATCGACCGCTTTTTCAACGACATAGAGGTGGACTTGGACGATAACGGCGACTTGGACATTTCGGTGGACGGAGAATATTTCCAAAAGGACGAGATGAAGGAATACCTGGCGGACAATACCGATTTGTCGGAGGCGGAAATCAACGGCATCATCAATAAATGGGACCGCAAGATTGACCAAGCGGTGCAGAAGGCCGAGGAACTCTATGCCGAGGCCAAGCAAAAGGCCGAGAAATACAGCGACCAGTTTGCGGACGCGATGGCCAAGGCGTGCATTTGGGCTTTCGTGGCGATGCTGTTTGGGTTGTTGGCCGCGGCGGGCGGAGGGTTTTTAGGCTCTCCGAAACACGCGGTGCGGGAGGTGGAGTAGCCTTTGTCTCGCTTACATAATTTTTAAAAATAACAAAGCCGTCTCGGATTCCGAGACGGCTTTTTGTGTCCAATGCGATTCAAATTATTTTGGCCGCTGGTTTTTTTCCAAATGTTCTTTCATAAAGTCCGGCAAGCCGTGTTTTTCAAAATATTCCACGGTCTCCCAATGTTTTTTTGGGTAAAAAGATTCATCATTGTACCTGTCCAAACTTTCGTCAATAGTAACCGATAATCTCTTTAATTTACTACGGCTTTTTGTTTTCATATCGTCAAATTTATAAAAATAATCGCCTAACGAAAAATTCATCATAAGAACGTCCTTTGCTGAAAAGCTCCCAATGCCCTGATGTACTACCAAAAACCAAAAAATTTTGTTCTGCCAACTTGAGGTATTTGTTTATTCCTATTTAATAAAGGCGGTTTCGCGATTTTGAAACTCCCTTAGCATAAATCCAAGCGTCAGGATTCTCTCCGGTAAAAGAAGTACGGCATTCGCCACAGTGGCCAAAACTTTCTCGGTATCACGATTCTCGGTTACCACAGAATCGTTAATTATTCTATCATTTACTCTATCTCCAAATACCAAATTGTACACATTATCATTGTCAATTGGTATAAATTGTATCGCCTTTTTGATTTTTCCTTTTGGCCCAATGCTGACAAATTCAAAACTGTTAAAATCACGATTCGCATTTAAAGAATAATGAGGCAATTTCATTTTATAAATGTAAAAAAGGACGGTATAAAAAAAGCGAGATTTGCACCTCGCTTTTTCCTTCAAAATCTTACCGAAAACCATTAAACATTAATATTTGCATATTTAGCTTTTTTCTCAATAAATTCACTTCGCGGCGGCACATTTTCAGCTCTCACTTTCTTCCTCTCGCATTCTTGCCAAATCTTCTTCCACTTCTTTTGGCAATCCTGATTTTGCCAACCTTTCCCTGGCCAGTTTTACCTTTTCAGGAAAATAAATTTCGCCTGAGGGATTATTTAAACGCTTGTCCACTTTTATGTAGGGCGTTCTTGACTTTTTTATCTCTTAGGTTTTCATAGAAATATTACGAAAACTCGCTACTCTCTTCCCTATCTTTTTCTACTTCCGCCGGTAGTCCCCTCTTCCTAATGTTTTCATTCGCCATCTTCAATTTATTAGGAAAAAGTACAACATCATCATATTTATTGAGACGTTTAGTAATTTTAAAACCGCTGGATGTTTTTTCTTTCGAAGAATCTTTTATTTTCATAATGTCAAATTTACAAAAATCTTCTTTGGGCTAAAAAGGCCAGATAAGCCCTGTCGGATTGAAACCGCTCCCAACCTTCCTCCGTTTCACCCAGCAATCGAAAATCTTGTTCCGCCAAGGCCAAATGCCTATTAATTTTCATTTGGTATAAACGATTTCTTGATGTTGAACTGCCTGTGGCATAAATCCAAGCGGTTGGATTCTGTTCAGTAAATTTATATACCGCAAACATTACCGTTGCTAAAATTTTGTCCGTGTCGCGATTATCGGAAACTGCCAAATCGTCCAAACCCTGCCTTTCATTTTTATCGCCAAAAGCTAAGTTGTAAATATCCTCGTTTTCGGTGCGTTTAAATTCAATCAGTTTTGGAATTTTACCCTTCGGTCCTTCGCTAATAAACTCATAACTGTGGAAGGTTTCACTAATTTCGACCGAGTACTGCGGTAGTATCATACCAAAATTTTAGGCAATTTTAATAAAAAAAACTATCTAGAAAAAACAAAATTTCCACCTCGCTTTTTTCATTCAAAATTTTACCCAAAAAACCTACATATCAATCTTCGCATATTTCGCATTTTTTTCGATAAACTCCCGCCGCGTCGGCACATCATCCCCCATCAACATCGAGAAAATGCGGTCGGCCTCGGCGGCGCTTTCTTTTAGCGTTTATTTTTTTCCTCTGTTACTCTCGCCAAGTCCTCTTCCACTTCTTTTGGTAATCCCCATTTTTTCAGACTTTCCTCAGCGCGGCGATGCTTTTCAGAGAAAAGAATTTGGCCATCTCGTTTGTCCAATTCAGGGTCAATTTTTACACGAATTTTGCCGAAAGGGCTTTCGATTGTTTTTGTTGTCAAAATACAATACTGAAAAAGTCAGATGCTCTCAATATCTTCTTTGATAAAGTCAGGCAGGCCATATTTCTTAATCCGCTCCTTTGCCAATTTCACTTTTTCCGAAAAATAAGACTTTCCTGAAGGATTGTTCAACCTTTTGTCCACCGTCACGCTGGGTATAGCTGACTTTTTGATTTTTTTGGTTTTCATTTCTACAAAGTTAAGTAAATCTTCTTTTTGCCAGAAAAGCATCGTACGATTGATGGCTTTGAAACACCTCCCATTGTCCGCTGGTTTCCCCATAAATTTCAAACTGTTTTTTCAATAGCTGAATGTGTTTGCTCAAACCTCTCCGATAAAGCCTGTTACGTGCTGCCGTGCTGCCCGTTGCGTAAATCCAAGCGTAAGGATACCTATTTGAAAATGAATGAATTGCCACAGCAACTGTGTTCATAATCTTCTCAGAATCCTGATTGTTAGAAATCGAAAAATCGTCAATTTTTTCACCGTCTAAATCTCCAAAAGCTATATTGAAAATGTTACTGTTCCCTAATCGTTCAAATTGAATTTTCTTTAGAATGAGACCTTTCGGGCCAAGACTTGCAAACTCAAATTCTAATGATTCCTTACTTGATGAAAGTGAATAGCGGGGCAAATGCATCCTTACAAAAGTACAATTGAATGTAAATAAAAAAAGCGAGACTTTCACCCCGCTTTTTTAATTCAAAATCTTACCAAAAACCATCACACATCAATCTTCGCATACTTAGCATTTTTCTCAATAAATTCCCGCCGCGGCGGCACATCATCCCCCATCAACATCGAGAAAATGCGGTCGGCCTCGGCGGCACTGTCGATGGTCACCTGCCGCATCGTGCGGTATTCGGGATCCATCGTGGTGTCCCACAATTGGTCGGCGTTCATTTCGCCCAAACCTTTGTAGCGCTGCACCGAAATGCCCGATTTGTTTTCGCCGCCCATTTCCATAATCAGGCGGTCGCGTTGGTCGTCGCTCCAAGCATACTGGCCTTTTTGGCCTTTTTTCACTTGGTACAAAGGCGGCGCGGCGATATACACGTAGCCGTTCTCAATCAACTCCTTCATATAGCGGAAAAAGAAAGTGAGGATGAGAGTGGCGATGTGGCTGCCGTCCACGTCGGCGTCACACATTATCACGATTTTGTGATAGCGCAACTTGGCCAAGTTCAACGCTTTGGTATCTTCCTCCGTGCCGATGCTCACGCCGAGGGCGGTGAACATATTTTTAATTTCCTCATTCTCCAAAACCTTGTGCGCCATCGCTTTTTCCACGTTCAGGATTTTCCCCCGTAACGGTAGAATCGCTTGGAAATTCCGGTCGCGGCCTTGCTTGGCCGTGCCGCCCGCCGAGTCGCCCTCCACAAGGTAAATTTCGCAAATCGAAGGGTCGGTTTCCGAGCAATCGCTCAGCTTCCCCGGCAGCCCCATCCCGTTCATCACGTTTTTGCGCTGCACCATTTCGCGCGCCTTCTTGGCGGCCATCCGCGCCTTGGCGGCCAGCACCACTTTCTGCACGATTACCTTCGCCTCGTTCGGGTTTTCTTCCAAATAATTGGTCAGCATTTCGCTCACCAATTGGTCCACGGCGCCGCTCACCTCGTTGTTGCCCAGCTTGGTTTTAGTCTGCCCTTCAAATTGCGGTTCCATCACCTTTACGGAAATCACCGCCGTCAATCCCTCACGGAAATCGTCGCCGCTCACCTCCACTTTTTCCTTGGTCAGGATGCCGCTGTCATCGGCGTATTTTTTCAGCGTCCGCGTCAGTGCGCGCCGGAAGCCCGTCATATGCGTGCCTCCCTCGTGGGTGTTGATATTATTGACGTAGGAATGGATGTTCTCGCCAAAACCGTTGTTGTAGTGCATCGCCACTTCCACGGGCACATCGTTCTTTTCGCCCTCCATCGAAATCACCGTGGGAATGAGTTTTTCCCGCGTCTGATCAATGTATTCCACGAATTCTTCCAGCCCTCTTTCGCTGTGAAAACGGTTGGAGATGTAATTTCCCTCGTCATCCTTTTCGCGATGGTCGGTCAAAGTGATGGCGATTCCCTTGTTCAAATAGGAAAGCTCGCGCATCCGCGCTTCCAAAATATCGTAGTGATATACGATGTCATTAAAAATGTCCGTATCGGGTTTGAACGTGATTACCGTTCCGCGAATATCCGTTGTACCATCCTCTTTTACAGGATATTGCGGCGCGCCCCGCTGAAACTCCTGAATGTAATGTTTGCCGTTTTTATGAACTTCGGCGGTGAGGTGCGACGACAGCGCGTTCACGCAGGAAACGCCTACACCGTGCAGTCCGCCAGATACTTTGTAGGAATCTTTGTCGAATTTGCCGCCGGCGTGGAGCACCGTCATCACCACTTCGAGCGCCGAGCGGCCCTCCTTTTCGTGCATTTCCACGGGGATGCCGCGGCCATTGTCCTTTACGGTAATCGAATTGTCCTCGTTGATGGTCACGTCAATCTGGTCGCAGTGGCCGGCCAGCGCCTCGTCAATCGAGTTGTCCACCACCTCATACACCAAGTGGTGGAGGCCTTTCATCCCCACATCGCCGATGTACATCGAAGGCCGTTTGCGCACCGCCTCCAACCCTTCCAATACTTGGATGCTCGATGCGCCGTATTCTTTTGGTATGTCGCTCATTTTCTTTGCGTTATGTAAAATTTAGCAATCCCACAAAGATACACTTTCCGCCCCTGAAAACAATGCTGAAACCCGCTTGAAATCAGGGGTTTTTCACAGGTTTTTAACAAAAAGAAGGATGGGAACGCGGATGACGCGGATTGAGCTGATTTTACGGATTTTTTTTGAGATTTTTCGCTATTTCAAAAGCCCCCTAAATCCCCCGAAGGGGGACTTTCCGTGCGTGATTTTCAGACGTGATTATTACACAAGATTTCCCCCCTTTGGGGGATAGGGGGCTTAAAGACCCCATTTTCCACCTCGCCTCCCCCTCTCAGAAGGAGAGGGGGCGGGGGGTGAGGTATTTTAAGAAATTGCCGCCGCCCTTTCAGGGCTCAAAACGAGTGTGCATTCACATCCAAGGGCGTTGCCCTTGGCTAAATGATTTTGCCCTTTCAGGGCTTAGCGGAGTAAGATAAAATCTGCGAAATCCGCGAGATCTGCGTGAGAAAAAATCCGCCCCAAGCTGCCAAATCCGCGCCTGCCTGCCGGTAGGCAGGTTCCCATCACGCCGCTACCTCCCCCCTTTGGGGGATAGGGGGCCTCAAAACCGATACACAAACCCCAAATTAAACCCAATCCCCTGCGCCTTGTACCCCAAGTACAAATCATAGCTGGTACTCAGCAAGTTGGTTACTTCCGCGAAGGCCGACAGGCGCGGGCTGTACAGATATTCAAACTCCAAATCGGCAGCGAGGTAGGCGGGCAAAGTGTTTTCCAAAACTTTGTTCGGACTTTGCAAAAACGCCTCGCGCGGGCCGGTATAATTCAAATCGGCCGCCAAGCGCAGCTTTTCGCGAAACGTGTAATCCACGCCCACCCCCGCGATGAGATTCGCACGGTGCCACGCCTCAAACTGTTCCTTGGGAAGAAAACTCCGCAGCTCGCCAAACGCACTGGCTTTCAGTTTTTTAACAATGTCCATCGACACTTCGCCACGGAAATAAAAAGTAGGAATATTGTCATAAATGGCGCGCAGTGCGGGGAAATCATCTTCAGCCGTGAAAGCGCTGTCTTGATAAAAAGGGTCGCGGTAAAACAGCACCCCGTTTTTCTGAACCCGCCAACCCGCGCGCAAATGGTAGCTGGTGTTGGCGCTTATCAAACCTTGCAATCCGCCAAACACGTCGAACTCCCGTGTTGGTTTCAAAATTTCCGCCGGCTGCAAATACGGATTTTCCAAAGTCAGATTGCGGTAGGAATTATGGCGCAATTGCCCGTTCATCCCCGCGTAGCCCGCGATGACTTCATCCACAAAATTGTATTTCAACAAAACCTCTGGAAAAAAGTACAATCCAAACTGATTTTCCCGAAAGTCAGATTTGTAGTTATTCGCATATAAATTGATGCCCAAATCAAACAAAAAGCTACCAATTTTCCGCTGCACTTTGGGACGAAATTGTAAAGTAAAATTGCTTTGTTCGCCGTCCCAATTCGTGTCATTCACCACATTGTCAAATTGGGTATTGAAATACTGCACGTTCACACCCAAATCCAACTCCTCGCCCTTTGCCGGAATTTGCCATTGCGAACGCAGATTCAGGTAATTTTCATTGGCATCAAATCGGTCGGAAAAATTGTAAAAACGCAAACCCGCCTCGTCCAGCCAGCCCAAGTCTTTCTGGTTTTTCCCGATGATGCGCGTGTCAAAATCATACTGGCGAAACCAGTTGTATTTCGGGTCGGGTGGCGGTTCCGTGATTGCAGGCTGAAAACCACTTCTATCAATATTGTCAATTCCATAATAACTGTACTTATCCCACCGCCCAAAAAACTGCGTTTCCCATTTCAGCTTCCGATAAAACCGATTGTAATACGCGCCCAACTCATTGTTGCTCAGTTGGTTGTTTTCAAAAATCCTTTCGCGCACCCCCGTTTTGGTTGAAAAATGTTTGCCCCAAAACCCATAGCCGTATTCCGAAGAGCGGCCGCCGTTCCAGTACAATTCCGCAATCGGCGTGGTGTAAATCCCGAAGCCGAGTTTCACCATCCCGTTCTGCAATTCGTCCACCGGCACCTTCGCAATCCGCGCCGGACTGAGCGGCTCCGGCTCACTTTTCACCGCAATCGGCTGGCTCGAAATCCGGTAATTGACCGGCAGTTTTTCGGTCGTCGTATCCTCAAATTCCGGCGTCTCCGAAAACTTCACCGCCTCGCCCGCTTGCGCCTTGTATTTTTCGGTCACATTCAGTTCAAATTGACCGAGGTTTCCGCCTTCGTTTCCCGTGGGTTGGGCTACTATTTTTAGTGATAAAAATAGGAGTGGAAAAAGGGGAATTATTTTTTGAAATAATTTCATATCAAATATTTTAGATAAAATGTAACATCAGTTTTTTAAAATCCTATAGAAAACTTTGTCATAGCTTTTACAGGTGTCGCCCCGCTGGGGCTTCAAAAACTTCTTCTCTTATTTCTTCAATCACCGCCCTTACGGACGGTGCTACAATCATTTCGCCTCTACGAGGCTTTTTCGTCTTGCAAATTTCATAGCCCCAGCGGGGCGGAATGTCTGTTGCGCCACCTGTTAGGGCGGCGTTTTCCAATGGCTCGCCGCTTCTAAAAAGCCCCAGCGGGGCGACACGCATTTCTATTTCAAAAATTTCAGCACCTCCCCCTGTTTTCTAAAATTTTCTTAAAAATTTTAGAAATCTGTCCCCCTCTAAAGGGGGACAATCGCCCGTCCAACCAACTCGGAAAAACTCCGGCTACACGGCACGGTCGAAGAAGGCATCGACCCTGGCCCCCTCCTTGGAGGGGGTGCCGAGGCCCCGATAGCAATCGGGGGAGGCGGGCCTGCCTGCCGGCAAAGGCAGGGGAGGAAAAATCGTAAATCGTAAATCGAATCAATCCAAAATCCTCTCACTTATCAATAATAATAATCCCATCCCCCTGATTCAACAACACCGAATCCCCAGCCTCCCCGCTGTTCAACCGCTGTTTCAGCTTCTCCGCTTCCTGCCGGTTTTGCTCTTCGGCAATGTCAGCTTTCATTTTTTCCGCTTCACCCACAATCTCTTGTGAATACCCACTCTTTATCACAAAATCCAAAGTATAATTTGCCTGAAAAATATCGTCCTGTTTCCAGTAATTTTTCGCCAACAAAATCAAGCCGCGCAACTTCCACTCTTTATAGTCCGGCATTTCGCGGATGAGGGAATTCAACACCTCGCTGGATTTCTCGTAATTCTTTTGTTGATAGCGCACTAACGCGAGATTGTACCACGCCTCGGCTTTCATTTCACCGCCACTTTTCTCTTTCAATTCTTGTAGTAAATCGGCGGATTCCTCCCAGCGGCCTTCCTCCAAAAGCGCCAACGACTTCACCCGTCGCGCCTCATTTTTGATGCCGCTTTCCACACCGCTTTGCAGCAAAATTTTGTCGGCGTATTTCGTCGCTTTTTGATAATCGCCCAGCGCAAAAGCCGCGCGCATCAAGCCCGACTGCGCGTTGGTCACGGCGGTTTTGCTTTGCGCGGAAGTCTCCAAACGCTCGTATAATTTCTGCGCCTCCACGTAATTTTCTTGGTCAAAAGCGGCGGCCGCTAAATACGTCAGCGCTTCATTTGTGTATTCATTTCTTTGAAAATCAAGGATTTGGCGATAGGATTTTTCCGCCAAGGAAGGTCGGCTGAGCCGCTTCGCACAATCCGCCAAATAATAATGGGCGCGCAAGGCGAAAAACCCTTTCGGAAAACGGTCGAGGTAATTTTGCAAAGCCGGCACCGCGCTGTTGCAATCGCCGCCGGAATACTGGTCGAAGGCCGCGCTGAAAGCCGTCGAATCCAATTCCGACTTTCTAACATCCACAAAATCAACGGTTTCAATCCAATCCAAATAATCGTTGATGCGGTTCGTCCTCGCGTACACCAGCCGCGCCAAACTCACCGCTTCCAGCGCCTCCTCGGTGTTGGGATAATCGCCGACCACTTTCTTATAAGCAGAGAGTGCCTCATCGCTCCGGTCGGTATTCGCGAAAGCTAAACCCTTCTGCAACTGCGCTTTAGCGGCCAAAGTAGAATTGGGATAGTCCCGCAAAAAATCCGAAAAACCGCTCAGCGCGCGCTGGTAATTTTCCAGTTGCAGTTGTGTGGCCGCGATTTCAAACTGCGCCCGCTCGGCATACACCGACTGCGGAAAACGCTGCAACAAATCCTGCAAACCGCTGATTTTTTGCTCATTTTTATTGGACAAACCTTCTGATTCGGCCTTTTTATACAAAGCGTAATCCGCCTCGGAAGTATTGACTTCCAACGCTTTATCATAAAATTCGGCGGCCACCAAATTGCCGCCCGTCAGTAAATAACTGTCGGCGGTGCGCAGGTAGGCATCCGGCAAGCGCGGGTCGCTGGGCGCGGCGTTGCGGGCAAAATCCCGAAAAAACTGCGCGGCCTTCTGAAAGTCGAATTGCTTATAATAGGCGTAGCCCGTTTGGTAGCGTGAGCGGTTGTACTCCCGCAGGTTAAAAGTGGCAGGCCGCCCGCGAAACGATTCCCATTCTTCCAACGCCTTTTTATAGTTTTCCAATTGGTAATGCGTTTCGCCCAGCCAATAATGCGTGAGGCTGGTAACTTGCTGGTCAAGAGGATATTGCAACGATTCTTCCCATTTATCCAAAGCGGCTTGATACTTTTTGGCAGTAAAAAGTTCGCTCGCTTTTGCGAAGGCAATTTTTTGATACGCCGCCTTCATTCCTTGCGATTCCATCCCCGTGCGCTCGATGGCGTCCAGCGCTTTTTCGTAATCTTTGGACGTGATATATAAGTTCGCCAAATACTGATTCACCTCCTTCCGACGCGGCGAATCGGGAAATTCATCCAAAAAATCGTTGAGCGTGGCAATCGGGTCTTGGTAGGGGTCGGAAAGTTCGTAAGCCAGTTTCGCATAATTGAAAAAAGCGTCCTCGCGGATGGTCGGACTGGCCTCAATTTCGGAAGCCGCTTTGAAAGCTGTCCGTGCTTTTTCTTTTTCACCAATTTTTAGATACAAATCACCCAAATGATAATAGGCGTTTTGTTGCAAAGATTCATCACCTTTTCCGGTGATTTTGTTAAACGAATTTATCGCATCGTATTGTAAGCCCATTTGATACTGCGAATAGCCCAATTCAAAGTGGTCGCGCTGCCGCATCCGGCCGCCTTGTCCTTTGTAAATTTCCAAATATTTTAAAGCACTTTTATAATCTTTTCTATCATAAAAAGCATCGCCCATCAGTTTGGCGATTTCGGCTTTTTTGCTGGGTACGGCATTTTCGATGAGATTTTCGCCCACTTTCAGAAGTTGCTCATAATCATCTAATTCATAATAAATATGCGCCAAATAATAGGGAACGAGCGGCCCAAAACTTTCATCGTCTTGCAGAGGCAAAAAGTTGGTAAGCGCTTCTGCGTAATTGGAATCCGCGTAAAGCAAGTGCGCATAATAATATTTGGCGGAATGCGCATATTTGGAATCCTCTTCTTTTAATTTAAAAAAGAGCAATTTGGCGCTTTCATTTTCACCCAAACTTAATTGCGAATAGGCTTTTTTAAAATACCACTCGTTTTGTTGCTCTTTTGTCAAACGCAGCCTATCCGTTTTTTCATAGAATTCCGCAGCGGTTCTGTAGCGTTTCAAACTAAATTTATGATTGGCAAACGCAAAGAAAAGCCGGTTGGCCAGCGGACTGAGTTCGTAGGTTTTGGCAAAATCTTCCACGCGCATTTCCGCATCGCCGTTGTACAGTTCCATCGCGGCGAGCGCGGCATAAAAAGCGGCGGAAGCTCGGGTTTCACGGTCGTTTTCAAAATCATTAGCGGCCACTTCGTCCAGCAAGCGCTGCGCATTTCCGAATTGGCCTTTCCGAAAAAGCGCCCGCCCTTGGTCATATTTGGCCAAACCGTCGCGCGGCTGCATCGTGGATTGCGCCCCAATATTCCCTGAAAGGGAAAACAACAAACTGAAAATGAGTGATTTACAAAATACCCGCACCGTACTTTTCAAAGTAGAATTTTAAAGGATAAAAGTACAGTTTTGCGAGGGGCGCGGTGTTTTGAGGATTGAAGATTTTTCAACGGAAAGTGTTGATATATATTGAGTAATAAAGACCTTGCAGGTTTTGAAAACCTGCAAGGTCTCCGCGCACCAATTGCGTTATTTTTGCGCCCGCCTTTTTCTTCAAAATGCCCGACAAAAAACCCATCCTCTTCCTCCGCGACGCCAATATTTTTCAGCGCGAACACCTCGTGCTTTCCAATGTGGATCTGGAAATCCAGTCCGGCCAATTTCTCTATTTGATTGGCGCGACGGGCAGCGGAAAATCATCTTTATTAAAAACATTATACGGCGATTTGCCCCTCCAATCCGGCGAGGGCGAATCAATGGGATTTGATCTTAAAAAACTGAAAGACAATCAGATACCCTTTTTGCGCCGGAAAATGGGCATTGTTTTTCAAGATTTCCAATTGCTGACCGACCGCAGCGTGAACGAAAATTTGCTGTTCGTTTTAAGAGCCACCGGCTGGAAGGAAAAACGCCAGCGTGAAATTCGCGCGAAGGAAGTTTTGGAAAAAGTGGGGATGGGCACCAAAGGTTTCAAAATGCCGTACCAGCTCAGCGGCGGCGAGCAGCAGCGGATTGCGATTGCGCGCGCTTTGTTAAACGATCCCGACCTGATTCTCGCCGACGAACCGACGGGAAATCTCGATCCCGGCACCTCGGAAGAAATTATGATTCTCCTCCGCCAAATCAGCGACAGCGGCCGCGCCATTTTGATGGCCACTCACGATTATTCGCTGATTTTGAAATTCCCCAGCCCAACCTTAAAGTGCGAAGACGGGAAGGTATTTGAGGCAGTGCAAAAAAGTCTTTGATTTTCAACAATTTGAAACCTGATTTATCTATATGCATTCCAGTTTTCAATCAAGAAGTTGAGCCGTTGATTTCTTCTTTATTGGCGCAAATTTCAGCGCTTAATCATTCCATGGAAATTGTGGTTTTGGATGATGGTTCAGATGAAAAGAACAAGATTAAAAACCGCGCTTTTTTTGAAGATAAAAATATCGTTTATGAAGAGCTGAAAGAAAACGTGGGCCGCTCTAAAATCCGCAATAAACTGGCTGAAAAATCGAATACCGATTTCCTGCTTTTTTTAGATGATGATTCCGAAATTATCCGTAAAGATTTTCTAAAAAAATATCTTGAAATCCGTAATGAAAAAAAGGTGATTTGTGGCGGCACAAATTATCCCAAAAAACTCCCCGACCTCAAATTTTCATTGCATTACAAAACCGGACAAAAACGCGAGGGGAAAAATTTAAGACATCGTCAAAAAAATCCCCATCGCAGTTTTCACAGCAATAACTTCTTGATTCCCAAAGAAATATGGCGCAGAAATAAATTTGATGACACGCTGCGCACTTACGGCCACGAGGATACTTTGATGGGTTTTCGTTTGAAAAGGAGCGGGGTGGAAGTCCAGCAAATCGACAATCCCGTTCGTCATTTAGGTTTAGAGGAAAATTCTGAATTTTTACGGAAATCCAAACTGGCCTTGGATAATCTCAAAATTTTATACGAAAGAGAAGGAAAAGAATTTGCGCATTTTGTAACCCTGCTCAGCGCGTTTGAAAAATCAAAACGATTGAAAATGACGCGCTTTTTAAGAGAGCGTTTTTTAGCCAAAAAAGAAAAATGGGAAGCGGAATTGACAAAGCCAAATCCGTCTCTTCGACTTTTCGATTGGTATAAATTAGCCTATTTTTCCAGTATCACTTCTTCTCCAAAACAAAAATAAGCGCTTACTTTTTGCTGCTTGGTTCATCTAATCGTCGGTACTGCGACATTGGTCTTATCTTTGAAAAATAGAAGATGAAAATTTTACAAAGGTGTAAAACTTAACTCTAAACTACTCACAATCAAATAATTGAAATACTGCTTTGCAAATATTCCAATTCCAAAATTTGGAAACTCTAAACATTATGGGAAAATTGAAACTCTACTCCGCCATACTTTCTGTGGCCGTCTTGGCGGCTTGCCAAAAAGACCCCGACACTTCCGTATCACAAAACCCGCTGAATAAAGAGCTGCGGACGAGCCTCGAAAAAGCTTCCCCGAACGGGGATTTGAATTACTTCCAACTGCCGGAAAGCACCGATTTCAGCAACATCCCCCAAGACCCGAAAAATCCCATCACCAAAGAAAAAGTGGCGCTGGGCAAAATGCTGTTTCACGAGACACATATGGGACTGAAACCCAAGGTGCCCAGCGGGATGCACAGTTATTCGTGCGCCAGTTGCCACCACGCGGGGGCCGGTTTTAAAAGTGGGATGGCACAGGGCTTGGGCGATGGCGGCAGCGGCTTCGGCAACTTGGGCGAAACCCGAGCGGCGGCTTCGGAGTACAATGAAAAAGACATTGACTTTCAACCGATTGCGTCACCCACGGTTTTGAATTCTGCCTATCAAACCGTGATGCTGTGGAATGGCCAGTTTGGCGCCACCGGCAAAAACGCCGGCACTGAAAGCCAATGGACGGCCGGCACCCCAAAAGCCGTGAACCACCAAGGTTTTGAAGGCGTGGAAACGCAAGCGCTGGCAGGTTTGGACGTCCACCGCCTCGTAGTGGATTCAACCCTTTTGACGGAGGCGAATTACCAAAGTTATTTTGACGCGGCCTATCCGAATGTGCCTCGCAATGAGCGCGTTACCAAAGAAAATGCCGCCTTGGCCATCGCGGCCTACGAGCGCACGGTTTTGGCCAACGAAGCCCCTTTCCAAAAATGGCTGGCCGGCCACGAAACCGCGATGAACGATAGCGAAAAACGCGGCGCACTCCTCTTTTTCGGAAAAGCGCAATGCAACAATTGCCACAGCGGGCCGGCGCTGAATTCGATGGAATTTTTCGCGCTGGGGATGGATGATTTGGACGGAAAGCCCGATATGCTGGGCAGCGTGGATATGGCTACGCGCAAGGGCAGGGGCGGGTTCACAGGAAATCCGGCCGACGATTTCAAATTCAAAGTGCCGCAATTGTACGGATTGAAACACGCCGCATTTTACGGCCACGGCTCCAGTTTCCGTTCTATAAAAGAGTTGGTGCAGTATAAAAACAAGGCCGTGGCGGAAAACTCCCGCGTCCCCGAATCGCAATTGGCGGCAAACTTTCGCCCGTTGCATCTCACTGAAAATGAGGTAAATAATTTGGTGGCCTTTTTGGAAAACGCCTTGAACGACGACCAACTGGCGCGCTACGAACCGACCTCCACCCCTTCCGGATACTGCTTTCCCAACAACGATGCGCAAAGCAAAGCCGACCGTGGCTGCGATTGAGTACCGCTTTATATGATATTTAAAAAAGCCGTCTTAGAAATAAGGCGGTTTTTTTTTGAACTACCGCTGAACTTTCCGCATCGGCTTTGAATTATCCAAAATCACGAATCACGAATCACGATGTCTGAAAAACCCGATTTCTCCGGCCTCAAGGCGATGTTCATCAATTGCACTTTGAAAAAAAGTCCGCGGCAAAGCCACACCAAAGGTTTGATGGACGTGTCGATGGACATTATGCGGAAGGAGGGCGTGGAAGTGGACTACCTCCGCGCGGTGGATTTCGACATTGCCTTTGGCGTGCAGCCCGATATGACGGAAGAAGGCTGGGACAAAGACGACTGGCCGGACATTTCCCAAAGAATATTGGATGCGGATATTTTGGTCATCGGCACGCCCATTTGGCTGGGCGAAAAATCGTCCGTCTGCAACTTGGTCATCGAAAGGCTTTACGCGCTTGGGGGAAAATTGAACGACAAAGGGCAGTCTATTTTTTATGGGCGCGCGGGCGGTTGCATCATCACCGGAAACGAAGACGGCATCAAACATTGCGCGCACAGCATTCTGTACGGATTGCAACATTTGGGCTACACCATTCCGCCCCAAGCGGACGCCGGCTGGATAGGCGAGGCGGGGCCGGGGCCGAGCTATTTGGATGAAAATTCCGGCGGCGAAGAAAATGAATTTACCCAGCGCAACACGGTTTTTATGACGTGGAATTTGATGCACACGGCCAAGATTTTCAAGGACTTGGGCGGCTTTCCCGCTTACGGCAACCAGCGCGATAAGTGGAAGGCGGGCAGTAATTTTGGGCATCCCAATCCGGAGTACCGTGATTGAACGGGAGCGCGGCAAGCACTTTTTTTTAGAAAGATCCAGCCAATATATGACCCCGATGGGGTCATAGAATGCTCAAAATATTATGCTACAAATATGTGATGCCTACGGCATCCAAAATCAAACACAAAATATTGACTTTCAATGATTTAGATTGTTTGTATGGATTATTTAAGAATCGAACTCAGGTTATTTGGTAGGAAAAGATCCTTTATCGCGCCGTCGATTCCTTTTGAGGCGGCATTCATCCTTCTATGATTTGTCCGTATTTCCGAAATTGCGGCACTATGTTCTACTATTTTAATCGCAAGGGTTTTTGGGGGCTGGTATTAATGTTAGGAGTTTTTCCAGTTTTCGCCCAAACGGTGGATACCGTAAAATATCCCCACGGCGACATCGCCCGACTAATCACCACCGAAGGCAACCAGAAAACCGTGCGGGAATTCCGTTCCGGCGGTCGGTTGGAATCGGTATCTCCTTATAAAGACGGGCAGCTTGATGGCAAGCGCACCATTTATTACAGCAATGGCAAGGTGGAAGAAATAGCGCACTATGAGAACGGACTGCGATCGGGCAGTTTCAAAAATTATTGGGCGGAGGAAAAGCTACGAAGCAAGCTGAACTATAAAGTTTTTACGGTGAACGGCGAGCGGCAAAGCCTGCTGCACGGCGAGGCGAAATATTACACCCGCGAAGGATTTTTGCAAAATGAGGCCACTTATGAAAAAGGCTTGAAATCAGGCACTTGGAAGGAATATGACCGCTACGGGAAACTGCACGAGGAAAAGGAATACAAAGAGGACAAAGTACACGGCGAATGGCTGACCTACCATCCCAATGGAAAGCTAAAATTCAAGCAAAACTACTATGCGGAAATGCGGGTGGGCGACGTGCTGTATCAAAACGTAACCCACGGAAAACAAGTGGAATTCTACCAAAACGGGCAAAAGAAATCCGAACGGGAAATGGAATGGGGCCGGCCGGTAGGCACGTGGAGCGAGTATCACCCAAACGGCCAACTCCGCTACCGGGCGGAATTTAGCGCGGACGGGCAAACGCGACAGTCGGTGAGCTACGACGAGCAAGGCCGCAAAACGGGCGAGGGCACGCAAAAACTGTTGAAACAGGAAAACCGCGCCGACCGCTGGGAGGAAGACGGAAAAGTGACCGCGTGGCGAAACGGCAATCTGCAAAGCGTGGCCCACTACCGGATGGGCAAAAGGCACGGCCTCTCCAAAGCTTACTACGATGATGGCACCTTGGAACGCAGCGGGGAATTCCAAGACGGGGAGCAAATCGGCACCCACCAACTTTTTTGGCCAGATGGCAGCCCGCGCACCACTGAAACCAACGTGGAAATTACCTACGAAAGCGGCCGCAAAGCAATCGTAAGAGACGGCTGGCACCGCCGCTGGACGGAACAGGGGGACTTGATAGCGGAAGCTTTTTATTACAAAGACCGCGACCCCGTTTACCAAGCTTCGCACGATGAGGCCACGGGCAAACTCATTTTGATGCGATACCCTGCCATCGGCTGGCGACTTGAATTTTACCCCGATGGCGGCTTACAGAAAGAGCAGTTGAAAGGCTATAATTACCGCTTTTTCATCAACGGAGCGGTGAACCAGATTCAGCTTTACGGCGTGGAAGGCCAAGGCACCAGCACCTATACCTTTGTGGGCGACCATCAACGGGTTTCCCGCACGGGGCATAGCGGTTTGACTTACGATGCGCCAATCGAAAACATTCGCGACTTTTTTTTCAACCCCTCTGAAAATTCCTTTTACCAAAATTTTAATGACGGCTCTTTCAAAATAAAATACAGCAACGGGCAAACCCGCTTGGCGGGAAAAATCAGCGGCAAGCTGCCGCAGGGCGACTGGGTTTTTTACAGCCCTTTTGGGGAGGTTCTGGCGTTTTCACAGTATAAAAACGGACTCGCCCACGGTCTTTCTTACGAGAGAAAACTGAACGGCGACACCCTTTCCAAAAGCCAAAACCACCAAGGCGCGGCGCTGGAAACTTACACCTATTTTAACAACGAGGCCGCACTTATCAGCCGCACCGATAGCAGCGGAAAGCGCTACCTGACAAGGGAATATCACGAAAACGGCCAGCCCAAAAACCGCAAAAACTTGCGCACGGGCGAGTACACCAGTTGGTATCCCAACGGGCAAATAAGCGAAGACGGCCAAATGATGGACGCGCAGGAAAAACTGTTTTTAAAAAGGAGTTTTTATGAAAATGGGCAACTGCGCGGACGGGTGATGGAGAAGGCCGGCAAAATGGAAGGCGAATACCGTTATTATTATGAAGACGGGCAACCGCAGTTAGAAGCATTTTATGAAAATGGCCAGCTCAACGGCACTTTCACGGCTTACTTGCCGGATGGAAAATTGCGCCTCAAAGGGAAAGTGGTGAACGATAAAAAGCAGGGCCATTGGCTGCTGCGGGAAGATGGCGAACTGGAAGAAGTGTATTTTGAAAATGACAAGAGGGTAGTGGCCCCGCCCGCCGCCGCCTGTGATTGTATCGATACCGCCGTCCCCGTTTCGCGTTGGAATTACGTGAATTTTGTAAAGAAGCTGGCCAAATACGATGAGATAGACTGGCAACTTTTCCCCTTCCTGCAGCCCCTGGATTCCACTGTTTACAACCAGCTCGCTTTTGTGGTCGGCCCCAGTTTGGAAGAGCATTCCGGCTATTTTCAATTGTACAGTTTTGGCGAGGTGGTGCTGGGACTCAAAAGCAACAGCCAAAGCCGCTTGCTCCTCACGCCCTGCCACACCAAGGGCTTCTATTCGCGGATGGAATTCAATTACTTCCTCAACCCCTTGCGGCCGGAAGATTACTATGTAAACGTGGGGTCGGGGAAATGTGCCTACCAGTTTCAAAACCCCGCGCTTTCGCAGGAAAATGCGGTGGGCTGGCTGTCCTTTCGTTTGGAGGTGGACGATGTGGAATTTAACGTACCCGACCACATCGCCACCCAGCCCGAACTGCCCGAAGTTTGTTTTGAAACCATCGCCACCAAAGCGGGCAAGTGGCGATTGGACAGCGGCCGCGCCAAACCGCTGCTGCGCCAGCGCCCCGTGGATGCGGTTCACGGGCGCGGCACTTACAACGAAGCGCCCTTTGATTTTGGATTTTTGTCGGAAGGCCCCGCAAAAGACACCGTCAACGGAATGGTGTTTTTGGAAGCGGCCGGTGGGCTTACTATCAAAAAACGGGAACTGCCTTTCACTTCCAACAACCTGTGGCTGACCGATACGTGGGCGGGCGGCGAGATGGTTTTTGAGATGGGCGCGGAGAATCCGGAGGGCTATTCGCTAAAGGACAGCGAGGGAAAATTTCACGATTTTGAAAAAGAAGAACTGCTGGAAAATTTGCAGCAAAACAATTTTGAAAACCTAAAACTGGAAGTGCTGGAACAGCAGCAAAAACTGCGCGTGCTTTTCTTCCTGCCCACCTCGTCCCAATGAAATTTTCCATTTCTAAAATTCTCGGTTTGTTGATGTTGGCGGCCTTCTCTGCCAAGGCTCAGCCCGGCGACCTTCTTTACGACCATTTTACGGGCGACACCATTTATCTGGAAACTTATCTGACGGATATTGACCCCCTCGAACGACGCGATTTTATCATTAGCGGGAAAAACGCGAGCGAGGCCGCGCAGCAAAAAATGGCGCGCCATTTCCGCGAGCGGTGGCGTTCGGAGGCCTATCAAAACGAAATAAAAGCGCACGCCGAAAAGATGGAGGCCCTTTATCTGGAAAGGTATGAGCAAAAGAAAGCGACCCACTTGGAACTGATCGACCGGCACTTTTATCCGCTGTCTTACGCTAACAATATTTTGACTCTGCAAGAAAACACCAGCTACCGCACCAACTGGCGTTACCGGCAGATGACCTTGCAACGGCTTTTTTATTTTAATGTGAAAACGGGGAAAATGCAGCGGGAGCCGGAGTTGCTGGCGTTTACGGACACCGTTCGGCTGCGGCGGTTGATGCCGACCCAATACTTTTTGGAAACCCAAAAACTGCCCGATATTCGGGAAAACCAACGCGACTCCTCCTTGAAAGTGGAGGCGGAAAATTATTTCTACGATCAATATTATGGGGAAGAAGACACGCTGTACGTCTTTCGGCTCGATTCGGGGATAGCGCGCGGCTTCCGGCGTTTTTCATTTGGGGATGCCCGCCTGTGGTGGACCGGCGCGGGGCTGATGGTTTGCGTGGACCAGTTCTTTTTTGAAGAGCATCCGCTAGCCGCGTATCCTTTTCAGGTGCACATTCCTTATGATAAAATCAAAGGCGTTTTTAAACCTACTGCGTTTTACGCTTTCGCAGAAAACCTGCGATTGCCCGAAACGCGCCTCCGAAATTTTAGCGATGACTGGCCGCCCGGCGAGCTGTATTATTTTAATGAAGTGGATGTTTTGGAAATGCCGGATGCCGATAAAGAAGAACTCTATGTGATAAGCGGAGAGGCGGGCGACGGCGGCGATACCATTTACCGTATGCGCTACCGCCATCAAAAATTGTGGGAAGTGAATGGGTCAAACCCTTACGAAGGAGAGGAAAGTATTGCCACCTACCGCTGGGAGGGCGGGCAGTTAGCTGCGATGCAATATCAGAAAATCCGCCTAAGCCAAGAGCCGGATACCACCGTTTTTTTTTGTGCGCTACGCCTACGATGGCCATCGCAATCTCGCCAATGCTTGGAAATTTGAGCGGGGTCGCTACGAGTTCAATCATTGGATGTACGCGGGCCAAAGTGTGCTGAACATTCAATATTCACCATTCGGGAATGCCGCGGAGGCCACCACCCATTATTTTACCGAAGACACCATTTGCGTCAAAAAATATTACCATAGCGATATGGATTGCGGGAGCTACTACCCCACCCCTTCCGGCTTGGCCGATTACAATTATCCCCAAGAAATGCAAGGGGTCGCTTATTTATATAATGAAAAAATGCAGCCCTTGCAGGAACTGGAACACCAACATTATGTGCTCTATACTTATGATGATCAGGGCCGCCTCAAACAAAAAAGGTACTACGCCAGCAACAAACTTTCGCGTCAAGTGGGGTTCGAATATATTGGCAAAGAAGAGTTTCCTTCCAAAATGACCACCATCTGGGGAGACAATTCCGGCCGGTCTATCCATCGGTTCGTCAGTCCGTAAATTTGGATGGAAAATTAATTTAAAACATTGGCCATCAATATTTTAAATCGTATTCAAAATTCTATAGCGTGGGTTGGTTCTAAATGCGTTTGCCTTTGCGGAAAATCTTTCACCATCATCAAAAGGAAGAATTTCCCTTACCTTCCGCCATCCAATATTTTTTTAATAAAAACGAAACCCACGTGGCAAGCCGTTTTTTCATTGTCCTAATCATTTGCTTATCAGGTTTTTATAAAATGGATGCCGCCCACCTCATCGGCGGCGACATTTCCTACACCTGCCTGGGCGGCAATGCCTACGCCATAAAACTGCGCATTTACCGCGACTGCGCGGGCGGCGGTGCCCAGTTCGATGCCAACGCGTTCATCGCCATTTACGACACGGCGGATAATTTGATCGCCACGCTCGCCCCCGCTTTGGGAGCTATTATCAAAGTTTCCACCGATTCTACCGGCAATCCCTGCGTCACCGCGCCGCCCGGCCTCTGCTCGGAATACACCGATTATTTCGACACCATCCAACTGCCGCCCGTGCCCGGCGGCTACGTCATCACCCACCAGCGGTGTTGCCGCAATTCGGGAATTACCAATATCAACAGCATGGGCATCGGCAATACCTACACCGTCAGCATTCCCAGTATGGATACCACTTGCAATTCCTCGCCGCAGTTCGTAGGCGTGGCGCCGGTGGTGATCTGCCTCAACAAAAATTTTGAACTGCCCCTCACCGTGGCCGAACCGGACGGCGATTCATTGTATTTTGAATTTTGTGAAATCTTGAACGGGGGGGCTTCCAGCGGCGGCGGTGGAAATCCTTGCCTCACGGTAGTGCCCAATCCGCCCTGCCCCCCGCCCTACGATACCATTCCGTTTGTCGCGCCTTTTTCCAGCGGTGTCCCTATTCCGTCCAGCCCCACCGTTACGGTGAATCCCCAGACGGGGCTGCTCAGCGGGCGGCCCACCCAGATTGGTCAATTTGCCGTGGGGGTTTGCGTTACCGAATATCGCAACGGCCTGCCGCTCAGCACCGTACGTTTGGATTATCAATTCAACGTTACCAGTTGCATCTCCACGGTTGTCAGCGATTTTGTGACCCCCGTGGAAGACCCTGAAATCCTGTGCGACGGGCTTTTGGTTCATTTTGAAAACGAGAGCCAAAACGCCGCAGCCGTCTTTTGGGATTTTGGCGACCCCACCACTTTGAACGACACTTCCAGTTTGGACACCCCCTCCTATTTTTATAATATCGCTGGGCAATACACCGTCACGCTCATCGCCGATCCAAGCTCGCCCTGCGGAGATACCACCACTTTTGTTTTTGATGTGCAGCCGCGCGTCAATCCCGAATTCCGCGACAGCGGCATTTACTGTTTGGAGGCCAACGAAATTTTCTTCCGGCCGCTCCCCAACTTCTACCCCGCCGATGCGGATTTCTCGTGGGATTTTGGGGCGGACGCTTCCCCCGGCTCAGATTCGGTTTTCCAGCCCGGCCCAGTTTCTTATTCTTCGCCCGGCGAGAAGTTTGTCACCTTCACCGTCCGCTACGGTGTTTGTGAAAAAATTTATACTGACTCTTTGGAAATCAGTAATTTAAGTGTCGGTGTGGATGCCGGGGCGGATCAAATAATCGACTTCGGCGAAATCATTCAACTCAATGCTTCGGGCGGGGATTTTTACGAATGGTCGGCCAGCACACCCGTATTTTTTGCGAATGTTTTGAGCGGCGCCACCACGGTGCGCATCCCTCGGGCGGAGGACGATACCGTAACTTTTTATGTGGAAGCCAGCGATGAATTGGGCTGCGCTGGGCGGGATTCACTGCAGGTTTTCCTGCGTCCGCCAGAACCTTCTACCATCAATTATTTTTCGCCCAACGGCGATGGCATCAACGACTTTTTGGATGTCAGCAATTTGAACCCCAATGGCGATTGCGCCTTGCACATCCTCAACCGCTGGGGGGCGGAAGTTTTTATCAAAGAAAATTACCAAAACGACTGGAATGGCACCAACCGCGGCGGCAACCCGCTGCCGGACGGCACTTATTATTTCCTGTTGGATTGCCCTGAAACGAAACTTTTCAAAGCTCCGGTTACCCTCGTGCGTTGGTAATTTCTTTTTGTCAATTTTCAATAAAAATTTTCCCTGTTTTTTGAATGAGAAAATTCGCGCTATTTTTTATAGGTTTAGTAGTAGCTTGTTCTTCGAAAAAAGAATACGATGATTCCCAAATTTTTCGCTACAACGAATCGGCCGGCATCACCTCGCTCGACCCACATTTCGCCCGAAACCAAGCCAATATTTGGGCCACCCATCAGATTTTCAACGGCTTGGTGCAGATGGACAATGACCTGAACCTGCAGCCTTGCATTGCCAAACGGTGGGAAATATTAGACAGCGGTTTCACCTATAAATTTTATTTGCGAGACGATGTTTTCTTTCATCAAAATGAATGTTTTGATACTAAAAAACGTAAAGTTGTAGCGCAGGATTTTGTGTATAGTTTTGAGCGGTTGCGGGATAAAAACCTCGCCGCGCCGGGCAGTTGGGTGTTTCAAAACGTCCAAAATTTTGAAGCTGAAAATGACTCTGTTTTCATCATCAAATTGGCAACTCCTTTTCCACCCTTTTTGGGTTTGCTTTCGATGCAATACTGTTCGGTGATTCCGGAAGAAGCCATCGACTTTTACGGCGATGATTTCCGCGAAAACCCCGTGGGGACGGGCCCGTTTTATTTCAAGCTGTGGTCGGCGAACGAAAAGTTGGTGCTGCGCCGCAATCGCGATTATTTTGAGAAGGATGAAAACGGTCAGCAACTTCCTTATTTAGAGGCGGTTGCAATTAGTTTTATTCCCGACAAACAGTCCGCCTTTATGGAATTCGTAAAAGGAAAACTGGATTTGGTTTCGGGTTTGGACGCTTCTTATAAAGATGAAATCCTGACCTACGCCGGGGAATTGCAGCCTAAATACCAAGATCGTTTTGAAGTATATCGACAGCCGTATTTGAATACCGAATACTTGGCTTTTTTGGTAGATTCTTCCGCCGAATCCGTGCAAAATTCTCCAATTTTAGATACAAAAATTAGGCAGGCGATTAACTATGGTTTTGATCGAAAAAAAATGATGCGCTATTTGCGCAATAATATTGGAACGCCTGCCGAGGCGGGGATGATTCCCAAAGGATTGCCGTCTTACCATCCCGAAAAGGTAAAAGGCTACGAATACAATCCCGAAAAAGCCAAGCAACTTTTGGCGGAAGCGGGTTTCCCAAACGGCGCCGGGCTGCCGGAAATTCCTTTGCAAACCAATCCTTCCTATTTGGATTTATGCGAATACATTCAGGGCGAACTGGCGCGCATCGGATTGAAAATCAGGGTGGAAACTACTCCGCCATCTACTTTGCGCCAAGCGGTGGCCACATCCAAAGTTCCTTTTTTCCGCGCCAGTTGGATTGGCGATTATCCCGATGGGGAAAATTATTTGTCGCTTTTTTATTCGGAAAATTTTGCGCCCAACGGCCCGAATTATACGCACTTTTCCAATGAAATATTTGACAGTTTATACCAAGCCGCCTATCAAATTTCAGATATTAAAAACCGGATTGATTTATATCAAAAAATGGATAGTTTGATTATTGAAAATGCGCCTGTCGTTCCACTTTATTACGATCAAGTTTTGCGTTTTTATCCGAATACTATCGAAGGACTGGAAGGGAATGCGATGAATCTTCTAAGTTTGAAAAAAGTGAAAAAAAGCAACTAAAAATTTTAAAGCGAAAAAGTCTTAGATTTTTTCCTCCAAATAATTCCGCAGATCGCGAAAGGCTGGGAATATTACCTCGCGTATTTCCCATTGTTGCTTCATCAGTTTTTCGGCGTCGCAGTCCACTTCAATTTGCTTTTTTTGATTGAGCTTGGCGCGCAGTTCCACTTGCTGGTTCACCCGCTGGTGTACATTTTCCAAAAGATTTCCGGCGGGCTTTTCTTGTTTGTTTTCATCTAAATATAGCGCCAGCGAAAGCCAGCCCTTCTCAATCATTTCTTTGACCTGCTCGGCCACATACTCGCGATTCTCTTCTGCCACGGAGGGCATCTGAAACGCGCGCTCCACCTGCTGGTAGGCTTCTTCAAATTTGCCAAACGGCACTTTCCAATCTTCTTCCATCTTATTTTTTTGCATTTGCCAGCTTACGGATTTTGATGTCAAAAATGGCGAAAATCAGCGTCATAAACGGGCTGAGCCAATTGAAAATGGCAAACGGTAAATACGCCAAAGTGTTTACGCCCAGCACGCCGCTTTGATAGGCGCCGCAGGTGTTCCAAGGCACCAAAACCGAGGTCACCGTTCCTGAATCTTCCAGCGTCCGGCTCAAATTTTCTGGCGCGAGGCCGCGTTTTTTGTAGGCGTCCGCGTACATCCGGCCCGGCACCACGATGGCCAAATATTGGTCGGAAGCCGTCACGTTCAAAACCACGCAAGTGCCTGCTGTGGTGGCGATTAGCGAGGCCGTGCCTTTGGCGAGTTTCAACAGGGAATGGCTGATGGTTTCCAAAAACCGGCAGGCTTCCATTGCCCCGCCAAACACCATCGCGGCGATGATGAGCCACACCGTGCCGAGCATCCCCGCCATTCCGCTGCTGCCCAAAAGTTCTTCAAGGATAGGATGTTGCGCGCCAAATTCCACGTCCACCGTCAGTGCGTTCATCAGGATTTTATAAGCCGCTTCGGCGGACAAAAAATCTTCACCGCTCAATTGCAAAAGCAAATCTTTTTGAAACAAAAAAGCGAATAAAATGCCTGCCAAAGTACCTATCAAAATAGCGGGCAAAGCGGGCATCTTTTTTATGATTAAAAAGATCACCAAAAGTGGTACTAAAAATAGCCAAGGCGAGAGGTAGAAAATACTGTCCAATTCATTCAAAATGGGCTGAATGTCATTTACCTCGCCGCTCGATTTTATATTTAAACCAATGATAATGAAAGCGATAAGCGCGATGGAAAAAGAGGGGACGGTGGTAAAAAGCATATACCGGATGTGCGTAAAAAGATCCGTTCCGGCCATAGCGGGGGCAAGATTTGTGGTATCGCTGAGTGGTGAAATCTTATCGCCAAAATAGGCACCGGAAATCACACTTCCGGCTACCATTGCTTCTGACATTCCAATCGCTTTCCCGATGCCCACCAAGGCGATGCCGACCGTGGCCGTGGTGCTCCAACTGCTGCCCGTGGCCAGCGAAACCACCGCGCAAATGATGGCCGCTGCTGGAAGGAAAATGCTGGGATTCAATATTTTAAGTCCGTAATAAATCATCGCCGGCACCACGCCGCTGATCATCCACGAACCGGCCAGCGCACCAATCATCAATAAAATCAAAAGGGCGTTGGTAACGCCGCCCACGCTCTTTTCGATGCCTTCCAAAATGGTGGAAAACGAGACCTTTTGCGTCATCCCCACGGCCGCCGCCACAGCGCCCGAAAGCAACAAAATGAACTGGTTGGACCCACTAAGCGCATCGTTACCGAACACCCCTATCACATTGATGCTTAGTAAAATAACCAAGAAAAAAACCGGAACCAAAGCGACCCAAAGCGGTGGGAGTTTCTTCATTGCGAGTCAATTAAAACAAAGTGATTTTGAGTAAGGCGGCAATGTTCTTTTTCAAAAAGATGGGCAAGATAGATTTTTCTTTTTCTCCAAATCTCCAAAATAAAAAACCCTACAATATCCAACCAAGTGATATTTTGTTGCAACATTTGTACTATTTATTGCATCATTTGCTGAATATTTCCGTTTATACCCGCCTCAACTTTCTAACATCATTTACCGAAAGATGAAAATTTTTAAAACCAAAAACCTAACTGCTATGGAAACTTGGGTAGCGGAAACGCTGGCGACGCTGGACGATAAATACACCTACCACGACGAACGGCACACCCGCGACGTGGTGCGAAACGTGAGCGAACTTTTGGCGCACTACAATATGGAGGCGCGCGAAGAGCAACTGCTGCTGACCGCCGCTCTTTTTCACGATATTGCTTTTGTAAAAACCCACCTCAACCACGAGGCCGAAAGCGCTAAAATGGCGGCGTGCGAACTGCCCCGCTTCGGGTTTTCGGAAGCAGAAATAGAGCGCATCCAAAATATGATTTTGGCGACCCGCATCCCTCAGTCGCCTAAAAACCTGAGCGAAGAAATCCTGTGCGATGCCGATTTATATTATTTAGGATCAGGCCATTATGAACAAATCGCGAACCGCCTGAAAACGGAATGGCAAAACATCGGCGTATTGCAAAATGACGATGACTGGCACGAAATGCAGTTGCTGTTTTTAAAGAAACACACCTATCATACCGAATACGCGAAGATGTATTTGCAACAAGGCAAAGAGGCGGTGATTGAAGCTTTGGAAACCAAAGCCGCCTGAAAAGCTGAACTTATTTACCCCCCATTTTTAGACTGTCGCTTTTGGCGGATTTTTCGCACCGTGGCAACACCCGATACCGGAACACCTGATAATCCATCTGTCCGGTCATCGGGTTTTCTGTGCTCGATATTTCAGCGGTGATTTGGTCGCCCGCGCGGATGCCGGCCAGTTTTGGGTCGCCCTTGGTGGGCTTGGTGGTAAAATAGAATTTGGTCAGCACCTCGCCGCCCTTTTCCAAGCGGAACGTGTTCGCGGAATCCACCCCAACAATTTTTAAAAGCGCCAAAGTGTTGCTTTTTTCAAACACCGAAATCACTTCCGCGCGCACGTCAATCGGTTTTATCTGTTCGATTTTCAAATTCTTGCCCTGCGCAAAAGCTTGGTGTTCAACCATCAAAAACAAGATTAAAACGGCAATTTTTTTCATCGGGGATAAAAGTAGGAATTAGCGGCGGGCGGGAAACAAAAGATGAGCCAAAGGCGGGGCGTCTTTTTGCGCCGCTTCCCCGCGCCGTTCATTTGCGGCGGATTTTGTTGTAATAATTCCGGGCGGAGGAATATCGCGGGTCGCTTTCCTCATAACGCCAAGGAAAACGAGAATCCCCTTCGTAGAAGTACCTCACCTTCTCCGGCGAGCGCCCCGTTTGGGTGATTTCTTTCAAACGGCCATCCGCATCGTAATAAAGGAGGGTTGAGATATCGCGGTCGCCGAGAATTTGCCTCAGCCGGCCGTTTTCATATACATAATAATTCTGGATGGCCACGGCGGGGCGGCCCTCTGTATCCACTTTATAACACCAGTCTTTTCTATCGCAAAGACCCCTTTCATCCATCGTGTACCAAGTGGGCTGCTTTCCATAAAACGCCCGCAAGTCTGCACCCAGAATGGAATAGCGGTACACCGCCACTTTTTTGTCAAAATAGCAAACTTGGTCGATTTTAAAATATGGATGAGTGCTGAGAACCCATCGGGTGTTCCCGTTTCGGTCGCGGTCTTGCACCGCGCAGAGGTAGTACTTTTCGTTCACCTCCGGGGGGCGCTTATGCCGCTCCCTATGCTGCGAAATTGTATGATGCACCCTGTCATTTTTCCAAAAAATAGAATCGTAAGAACCCAAATGGACGTTCGGCCGCGCGTCTATCATTTGCGCCAAGCCGTCCTGATAGTGGATGCGGTCGAGAAACTGCGAGTCCTGTGGGCTGCTTTTGTAATATCTTATAATTTCCGCAATTCCGCTGTCCTGTAGCTTTAGGTACTGGATGTAATGACGCTCGACTTGCAGAAATCGATATTCGAAAAAGTGGTCGAACGGATCCACGGGCAATGGGGGCGGCGCGGGTTCGCGGGCATTTTGCAGCGCGCGGTAGGGTTCAAAATCGCGAAGTGCTTCCTTCGCCTCGTAGGCTTCCAAGTGAAACTGAACTTTCATTGGGTCTCCGTTATTCGAAAACCAAGGCACTGCATTTTTGAGCTGTACCAAAACGCCCGCGCCCGTAAAATGGATGTCGGCCTCACGGAGGTCGCCTTGTTTTACGGCGTAGCTAATAAGGCTGTCCGCAAAGAATTTCTGCACCCCTGAATCGGCCGCTGGCCGTCCATATCCTTGTGGCTTCCGCCGCCCTCGGTTTTCTATGGGAAGCCAGTTTATTCTTGGCATTTCATTTTGCATCTCTTGCCATTTGCGGGTCAGGGCATTGCGCAAAGCGTCGTAGTTCAAATCATTGTGAATGGATTCGATGGGGACATAAGAAAAATCGTTGAGGTTTAAGCAGAAAACCTCTACGATGTAAAATCGCTCGTGGTCGGTGCCGTTAAATTTCATTTCGGCCGAGAAAGCGAAAGTGAGCGTGTGGCCGAGATAGGAAACCGGTGCCAGCCCAATGCGCTCCAAAACGTAGCCTCGGTATTCCGAAGTGCCGTAATAGCCTACTTCAATAATTGCACTCGCGAAAGAAACGGGTGCGAGCGAATCTATTTTTCGTTTGAACGAAGGTTGCAAAACCCTCTTTTTGAAAGTATTATAAAGATGCTGCTTCCGCAATTTCTCATACTCTTGGTCGGCAAAGGTGAAAAAACTCAAGTCCACCTCCTCTTTTGGATTAAGTTCATCGATGGTCAATTTTTCAAACTGAGAGGGTCCAAATGCCAGCTCATTTCCATTGATGGGGTCGAAGTGAATGTTGTCGCCCGCCACGGCAAGCGCCGCCCAAAAGAAAAATACGGTCAGGAAAATGTTTCTCATCGGTTGAAAAATTCAATGCGGATTCTATTTTGGTTCGGGTAGCGTTTGACGGTCAGGTTTTGAAATCCGTCTTTTTCAAGCTGTTGCTGCAGTTCAAGCAGATTGCTCTCAATGAGCTCCAGCTCTGTTTCCACTTCGGGGATTGTTCCCTCTATCTTTTCCTCCTCTTGAATGGCGATAAAGAAAGAACCGTCATTCGCGATGGCTGGAACTTCCACATCAAAAACCCCAGTCGCCCAGTCATTCGTAAGCCACATATATCGTAAAGAAAAGGGCATTTCCACACCTTTCAGTTTAAAAATACCCGCGCCGCTCTGGGCCACAAAACCGTTCAATGAAGTACGTTCGAACGTGGGGCTGAATTTCCGCCTTGGAGTATTGTGCCGCGTACGGCTCATCGGGTTTTCCACGGCCTCGGTGGTGTCGATGATGTAGCCTCTCGGCAGATTTTCCAATCGCCTCAAATCAAACATTTCATTCTGAAACCAATAGGTCGTTTTTTTAGGGGACACGTTGGGAAGCAGTTTTAGCTTGGCCGAATTCAGTTGCCAAGCCCCCATTTGGATAGGCTCAAAGCAGGGTGTCACAAAGCCTTCTTCAAACGTGATGTGGTTTTCGCGGTCGAATTCCACTTCCTCGCTTTCGATGAGCAGCGTGATGTTTTGGCCACTCTTGTTTTGTTCAAATTGGCGGTTTTCAAAAACATATCGAAGTTGGGCATCGTGCAAAAAGAGATGGGTGTTGCGCACATCTCCGCGATCCCAAAACGTAATATTCATATTGCTGATGTAGCCCGTGGTGTGGCAGGCGTTGATGGTCAAAGTATTTTTCCCATCCTCATCAAAACGGAAAGTAAGGGGCTGATAAACAATGATTTCGCCGCCGCCTTCAAAGTGTCTTTTATAAAAAATACCGTAAAAATCCGCCGAATCCAAAGGCTGCAAGAACGGCAAATGGAGGTTTTTGTATTTGCGGTAATCCAAAAAAAGTCTTAGGGTATTCAAAAAACCATAATGCCCGCTGGCCAGTGCGGTATCCACACATTCGCAGGGCGCGGTGGGCGGTTTTATCTGGAGCCGGTCGTCTTTGTAATATTCCACCGCGATTTCCCCATCCCGCGAAACCTCCCATTTCCCTTCCTTTTTCCCAGCGATAATTTCACCTTTGGAACGCAGGCTACCGTCCTCAAAATAACTTTCGTAAAAGCCGTTTTGTTGGTCATCTTTAAAAGAAGAGCGCGTGTTCAACTGACCGTTTTCGTAGTACGATTCATACGGCCCCACCCTTTTTTTGTTTTCATAATAATAATGGGAGCGCAGTTGCCCGTTGGGGTAATACTCGCGGTGCACCGTCCGGTTTTCGTTGCCTTCCACGGGATGCGATTCCGAAGAAAGTTGCCCGTCGGGATACCAGCGCTTGTGGATGTTGTTCTCATAATCGGCCATATAATAGGGTGCGCCGTCCGAATAGGATTCGTATTTGTACAATTGAACGCCGAGCTGGCTGGTTTTCACAATATTGCGGATGCTGTCGGAATGCCAACTTTTTCGATACAACTCACTTCGCGGGCCTTTGCGCTGCCACGCCAAAGTGTCCCCCGCAGGGTTCAGCAGGTAGCTGATGCCCCGCGATAGGCCGTTTTGCATTTCCGCATAATACGCCAAGCCGCCCTCGGGATAATAGAGCCGCACCTCGCCGTGGGGCAGGCTGTCTTTCAGTGCAAGGGTCAACCGTGGGCTACCGTCGCGAAAGGTCAGGGCAAAATCACCCGAAAAATTTTCGCCGCCGTAGAAATCGCCACTTTGGGAAAACTCCAGTTTTTTCAATTCCTGAAGGTCGGGTTCATAAGGCGCTCCGTTCTTTTTGGCCGAAAGCACGGCGCCCGTTCCGTCTTTGGTAATTTCCACCGAAAATTTCGGCAAATAGAAATTTTTGATCTCGGTTAATTGCGGCGCGCCGTTCACGTACCAAACTCCTTTCTGCTTATAGGACAGTACAAATGCCTCGTCCGTTTTCAACTCTCCCTTCGGATAGTATTCTTGGCTCCATTTCAGGTCGTGGATTTGGTAGCGCCTCGAAATCAGGTTGCCTCCTTCGCCATACTGCGCTTGGTAAATTTCTTTCCCAAAATCTTGATACGTTTCGTAAGTCACTTGCCCGTTTTCCGCAAATTGCTTCTGCCAGCCGTGGGCCACGATCCCCGTGTCACCGCTTTGATAGACCACAAAATCCTTTTGGTCGATCCGTTTCAGTTGGCCGTTGGGATAATAGTTTTTGGAAACCCCCACCGACTTGCCGTTGTAGATTTCGCCGCTGGCCTCAATCGTACCATTGGCACCGTAATTCTCGTACTTGCCGTGGCGCTCGCCATTCCGGTAATGCGCCACCGAGGTGAGTTTCCCGTTTTTAAACCGCTTTTGCACGCCATCTTCTACCCACTTCCCATAGCCGTTTTTCAGCGTTTTTTTCTGTTCGATGTAGAACGTAAGTTGTCCGCTATCATCATAAAATTTACTGACTCTGCGGTTTTCATCCGTGGCTTCGGATTCCGATTTCAATGCTCCGTTTTCATACCAATGTTTTTCGTTGCCGGTGGGCTGGCCGTTTTTTATTTCGGTGAAAGATCGCTTCTCCCCGTTCTCGTAACACTGTTTGTTCCAGCCTTTTACCAAATTCGGATAAAACACATTGTCGATTGTGACGTCCTCATAAATATCCGCTTCAGACATCAGTTGCCCATTGGCGTGGTAGCGGATTTGGATGCCGGCCAGTTTACCGTTTTCAAAAGTTTTTTCCTCACTCAGTTGATTCTGATTGTAAAATTTCCAACGGCCTTCCTTTTCGCCTTTTTCAAATTTGCCCTCGCTGGCGAGGGAGCCATTGGAATGATAGTATTTAGCCTTCCCTTGCAAAAGGCTCTGCAGCTCGCCGTCCACCTTGAACACTTCGTAATGGAGTTCTTCAAACAAATCCCCTTCCGGCCAAAACTGCTTGTAATCCCCCTCCAAAAAACCATCTTGATAATGCGCTTCTATTTTCGGGCGTCCATAGGAATCAAATTCCTTGTACTCGCCGTATTTCTTGCCATTTTTAAAATTTACGTCGCTGGTCATCTGGCCGCCGTAGCTGAAGGTTTGCACGCGCTTATCTTCGCCTTTAGTGGTGATAATTTGGTGGAGTTTTCCTTGCGGCGTGTAAATAGTATCCGTTTTTTGGGGCTGGCCGTAAGCCGTAATCGGCAGGAAAAAAACTATTGCCAGCAAGCACTTCAAATTTTTTATACCCTTTCGCATAATCGGCGGCAGAACCTCTTTTTTTATTGAAATAATTGTGGGATTTGCAAGTGCCCCTTGTGGATGGCCTTCAGTGATGGCGGAATTTCGGAAACGCCCTCCTCGCCCGCTGACCGCAAAGTAACGCTATTTCTGATTTTTGGCCAGCCATCATTTTCAACCGCCTTTTGAACCATTTTTCCATAAAAAAAACCCCCGCATTTCCGCGAAGGTTTTTGATAAATTTTTAAAGAAAAAACGCCTCAGAACCGCAGCCCCAGCCCCAAAGTCAATACATTTTGCCTTGCGGCTTCGGTATCCGTGCCTTCAAATTCCACATAGTCGGAGAGGCCGATTTCGTAACTGACATCAAAAGTGATGAAGGCTACGTCCACGCCTAAGCCCAACATTGCGCCCACGGTCACGGGTTTATAATCTTCCCGCTCAATATCAAAGTCAAAATTGTCGTCGCCATCGTCACTCACGTTGATAGGAAAATTGAAGGCCGGCCCCACATTTCCTCGCAGCACGAAAATATCCGCTGGGATAATGCGCACACCCAGTTGGGCGGGTATCTTGAACGACTGCACTTTTACGTCGCGCTCGAATTCGAGGGTAGCATTGCCCACATCCACAAATTGATACTGCGTGTTGTACTGATAAAAATGCACGCCCGGCTGGAAAAAAATAACGCCCTCGCCCAACCGAACGTCCAGGCCCGCGTTCCAGCCCGTTTGCGCGCTGCTTTCAATATCGCCTTGATCGCCTTGCGTGGCGATGTTGATGCCGCCTTTCGGGGCAAACTCCACTTGCGCCGCAGCGCTAAAACTCATTGCGACCACGGCCGCCAAAATCATTGTTTTTTTCATCGGAATAATCTATTATTTGTAATGTTGATTGCGGTAATAACTTTATTAGGATTTAAAATGTTCAAGGAAATTTTCAATTCGAATCTGCGCGCTTTTCCTCCACTTTTTTCCAAAAATAATTGAGTCCCAAATTCACGATGAGAATGAGCAAAGTAGCCCCCGCCGCCAACCAATACTGGTGCAGCCCCACGCAGATGCCCACGGCGGCGGATGCCCAAATGGTAGCGGAGGTGGTCAGGAAGCGCACTTCTTCCCCGCCGGGGCTTTTCAAAATGGTGCCCGCTCCCAAAAATCCCACGCCCACGATTATGGCGTGGAGTACCCGCGTGGCGTCCATCCCAAAAGAATCGGTGGGAACAAGCCCGTAATAATCAGTGATTATAATCCTGCCCAGTGATATAAAAAGTGCCGAACTGACGGCTATCAAAATGTTGGTGCGCAGGCCGGCCGGCTTGCTGGCCCACTCGCGCTCAAAGCCTACGATGCCGCCCAAAAGCGCCGCCACCAATAGGTTCAGCAAAATGTCAAACTGGGGATTCCATTCCATTTTAAAAAATATTAGATTTTAAAATAAAAAGCGGTAAAAATGTGCAGCGCCGGCGACCCGCCACCGAACGGCTGCCGATATTCGCCACCGACTTCCATCTTGGGGCCGCTCTCCGGTTTGTAGCCCAACCCCAAGTTCACTCGGTTTTCCAGTTCGGCCATTGCGGCGTTGAAGGAAAACACCAATTCCTCTGACAAAATCAGGTAAAATTCCCCGCCGTCCAGTTGGGTGCCGCGCAGGGGGACGTCCGTGCCGAGGCGGTAGCGCAGGCGGTTTTCGTAGGATTTTTTCACGCGCTGTTCCAAGCGGAATCGGTGCGCCAAGCGGAACGCATTGACATAATTGACGAAGACAAATTGCTCGGTAAAGCGGTGCTCGAAACCTTCGGCGGCGGTGTCCAATTCGCCGTCGCGTCGCAGTTTGTAGCTGAAAGTGGCGCTGCGCTGGTTGAACATCGCGTAAGAGGCGGCCACGTCCATTTCGATGCGCTCCAATTTTTGGCGGTCGTAGCCGGATTCCGCTTGGGGGGCGGCAAATCGGTGCAGCCCGCCCAGCGTCCCGTTGAACGACCAGCGCGGCGTGGCCTCCCAGGTGAAGCTGAAATTCGGATCCCATTTATATAAAAAGGGCGCGGCCTCCTGCGCGGACAATGCACCGCATATTCCTATTAATAAGATGAAAAACGCGCTTTTTCTCATTAAAAAACATTTTAGCGTTTTGAGGTTATTTGCCACAAAGACTCAAAGGCACTAAGCTCTATTTTTACTATTAGATACTGATTTTAAATCGATTAGAAACTTTGTGTTCTTCGTGCCTTCGTGGCTTAAAAAAATTCTTACAGTAGTATCAAAACACAATATTATCCGTATCCCGCAGCTCGATACGTTTGATTTCCAGTAAGTTGCCATTTTTATCAAAAAGAAATTGATACGGTCCGAGGCGCTCGTTTTGCTCGCCGCCGTTCACGTCCGCTTCCAGTTCGTATTTGATGGTGGCTTGCGCCAAATTTCCCGAAAGGGCGACCCGCAAAACCGCCTCGGAATCCCTCCCGCTAAACTGCCGCTGCACACGGAAAATGCGGTGGCGGCGGTAGTTCCCACAGAAATGGCCGCAGATTTTGTTGCGCGCATTTTCCGGCAAATCCGCCAAGCGCACCAATTCCTCCACATCCATCAAATCGCCGTTTTCAAAAAATTCGATACTGAATTTCCGCCCGCTGTTTTTCACCTCCATTTCGTAAGAAATTCCTTTGTTTGAAAATTCTTTGAAATAGCGCACCCGCTGGGCGTTTTCTAAAAATGGCTGCGCCGCCTGCAACGCCGCCGCCGGAAAATCTTCTTCCGAAATCCGTTTTTCAAATTCCTTTTTTACAGAATCCTTTTGCGCGGAAAGTGCCGTCGCCATTAAAAAACTGAGCAGCGAAAGCGCGTATTTTAACATTCCATTCATATTTGCGAAACACTACGCGCAACTTTCAAAAAATGTTTTGCCGCCGATGCTTAAAATCGTAAAAATGACGTTAAGCTCTTTTGCATTGCCGCAATCGGAAAATTGCATTACTTTAGTTGTCAATATTTTAAGGTCTGTAATGAAATTCTTGCCCGCTACTTTACTCATTTTCATTTTGATAGGTTGCGAGAAATACGAAATCGAAACGGTTTCTGACAACGCCCCGCCCGCCGAAACGGTGGTAACTGCCGAAATGAAAGGCAATTACGCCAATCGGCTCTTCATCACCTTGGCGGGAAGGAAAGCCGAGCCAGCCGAGTTTGATTCCGCCCTGCAAATCCTCGGCGATTCCGCCACGCCCGCCCAGCGCGAGCAACTCATCCAAACGCTTTTCGACCTGCCCGAATACGATTTCAAACTCTACCAAATCGCGCGCGGCGATTATTTGGAAAGTGTTGATACCGCGCTGATTAGCGAAGATTTTGAACGCGCCGTGCGGGAATTGCAAACGGCCACCGGCGGCAGTTATGAATATTGGAAATATGTGGCCGAAAGCCTTTTCCTTTTAATGGAAATCCCACAGAAACTGGACAGCGCGCTGATTGATAACATCGAAATCCACCGCCGCATCATCAACAATATTTACTACGACGAAATCAATATGGGCACGGAAAATTTCGTGGTGGCCACCTTCCAGAATTTCCTTTTCCGCTACCCCACCAACGCCGAACTGGAAAACGCCAGCGCAATGGTGGACGGCAATCCCTCCTCGCTGTTTCTCGAAGCCGGCGCCTCCCGCTTGGATTTCACCGACATTTTTTTCAGCTCCGATGATTATTTCGAGGGCGTGGTTGTCAATCTCTATCGGAAATATCTGTTCCGCGACCCTGAAACGGCGGAAATGCTCGAAAACACCCAAACCTATATGGCTGACCGCGACTATCAAAAACTGCAAATAAAAATACTCTCCAGCGATGAATATTTTTTCAATTAAGAAGTTAAGGCCACGAAGACACAAAGGCGCTAAGGTTTTAGATGAAGTAAGTTCTGTTTGATGATTTTAAAAAAATTTGTGTCTTAGTGCCTTTGTGGCAAAAAATTAAAACAAAAGATATGCGCATTTTCGTAAAAATACTATTGGTTGTTATAATGATTTCTTGTTCCAAAGAAATCATCAAAGAATATGAAATCAACGATGTAACGCTTTATACCAGCGCAAGCGAGAAAAAAAACTTGAAAAGTGATGAGCAATTCATCGCCATTTTATACACCGATATTTATGGGAAAAGCATTAGTAATTCCGAGTTCAAAGCATTGCAAAAGGCTTACACTTCTTTGGGCGATAAAAAGATCATTATTGATATTATGATAAAAGCCAGTTTGGCGGATACGGTAAGCGCGGAAATCCCCACGCTTTCCACGATGCAAAGCGACCCCGTGGCTTTTGTGGATGACACCTACAAGCGGTTTTTAGTACGAAAACCTACCCAACAGGAAACGTGGTTTTTGGTCAATCAAATTGAAAAAAATAATGGGCTGAAACCGATTGATATTTATTATGCGATGTTGACGAGTGAAGAGTATCGGTATTATTAGTTAGGAAGTCGACGGACGACGGTCAATAGTCGACAGCCTGTACGCAATAGCGGGTGTAAGACCTACCTCCCGACTGTGGACTGTGGACTGTGGACTGTGGACTGTGGACTTAAAAAAAGAAAAATGGAAAGACGAAATTTCATCAAAAAAGCGGCGCTGGGCACGGCGGGGATGTTTGCCGCTCCCTATATTTTGCCGGCCGGGCGATTGTTTGCGCCGACGGGAGCGCGGAAAGCCAATCACGTGGTGTTTTGCCTCTTCGCGGGCGGGGTGCGGAATATTGAGAGTGTCCATCAAAACGACGGGAATCTGATGCCTTCGATGTTGAACGGCAACTCCCCCATTTCCAGCGACATAGCGGGCGATATGAGCAATTTGGGGGCTTCTCCCCTCTCCTCGCCGTTGGAAAATTTCGGGACAATGTTCCGCGAATTTCGCTACAGCGACGGGCCAACGGGGCATTTTAACGGCCACTTTACGGCGATAACCGGGCAATACACCGACAACAGCCTGAGCCTGCTGGAACGGCCGAAGCATCCCACCGTTTTTGAACTGTACCGCAAGCACAGCACGCCTTCGATGAGCGCGCTAAACAGTTGGTGGATAAGCACTTCCAACAATCTGTACCCGATGCTGAACTACAGCAACTACCCCGGCTACGGCCCGCTGTACGGGGCGAACCAACTCGCCCCCGGCGACTTTTTCAGCGGCGATACTGCACCGATATTTTTGAACAAAGCCAATTTCCCTTCCCAAAACAAAGACGCGCAGAACGAAATGCGCGAATTTTTCAACAACAATTTTGGCAACACTTTAAATACCGCTTCAGGATTAAAAAACGAAACGGATGATGCCGAAAAAATTGATAAATGGATTGACAAAGTAATTGCCGATGGATTGGGGGGAAGATTGAACAATCCTTGGAATCTCCCCAGCTATATGAGCAATGATATGTTCAATATTTACTTTGCGGAGGAAATTTTAAAAGAATTTGCACCCGAATTGTTGGTTGTAAATATGTTCGGCGTGGACGTTTGCCACACGGATTTTACCCGCTATTGCAACAACCTGCGCCGCGCGGATTGGGCGGTGGGTCATTTGTGGAATACCATTCAAAGTACGCCCGGCTTGGCGAACGATACCATCCTGATAGTGGCGCCGGAAATCGGGCGGAACGGGACGCCCAATTCCATCCTCGATGCCAACGGCCGCGCGGCTTACGACCATACCACGGGCGACCCCGTTTCCAAAGAAATTTTCTGCCTGATGGCCGGCCCGCCCAGCGTGGTGAACCAAGGGAAAGTCCTCTCAACACAAGTGGGCGAAAGCATCGACATCGTGCCGACCATCGCTCATATTTTGGGATTCGATGGCGAAGTTTCGGGATTGCTGCCGGGCCAAATTTTACAGGAGGCTTTTGTATAAAAATATTCCAATGAAAAAAATTGCTTTTTTCTTTAGTTTTTCGGTTTTTTTGATTGCCATTTCTTGTGAAAAAGAGATTGACAACAATGCCGAAAACCCGTTTGGAAATCAAGAAGTGAAGGATTCTAATTCGACCAAATTAGACATCAAAACTTTTGAAGGTTTGCATCAGCAAATTTTTGCCATAAAATGTGCCAATCCCACTTGCCACGACGGCAGTTTTGAGCCGGATTTTCGCACCGTGCAAAGCGCGTATTCTTCGCTCGTTTATCAGCCCGTTACCAAAAACGATTCATTGAATTTTTACAAATACCGCGTGTATCCCAAAAAGCTGAACGAGAGCTGGCTGATGCGCCGCGTGTTGGCGGATGAAGTTTTGGGAAGGATGCCGCTATACGCGCAACCCCTTAGCGATGAGGAAATTAACGCCATCCAAACGTGGATAATGGACGGCGCGCCGGACGCTTTTGGCAATAAACCCGCCTTCCCGAATTTGCCGCCCACCATTTACGGTTATCATATTAATGATGCAAACGGCGTCCGCATCGACACCAACCGGCCGCGCTGGTCGTCGCCCTTTTATTTGGATGCCAACACCAACTACACCCTGCGGATGTTCGTGGAAGATGACACCAGCGCCACGGCGGATTTGACGAATCACAAAATGGAAATGAGCTACGAGCGTGACCAGTGGCAGCCGTTTGCGAGCTTCACCAGTTTTGTGAAAATTTGGGAGAACGTGATGGACGGCTCGTTTTCCACTAGCGGAATTTCATCGGGCGACACGGTGTATTTCCGCTATTATGTGGCCGACCCCGCCGGAGCGGCGATTGATGAACCGCAAAATTCCAGTCCGTATTGGTTGAAAAACCATTATTCTTTTATCATCAAATGATTCAAAAATTTAATCCCAAAAGACAAAAAATTGCCGCTACTTTTTGTGTCGGGTTTGGAATGCTTTTGTTGTTTTTTTTGATGTTGATTTCCTCCTGTAAAAAAGAAGAAAATCCCATCGACCCTATACCGCAAATCGAACTCTTGGAAATCGGGCCGGAAACGGTGCGGGAGTTTCAGGATTCGCTGGTTATCCAACTGAAATACACGGATGGCGACGGGGATTTGGGCGGCATCCATCCCGACAGTTCCAATCTTTTTGTGATTGACAAACGGATTGACGTGCCGTTTGAATTCCGCATCCAAGAGCTGGTGCCGGGCGGCGAGGAAGTGCCGATTACGGGAATTATCAATATCGTGATTCAGAATCTTTTCTTGACGGGGAGCGGGAGTTCGGAGGCGGCGACGTTTGAGATTTATGCGGAAGATCGCGCGGGGCATCGCAGCAATACGGTGGAAACGGGGGTGATTACGGTGGTGGAATAGTTTCAACACGGAGACACGGAGACGCAGAGACTTCTTTGCGTTTTTTTTTTCACGGACTTGTTCCGTTTTTTGGGAGATTTCGCGGATGGCGCAGATTTTTAGACGCTGGGAACGCGCGTATTTTCTAACTTTCCTAAACACTTTTGGGGCTTTAGTCGTTACCACCTCGTAACAAATCATTTAAAACAAAAAACAATGGCAATTCCAATTCTTTCGAATATTGTAAACGGCATTAAAGGCGGCGTGAAAGCCACGATGAAAGGCGGTGCGGACGTAGGTTCGGCCACGGTGAACGCGGTAAAAGATGTAACGGTGAAAACACTGAAAGGCACGGCCGACTTGGTTTCCAAGGGCATCCAAGTGCCCGCCTCCATCGTGAAGGGCGCGGTGGAAGGTGCGTCGGAAATCGGTGTGACCATCGTAAAATCCATTAAAGGAATCGTGAACGGCACGGTGCAAGGCGCGATGAACGAAGGCGTGGAGCAGAAAGATGCGGTGCAAGGCTCGGTGCGCCAAGCGCTGCACAGTGCCAAAGAGCTGGGCGAGGACGTGGGCGAAGTGGCCGTGGAAGCCGTGAAGGGCGCGGTGAACGGCGTTTCGCAAGTGGGCGGCGACACGGCGCAGGCTACTAAAAACGCACTGACGGCCGCTTTGGAAGCCGCGAAAAACATTGGTGAGGAAGCCTACAATTCCGTGAAAAGCTCATTGGAAGAAGGCATCGACGATGCGAAAAACATCATCGACGAAATCAAAAAATAACTCATTTTTTCATTTTGATTGAAGGAGGCCCCGCGAGAAATGGCGGGGCTTTTTTTTGGACGAAACCACGGTAAGAATGCAGCGGTACATAGTGAATTTTTATAAGAATATCTTGGCCATCCGTGATTTGACTCTGAAGAGGCCGCCATTCTTTCGCCCTGAGATTTAGCCACAAAGGCACGAAGGATACAAAGATTAAGTCTTGGTTTAAAAAACATTTTGAAATGACATTGTGTCTTTGCGCCTTAGAGGCGGTCTAAATTTGCTTTGATGAGAATGATTATTGGTGTCGTGCCTTTGGCACTTGTGGATGAAGGAAAGTCCCGAAGGGACGTTATATCGATAGCCCCAGACGTAAGTCTGGGGTTTAGTTTGCCAGAGCCTAACCAAGTGCCAACGGCACGACACAGGCTTTGCCCACACAACATTTCGTTATAGCAATTCTAAACAGCCTCTTAGTGGCAAAAAAAAATTGCGGTTGGAATCAAAAAAAGCAAAGCCATCAGGACATTACCCCTTGTAAGACAAATGAATTTTGAGCGAAAATAAAACCGCGAGAAAGACTAATTTCGCTGGCTCCCAATCTTTTAAAATCCAAAAAAAAATGAAATACAAAGGACGCCGCCAATCGAGAAACGTGGAAGACCGACGCGGCCAGAGCTTTTCGGGCGGCGGCCGCAGCGGCGGCGGAATGGGGATGGGCATCATCAGTTTGATTTTCAGCTTGTTCCGTGGTGGGAAAAGCAAGTTTGCCATCCTTGCCATCGTGGGCGTGGTGGCATTTTTGTGGATTACGGGGACGAACCCGCTGGAACTTCTGACGGGCGGCGGCGGCTCACAGCCCGTGCAGAGCGCGCCCCAGCAAACTTCGCAACAGGACGATGAATTGGCGGAATTCGTAAAAGTGGTGCTGGCCGATACGGAAGCCGTTTGGAACCAAGAATTTGAAAAGCGCGGCGTCAATTACCGCGAACCAACTTTGGTTTTATACACCAGCCGCGTGCAATCGGCCTGTGGGATAAGTGGCGCGGCCACCGGCCCATTCTACTGCCCCGGCGACGAAAAACTGTATATCGACCTGAGTTTTTATCAAACGATGAAAAACCGCCTCGGGGCGGGCGGCGATTTTGCGATGGCCTACGTAGTGGCGCACGAAGTAGGCCACCACGTGCAAAAACTGATCGGCAACACCGACAAAGTGCATTCGATGCGCGGGCGGGTGAGCCAAGCGGAATACAACGAAGCCTCGGTAAAGCTGGAGTTACAAGCCGATTTCTTCGCCGGATTGTGGGCGCACCACGCGGACAAAATGTTCGATATGCTGGAGCAGGGCGACATCGAAGAGGCGATGAACGCAGCCCACGCCATCGGCGACGACCGATTGCAAAAGCAGGCCGGCAAAGCGGTGCGGCCGGAAACCTTTACCCACGGCACTTCGGCGCAGCGGCAGTATTGGTTTAAAAAGGGGTATGAAACGGGGAAAATTGAAGAAGGGGATACGTTTGCGGAGGGGGCGGTTTGAAGGGAAAGGTCCACAGTCGACAGTCCACAGTCAGCAGTCGTTAGTTAACAGCCATCTCACTTACCACTCGTCACTCTCGCCTACCTTTTCATTGTTAATTATTCATCACTACCTACTCCTTACCCATCACCCTTCACTCATCACCCTTTACCCCCTCACCTCTCCACCCCCTCCATAATCCAGTCTTCCACTTCGCCTTCGCCCACATCCTCGTGGAGGACGGAAATGTCGCCCGTGCTTTCAAAAATGACCGCTTTCACTTGGTCGCGGTGCGTCACGTTGGCCTCGCGCAGCTTGCCTTTCACGTCGCTCAGGGTTACTTTGGCTTTTTTGAGATTGTCGTGAAACACTTCTTTTTTTTCCATTAATAGAAGGGGCGAATTGTCGATGATTTTCTCCACCACATCGTACCGCCTAAGCCGAGCGGTGATCATCTGAATCAGATACAGCGCGCCCAATCCCACCGCGCCCTGCAAGAGGCTCACCGATTTGGACAGCACCGTGGACGCCAGCACCGAACCGATGGCCACGGTGATGGCAAAGTCGAAGCTGCTCATCTTGGAGAAGCTGCGCTTGCCCGCCAAACGGGTGTACACAATCAGGAAAAAATAGATAACGGCCACCGAAATGAGAATCGGCCAAAGGGCATCTGGCGGGGAGACGAACCACTCTTTTTTCATACCGAAAGAAGCGGAAAAAAAGAGGGATTGTTCAGGATAGCCCGCTCCTTTTTGGGTCGTTTGCAGGTTTGACCAAAATGGGTCTTGCCGCTTGCAAATAAAAAAATCCCGAGACCTGCGCCTCGGGATTTCATAAAATGTAAAACCCAACCGTTAGTGTTTCACAAACTTTTTGCGAACCGTTTCCTTCTCAAATTCTATCTCCAAGATGTAAGCCCCTTTGCTAAATTTCTTGGTGGGAAAAGTGTGCTGGTTTCCCGTCCACTCCGCCGTGCCCGCTTTTTGCACCGTTCCCATTATGTCGATAATGCGATAGTTCACCTCGCCAAAATAGGACGGGCTGATTTCGGCGGTTAAGAATTCCCGCACGGGCTGGGGGAAAAATTCCAAGGTGGCCATCCTTTGGTTTTCCACCACATAGCCGGAAATTCCACCATCGCTTCCGTCTGGCGGCAGCGTCTTGTAGTTGTAGCCCGCGTATTGGCTTTCGCACGCGTCCTTCATATAGGCCATTTCTTCGGGTTCGATCAGCCCTTCAAAATATTGCTTTTCCGCATCGGTGATGCACTTCCAATAATCTGCGCGTTGCGTCTGCTCAAAATCGCTCGTCCAAGCAGCGGAATTATTCAAGACCGACATCGCCTCCACATAATACCCAGCCACCCGGTAAGCCTGCGCTTTGTCCAAGTTCAGCAGAAAATTCAATTCGTCGTAATCGGCTTGCAGCGGGTTCAACTGGCCGATACGCCCATTGATGATGGTCACCACATCTTGCACCGTGTCGTTTACCACGCCCGGCTCGCCCTCATTGTTTTGCAAATTTCCGGTATGGTACACATTGTTCAAGCCCTTTAGCATCAACAGATAACCATTGTTGGCCAACACGGCACTATCCGCATCCACATTGGACAATGGCGAATTCAACACTTGGAGGCAGCGGTGTAACGCCCAATCGTCTCCCAGCACTTCATCGGAATAGCTGACGCTGTCAGTAATATCCAGCAGAGCTTGTTTGAAACTATACTCCTCCGGATAGTCGATGCCAATCAAGATGCCGCCGTTACCGCTCACCTTTTGGATAGCATAGCGATAAGGATTGTCATATACCACACCATTCCCCCCGCAGGGTGAGGTGGTGGAGGTCAAGTTATGTGGGATATGTAATTGCAACATCGTGGCGTTGCTGCCGTAGGTAATGTTTACGGGCATCGTGTACGCTTGGTTTTGATACACCAATGGCATTTGGTTGTAGTCCGCATCTATCAGGTTGGCCGACACGTAATTTGAGTTTGGCCGCTGTTGCGATACGTGTCCCTTTATGTAATTCGTGCCTTGGATGCCAAGTTGGAATTCGTTTTGTCCCTCGTTGAGGTACACGCCAGTTCGGGAACCGTCACCGGAAAGTTGAATCCCGATTTTGTTGTTCAAGAACCGGTTGCCCGCCTCTTCTTCAATATGGAAGTTGGCATTTTTAAACTGGCTTCCAAGGTTGGTGTTGTCCCCAAACAAGTTGCAGCGGCCCGTCACATCTATCCCCTCCGCCAACATACCATTATAGCAATACTCAACACTAGAATTGGTTATTTCCAGGGTAGATCCTATCTGGCCTTTCACCACCAAGCCCCAGGTATGGGTATCGAAATCAGTGGCTCGGATACTGCTGATGCCAGACATACCGGCTCCCGAGATACCTGTGTAGTTATCGTGAAAGTTGCAAAGGTTCATATTCACGTTGCCCCCGTCCAGTTGCAGCCCGATGAAGTTGTTCCTGAATTCACAATTTTGCAAGGGCAATGCGCTGCCACCGCCCGCCCAATGCGCCAATAGCGCTGGACTGCCATATTCAAACACGCAAGTGCCGATGACGTTGTAGCCGCTGTTTTTCCACAGTCGCAGCCCGCCGTGCAATTGGGCGGGGTCATCAGCCGTAAACTTCATATTAGTAAATAACACTGGGCTATAAACGAACAACAAAGCACCGGGACCCATCGCCACGCGGCCGAACCGCAGTTCCACCTTCTTGAAGGTGTGGCCGTCTTCCATCCGCAGATAGGTGGGCTTGAGGCACTGGATCAGGTTGTGGTTCTCGTTCATCGGGTTAAACGGCCCATTCAACTTTATTTGGGCGTTGGTGCCGATGTTGTAGTAATCATCCAAGGGTAGCGCGCCATTGTTCCACGGGATGGGTTGGTCAAAAATCAGCTTGCCGTTGCCAGTAAAGGTGAAGGTAGCATTGTTGCCCACCGAGAACTTGCCTTGGACGGTGAGGACGGAGCCATAGTTTTTCAGGTCAATCACCCCGTTTTGGTTATAGACAATCTCGCCGCCGTCCTCCACGATTACCTGCGCATCGTCGAGGTATTTCAACTGGCCGCCGCCGTTGATGACCAGCTTCCCGCCTTTTTTCACGATGATGCGGGAATCCTTGTTGATTTCGGCGATGCCACCGGAATTGATGCGGAGTTCCGCGCCATCTGCCACATATAGATAAGCTCGGTTGGTAGAACCTGTTTCAGCCAATATCAGTTTGCCGCCGCTGTTCACGTTTACTATTTCGGTACCGCCGCAGGCACCACCGATAAATACTTTGGCAAGACCATTTTGTGGCGAGTAATTGGCACTCACGTTGGGTAAGTCAAACCGCGGTTTGTTAGCGTTCACATAAAGTTTCCCGCCGGAGTTGATGTCCAAGGCCGTAAGGATGCTCGATTCGAGCGGGACATTCCAAGTCTTATTGGCCAAAGTACTCCCTTGTGAATTGTAGAGTACGTTTCTCCCAAGGTCTATCTGACTGTAAAGCCAGTTCAGGTTTTTCAATGTACCCTCTGCGTGGTCTTTGTCAGAACTCTCCGCCACATAGGCATCAAAATGTGTCAGACCATTTTGACTTGGATTATTTTCATTGATTTGTTGAACATTATAATTCAAGTTATTCGTACTTAAATTCAGCGCGGAAACGGTAGGAATAAATGTAGATTTGTCCTGATGAACGGTGACCGTAAATGTCAGCCCAAAAGGAGTGCAGGCGCTGGGAATCCCATCTTCAACGGCCTCGGCCAAATCTTCAATATCGCCCCGTTGGCCGCCAGGAGAGTTGTCAATCATAGGAAGGCCGCTTACAAAAGTTTTTCTCCTGTAAACGCCCGGTACATCCAAGTCGGCAATCATATTGTTGTATCGGCCTAATGCCCATAAATTGGTTCGGGTGGCAAAGCCGCAAGGACTGGCCACAAATTCCGTAAACTGCTTACCGTTTGAAAAAGTGGCACTTCCATCATTATCCCCGTTAGCCACGGCTATGTTTCGGCAGAGCTTTGGGTAATCCCCCAAATTGCTCAATTCTTGTAAAAAACTGGAGCGCAGAGAGTGAGGTTGTGCTTCAGTACCCGATGGATAGTTGCAGTAGATTTCACGCACTTTGTTACCAGTGGTATAGGTGCTGCAAGATTTAGCCAAATAATGGAAACTTAAAAGCTGTTTAGCTGCTGGGCCATTCAATTTCTTTTGAAATGCTTTAGCTCCCGCCTCGCCCTTTAGGTCGGCCATATATTTTACAAAATGCTGAACTGCCAAAGGAATATTGCCTCCTTTCCAAGGACTGTCGAAGGAAACATTCAACCTTACGCAGTGATCCATATTGTTGGCTTCCATATAAGTGAGGGCGTAACGCGCCACTTGCCCGCCCATACTTACGCCAACCACCACGTTCTGCTCGTTGCCCACTTTATGCTGATTGATGCGGTTAATCAGTTCCGCCAACAGCAACCCATTGCGCTGCATATAGTCATCGCCATCATAAAAATCCAACATTATTACATCGTAACCATTGGCGTGGAGCAGGTTTAGAAAATCGGGATATTTCTCAAATGGATAATCCTCATCACAACCCCAAATTGTGGGCCAGCCGGCATCACCGATGTGGAAGGAATTGGAGAAAGGGCGGCCGTCGTGACCCAGTAGTTGCCCACTTGTTGAATTATAGATGGCACTGGATCCGAAATCTATCCCTTCTACCAAAATGATGGGTTTCCTGAATTTATTTTGTTCCCCAGGCGCAGGGTTTGCCCGATATCGGACATAAGCCTTGCCCCAGGCTCCATTGGACTCCAATGAACTTTGCAAACTGTATTTTACAAATTGCGAACCGACAATCGGCAGAATCATAGTTCCACTGCCCCAAGGGCCTGCTACTGGATGAAAATATGTACATCCTTGAGCCGTTTTTTTAGTCATCTTAGAATACCTCACCGTGCTGTTTTGATAGGTGATTTTAACGGCTATTTCGATATCGTTTCCGCCTTCCCCTGCATAATAAACCTGAAAGGGAATATTCCAACTTACTGTCCTGTAACCTTGTCCATCGGCCATATCAATTTGAATTTGAGCGACTCCTTCGCTCTCGTTGTTAAAGTAAAATTCGCTGGGGAAAACGAATTGCAAAGTATCGTTGATGGCCAATTTGCCGCTGGTAAACCCCGCCGCAAAAAATCTGGCAATTTCAAATGGACTCTCTGCTGCATTTGGATTGTTGACAAAATTGCCTTCCGTGTCCAAAAGCAGGAGGTTGTTAGCTATCGCGGTATTTTTTGCTCGGGTATATTGATAATCGTAAATCACGATGGGCAGGGCATCAAAACCCAGCGTCAAACTTCTGTACCTATTGGAGAGACTGTCGTACGAAGGCAATAGGGTGGAATCCAAGGCGGCACGGCGCAGATCGATAGCGGGTTGGAAGGTGGTGCGATTACCACCTCTTACAGTATCCTCATTGCTACCAGTATAAGCTGCAAAGCTGAGGTTAGGTACCGCCCTATCCCACAGTATTCCAGTGCTGATTTGGCTGCTCGTGTCCAAATATTGGAAGGGCGTGGCATTCAACAGGGAGTCTGCCACCTGATAGTAAAGCGGCTTGTGCTGGCCGGCGAGCGATAGGGCCATAAACAGCCCTCCGAAAAGTAGTGTTCTTTTCATTTTTTGTGAATTTTAAATTAAAAATTTTGGGGTGAGGTAGATTGGGTTTAGTAGATTATTTCGTGATAGGTGGTGTCGTGAGCCAGTGCGTAAACTGTAGATATTCTTGGCTGCCCCTCCGGTTGAGGAAAGTAGTAAATACTGTTGTCTTGATTTCCAAAGGCTTGAGCGATTACCGTGGCATCATTGGAATTATATATTTGATAACCAAAAGTTTCCGCACCTACCGAATTGACATCTACCCCATCTGCCCCACTTTGGTTCAAGAACCGCAGTTTTAGCCAAGCGTAAGCCACCAGTTCCACGTCCAGTTTTTGCTCTTTGCGGATAGTTATATTGTCATCCAGTTGCTTGTCCGGGTTGTTGGTGTAGTACATTGGTGCGTTGGCGGCCACCTTATAATAGTCGCCCTTAGCCTTGAAAGAAAAACTGTAGCGGCCATCGGGGCCGGTTACTGTTTCGTCGTGCACCGTTTCCACCGTGTTGTAAGTCCGGTAGTCATTCTCGATAAGCTGCACCGTGGCGCCCGCTATGGGCTTGCCGCTGCCTTTTTCGAGGATCTGGCCGTGTACTTTGGTTTGGCCTTCGTTCTCTTTCTCTTTTTTGCAGCTGTTGAAACTCAACAAGGAAGTGGCGATGGCAACTGATAAAAAGGTTTTCATTTTCATTTTAGTGATTTTTAAATTAAAAAAAGGGAGTGTTTCTTAGGTCAGGTCAGGTTTAATAGGTGATTTCGTGGTAGGTTGTGTCGTGAGCCGAGGCATAGACCGTGGATTGGTGGGGTTGGCCTCCCGGTTGAGGAAAATAATTAATATTGTTATCTTGATTTCCGTAAACCAAGCCAATGATGGTTGCGTCAGGATTATTATAAATCTGATAACCCGAAGTAGCTCCTCCTATTATAGATTCGCCCGCAAAAGGATTGACATCCACCCCGTCTGCATTGGTCTGGTTTATAAACCTAACCTTTAGCCAAGCATAAGGCACAAGCTCAACGTTCTGAGTCTGCGTTTTGCCATTATCCACCGTGCGTCCTAAGTTGCCATCGGGATTGTTAGTATAATAAAGAGGTGCGTAGGCGGCCACCTTAAAGTCTTCGTCCCTATCCGCCTCGAACTCGAAGGCGTAGCGGCCATCGGCATCGGTGAGAGTTTCCTGCACGATGGTCTCCTCTATGTTGTACGTGTAGTAGTCGTTCTCGATGAGCTGCACGGTGGCGCCCGCTATGGGTTTGCCGCTGCCTTTTTCGAGGATCTGGCCGTGTACTTTGGTTTGGCCTTCATTCTCTTTCTCTTTTTTGCAGCTGTTAAAGCTCAATAGGGAAGTGGCGATGGCAACTGATAGAAAGGTTTTCATTTTCATTTTTTGTGAATTTTAAATTAAAAAAAGGGAGTGTTTCTTAGGTCAGCTCAGGTTTAATAGGTGATTTCGTAATAGGCCGTGTCGTGAGCCGAGGCAAAAAAATGAACCTCGGTATGTTGGCCGCCGGGGTACACGAAATAGTCAATTTCGTTTTCTTCGTTGCCCATTGCTTGAGCCACTATGGTGGCTTCTGCCACATTAATCTGATAACCGCTTGTAGCACCAGCGATTCTGAGTTCCCCCTCCAAGGGATTCATATTAATGAAATCTGCTCCGCTCTCGTTTATGAACTTAATTTTCAACCAAGCATAAGGTACAAGCTCAACGTTCTGAGTCTGCGTTTTCCCATTATCCACCGTGCGGCCCAAGTTACCGTCAGGGTTATTGGTATAGTAGAGCGGCGCATCGGCGGCCACCTTGAAGTCTTCGTCCCTGTCCGCCTCGAACTCGAAGGCGTAGCGGCCATCGGCGCGGGTGACCGTTTCCTGCACGATGGTCTCGTCGATGTTGTAGGTGTAGTAGTCGTTCTCGATTAACTGCACGGTGGCGCCCGCTATGGGCTTGCCGCTGCCCTTTTCGAGAATCTGGCCGTGTACCTTGGTTTCCGCTTCCTTTTCCTTTTCGCAAGAAGATAGGGCGATTAAGCTTCCCAAAGCAATAGCTATCAATAGGTGTCTCATAATTTTCTTTTTATCTGTGCCAAATTTCCGTCAGGGATTTCATCCATTTTTCTCGCAAACAGACAATTTTCGGTTTGGCGATTCGCGCGAAAAGCTAAATTTTAAAAGAAGTAGGGCGCAACTATTTGAGGGACAATTTTTTGCACAAATGCAGATGCCAAAATTTGGAACGTGTCGGGGCAAAATTTTTTGAAAAAAAGGCTTTAAACGGGTCGGTTTGAGTAGCCTTATCGTTCCAAAATTCAAAATTTTCCATTTATTTTAGCCCCTCACTTTTCCTAAAATCCAATGGCATCCCAAAAAATTGAACCGTTACGAGAGGCGGAAGCCGTGGCTCAAGAACTTTTTACCCAATTGAAGGAGCGCTACCCGCGCCACAAAGATTTGGTGCAGGAAGTGGCCGCCGCCCTGCAAGTGGAGCCTTCCAACTGCTACAAGCGCATCGCCGGCGCTACCGCCCTGAGCGTGGACGACCTCATCAAGCTGTCGCGCCACTTCGACCTCTCGTTGGACGAACTGGTGGCCGACGCGGGCAGCCGATCCTTGGCCATACAGGGCAGCCCTTACCGCGGCGGGCAGCGCGGCTTTGCCAGCTACCTGAAGCGCACCACCCAACAGTTGCAGGCCCTGCCCGGCCGCCGCCACCGCCTGCTCTACTATGCCCGCGATCTGCCGCTGTTCGCCCATTTCGTTTCCGCATCCTTGGCCCGCTACCGCATATTGGCGTGGGTGAACAGCCTGCGGAAAACGAAAGACCATATTGATATAGGCGACATTGAAGACGAACTGGTGGAAAAAGCGCTGCACCTGGGCGCTCTGTACCAGCAGCTCAACACCGTGGAACTCTGGACGGACAGGACGATGGCCACCCTGCTGCGGCAGATCCAAGAGGATGTGCAGCACGGCCGCATCACGGCAAAATTTGCCAAAACATTGCTAAAGGACGTAGGCGAAATGCTGCAAACCAAACAAACGGCCTGCGCGGCCCCCGCAGCAGAGGCGAACCAAAGAATGTACAAAGCGGCTCATTTGCTCTCCGTAAACGGTGCGCTGGTGGAAACGGACGACCAATGCGTGGCGCTGGTTTCCTACAGCGGGGCCACCTTCCAGCAGGTAGCAGATTGGCGCTTTTGCCAGCAGCAAAAAGAATGGTATGAACAACAGATGATGATAGGCGTGGATTTGGGGGAAAACGAAACGGCTCGCGAAGCTTTCTTTGGGGATTTGTTTGATCAGATGATGGATTTGAGGGAAGAAGAGCAGTTGGCCTATCATTAGACTGAATGGAGCAAGACAAATTTCCCGTCCGCCATTCCCTACCTTCGCGAATCCTATAAATTATTTTCATAAAATGCTAAAACGCACCCTCGCCCTCGCGTCCTTTCTCTTGGTTTCCACGCTATTCGCGCAAAGCTCCTTCTCCCCCATCTTATTGAAAAACCACAAAATCGTCCCGCAAGAGAAGTTGGCGGGCGGCATTCTATTTTCGGAAAACGAAGGTTTCGGAAATCGCATCTACCGCATCGTGCAAGGCGGCGACCTAAAGCTGGGGCAAGACCAAGACGGCCTCCGCGTATTGGAATATTTGCCCAAGAATTCTTTTTTGGTAAGTATCAATCCCTCGCAAATAGCGGCCGCCGAAAACCGCTTGGGGGAAAACGGCGCCGCCCTGAAAATCCAACCGGAATGGAAACTTTCCACGCGGCTGTTCCATAGCGACATACCCGACTGGGCGTGGGTTTCCGACAATGAAATCAAAGTTTGGATTGGGTATTATTCTGATATTTTATATCCCAATCTACAGGCGGTTCTAATTCAATCGGGATTTGAGATTTTGGAAAGCCGCCCCGCCGAAAACCGCGTGGCGGTGACCTTGAATCCTGAAAAAATAAAAGCATTGGCGGCGCAGGGTTTCGTGCATTATCTACAAGAAATGGAAGACCCCGGCCAGCCCGAAAACTGGACGGCGCGCACCAACCACCGCGTGAACACGCTCCACGGCGGCCACCCCGACGCACCGGGCTACGATGGCGCGGGCGTGACCGTGGGCCTCGGCGACGACGGCGAAATCGGCCCGCACATCGATTACCAAGGCCGGCTGACGCAAAACGCCGCCCCCAGCAACGGCGACCACGGCGACCACGTGGCGGGCACCATTTTCGGCGCGGGCAACCTAAACCCGCGCACCCGCGGAATGGCGCCCGGCGCAGATATTTACTACCAAAGCTACCCGAACAACCTGAACGACGCCGACCAAAATTTCACTACCCAAAACGTGCGCATCACCAATAGTTCTTACAGCAACGGCTGCAACGCGGGCTACACGGCTTTTACTTTTCAAATGGACCAAGACGCGCAGCAAAACCCCGAGCTCCTGCACGTCTTTTCGGCCGGCAACAGTGGCACCAGCAATTGCAGCTACGGGGCGGGCAGCGGCTGGGGCAACGTAACGGGCGGCCACAAAATCGCCAAGAACGTGATCGCCACCGCCAACCTGACGCGGGTGGACAACATCGCCACCAGCAGCAGCCGCGGCCCGGCCAGCGACGGGCGCATCAAGCCGGACATCGGCGCGGTGGGCACGAGCGTGGTCAGCACCACCGACCCCAATTCATACACCACCAAAACCGGCACTTCAATGTCTTCCCCCGGCGTGGCGGGCACCTTGGCCACTTTGTACCAAGCCTACCGCGATACCAACGGTGGCAGCGACCCCGCCCACGCGGGCCTGCTGAAAGCCATCTTGATGAACACCGCCGAAGATCTGGGCAACCCCGGCCCTGATTTCATCTACGGCTACGGCCGGATCAACGCGCGGCGCGCCGCCAATACCATCTTGAACAAAACTTATTTTGAGGATATGATTTCTTCGGGAAACAAAACCTTCACCATCCCGATGCCCAGCGGCGGCACGGTGAAGGAAGTGAGGATAATGCTGTACTGGCCCGACGTGCCCGGCTCGGTGATTTCGCAGCGCGCATTGGTCAATGATCTGGATATGGACGTAAGCCAAGGCAGTAACACCTACGACCCTTGGGTGCTGAACCCCGCTCCCAATGCCACCACTTTGAACAACAACGCCGTGCGCGGCCGCGACAGCCTGAACAACGCCGAGCAAGTAACTTTTGCCAACCCCGGCAGCGGCAACATCACCGTCACGGTGTCCGCCTTCAACACGCCGAGTACGAGCCAGCCCTTTTTCGTGGTGTATGAATTCATTATGGATGAAATCGTGCTGACCTATCCCTTGGGCGGCGAGGGCTGGCGCAACGGCGAGACGGAGTACATCCGCTGGGACGCGCCGGACAATACGGGGAATTTTACCGTGGAATATTCCACCAACGGCGGCAGCACTTGGAGCAACATCAGCACCAACGTGAACGCCAGCCGCCGCTACATTACCTGGAGCGTGCCCAACCTGACCACCGACCAAGCCAAAATCCGCGTGAGCCGAGGGAGCAATTCCGACCAAAGCCCCGGCGAGATTACTTTTTTGGGCAGCCCTTTCAACATTCAGTTCCCTGCCAGTTGCCCCGATTCGTTGGAGATTGCCTGGACGGGCGTGCCCAACGCCACGGGCTACATCGTGTACCGCTTGGGCCAAAAATATATGGACTCGGTGGCCTACACCACGGGTACTTCCATCACCATCCCACAGGGAAACCCGAACGATGAAAACTGGTATGCCGTGGGCGGGGTGCTGAACACCAGCCGCGGCCGCCGCTCTGACGCGGTGATGAAACCCACCGGCATTTTCAACTGCAATTTGTCAGATGATTTGGCGGCCACCCAGTTGCTCTCGCCCTTGCCGGGCGTTTCGCCGGCCTGTATCGGTTCGGGCAGCACGCCGGTAAAAGTGCGGCTGGCCAATTTGGGCGTCAACGATATTTTCAATTTCGACCTCAGCTATAGTTTCAACGGCGGCACGCCCATCACCGTAACGCTCTCCGATACGATTGCGCCCGGCAACGGTTTGGTGTATGAATTTCCCAACAGCGCGCTTTCGCTGAGCCCCAACACCACGTATTCCCTCCAGGTTTTTGTTTCCTATGGAAATGACCAAAACGTGTACAACGATACGCTGGCCACCGATTTCCGGTTGATCAGCGGCACCTTGCAGTCCGTGCCTTATTTTGAGGATTTTGAAAGCTTCCCGCTCTGCGGTATCCAATTGGACTGCGGCGGCACCACCTGCAACTTGGCAAACGGCTGGGTCAACCTCAGCAACGGCCAGTTTGACGATATAGATTTGCGGACGGACGAAGGTGGCACGGCCTCTTCGGGTACGGGGCCCACCATCGATCACAACCCCGGCACCAGCACTGGGAACTACCTCTATACCGAATCTTCCAGCGGCTGCGACAGTGCCGTGGCCATCCTCCTCTCCCCTTGTTTTGATTTGGATTCCACCGTATTTGTCAATCCCGAAATGGAATTTTGGTACCATATGAGGGGCAACAACATCGGCCGGCTGCATTTTGACTTGATCACCAGCCAAGGTTTTGTGGAAGACGTAATCGCCCCCAAGGTGGGCGACCAAGGCAACCAATGGCTGAAGGCTACCATCGACCTGACGCCTTACGTAGGGCAGATAGTAGCCCTGCGCCTGCGCGCCAAGACGGGAGACGGCTTCCGATCCGACATTGCCGTTGACGATTTCAGCATTTTCAGCCCCGGCGTGGCCGCCCCCACCGCTGATTTCACCCTGAACGATACTACGGGCTGCGCGGCTGACACCTTCGTTTTTGATGACCAAAGCATCGGCAATGTTGCTTCCTATCAATGGGATTTTGGCGCCGCCGCCAGTCCCGCCACCGCCAGCACGGCCGGCCCCCATTCTGTCAGCTATTTAGTGGGCGGGCCCAAAACGGTAACGCTGGACGTGAACAACGCGGGCGGCCTCAGCACCAAGACGTTCAACTTTACCGTGGACGACGTGCCTTCCGCCAATTTCAGCTACGGCCTTGCCCAGAACCAAGTGAGCTTCACGGACAATTCATCTTTTAGCCCTACCCAGTGGCAGTGGGATTTTGGCGATGGCGCCACCTCCACCCAGCCCAGCCCCAGCCATATTTATTCCTCTACGGGAAAATACGCCGTGTCGCTGACGGTGACCAACCTCTGCGGAACGTCCACCACGGTGGATACGGTGCAAATCACCACCATCGGCTTGGACGATCCGGCGCTGGCCCGCATCGCGCTGTTCCCCAACCCGAACGGCGGCAGCTTCCGGGTTTCCTTTGGGCAGGAATTGCAAAACGTAGAAATTTCCGCCACCGACCTGAGCGGCAAGCGGATGGCGCTGAACGCCAAAACCGCCCGCCTCGGCGAGATGGAAATCAACGCTACGCGCTGGGCCAAAGGCGTGTATCTAGTCACGCTATCTTCCCGCCAAGGCGCGCGGACGTTTAGGGTGGTGAAGGAGTGAAATCCAAAAAGGATTTATTTATAAAGGAAAACCCGCCGCGCAAAAAAGAGCGCGGCGGGTTTTTTTATTCCATCTTTCCCAAAATGCGAGGCTTTGCAAACCAGATGTCCCCCGCAATTCCGAAAACTAAAAACCACCATTAAAACCGTTTGATTCTAAATCCATTAGTGTACTTTTACCCAAAATTACCCAATGCGTGTCTCACGATTTTTGGTATTCTTTTTCATAGGATGCTCGCCAATTTGGGGGCAGAATTTTTCCGTTTCCAGCACCTTCACGGGCGGCAATCAACCGGTGGATGTTGCCTCTAAAAATACGACCGTTTCCACTTGCCCCGTTTCCTTGACCGTGCCCGTGCCGTGGGGCAGCCAGGTCACTTCGGTGGAGGTGGAATATGCCATCGAGGCCATCGGCGGTTTCCAGTTCGAGCAGCTTTCCTTTGTGGAATGCTCCACCTTGGGGACACAAGAAAGTGGCAAGACGCCCGGCCCAGGTGGGCAAAAAAAAGGCGTGGCCACTTATCATCGTCAAAGGCTGACCTTCGCCAACGGTTTCGTTTCCACGCGATACGGCCTCCAGTTCAAGCTCCACGCTTTTCTCCGCCGCAAGTTTACTTCGGGTACTGTTTGCTCTTTTTTGGATCACACCGTTTTGGACAGCACTTTCAAAGTGACCGTCCATTACAAAGATTCGCTGACGTGCCTCTCCCCCACCCAATTGTCGGTTTCAGCGATCACTCCTACTTCCGCCCTGCTGAACTGGGTAGATGGCGGCGCCAAAAATTGGCAGTTGGAATATGGCCCCGTGGGCTTTGCGCCGGGCAGCGGCACTTTGGTGAATGTTTCCGCCAAGCCGTTTGTATTGAATGGATTGAGCCCCGGCCAAACCTACGGATTCCGAGTGCGGGACAGTTGCGCGCTGGGCGTGGTCAGCCCGTGGTCGCCGTCCTTGGTTTTTACTACCCTTTGCGGGAAATTTTTGGCGCCGTGGACGGAAGATTTCGAGGGCGCGCAATGGCAGACCGGTGGCGGCCCCGGCAATCTTTCTGAAATAGACACTTGCTACCCGCGCAATTTTCAGAATCCCTACACTTTCATCACCGGCCCGCAGTTGGTGCCCACCACCACCGCCGGCCCGCCGGGTGACCACACTACGGGCAGCGGGCAGTATCTGTTGGCGTTTCCGGTGGGAAATCCCGCTGTGGTGGACACGGCCGAAATCCTTACGCCCGAAATAGATTTGAGCGCGCTGAACGTGCCCGAGCTGAGTTTTTGGTATTATTTGTTCGGTTCGGGGCAGTCGGTTTTGGCGGTGGAAATTTCCGATAACAATGGGATGACGTTTTCGCCCCTTTGGTCTGTTTCTGGAAATGTGCAAAAATCCCAAAACGACCCGTGGCGACAGGTTTTCCTGAATTTGGCGGCGTATTCCAACCAGACCATCCGTTTGCGTTTTTGGGTGGCCGATTCTTTGATCGCCGCCCAGCCCGGCGCGGCCTTGGACGACATCAGTCTTCACGAAGCCCCCACTTGCCCGCAGCCGCAAAATTTAACCGTCAACTTTGTGTGGCACCACCAAGCGGAACTGGATTGGGCCAGCGGCGGCGCCTCCGATTGGGAAGTGGAATACGGCGCGCCGGGATTTGCCGTCGGCAGCGGGACGCGCGTTTCGGTTTCGGCAAAACCCTTCCTCCTTTCCGGCCTTTCGGCAAATACCGATTATGAATTTTATGTGCGCGACAGTTGCGCCGTGGGCGATGTTTCGCGCTGGTCGGGACCGGTGGCTTTCACCACGCTTTGCCTTCCCGTGGCCGCGCCTTATTTTGAAAATTTCAATGCCGGGTTCGGCGGCAGTACTTTGCAAAGCGACACGGGATTTATCGCCAATTGCTGGGCGCGGCCTCCCTTGAATTCGTACAACTGGCGCGGCGGGCCGGGCTTTTCCAAAAATTATACAGGAGTTGATTTTGACCACACCACCGGAAATCCCAACGGGAAATATCTGCTGGCGGATTTCAATTTGCCCAACGCGCCATTGGACACCGTGGCGGAAGTTTTCACGGAATTGATTGACCTCTCCCCCGTGGGCATTCCCGAACTTAGCTTTTGGTACCATCTTTTTGGTTCGGATATAAAATCGTTGGAAGTTTTGGTGCAAGACGAAAATGGCCTTTTGCATTCCGTTTGGAAACGGAACGGCCAGCACCAAAATGCGCGCCTCCAACCGTGGCAAGAGGCCGCCGTGAATTTGGCCGCTTATCAAAACGACACCGTCCGCTTGCTTTTCCGCGCGGTGAAAAAAACCGGCAGCGGCGATGCGAGCGACATTTCGCTGGACGATATTTCCATCCACACCCGCCCCGCCTGCCCCAAGCCGCTCAATCCCACCGTGAAAAAAGTGTGGCTGGACGAGGCGGAACTGAGCTGGACAAGCGGCGGCGCGGTGGCTTGGCAAATCGAATACGGCGCGCCTGGCTTTTCGCTCGGCAGCGGCACGGTCATCAGTGTCAGCAGCACTTCTTATTTATTACAAAATTTACAGCCCAACACGGCTTACGATTATTACGTGCGCGACCATTGCGGGGCGCTGGGCCCTTCGGCCTGGGCAGGGCCGATGGCGTTTCGCACCCTTTGCGCGCCAGCGGCGGCCCCTTATTTCCAAGATTTTTCCAGTCCTACCTTTTCCCAAAAAAACACGACTGATCCCAAAGGAAAAATTGACGACTGCTGGCGGCGCGGGCTGCTGCAGGATTTCAACTGGCAAGGCGGCCCGCAACTGGGGTCGCCGCGCTACGGCCCGCTCGCCGACCACACCACGGGGCTGCTGAACGGAAAATATCTTTTGGCCTACGCCGCGAACGCCGCCATCATCGACACCGTGGCCGAAGTACGTTCCGAACTGATTGATTTGACGGTACTTGCCCCGCCCGAACTTTCGTTTTGGTACCACACTTTGCGCAGCGGCACGCAGAAATTGGAAGTGTGGATCCGCACCCGAAATTCAAATGACACCAAAGTTTGGTCGAAAAGCGGCGCGCAGCAAAACCTGCAAACCGACCCGTGGATGGAAGCCGTGGTCAATCTTTCCGCTTATGCGAATGACACGGTGCAACTTTTATTTAAAGGAATAAAAAATCCCAACGGGCCCACCGAAATGGCGGTGGACGACATTGACCTGCACGACAAACCCTCTTGCGCCAAGCCGCTGAACCTGAGCGTGGTAGGTACGGGCAGCCACAGCCTCTCCTTGAAATGGGATGTTGGCAACGCGCCCTTTCGGGAAATTGAATACGGCCCGCCCGGCTTTACTTTGGGGACGGGTACGCGCATCAGCATCACGGCGCAAAGTCCGTATCAACTGAAAAATTTACAGCCGAACACCACCTATCAGATATATATCCGCGACAGTTGCGGGCTGGGCGACGTTTCCGTTTGGGACGGCCCAGCCACCGCCACCACAGAGTGCGTCCCAGCGGCTGCCCCATTTTTTGAGGATTTTGAAGGCGCCACTTGGCAAACCGCCGGGCAGGGCAGCTTGGACACTTGCTGGCGGCGCTACCCCGGCGGCATCGACTTCCGCTGGCTCCCCAGCTTTGGCAGCACCACCGCCACCGCTGGCCCCGCCGCCGACCACACCACCGGAAACGGCAAATTTTTGACGGCCCAAATGTTTAATAATCCCGCTTATCAAACCATCCGAAAAACCGAAATCATCACCCCATCCATCGACTTGACGCCGCTGGACACGCCGGAGGTTTCCTTTTGGTACCACGTTTTCAGCGCGGCTTTCGATTCGCTGCAGGTGGAGGTTTTCAACGGCTTGATTTGGCAGCGGCACGGCGCTATTTTGCCGCTGCACCAAACCCAGCAAAGCGACCGCTGGCGGGAAACGGTTTTGGATTTGGCCGCTTTCGCGGAAGATACCGTCAAGTTGCGGTTTACAGCTTTTCGCAAGAGCGGCGGCGAGGTGAACATCGGTTTGGATGATTTTGGAATCGATGAAAAACCGGACTGCCCGAAGCCGCTCAATTTGCGCGTTCATTCTCTGAAAGCGCGCTCCGCTATCTTGGAATGGGATGCCTCGCCCGCCACGGGTTGGGAGCTGGAATTCGGCCTTTTGGGGTTTACCTTGGGAAGCGGCACGCGAATGACCCTTTCCGCCAATCCCCATCTTTTGATCGGACTTTTGCCTTCCACGGATTACAAGGTGTTCTTGCGTGAAATCTGCGGTGCGAATTCGTTTGGCGAATGGGCCACCGATTCGTTCCAGACCGCCGCCTGCCCCGCCGTAGTCGCGGGATTTTTGCACAACGCCAATTTTTTGAATGTCAATTTTGATGCATCGCCCACCCAAAATCAAGATTCCCTTTTTTGGGATTTTGGCGACGGCACTTTTTCCAACCAAAACCAGCCCAGCCACCTTTATGCCGCCGCAGGAATTTACACCGTAAAACTTTTTGCTTCCGCCCAATGCGGCACTTCGGATTCGATTGTCAGAACGATAAAAATCTGTACGCCGCTTTCCGCTGATTTCAGCTATTTGCAAAGCAGCGACACGGTTTATTTGGATGCCTCCGCGTCCCAAAATTTCAGTTACGTCCTTTGGGATTTTGGCGGCAGCGACACGGCCACGGGGCTTTTTCCGTCCCACGTTTTTGCGGGCGGCACGGGCAGCTATTTGGTCACCCTCACCGTGGCCAACGATTGCGGCGATACTCTGCGCCGGTTCAAGTTGGTGAAGGTTTGCATCGCGCCCGTAGCCCGCTGGACGTACACCATCCTTTCCAACAGCGGCAGCGGGATGACGGTGCAATTTGATGCCACCGCCTCGCAACACGCCGCCGAGTGGCGCTGGAATTTCGGCGACAGCTCGCCCTTGGTCAGCGGCACGGCCACGCCCGTTCACACGTATCTCACGCCGGGGCTTTTCTACAAAGTGCGCCTCACCGTCAAAAATGATTGCAGCGAACATTCCGCTTATTACAAACTGAGCCAAATCGGATTGGCGGAAAACCTATTTGCCCATTCTTTGAAAGTGTATCCCAACCCTGTTTCTCAGGTTTTAAAAATAGAGTGGGATTCCAATGAAATTTCAATCAGAAGTTTGGAAATTAGCGATGTGCGGGGTCAAATTCTCATCCAAAAAGAAAGCCCGAAAAACACCGATGGCCGCGCACAAATCCACTGCGGCGGGCTGGCGGCGGGTTCTTATTTTTTGAAAATCTTTTCTAATGGGGGCGTGGTGGTCAGGAAGGTGGTGGTGCGGTGAAAAACCTTGACAGGTTTTCTTGAACCTGCAAGGTTTAGCGGTACTCTGCTCTGCGATATAATTCATACATTAGGCACTTATGAAAAATGCACTGCCTTCTTTCCTGCTATGTTGCGTCCATCTTTTCGCGGGTTCAGTGCAAGCCCAGATTCTCACAAAAACAGCCACCTACGGCGGCACGGGCCAAGTGGACAGCAATCCCTTCGCGGACATTAATGACACTTCGAGATGCGCTTTGGATTTGGTGATATCCCTGCCGCCCAATAGCGTGGTACATCATTTTAAAGTGGAATATCAAATGGAGGCCGTCCATTATAACACGTCTAAAGACGGACAGCAATCGTATTTGGAGTGCCTTACCACCCACACCAAAGAACGGCAAATAAGCCGCGGCCCGAACAGTTTCAGCCAAGGAAAAGTGACCTACGCTCGGCCTTTGCTTACTTTGGCCAATGGCTTTTATCCCAATGCCAGCCTACACTTCCGACTGCACGCCTTCCGCCGCCGATCGTTCAACTCTAATCCGGGCCATTGCGATACGGTTCACCAAAAGGTTTTGCCTGGCAGCTTTAAAATCACGGTGCATTACGACACCAGCCTGGCCTGCCTGCCCCCTACCCAGCTTTCCGCCGCACCATCTATTAACAGCGCTTCCATAGATTGGATAGACGGCGGCGGCCACAACTGGGAAACTCAACTGGCCGCGGCCGGAGCGCCCTTGGGGGCTGGGCAAGTCAATGCTGTGGCGGCCCATCCCCACTCGCTGACGGGTTTGAAACCGGGCAGTGAATACCAAATACGCGTGCGCGAAAAGTGCGGCCCATCTTCCTACAGCGCTTGGTCGCAGGCTTTGATTTTCCGCACGCCCTGCGCCACGCTGCCCGCCCCTTGGAAGGAAGATTTTGAAAACAGCCAATGGCCGACCGGCAGCAATCTACTGTCAATCCAGCCCATTTCGCCCTGCTATGAAAGACCTCCCACCGATTCCGTCACCTTTGTCCCTTTCGCTTCGGGGCAGCTTTTTACTAACCGCGCACTGAACGACCATACCAGTGGATCGGGAAAATTCATTGACACTTTATATAAATATTACCCCAACAGTCCAGTCAAAGCGCAAATCGCCGCACCGCAAATTGCCACCCCCAAAATTGACCTCCAGCCCTTGACCGTGCCTTGGCTGCGCTTTTGGTATTTTATGCCCGGTTCCTACTCACACCAGTTGGAGGTGCACATTTCCACCGACAGCGGATTGACCTACCGCCCACTTTGGTCCATCTCCGGCGCGCACCCACCTTCCGCCAGCGGGCCGTGGCAGAAAGCAGTGGTGGATTTGTCTCCTTATGCCAACCAGAAAATACGGCTGCGTTTTGCGGGCAGTGCCCCAAAGGGCGAATATATCTCTATTTCTTTGGATGATTTGAGCATCGAAGAAAAGCCAAGCTGCGCCAAACCACGGGATTTTGAGCTTCAGTCTATTTGGCACGATGCCGCCTGTCTCAAATGGCAAAAAAACTCAGCTGGGAGCAGCGTGGTGAAAATTGGCCCACCGGGATTCAACTTGGCCAACGGCCAAAATTTTACCACCTTGGACGACAGCATTTGCCTGCCCAATCTTCTGCCCCTCACGGCTTACCAAGTTTATATTCGCGATAGCTGCGGGGCAAACGATGTCTCGCCTTGGGTAGGCCCGTTGGAGTTCACCACTTTGTGCTTCCCTCAAAACCTGCCGTATTCTGAAGATTTCAGCAGCCCCGATTTTAAATATGAATACCAAGCTAATGCGGGGGGCGTGGACACTTGCTGGCGGCGGCCGGCCCCTTTGCAATACGATTGGTTGAAAGGCGGCTTCACTTACTTTTCGGGCCCAGCGGAAGATTACACCACGGGCACTTCTGGCAATTTTTTGAGTGCATTTGTCCATCGATTTGGTTCACAACCCATCGTGGATACCTTGTCCGATGTATTTACCCCCTTGTTGAATTTTAGCGGCACCCCCAATCCCGAAGCGATATTTTGGTATCATTTATACGGCGCTGATATTCATAGTTTGGAAATGTGGGTGCAAACGGACGACGGCCATCTTCATAAAGAATGGAGCCTGACCGGCCAGCAGCAGACATCACAACTGGCAGATTGGCGCAAGGCGGTGATCAATCTTTCCCATTATGGAAATGATACCCTTCGCCTCCTGTTCCGTGCCCGGCGCGCCCCCGGCAAAGAGGCTACGGTGGCCATCGACGATCTTTCTATAAAAGCGGGCAGCGGTTTCCATTGTTTGGAAATTTATGATCCGATGGTGGATTTTACCAATGTTTTCTCCGCCCAGCTGAGTTGGACCACGATTGATCAGCCCAGCAGTTATCGGGAGTTCAAATATGGCCTTCCGGGTTTTACGTTGGCCACGGCCAGCTCTCAATTTTTATTTAAAGACAGCGTGCAGCTTGGCGGTTTGGTGGCGGCCACCGAATATGAATTTTATGTCCGCGGAAATTGCGGCTCCGGCAGCGTTTCGGCTTGGCGCGGGCCCATTGCTTTCCGAACGCAATGCGCGCCTTTGGTCGCTCCTTATTTTGAAAATTTTGATGGCAATTCTTTTGCTCCTCCCCCAAACAACCGTGGCCCGCTCCACTTTTGCTGGCGGCGAAACGATGGCCCAAACCATTTTTGGGATGCTGGGCCCAAAAATTTTAACTCGGCGGCCGGCCCCGCCAGCGACCATACGCCAGGCGTAGGCGGGCATTATATTTTGGCCGAAAACACAAATGCAATTGCTCCCGATTCCATCGCCGAAATCCGCTCGCCTTGGATTGATATGGCCAATTTGTCCCAGCCCCAACTTTCGTTTTGACACCACATTTTTGGCCAGTCTGCCAAGCGCTTGGACGTTTTTCTAAAAAAAGAAAACGGCCCCGCGATAAAAATTTGGAGTTACGATGCGGATGCCCAAAGTGGCGCGGCCGTTTGGCGCGAGGGGTTTGTGGATTTGTCCCACTTTGCGGGCGATACCGTTCAGGTGGTATTTCGGGCGGTGGATCACGGCGGCTACCAGTCAGAAATGGCTTTGGATGACTTGCGGATTGAAGAAGCCCCGTCCTGTCCCCGGCCGCGCCATTTGGAAGTGGTGGGCCGAGGGTCGAACAGCATTACCTTGCAATGGCAAAGCGGGGGTTCGCCATTTGCATTGGTGGAATACGGGCCGCCGGGGTTTGCCAAAGGCACGGGCACTGTTATCTCTACCACGGACACGCTTTTCAAAGTCATCGGGCTTTCTTCCAGCACGGCCTACCAATTTTGGGTTCGCGACAGTTGCGGCCCGTCCGATCTTTCGGATTATAGCGACAGCGCGGTGGCCACCACCTACTGCTCCGCGATGACCGCGCCCTTTTCCGAAAATTTTGACGGCACGGGCTGGAAAACCTTTGGCGGACATCGCTTGGACAATTGCTGGCAGCGGCCGGACGATGGCCAAGGTATTTTCAAGTTCCGGCCGGCTTTCACCTCCTCTTATCAGTTTGCCGGCCCCGCCACCGACCACACCACGGGCAGCGGCAAGTTTTTGATGGCCGAGGTCGATCCGCTTTTTGCGTTCTCGGATGATGGTGAGGCCGTGTTGGTCAGCCCGCCCTTTGACCTTTCGCCACTGGATACGCCCGAAGTTTCGTTTTGGTACCACGCCTTTGGTTTTGGTGGAAAGTTGGAACTGGAAATTTTTGACGGCCTCCAATGGAAACAGGAATTTGAATGGAACGGTGGGGCGCAGAATTCCCCAAACGAGACGTGGTGCAAAGTGGTCATTCCAATGGAAAATTATCGAGACGATACCGTTATTTTCCGCTGGACTTGCCAGCGCTCCTCGCTTTTTTTCTCGCCCAACCTCGGTTTGGACGATTTTGAAATTTATAAGAAACCCGACTGCCCCGCGCCGCTCAACCCCACCGCCTTTCAGGTTGGGCCTTATTCCGCTGGGCTATTTTGGGAGGCCAATCAGGGTAGTGATTGGCAAGTGGAATATTGGGCCAATCAATTTGTGCCCATTACAAAAAACTACCTGACCCTGTCCAACGGCACCCTGTATCTGACGGGTTTGCAACCCGGCACCCCCTACCGGTTTCGGCTGCGCGACAGTTGCGGCTCAGCCGGTTTCAGCGCTTGGGCCGGCGATACGTTCCGCACGGCCGAATGCCCGAACATCGTAGCGGGTTTTACCTATAATGTTAATCAAGGCCAGCAAGTCCAATTCCAATCGAACCCCAGCCAAAACCAAGATTCGGTTTTTTGGGATTTTGGTGACGGGAATGCCTCATCGCAACCCAACCCCCTTCATATCTATAGCCAAATCGGAACCTATCTTGTTTCATTGCGCGCCTATCACCAATGTGGAAAGGGCGACACGCTGATGCAAAAGATAAAAATATGCGGGCCCTTGATGGCCGATTTCAACTATCTCCAGCAAGCCGACACGGTGCACTTTGACGCTTCGGCGGCGCAAACCGCCTCCTATTGGGTATGGGATTTTGGCGGATGGCAACACCGCCAGCGGGCAAAAGGTAAACCACCGTTTTAAGCCCGATGGCAAATATTTGGTGAAACTCACCGTGGCCGATAGTTGTGGTTACACGGCCGTGATTTACAAACTCATCGAGGCCTGCACCCAGCCCGTGGCCCGGTGGTCTTACCATATCCTCTCGCAAAACCAAGGCAGGCTGGTAGTGCAATTCGTAGGCACATCTTCCCAGTTTGCCCAAAGTTTTGAATGGGATTTTGGAGATGGCTCGCCACCAGTAGTGGGTACGGCCAACCCAGTGCATACCTACCCCACCAATAGTTTGAATTACTTGGTTTCCCTAAAAGTGAAAAACAATTGTTCGGAAGATTCGCTGGCTTACCGACTCAACCAAATAGGCTTGCCGGAAGCCACCTTGGCGGAAAGCCTGAAGTTGTATCCCAACCCCGTTTCGGGGATGTTGAAAGTGGAATGGAATTCCAATGAAATTGCAGTCAGAAGTTTGGAAATCAGCGATATACGGGGTCAAATTCTCATCCAAAAACAAAGCCCGAACCATACCGATGGCCGCGCCCAAATCGACTGCGGCGGGCTGGCGGCGGGTTCTTATTTTATAAAAATCGTAGCGGATGGAGGGGTGGTGGTTAGGAAGGTGGTGGTGCGGTGATAACCTTGACAGGTTTTCTTGAACCTGCGAGGTTTTATACAGAACGTAGAACGGGCGGTGGTAACCCCAAAGAACCGCACGGCGGTATTCCGTAGAATCGCACGGCCGTGCGATTTTACAACGCCACGCGATTCCACAAGATGGTGACGTGCGATTCTACCTTAAAACCACCCCGCCACCATCATCCCCGCCGTTTCCGTGCGCAGGCGGTTTTCGCCCAGCGAAATTTCCCGAAACCCCGCCGCCCGCGCAGCCTCGATTTCCCTATCGGAAAAATCGCCTTCGGGGCCAATCAGGACTACGGCGTCCGGCAAGGTGGAGGCCAAATTTTTCCATTGGGTTTTGGAGACCTTGGAGGTTTCTAAAACCTCCAAGGTCTGCGCAGCTTCGGCACAATGCGCGATACACTTTTCGCCAGCCAAATCTTCTTTCAAAAACTCCGAAAACGAAACCGCCTCCCTCAAAACCGGCCACCAGCACCGCAAACTCTGCTTGCTGGCCGCCGCCATAATTTTTCGCCCGCGCTCGGTTTTATAAATTTTCCGCTCCGAATTGTTACAGATAATCGGCGTGATTTCCGCCACCCCCAGCTCCGTAGCTTTTTCCAAAAAAAACTCGAAGCGGTCGTTGCTTTTGGTCGGTGCGATAGCGATGTGCAAATGGCGCGGCCTCTCTTCTTTTTTGAAAATTTCTTTGTTTGTAAAAGAAACTTTGGTTTTGGAAACTTCCTGAATTTCAGAACGGTAAATCACGCCCTCGCCGCGCGTGGTCAAAATTTCATCTTTCGGCGAAAGCCGCAACACTCTCGCCGCGTGGTGGCTATCTTCCGCGCCCAGCCAGCCAGATTTTTCATCTAAATGTTCCGCGAGAAATACGTTCATTTTTTAAAAAAGCACTTAATTGAACCAACCCACTACACACAAATTGCCGACTGCTGATTGCCGATTGCCGATTGTTGATTGCCGACTGCAAACTGCCGACTGCCGACTGCCAACTGCTCACGCCCCCACCTGATCCTTCTTCACCCGCGGCTTTTTCGCGTTGTCTTCGATGAACTGGACGATTTTCCCCGCCACGTCCACTTTCGTGGCCGTTTCCACGCCTTCCAACCCGGGCGATGAATTGACTTCCAAAATCAGCGGCCCGCGCTTGCTCTGCAGCATATCCACACCCGCGATGCTCAATCCCAGCGCGCCCGCCGCTTTCACCGCCGCCGATTTTTCCGCTCGGCTCAGTTTGATCAATTCGCTGCCTCCGCCCCGGTGCAAGTTGCTGCGAAATTCGCCCTCCTTTCCCTGCCGCTTGAAAGCTGCCACCACTTTCCCGTCGATCACGATGCAGCGCACGTCCGCGCCGCCCGCTTCGGCGATGAATTCCTGCACCAAAATATTGGCATCCAAACCGTAAAACGCCTCGATGACCGACTTGGCCGCCTTGCGCGTTTCGGCCAGCACCACGCCCAGCCCCTGCGTGCCTTCCAGCAATTTTACGATCAGCGGCGCGCCGCCCACTTGTTTTATTAAATATTCGATGTTGTTGGGTTTTTTGGCAAAAGCCGTCTTGGGGATGCCGATGCCGTGGCGGCTTAGGATCTGCGTGGCGCGCAGCTTGTCGCGGCTGCGCACCAAGGCCAGCGAACTGGTGGTGGTAAACACCTTTTGCATCTCAAACTGGCGGATGACCGACGAGCCGTAAAACGTGATGGACGCCCCGATGCGCGGGATGATGGCGTCCACTTCATCCAAAGCGTGGTCGCCGTGAAAAACCTTCGGCTGGCCGCTTTCGATCACCACGTAACATTCGGCGTGGCTGATTACCTGCACGCTGTGGCCACGCTGCTCGGCGGCTTCTTTTAGCCGCCGGGTACTGTACAATTTTTTGTTGGTAGAGAGGATGATAATGTTCATTTTTACAATGGTAATTTTTTGGAATTCAGATTAGTAAGGGAAACATCCACGATGAATTTTTTGCGCAGGAAACGTTTCCCCAAAAGAATGGGAAATTTCATCTTCTCGCGGAAACTGAGGGTAAACTCCGTATTAATTCTTTTGTTGAAAATCACGACCGGCGTTTGGATGGAATAGCGAAAATCGACCTCGCCGTTGCTGCTGCGCACTTTTTTTTCTTTGAAATCCGTAAAGCGGAATTCTTTTTTGTTCAAAATATGAAACTTGGGGTCGTAAAAATTGACCGACAAAATTTCCGCGCCGTCTTTTTCAATCAGATGGATTTTGCTGCAATGCAAGGTGGAAGTGAACGCCCCCGTGTCGATTTTGCAGGGGATGTTTTCCAAATTCAGTTCGGGCAACGAAATATGATCGGTGCTGCCAATGAGGATTTTTTCGGTTTTCTTTTTCATATAAAAAAGGGACAACGGGAAAATGGGGAAATTGATTGATAGGTAGTCACTCCGTAAAATCGCAATTCATTAAGACCATTTGGAATGTTGAGTTTCCAACAACTGATTATAAAACGAAAATTCCGAATCCAATTTTTGCCTTAAAATTTTATAGTCCTTTTCAGAAATAAATGACTCTCCCCTACCCCGATTTATATAAGGTAATGAGGATTGAATGCGCCAATTCATATTACCACCAAGCTTGGCCAAATCTTCGCCAAATTTTTCCGTTCTGCCGATAAAGAAGTAGTCGTTTGGGTTCAGCCTACCCAAATACGTTTGTAGTGAATTTGCCTGATGCCAATATGCTTTATCGGTGGCAAATTCTATCAAACTGGGATTGTCCTTTCTGAATTTTTGGTGTGCCGCAGTTTCGGCGGTCGTTCCCTTTTGTCAGTGGTGGTAGGCAGACACCAAACGGGCCACGGGGTCGCGCACCCAAGCGATCAGCTTTCCCTTCGGATATTGTTCTTTCCATTTGGGATGCGCTTGAATGTGTCCGTGCACGGCCTTCACAGATGGTTTTTCGCTTTTATAATATTTTCCGTTGTTCCACAATCGAAATTCTTCATTTTTATATAAATGTTTTAACCGAAAACCATATTGATTTTTCAAGATTTTATGAAACGAACTGCCTGCCGTTTTTGGAACGTGAATGGATATTATTCCCGGATTAAATTTGAATAGCTTTAACCGAGCCATTTCTCGTTTGGTTTGATTTTTAACTTACAAACAGGCCTCTAAAGTTTTCGCGCTGCTCGCCTCGCAGGTTTTAAAAATCTGCAAGGTCTGATTTTGAACGCGTTGGAACAACGGGAAAATGGGGAAATTGATTGGTAGGCAGTCAATCTGTAAAATCGCACGGCCGTGCGATTTTACAAAACCCGCGGCGTGCCGATGCATTCGTTGCGGGCAGCCTGAAAGGCTGCGACTACACAACTTGGGGCATCGCCCCAAGCACAGCTCAAGACACCACCATCCCCCGCCGTGCCCGCGCCACCATCCCCATCCCCGCAAAATCTTGTTCCAAAAATTTAAAATATCCCGTCACGGCAATCATCGCCCCGTTGTCGGTACAATATTCAAAATCAGGGATGTAGGTTTTCCAACCCAGCTTTTCTTCGCGGTTTTGCAAGGCTTGGCGCAACCCCGAATTGGCAGAAACACCGCCCGCAATCGCCACTTTTCGGATGCCCGTTTGCTCCGCCGCTTTTTCCAGTTTTTCCATCAAAATTTCGATGATAATCTTTTGAACGGAAGCACACAAATCGTACAAGTTTTCTTTTACAAAATCGGGGTTTTTTCGCTCCTCTTTTTGTAAAAAATAAAGGATGCTGGTTTTCAATCCGCTAAAGCTAAAATTGAGGTCGGGAATTTTGGGTTTAGCAAATGCGAATTTTTCGGGATTTCCACGGTGGGAATATTTATCAATCAGCGGGCCGCCGGGGTAGGGCAAGTTCATCATTTTGGCGGCTTTGTCAAATGCCTCGCCCGCCGCATCGTCGATGGTTTGACCCAACAGTTCGTAATCAAAATGCGATTTCACCAACACAATCTGCGTATGTCCGCCGCTGACGGTGAGGCACAAAAACGGAAAATCGGGCGGCGTTTTGTTTTCCATTTCAATAAAATGCGCCAAGATGTGCGCCTGCATATGGTGGATTTCGAGGAGCGGAATCCCCAGCCCCAGCGCGAGGGATTTGGCAAAACTCGTCCCCACCAAGAGCGAGCCGAGCAAGCCAGGGCCGCTGGTAAACGCGATGGCACTTAATTCACGGGGCGCAACGTTTGCCCTTTGGAGTGCGTTTTGCACGGTGGGCACGATGTTTTGCTGGTGCGCGCGCGAAGCCAGTTCCGGCACCACGCCACCAAATTCGCGGTGGACGTCTTGGCCGGCGGTTACGTTCGCCAAAATTTTCGTGCCTTTGCAAACGCCCACCGAAGTATCGTCGCAACTGGACTCGATGCCCAAAATGATCGGTTTCATTTTACAAAAGTACCGTGCTGATTAAAGCCCTGAAATTTTTGCTGTGGACGCTGGCCGTCATCATCTTGTTGATGCTGGTCAGCACGCTGGTGTTTTCCTTTCCCAGCGTGCAAACTTGGACGGCCAAGCAAGCCGTGGCGTGGGTCAATGAAAAATACGACACCGAAATCTCGCTGGAGAAATTCCGCTACATTTTTCCAGATGAATTTGTTTTAAAGGAAGTGTATGTCGCTGATTCCAAAGGCGATACGATGGTTTACGCCAGCGCGGTTGATTTGCACTTTGATGGATTTTTGAACAACACCGCCGCCAGCCAAGGCGCGGAAATCCAAAATTTGCAATTTAATTATCTAAAATATGAAGGCGAAGAGGACTATGATTTTAAAAAATTCACCGAAAAATTTTCTACGGGAAAGCCGCCGAGTGGCAATCCTTTTGGTTTGGAAATCGCCGCTATTTTAATCCAAAATGGGCAATTCCGCTATGAAGATTTTGGATGCGACAGTTGCACCGAATTTTACATCGAAAACCTGAACGCTGAAATTGATGATTTTGATTTAGAGGGTCAGTATTTTACGATGGACGTTCAATCGCTTTCGGGCGATGACCGCTACTCGCTGAACCTCAAAACGTTACAAACCGTTTTTTCCTATCAGGAAAAGTTTATAGATTTTGAGAATATCGAACTCATCACCGAAAGAAGCAAGCTGAAAGGCGACTTTCGGATGGAGTACGATTCCATCAAAGCGATGCAAGATTTTGTGAACCAGGTGAAAATAATCGCCAACATTGAAAGCGGTGAAATGGCCTCGGAAGACATCCGCCACTTTGGGCCAGAAATGCCGGATTTCCAAGTTTTTTATATCGAAGGAAAAGCGGAAGGCATCGTCAATAATTTGGAAATGAAGGACTTGAAAGTGGAAGTGGGCGAAAACACCACCTACGCCTCTGATTTGAGTTTGCGCAACACCATCGACGTGGACAACATTTTTATCAAAGCCCAAAATATTGACCTTTTCACCACCCAAAAGGACATTGAATTTCTGTACGGTTTGTTTTCGGATTCCGCGCTGCCCACGGAAATAAAACCGCTGGGCAATTTGGTATTGGCCGGAAATTTTGAGGGCTATCTTTCTGATTTTCAAACCCAACTAAAGGTGCAGACCGACTTGGGGCAAATGTCCGTGGACGCGCTTTTTCACGACCCGCAAAGCGCCGGGCAAATCACTTACCAAGGAAAACTGGCGGTGCAGGAATTTGATTTTGGCGTGTTGCTGGGCGATAGCAGTTTAGGGCGTGTTTCGGCCGACATCGACTTGGACGGGCGCGGCACCGACCCCGTGAAAATGAACACCGTCTTGAAAGGCAACATTTCCCTTTTGGAATACAACGATTACGATTACCGTGGGATTTCCGTGGACGGGAAAATCGCGCAAAGCCGCTTCCAAGGCGATTTTGGGATTGACGATCCGAACCTGAAATTCGACTTCAACGGAACGGCCAACTTTGGGCAAGATACCTCGCGCTACGATTTCAACGCGCAAATTACCAAGGCCGATTTGTTCGCGCTGCACTTTGTGCCCGACAGTGTGGCCGAAGTGACCGGCGACATCGAAATAGACCTGAAAGCGCTGAACTACGACCACTGGGCGGGCGACGTGCGCTTCCACAGTTTCACCTATTCCACCCGCGACAATTTCTACTTTTTCGACACCATCACGGCGCACAGCGAGGGGCTGGATTCCAACCGCTATTTTGAAATCCGCTCGGACATCGTGGAGGCCAACCTGCGCGGCGATTATTCCTTGGCGGGAATGGCGCAAGTGGCGAAATCGCAGATGGGGAAATTTATAAAAGGCGGCGAAAAAACCGCACCGCCGGAAGACCAAGATTTCAATTTTGACATCACCGTGAAAAACGCGCAAATCTTGATCGACATCCTCGTGCCGAAACTGGAAATAGAGCCGAACAGCGTGCTGACGGGGACGTATTCGTCGGACACCAATACTTTCAATATTGACATCGAATCGCCGGGGATGGCCTACGACGGTACCGCGATCCGGGGGATAGATTTGCATTATTTGGGTGGCACGGAAAAATCGGTACTGGAATTTGAAGTGGCCTCGCTGGAGCTGGCGAGCGGTTTCGCGATTGATTCCATCGAACTGAACAACGATTTTTACCGCGACACGCTGCTCTACGATTTGAGCATGATATTCCGCGACAGCGTGAACAGCCGCGCGCGGATAGATGGCTATGCGCTACAAACGGACACCAACGATTTTCAGATTGGCATCAACGAAAGCCGCTTCAACGTGGGTTTCGAGGATTTTGTGATCAAGGGCGGCAACCGGATTTTGCTGGACACCGGCGGCATCCACATCGAGGATTTGCAGGTGGCCAACAGCGGCCGCTCCATTTTTATAAACGGGAATATTTCCGACAATCCCAACGAAATCCTGCGGCTGCATATGGAGGGTTTTGGGATTGATCTGTTGAATTATTTCATCGGGTCGCCCTCCGCGCGATTCAATGGCGAATTGTACGGCGACGTGATCATCACCCAACTGCTGGGCGCGCCCAAGTTTGCCGCCGACCTGAGCGTGGACAGTATGGAAATGAACAGCACCTTGCTGGGGAATTTCAACGTGACCAGCGACTGGGCGGTGGAGGACGACACCATCAAACTGAACACGAAAATGACGCTGGGCGAGCTGACCACCTTTTCAGGCGAGGGCTGGTACCAGCCGGATTCCACGGGCGGTATTTTTATGGATTTGGATTTTGACCAGTTCCGGCTGGCGGCGTTCAACCCCTTTTTGACGGGGCTGGCGGAAAACCTGCGCGGCTACGCCAACGGGGAAGTCCAGATTCGCGGCAATACCGGCGCGCCCGTGGTCACGGGAGATCTGACCCTTCCCAAAACGGCCTTCAAAGTGAGCTTCCTGCAAACCGATTACAACTTGGTGGGCACGCCGCGCGTCCAGATTTTGGAAGACCGCATCACCTTCCCCGATTTGCGGGTGCGCGACACCGAATTTGGCACCGAAGGCACGGTGAGAGGAAAAATCACGCACCAGAATTTCAAGAATTTCAATCTGGATTTGCGCGTGGACGCGGACGAACTTTTGGTATTGAACACCACCGCCCAGTCCAACGACCCTTATTACGGGACGGCTTTCGTCAGCGGGTTCGTCACCATCCGCGGGGCGATTGACGAGCTGAAGATTGCCGCCGAAATGACCAGCGAGCGCGACACCCGTTTTTTCATCCCCATCGACGGGGCCACCGAAGTGCGCGAAACCGATTTCGTGACCTTCGTAAATCCCACCCAAACCGACACCTTGAAAAAAGAATCCAACAGCGACCGCTTTAACTTGGACAAGGGCATTGCCATCGACTTTGAGCTGAACATCAACCAGAACGCGGACGTAGGCATCATCATCGATTCTGACGTGGGCAACCAACTGGAAGCCACCGGCAACGGGACCATCCGCTTGAAAATAGCGCCCTACGGGGCAATGGAAATCTACGGGACCTACACGGTGGCGGAGGGCAATTACGATTTTGTGATGGGACTGGGCGGGGCGGCCAACATCAAGCGCGAATTTGACGTGCTGCGCGGCGGCACCGTAACTTGGAACGGCGACCCGTACAACGCGTTGATCAACCTGACCGCGCGCTACACCACCCGCGCCGATCCCAGTCCGCTGGTGGTGGCCTACAACGGTGGCAATACGCTGGTGCAGGTGGATCTTTACCTTTCCGGCGAATTGATGAACCCCGACATCGACTTCGACATTAGCGCACCGCGCGCCAACGGGCAAGTGCAATCCGTGCTGGGAAATCAACTGGGCAACCGCAACGAGAAGTTCCAGCAAGTGTTTTCGCTATTGGCCCTGAACGCTTTTGCCCCGCAGGCGGGCGGGCCCATTTTCGCCTCCGGCGGCGGCAACAACTGGGATTTTTTGGCCAACCAAGCCGCTTCCTTTCTCAACAATTTTACGGGCGACGTGGACATTTCCCTCGGCTACCAAGGCGGCGGCACCAACGTGAACGATCCCACGGCCATCAACGCCGCGCAACAGCAGGTGGAAGTAGGCGGCAGCTACCGTTTTTTGGATGACCGCGTTACCGTGAACGGCTCGGTGGGCGTGCCGGTGGGGCAGGACCGCTCGCAGAGCAAAATCTCCGGCGACGTGGAAGTGGAATACAGCATCACCCAAGACGGGAAGCTGCGCGCGAAAGTGTTCAACCGCTCGGTGCAGCAATACAGCTTTGGCCAGCAAAACTACCAGCAGGGGCTGGGCGTGTTTTACCGTTTGGAATGGAGCACTTGGGCGGACTTGTGGAGAATCCTTAGCGAGGAGGAAGAGGCACCCAGCGACGAACCGCAGAACCAGCCGGGGGCGGAAGACAATACGCGGGAAGGGGCGAAGAATGATAACGCGGCTGGGAAGTAATTGGTAATTGGTAATTGGTAATTGGTAATTGGTGATTGGTGATTGGTAATTGGTAATTGGTAATTGGTAATTGGTAATTGGTAATTGGTAATTGGTAATATAAATTAGGCGTGGGATGAGGTGAAATAAAAACCCGTAGTGCATTTAAAATTTTTCTTACAAAAATGAGTGCAGCATTTTAGTATTGAACCACGCCATCGGCGTGCCTTTAGAATATATGCACTCCCGATTAAGCTTTAGCCGAAATTTTTAATTGGGCTAAAGCCCCACAGGAAGGTGATTTCCCATCTCGCCGGGCTAAAGCCGCAGCGCAATACTTCCAAAGGCAAACGGATAATGGTAATCCAAAACGCCTCAAAACCCTCACCGCACCTCCAGTTTCTTCACTGCCACGGCCTTATCCGAAACAATTTTCACCAAATAAGAACCCGTCGCCAGCGGGCGAAGATCCAGTTTCAAAATCCCGTCGGCGGTTTTGGAAATCGCCTTTCGGAAAACCGTTTTTCCGCTCACATCAGAAATTTCCACATTTTGGATTTTAAAATCGCGGACGTCCCATTCCAGCGTGGCCTCCGCTGTGGCGGGATTGGGGAATAGTTGGAGGCTTTCCGCCAAGGAAATTTCATCCAGCCCGATTTCGCTCAACTTAAAGGCTTTGCAGTTTTTTTCGGCGCAGGCATTTTCCACGCACAGTTTTACTTTATAAAAAAGGCCCGGCGTGAGAAAGTTGTGTTGCGGCTGCACATTGCCCGTCACCAAGGGCGAGCCGTCGCCAAAATCCCACTCAAAAGTGGTGGCGTTTTGCGAGGCGGTGCCGTCAAACTGCACCAACATCCCGCTGCCGGTGGTGGAGATGATGTTGTACGTCCAATCCGCCACGGGCGGCCCGCAGGTTTTTACGGGCTTGGCGATGGAGGCACTGTCGCCGCATTCGTTGGTCACAATTAGTGTAACGGTTTGCGTGGCGGTGGTGGAAAACGCATATTGGGTGGTTTGCCCCGTGTCGGAATCGCCATTGCCAAAATCCCAGTAAAAATTGAGGGCGTTCTGCGAGGCGCTGCCGTCGAAGAAAACGGTGTCGCCATTTACGGTAACGGAAAAATCCGCGCTAAGCGAATCGCAAATTTGGATGATCTGCGTGGCGGTGTCGGCACTGCCGCAAGCGTTGACCGCGAAGAGGTGCACCGTGTAAAACCCCGGTGTGGCATAAGTGTGTGCCGGATTGGGCAAGGACGAGCCGGAGCCATCCCCGAAATCCCAAATCAAAGTATCCTGCCCGCTGCTGCCGCCGCCGTTGAAAGCCACTTGGAAGGCATTTCTATTGAAAACGAACGCCGCCGAAACGGGCGGGCAAACCAAAGTGGTAAAAGTATCCGTGACCCAAACGCTGAGACCGCCCGCCGCGCAACTGTCCTGAACGTAAACCACATAAGTGGTATTGGCCGATAAACCCGAAACGGGAAGCGGTGAGCCTACGTTTAAAAAATTGCTGCCCGAACCTTGGGGTTGGCCCAGCGGCGCGATTTGCACGTTGGAAAAATTACTGCCGCTGTTCCATACCACGCTGGCGGTGAGAGGTGTAATGCTGCTGACGCTCAGGTTGATCGGCGGCGCACAGGGCGCAGAACCATCGCTTTTCACTTCCACCTCATCAATGGCAATATCGCCCGTAAAACCCGTGTTGGCACCGAGAAACTTGAACTGCACCGTGTCGCCCGCGTAGCTGCCCAGCGCCACGGAATCGTAAAGCCACGCGGCGGCGTTGCTGGTTTGCTGTTGGCCGTTTTTGGTATAAATATTTGAAAAACCGCCGCCCGTGCTGATTTCGACTTCGAGAGAAGTGATTTGGTTGCCGAAAAGGTGGTAGGCAAATTTCAAGCGCGGGTTTTGCAGATTAGCGGGGATGTAAATCTGCGGCGTGGTGATTTCGCCCGTTTGGTTGCCGCCGGCGCCGCTGGCCTCGGTATAAAGGTAATTTCCGCTGCCGGAAGCATCGGTATCCGGGCCGGTGTTCACCGAATTGGTGATTCCCTGGCGGGTGCCAAAGTTCCATTCATCCGCCGTGGGGCGCGTCCAGCAGGCGCTCACTTGGTGCCCCGCGTTGTTGAACCCCGTGCCGGACACCCAATTGCCGCCATCAAAATTTTCCTGCCAAGGCGCGGTGACCACTCCGCACAAAGTGGAGGCGTGGAGCACGCTGGAATAAAAACTGACATCACCCACGCCGCAACTGTCGCGCACGAAAAAATCATAAGTGGTGGAAGGGATTAGCCCGGAAACGGTGGCCGAATTGCCCGTGGCCGAAACCAAGGTGAGCGGCGCGCCGCTGCCCGAAACGCGGTAGCCGATCTGCGCATTGGCCGCCCCGCCGCTGGTCCAGCTCAGAGCCACCGAAGTGGCGGTGATCACGCCAACTTGAAGATTCGAGGGTCGCGGGCAGGTGGGTTGTTCGTGAATATCGACATCATCAATGGAAACGGCCACATCGAAACCGAAGGGAGTGTTGCGCACGGCGCGGAAGCGCAGTTTTATGGTATCGTTGGCGTAAGCAGAAAGATTGACCACGGCGACTTTCCAAGCATCGGATTTGGCGTTTTGCTGTTGTCCGCTTAGCGCGAATTCTTGTGTCCACCCGTTCCCGTCAGAAACGTCCAGCACCAGCGAATCAATGTCGGCCCCGAAGAGGTGGTACCAAAACGTGAGCTCGGGGGTGGTGAGCGCGGCCAAGTCCACCAAGGGCGATTCTATTTCCGCTTCGAGCGAATTTTGGGACATCCCAAAAAAGCGCCGCCCCATCAGGAATTTCCCGCTGCCGCTGGTGTGATCTTTTGTAGGGCCAGAGGCGAAAAGCGGGCTGGCCAGTTCGGGCGTAAATTGATAACTGACCCCTTCCAAGCGTTGCCAGCAAGCATCGATGGTGCCGGGCGCCACCGTGGGCGAGGGCGTCCAAACCGCCCCGTCAAAAGTTTCCATCCACGGCGCGGAAACGGGGGTACAATCCGTGGTGTCGCCCGCCGCGTTGCTCCAATCGGAAACATCCGCCACGCCGCAACTGTCGCGCACGTAAAATTCATAGCCCGTGTTGGGAGAAAGTCCCGTAACCGTAAAAGGATTGGAAGTGACGTTGATCAAAGTCCCGCTTCCCAAAGAAAAGCCGGGTGCGCCGTATTCGATTTGCCAATCGGCCACCCCCCCCACTCTGCCACTGCAAAGTGACGGTGGAACTGGTTTTTCCTGCGATGGTCAAATTTTGCGGTTTGGGGCAACTCGGCGCTTCTTGAAAACTGATGTCGTCCACCGCCACGTCCGCGCGGTTGCCGAACACGGTCTTGGTCGCCTTGAAGCGGATGCGCACAGTGTCGTTGGCGTAAGCGGAAAGATTGACAATGGCTTCTTTCCAAGCGTCGGCGGAAGAAGTTTGCTGCTGGCCCGTAAGCGTGGTGAGATTGACATAGCCGCTTCCGTTGTCAATTTCTACCGAAAGGCTGCCAATGTCCTGACCAAACAGATGGTACCAAAAACTGAATTCCGGCGTGTTGAGCGATGAGAGGTCGATAAAAGGGGTTTCCAAAAAGGCATCGAAAGGAGTGGTGCCGCCAAAAAGCGTTTCGGTGTAGATATATTTTCCGCTGCCGGAAGTATGGTCGCCGGAAGGCCCCGTTTGGAAAGGCGCAAACGCGGGTGGGCCGGGTTTCCAAAAATAGGATTGGAGGGGCGTCCTGTTCCAGCATTGCGCCACGCTGCCCGTATCAACAAAATTTTGACCGATGACCCACTGTGGGCCGTCAAAATTTTCTGTAAAAGGCGCGGGGACAGGCAGGCAGACGGTGGACGCGGTGACCGGCCCCGTCCAAAAGCTGACATCGGTGGCCGAGCAACTGTCGCGCACGTAAAATTGGTAGGTCGTAGAGGGGTTCAATCCCGTTACCGAAAAAGGGTTGGCATTAGCGTTTACGACAGTGCCAGTGCCCAAAGTGAAACCGGGCGAGCCGTATTCAATCTGCCAATCGGAAGCGCCGCCGGAAGTCCAAGCAAGAGTTACGGAACTGGCACCCGCGCCGGTAACTGCCAAGCTGCTCGGCTGGGGGCAAGTAGGCTGCTCGTGCACGTCAAAATCATCAATGGAAATGCCCGCGTTGAGACTAAAAGGGTTTAGACGATAAGCCCGGAAGCGTACCTTGATGGTATCATTAGCGTAGCTGGAGATATTCACCACGGCCTCTTGCCACGGGTCGGTCTTGGCGGTCTGCTGTGGCCCGGCGATGCTCCACGCGGTAGTCCAAGTGGCACCGTCAAAAACTTCCACCGACAGGGAATCGATATCGGAGCCAAACAGGTGATACCAAAAGGTCAATTCGGGGATGTTGAGCGGGGAAAGATCAATCAGCGGCGACACCACCTCGGCACGCAGGGTGGGGGCGAAACCGATGCCGAACACGCGCCGCGCCATCAGGAATTTCCCGTTGCCGGAAGTGTGGTCTTGGTGGGGCCCGCTGGTAAAAAGCGGGCTGCTGGTTTCGGCGCTAAAGCGGTATTCGTTGCCGCGCTCGCGCTCCCAGCAAGGATCGATGGCGCCGGGCGGGCCAAAGGGGGAGACTACCCAATTCGAACCATCAAAATTTTCGGTAAAAGGAGCTGCGGCTGGGTTGCAATCCGTGGTGTCGCCCACCGGGCCGGTCCAATCGGAAACATCATTGGCGGCGCAACTGTCGCGCACGTAAAAATCGTAGCCCGTATTGGGCGAAAGGCCGGTAACGGTGAAGGGATTGGAACTGGCGGAAACGATGGTGCCATTGCCTTGCACAAATCCAGGCGCGCCGTATTCGATTTGCCAATTAGCCGCGCCGCCGCTCTGCCATTGCAGCGTAGCCGTGGAATTCGTCATCCCGACAAGGGTAAGAAACTGCGGTTTGGGGCAGCTCGGCTGCTCGTGAATATCGATGTCGTCGATGGCAATATCGGAGGCATTCCCGTTCGGGGTCTTTATCGCGCGGAAGCGCAACTGAATCGTGTCGTTCGCATAAGCGGAAAGATTGACCACCGCCTCCTTCCAAGCGTCGGCCTTGACGGATTGCTGCTGGCCGGAGATAGACCATTCCAAATTCCAAAGCCCGTTGCCTTTGGTGACGTATAATTCCAGCCCAGAAACTTGCGCGCCGAACATATGATACCAAAAGGTCAGTTCGGGAACGGTGAGGGGGCTGGCGTCCACCAGCATCGTATGAACGTCGGCGGTGGTAACCGGACTATTGAAAAATCCCACAAAATCGGCAAAAAGGTATTCACCATTGGCCGTGCCGGAAGTGTGATCCACGCTGGGGCCGGTATTGAACGGCGGGAAGTTGGGCGGGCCGCCTTTCCAGTTGTAATCGCCAACGGGACTGCGCCGCCAGCAGTTGGCGATGAAACCCGTATCGTTGAAATTGAGGCCGGGGCCAAAGTTGGGATTGGCAAAATCCCGCGAAAGCGGCGCGACGGCCGGGTTGCACAAGGTCTTGAACGAAATTGGGCCCACCCAAACGGAAACATCGCCTGGGCCGCAACTGTCGCGAACGTAGGCTTGGTAGGAAGTATTGGGCAAAAGTCCGGTGAGGGTAGCAGGATTGGAATTGGCAGAAATTCGGGTGCCGCTACCTATGGAGAAATTGGGCGCGCCGTATTCGATTTCCCAATCGGAGGCCACTCCCCCGCTGGTCCAGCTCAAAGTGGCTTCGTCCAGCCAAACGTAATCCACCGCCAAGTTCTGCGGCTTGGGGCAGCTCGGCGCTTCGTGGATGGAAATATCGTCGATAGCCGTCTCGCTGCCTCCAAAAAGTGGCACAATCACCTGAAAACGCAAGCGCACCGTTTGATTCGCATAACTGGTCAGGGACACAATTTGCTCGTCCCAAGCATCGGTCTTGGAAGTTTGCTGCTGCCCCGTCTTGGAAAAAAGGTTGGTAAAAGTTTGCCCGCCGTTGGTGGAAACATCCACGTTCAAAGTCCCGATTTGATTGCCAAAAAGATGCGTCCAAAACGTTAGCTGGGGCGCGGTGAGCGGTGTCAAATCGATTGCGGGGGTGATGATGAAAGCCGTGTCTGGGAAGGTTCCGAACTCCACTCTATCGGAAAAAAGATATTGCCCGGAGCCGGTGGTATGGTCGCCGCTGGGGCCGGTGCCGAAAGACGGGAAGGGTGGCGGGCCGGGCGTAATTGTAAAGTGATTGGCGTGGTTGCGGGTAAAGCAAGTGTCGATGCTCCCATTGTCAAAAAAACTGATGGAGGGCAGCACCCAATCGCTGCTTTCAAAATCTTCCGTCCACGGCGCGCTTACGGCGGCGCAGGTGGTTTGGAAAGAAGAAAAAGCCGTCCAAAAACTCACGTCGTTGATACCGCAACTGTCGCGCACCCTGAAATCATAAGTCGTGCTGGCGTTCAATCCCGACAGGAGGTAAGGCTTGGACGACACGTTCACCAAAGTGCCCGAACCGGGCGTAAAACCAGATGGGCCGTATTCGATTTGCCAATCGGTGGCGCCGCCGGACGTCCAGTCCAAGGTGGTGCCGGTGGCGGAAATTCCGCTGACGGAAAGGGAACTGGGCGCAAAGCAAACGGGCGGCGGCCCGTGGGTCACCTTTATTTTGAAGGTGTTGTTGTTTACTTTTTGGTCGCCTTGGTCGCAGGGCGGGGAGCTGCCAAAGGTGCGGAAGGCGTGCAGCCTGAACTGAAGCCCGCCCGCCGATACAAGTCCATTGGCGATAGTTAGACCACTGCGGTTATAAGATACCACCCCATTACTGGTGACAGATGGGCCTGAAGTAAAACTACTCTCTTTATTTCCCGTGGTTACGCATTCTAAATACGACCATTGTTCGATTTGCCAGCCTCCTCCCAATGCCTCAATATCGTATTCCACTTCAACGGACGAAACGAAACGGCCAGCAGGCACATTGACCGTAAGTGAAATGGGACAAGTAGAATTGGCCGAGGTATCCAAAACTTGGCTGAACTCGGTGTCTTCATCGCCCATAGAATAAAGGGCAGAATCTACCACCAACTGGGAAAATAAGGGAAACGAAAGCAGAAAAGTGGAGAGGGCGAGAAAATTTTTCATAGGAGAACAAATAATCGAACGATTCATTTTGCGGCGGAAGAAGCCAAAAGTACGAAAAGCACTACCATAAAAGGCTCATAAGAACCAATTGATTAGTAAGCTTTTGCAGAAAATTATTTTACGGAAACAGGCGGTGGCGAAATGAGGCTTTTTTCAGTCTTGAACGAATACTTTTCGCGTGGCGGTAAAGCCATTCTCAGTCTTCACGTTCAGCAAGTACATCCCAGCGGCCAAGCCATCCGTGTTCAACATCCCTTGGCCTTGCCTGATTTTGGCCTCCCTCAGTTTCACCCCTTTCAAATCATAGAGGAAAATATGCCCGTCCCATCGTTCGGAAAGTTGCACTTGGAAAGCGTCCGCCGTGGGATTGGGGAACACCTCTATTTTAGTTTGGGAAATTCCCGCCTGCTCGCTCAAGCCGATGCTGTTCGCACAGGCCGTGTCCGCGCAGCCATTGCTGTCCAGTTTTATGATCCAGCCGTTGGGGCCGATTCTGCCCGTTACGCTTGGGTCGCCCGTTTGGAAAATACCCCCACCGATAAAACCACCGTCTGGCGTGGGCGCTACGCCGAAGAGGCGGCTATCGTCGTCAGACTCGGCGTCCAAACCCTGCTGCGAGTAGGTGCGAAACCACAGGCTGTCGAGATTTTTATCCACCGCGAAGGTGTAGCCCAACTCGGAGCCTCCCTCATACTTGTCCTCTGCATTTCTGAGAGTACCTGCGCCTACATATTTTTCTTGTTGTTTTACCAATGTGTAGCTGAACATATCAGTAACTAAGCTCCCCATTTTATTTTCTTGAAGCACGATGCCATTTTTACCGTCTATCAAGCTGAAGATGGGTCGAAAACGTGTGATTGGGTTCTGTGAAATAAAAATGGTGTCCACCGCCTCGGTGTAGAACACCATCCAGTTTCCGTTGGTCGCAAGCTGCGCGCTAGCCAGTATATCCAACCCAGGCCCGCCATATGTCTTTTCCCACAGCTTGTTGCCCAAGGTGTCGGTCATCATCAGCCAAGGGTCATTCTTTTTCGGGTTGGTCAGAGACTGTTTGATGCCTGTCATTAAATATCCCATTTTGGAGGGATAGACGTGCAATGGTAAGAGGCTAAGTGTAGGGTCGCGGTAAAAACGTTGCCATTCTGTATGGCCGATGCTGTCCAGTTTCAGCAAGTGAGCTTCGCGTTGATTGTTGTGGAAAATCGTGGCCGACACTGTAAAACCATCATCGGGAATGGCTTTTAATTGATTAAAAATACGCGATGAGGTATCAGAAAAACGCCGAGTCCAAAGTGTGTCAAGTTCTATGTCGAAAACCATCACAAAATTTGCCGAAAGGTCAATATAACCAGAAGTGAAAATATAGTTGCCGTAATTTGTAGTGTCCAAACTGATGAAATTGCTCGGCAACAAACTTAGAGAGCTGTCTATTAAATCCTTTTGGTCTATCAATTTGCCAAATGCATCAAACTTGAGCAACCGGACAAAACTCTGACCTATTGCGGGGTTATACATTTGACTCACCCCTACGTACCCGCTATCCGAAGGTAATATTTGCTGACAGGTCACCGCCTCCTGGAACGCTTCTTTGAAGCGTTCTTGGCTGCTTCCGGTAATGGAGATAAAAAACAAGAACCCCACTAAAGGGATTCTTGCTTTTAATGAAGTAGGTTGCATCTTAGCGGCTTATGAAAACCTTCGTTGTAAATGAAAAGTCTTTACTGAACCTATCCGCATTGCGCGCCGAGTAAGTATCGAAGGTAGTAGAAATTAGGGCAGAAGTGAAAAATGAATAAAGCAAAAAGCTGAGGGACAGTAGTTTTTTCATCGCTGAATGGAAAAAATTTTCATTTGAATAGGAGTTCAAATGTATGAAATTGCTGACACTAATAACGATGAAGGAAATTCCTAATGAGTAGGGGTTTGGAAGAAATGTGTTTGCAGAATAGGAGAAGTGGGCGAAAGGAGTAGGGTAATAATAATTGAAAAAGGATCTACGCTGGTGCTTTCTTATTTTGGGATAGAGTATTCCATATTCAAAAAAATTAAATAAAAAAACCGCCCCCGGCTATGCATCTGAGGGCGGTTTGTCATTTCCAAATTCCAAAAACCTCCTACTCCCTCACCACCTTCACGGTGAACACCTGCCCCCCCTGCACGTAGCGCACGAAGTAGAGCCCGCTGGCGCGGCCGCCTAGGTCGATGTCCAGCACCGGCGGGTCGCCCGCGCCGCGTTGGATGCGCTCCACGGTTTTCCCGGCAAAGTCCGTCACGGCCACCTCGGCCGTCTCCCCCTCCACCAAGACCGGCAGCAGCAGCGTGAGCCTGCCAGTGGTCGGGTTGGGGAAGGCCTCGATGGACAGGCCTTCCGCTAATGCGGTGCCCTCCCCCAAGGCTTTCACCAGCACGGGGCTGCCGTTTTTCTCTAGGTCCATCCGGAAGCTGAACCCGCCCCGGTCGTTGGGCTTGCTGAAGTTGCGCAGGACGACCGTCAGGGTGTTCGTCCCCGTCACGAAGACGTTGTCCAGGTCGCTGGGGCCCACGAAATCGTAGGGCTCGCCGCCGCTGGCCATCACGTTGCCGTTCGCCACGGGGTCGGCCGGCAGGCTGCCCAGGAACTGCGCGTCGTGCGCCGGGCGCTTGTAGTTGGCCGTGGCCACGCTGTTCTCGCGCAGCAGCTTCGTCCCGTTCACCCATATCTCCACCATATCGTCGAAGGTGGCGCGGAATCGCGCGTCCAGCCCCGCGTGGTCCGCCAGCTCGAAGGTCTTGCGGAAATAGCGGATGTTGTTGCCGGAGCTCTTGATGACCTGCGGCGCGCCCGCCACCGGCTCGATGGTGGCGAAGCTGTAGGGCTGGCCGATCTCCACCGGCAGGGTGAAGGTGGGCGGCGGCGGCAGGTTCGCAACGCCGTTCCAGCGGCCGCTGAAGTTGCTCGGCATCACCACCGTGCTGCGCCTCCACGAGGTGTCGCTCACGCAACTGTCGCGCGTGGCCACGTTGTTGCCCGGGCAGCCCGCGTCAGTGCGCACGATCAGTACCGTGGTGACGATGCTGTCGCAGCCCGCTTGGTTCGCCAGGGTGTCGTTGAAATTCCCCGCCATCGTCCGGAAGCTGCCGCCCGCGAAGGCGCTGTCGCCCTGGCAAATGGAATCGCTCACGGCGGTCATACCCGTCGGGTTCACGATGAGTTCCGCGGTCGTGACACTGTCGCAGCCGTTTGCGCTCGTAGCGGAATCCGTGAAGAATCCCGCCGTGCTTTCAAAGTTGCCGAAAATCATCGCGGAGTCGCCGTCGCAAATCTCGACCGCCATCGTGGTATCGTTGAAATTGGGGTTCACTATGAGTTCGGTTGTCGTCACGCTGTCGCAGCCGCTCCCACTTGTCGCGGAATCGGTGAAGAATCCCGCTATGCTTTCAAAGTTCCCGAAAATCATAACGGAATCGCCGCCGCAAATCTCGACCGCCATCGTGGTATCGTTGAAATTGGGGTTCACGATGAGCTGCGTGGTCGTCACGCTGTCGCAGCCGTTGGCGCTCGTAGCGGAATCGGTGAAGAAGCCGGCCGCGTTCTCAAAGTTCCCGAAAATCATCGCGGAGTCGCCGTCGCAGATCTCGACCGCCATCGTGGTGTCGTTGAAATTGGGGTTCACGATGAGCTGCGTGGTCGTCACGCTGTCGCAGCCGTTGGCGCTCGTCGCGGAATCCGTGAAGAAGCCTGCCGTATTCTCAAAGTTCCCGAAAATCATCGCGGAGTCGCCGCCGCAGATTTCTACGGCAGCGGTCGTGTCGTTGAAATTGGGGTTCACGACCAGTTCGGTTGTCTTCACGTCGCCCGAGAGCGAGGTGTCGGAGAAGAAGCCCGCCGCGCCCTCAAAGTTGCCAAAAACCAGCGCCGAATCGCCCTCGCAGATGGCGACGGGCGCGGTGGTGTCCACCGAGTTCGCCCGGCAGTCCACGTCCAGCCGGAAGCTGAACCCGCCGCGGTCGCTGGCCCGGCCCAGGTTCCGCACCACCACCACCACTTCGTTCAGGCCGCTCTGGAAAATGGTGTCCAGCTCGCCGGGCGTGAGGCTGTCAAAGGGCTCCGCCGCGCCGTTCGGGTTCTGGGCCGTGCCGTTGCCGTTGAGCTCCGCGTCCAGCGTGGGGTTCATAAAGGTGCTGGGCAGGAAGTTGTAGGTCGCCGCGAAGAACTCGCCGTTGACATAGATTTCCGCTTGGTCGTCCACCGAGAGGCGCACCCGCGCCTCCACATCTTCATTGTTCTGCAAAGTGAACTCCTTGCGGAAATAGCGGATGCTGTTGCCCGCCCTTATCACCCGCGCGGAGTCCACGGAGTCGATCGTGGCGAAGCTGTAAGGCTGGCCCTCCTGCGCCTGCAGGGTGTAGCTGGAGACGGGGGGCAATATTTCATTTACCCCGTCCCAGTTGCCGCTGAAGTTAGACGGGGTGACCACCGTACTCTCCATAAAGTTGCTGTCCGAGACCACCACCGCCCCACAGGGGCCGGAAGCACAGGCGCCGCTGGTGTCAAAGGCCAGTTCCGTCACCGTCACGCTGTCGCAGCCCGCCGCCGTCAGCGACGAATCGGTGAAGAAGCCGGGCGTGTTTTCAAAATTGCCGAAGATCATTGCCGAGTCGCCCGCGCAGATGACCACCGGGGCGGTCGTGTCGCTGAAGGTCGGGTTCACCGTCAGGGTGGTGACCAGTATGCTGTCGCAGCCGTTGCTAGAGGACAGGCTGTCGGTGAACACGCCTGAGGCCGCCTGGAAAGCACCTCCCAAAAAGATGCTGTCGCCGCCGCAGATGGCGGTGTCCGCCAATACCGCTGGGCGGTTGTTGGTGTCCATCACTATCACGGTTACGTCAATGGAACTGCTGTTGCTGGACGCGTCCGTGGCGGTGAGCTGTACGGTATTGACGCCAATGTCGGAGCAATCAAAATGACTTTGGCTCAGGCTGAGCACCGCCCCGCAGATGTCCAACGCCCCGATGCCGAAAGTGTCCGGCTGCACGGTGGCGTTGCCGCTATGGTTCAAAAAAACGATGATTTCGGTCTCGCCGCTCTGCACTGTGTCCGGCGAAAGGTCGCCGCGTACCCACACTCGGTGGATAGTATTATTTTGGGATCCGTGGGGAAAATCGTCCATTTCCCAGCGAACTCCTCCACCCTTTATGTTCCAATGAAAACTGCCCCCTCTGTAAAAGGGGTGCTCAACGAGGGCAAGATCGCCCTGATCAGAAAAATCTTGTAGAGCGCTGCCGGGCAGGTTGGCGGTGTGGCCTCCCAAAAGGGTGTGGCTGTTTTCCAAGCCGTTGAACGAGCCTAAACCAGTCTTCACATAGTCGGTGAACCTGGCCGAGTCGGCGGTGAAGCTCAACACGCGGTTATGCCCGCTGGTAATCCCGTAAAAACGCAGCTCTTCAAAATCCAGCGCGCTGGCCAAACTGTCGCCAACGTGACCCCAGGTGGCGCTGCCCGATTCATCATCGCCCAAGCTGGAAGCGGGGTTCAGCAGCGGCAGCGAAGCGTTGCGCACGTCCAGTGCGGGATTGGTGCCGCCTTGGTGCACATAATTTAAAATTTGCAGCCAGCCGCCGCCCGCATTATCGTTGTCCAGCTCGCCTTCGAACTGGATATTGCCAATGTCGAAAAAATATCTTCCGCTGGGCACCTTGCCCACATTGGCAGGCAGCAGATTGGTAAAGGGGTTTTGCTGCGTGCCCGTCTCACCCGTGACGAAAAGTGAAGGACTTATGGTATCCAAAACCGTTACCGTAGCCCTGCAAGTATCAGTGTTTTGGTTGGCGCCCGTGGCGGTCAGTATCACCGTGTTCGCGCCTAAATCCGCACAGGTGAATGTGCTTTTTGAGATGGACAACAAGCGATCTGGGCAAGCTGTGCTGCCATCGTCCACAAAGCTGGGGTCGATGACGGCCTTGCCTTCGGCATCCAGATAGATAGTGGTATCTCGGCAACGCGCCTCCAGTTGCGGGCAGGGTATGGTAATTTTTACAAAACCGTTGCCCGTGTTGTCGCCGGGGAAAAACAGGGTGGCCGTGTCCCGCGAAAAGGAAGTACCCGCCTTGCCCTGGAAGCCTGTCGTATCAGTACCCGCATCGCCCCCCGTGGCGCCGCCGCCGCCGCCGCCCGCACCGCTGAGAGCACCGCCATCAGATAAAAATACCCCACCCCCGCCGCCGAAGCCAAAGCTGCTGCAAACCCGGCTACGGCCACCGTTAATAGCAGCCTTCCCTCTGAATATGTTTGGACTTCCATCATTTTCAGCACTGCCACCACCGCCTACACCACCGGGACTTCCTTTTCCCACGCCCCCCGGCCCGCCGGCCGAATCTTGAAGAACGGTAGCGTCTTCCCCATCCAATACAACATTTCTGTCTTGAAAAGCGCCACCGCCGCCGCCGGCTATCAGCAAAATGTTAGGCTCCGTGAAATCCGAAAAACCTGAATTGCCCACGGCAACAAAGGTGGCGCCGCCGCCGCCCGTGCGAGCGAATACACGGGAACCGCTGCCAGCGATATGTCCCTCACAGCCTTGCCCTGCCACTAAGAGCTGTAGGGTTTGCCCTGGGGTAACGGCTACATTGGAGACCAAACGTACCCCGCTGCCGCCAACAGTTGTGACAAACGGATCATCCGAATTATCGGGCGTACCCCCTTGGCCGCCCGCTGCTTCTATGGTAAGTTGGAAAACGTCCTGAGGCACGGTGAAGGTCTGCAGCCCGTTGGTGAAGTTGAAGAGGGTGTCCACAAAGAAGTCCACTGGGCAATTGAGCGGCGGGGTTAGGGTGTCGGCTATTGTAACAGTAAATGAAATAGTATCCGAATTGCCGACCTCGTCTTCAATAATGAAGGTGTTGACGGTAGTCCCGAGGAGGAAGGTGGAGCCACTATCCAAACCCGAAATTTGCGAAAAGCGACAAACCGACCCCGCGAAAGTGGGGGCGGGAAAGTGGACAATGGCGCCGCCGCAGGTATCCACGACAATATTGGTGTCGTTTGGCACGGAGGCAAAGGTGGGCGAAGTGGTATCTTTCAAGGTTACGGTAAAATGGCAAGTATCGTTGAATCCCGTCACATCTTCCAGCACAAACCGGATGAGCGTAGTTCCTAAAGAAAATACAGACCCACGGGCCGGCCCGTTAATTTGTAAAATGGCATTGGGCGGAAGCGCGCATCCGCTGTCCACGGTAGGCATATTGAAATTTACGATGCCCGTTCCGCTGCAAGTATCGATGAAGATGGTGGTGTCATTGGGGCAAGAGGTAAAGAAAGGCGGAGTGGGGCAAGGCGGGAAAGTAATTTTCACGAAACCGTCGCTATCGTTGTCCGCGGGGAAAAATTGCGTAGTGAGCGTATCCCGGGAGAAGGAAGTGCCGCCTTGGCCGCCATTCAGGTTTTGGCCATCGCCACCAGCAGCGCCACCGCCACCGCCGCCGCCATTATCAGCCCCGCCGCCTCCGCCAAAACCACCCGATGCGCTGCCTGGGAAGCCACTGCCGCCCGCCGCTCCGTTCACCGCCGCTAAGCCACCCCTGAATCCGCCACCATTGTTTTCCGCCGATGCGCCGCCCCCAGATTTCCCCGCACCGCCGACAGCCCCTCCGGGACCCGAAGCGGAATCCTGCAAGGCGGCCGCGTCGTTTCCGTTAAGGTTAAACTCAGCGCCGCCGCCGCCGCCAGCCGCCGCCCAAAGGTTAGCTGCGGTAAAATCGGCGAAGCCTGAATTGCCTAAAGCCAAAAAGGTACCTCCGCCACCTCCGCCACCGTCGCTTACGGAGTTCCCATTACCAGCATTGTCTCCACCCTGCTCTCCCACAATTATTTGCAAGGTTTGCCCTGGCGTTACCGGAAAAATGGAGTTCAAGCGTGCCCCCTTGCCGCCGACGCCCGATGCAGCCATTATGCTGTTGCCACCGCGGCCCCCCGCTGCTTCTATCGAAATCCGGGAGACTCCCGGCGGTACCGTATAAGACTGTAGGCGGCCCGTGGCCGAAAACATTTGGCCGCGGATGTAGCTGATTTTCACAAAACCGTTGCCGCTGTTGTCTGCTGGGAAAAACTGTGTGGTGAGCGTATCCCGTGAGAAAGAGGTACCAGCTTCGCCTCGTGCTCCTAACGGGAGGACATCGCCTCCTGAAGCACCGCCGCCACCGCCGCCACTATGAAAATTACTTCCGCCTCCCCCTCCATAACCTCCAGCTGCGTTGAACCCTGGGCCTCCGCCCGCCCCATTTATCGCGGCTCTTCCACCCCGGAAAGTACCGCCATCGTCTTCCGCCGAGCCACCGCCGCCACCGCTTCTGCCGGCCGAAACACCTGCGATTTTTATTTCTACCCCTCCAGGTCCGCTGGCGGAATCCTGTAGTACAGTAGAAGATGCCCCTGTACCGGGGGCAGAGCCGCCACCACCGCCGCCTCCGCCGCCAGCAATAAGCAAGATATTAGGCGTGGTAAAATCAGAAAAACCCAACGCACCTAAAGCGATGAAAGACGCGCCGCCGCCGCCGCCCGAAAATGTGCCCGATGCACCCTGCCCTCCCACGACAAGTTGTAACCGTTGGCCGGGAGATACATCAAACGTTGATTCTAATTTAGCACCCAAACCGCCGTTTTCTCCGCCCTGCCCGCCTGCCGCTTCTATAGTAATTTGCGTGACACCCGCCGGCACCCGGAAAGTTTGCAGCCGTGTGATAGCCCCAAAAGTTGTATCAATGATTTGCGCGCGGGCCGTACCGCACAGCGCCGCAAGGGCGAAAACAAAAAAGAAGTTTTGAAGAGAAAGGGTAAAATTTTTCATCACAGATTAGTTTTTTAGGTGATTATTTTTAAAATGAAAGAAAAGGAGAAGTGGAAGGCGGACGGGGAAACGAATCCGTCAGGGGCCGGCGCGGTCTTGGGCGCGCGGGCGGTGTTTCAAAAGGGTGGAAACGGAAAGACGGGGAAAGACCAAAATTTTCATTGCAGCGAGTTTTGTTTTGGAATCCAAAAAAACTTTCCCCAAAGGCAGGGCTAATGTAGCAGAAACAGTCATAGAATTTTATTTTTTGGAAAATATTCCATTTTATTAAAAATCAGTGCGTTGCGGTGTTACCTTTTTCATCCTGAAAAGATTTCCTTACTGGTTTGGCCGCGCGGTTTTTCCTGAAATCCCGCCCAACGAAAAGCGGGCGAAAAAAATATTCAGGAAAACGGGGGCGGCACATCCTTGTGGCCGGCCCCCTAAAAACCGCCCCCGCCTCTGGGGAATTCATAAAAACGAGGGGCGGCCTTTTCCTGAACCAAATTTTCAATCGGGCCTTTTTCATTTTTTAAAAAAAAACGATGTTCCCGATTCGCTGGGCGAAGAACCCGCAAGCGTTTGGGTTTTCCAAAAAAAGCACTACTTCAATACTACGTCAGGGGAAAATCTACACTACTACTTTCTGATAATTAGTGAGTTGCAATTTTTGAGTGAGAGGTGGGAAGTGAGGAGTTTGGAGAAAATCAGGGTGGCTTTCTTTTAGAAAAACCCGCAATAAGCTAAAAACTACCTCCTAAAGATGGGCGTTTTTTTTGTATTGAACCGCGGCTTTAGCCCGGTTTTAAGGTATAATCCTAACTGATTAGGCTTTAGCCGAAATTTTAATTGGGCTAAAGCCCACGTTGGGGGTAGTTTTGCCGTTTCGCCGGGCTAAAGCCGCGGCGCAATACTCCAACTGCGCGACGGGTGGAAAAGAATAATTTCAAAAGTCAACCGCATTTATTCTAAAAATCGATTCACTGGTTTTTCCGTTGTTTTGCGAAACCGCTCACCTGAAAACCCTTTCTATGAAAACCTGCATTAAGACGCTGTTTCTCTTTTTAGCCTTAAATATTGGTGCTTTCGGTCAAGCCTCCAGCGGCGAATACGCCGACAGCCTGCACCGCGATTTTGCCAAGGCCTCCAATGATTCGGCGCGCTTCAAGGCGGCGGTGAACTTGGCTTATTATTTCATCCCGCGCAAGCGCGATTCGGCGCAGCGCCATTTGGAAAAGTCGCGGGCGTTGGCGGCGCGGCTGGATAATGCCCCCGCGCGGGCGCAGCTCCACATCTTGGAGGCCAAAATCCTGAACGGGAAGGGCGAATACAAAGCCGCGCTGGCGCACCTGCAAGAAGCGCGGCGGGAAATCCCAAAGCTCGAAAACAAGTTGCTGGTGGCGCATATTTTTCAGACGGAAGCCAATCTGTACCGGATGGCGCAGGATTTTGAGCAGGCGCTGCAATCGGCCCGCGAGGCGCAGGGGGTGCTTAAAGGCAACGAGGACGCACTGGCGCGGCAGAATATCTATCAGATGATTGCCGATGCCTACTACGAACTGTACCAAAACGACAGCGCACTTTTTTACTATGAAAAAACGCTGAACATCTACCGGCGGCTGGGCGATGAGGAAAAAACGGGTCAAGCGCACAACGGGATGGCCATCGTGTACGAAGATATGGGTGACTACGATTTGGCAATGGGCCATTATGAAAAGGCCTTGGAAATCTTGGAAAAATACGGCGCGCGCACGGCCGTGGGCATCACGCTGACGAATATGGGCCACGTGCGGTATGCGCAGGGACAGTACGCCGAATCGCTGCGGCTGATCCGGCGCGCGCACCGCATCATCGAAACGATGAACTTGCCCAATGAGGAAATGTGGACGAGCGAATCGTTGGCCAACGCTTATTATATGAACGGGCAGGGCGATAGTTCCTTTTACTATCTGAAACAACACTATCTATTGAAAGACAGCGTGTTGGCCGCTCAAAAGCTGCGCGAATTCGACCAGCAGCGCCATCAATATGAACAAGCCGCCCTGAAAGCGGAACTGGAAAACGAGGCCACTTTGGAACGACAAAGTTTGATGCTGTGGATTTTTGGATTGGGCGGACTGTTGCTGGTGGCCGCGCTGCTGGGCGGTTTACTATACCAGCGCAATCGCAAAAACCACATCGAAAAAGAACTGCAGACCCAGCGCGCCGCCCGCGCCGAGGCCGAGCGCGAAAAGGAGCAACTGAAAACCGAGCGGCTGGAAGAGGAACTGGTGCTGCGCAACCAAGGTTTTGCGCTGCGCACGATGCACTTGGCTGAGAAAAACGAGGTGCTGAAAGAAGTGAGCGAAACGCTGAAAGAACTGAACGCCGACGGCGGGCAGGCGGCCACCCAAATCCGGCGGAAAATCAAGAGCCACATCCAGAGCGACAACGATTGGGAGGAGTTCAAGACGCAGTTCGAGAACATCAACCCCGGTTTTTTTCAAAACCTGCTGGAACGCAACTCCAACCTGACGGCCCGCGACCTGCGCATAGCCGCCTACCTGCGGATGAACCTGACTACCAAGGAGATGGCGCGCGTGATGAACTACACCGTGCGCGGCGTGGAAACCAACCGCTACCGCCTGCGCAAAAAGCTGGAAATTCCGACGGAGACGGATTTGAATCTTTGGATGATGAGGGTGTAGGTGTCAGGGGGCAGGGGGCAGTTGGCAATTGGCAATCGGCAATCGGCGGGGAGACCTTGCAGGTTTTCTTAAACCTGCGAGGTCTGGGATTGGATCTACGCTTTTTTGAATTCTCGTTTTCCGACCCTTTGCGGTCTTTTCGACTCCATTTCAAATCCTTCTTTTATAAAAAACCCATTGCCGAATTCTCCGCCCTGTTCCTTTTCCACCCATCACTTATCTCCCATCACCCGCTCCCAACTTCCTGACTATCAATATGAAGTAGTCTCATTTTTCTCTTGACGTAGTGTTGAAGTAGTGCTTTTTTTGGTGAACCCAGCCAGTGGCGGGTTCTTCGCCCAGCGATTCGGGAGGACGGTTTTCCCGAAAGGAAAATGAAAAAAAATCGCAACACTAAATAAATCAGGAAAAAGAAGCTCCGCAGATTATTCCCCCTTTTGTGCGGAGCGGACTGGGGGGCGGCGATAGGGATGTGCCGCCCCCGTTTTCCTAACTGAAAAAGCAAACTTGGAACAATGACCCGTGCGATGCAAAAAAGTTACTTAATTTCAAAACATTCACATAATTTCAGCATCGCGCCATTTTTCATAAAAGGACGCTTTCAAAACATTTTGACCAAACCACAGAAATTTAAACCCAATTACATTCAAAGCTCGGAAAAACTTCGAGATAAATAAAAATCTAATTTTTTTTAACACCCCCCAAAACCCCAGTACAATGACAATTCAAATAAAAACCCCCGCCCCTGCCGCCCAGCGCGCCCTGTTGTTTTTGGCCGCCGCCAGCTTCGCCGCACTCATCGGATTTTCGCAATACGAAATGCTCTCGCCCGCCCTTATCGGAATGGCGCTGGCCTTGTTTGCCGCCCTTGCCGGCATCTTGATTTTCAAAAGGACAACCGCTGCGAGCCGCGCTGTGGATGAAACCGCGACCCTCCAAAAAAACGAAACTCCCGAAGCGCCCAAGGCTTGCCCCAAAAGTTTCCACGGCTATTTTTACGACCGCGACTCCCGCGAGGATCTTGATTTTTCGCTGGATATCCGTCTTTAAATTTTTGATGAGAAAATCTTTACAGGCAGATTAAATTAGAAAAAAATCCCCCGTTCCTCAAAGGTTCGGGGGATTTTTTAGTTTTAAGAAAAACTCGCTGGCAAGGTGGCGCAGCCTTATCTCACCATCAATTGTTTCAGCGCCGTCTCCTGTTCCGCGTGAATTTTTATAAGATACGAACCGGCCGGAAATGCCCGCAAATCCAAGGCAAAACGCCCATTCTTATCCGTAGGGATTTCGGTGCGGAAAATAGTTTTCCCGCTCACGTCGGAAATTTCCACGGATTGGATTTTAAAATCGGCCGCGTCCCATTCCAGCACCGCTTCCGCTGTGGCGGGATTGGGGTACAGTTTCAAACTTTCCGCCAAGGAAATTTCTGCAAGGCCAATCTGGCTCAACTTAAACGCCTTGCAGTTTTGCTCGTTGCACGAATTGGTGACGCACAGGCGCACCTTATAAAAAAGGCCGGGCGTCAAATAGGTATGGATGGGCAGCACTTGGCCGGTCACCAAGGGCGAGCCGTCGCCAAAGTCCCATTCGTATCCCGTGGCGTTTTGCGAGGCCGTGCCGTCAAACTGCACCTGCATCCCCGCGCCGCCGCTGCTGAGGATGGTGTACATCCAATCGGCCACGGGCGGCAGGCACAGCGGGATGTTCTTGGTGATGGAAATGCTGTCGCCACAGGCGTTTACCACGCTCAAGGTAACGGGCTTGGTGCCCGAAGTAGGGAAATTGAAACTGGTGGTGATTCCCGTGTCCGAGCCCACCCCAAAATCCCAATAATAAAACAGCGCACCCACGGATGAGCTGGCATCGAAATTAACCGTGCTGCCCATTTGGGTAAACGTAAAATTCGGGATCAGCGAATCGCAAACGGTAATCGTCTGGGTGAGCGTGTCGCCGTTGCCGCAGGTGTTTCCCGCGTAAAGCGAAACGGTGTAAACCCCCGGTGCGGCGTAGGTTTGGCTGGGGGCGGCGGTGTTGGCCGTGTTCCCGTTGCCAAAATCCCATAGCAACGAATCCTGCCCCGAAGTAGCCGAACTGTTGAAATTGACGGTGAGCAAATTCGCGTTGAACGTAAAATTCGCCACCACCGCCGGGCAGTTTGTGGTGGTGAAACTGGAATTAATCCAATTGCTAAACAGGCCGCCGCAGATGTCGCGGATGTAGATGTCGTAGGCGGTGCTGGCATTTAATCCAGTAATGGTAAACGGTGAAGTAACGGGGGTGAAAAGCGTCCCCGTGCCTTGCGCATTTCCCGCTGGCACCACTTCGATTTCCGAGCTGGCGGAAGTGCTGTTCCACGTTACGTCAATAGAAGTATTGCCAATATTCGCAAAGGAAATGTTGGTCGGGTCAGGGCAATTTTGCACCGTCCCTGTCACCGAAACTTGGTCCACCGCAATGTCGCCCTCAAAGTTGGTGGCGTTGATGCCCACGAACTTGATTTGGATGGTGTCGCCGGAAAAAGCGGATAGATTCACGGAATCCAAAAGCCAAGCCGCCGCGTTGGAAGTTTGCTGCTGGCCGGTAATTGTCAGTTGGTTCGTATAGCCAGTGCCATCGTCAATTTCTACCGCCAAGGAGGTGATATTCTGGCCGTACATATGATACCAAAATTCCAGTTTGGGACTGGTCAGCGAGGTGGGCAAATAAATGCGCGGCGTTTCGATTTCGGAAGTGCCTTGGCCGATGCTGGCCTCGGTATAAATATAATTTCCGCCGCCATTGTAATCACCGCTGGGGCCAGTGTTGGCCGAGGCAGTCGCGCCCGCGCCCGCCGTCCAGCGAATTCCGGTGTTGGAAGGCCGCGTCCAGCAGGGGTCGATTTGGTCGCCGTTGTTTTGGAAGCCCGTCCCTTCCTGCCAGTTCAGGTTGTCGAAATTTTCGCTCCAAGGCGCGGCAATCGCACCGCACTGTGTTCCAAACAATTGGATGCTGCTCGCCAAGCTGATCGCGCCCACGCCACAACTATCCTGCACATAAATTTCATAGGTAGTGGAAGGCTGCAGGCCGCTTATCGCGGATGGATTGGTAGTAGTGGCAACGGACGAAAACGGCGCGGTGCTTCCCGCTGGGCGGTAGAAAATAATCGCGCCCGCCGCCATCGAGGGCGAGTTCCAACCTACCGTGATTGAGTTTACCGTATTGGAAACTGCCCACACCGAATCCGGCCGCTCGCAACCCGTGGAATCAATGATGGCCACGTCATCAATCGCAATGTCCGCTTGGTTGTTGTTCTGATTTTTCGTGCCTTTGAATCGCACGATGACCGTATCGTTTTGATAGGCGTTCAAACTCAAAACCTGCTCCAACCACGGTGCCGTTTGCGCGGTTTGCTGTTGGCCGCTAATGGTGGTGAGATTGGTGAAAGTCGCGCCATTGTCGTTGGAAATTTCCACGTCCAAATCGCCGATGCCGGGGCCCGTCATATGATACCAAAAGCGGAGTTCGGGCGCGGTGAGCGGACCCAAATCCACGCTCGGCGTTTCCAAATTGGCCGATTGAGGCGGTGGCAAAAATCCACCCGATTCCGTAAAAGCATAACCGCCGTTGCCAGAAGTGTGGTCGGCGCTGGGGCCGGTGCCACCGGACTGCGGGGTGCTGGGGCCTGCCTTCCAAAAATAGCCCGCCACGCGGTTGCGCTCCCAGCAGGGGTCGATATCGCCCGCCACGCCAAAACCGTTGGGTCCAGAATCCCAAGAGGCCCCATCAAAATTTTCGATGAAAGGCGCGGTGAAAACGGTGCAATCCGTAGTGTCATCCGCCACGGTACTCCAATCGCTGGTAACGCCCACGCCGCAGCTATCGCGCACATAAAAATCGTAAGCCGTGGCGGGCGTCAATCCCGTTACCGTAAAGGGATTGGAATTCGCGGCGACAATCGTTCCCGTGCCATTTACAAAACCTGGCGCGCCGTATTCAATTTGCCAATCGGTGGCGCCGCCGCTCGTCCAACTCAAAGTTACAGAAGTGGCAGTCGTCATTGTGGTAATGAGATTGCTCGGCTTCGGACAGTTCGGCGCCTCGTCAATTTCAACATCATCAATCGAAATATCCGAACCATTGCCGAAAACTGTTTTTTGACCGATAAATTTGATAATCACCGTGTCTCCCGCGTAAGCGGAAAGCGGGATGATTTGCTCCAGCCACGCATCGGTGCGGGCGGTTTGCTGTTCCCCAGAAATGATGGTGAGATTGGTATAAGTCGCGCCGCCGTCGTTGGAAATTTCCACTTCCAAATCGCCGATTTGCGCGCCAAATAGATGATACCAAAAGGTCAATTCGGGCGAAGTGAGCGGACTCAAATCAATGGCGGGCGAAGTGATTTCCGCTGTGAGCGGTGGCTGGGCAAAACCGCCCGATTCCGTGAAAAGATAACCGCCGCTGCCGGTGGTGTGGTCGCCGCTGGCGCCCGTGCCGCCCGTTTGGGGAGTGGATGGGCCGGCCTTCCAAAAATAAGTGGCCGCCGTATTGCGCGTCCAGCAAGCGTCGATGGTGCCGGCCACGCCAAAACCTGCGGGGCCGGGGTCGAAATTGGCACCGTCAAAATTTTCAAAATAAGGTGCGGCAATCGGCAGGCACAATGTATTCGCCAAAACGGGGCCGACCGAATCGCTGACCACACCCGCGCTGCAACTGTCGCGGACGTAAAATTCATAGGTGGTGGAGGGATTCAATCCCGTTACCGTAAAGGGATTGGTACCCGCCGCCGCAATCGTGAAAGGCGCGGTGCTGCCCGCCTGACGGTACAAAACCTGCCAGTTGGAAGCGCCGCCGCTAATCCAACTCAGGTCAATGGAAGTGGCGGTTGCGCCCGTAGAAATCAAACTGTCCGGCTTGGGGCAGGCGGGTTTTTCGTCGATGCTCAAATCGTCAATCGCCATATCGGCCTGCGGACTGAAACCGACGGCCTTGGTGGCGCGGAATTCCACTTTGATGGTATCTCCTGCAAAGGGCACTAAATCAACCAGTTGCTCTATCCAAGCGTCCGTTTCAGCGGTTTGTTGTTCGCCATTATAAATGACTTCGGTCGTCCAACTATTCCCATCAAATACACGCACTTCCAAAGTGGTAATGTCCGCGCCATATAAATGGTAGAAAAATTTCAGTTCGGGATTGGCGAGCGGCCCGAGGTCGATGAGCGGCGTGGTGAGCGTGGCGACATTCCCTTGAAAACCACCGAAATAACTTTCGGTATAAACGTATTTGCCGTTGCCGGAAGTGTTGTCTTGGTCGGGGCCGGTGTTGCCGGAGGGGGTTCCGTTTTGCCCCGCCGTCCATATATAACTGGAATCGGCATCGCGCCGCCAGCAATTGGCCACCGCGCCGGGAACGCCACCGCCGCCCGTGGTGCCAAGCGTCCACGCCGCGCCGTCAAAATTTTCTACAAATGGCGCGGCTTGCGGCAGGCAATCCGTCAGAACTGTAACTGGCCCGACCCACGGAGAAACATCGCCGACCGCGCAGCTATCTCGCACGTAAAAAGAATAGGCCGTATTTGGCGAAAGCCCTGAAACCGTGAAGGGAATTGCGGACGCATTTATAATAGTACCACTATTGGGATTGAAACCAATTGCACCGTAAGAAATATTCCAATCGGAGGCGCCGCCCGTCGTCCAGTCCAATGTTACAGAATTTTGCGTGTTGCCCGCCACGGTAAAATTGGTCGGTTTCGGGCAACTCGGCAAAGTATCGATCAAAACGTCGTCAATCGCCACATCGTTGTTCGTGCCGCCGTTGTTGTTGGTTGATTTCCATCGGATTACGACCGTATCATTCGCATAAGCGGAAAGATTGACAATCGCTTCTTTCCAAGCGTCGGTACCGGAAGTTTGTTGCTGTCCCGTCAGTGAGAATATCTGCGACCAACCGCTGCCGTCATTGATGTCCACTTCCAATCCCACCACGGAATTTCCATACAAATGATACCAAAAGTTGAGGTGTTGGGTGGCGATGGTGCTCAAATCCACGGGCGGGGTTTGCAGATAGGCGTCCACCGCTGGGCCGCCGCCGAAAAAGTTGATGCGCTCCGAATACGCCCAGCCGCCGCTGCCGGTGGTGTGGTCGGCGCTGGGGCCGGTCTGGCCACTGATATTGGGCGGCGAGCCGGCCTTCCAAACGAACGGTTCGGTGGTGTCGCGCACCCAGCAATTGGCGATGGTGCCGAGGGCGGTGTTCGCGCCGCCGTTGTCCCAAGCCGCGCCCTCAAAATCTTCCGAAAAGGAAGCTGGGACCGCTTGGCAAAGTGTCGTGAATGAAATCGGGCCGACCCACGCCGAAACGTTGCCGATGCCGCAACTGTCGCGGACATACACATCGTAAGAAGTATTTGGCGAAAGCCCGCTCAACTTGAAATTGGTGTTGGAATTTGCGGCGACTTTCGTTCCCGTTCCCAAGGTAAAACCAGGCGCGCCGTACTCCAATTCCCAGTCGGTGCCGCTGCCGGCCGTCCAGCTCAAATCGGCAAAATCGATCCAAACGAAATTGAGCGCGAGCTGCGAAGGTTTTTGGCAGGGCGGGGCTTCATCCACGGAAATATCGTCCAGTGAAAGGTTGGACGCCCCGCCAAAATTGTAGATAATCCCGTTGAATTTGATGATAATCGTATCGCCCGCGTAGGCCGCCAAATCGACGTTGGCCTCCAACCACGCGTCGTTGTTCGAAAATTGTTGCTGGCCTTGCAAGGTGAAAACATTGGTGAAACTCGCGCCGCCGTTATTGGAAATTTCCACCTCCAAATCGCCGATATTATTGCCATATAAATGATACCAAAACGTCAGGAACGGCTGGGTCAGTCCGCTTACGTCGATGGGCGGGGTTTCCAGTTCGGCGGTTTGAGTTACCGTGCTGCCGCCGCTGGTTTCGGTATAAATGTATTTGCCGTTTCCGGTGGTGTGGTCGCCGCTGGGGCCGGTGTTGCCGGGCACGAATTGCGGCGGGCCGGGCTTCCAAAAATAGGTAGTGATGGGATTGCGCGTCCAGCAAGTGTCGATGCTGCCCTGCGCACCGAAGCCCGTGCCGGGAATCCAGTTGGGGCCGTCGAAGTTTTGGGAAAACGGTGCAATCGCCACGGCGCACCCGGATGAGAAAGCAACCGGCCCAGTCCACAAACTCAAATCGGTGGGGGCGCAACTGTCGCGAACATAAATATCATACGAAGTCGCGGGGCTCAATCCCATAATCGTGGTCGGATTGGTGGCGGTGGAAATCCGCGTGCCATTTCCCAAGGTAAAACCGGCGGGGCCGTATTCGATAGTCCAGTTCGTTGCGCCGCCCGTCGTCCAAGAAACATCGGCGGTGGTGGCAGTTACATTACTGATAGCCAAGTTGGTAGGCTGCGGGCAGGTCGGCTGTTCGTGAATATCAAAATCATCCAAAGCGATGTCGCCGCTGCCGCCGTTTTGCGGTTGGAAGGCGGTGAATCGTACGATAATCGTATCATTCGCAAAAGCGGAAAGACTGACGATGGCCTGCTGCCAAGGCGCTTGCTGCGTAGTCTGCTGCTGGCCGCTGCGGGAGAAAACGTTCGTCCAAGTCGCGCCGCCGTCGTCGGACACTTCCACGTCCAAATCGCCGATGTCAGCGCCGTACATATGATACCAAAAAGTGAGTTCGGGGACGGTGAGCGCAGTGACGTCAATCATCGGGCTGGAAAGCGTGGCGGTGTAAGGCGCGCCGGAGTTTTGCACCCGCTCGGAAACCACCCATTTGCCGCTGCCCGTGGTGTGGTCGGCCGTGGGGCCGGTGGTGGTGCTGGTGAAGTTTTTCGGTGCGGATTTGAAAACGAAATCGCTTTGCCAATTTCTTTCCCAACAAGTGTCAATTGTGCCTTTTCCGAAGTTGCCGTTGCCGGTCGTCCAATTGGGGCCGTCAAAATTTTCAGTAACCGGCGCGCTTGCCACAAGACAACCCGTTTGGAAACTTTTCATCGGACTCCAAAAACTAACGTCATTTACACCGCAACTGTCGCGCACACGGAAATCGTAATCGGTCATCGGCGAAAGCCCCGTCAAAGTGTAAGGGTTTGAACCTACGCCGATTAGCGTCCCCGTGCCGGGGGCGAAACCTTTGGGGCCGTATTCGATTTGCCAGTTGGCCGCGCCGCCGGTGCGCCAGCCCAAATCCACCGAAGTGGCAGTGCGGTTGGTGGTGTAAAGTGAATCGGGTTCAAAGCAAGTGAGCGGCAGAGTGTGATGTACTACGATTTTCCAAGTGCCTTGCGGGATGTATTGGTAAGCGTCGCCGCATACTGGGACGTTGCCGAAACTGCGGAAAGCGTGGAGAAAAAATTCGATATTTCCGGAAACGGAAGTTCCAGTGGCGATTTGCAAATTGGTGCGCGCGTAGCTGAAAGTGCCGGCCGAGTCCCAGTTCGGGTCGCCATCGGTGATGCCACCTTCTTGATTGCCAGTGCTTAAGCATTCCAAATACGAGCCTTGCTCGGACACCCACGCATTGCTGTCGGCGGTGATTTGATAAAAAATATCGACGCCCGTAACGTAATTCCCAGCGGGGATGGAAACTGTCAGGGTATCCGTACAACCCCAGCTTTTATCGAAGGTGGAAATAAAGTTCTGCCATTCGGTGGAAAGCGTGTCGGCAGTATAGGTGGCGGAATCTTTTTGGGCGGAGGCGGCCATCTGCAACAGCAAAAAAGCCGTAAAAACTTGTAGTGATTTTCTCATCGTAACTTACTAAATGGTAGCAAATTACGGGAATAATGGGATTGGTTTGACGCACGTGGTTTAATCAATTCATAAAATTATCGGAGAATTTAATTCGCAGAATGTTATGCACCGTTTTGACAGAAGACACATTTTGAAATTAGCCCTAAAAGTATATACCAAAAAAACATACTTTTGCTTATCCTTATTTTTATAAAAAATGAAAACCCTCTCTTTAAAATTGGATGTGGACATCTTCGAGCAAACCGAAAAAATGGTGGCCGAACTGAAGAAACCGCGCAACCGCTACATCAATGAAGCGCTGGCCTACTACAACAAAATCCAACGGCGCAAGTGGCTGGCCAAGCGGCTCAAAATAGAATCCGAGGGAGTGCGCGAAGAGTCTATGAAAGTGCTAAGGGAATTCGAAGCCATCGATTATGGAGAGGATTCTACAATTTGATATCTGGATTGCCGATTTGAACCCGCGTATCGGAACCGAACCCGGCAAGAGGCGGCCTGTCTTAATCGTGCAGAGCAAGTTGATGAACGATATTCTGCATCCTTCCACGTTGATTTGCCCTATCACCACCCAAATTAAAGACGGCTTCACCATCCTGCGGCAGCGGCTGAATCAAGATGAGGCTAATATGAATGCGGATTGTGAAGTGATGATTGACCAAGTCCGCGCCATCGACAATTCCCGATTGATAAAGAAAGTGGGCGTACTGCCCAAAAAATACATCGAATCCGTAAAGCAAGGCCTGAAAATTATGATGGATTTGGAAGATTAAATTTGAAGCCTTGAACGTTTGCCCTTTATGAAAAAAACAATCCTCTTCTTTTCGCTTGCTTTCCTTTTCGGGTTCACGCCCGAAGATTATTCCTATAAAATCGCCATCCTGCGCTACAACGGCGGTGGCGACTGGTATTCCAACCCTACTTCGCTTTCCAATTTAGTGTTGTTTGCCAACCAAAATCTCGGCACCGATATCGACCCGGAATACGAAGTGGTGGAGGCCGGCTCGCCCGATATTTTCGCTTATCCCTTTGTGCATATGACGGGCCACGGCAACGTGGTGTTTGATGAAGACGAACGCCGCAACCTCCGGCTCTACTTGGAATCCGGCGGTTTCCTCCACATCGACGACAACTACGGGATGGACAAATTCATCCGACCGGAGCTGAAAAAGATTTTCCCCGAAAAGGAGTTGGAACCGATTCCCCCCTCCCACCCGATTTACCGACAGAATTACGCTTTCGCGGAAGGGTTGCCGAAAATCCACCAGCACGACGACAAGCCGCCGCAGGCTTTTGGGATTTTTATAAATGGCCGCTTAGCGGTTTTTTACACCTCCGAAAGCGACCTCGGCGATGGTTGGGAAGATGCCGAAGTACACAACGACCCACCGGAAGTGCGGCTGAAAGCGCTGCAAATGGGAGCCAATATTTTGAGTTATGTTTTTAAGGGGCAGGTGGGGAGTTGATAAAATCATACCTCCCCCGGCTCGTGCCTCGCCACCCCCTCCAAGAGGGGGACAACGCTCCGAACCGACTTTCTCGTTAATTCCACCTTTACCTTTTCAATCAAAGTATTTGCTTGCTAATTTTCCGACCACTTCGCTCGAAGCGACGGCCCCTGTCCCCCTCTTGAGGGGGTGCCCCGCAAGGGCGGGGCGGGGGAGGAAATTTCATCCACAAAAACCAATGCCCAAAAACTTCCAATCCATCCTAAAAAACCGAAACTTTATCCAACAAAATTTGGACAAAAACCCATCGGAATTAGCCTTAAAATTTCCCGATAAAAAAGAAGCTATTTTGCAAATCGCCGCGCGGCAAAAAATTCGCAAAAAATTGCCTGAATGGTATCAAAATTTGGATTTGATATTTCCTGAAAAACTGGCATTGGAACAGGCCACTTCCGAAGCGGTTGCCAAGTTGAAATCTTCGCTGATAAAAGGAAAGAAGTTGCTGGACATCACGGGAGGTTTGGGCGTGGACAGTTATTATTTTTCTAAAAATTTTAATGAGACCATTTATATAGAAAAACAAAAGGAACTGGCCAAAATCGCGCAATGGAATTTTGGAAAATTAGATGCCGATATTTTAGTAAAAAATGAAGATGGGATTTCTGCATTAAAAAATTCCGATGCGGACGTGGTTTATATCGATCCGCACCGCCGCGATTCGCAAAACCGCAAAATGGTTTCGCTAACCGATTGTGAGCCGAATGTGCTCCAGCATTTGGATTTATTTATAAAAAATGGCCTCACTTTCTATATCAAAACCAGCCCTTTTTTGGATTTACGATTGACGATTTCAGATTTACGATTTGTAGTGGAAATTTGGGTAATTTCGCATCGCAATGAATGTAAGGAAGTTGGGTACGTTTTGAATCAAAAATCATCTAAAAACATATCCGTCAAAACATTCAATATTTTAGAAAATTCGGTTCAAGGTTTTAAATGGGTGTGGGATTCCCAAAAAAATGTGGAAATGGAGTTTTCCAAACCCGAAAACTTTCTCTACGAACCGAATGCCTCGGTGCTGAAAAGCGGCGGGCAAGATTTGGCGGCGCAAAAATTCAGCTTGAAAAAACTGCACCCCAACAGTCATTTTTACACCTCGGAAAAACCTGAAACGGAATTCCCCGGTAAAATTTTTAGCGTGGAAGAAATTTTGAAACCGTTTGATAAATCGCTGAAAAGCAAACGGTTGAACGTGATTTCCCGCAACTTTCCCGCGAAAGCGGATGCCATAGAAAAACGCCTGAAACTTAAATCTTCCGACCGAGATTTTTTGCTCGCCACTACTCTTTTTGACAACACAAAAATTTTCATCCGCGCCACGCTCCTTTCGTTTTAAAAGCAACCCCCTGCCCGCTGGCTAAATGTTGGCCGAAACATCAGCGATTTCGACTGCGATTTGCTACTTTAGGCGGTTAAAAATTCTATGCAAAACTTCCTGAAAATAATCTCCTTCGTCTTGGCAGTGCCATTTTTGGCGAGCGCGCAAGCCGTTGATTCTGAGGCCTTTTTTGTACCCAACTTGGGTCAATGGGAGGGCGATTTTCAATACAAAGCGCGCTTGCAGTCCGGCGCACTTTTCTTCACCAAAACGGGGATGGTGATGCATCTCCAAACGTCCGAACCGCACGACCATTCCGAGAATCATTCCCACCAACCCGCTGAAAACCAAAAAGCTGTCGCCCTAAAAATGACTTGGGAAAACGGCAACTCCAATCCTGAATTGACCCCTGATTCTGAAAAAGAATTTTACCACAATTATTTCATAGGAAAAGACTCCACGAAATGGCGCGGGGGCGTACCCGTTTTTAGCACTTTGGAATACCAAGAAATATATCCTAAAATAAACGTAAAATATGGCAGCCAAAATGGCCATTTAAAATATGATTTTATCTTAAAACCCAATGCCGATGTTTCCCCTATAAAAATGAAATACGAGGGCATCGAAAAATTGGAAATGCACAGGGGGAAATTACACATCGAAACCGCAAACGGCCATTTGACGGAATGGATTCCCAAAGCGTATCAAATCATTGATAATGAGGAAGTTTTGGTAAAATGTCGCTATGTTTTGGAGGGAAATTCGGTGCGCTTCAAACTGGGGAATTATGATAAAAACCACGCACTTGTCATCGATCCCATTTTAGAGTTTTCCTCCTTTACGGGCAGCGCGGCCGACAATTGGGGATTTACCGCCACGCCCGGGCCGAACGGGGAATTTTACGGCGGCGGGATTGCCCTGCAAAATGGATTTCCCACCACCACCGGCGCTTATCAAATTGCCCGCGGCGGCGACAGTTCGGACGTAACCATCAACAAGTTTTCAGGCCGATGGTCAGCAGATGCTATACTCCACTTATTTGGGCGGGAGCGGCAACGAGATGCCGCAAAGCCTGATTGTGGATGCTCAGGGCAATTTGATCGTGATGGGTGCCACGGGCTCCTCTGATTTCCCGATGAAAAACAACGCTTGGCAAAGCACTTTTGCGAATGGCGGAAACCGTAAAGTGAACATTTTCCGCTTCCCTAATGGGAGCAATATTTTCATTGCCAAAATGAGTGCCAACGGGCAAAATCTACTGGCATCCACCTACTTGGGCGGCAACGGCAGCGAGGGAATCAACCCCAAAGTGTTCCGCAACTACGGCGACCGTTCGCGCGGCGAGGTAGTGACTTTGGACAACGGCGACATTGCCATTGCCAGCAGTTCGCTCTCCGACGATTTGCCTTTTTTGAACGCGGGGGCGAATTTGTTGAACAACTCGCAAAACGCCATCGTGGCGGTGTTTTCACCCGACTTGGGCACGTTGCGCTGGGGCACCTATTACGGCGGCAGCGGCAACGAGAGCGGCTACGCCATCCGCGGCTACGGCAACAATATTTACCTCGCGGGCGGCACGGGCAGCACGGATTTAATGGTTTCCAACAATGCCATAAAATCCTCAAACGGAGGACAATACGATGGGTATCTTGCAATGTTTGACCAATTCAACGGCAGTTTCAAAGAAGGCACTTACATCGGCGGCAGCAGCGTGGATCAAGTGTTTCTGATGGAGAAAGACAAGCACGGGTTCATCTACGTCTTTGGGCAAACCAAGGGCGGCGTGCCGTCCACGCCCGGCCACTACGGGCAGGCCAGCGGACAGCAGTTTGTCCAAAAATACAAGAACGACCTGAGCGCGCTGGAATGGAGCACCCGCTGGGGCAGCCCGCAAGGCAAAACGGATTTGGTGCCCACGGCTTTTATGGTGGATCAATGTTTCAACATTTATATGAGCGGCTGGGGCGGCAACACCAACCAAGGGAACGGGCTGAACGGCGGCAACACCAACGGACTGCCCATTACACCGGATGCTTTTCAAAGCACGACCGACGGCAGCGACTTTTATTTTATGGTGCTGGATCGCAACGCGCAGAACCTGTTGTACGCCAGCTACTTTGGCGGAACGGCCAATGAACACGTGGACGGCGGCACCAGCCGGTTCAGCCCCAGCGGAATCATCTATCAAGCCGTGTGCGCGGGCTGCCAAGGGCTATCTTTCCCCACCACGCCGTCCGCTTTTTCGCCCAACAATCCCAGCAGCAACTGCAATTTGGGCGCGATAAAAATGGACTTGCAGCAAACCGTGCGCGCTGAGCCGGCCATTGATCTTTCAACAAACGTGGACACGCTCTGCGACCGCTTGGAAGTGAAACTGACCAACCACAGCTACCGGGGCGATATTTACCATTGGGATTTTGGGAACGGCGAAACCAGCACCCATTTTGAGCCCACCGTGGTTTTTGATCAATTTGGCAGCTATCAAATCCGGCTGATTGCCGAAGACACGGTCTGCGATATTTCCGATACCGCCTTTGTTACCATCGAACACGACCGAGGCGTACGGCCCCAGGCATCCATCGATTTGAAATACAGCGGCTGCGACCAAGATTATAAGGCGGCCTTCTTCAATACGTCCAACGAGGTGAACCAGTTTTCGTGGGATTTTGGTGATGGAAACACCTCCAGCGAAGAAAACCCTGTTCATTTTTACGCTGATTCCGGTTCGTATCAAATCCGCCTCATCGCGCTGGACACCGCTTGCAATAAGGCCGACACGGTTTTTGGGGAAGTCATTTTTTCGGATACCACCGTTGCGCCCATCGTCAGCGTTTTCCATCCGGATTGCGGGCGCGGCCAATTGGATGTAAATATTCAAAATGCCCGCAACCGACTGATTTACAAATGGGTGAAAGAAGGTGGCGACACCTTTTATGGGATAGAGCCTAATCTGAAATACGATGCGCCCGGCGTTTATTCTTTAAAATCTATCCTTATCGATACCGCTTGTGGCTATGAATATGTGCAAGATTTTGATGTGGTCATTGACGAAATTGGCCGGCCTGTCCACATTCCCAATGCTTTCTCGCCCAACGGGGACGGCGTGAACGACGCTTTCCAAGTATTTGGCGACCACTGCGCTCGCGGCGATTTCCTCAAAATCTACAACCGCTGGGGTGAGGTGGTTTTTGAAACCCAAGCGCCTTTCGCAGAATTTTGGGACGGTCTGCAGCCGGACAAGCGCGCGCCCCAAGGCGTTTACACTTATATAATGAAGGCCGGCGGAACGATGCACCGCGGCTACCTAACCCTTTTCCGTTGATTCTTTCAACATTCGCCGCACCGCCCTGTTTCCTTTTTTCAAAAAACTCATTGCAATGGAAAATCATTACGAAATGGTCATCATCGGGGGCGGGCTGGCTGGGCTGGCCGCAGCGGTGGAACTGGAAAAGTTCAACCTCAAAACCTTGGTGATTGACGACAGCGACCGAGTGGGCGGGCGAGTAAAAACCGATGAAGTAGAGGACTTTCTGTTGGATCGCGGCTTTCAGGTTTACCTCTCGCAATATCCTGAGGGCCAGTCGGTTTTGGATTACCACCGTTTGGATTTTCACGCTTTTTCGCCCGGCGCGGTTTGTTTTAACCAGTATGAAAAATTCACGGTAAAAGATGCTTCCCGCAGCAAATTGGCCATCCCAAAAATGCTCTTTTCACAAGTGGGTACCTTTATGGACAAGGTGCGCTTGGGCAATCTGACCGCCACCTTGAAAGCCACTACCAACGAAGAAATTTTTGCCAAACCCGAAGTCACCACCGCCTATTATTTAGAAAAAAGAGGCTTCTCCAAAAAAATCATCGAGCGCTTTTTCCGTCCCTTCTTTTCGGGTATTTTTTTAGAAAATGAATTGAAAACGTCCAGCCGCCTCTTTGAATTCACCTTCCGGATGTTTGCTTTGGGCCACGCCGCGCTTCCCGCCAAGGGAATGGAAGAAATTCCTAAACAACTGAAAGCCCAAGCTGAAAAAAACCGAATTTCGGTTTCACACGAAAGTGGAATCCATTCAGGAAAATAGCATTCTATTAAAAAACGGGGAAAAAATCAGTGCCAAGCAAATTATCGTGGCTTGTGATCCGGGCCAGATTATCCAACAACTGTCGCAGCCCGCCGAGTGGCGCGAAACGGCCACTTATTATTTCGCGGCGCCCAAAAGTGCCATCGGCCATAATTTGATTGCCCTGAATTATCAAAGCGGCGCGGTAGTGAACAATTTTACGGTTTTGACGAACACCGCCCCCAGCTACGCGCCTAAAAACCAACATCTTGTATCTGTCAGTTTGCAAGAAACCCCCCACCAATCCGTGGAAGAAACCTGCGAGGCCATCCAGCGGGAATTGGCGCTGGCTTTTGGCGATACCGTTTGGGAGTGGCGCTTCTTGAAAAATTACCACCTACGGCACGCGCTGCCCGTCCTGAAAAACCAAAAGTTTGCAGTATCGCTGGCCGAAATCAAATTACGCGAAGGACTTTATTTGGCGGGCGATCATCAATTGAATACTTCCATCGACGGCGCACTGCGCAGCGGCCGATTGGCGGCGCAAGCGGCTATTTTGGATTATAAAAACGCTTAAAGAATTTGTAATTCGGTTGTAATTCCATAGTAATTACGATAATTTGAATTGCCACTCCAAGATTTAAAATTCAGCTATTTCTCGCGCAACGCTTTTCCCACGGTCGCGGGCGTACCAAATTTGCAAGGCTGCGATAAAATCTTCTTTGGATTGGCCCGCCACTTTGGCGTTTTTCACCAAAGCCGCTGCCGCTTCCGGCCGTGGCCCCCACACTTGGATTACTTCAAAAGTGGCGGCGTCCAACCGAATTAATTTGGGGATGCCGCGCGCGCCGTTGGTCAGGTATAAATCCATCAAATCCAGATGCTCATCCCGCAGTACGATTTTCATTTCCACCTTTCCGGAAAGCTCCGCCAATTTTGCCATCACCGGCAGCGCGTGCGCCGCATCGCCGCACCAGCCCTCGGTAATCACCAACCAAATTTCCGGTTTTTCGATAGTTTCGATGGCCGCCGCCACGTCGTTTTCCGGCTGAAAGTGCTTATCCCATTTGTTCATCCGCGCAATGTTCAGTTCCGCATAGCGGCGCATATCCTCGTTTTGCGTTTCGCCAGTCGTTTTTCCCGCACGAAAAAGTTCATCCAAAAGCTGGCGGTATTCCGCATAGCTCATCGCATTTTCCAATGCTTTTTTAATGATTTGGGTTTTCATTATGCAGAAAGTAATTCAGTTGTCACCCTGAGCGCGGTCGAAGGGTCGGTTGTAATTCGGTTGTAATTTCAGCAACTTTTTTGAACATTGAACATTGAACATTGAACATTGAACATTGAACATTGAACATTGAACATTGAACATTGAACATTGAACATCAAAACTCTAACGAAACTGACCCGCTACTTTCGCATTTTTTGGCCCTTCGGAATAGTCATAAAAACCTGCCCCCGTTTTGATACCCAAATGCCCCGCCGTTACCATATTTACCAATAGCGGACAAGGCGCGTATTTGGAATCGCCCATCCCATCGTGCAGCACCCGCATTATCGAAAGACAAATGTCCAATCCGATGAAATCCGCCAATTGCAGCGGGCCCATCGGGTGCGCCATCCCCAGCTTCATTATCGTGTCGATTTCTTCCACGCCGGCCACTCCTTGCCACAGCGAAATAATCGCCTCATTGATCATCGGCATCAAAATACGGTTGGCCACGAAACCCGGATAGTCGTTGCATTCCGTGGGGATTTTACCCAAGTTTTTGGACAGGGCCACGATGTTGGCGGTCGTCACGTCAGAAGTGGCGTAGCCCCGGATGATTTCCACCAATTTCATCACGGGCACCGGGTTCATAAAGTGCATCCCGATCACTTTATCGGGACGTTTTGTAACCGCCCCGATTTTGGTAATTGAAATCGAAGAAGTGTTCGTGGCGAGGATGGTTTCGTCCCCACAGATTTCATCCAATTGCCTAAACAGCTTCGTTTTTATGTCAAAATTTTCACTCGCCGCTTCTATTACTAATTCTGCATCTTTTGCGCCTTTTTTTAAATCGGTAAACGTTTCGATATTTTCGAGCGTAGCTTGCTTTTTTTCTGCATCAATTAGCTCTTTATTTAATTGCCTATCGAGGTTTTTTTCGATAGTCGCAATGCCTTTTTTTAAGCCCTCTTCGCTAATATCGACCAAGCTTACTTGATAATCGTTTTGGGCAAAAACGTGGGCAATTCCGTTGCCCATTGTTCCTGCGCCGATTACGGTTATTTTTTTCATAATCTTTAATTAAATTCTAAATTTTAAGAACCAAATACGAAACAAATTATAAATGATAAAAATCAAAATTCCAAACTCGTACATCCTTCGAGATGCAGGTTTTGAATTTATAAATTTTAAACGTTAAAATTTGTTTGGTTCTTCGGATTTAGTCCCGCACCTGCGGGATTAGGATTTCGCGAATATTCTGCCTGTCCTTCGCCACATATTTTTCATAGCTCGGCGTGCCCGGCCCGGCAAATCCGGTATGTATTTTTTTTACCGAATGATCGGGCCAAAGGTAAATGGAAGTGGGGTAGCTCATAACGTGGTTGAGCATCGGCAGCGCCTTGGCAGCTTCCTCTTTTTGCGCCCGCCCCGCCAGTAATACAGGATAGGGAATTTGTAAATCTTCCTTCATTTTCTGAACCCTTTCCCACGCTTTTTCAGAATCCTCCGAACGCTCGAACGCCAATCCCACGATTTCCAAACCTTCATCGTGATACTCATCATAAATACCTGACAGATAGCGTGTTTCGTCCATACAATTGGGACACCAACTTCCCAAAATTTGTACGATTACCGGTTTGTTTTGAAAGCGCTCATCACTCAGTGAAATGGTTTTACCCTCGGCATCGGGGATGGAAAAATTTACCGTTTCAAAACCTTCCTTCAGATAGGTCAGCGAATCGGAATCGCGCAGTTCAAAATCATCGTCGCGGTAGGCCAGCCACGACTCCGTCCAACGCCGGCCGGAATAGAACCGACCGATAATTTTTTGGCCGTTTTCTATTTTTCCATTAAAATAAAAAAGATGCGCGCCATCGAAAGTGGAAAGCCTCAAATGCTCGCCGCTCAAAACCCCCTCCAAATAGCGGTAGTCCCCCGTTTCGGTCTCAAAAGTCCCCGCCACGTGGTTTTCATTTTGATTAAAATAAGCAATGGCCGGATATTCATCTTGGGTGTCGGGCGAAAATTGCACGGCCCACTTTTCATTGATTTCGCAGCAAGGTTTTTCATCCGTTGGAAAACGTTGCTTTTTATTGGCTTCGGCTTGAAAAGACAAGCGATAATTTTTCACATCGGGATTGATAAAAAATCCTATCATTTTTCCCCCTGATTTTTTTACCATCAAATAGTTGGCAAAAACTGGCATTTGAATCTTCAAAGAATCGCCGATTTTTTGAATATCCGAAACTTCGATTCGCTCCTCCGCATTTCGGATGGTCATCTCAAACGTCTCCCCATTATTTTTCCATTCAAAATGGAAGGGCACGTCCACGCTATCGTTCAAAGAAATGACACCGCGCCACATTTTGCCCCCTTCCATCGCCTCTTCCTTACCACTTTGATTTTCAGCATTTTGACAATTTGAAAAAAGAATCAAAATCAAAAACAGAGGTGCATATTTCATTAAAAACTGTTTTTTGGAGTAACTAAATTCGGCGCGGATGGTTTGGGATTCTTCAATTCCAAGAGGTAAATTGGCCGTAGGGTTTCGACCCGCGTTTTGGGGTTTAAAAATTTTGGGGACAGCAAAGTAACGGGGTAGCTTTGGAAAACCCGCAAGGGGCTAACGGCAAAATGCGTCTTTAATTCAGCAAGATATTTTGGTTCGGTGATTACATAAGTCGCGGCATTTTTGGATAAGCGCTCCCGCAATTCTTTGATGTTGCTACCTTCCATTTTCCCATCGGTATAAAAAATGGCAGCGAAAGAAAAATAGTTGAACCCGCTCAAATTTTCCATTTCAATTCCTTCATTCTCAACGATTTGCGGTATTTGATGTCCCAACTGGAATTCCGTTATATTGGGATAGAACCAAGCGTTCATCGCAAAATTGACCGCCACGGAAATCAGGGCGGAGGCAATCAAAATACGCAGGGGCTTTTGGCGAAAGCGCAATAAAAAATAAAGTGTGAATCCGATTATCAAAATAGAAAATAGCCAAATCCACCACAGCGCGCGAGGAAATATCCAAACCAACAGCAAGCCGATAAAAACTACCGAAAAAGAGGCTATCAAAATCTGAAACACCCAAATAACTGACAACCAACGTTTTGAACCAATAAAAATCCTTTGCCAAACGCTCGCGGTCAAAATTGCGGCCAAGGGAAAAAGTACGAAAATGTAGTGCGGCAGTTTGTACCCCGACATCGACAGAATCAAAAAGGGCAACAAAAAACCGCCGAAAGAAAGCCATTCTACCTTACTTCTTTTCAGGATGGAAGCGGCCCGCCGTACGAAAGCAAGAATAAAAATCAACGCCCACGGCAAAAACGCCCACAAAAAATTTTCCACGAAAAAAAAAGGACCCGCCTCGTTTTTCCAAGAATTTTCGCCCGTGATCCGGCCAAAACTCTGTGTCCAATAATAGAATTTCAAACCGGACACATTGCGCTGATATTCAACCCCTTCGCCAACCGCTATCGGCACACTTTTGTCGGGATGCGCGTCAAACTGCTGATACAATCCCCACGACATTGGGGCGAGCAACACCGCCACCAAAATTGCCAAAACCAAATATTGCCATCGAAAAAAATCCCGCCAACGCCGCTGCCCCACCAAAAAACTGGCGATGGCCAAAACCGGCACCATCAACCCCACTGGGCCCTTGGCCATCATCGCGGCGGCAATGCCAAAAGCCGCGCCCAGTAACCATTTCCAGCAGTTTTGCCGCAACCATTCGGACAACATCCACAACGAAAAAATGACCGCGCCGGTCAAAATCGTATCCGTGCGAACGTCATTATTAAATAGAAAAAATGCCTGGCAGGAATATAAAATAATGGCGGCCAAGCGCCCCGTGCGAGCATCGTAAAGCAACTTTCCCAGGCGGAAGGTGCTGAAAACGCCCAATAAAGTGAAGAGAAATGAGCCGACTTTAAAACTGAATTCCGAAACCCCCAACAGCTTGAAAAACAACGAACTGACCCAAAACAAAAATGGCGGCTTATCCAAATAATCATTGGCGCCAAATTGCACTTGCAGAAACTGGTTGGTCTCCGCCATTTGGCGACTGATGGCTGCGTACTGCGCCGAATCCACGTCCATAATCGGAACGAAAAACCCGAAAATATACACCAATGTGCACAGCAGAAAAAGAACACTAAAAGTCGTTGAATTCAGGACTTTAACTTTAGATAATTATGCTAAAAACCAAGAGATTTTTTGATGGCTTCCATACGGTTTTTTAGTTTGGTTTTTACCGCCTCAAAATCACTTGCTTTTTCCAAAGGAGAATTTACGCTGATATAAAATTTAATTTTCGGCTCCGTGCCGCTGGGGCGCGCGGTGATTTTGCTTCCTTTGGCAGTGATGATTTGGATGACATTGCTTTTGGGCAAGTCAATCGGGATTTCCATTCCGCTTTGCGTTTCACGCGCGATGGATGCATCGTAATCCAAAACTTCCACCACTTTTTCCCCTGCAATTTCTTTAGGTGTGTTGTGCCTAAAATCCTGCATCATTTTTTGAATTTCTTCCGCCCCTTTCTGTCCCTCTTCTTTTAATGCAATTAAATCTTCCAAATAGAAGCCATATTTGACATAAATTTCTATCAATTTTTTATAAAAAGAAGACCCTTGGGATTTGGCCCAGGCCGCAGCTTCCGCCAGCATCACTCCGCTGGCAATCGCGTCTTTATCGCGCACAAAATCGCCAATCATATAGCCGTAACTTTCCTCGCCGCCGCCGATAAATTTTTGCTTGGGCCGATCACGAATTACTTTGGCAATCCATTTGAAACCCGTCAGAACGCTCGGACAATCCACCCCGTAACTTTCCGCGATTTCCTCAATCAAATCGGTGGTCACGATGGTTTTGGCAACAAACTCATTTCCAGTTAGTTTGCCCGCTTCCTTCCACTTTTCCAACAGATAATAAATCAAAACGGAAGCGGCTTGGTTGCCGTTCAGAAGTTCCATTTTTCCGTCCAAATTCCGCACGGCGATGCCTACGCGGTCGGCGTCGGGGTCAGTGCCGATGACCAAATCCGCATTGATTTCTTCCGCCATTTTTACCGCCATCGAAAGCGCCTCGGCTTCCTCGGGATTGGGGGATTCCACGGTGGGAAAATTCCCGTCTGGTTCGGCCTGTTCTTTTACAATATGAAAATCGGTAAAACCGCAAACTTCCATCGCTTCTGGCATTCCCTTGATGCTCGTCCCGTGGATGCTGGTGAATACAATTTTCAAATCTTTTTTCCCAGCATTTCCAAAGCTAAGTTTCTTTATTTCAGCAAGATACGCTGAATCCATATCCTTGCCGATGGCTTCAATTAAATCCGATTCTTCCGCGAATTTCACGTCTGCGGGGCGCACTTTTCGCACCTCGGAAATCACGCCTTGATCGTGGGGCGGCACCAATTGTCCGCCGTCATTCCAATACACTTTGTAGCCGTTGTATTCTGGCGGATTATGGGAAGCGGTTATCACGATTCCGCTTTGGCAATTCAAATGGCGGATGGCAAAAGAAAGCTCCGGCGTGGGCCGCAAATCTTCAAACAAAAAAACTCGTATTTGATTGGCTGCCAACACTTCAGCTACTTGTCGCGAAAAAGTTTTGGAATTGTTTCGGCTGTCGTGGGCGATCGCCACTTTCAGTTCCTTCTCTTTTGGAAATTGCTTTTTTAGATAATTGGCTAATCCCTGCGTGGCAGCGCCCAATGTATATTTATTGACGCGGTTGATGCCCACCCCCATTTTGCCGCGCATCCCGCCGGTGCCAAAATCAAGGTCTTTATAAAAAGCATCGTTTAAAATTTCACCGCCTTCTGCCAGCAATTTTTCCGCTTCTTCACGGGTTTGCAAATCGTAAGGCTCGCGCGTCCAAGCCGTTGCTTTTTCGCGCACCTCAGCATTCTCACTCATTTTTTAAGGGAAGTTTTTATTGAATCGGTTTGATATTGGCCGCGCCGGAAATGTCTTGCGTCACGTTGCCGGGGTTTCCTTTGTAACGAACTTCGGCCGCGCCACTCACCTCAATCTCAAGGTTTTGCGAGGCAAAAACGCGCGCCGAACCTGCGCCCGACATATCTACTTTACAGTCTTGCGTTTTAAATTCTTCGGCGTTGATTTCCACCGCGCCGGAGGTTTCAAAACGCGCTTCATCGGCATTGCCGCTCAGGTTCAATTCGCAAGCGCCGCTGAAATCGCCCTCCAATTCGTCGGCGTTGATACTCAAATCCGCCTCCACCGAACCCGAAAAATCCAGCTTCACTTTTCGGCCTTTCAACAATCCTTTCGATGAAATTTTCACCGCACCGTCCGCCTCCAATTTTTCCAAGGTTTCCAAATTGATGTACAAATTGAGGGCGCGGGTTTTGCCAAAATCCACCTCGGAAGAAACGTGCATAGTGCCGCCTTTTACGTAGGTTTCGATGTGTTCCATCAAGTTTTCGTCCGCCTCCACTTCTATGGAACTGTACGAATTCGGGGTAATAAAAACTTCAAATTCCCCACTGATTTCCAATGACTTAAAAGGTGCGGATTCGCGGGTTTCCTTTTTTACGTTGCCGTTTCCTTCAATGGTTTCTTGACAAGAAAGGGAAATAGTGGCCAAAACGGCCATCATCAAGATTTTTTTCATCGTTCAAATTTTCGGTAAAAGTAAAGGTTTGCGGGCGTTTTCAAAGCTTACACGCTGAGATTGTCGTCATAGAAAAAGTCCCAACATTTCGGTTGGGACTTTCTAAAATTAAGGTTTAACCAAGGGCAACGAAAATCTGGGGGTGGGGTTTGCAATGCTGGCTTGGATCGTTTTGATTTGCGGCTGCGTTAGTTTTTAGTGGTGCTTTAGAACAGGGCAAATAGGAGGGGCGGTTTTATTTAAAACTTAAACTATTGTATCCAAGTGGATCACAAAAATTGCATCCATAAAAAAATCCGCCCCAGCAAAACCGAGACGGATTTTAAAACCAAATATCTAAAACGGCTTTTAGCTTTTCGCTAAATCTTCAAACCCTTTTTCCACAAAAGAAGTCAACTCCTCCCCTTTCAATAAATTTTGCGAAAGCAAGGCTAAATCTGTTCCTCTTTTAATCATCGTTTCACGGGTTTTATCGTCTTTTTCCTCCAAAATTTTAGTTACAAAATCATTATTGGAATTAACTACTAAATGAAACATTTCAGGCATATTTTCCATACCCATCATTCCACCGCCGCCCGTCATACTCATTTCTTTCATCCGGCGCATAAATTCAGGGACGGTAATCGTGAACGGTAAATCGCCACTATCCAAGTTCTCCATCTGCACCACGAATTTCTCTTTCTGCAAAGATTTTTCAATAGTTTCTTTCAGTTCCTTGATTTGCTCCTCGCTTAGCTTGGCTGGGTGATTTTCGTCTTTTTGGATGAGCTTATCAATGTGGTCGGAATCCACTCGCGCAAAGCGCAACTTCTCGTTGCCGGTTTCCAATTTTTGCAATAAATGGCTTACCAAAGGGCTGTCCAAAAGCAACACTTCGTAGCTTTTATTTTTAGCTTTTTTTACAAAAGAATGTTGCAAATCTTGATTGGAAGCATATAGCAAAATTTGATTGCCTTCTTTATCGGTATGTAGCTCTTCGATTTTCGCTTTAAATTCTTCTAAAGTGTGAAACTTTCCATCTACATCTTCCACCAAGAAAAACTTTTGCGCGCGTTCAAAGAATTTTTCATCGGAAAGCATCCCATATTCGATGATAATTTTGATGTCTTTCCACTTTTTTTCAAAATCTTCGCGGTCATTTTTGAAAAGCTCTTCCAGTTTGTCCGCTACCTTTTTTGTGATATGTCCGCTGATTTTTTTCACCGCGCCGTCGCTCTGCAAATAGCTCCGCGAAACGTTCAGCGGGATGTCTTTGCTGTCAATCACGCCGTGCAGCAAAGTGAGGAAATCCGGCACGATCCCTTCCAAGTTATCCGTTACAAACACCTGATTTTGATACAGTTGAATTTTGTTCCGGTTGGGATCCACGTTCGGTTTGATGCGCGGAAAAAACAAGATCCCCGTCAGATCAAACGGATAATCCACGTTCAAATGAATGTGGAAAAGCGGGTCTTCAAAGCTGTACGGATACAGTTCTTTGTAAAATTTGTTATAATCTTCGTCTTTCAGTTCGGTGGGCGTTTTCGTCCAAGCGGGGTCGGGATTGTTGATGATGTTCGCCACCTCTTTTTTGACCTCTTTCGCGTCGTCACTCTCCCCTTCTTTTTCGGTAATTTCTTCCACGCCAAACTGAATCGGCACGGGCAAAAACTTGCAGTATTTATTTAAAAGTTCGCGGATTTTCCAGTCTTCCAAAAACTCTTTTTCCTCATCGGAAATATGTAAAATCACGTCTGTGCCACGGTCGTCTTTTTGGGATTCTTCCAACTTAAATTCTGGGTTTCCTTCGCATTCCCAATGTGCGGCGGGGGCGGTTTCGTCGTGGCTTTTGGTCAGGATTTCCACTTTTTTGGCCACCATAAAACTGGAATAAAATCCCAAGCCAAAATGGCCGATAATGGCGGCGCCGTCAGCCTTTTCTTCGTATTTCTGCACGAATTCTTCCGCGCCAGAAAATGCCAGTTGATTGATGTATTTTTCCACTTCGTCGGGACTCATCCCAATACCACGGTCGCTCACCGTTAGCGTTTTGGCTTCTTTGTCCAGCTTTATTTGGATGGTCAAATTGCCCAGTTCGGCTTTGCTTTCGCCGATGCGGGTCAGCGTTTTCAGTTTCTGCGTGGCATCCACTGCGTTGGAAACCAGCTCTCTAAGAAAAATTTCGTGGTCAGAATAGAGAAATTTCTTGATGATGGGAAAAATATTGTCGGCGGTTACGTTGATAGTTCCTGTACTCATTTCTTTATTGTTTAATGTTCAATGTTTAAGGTTCGAAGTTTTGTTCCGTGTTTCAGGTTTCGTGTTTCAAGTTCAGCGCGGGGAGCAAGGGATGTGCCGCCGCGCTTTAGATGACAATGTGGCAACCGCTATTTTTGAAAAATGAAAATCAGACATTTTTTAATCATTTTCCTCATTGGATTTGGGCTTGAAATTTTGGGCAGCGTTTTCAAGGTGCTGCGATTTCCCGGAACTGCCTTCCTGCTGATGGCTGGCGGCGGACTGCAATTTTTGACGCTGATCGGGTTGGCGATAAAATTGTTGGTATCCAAAAAAGCCAAGGCATTTTTAAATTGGTAAAATTGCTACATTTCCGCTTTTTAAAACCCTTCCAAAAAAATGAAAATAGCCATCCCCGTTTTACTGCTCATCGGCGTGCTTGCCATTCTCTTGCAAATCTTGGAAATCATCGGCGGCATCCTGATTATGATCGTGGGCATCACCTGTCTTTTGATTGCCGTCATCCTTTGGGTGGTGCGCCGGTTTGCCAAAAAAGCGAAAGGATAAAACAGCCTTCTGCCTCCTTAGCTCAGCTGGTAGAGCATTTCATTCGTAATGAAGGGGTCGCCGGTTCGAATCCGGTGGGAGGCTCTTATTTAAATATACAGTCTGACCCTTGCTTTCGCCCATCATTTATTCGTAGAAAAAATGAAAAATTCCAAAATCATTGGCATCGGCCATTATGTGCCTGAAAACGTGGTCACCAACGATGATCTATCCAAACTAATGGATACCAGCGACGCTTGGATTCAAGAGCGGACGGGCATCCGCGAGCGGCGCTGGGTGCCGGAGGGCAGCGACGACACGCCCTCGGTGATGGGAACGAAAGCGGCGAAAATCGCCATTAAAAAAGCAGGATTACAACCCAGCGACATCGACTTTATCGTGTTCGCCACGCTCTCGCCAGATTATTATTTTCCGGGGCCGGGCGTGTTGGTGCAGCGGCAGTTGGGATTGAAAGACATCCCTGCGCTGGACGTGCGCAACCAATGTTCGGGCTTCGTTTATGGCCTTTCCGTGGCGGATCAATTCATCAAAACGGGGATGTATAAAAACGTGCTGCTGATCGGCAGCGAACTGCATAGCCAAGGGCTGGACAAGACCACGCGCGGGCGGGGCGTTTCGGTGATTTTTGGCGATGGCGCGGGCGCGGTGGTTCTGCAAGCCACGGATAATCAGGAGGAAGGAATCTTGACCACGCACCTCCACGCCGAGGGCGAGCACGCCGAACAACTGGCGCTGATCGGCCCGAACACTTCCCACTGGGTGGATGATATTTTGGCGGAAGCCGACCCCGACGACACCAGTTATTATCCTTATATGAACGGGAATTTCGTGTTCAAACACGCCGTGACCCGCTTTCAGGAAGTAATAGACGAAGCGCTGGAAGCGACCCAACTTTCCGCCTCGGACATTGATTTGCTGATTCCCCACCAAGCGAATTTGCGCATCAGCCAGTTCATCCAAAAAAGTATGGAACTTTCGGATGCGCAAGTTTTCAATAATATTCAAAAATATGGGAATACCACGGCGGCTTCCATTCCGATTGCGATGAGCGAGGCGTGGGAAGAAGGGCGTCTGAAGAAGGGCGATTTGCTGTGCGTGGCGGCTTTTGGCAGTGGATTTACTTGGGGGAGCGCGCTGGTGCGGATGTAATTTTCAAAAATTTACAGAGGATTTTCATAAAATGCGGAAAGGCAAAAGCTGTTTCCATATCAAAAAATTGACGGCGGAAACGGAGGCCGAAATCTCGCCGATGATCGAAAAAGGCGTGAACCTTTATTTGCAAGACGACTTGATTTGATACGAAAAAACGGGAAAGCAACAATGGAAATTCAACATATAAAGGAGGACTCGAAAGGTAAATTCTATATTGAAGAGGATGGCAAGGAGATCGCTACAATGACTTATTCCAAGGCGGGCGACCGAAAGATAATCATCGACCATACGTTTGTGCGACCTGAAAAGCGCGACCAAGGCATTGGCGAAGAACTGGTTAATGCCGCCGCGGATTTTGCGCGTAAAAATGATATTCAAATCGTGCCGCTTTGTCCCTTTGCCAAAAAAGTGATGGAAAATGATTCCAAATATAGGGATGTCTTGCATTCGTAGTTGGGAAATTTTGGGATATCAAACGAACGTCTTTTTAACATCAAAATAATGTAAAAAATGAAAAATATTGTATTCGCATTTATGGGTATATTTTTAATAGGAAATTTTGCTACTGCCAATGGTACATTTTTACCTGAACAATCCCTTTCGGAAGAAGCCAAAATTGATTTGTTGATTGAGGCCATTGGCGATTTGAAAGGTGCCAAATTTCTCCGCAACGGCGACACCCACTCTGCCAGCAAAGCCGCCAGCCACCTAAAACGCAAGATGCGCTGGCTGGGCGGCGATATCGAAACCGCGCGCCAGTTTATCAACGAAATGGCCTCGGAATCTTCCTCTTCGGGCGAGAAATATTACATCATTTTTAGCAATGGCAAAAAAGTAACTTCCCGCTCTTTTTTGTTGGAAAAATTGGAGGAAATTGAAAATGAATAGTCCACAGTCAACGGTCGATAGCCCACAGCCGGTCTGCATATTACGGCAAGCTGTGGACTATTGGCTGTCGACCGTGGACTTCTAAAAACAAACACAATTGAACATCTTCGAAGAACTGCGCGCCGACCACGACAAGCAGCGCACCTTGGCCGACCTATTGGTGAAAACCCACGGCGACAGTGACGGCCGCGCGGAACTGTATTCCCGCTTGAAAAACGAACTGAAAACCCACGCGGACGCGGAAGAGCGGCACTTTTACAAACACCTCATCAGCAAGTACAGGACGCAGGATTTGACCCGCCACGGCATCGCCGAATACCACGAAATGGACGAACTGATGGAAGAGTTGGACAGCGCCGACCGCAGCTCGTCCAGCTGGGTAGCGACAGCCGAAAAATTGCGTGAAAAAGTACACCACCACTTAGAGGATGAAGAGCATAAATTCTTCCAACAAGCCGGTAAAGTGTTCAGCGAAAAACAGAAGGAAGAATTGGCAAAATCCTACCGAAAATATGTGGAAAAGAATAGTTAAAAGTTTGGATGAAAAACTAAATTTATAAAGCCGGAATAAATTCCGGCTTTTTTTTGGAATTGTCCAAAATCTTTAATGTATTGGGGGAATGAACACTTTCAAGATGCAACGCAATTACTGGGCGGTAGTTATTTTTCTCTCCATTTTAGCAGCCCATATTTTGATGATGTCATTGATGGAAGATACCATACTGCGCGCTGTCGCAGGTGGTGCTCTCCTCGGAGCTACTATTCCATTGGTAGTTTCTTTCTATAAATGGGGTGCTAAAATTGTTGTTGAAAAAGAAACCCCTTTTATAAAATATTGGATTGCAAAAAAAACCGATAAAATTAGATTCCATTCGCGCTATTTCTATCAAAAAAAAGAATGTGCTGCACCGATTCGGAAACGATGCCACTGGACGCGCTTTGGAAATTATATACAATAAATATGACGAATTGATTTTCTATCCCAGAGAAATCGAGAAACTGGAAAGTTTACTGAAAACCAAAATTTCTGAGGTGGCCGAAATAATGGCTCAACCTTCCCAACCGACGGTTTAAACCGTCGGCTGCGTTTGCATCAAGACTGACAACCAACCACTGAGAACCAAGAACTGATTACTTCGCCCGTTTCCGCTCGTGTTCCTTCAATAGGACTTTTCGAATCCGAATCGACTTCGGTGTAACTTCCACGTATTCATCGCCTTGGATGTATTCCAGCGCTTCTTCCAACGAAAAAACCAACGGCGGCGCAATCCGCATTTTGTCGTCCGCACCGGCGGAGCGCATATTGCTCATCTTTTTGGTCTTGGTCACATTCACCGTCAAATCGCCCGCGCGGTTGTTCTCGCCAATCACTTGGCCTTCGTAAATATCTTGGTTCGGTGGGATGAAAAACCGTCCGCGATCCTGCAAATTGTTTAGTGAATATGGGATGGAAGTACCTGTCTCCAAGGAGATTAGGCTTCCGTTTTGCCGTCCGGGGATTTCGCCTTTGTACGGTTGAAATTCTTTGAAACGGTGGCTCATAATAGCCTCGCCCGCCGTGGCCGTCAGCAGATAATTCCGCAGGCCGATGATGCCGCGCGACGGGATTTCAAACTCAAGATGCATTTGATCGCCCTTGGGCACCATTTGCAGCATTTCGCCCTTGCGCATCGTAATCGCCTCGATGGCCTTGCCGCTCACTTCGTCCGGCAGGTCGATGCTCAATTCTTCAATCGGCTCGTGTTTTTGCCCATCAATTTCTTTAATAATTACTTGGGGCTGACCGATTTGCACTTCGTAGCCTTCGCGGCGCATCGTTTCTATCAAAACAGAAAGATGCAAAACGCCACGCCCAAAAACGCGGAAGGTATCAGCGCTGTCAGTATCTTCCACGCGCAGGGCCAGGTTTTTTTCAATCTCCTTGGCCAAGCGCTCTTTAATATGGCGCGAGGTCACGTATTTTCCCTCCTTCCCAAAGAACGGTGAATCGTTGATGGTGAACGACATACTCATCGTCGGCTCATCGATTTTAATGGTGGGCAGCGCTTCGGGATTTTCAAAATCCGCGATGGTGTCCCCAATTTCAAAACCTTCAATCCCCGTCACGGCGCAGATTTCGCCGCTTTGCACTTCTTCCACTTTTCGTTTTTCGAAGCCTTCAAACACAAACAATTCTTTGATGCGAGATTTGATTTTCGTGCCATCGCGCTTCACCAAAGTGATGGGCTGGTTGGCTTTCAGCGCGCCGCGGTGCAGGCGGCCAATGGCAATCCGCCCGATAAACGACGAAAAATCCAAACTGGTAATCAACATTTGCGGCGTGCCTTGCAGACTCTGCGGCGCGGGAATTTCTTTGATAATCGTATCTAATAAAAAAGTGATATTATCGGTGGGATTTTTCCAATCTTCCGCCATCCAGCCTTGCTTGGCGCTGCCGTAAACGGTCGGGAAATCAAGCTGTTCCTCGGTAGCGTCCAAGTTGAACATCAAATCGAAAACCATTTCGTGCACTTCGTCCGGCGTGCAGTTCGGCTTATCTACTTTATTAATAACCACAATCGGTTTCAGCCCTAATTCCAATGCCTTGGAAAGTACGAATCGGGTCTGCGGCATAGGCCCTTCAAAGGCGTCGACCAACAAAACCACGCCGTCAGCCATATTCAATACGCGCTCCACTTCGCCCCCAAAATCGCTGTGGCCGGGCGTATCCAATATGTTGATTTTGAAATCTTTATAGCGCACCGAAACGTTTTTGGCCAAAATGGTGATGCCGCGTTCTTTTTCCAAATCATTGGAATCCATTATCAAATCGCCAGGTGTTTCGTGGTCGCCGAAGAGTTTTCCGGCCATCAGCATTTTGTCCACCAAAGTGGTTTTGCCGTGATCTACGTGGGCGATGATGGCAATGTTTCTCAAATTCATTTTCGTGTGATTTTTTTCATAAAAAAAACCCCGTTCCCGAGACTGTGCACGAGGACGGGGCTTTTCAATTTTTTAGAAGGCTTAAGCCGCGTTCAGCATTTTGGCCAATTTCGATTTCAGGTTGGCCGCCTTGTTTTTGTGGATGACATTGCGCTTGGCCAGCTTGTCAATCATCGAAAAAAGGGCGGGCAGTTGCTTTTTTGCCTCCTCTTTGTTCTCCTCGGCGCGCAAATCGCGGATAGCGTTGCGCGTGGTTTTGTGCTGGTATTTATTGCGGTCGCGCTTCTTTTCGTTAGCGCGGATGCGTTTCAGCGAGCTTTGGTGATTTGCCATAATCTTCTTTCAATCAAATAGTTGCAGCCCATAGGGGAATCGAACCCCTCTTTCTAGAATGAAAATCTAACGTCCTAACCGATAGACGAATGGGCCATTCTGTTTTCCCTTATTTCTAAGGGAGCGCAAAAGTAAAAATCTTTTAGGGATTGGCAAACACTTTCTTTGAAGAAATTTTACCCGTTCTGCATCCGGCTGTAAAAGCCGAATTCGGTTTCCTTGCCCGTTTGCATCAACTCCTTGCTCAGCTCGGCCAATTGCTTCACGCTCACTAACATTACGTTTTTGTATTTCGGCACGGTCAGATCGTATTCCAAGCTGTAAATAATGGCGGTGTCAATCAGTTCTTTCCAAGTGCCCGCGTTCATTTTTTGCTGCGGCAAATTGTTGTATAGAAAAGCCAATTGTTTTTTACCTTCTATGAAGAAATGCCCCTCGCGATTGATAAAAATTCGGAACAACAAAACACCTACATCTTTTTCACGATTGAACCGAATACTATCCACCAAAAAATTATAAACATTTATCAAGGTAAAATAGGCACGACTTTTATCCTCGCGGACGTAACCCGTTTTCCAAACCTGATGGTCTTTTTCAAAGGTAAATACATTGCTATGCTGTTGAAAAAGAAGCACATCCCCACTAAATTGCAATTTAAATTCAAACTGGCCTTCATCCGTAAAACTGATTTTTACATTCTCATCAATTTCACAAAACTGTTCATCCAGATTTTCAGCGACATCTTCCGCAATCTTTTTCAACTTGGAAAATCGATCTTTTCCATCTCGAAAAACTTCCTGCTTTACGCAGGATTTTTCTTTGAGGAGTTGGAGGATTTTGGGGTTGGTTTGAGAAACTTTGGAAGCAGGTTTTTTCATAGGGTTTTTGAGCCGATTATTAAATAAAAATTTTATGCACTTTTTCTAAAAAGACCACGAAGAATAAGAGCTAAACCCAATCCCGCCAAACCACCTACAATTTTAATTTCTATAAAATCTTTTTCTGAATCGGTTTCAGCCAAATTTCTTCGTCGAATAAATTCCTCCCAACTTTTTATGCCGTAAATATTTAGATTTTTCCATATTTTTTCTTTGGAAAACCCCATTTCCATCAATAAAGATTCATATTCCAAATACTCCTCAACATCAGCGGCATTTTGTTTAATCCTATCCTTCAAAAAATCTATGCGCTCAATCTTGTTTGCTCTCGTTTTCATTTTTTCAATTTTTTGATTCATCAATATTTTCTTTTCCCGCGATTTGTAGTTCTTTCAACTCGCTTTGCGTTTCCCGAACCAATTGTTTTAAACTCACTTTGACATCCTTCATTTCTTCATCCGCCACTTCACGCGCCGTATCCCTTGCAGCTTTATTACTGTTGTAAATATTGAATCCAACCAAAACTACCAGTAAACCAACTATTGCCCCGGCGATTTTCTCAACGCGGCTGTCCGCTTTTTCGATTCCTTCGATTTGCTTTTCTAAACCATATACTTTCTTTTCGGCTTCGCGCAACCGGCTTTCCAAATTTTCAATTTTGCCAATTAAATGTACATCTGCGCTATCAGCAAACACAAAATGCCCAAGCGAGCAGAATATAAATAGGAAAAAGAATTTTCTCAATCGCATAATCGAAACTGTGCTAATTTACGTTTTTTCAATTTCTAAATTTTCCAGTTTCAATACGCTTTCGCGAAAATCACCCGTTGCTTAGAAGGGTTTCCCGTCAAAATACATTTTCCTTCTTCTTGCTCATTATTCAATGGAATGCAACGAATCGTGGCCTTGGTTTTTTCTTTGATTTTTTCCTCCGTTTCGGCAGTGCCATCCCAATGCGCCAACACAAAACCGCCCTCGTTTTTTATCACTTTTTTGAACGATTCCCAATCCTCCACTTTTTGCGTATTTTCATTGCGAAAATTCAGCGCTTTTTTATATATATTTTCTTGAATTTCATCCAAACGGATTTGCACGGTTTTTACCAAATCTTCCATCGAAATAATTTCCTTGGAAAGTTCATCGCGGCGGGCAAGTTCGATGGTGCCGTTTTCCAAATCGCGCGGACCAATCGCAACGCGCAACGGCACACCTTTCAATTCATATTCGTTGAACTTCCAGCCGGGTTTGTGGGTGTCGCGGTTGTCGAATTTCACGGAAATGTTGGCGGCTTCCAGTTGGCTTTTCAGTTCTTCCGCTTTGGCGAAAACTTTTTGCATTTCTTCTTCCTTGCGATAAATCGGAACGATAACTACCTGAAAAGGAGCAAGTTTGGGCGGAAGCACCAATCCGTTGTCATCGGAGTGCGTCATAATCAGCGCGCCCATCAAGCGCGTGGAAACGCCCCACGATGTAGCCCACACATATTCCTCCGTCCCTTCTTTGGTGGCGAATTTCACGTCGAACGCTTTCGCGAAATTCTGACCCAAAAAATGGCTGGTGCCCGCTTGTAAGGCTTTTCCATCTTGCATTAGCGCTTCGATGCAATAAGTTTCCAGCGCGCCGGCGAACCGTTCGTTTTCCGATTTTACGCCTTTTATAACGGGCATCGCCATAAAATTCTCCGCAAATTCCGCGTACACTTCCAGCATTTGCTCGGCTTCGGCAATCGCCTCATTTTTAGTGGCGTGGGCGGTGTGGCCTTCCTGCCAAAGGAATTCTGCGGTGCGCAAAAATAAGCGCGTCCGCATTTCCCAGCGCACCACGTTGGCCCACTGGTTCACCAAAATCGGCAAATCGCGATAGCTTTGAATCCACTTTCGGTAAGTATCCCATATAATAGTTTCCGAAGTGGGGCGCACGATTAGTTCTTCTTCTAATTTAGCTTCTTCATCCACGATAATCCCACTACCATCCGGCGCATTTTTCAAACGATAATGCGTAACCACGGCGCATTCTTTGGCAAAACCGCTGACGTGGCTGGCTTCTTTGGAAAAATAAGATTTGGGAATAAAAAGCGGGAAATAAGCATTGACGTGGCCGGTGGCCTTGAACATCCGATCGAGTTCGGCCTGCATCTTTTCCCAGATGGCGTAGCCGTAAGGTTTGATGACCATCGAGCCGCGCACGCCACTGTTTTCCGCGAGGTCAGCCTGCACCACCAATTCATTATACCATTTAGAATAATCGTCGCCGCGCTTTGTAAGATTTTTCGCCATATATTTCGCCTTGGTACGGAGTTTGTTTATTTTAGCGAGCAAAGCTATGTAAATAGCCCCACCCTTAAAATTCAGCACAATGAAAAAATTTATCCTCCCTTCGATTGCCGCCCTCCTCTTGGCGGCCTGCAGCAGCAGCACCAAAACGGTGAACAACTATGATGATGGCATTTATTACGATCCGTCCACAACGAGTGAAAGTTTTGCGCTGAACGACATCAAAGAACCCGAACAAAAAATCACCACCAATCCCAACGCGACCGATGGCTCGGAATACAGCGACAATTATGATTATTACGATCCCAACGATAATTCTACGGCCAACCGCAACCAAGCGTTCAGCAACGGAAACGGTGGCGGCACGGTGGTGAACAATTATTATGGACAGCCCACTTTTCGCCAACCGGGTTTCAATTCCGGTTTTTACTGGAACAGCTGGGGCGGCGCAGGTTTTGGCGTAGGATTCGGCAATGCGTGGGGAAATCCTTACGCTTGGAACTCACCATTTTACGACCCATTTTTCTATGATCCGTGGTTCAATCCCTATTGGGGAGGCGGCTTTGGCTGGAATGCCGGCTGGGGCGGGGGCTGGGGCTGGAACCGCCCGTGGCGTGGCAATTGCTGGAACGCCGGATTTGGTGGGTACAATTCTTACTGGGCCGGTTTTCACCAAGGTTATTTTTATGGAAATCAGACCGCGTTCTTCAATGGTGGCGGCGATGCTTTTGGAAACGTGCGCAATGTGACGTATGTAAGAAACGTGAACACGGCCACCCGCAGCGGCAGCTACAACTCTTTAGGTCGCACCGACCGCAATTCCTTACGGAAAAATACCACCACGGACGGCCGCACTGACAGCCGCTACGCCGACCGCGTGGCCGCACGAACTGGAACGGCAAGCCGCACTACCACCAATGAAAATGCCCGCGACTTGCGCACTTCTTCCCGCTTTAGCGATAGGAATTTAGACCGCGCCGCTTCCCGCGATGTGTCGCGAAACGTGACTGCGAGCCGCGAGGTGGCCGGACGGACTTCTTCGAGAAATTTGGCAGAAAGCCGCACCCCATCTCGCGAAAGCGCACGGAACACGGGCTACACTTCACGCAGTTATGATTATGTGAGGGAGCGCGCGGCGACTGAAAACCGTACGCAGACCCGCAGCACGCCAGACCGGACGCGCGAAAACGCAACTCCTTCGCGGACAACGCCATCCCGCAGCAGCGGTGAAAACTACAACCGCAGCAATGATATCCGCGAGCGGACACGCAGCTACAGCCGCGAAGATTACAATCGCAGTAGCGAAAGCGGAAACTACGATCGCAGCAATGATAACGCACGCAGCTCTACGCCGAGCCGCAGCAATGATACGCGACGCGATATTTACGTGCCTTCGCAGCAGCGCCAGCAGGAATATCAGCAGCGCAGCCAAGAACGTACCCAGCAGCGTAGCCAGCAACGCAGTTATTCGCCCTCGCGTTCGTCCACGCCGAATCGGAGTGCCACGCCTTCGCGGAGCAGCACTCCAAGCCGCAGCTATACGCCGAGCCGCAGCAGCACTCCCAGCAGAAGCGCCACTCCATCGCGGAGTAGCTCGCCGAGCCGGAGTTATTCGCCTTCCCGCTCCAGCGGAAGCAGCCGAGGTTCGATGAGCCGCAGCAGTGGCAGCAGCCGTTCCAGCGGAAGTTCGCGCAGCAGTTCAGGCCGCAGCCGCCGATAATTTTCTAAAATTTCAATACGATGAAAAAGTTTTTCCTACCGATGATTTTAGCGGTGGGGCTGGGAAGCTCCGCCCAAACCGTGGATGATGCCGAGCTGTTTTTGGCGCGCGGACTGTACGGATCGCCCCGCTTTGTGGCGATGGGCGGCGCCTTCACCGCGCTGGGCAACGACCAAAGTTCCATTCGCATCAACCCCGCTGCGGCCTCCGTTTTCCGCACCGACAATCTGGGCTTTTCGCTCGGATTTCAAAACACGAAAAACGAGGCGAATTTGCTGAACGGCGGCGCCACCGAATCCATTTTCAATCTGCCCTTTGAAAATATTGGCTATGTAAAGAAATGGGAAACAGGTGGTTATAAAAACAAGAACCACTGGGCGTTTTCGGTGGGATATAATCGGGTGGCGGATTTTCAGCGGGAGTATTCGGTGAACTCAGCTCTTCCCATCGATACTTTTGGTGAGGGTTCATTGGCCAATTTTTATCTCAGAAACACTTTTGACGTAGCCGATAATCAGGGATTTGAATTTCTCTTTAGTGATGAGCTTGCCGATTTTGGTTTGATTGAGGAATTGGCGGCAACGCAAGCAGGCGTTTTGGTGGAAGATACCCTCGGCATTTACGGCGTTGCGTTTGGTAATGAAGTTTCTCGCGAAAATGCCAATCTTAACTACAATCGTATTGAGGACGGTTCGATGGACGAATTTCACCTTTCACTGGGTGGTCAATACGAAGATAAATTTTTCTACGGCGCCGCTTTGGGATTTTCTTTTTTAAATTATTCCAATGAAGAATTCGTCACCGAAAATAATCTGCCAAATACAGGTCAAGTTCCTTTTGATGCGAGCAGCTACACCTTCCGACGTTTCAATCAAATCAACGCCAGCGGAATCAATATCAAACTCGGCTTAATTTACAAGCCTCTCCAGTTTTGGCGGATTGGGGCATCTTACGAAACGCCCACTTGGTATGGCGTGGAGCAGCTTTATGAATTTGATGTCAGTTCCACTTTTGCCAATGGCGACCGGTTGCAGAGCGATCTATTTTCCACCGACGGGTATCAATATCAATTTCGCACGCCCGCCATTTATCGTATGGGCACGGCGTTTATTTTGGGAAAATCAGGTCTGATTAGTTTCGATTACGAATATTCCGACCCCTCCCAAGCAGAAACTTACCGGAACGGCCGAAGTTTCAATATCTCCAATGAATCCATTTCCAGCGCCAACGAAAGTTATTCGCAGTTTTTCACGCCGCACAACACCCTAAAAGCTGGGGCCGAAATCCGCCTCGGACCACTTGTTAGCCTACGCGGCGGCTACAATTGGACACAATCTATTTACGCCGACCCCGAGAACACCCGCACTAACCAGATGACTTATTCGGGGGGGATCGGTTTTCAAAACAAAAGATTCGGCGTGAATCTCGCGTATTTGTATTCACAGTGGAACCGCGATGATGTCGTTCACCAATATTTGGGCGAGGATTTGAGCGAATCGCAAATTACACGGACGCGGGTGGTGCTGGGCGCGAATTTCAATTTTTAAAAAAATTTAGCTGACTTTTCCGAATTTCAACAACGCGGCCAATGGTCGCGTTTTTTGTTTCAATCCGCCCCGCCCCTACTTTTGGCTTTTCCAAAAAAATCCCAAATGAAAAATTTCGCTGCGTTTATTATAATAGCGTATTCGTTTTCCGCTTTTTCACAAAAAGACACCGCCAAAGAAAAAACCCTCCTCGAAAAGACTTCTCTTTCAGGATTAAATTTCCGTTCCATCGGGCCAGCGCTTACTTCGGGACGCATCGCGGATTTGGCCGTCAATCCCAATAATCATAATGAATACTACGTGGCCACAGCCAGCGGCGGCGTGTGGAAAACCACCAACCATGGCGTTAATTTCCAGCCGATTTTTGACGGGCAAAATTCCTATTCCATCGGCTGCGTTACTATGGATCCGCACAACCCGCACACCATCTGGGTGGGCACGGGCGAGAACAACAACCAGCGCAGCGTGGCCTACGGCGATGGCGTTTACAAAAGCGAGGATGGCGGCCAGTCGTGGAAAAATATGGGGCTGAAAAATTCCGAGCACATCGGGATGATTGTGGTGCATCCCGAAAATCCGCAGGTGGTTTTCGTGGCGGCTTACGGCCCGCTGTGGAGCGCCGGCGGCGACCGTGGCATCTACAAAACCACCGATGGCGGCGAAAATTGGGAGAAGATTTTGGACGTGTCTGAACATACGGGTTTCAACGAAATCCACCTTGACCCGCGCGACCCTGATGTGATGTACGCCGCCGCCCACCAGCGCCGCCGCCACGTTTGGACCTACGTTTCCGGTGGGCCGGAAAGCGCTATTTATAAAAGCACCGACGGCGGCGAAAATTGGAAAATCCTTAAAAATGGCATCCCCAGCGGCGACAAAGGCCGCATCGGATTAGCGATTCCCCCTACAAATCCTGACCGTATTTATGCGATGATTGAAGGCCACGGGGTTTACCGTTCCGACAATCGCGGCGCGTCTTTTTCCAAGATGGATGATTACAACACTTCCGGCAATTATTATGTAGAACTCGTCCCCCACCCGACCAATGCGGACGTGGTTTTCAGCCTCGACACCTATATGCACGCCACCCGCGACGGCGGCAAAACGTGGCAGCGCGAACCCCGTGAAAACCGCCACGTTGACGACCACGCTCTTTGGATAAACCCCGAAAATCCCGAGCAAATGATAGTGGGCTGCGATGGCGGTTTGTACGAAACGTATGACGCTGGCGACAACTGGCATTTCAAACCGAATTTGCCTGTTACGCAATTTTATAGAGTGGCGGTCGATAATGCGAAACCCTTTTACAATGTGTACGGCGGCACGCAGGACAATTTCAGTTTGGGCGGCCCGTCGCGGACGATAAACGCCAGCGGCATCGTCAATTCCGACTGGTTTGTGACCAACACCGGCGACGGTTTTGAGACGCAAATCGACCCTGTGGACCCGAACATTATTTACGCGCAGGCACAGTACGGCTGGTTGGTTCGGTATGATAAAAAAAGCGGCGAAAGCGTGGGCATCAAACCGCTGGAAAAGCCCGACGAGCCTGCGCTGACGTGGAACTGGGACGCGCCGCTTTTGATTTCGCCGCACGACCATAAAACGCTCTATTTCGCCGCCAACAAACTTTTCAAAAGCACCGACCGCGGCAGTTCGTGGACAGCTATTTCCGAGGATTTGACACGCGACATTGACCGACACACTTTGCCGGTGATGGGCAAAATCCAAAGCGTGGACGCGATTGCCTACGACCGCTCCACGTCCAATTATGGCAACATCGTGGCGCTGGACGAATCGCGTTTTGAAAAGGGTTTGATTTACGTCGGAACGGACGATGGTTTGATTCAAGTGACCGAAGACGGCGGCGAAACTTGGACGGAATACAGCGAGTTTCCCAATATTCCTGAAAACACTTACATTCAGCAAGTTATGGCCTCGCCGATTGAAAAGGACGTGGTGTTTGCTGTTTTCAATAATCACAAAAATGGTGATTTCAAGCCGTACATTTTGCGCTCGGACAATCGCGGGAAATCTTGGAAAAATGTAGTGGGAAATCTGCCGGAACGCGGCACGGTCTATAGCTTGCAGCAAGATTATCAGATGATTGACTTACTTTTTGCGGGTACGGAATTCGGCGCGTTTTTCAGCACAGACGGCGGCGAAAATTGGAAAAAGCTGAGCGGATTGCCCACCATTGCCGTAAAAGATATGGACATTCAGCGGCGCGAAAATGACTTGGTTTTAGCCACTTTTGGGCGCGGTTTTTATATTTTGGATGATTACTCCATTTTGCGAGAAATGGATAAAAATGTATTGGAAAATGATAATCACTTTTTTGCCATAAAAGATGGTCTTTCTTTTATACAGAATCACCCTTTGGGATATGGCGATGTGGGGTTTCAAGGTGCCTCATTTTATTCAGCAAAAAATCCCGATAACGGTGCCACTTTTACCTATTATATAAAGGAAGCGCCGAGGTCTTTGAAAAAAGAAAGGCAGGAGGGTGAGAAACGCATCATCAAAGAAACCGGAGAACTCAAATATCCGCCGGTGGGCAAGCTCCGCGAGGAAGACCGCGAAGAAGAAAATTATTTGATTTTTGTGATTAAAGATTCTGACAATCAGGAAATTGCGCGCTTTACGAAAGATTGGAACAGCGGCGTTCAGCGCGCGAATTGGGACGGCACTTATTCTTCCGTGGCTAATTTGAATAATGGAAAATCGGTGAAAACCAATCCGCAGTCCGCGAATTTGGCGCCGCCTGCCAAATATTCCGTCAGCGTTTTTGGAAGCGAAAACGGCAAGGTTTCCCAAATTTTTCCTGATGAGGAATTTCAACTGAACTGGTTGGAAAACAACACCTTGCAAGCCTCGGACAAATCGGCGCTTTTGGCTTTTCAAAGAGAAACCGAAGAAGTGCGCCGCGATGTTTCGGCACTTTTGAATTATAAAAAAGATTTGAAAGACCGCCTTTGGGATTTGAAAACGGCCGTCCGAAACACACCCAATACCGATTTGAATTTGCTGGACACTTTGCGGAATTTGGAACTGCAAATCGCCGATTTGGAAATCACTTTAGAAGGCGATGAAAGCCTTTCCAAACGGAATTACGACACGCCCACTTCTTTGAAAAGTCGCTTAGGCTCAGTCTATTGGAATTCGTATGGAACGACCGGCGCACCTACCGGGGCACAACGCGAAAACCTGAAATTCGTAAAAGAAACCTATAAAAGTTCGCTGGCCGAAATGCGCCAAATTTCCGCTCGAGCGGATGAAATTCAAGCGCAATTACGCGAGGTCGGCGCACCCTATTTGGAAGGCGATTTGCCCGAACCGCCGCGCGATTGATTTTGTCTATTTGGAACGGGTCAAAATTATGGGAATGCCTACTTTTGCACCCTCAAAAATGTAGCGGCTAACTCGCTATTTTTCAATAGGAAAATGAACGAATTTACCCAAAACGGAACCGCCGTGGAAAATGAAGAAAAAGGCGACGCGCACCTTTCCGAAAGCGCCGAAACCCCGATGGTGGAAGGCGCCTTCGACCTTTCCGACGACGAAAAAGTGAAGGAAATCCAAAGCCATTTCAAATCCATTATGGAAACCTTAGGTCTTGATTTAAAGGACGATAGCCTCAGCGGGACGCCGCGCCGCGTGGCCAAAATGTTCGTCAAGGAAATTTTTCAAGGCCTCAATCCCGACAACCATCCGCGCGCCAGCACTTTTGAAAACAAGTATAAATACGGCGAGATGTTGGTGGAAAAAAACATCACCGTTTACAGCACTTGCGAGCACCATTTTCTGCCCATCGTGGGGCGCGCGCACGTAGGCTACATCAGCAATGGCCGCGTCATCGGCCTCAGCAAAATGAACCGCATCGTGGACTACTACGCCAAGCGGCCGCAGGTACAGGAACGAATGACCAAACAAATCGTGCAATCGCTACAGAACGCACTGGGAACCAAGGATGTAGCTTGTGTGATTGATGCCAAACATTTGTGCGTGAACTCGCGCGGCATCCGCGACATCGAGAGTAGCACCGTAACCGCCGAATTTGGCGGCCAATTCGCCAACGAAACTACCAAGCGCGATTTCCTCGATTTTATCCATCTGAAAACCACTTTTGACGCCTGAGTTTTATGGCTCTCTACGAAGAAAAAGAGTTGTTCATCAACAATTCATTGACCCGCAAAAAGGAAAAATTTGAACCGCTGAACCCGCCTAACATTGGCTTATATGTTTGTGGCCCAACGGTTTATAATGATGTGCATTTGGGCAACGTCCGCACCTTCCTCACCTTTGATATGGTGTATCGCTACCTTTCTCATTTAGGATACAAAGTGCGCTATGTGCGCAATATCACCGATGCTGGCCATTTGGTAGATGATGCCGATGAAGGCGAAGATAAAATCGGTAAAAAGGCACGTTTGGAACAGTTGGAACCGATGGAAATCGTGCAAAAATATACGCTTGGATTTCATCAAGTAATGGCGCAATTTAATGCCCATCCGCCGAGCATAGAACCTACCGCCACAGGACACATTGTGGAACAAATAAAAACTGTGCAAAAAATCCTTGAAAAAGGATTGGCCTATGAAGTAAACGGTTCAGTATATTTTGATGTAGAAAAATACAATCAAAATCACGATTATGGAAAACTATCCGGCCGTAAAATCGAGGACCTGATTAGCAACACGCGAACATTGGATGGCCAAGACGACAAGCGCAACCCGCTGGACTTCGCCATTTGGAAAAAGGCTTCGCCCGAACACATTATGCGTTGGGATTCGCCGTGGGGCGAAGGCTTCCCCGGTTGGCACTTGGAATGTTCCGTGATGAGCACCAAATATTTGGGTGAAAAATTCGACATTCACGGCGGTGGGATGGATTTGAAATTCCCTCATCACGAATGTGAAATCGCTCAAAATCAAGCCGCTAACGGCGATGAAGCGGTGCGCTACTGGATGCACGGCAATATGATGACGCTAAACGGGCAGAAGATGAGCAAGAGCACCGGAAACACGCTATCACCGGAAGAACTTTTAACTGGAAATACGGATAAATTATCGAAAGGTTATTCAGCCAGCGTGGCGCGCTTTTTTATGATGCAAGCGCATTACGGCAGCCAATTGGACTTTAGCGATGAGGCGCTTTTGGCCGCTGAAAAGGGCTTTAATCGGCTGATGGAAGCCGCCAAAAAATTGAAAAATTTAAAGGCCAAAGGAGGTGAAGATTTTGATGTAAAAGAATGGCGCAAAAAGTGCTATTCCGCGATGAACGACGATTTTAATGCTCCAATATTGATTTCCCATCTTTTTGAGGTCGTTCCACTTATCAATTCCTCAGAAAATAATACCATTTCTTTAAGCAAGGAAAATTTGCAATTGTTCCGTCAAACTCTTGATGCATTTATTTTCGATGTTTTGGGATTGGAAAATCCTCAAGAAGAAAAAGGCGGCGAAAAGCTGGACGAAGTTTTAAAAATGCTCATTCAGATGCGCGCCCGCGCCCGTGCCGACCGCGACTTTGCGCTTTCCGATAAAATCCGTGACCAACTGGCGGAAATTGGTATTCAATTGAAAGACGGCGCGGAGGGAACGAGTTATTCGGTGAACTAAATTATCTTTGAAATATGGAAACTTTAGATTCTAAAATACTTAATGAGGTAAAAGATCTACCGGAAGATTTAAAGAAAGAAGCACTTTCTTATATTGAAAAGTTAAGAACAAAATACTTTGGGAAATCTTCAAAAAAAGAACCCAATAAAGGTTGGTTTTGGAGGTGGAAAGCACATATTTAAAAGCATCCCGACAGACTTAGATTCATTTTCTCTTACCGAAGAATTCAAAGAGTATTTATGAAATCCATTTTGCTGGATACGCATACATTGATTTGGTATATCGGCGGCATCAAAACTTTGTCAAAAAAGGCGAGGGAACTTATTCCCAAATCGAAGGTTTTTGTAAGCACAGTCGATCTATTTGAAATTGGAATGTTGATTCAAGCAGACAAACTTCCATTAGAAGAATCTTTTGATGAAATTTTGCAATTTATTGACATCAATGAGTTTAAAATTCTGCAACTGCAGAGAAGTCATTTCCGCGAATTTTTGCAGCTTCCTTTAATACACAAAGATCCATTCGATAGAATGTTAGTTGGCGTGGCCAAATATGAGGAATTTACTCTGGTATCAAAAGACGACAACGTTCGCAAATACCCCATCGAAACATTTTGGTAAAAAAATTCCTCTCATATCCGTTCATTTTTTTGGTAAAAATTTATCAATTAATGATTTCACCCATTTTGCCAAATAGCTGCCGCCATACGCCTACTTGCTCTCAATATGCAATCGAGGCCATCAAAATATACGGCCCGCTAAAAGGCAGTTGGCTGGGAATGAAACGGCTATCAAAATGCCACCCGTGGGGGACGCACGGCTACGACCCCGTTCCAGAGAAAAACGCCTGAAATTTTAACCCAAATTCTTCTATATTTTCAATGAAAACATTTTCATTTTTTCCTATCATTATTTTGATGGCCGGCGCTTGGGCTTGCCAGGAATCCGCTGATTCCAATCAAGAAAATTCTGCACAAAAAAGAATCGAAAAATCATTCGAAGATTCGGATAAGGATTCTTTAAAATTGGAAGGCGAAAAACACCTCAAGAACATTCGCCAATTAACGGATGGTGGTGATAATGCAGAAGCCTACTTTTCCTTCGACAATTCGATGGCGGTTTTTCAATCCAATTATAAAAATTGGGATGTGAAATGCGACCAAATTTTTTACTTCGATTTGGATGATAATTTATTGAATAAAAAACCTAAAATGTTGAGCACCGGCAATGGCCGCACAACTTGCAGTTATTTTTTGAGAGGCGATACCACGGTTTTGTACGCCAGTACCCACTTGAGCGATGAAAACTGCCCGCCCGAACCGAGCCGGCAAGAAGGCTACGTTTGGCCGATTTACGAAAGTTTTGACATTTTCGTAGCGAATTTGGATGGCGAAATTATCGACACCTTGACAAGGGCGGCGGGCTACGACGCCGAGGCCACCGTTTCGCCCCAAGGCAACAAGATCGTCTTCACCTCCACCCGCTCCGGCGATTTAGAACTTTGGACGATGAACATTGACGGCTCGGATAAAAAGCAAGTAACCAGCGGATTAGGTTACGATGGTGGCGCATTTTTCTCTCCCGATGGAACGAAATTAGTCTTCCGCGCATCACGACCTAAAACCGAAGATGAGATTTCAGAATACAAAGATTTGTTGGCGCGCGGATTGGTGAAACCTACGAATATGGAATTGTACGTTTGCAACGTGGATGGCACTGATTTAAAACAAGTTACCGAATTGGGCAACGCGAATTGGGCCCCGTTTTTCCATCCTTCGGGTAAGAAGATTATTTTTTCATCCAACCACAAAAGCCAGCGCGGTTTTCCTTTCAATCTGTTTATGATCAATGTGGACGGTACTGGCTTGGAACAAATCACTTTTGATGAGCAATTTGATGCTTTCCCGATGTTCAGTTTTGATGGCAAGAAACTGATTTTCAGTAGCAACCGAAACAACGGTGGGACGCGGAACACGAATCTGTTCATCGCGGATTGGGTGGAATAAGCGCGTTTTTTCATTGTTGGGTAACAGGTTTTCTACACTATTTCCACGTTCTCGTTCCTAATTATAACCCCTGATTTTGCTCCTGAAATAACTCGCCCTAAAGCAGCTCATTCGCCAAATTTGCCAGCTCAGACCGTTCGCCTTTTTCTAGGGTAACGTGCGCGAACAGGGGGTTTCCCTTGGTTTTGTCAATCAGATAAGAAAGTCCGTTGGAAGATTCGTCCAGATACGGCGTGTCGATTTGGCGGACATCGCCCGTGAAGATGAACTTAGAGTTTTCGCCCGCGCGCGTGATGATGGTTTTCACTTCGTGCGGTGTCAGGTTCTGGGCCTCGTCCACAATGAAAATCACGTTGCTCAAGCTGCGCCCGCGGATATAGGCCAGCGGCGTCACCAGCAGTTTTTCGGTGTTCATCATTTCTTCAATCTGCTTGTATTCCTTGTCCTTTTCAGAATATTGGTTTTTGATGAGTTTCAGGTTGTCCCACAGCGGCTGCATATAGGGATTCACTTTTTGCTTTTCGTCGCCGGGCAGGAAGCCGATGTCTTTGTTGGACAGCGGCACGATGGGGCGGGCGAGGTAAATCTGTTTGAAATCGCGGCGTTGTTCCAGCGCGCCGGCCAGCGCCAGCAGGGTTTTCCCCGTGCCGGCCACGCCGCTAAGCGCCACCAATTTTATGTTGGGATTGGATATTGCGGAAAGCGCAAACGTCTGTTCGGCGTTGCGCGGTTTTATGCCGTAAAAAGATTTTTTCTCCACTTGGTCCAGCGACTGGTCCATTGGATTGTAAAAAGCCAAGGTGCCGCTTTTCGTTCCTTTTAGGATGTAGAAATGGTTGTTCTTCGGCTCAAAGATTTGCTCTTTTTTGTGAATTTTCACCAAGGGCAGCGAATGCGTCTTATATAAGGCGTCAATCAAGGTCTGCTGGAAATTGTCCATTTGAGTTTTTCCGGTATAGAGACTTTCGACGTCCTTTATCTTGCCGGTTTCGTAGTCTTCCGCCTTGATGCCCAGTGCTTTGGCTTTCAATCTCAGATTAATATCCTTGGTCACCAAAATCACTTGCCGCTCCTTTTCCTCCAACGAAAGGCGCAGCGCGGCGTTCAAAATCTTGTGGTCGTTTTTGGCCCCGCCAAGAATCTTGGTCGCATCGGTTTCCTCAGCTTCCAGCTCGGTGTTCATCACCACTTTGAATCTTCCTTTGCTGCCGCCGTTCAGGTCAATCCAATCTTGCAAGCCTTTTTCCCCCGCTTTTTTATCCAAAAAACGGATAAACTGCCGCGCCTCGAAATTCTTGGTGTCGCTGCCCTTTTTGAATTCGTCCAATTCTTCCAGCACCGTGATTGGGATAGCTACGTCGTGCTCCTCAAAATTTTCGATGGAGGCGTGGTCGTACAAAATCACCGAAGTGTCAAGGACGAAGATTTTCTTGGTCGGGATTTTCTTGTCGGAGGCAATTTGGTGGCGGGTTCCGTTTTTGGTTTTTGGAGCGAGTGTGGTAGAAGCCATTGAGTGCGTGGGAGTTTTCTATGGTGATTAGTACTAAAAATGAACACCCCCAAATTAGCGGGCAGCGAAAAAGACTATCCACCGTGCCCCACAAAGATTTCCACAGAGAAAAGCACCCAATTGTTGAAAAAAAAATCACGTTAAAAATCCAATTGTATATTTGCTAACTCGCTTTAAAACAAGGAATGAGCTTCTAAGAAAATCTATAAATCTTTAAGTCAAATAATCGCTTTTTGAACGAATGCAATTTTATAAGAATGATAGAACCTTTCAAATTTCCAAAATGGGTAGAATTTTTCCTCAAATTTCCCACAAAGGGAAATGGCTTTCAAACAAATAAAACATAATTTATTGATTTTCAAGAAGATAACTAACTTCAAGGGGTTGGCCTATAATTTTCAATAGATTGGCTGACTCAGAAACAACTCTACAAACAACGATGAACTTGCTTAAATTTTCTCCCACACTACTGTTACTACTCGCCTTTGCCTCTTGCCAAAAAGAGGCGGCACAAGACAATCCTTTTCAAAACGAACCTAATTCGCAAGATCTTTCCTCGCTCACGATTCCCCAGTCTTTCAACTGGTCCAGTTCTTTAAAGGGCGAACTTCATATTTCTTTAGATGCACCAGCTAATTTTTCCACTCAAGGTTCTTTTGTGGAATTGATGGATGTCGACAACACCGTTTTAGACCGCCGCCCCGTGGTGGATGCAATGGTTTCCTTTTATATAAGCGTTCCCCAAGACGATGAGAAATATTTCGCATATTATCCGAATACGCAAGAGAAAATCGAATTGACGCACGTTGGAAACGTTTCTTTCCCCGTGGCGCAGGTAGATTTTACCAAAAATCCCAACGCTTTGATTGCCAATCGTTCCTATAAAAAAAATGGCGTTAAAGCAAAAACTGCTTCCAATTTGGTAACGAATGGCGATTTTGAAGCCGGCACCGTTTTCCCGATGGACGCGAACGGCACAACCATCTTGCGCACCGTGGGCGAATGGTATGCACAGAATACCGAGGCTACGGTTTCCATAATCAACGGCAACAACGTTTTTACTTCCAATGGCACTTCTTCCGATAAGGGTCGGGCGCTACAAGCCTTTGATATAGGCAAAGATGTGATGGTGGACGTGGCTTATGATTACAGCGGCCAAGCTGGCGTGAACGTGATTTTCTTCAACGATCAAATGCAATATGTGGGTTACACCATCGTAAGCGCCGGAAGCGGAAATGCCTCTGCAAATTTCATCACGCCTAAAAATGTGAAATTCATTCAACTGTACGCTTTTGCTGCCAATGGCGAATATGTGGACAACGTGAGCCTAAGCAAGACGGCCGAGCCAGACGATGACAATGATGGCGTTTACAACCGTCAAGACAAATTTCCCAACGACCCGATGCGCGCTTTCGCCAGTTCTTTTCCGAGCAAAGGCACTCAAACTTTGGCCTTTGAAGATTTGTGGCCATCGCAAGGGGATTTCGATTTCAACGATATGGTGATTACCAACCGCGTGGATTTTGCCAAAAACAGCAACAGCGCTTTGGTAGATGCCATTTTCACCGTGAAGGTAGATGGAATGGGAGCCGGCGTTGGAAATGGTTTGGCCGTCGCGCTTTATAAAAGCGACAAATCGGCTTTGAACCAAAATATTATTGCCAGTGTGAATGGTGATGCCAAAATCGATCCGGCCGTCCAAAATGGCATCATCGTTTTTGACAATGTGAAAACCGCTTTGAAACCTTTTTATAACAACAATGGCCACGGCCCAGAAGGCGCGCCACAAACATTCACCTTCACGGTAACTTTCAATGCGGCCGCCGGTAATTTGAATTTGCTGCCCGATTTCTACATTTTCCGCAGCAGCGAGCGGGGCCGCGAGATTCACATCCCCGGTTTTGCTGGAACCGCCGCCGCCGATGCTTCTTTGTTCAATACCAAAGCCGATGTGAATGGCACCTACAAAACCGCCACTGGCCTGCCTTGGGGCGTGGAAATCGTGAGTCCGGAAAACAAGTTTTTCCACCACCCCCTAGAGGGCATCGACATTTGCGAAGCCTACCAATATTTTCAACAGTGGGCTGAGAGCAGCGGCACAAACTACGTAGGTTGGATGATACACTCGGACAAATCCAAAGTGTACTCGAAATAATATTAAAAACAGTTGTTCAGAGTAGAGAGAGTTAGTTTCTGAAGGCCGCCCCGGATTTATTCGGGGCGGTTTTTTTTATGGATACTGTAGAATCGCACGGCCGTGCGATTTCCACCAATAGTAGCCGCACGCCATTTTATAATACGATTCGACGATGCTAACCAATAACCCCCGAACGATTTATTACGGGATAAATAAATTGAACCGCACGGCCGTGCGGCTCTACGTCAAAAAACCGCCTTCGCGATATTCTGCACATTGTCTGGGCGGCCCATCGAATAAAAATGAATGGCGGGGACGCCAGCCTTTTTCAGTTCCTTAGCCTGTTGGATGCCCCATTCCACGCCCAGTTGGCGCACGGCCTTGTTGTCTTTGCATTTTTCCACTTGGGCGATGAGGTCGTCGGGCAAATCCACCTTGAAAAAATTGGGCAAAAACGAAAGGTGCTTTTTAGTTGAAATCGGTTTTAAACCTGGAATAATCGGCACTTCGATGCCCGCATCCCGACACTTCTTTTCATAGTCAAAAAACTTTTGATTGTCGAAAAAAAGCTGGGTGATGATGTATTCCGCGCCGGCATCCACTTTTTCTTTGATTCGCTTCACGTCGCTATTGATGCTCGGGCTTTCGAAATGCTTTTCGGGATAGCCCGCCACGCCGATGCAAAAATTGGTGGGTGTGAAATTTTCCAGTTCTTCGTCCAAGTATTGGCCTTGGTTCATCTGTTTGATCTGCTTCACCAAATCGCAGGCAAAGCTGTTCCCGCCCTTCTGCGGCTTAAAATACGGCTCACCTTTTATCGCGTCGCCGCGCAACGCCAACACGTTTTCGATGCCGAGAAAATCCAAGTCAATCAAAGCGTTTTCCGTGTCTTCCTTGGAAAAACCGCCGCACAAAATATGCGGCACCGCGTCAATGTGGTATTTGTTTTGGATGGCCGCGCAAATCCCCACCGTGCCGGGCCGCTTGCGGATGGTTTTTTGTTCCATCAGTCCGCTTTTCAACCTTTTGTACACAACCTCCTCGCGGTGGTAGGTCACGTTTACGAAAGGAGGATTAAACTCCATCAACGGGTCGATGCTGTCGTAAATCGCTTGGATGTTCTGCCCCTTCAGCGGCGGCAAAATCTCGAAACTGAAAATGGTTTCGGAAGATTTTTGGATGTGGTCTATTACTTTCATTGTTAAATTTTTGTCGCCCCTACGGGGCTTCTCAATCTTTGTAGTAACCTTCTCTTTTCGCCGCCCTTTCGGACGGCGCTACAGACATTTCGCCCCTCTGGGGCTTTTTTTTAGGCCGGATTTTCCAAACCCATCAATCGGAGCAGCGGCCCAGCTCCCCTCCTTTTTTAAAAAAGGAGGGGTGATTTTCGCGGCTTTCTTAAGCCGCCGCGAAAATCGGGGAGGTTCCTTCAAATTAAATTTTCAAATTTAGACCTGTTAGGTCGGAGACGCTAACAGGTCATCGCTCGGTTCGGGCTTTTCCCAACCCGGAAATGTTCTATTCCAATCCCTCCCCTGCCTTTGCCGGCAGGCAGGCCCGCCTCGTTCCTCGACACCCCCTCCAAGGAGGGGGGCAAAACCGTCGCTCCAAGGCAGAGCATTGGAAAACCTCGAACAATATTTTCTTCCATCGGCCCAAAGTCCCCCTTTGGGGGATTTAGGGGGCTTAATAATTCAACGTTGGCCGCAACCACTTCTCCGCCTCCTCAAACCCCATATTTTTCCGTTCCGCAAAATCCGCCACTTGATCTTTCCCGATTTTTCCCAAGCCAAAATATTTGCTTTCCGGATGGGCAAAATAATAGCCCGAAACGGCGGCGGCCGGCCACATCGCCAAACTTTCCGTCAGCGTCACACCGATTTTTTCCTCGGCTTCCAACACTTTGAAAATGGTTTTCTTTTCCAAATGGTCGGGGCAGGCGGGGTAGCCCGGCGCCGGCCGGATGCCGCGGTATTTTTCCTTTATCAATTCGGGGTTGTCCAAATTTTCATCGGCGGCGTAGCCCCAATAATCTTTGCGGACTTGCTCGTGCAGCCACTCGGCGGCGGCTTCGGCGAGGCGGTCAGCGAGGGCTTTTGCTAAAATGGAATTGTAGTCATCGTGCTCTTTTTCAAACTGTTGCACGATTTTGTCCAAACCTAAACCCGCCGTTACCACAAAACAACCGACGTAATCTTGCGCATTTTCTTTCGGAGAAATGAAGTCGCTCAGCGCGATGTTCGGCGCGTCTTTCGCCTTTTTGGATTGCTGGCGCAGCGTGCGAAAATGCTCGGTTTTTCCTTCGTACTGAAATTCAATGTCATCATCATCTACCATATTCGCCTCAAAAATCCCGAAAGTGGCTTTCGCTTTCAGCCTTTTTTTTTCAATAATATCGGCCAACATTTTTTGCGCATCTTCATACAATTTCGCGGCTTCTTCTCCCACTACCTCATCTTCTAAAATCTTTGGATATTTTCCGTGCAATTCCCACGTCATAAAGAAAGGCGTCCAGTCGATGTAATCTTTCAACACATTCAAATCCAAATCCTCCAAAACTTTTGTCCCTAAAAAGTTTGGTTTTTGAATAATTTTTTCATCAAAATCCAACTGCAATTTATTGGTGCGCGCCTCTTCTAATGTTAAATATTCTTTGGTCTTGCCGCGATTCAAATAGCCTTCGCGCAATTTGGTGTATTCTTCCGTGAGATTTTTTTTGAAATCAGGATGCGAATTTTTATTCGCCAAAGTTTGCGAAACGGGAACGCTGCGGCTGGCGTCGTTCACGTGCACAGCAATCCCAGAATATTCGGGAAAAATCTTCACCGCCGTGTGCGCGCGGGAAGTGGTTGCACCGCCAATCATCAGCGGCAGCGTCATTTTGCGGCGCTCCATTTCCTGCGCCACGTAAATCATCTCGTCCAGCGAGGGCGTAATCAACCCGCTCAATCCGATTACGTCCACGTCCTCTTCTTCGGCTTTCGCCAAAATTTTGTCCAGCGGCACCATCACGCCCATATCCACAATGTCGAAATTGTTGCAGGCCAGCACCACGCCCACGATGTTTTTGCCGATGTCGTGCACGTCGCCCTTCACCGTGGCCAGCAAGATTTTGCCCTTCTTTTGCGGGTCGGGATTGTTGGCTTTTTCGGCTTCCATAAACGGCTCCAAATAGGCCACCGCTTTTTTCATCACCCGCGCGGATTTCACCACCTGTGGCAAAAACATCTTGCCCGAGCCGAACAAATCGCCCACCACGTTCATCCCGTCCATCAGCGGCCCTTCGATAACCTGCAAAGTGGCTGGAAATTGCTGCCGCGCCTCCTCCGCATCTTCGACAATGAAATCCGTAATTCCCTTAATCAGAGCGTGTTCGATGCGTTTGCCTACCGGTTCTTCGCGCCAACTCAAATCTTTTTCCTGCGTTTTGGTTTCGCCTTTGAAGGTCTCGGCAAACTCCAAAAGCCGCTCGGTTGCATCGTCGCAGCGGTCGAGTAAAACGTCTTCCACCCGTTCCAAAAGGTCTTTGGGAATTTCTTCATAAACCTCTAACATCGTGGGATTTACTATGCCCATATCCATCCCGTTATGAATGGCGTGGTAGAGAAAAGCAGAGTGCATCGCCTCGCGCACGGCTTGGTTTCCGCGAAAGCTGAACGACACATTGCTGACCCCGCCGCTGACTTTGGCACCCGCCAAATTTTTCTTGATCCACTTGGTGGCGCGGAAAAAATCGAGCGCGTTTTTGCGGTGTTCCTCAATCCCCGTTGCCACGGGAAAAATATTGGGGTCGAAGATGATGTCCTCCTTCGGAAAACTGACTTTTCCCACCAACAAATCATAACTCCGTTTGCAAATTTCGATGCGCCGTTCGTAGGAATCCGCTTGGCCGTCCTCGTCAAATGCCATCACGATGACCGCCGCGCCGTAGCGTTTCACCAGCTTGGCTTGGCGCAAAAAATCTTCTTCGCCGCCTTTCAAACTGATGGAATTCACCACCGATTTGCCCTGCACGCATTTCAGCCCCGCTTCGATGATGTTCCATTTCGACGAATCAATCATAATCGGGATGCGGGAAATATCGGGCTCGGCCGCAATCAAATTCAGAAATTTGACCATCGCCTCCTTGCCGTCCAGCATCCCCTCGTCCATATTCACGTCGAGGATTTGCGCGCCGCCCTCCACTTGGTCGCGCGCCACGTCGAGGGCTTCGTCGTATTTGTCGTCTTTGATGAGGCGGAGGAAGCGGCGGGAGCCGGTGACATTGGTGCGTTCACCGACGTTGACGAAGTTGGAGGCTGGAGTAACTTCTAATTTTTCAAGACCTGATAGTTTCATAGCAAAAAGTCCACAGTCCACGGTCGACAGTCCACAGCCTGTGTGGGAAATCGGGTGGGAATTAGTGATTTGAAAAAAGTCCACGATCCACGGTCGACAGACCACAGACTGTGTGGATATTTCTTTGTGAAAAATATCATTTTAAGGTGTTTCTTAGGGCTTGGGTCATTATGATTATTTCTTCCACTTGTTTGTATATTTTGTTGAAATCTTCGTGGGACATAATCCTTCTTCCTTTGGCTAAATAAATGCAGCCGACCACCTCAATTCCTGAGCGAATCGAATAGCCCAAAAAAGTGCTGTACTGTTTATCGGTTTGACCTGTAGAACCTTCGGCAATATTTAATGAAATGGAATCCGAAGCACGTTTGATCTGAGAGGTCAAAACATATCGTTCTTCCTTCGGCCATTTTTTAGTGATTTCGTCAATATCATTGCTAAGTTCAAGCGCTTTTTGCCAGCATCTTAAACTTTCAAATTTGAATGCCATTTTCTGTTGTTTTTATTAGATTAAATCTTTAACTGAATCTTTATCCACAATCTATATACCCACAGGCTGTGGACTGTGGACTGTTGGCTGTGGACTGCTGACTATCGACCGTGGACTGTACTCCGCTGCCAACTCCGCAATCGCCCGAATATGCTCCGGCCCCGTCCCACAACACCCGCCAATTACATTGACCAGCCCAAGGTCTAAGTACTCCTTGATTTGCGCCGCCATTTTTTCTGGTGTTTCATCATATTCACCAAAAGCGTTGGGCAGGCCAGCGTTCGGGTGGGCGCTTATCGCGAAAGGGGCTTCGCGCGCCAGCACCTGCAAATATGGGCGCAACTGACTGGCGCCCAGCGCACAATTCAATCCCACGGAAAAAAGTGGCGCGTGCTGGATGCTGATGAGGAATGCCTCGGCAGTTTGGCCGGAAAGGGTGCGGCCGCTGGCGTCGGTGATGGTGCCGCTGACCATTATCGGCAGTTCGCGGCCGATTTCATCAAATAATTCCATAATCGCGAAAAGCGCGGCCTTGGCGTTGAGGGTATCGAAAACGGTTTCCACCAAAAGACCGTCCACGCCGCCGCGCACCAGTTCGCGGGCTTGTTCGAGATAATTTTTGCGCAAAGTGTCAAAGTCGATGGCGCGGTAGCCGGGGTTGTTCACGTCAGGCGAGAGGCTGGCAGTTTTGTTGGTCGGCCCCATTGAACCGATGACGAAACGTGGTTTGTCAGGATTTTTGGCAGTGTATTCATCGGCCGCTTCCCGCGCGATTTTAGCGGACTGGAAATTCAGCTCCGGCACCAAATCCTGCATATCGTAATCGGCCATCGAAATGCGGGTGCCGTTAAAAGTGTTGGTTTCGATAATGTCCGCGCCGACTTCCAAATAGGCGGCGTGGATGTCTTTGATAATTTGCGGTTGGGTGAGGGAGAGCAAGTCGTTATTCCCCTTCAAATCAGAAGGATAATCCGCGAACCGTTCGCCACGATAATCTTCTTCGGAGAGTTTGTAATCCTGAATCATCGTGCCCATTGCGCCGTCCAAAACGAGGATGCGCTTTTCCGCCGCAGCGGCCAAAGGATGTGTTGCCATAGTTTTTTATTTTACTACGACCCTTCCAAAAAGATGTCAATGGATTTGTTGCGGTGAACTCCTCTCATCTTTCTCTTCCGACGCTGTGGTCGTGAACGTTGCCGTCCTTCTATCGATGTTCGATTTTTTTCAAAATCTCAATCGTGAATCAAAGAGTGGGAAGTGGCACCCGGCTGGCCCGGGTTGCCAAGACGTCAAAGGGCCCAATCCCTCGGTCTTTCTGGATAAGTCAGGGGCAAAGAAAAGGTACAGAGAGCAGCCGGCAAAATTCAATCGACAAAAGTTGGAACGCTTGCTCTTTTTGATGGAAGGGTCGAAAAACTTTGTGCCTTCGTAGAAAACGAGCGGTCCAAAATCAGAATAATAAGTAAATCCCTCGACTTTTTTCTGCGAAGGCGGGGCAGAAGATTTCCAAATCCAAAACTCGAAATCCGAAACCATCGCGGACTTGCGGGATTTAAGTTTAAAGTGGGAAAATTCAAAACGCGGCGGGTAGAATCCTGAAGGTTTTGAATTTTTGGTTTTTACCGTTTAGTCCCGCACGTGCGGGATTGTTTGTTATTTGATTTTTAGGATTTAGGATTTGTTTGATTTTTGGTTCTTAGAGTTTAGAATTTAACTAAAGCTCATCTACCAGCCGAAACCCCTCGCTGTGTACGTTCACGATGGCCACTTTCGGGTCTTGGTTTAAGTATTTTCGGAGCTTTGCCACGTACACATCCATACTCCGTCCGGTGAAATAATTGTCATCTTTCCAGATTTTTTTCAGTGCGTCCGAGCGGCTTACCAATTGGTTTTTGCGCTGCGCCAAATAATGCAACAGCGCACCTTCTTTCGGGCTTAATCGGTTCTCTTTTCCATTAATAGAAAGTTTCCGCAAATCGCTGTGATATTGATAGTTGCCAATCGAAAATTCTTTTTGCTCGGCCTCTTCCGTGGTCGTGCGGGTCAGGATGGCTTTTATTTTATGGAGCAAGATTTCCGAATCGAACGGCTTGGTCAGGTAATCGTCGGCGCCGGTTTGGTAGCCTTTCAAAACATCCTCTTTCAACGATTTTGCGGTGAGGAAAATCAATGGCATTTCGGGGTCTATTTCTTTGATTTCGCGGCCCAAGGTGAAGCCGTCCTTGTGCGGCATCATCACGTCGAGGATGCACAAATCCGGCTCGTTTTGGCGAAATTCCATCAGGCCCTCGCGCCCGTCTTTGGCCAAGATGATTTGGTAGCCGTTCATTTCCAGATAGTCGCGCAGCACCGTCCCAAAGTTCGGGTCGTCCTCCACCAGCAAGATTTCTTTTTTGTCCATCAGTTTTGATTTTGTTGGATCGGGACACGGATGGTAAAAGTGCTGCCCGCCCCTTTTTGGCTTTCCACCTCGATAGTGCCGCCGTGGGCCTGCACCACGCCCAGCGCGTAGCTAAGCCCCAGCCCGTGGCCTTTCACGTTGTGGATGTTGCCGCCTTCCGCGCGGAAAAAGCGGTCGAAAACGCGCTTTTGCGCCTCGGCGTTCATCCCGATTCCAAAGTCGCGAATCGCAATCCGCAGCTCGCCGTTTTGGATGACACCGCTCACTTTTATCTCGGGTGCCTCATCCGAATATTTCAGGGCGTTTTCCAAAATATTGATGATAGCGTTGGAAAAGTGGTTGCGGTCTATATTTAAATGTAAATCATTGATATTGAAATCCTTGACCAAAGTGCCGCCCCTGCTTTCGAGCGAAAGCTGAATGTGCGAAATGCAATCCTCCAAAAGGCCCTCGATTTCCGTTTCCTGAAAATTGAGTTCCAGCTCCTTTTTGTCCATCATCGCCATCCGTAGCACGCTCTCCACTTGGCGGTTCATCCGCTGGTTTTCTTGGCGGATCACCTCGCCGTAGCGTTGTATATTTTCGGGATTTCCAAACACGGCGGGGTTTTTCAGCGCGTCCGTGGCCAAGTTTATCGTGGCGATTGGCGTCTTGAATTCGTGCGTCATATTATTGATGAAATCGGTCTTGATTTCCGAAATCCGCTTTTGGCGCAGCGAATACGAAATGGTTTTCCAAAAGGTGAAAATGATGGCGGCGGTAAAAAGCAAACTCACCAAAAAAGTGCCCCACAAAGTTTTAAAAAGAAAACTGCGCTTGTCGGGAAAACTCAGCAGGAGCTGGCTTTTCGCGAAGAAATCATTCGGAAAAAGCGATGCCAAATGCTGGCCCTGCCGCGCGTCCCACTGTTCGCTGGCGCGGATGACCCTGCCGTTTTCCACGATGGAATATTCGTAGTCGAGATTGAGGCCGTGGGTTTTCAGTTCAAAATTCAGGATGCTGTCAAAGTCGCGCTGCGAAATCAGGTCGGCCTTTTTGGGCCGGAAGGTGCGGGCGATCATTTGGTTCATCACTTCGTCCATCCGCTGGAAACGCTGGCGCATTCCCGAAAAATCCGTAAAGGCGACCTGAAAACTGGAATCGCCGTTGGAGATGAAAACCTGCCCCGAAACCCCGCCGAGGCTCTGCGAAATCCGCACGGAATCGTCGCTGGTTTTTTCAAGATTTACATTCAGGCTCCCTTCCGGCGTGCGAATGCGCAAGGACGTGTCGCAGTTGTGTTTCAGCCCAATCAGCGGGTTGCTTTCGGAGCTGAAATACGGCTCCATCCTAAAATTTTCGTTGAGCAGGCGGATGGTTTCCAAGGTCTCCATCCGGCGGGAAACGCCCTGCATCGCGGCGGCCACTTCTTGATCAAATTTTTCCGCTTTCAGATGATAGGCATTTTGCAGCCAATACGCCTGAATCCCAGTGATACCGAGCAGGGAAATCGCCATTAGCGCGAAGAGGCCGTTGAGGCGGCGGCGTTTTTGTTTGATTTTCATCAGCATCGTAACGCGAATTTAGGGGGATATTTTGGTGCGGCGCGCGGGTTTAACGCGGTTTTAACTTTTATTGGTTTTTTATTAGAATCGTTTGAAAATTTTGTTTTGATATGAAAAGTTCCGCTAAAGCGGAATAGGTTCACTCGATGCCTTTTTATTTTCGGCTAAAGCCAAATTGGGGTCGGCGCCATTCAATCGCCGCGCTAAAGCGACGGCGCTATTGAAGCGACTCGCCACGTTCTCCAAAGGATTTTATATTTCGGTTGAATGATGGTGAATGGGAATCTTTGAGGTCACAAATTGTGACCTCAAATAGTGGAATTTCTTTTTCTGAAAATTTTGTTTTGCGAATGAAAATTCCGCTAAAGCGGAATAGGTTCACTCGATGCCTTTTTATTTTCGGCTAAAGCCAAATTGGGGTCAGCGCCATTCAATCGCCGCGCTAAAGCGACGGCGCTATTGAAGAACCGGCCCCCTCCCGATAATTTTGGAAAATTGCCTTTTTGCCCACCGCCCTATTGCGATTGCTGATTGCAAATTGTTGATTGCCGACTGTGAACTGCCGACTGCCAACTGTAACCTGAAAACTACCTTTGCCCGCCTCAATTTCCCCCGATGCAAATCCATAAACTTTCCATCATCATCCCCGCCTACAACGAAGGGCGCACCATCTACAAAATCCTCGACAAAGTGCGCGCGGTGCGGCTTTTGAACGATATTCAAAAAGAAGTCATCATTATAAACGATTGCAGCACGGACAATACCGAGGAGGCGATTTTGGAATATAAAAACGCCCACCCGGATTTCGATATCCAATATCACAAACACGAAAAAAACCAAGGCAAGGGCGCGGCGCTGCACACGGGAATCGCCAAAGCTACCGGCGATTACCTCATCATTCAAGACGCGGATCTGGAATACGATCCCGAAGAATTTAATATTCTGCTGAAACCGGTGATAAACGGCGTGGCGGACGTGGTTTACGGTTCACGGTTTATGGGCGGCAATGCGCACCGTATCTTGTTTTTCTGGCATTCCATCGGCAATAAATTCCTGACCACGCTTTCCAATATCTTCACGAATCTGAACCTGACGGATATGGAAACGTGCTACAAAATGTTCAAGACCAGCGTTGTACAAAGTTTGGATTTGAAGGAAAAACGTTTCGGCTTTGAACCGGAAGTAACGGCCAAAATCGCGAAGGTGCCGGGCATCCGCATTTACGAAGTGGGTATCAGCTACTACGGCCGCACCTTTGCGGAGGGGAAGAAAATCAACTGGCAAGACGGGTTTCGGGCGATGTGGTGTGTTTTGAAGTATAATTAGGAGACGGGAACAGTCCACGGTCAACGGTCGACAGTCCACAGCCTGTGGGCAAAAATCACTTCGTTGATGTTCGGAGGTGCTTTCCCGTTTTGGATTCCCCGAGCCGATTCTGTATTCTGAAACCAGACTCCCGAAACCTCCCCTCTAAAAAGTGTACGCCACCGAAATGGTGGGCATTATCGGCAATTGATCCACGCGCTTGTTCTGATTCCTATCGTAATAAAAAATATTCTGATAATTCAAAATATTGGTGGCGCCCGCCGAAACGATGAGTTGCTGATATTTTGAGATTTCGAAGGTCTTTTGGATGCTGACGTCCACGCGGTGGTAGTTGGGCAGGCGCTTGGTGTTCAGGTCGCCATACAATACGTCCAGTTGCCCGTTTTCGGTAGTGTAATCGTAGGAGACGCTGGGGTTGCCTTGGTCGTTGGTGAAAGGTTGCTGCGCGTAAAACGCCCGCGTGGGCGTAAAGGGAAAGCCCGTCCCGAAATTGTAGCGCAGGCTCAGTTCCCAGTTTTTGTTTTCGCCGAAAATGTAGTTCCCCACCAAGTTCACGTTGTGGCGGCGGTCGAAATACGGGAAATATTCCTGCAGGCCATCGTCGCGGGTGATGTAGCCCAGTGAATAGCCCATCCACAAATAAAGTTTTTCAGTGCGGTATTTTGCCAAGAAATCCACCCCGCGCGCCAAACCTTTTTCCACGATAAAAGGCGTTTCGAAAATGTCGTCAATGTCCGGATTGTCGCCACTGTACAGGCGGTTGCGGTTCACATTGGTGATTTGGCTGAAATTTTTTAAATAGCCTTCAATGTTCAAAGTGAGATTATCGGTGGCCTCGATTTCGATACCCGCCACCACGTGCTGGGCTTTTTGCAAAGAAGTGGTGATTTCCTCGCCGCGAAACTCGTCCGGCGTATTCACCGAACCGCTCAAGAAACCGTAGAACAGATTCACCACATCGCGGTCGGAATTGGAAGCAAATAAATTTTGTGAATACAAACCGGCGGCGGCTTTAAAGCGCAAATTTTCGGTAAGATTGTATTTGAGGCCCAACCGCGGCTCCAGCGAAAGTTCACTCTGCGAACTGTAGTAATGCAGGCGCATTCCAGGTTCTATCAAAATGCGGTTTCCCGCGTATTTATATTGTAGGTAGCCCGCCAGTTCGTTGGTATTGTCTTCGCTGCCCGTTCGCAAGTCTGCCTCGTTTACCAAGCTGACGCTGGTGCGGTAGCCGATGGCTTCCAAGCCGTATTTCAGTTCGTCGTTTTCCCTCAAAAAGTAATTGAAATCCAAACCGAAATTGAACCCGTTGATGCTGCTGGTGCTGGGCGCGCCGTTGCTCACCGAGGTAATGTCATAGCTGGACAAACTCAGGTTTCCTTTGATCAACACGCTGGCGGTGGGCGGCACGGCGGTAAATTCCAGACCGCCGCCGTAGCTGTCCCAGTCCACGGAATTGTTGCCGGAGAATTTTACCCCGTCGCGAAACGAAAACCCGAAACCGCTGATCTTGGAGCCATTATCAGCTTGGGCGGTCAGCTTGGCGTAAATATCCGTGAACGTGAAGGGCAGTCCATCGAACTCCGTTTCTACATAGGGATAAAAGACGCTGCTGGTCTGATTGAGATAACTCGTTTTGGCGGACACCAAAAAAGAGGTGGCGGCACGGCCGTTTTCGTCTTTTTTGCCGAGCGGCGTTTCCAGCAAAGCCTTGGCGGTGTAAGTGCTGGCGGAGAGTTTCCCCGAAAATTTCTTGCGGTTGCCGTCGCGGGTGCGGATGTCCATCACCGCGCTGTTGCGGCTGCCATATTCCGCGTTGAAACCGCCGGTATAAACGTCCGCACTTTGAATGATATCCGCATCAAAAACCGAGAAAAACCCGATGCTGTGGAAGGGATTGTAGATAATCGAGCCATCCAAAAGAATCAGGTTTTGGATAGGCGCGCCGCCCCGGATGTAAAGCTGGCCGCCTTGGTCGCCCGTGGTGGTAACGCCCGGCAACACTTGGATGGCCTTGATAATGTCCGCATCGCCGCCCACCGAAAATTGTTGGATTTCTTTGGGGTTGAGCGACACCACCCCCGTCAAAACTTTCGTCTCGCGCTCTTGACGGTCGGCGCGCACTTCCACGTCCTGCAACACCTCGCTGGACGATTCCAGATAAACTTTCATCGGCACGATCCGGCCGTCTTTTACCGAAACATTTTCGGTGTAATTGGCGTAGCCCACAAAACTTACCACCACCGTATAATCGCCCGCCGGCACTTCATTCAGCAAAAAATAACCGTCGTCGTTTGCCACCGCGCCGATGGTGGTGCCCTGCAAAACGATGTTGGCAAAAGGCACCGGCGCATCGGTTTCTTTGTCGTTTACAAAACCGCGGATTTTGCCGCTCTGCGCGGAAATCGCCACCGAGAAAAGGAACAGGATTGGGAGGAGGATTTTTTTCATCATAAAAAATAACAGGGGGCAAATATCCGCAATTGGTTACGCATAAACGATTTTGAAGAGCAATTCGCGCAAAAGCTCGTGGTCGGGAATGTTCCCTGCTTCGATGCCTTTGGATTTGGTGTCGCATTCGCGCAGATACTCCACGATGCGCACCAGTTTTTTCAGGTTGTAATTCTTGGCCGCATTTTGATAGTCGCCTACAAAATAAGGGTTCACTTTCAGTACGCCGGCCAGCGCGCGCGGGTTTTTGTCCTTGGCGGTGTGTACTTGCATCAGTTTTACAAAATAGGTAAAAAGCACCCCCACCGTCATCACCAGCGGATGGTCTTTGGGGTTGGCCGCAAAGTAGTTTTGGATTTTAATCGCTTTCACAAAATCCTTTTTGCCCAGCGCATTCTGCAGTTCAAAAACATTAAAATCTTTGCTAATGCCGATGTTTTCTTCCACCGCATTTTCGTCCACCGTGCCGCCTTTTTCCACCACCAGCTCCAGTTTTTGCAGCTCGTTTTCGATGCGGCCCAAGTCCGTCCCCAAGCTGTCGGCCAGCAGTTGCAGCGCTTTGGGCGTGGCGCCGTAACCTTTCGATTTCAATAGTTGCCCGATCCACTGCGGCACTTGGTTGTCGTACAGTTTCTTCGACTCCATCACCGCGCCCGCGTTGCTCAGCGCTTTGTAAATCTTGGTCCGCTTGTCCAGCTTTTTGTTTTTATAACCAAAAACGAGGACGGTGCTTTTCTGTGGGTTTTTCAGGTAATTTTCCAGTGCCTCGTCCATCTTGCGCAGGTGCTGGGCTTCCTTTACGATGATCACCACGCGCTCGGCCATCATCGGGTAGCGGCGCGCCTCGGCGGTCACCGTGCGGATGTCCGTTTCCAAGCCGTACAGAATGGTCTGGTTGAAACTTTGCTGGTCTTCCTGCAGCGCGGTTTTTTCGATTTTGGAAATAATCTTGTCGATGAAATACGGTTCATCGCCCATCAAAAAATAGACGGGGCGGAACTTGCCGGCGGAGATTTCTTTGAGGATTTCTTGGTAGGTCATCGAGGGGGCAAAAGTAAGGGCAGCCCCCAATCCCCCAAAGGGGGTTTAAAAACCTCACCCCCCGACCCCCTCTCCTTTTGGGAGAGGGGGAGACGAGGTGGAAAATTGAACCGAACTAAATTTCGATGAAGAAAAAAGCTGATGATGAAATTTTTCAAACCAAATCACATCCCAACCTTCACGCACGTCACCCCTCTCTGAAGGAGAGGGGCTGGGGGTGAGGTAAAAAATCTGCGACATCCGCTAAATCTCCCGTAAAGACGGGACAGGCGCGTGTAAAAAAAAAGGAAATTTGCCCGCCCGTATGAAAAACCTCGTTCCGCTAAATCTCCCCGAACCGGATTTGAAACTCGCCAAAAAAGAAGGGCAAATCTTCGTTTGGGACGACATCCGCAAAAAATACCTGAAACTCGACCCCGAAGAATGGGTGCGCCAGCATTTCGTGTTTTTTCTTTTGGAAATGGGCTATCCCAAATCTTCTTTCGCTTTGGAAGGTGGTTTCCGCCTGCACCAAAAATTGCAGCGCACCGATATCCTCATTTATAAAAATGGCGCGCCCAAACTTTTGGTGGAATGCAAAGCCCCGCAAGTGCCGCTTTCGCAAAACACCTTCGACCAAGCCGCGCGCTACAATTTGATTTATAAGGTTGATTTTCTGATTGTTACCAACGGATTGCGCCATTTTTTCACGAAAGTGGACAAGGAAAAGGAGCGGTATGTTTTTTTGGAGGAGGCGCCGAGGTATGAAGAATTGTAAAACCTCGCAGGTTTTCTTAAACCTGCAAGATTATCTATCAAGGAAAATCCTTCAAAACCCTATTTTTGTGAAATGCAAATTCTCTTAGAAGCTGTCTAAAAACGTTTCAACATAATTTTTATGGAGGCTAAAAGCACCATCGCCTCCGATGAGCTCTTCAGCCTCTCGTAGTTCTTTGAGTTCCTGCGGCAGGTGTCCAGCCAGGCGAAGGTGCGCTCGACCACCCAGCGCCGGGGCAGCACCTGGAAGCCGCCCCCCTCGGGCTTCTTGATTATCTCCAAGTCGATGCCATGGTCTTTTTTGGCCTTCTCCACCAGTTTGCCCGCGTAGCCGCCGTCGGCCCAGAGCTTGCGCAGGCACCGCCAGTCCCCCGCCATCCCGTCCAGCAGCCCGGCCGCGCCGTCCCTGTCCTGCACCGAGGCCGGGCCGACCTCCACGGCCAGCAGGTGGCCCTGGGTGTCCACGGCGATGTGCCGCTTCACCCCCTTGACCTTCTTGCCCGCGTCGTAGCCCGCCGGCTGCCCTGCCACCAGGGTGTTCTTGACGGACTGGGAGTCCACCGAGCCCGCCGTGGGCTGCGGGCCGCGCCCGGCCTCTGCTCGGCGCGCCTCCACCAGAGATGCGTTCACCGCCTCCCACAGGCCGCTGTCCCGCCAGGCGGCGTAATAGTAATAGACCAGCTTCCAGCCGGGGAAGTCCGAGGGAAGCATCCGCCACTGGCAGCCGCTCTCCACAAGGTACATAACCGCGTTGACCACCTCGCGCAGGCCGTGCTTGCGCCTGCGGCGGGTGTCGAAGAATTTTGATAATATTGCCCACTGGCCGTCGCTCAGGTCGCTCGGGTAAGCCGTCATGATTATGATTTTGGTGAATCACAATTTTCGGCATGCAGGAAGGGCCCAGCGGCGGCCTTCCTTGTTTTTTCTCAACACTGGTATATGAAATAATCATTTCTAGACAGCCTCTTAGAAATAGACGACCAAAAAGGCCAGCATTGGTGGGAAATCTTAAAAAACCTGCCGGACGCCAAGGCGCAACTGATTTCTCCCGCCAAGGCGCAATTGATTTCCGAATTCAAAGAGGCGCTGGAAAATTTGCAATTGGGGAAAGAGGGGAAAATGAAGGCCCGCCCCGCGAGGGAATTGCTCTAAATCTTTACAGTCCCGAAGGGACGCCATATTGATAGCCCACATCGTAAGATGTGGGTTTTTTAAATCACAAAGGATTCAGAATTTTGGAGTGCCGAAGGCACGGGACGGTATTCTTATGAAATGTGCCGTGCCTTCGGCACTTCAATTTCCAAATCAATCCATCACATTTAAGACCCCAATCTTACGATTGGGGCTATCGATATGACGTGCCGTTGGCACTGCGGGATGACCTGTTAGCGTCCCTGACCTAACAGCGTCAGGCTATGGCGGCTCTCTGTAAAAACCTCGCAGGTTCAAGAAAACCTGCAAGGTTTCCCCTCTTCCCAACCCACGGTTTCAACCGTGGGCCACCACCGCCCAATCCCTACTTTTGCCGCTTATTTTTCATAAAAATGGAACACCAACTTCTCGCCATTTCCCCCGTGGACGGCCGCTACCGCCGCATCACCGAAAAACTGCAAAACTACTTTTCCGAGTACGCGCTCATCCAATATCGCGTGCGCGTGGAGGTGGAATATTTCATCGCACTATGCGAATTGCCGCTACCGCAACTCAAAGGATTCGACCGCAGCAACTACATCGAACTGCGCGATATGTATTTGGATTTCAATGTGGAAGACGCCGCGCGCATCAAGGAAATCGAAAAAGAAACCAACCACGATGTGAAGGCCGTGGAATATTTCATCAAAGAAAAAATGGAGGGGCTGGGGCTGGAAAAATTCAAGGAATTCATTCATTTCGGATTGACGTCACAGGACATTAATAATACGGCCGTGCCGCTCTCACTACGGGAGTTCATTGAAAGAGAATACGTCACGGAACTCGGCGATTTGGTGGTGACGCTTTCGCAGATGGCCGAGCAGTGGAAAGACGTACCGATGCTGGCGCGGACGCACGGCCAGCCCGCCTCCCCTACCCGACTGGGCAAAGAAATCGAAGTGTTCACCGAGCGTTTTGACCAGCAACTTCGCCTGATGCGCCACATTCCGTTTTCAGCCAAATTTGGCGGCGCAACGGGCAATTTCAACGCCCACCACGTCGCCTATCCCGATGTGGACTGGCGCGCGTTTTCGCAAGATTTTGTCAATGGCAATCTCGGTTTGCAGCAATCTTGGCCCACCACGCAGGTGGACCATTACGACCACCTCGCCGCGCTTTTCGATTGTTTCAAAAGAATCAACACCATCATTTTGGATTTGAACCGCGATTTGTGGAGCTACATTTCGATGGATTATTTCAAACAAAAAATCAAGGCCGGCGAGATTGGCAGCTCGGCGATGCCGCACAAAGTGAACCCGATTGATTTTGAAAACAGCGAGGGAAATTTGGGGATTGCCAACGCGCTTTTTGAACACCTTTCTGCCAAACTGCCGGTGAGCCGCTTGCAGCGCGACCTTACTGACAGCACGGTTTTGCGGAACATCGGCGTACCGCTGGCGCATACGCAAATCGCCATTCAATCCACTTTGAAAGGATTGGGGAAATTGCTTTTGAACCGTGAAAAAATCGACGAAGATTTAGAGAACAATTGGGCGGTAACGGCTGAAGCCATCCAAAGCATTTTGCGCCGCGAAGGTTTTGAAAAACCTTACGAACTGCTGAAGGATTTAACGCGCAGCAACCGCCCCGCCAATCAAAACGATATTTCGCAATTCATTGATAATTTGGAAGTTAGCGAGGAGGTGAAAAAAGAATTGCACCAAATTTCGCCACAGAATTACACCGGACTGAAATGGTGATGATCATCGACGGCCACGAAATTGAGCGGGGCGAAAACCGCTACATCGAGCTGAATATCGCGCGACTGCCTTCGGGAACTCCGATAACAATGCCCGTCCACATCCACCGAAGCACCAAGGACGGGCCCACCATTCTGCTCTCCGGCGGGATGCACGGCGACGAGGTGAACGGCATCGAAATCGTGCGGCGCTTTTTGGAGAAGAAGACCGCCGACAAACTGCTGAAAGGCAGCATCGTCGCCATCCCCATCATCAATGTGTACGGCTTCATCAACTTTTCGCGCGACGTGCCGGATGGAAAAGACGTGAACCGCAGCTTTCCCGGCCGCGAAGACGGCAGCCTCGCCAGCGTGGTGGCGCACACGATTACGCACAAGATTTTGCCTGCCGTGGATTTCGGTCTGGATTTCCACACCGGCGGGGCCAGCCGCACCAATTTCCCGCAAATCCGCTATGAAAAAGGCGGCGAACTGGCGGCCGAAATCGCCGATGCCTTTGCCGCGCCTTTCACTTTGAACAGCAAATTGATTCAAGGCTCGTTCCGCGAAACTGCGGCGCAGATGGGCAAAACGATTGTGGTATTTGAAGGCGGCGAAACCCTGCGCATCGACCCGAAAACCGTGGAGGAAGGATTGAAAGGGATTTCGCGGGTTTTGCACCATTTTGGGATGTTGGAGGAAAAATCAAAAATCGGCAAAAAGAAGCGGCGCAGTTTTCAGGAATCCAATTGGATCCGAGCAGAAGTTTCGGGGCTTTTTCGCCACAAAAAAAAGAGTGGTCAAAAGGTAAAAGAAGGACAAACTTTGGGTTACATTTCTGCGCCGACCAATGATTATTCCGTGAAGGTAAAATCACCGACGGATGGTTATATCATTGGGCATCAGAATTTTCCGCTGGTGCATAAGGGGGATGCGCTTTTTCATATTGGGGAGGAGTAGTCGCTGGTGCAGTTGCTGGTGCGCGATTATATCGCGTTCCGGCAATTCTCTACACACGCGATGTAATCGGCGCGCCAGCGAACCGTGTAATTTTAAAGCTCAGCTTTAAATTTGCACGGTAAAAAATTAAAATTAACCGTGTAATTTTAAAATTCATTTTTAAATTTGCACGGATGATTACTCGATTTCCCCAAATAGAATTTGATTATTTATTGGCGAATTTTCCTGCCGTGGGATTGGTGGGCGCGCGCCAAGTGGGCAAAACCACGCTGGCCAAATCGCAGGTTTCAGACAAAAATCCAATGCTTTATTTGGATTTGGAGCGCGGTTCCGACAAAGCCAAGCTGGGCGACCCCGAACTTTTCCTGCAAAACAATGCGGACAAGACCATTATTTTAGACGAAATCCAAAATATGCCGGAGCTGTTTCCGCTGCTGCGCTCGCTGATTGACGATGACCGTCGGGCGGGGCGCTTCGTGATTTTGGGTTCGGCCTCGCCGCCGCTGCTGCGCCAAAGTTCGGAGAGCTTGGCGGGGCGTATCGCTTATTTGCAGTTGCACCCGCTGAATCTGCTGGAAACTGCACCCGAAACTTCGTGGCAAAACCTGTGGACATTCGGCGGATTTCCCGAGCCGCTCTTGAAAAACCAACCCAAATTTTCGGAACGCTGGCAGCAAAACTTTTTGGAAAACTATCTTTTTCGTGATTTGCCTTTTTTTGGATTGCCCGCGCGGCCGGAAGTTACGCGGCGGCTTTTCAAAATGCTGGCTGCGATGAACGGCCAATTGCTGAGTTATTCCACTTTGGCCAAATCGCTGGGGCTGACCGTGCCCACCGTGAAAACGTACCTCGAATTTATCCAAGGCGCGTTTTTGGTACGGACGCTACAACCGTGGTCGGCCAACCTGAAAAAGCGGCTGGTGAAATCGCCCAAAATCTATTTTTCCGACACGGGGATGCTGCACCATTTATTGGGGTTGCACAATTTCAACGACCTTTTGGGACATCCGGCCGCCGGCCTTTCGTGGGAAACCTTCGTCATCGCGCAGGTAAAATCGGTGCTGAAACCCTCGGACGAACTTTATTTTTACCGCACTTCCCACGGCGCGGAAATCGACCTGCTCATCCGCCGCAACGAAAAATGGCGGGCCGCCGCCGAAATCAAATTGTCCTCTGCGCCGGTACTTTCCAAAGGCACTTTCAGCGCGATGGAGGATTTGGAATTGGAGCATCTGTATGTGGTGACGCCGGAAGCGGACAATTATTTTTTGAAGGAGAAGGTGGAAGTGGTGGGGATTGAGTTGTTTTTGCGGAGGTTGGTGGAAGGTTAAAATTTTAAGTCCCACCCAAACCCTAAATGTCAAGTATTTTGCGCAAAATATTTGACAGAATAATGTGCATTTTTGGAGTTTGAAAATGTTTACTTCTACATTAAGAAAATTATCGTGTTTACAAGGGGAGATTCTATTACATTGGTAAAGAATGATTTAACTACTGAAAATATGATGATGCTAAACGCAATTGCGTTTAGCCAAACGTTGGCAAATATTTTTTTTAAGTTTTTGGATGGTTTTTTTGAATTTTTAGGCTTTAAAAAAGGGAAACAATTTGCCAACAAAACCTAAGAAACATACGGGCGATTTTTTTGAAAGAAATTTGGTGATTGCGACAGAATTTGACTTTGAAAAGATTGAAATTTATCGAAACCCGTACGTTTCTTAGCCAGACCGTTGTGCGGCATACAAGAAAAGCCAACCGCACAAACCGCACATTTGGTTTTTGCCGACACAAAAGCCAACGCTGAAACTGAAATGAAATGCTAAAAAAAATTACACTCAAAGGCGAACAGAAAAAAGTACTGTTCCTACCATCAACAAACCCGATTCAGATTAAAGGAGTTGCAGGAAGCGGAAAAACAACAGTTGCACTTTACAGAGCAAAACACCTTTTGGAAACTCAAGCAAATCTGTTTAAAGAAACTAAGATTGTAATATTTACTTACAATAAAACTTTAGCTGCATATATTGAAGCGATAAAGCCATACATTAATGGAGGTTATCAAAAAGACAGTGATGAGATTAAACCCAAAACAGCTGACGGACTGAATGTACAAATCACCAACTTTCACAAATGGGCATTTTCTTTCATTGAACAGAACGGAATTCCACTTAGAAAAGAAACTTTTGAAAATGGGCAAAGGAAAATAATTTGGAAAACGATAAGTGGTAGTGCTCAAACAGATTTAATTGCCTCATCAAAAAGAAAATTTAGCACTGAAAATATCGCTTCAAAGACAACTGAATTTTTTCAGGAAGAAATTTCTTGGATTAAAGGCAAAAACTTCAGAACAAGAGATGAATATATTGATGCAAAAAGAACAGGCAGAGGTACTTCAGACCGTGTTACCAAAGAAGACAAAGAAGTAATATGGAAAATTTTCCAAGAATATAATTCAAAGCTTAAATCCATTGATAAAGTAGATTTTGATGACTACGCAATATTGGCATTAGATATTATTAACAGAAAAACTGATTTTGTTCAACTGTACACTCACATTATTATCGATGAAGCACAAGACCTAAACAAAGCTCAAATCCTTGTTATATCAAAATTAGTCGATAGTGAAACCAATAGTCTTTCCATAATAGCAGATGCGGCACAACGCATTTTCAAAAGTGGATTTGTTTGGAGCGAAGTAGGTATTAATGTTCGTGGTGGTAGAACTATTGAATTTAAAAAGAACTACAGAAACTCAGTTCATATAGCAAGAGCCGCATTATCACTTTTAGACAAAGAGATTGACAAGTCCGAATTCACAAATGTCGAGACTGCGTTAAAAGGTGGAGAAAAACCTAAGGTAGCTTACTATTCTAACTTCGATGAACAGCTTTCTCATCTTGACGACCAACTAACTGATTTAAGAAACAGCGATAATGTTCAGAGTACGGTTGTACTTCATCGATCAAGAAATGGAGTTTCACAAATCAAAAGCTTTCTTGACAGTAACGGGTTTTCAACCGAACTAGTCAAATCAAGTCAGCCAGTTAATTACGGTAGTGATAGCGTTAAGATTTGTACTATGTCTTCAATTAAAGGATTGGAATTCAACAATGTCTTTATTCTTGACCTAAACGATGATATAATTCCTTATCCACCAGGCTTCATCGAAGAAGACGATGAATTTCATATTTCTACAGAACGAAGATTACTATACACTTGTATGACAAGGGCTAGAAATAAGCTATTCCTTTTTTCAAGCGATAAGGACAACCCCTCTCGTTACCTTAACGAAATTGATTCTGACCTTTTGGATGATATAAGTCCAAAATCAAATTCAACGACATCATCTACTTACGATGATGATTTACCGTTTTAATTCCTAATATGAGTGCTAAACCTGACCATATAGACTTTAAAAATGAAATTGCGAAACGGGGCATCGAGTACTTGATTCATTTTACGCCAACAATCAATTTATTCAGCATTCTTGAAAATCAAGAACTGATGAGCAGAGCAAAATTGGAAAGTCTAGATATTGAGCAATTTGACATTTTAGACTATGTACAATTTACTGATGATGTCAGATATGATGACAAGAACTATATCAATCTCTCTTTATCTGCCCCAAACACATTTTTGTTTTCAAGATTTAGACAAAAAACTAAAGATGATTTCACTATCAATTGGTGTGTTCTAAAAATAGACCCAAACCATATTTATGATGAAAACTCACTTTTCGCTGTTACAAATGCGGCATCAAATGCAGCAAAAAGGCAATTTGGTATCACAGGCGATTTAGAAAAATTCAGAATGTTATTCAATGAACAATTGAATATCAATACTTTCAATGGAGTCCAGTCTCTAAATAGAAACGGAGTTCATCCAAAATATCCAACAGATGTTCAAGCCGAGATATTAGTGAGAGACATTATACCATCCGAAAGTATTATTGAAGTCTGCTTTGAATCTGAAGAAAAATTAGCAGAAGCAAAAGCCGCCATGTCATCATTTGATACAAGTAATTTTGTGGTAGATAAAGAAATCTTTTCACCAAATCGTTCGAAATGAAAGCAGAAACAAAATACAAAGGAAGTTTAAAACTAGCCGCCATTGGAGATGCTTTAGGGTGGATGACTGAATTTGAGAAGTCAAAAGATACACTTCGAAAAAAGTTTGGTACAGACTACATAAATACGTTTCACGATTGGGAAAAGAATGTTGGTGGCAGGTTTCACGGATATGTAGACAAATTAAAAGCAGGGTCTTATTCAGATGACACACAGTTACTGCTTTCAGTTGCTCGGTCTATTAAATCAGATGGCTTTGTTGACCAACAGTATTTTGCCAAAAAGGAATTACCAGATTGGTTACTCTATTCAAGAGGAGCAGGTAGAACAATAAAGAATGCTGCACGCAAAATCGAAAGAAAATCTGCTAAATGGAACAAGAACTTTTTCACTTTCAAAGCAGGAAAAACGACAATTGATTATCGTGAAAGTGGTGCAAATGGTGCGGCAATGAGAATTCTGCCAATAGCACTAGCAAATTTTGGAGAGCCTGATAAAATCAAAGAAGAAATATTTGGCAATAGCATCATCACCCACGGACATCCACGTGCCATTTTAGGAGCAATGCTGTATGGCTATTCTATTGATACGATTTTGAGATTTAATTCAGAAAATTACAATTACACAACATTCTTGACCGAATTGGGTAAGGATATGCAGCAAAAGTTCTCAATTGGCTTTTTATCTAATCAGAAATTTTCAAATTGGGAGTCAGAATGGAATAAAGGCTCACAGAAACCATTTAGAGATTTATTCAATGATGTTATCGAAGAAACCCAAGAGTATCTTAGAATTACCTATAAACTACTGATGAATAATGCATCTGATTTTGATGCTTTAACCAAACTTGGCTGTTATAAAAATGAAACAAAAGGCTCGGGGACATCAACAGTTATTGCAGGAATCTATTTGACTTGCAAATACTCAAATGAACCATTAAAAGGGATAGAACAAGCTGTTAATTCAATCGGAACAGATACAGACAGTATTGCTGCATTTACAGGTGGTTTACTTGGAGCTTTACACGGTCAATCAATAATCCCTTCTAAATGGAAATCTGTTCAGGATATTTACTACCTAGATGCTATGTCAATCCGCTTACTTGAAATATCTGAAAGTCGTGCAGACTTTAAAACTAAAAAGCAGAATAGTGATTTTTCATCCATTGCGGAAATTGATAAAGACATATTTGAGATAAACCAAAATATATTTCTAAGCACCTTAGGAGAAGGCAAAATAAAATCTATAGACAGGCAAAAGACTTTAACAAAAGGAAAGTTCAATCTAATATTTGATGTAGAATTTGAAATTGGTCAGTTTTGCAGGTTTGCAAAGCTTTTAAACATTGAAGAAGAGAATAAACAAGAATTGTTGACAGGTAGTATTGAAAAGGATGTTGACTTGTTCAATGGACTTAACCTAGACTTTGACACAAAAGAACGGATTGAAAAGTTTATGGACGGTTTAAACGAATCGAATAAAAAAGAATTTAAGGATATAATAAAACTAATTGAGAAAAGAGCCAAACGCTAAAGCCATACACATCTGCAATTCGCACAAGCCTACCCTGCAACCAAAAATTGCAAAAGAGTATTTCTTTGCCAACGCTGACAAACGACCGAAAAAAAAGTACGACCGCACAACAATGGCTATACGTGATGCGGGCGAAAGTGCTGAAATGAAAGTAATTGCATTAAATAAACTAACTACTAAACGGAAAGTGAAGTGCCTTGAAATCCCGCACTACGCATAGCCGAGACCGTTCACCCCCTCTCCCAAACAATCCCCTCCCCCGCCCCGTTGATTTCCACCAATCTAAAAATTCCCCATCAATTTTTAATTTCGCGCGAATTCAATCGGCAGTTAGCAATTAGCAGTGGGCAGTCAGCAATCGACAATAACGATTGAATTACAAATTACTCAATTACCTAATTACAAATAAATTACCAAGAATCACCATCAAATTACTTTAAAAAATTATGTCAAAAATCTTCGACCTCCAAATGATAAAAGACGTGTACGCCAAATTCCCCGAACGGGTGAAAAAAGCCCGCGAACTTACAGGGCGGGCGCTCACGCTGACTGAAAAAATATTGTACACGCACCTTTGGGACAAGCTTCCCGCCAAAGAATATGAACGCGCGAAAAGTTATGTAGAATTTGCGCCAGACCGCGTGGCGATGCAGGATGCCACGGCGCAGATGGCGCTGTTGCAATTTATGCAAAGCGGCCGCAAAGAAGCTGCCGTGCCCAGCACCGTGCACTGCGACCACCTCATCCAAGCGGAAGTGGGCGCGGAAAAAGATTTGCAAAACGCCAAGCAGAAATCATCGGAGGTGTTTGACTTTTTGCAATCCGTTTCCAACAAATACGGTATCGGTTTTTGGGAGCCCGGCGCAGGGATTATCCACCAAGTGGTGCTGGAAAATTACGCCTTCCCCGGCGGGATGATGATTGGCACCGACAGCCACACCGTGAACGCGGGCGGCCTCGGGATGGTGGCCATCGGCGTGGGCGGCGCAGATGCCGTGGACGTGATGGCCGGAATGCCGTGGGAACTGAAATTCCCCAAACTCATCGGCGTGAAGCTGACCGGAAAACTGAGCGGCTGGACGGCTTCCAAAGACATTATTTTGAAAGTGGCCGGCATCCTGACCGTTAAAGGTGGCACGGGCGCGATTGTGGAATATTTCGGCCCCGGCGCGGAAAGCCTGAGCTGCACCGGCAAAGGCACCATCTGCAATATGGGCGCGGAAATCGGCGCGACCACTTCCACTTTTGGGTATGATGAAAAAATGGGCGATTACCTGCGCGGTACTGGCCGCGAGGAGGTGGCAAAACTGGCCGACGGCATCGCCGAGCATCTGACGGGCGATGCCGAGGTGTACGAAAATCCCGAAAAGTATTTTGACCAAGTCATCGAAATCAACCTGAGCGAGCTGGAGCCGCACATCAACGGGCCGTACACGCCCGACCGTGCGACGCCGATTTCCGAATTCGCGAAAGCGGTAAAAGAAAACGACTGGCCGCCCGTGCTGGAGGTCGGTTTGATTGGCAGTTGCACCAATTCTTCGTACGAAGATTTGACGCGCGCCGCCAGCGTGGCCGACCAAGCCATCGAAAAAAACTTGAAAGTAAAATCGGAATTCACCATCACGCCCGGCTCCGAAATGGTGCGCTACACCGCCGCGCGCGACGGGCTTTTGGACAAGTTCACGGCGATGGGCGGGGTAGTTTTGGCGAACGCTTGCGGCCCGTGCATCGGCCAGTGGGCGCGCCACAAAGACAATCCCGATGAGAAAAATTCCATCATCACCAGTTTCAACCGGAATTTTGCCAAGCGCAACGACGGCAACCCGAACACCCACAGTTTTGTGGCCAGTCCGGAGCTGGTGACGGCGATGGCGATTAGCGGCGATATGACCTTCAATCCGCTCACCGATACCCTCGAAAACGAAAAGGGCGAGGCGGTAAAACTGGACGAGCCGATGGGCATCGAAATGCCGCCGCAGGGCTTTGCCGTGGAAGACAACGGCTACCACGCCCCCGCCGCAGACGGCAGCGAAGTGGAAGTGAAAGTGGCCAAAGACAGCGAGCGCTTGGAACTGCTCGAACCTTTCAGCGGTTGGGACGGCGAGAATTTCACCGGTATGAAACTCATCATCAAAGCGAAGGGAAAATGCACCACCGACCACATTTCGATGGCAGGGCCGTGGCTGCGTTTCCGCGGGCATTTGGACAATATTTCCAACAATACTTTGACGGGCGCGGAAAACTTTTTCAACGGAAAAACCGACCTCGTGAAAAACCAACTGACGGGCGAATACGGCAAAGTGCCGGACGTGCAGCGCGCCTACAAAAAAGAGGGCATCCAGACCGTGGTGGTGGGCGACCATAACTACGGCGAGGGCAGCAGCCGCGAGCACGCCGCAATGCAGCCGCGCCACCTCGGGATGCGCATCGTTTTGGTAAAAAGCTTCGCCCGCATCCACGAAACGAACCTGAAAAAACAGGGGATGCTCGGCCTCACTTTCGCCAACGAAAGCGACTACGACCTCATCCAAGAAGACGATACTTTTGAGACGGTGGATTTGGATGAATTCTCAGAGGGCAAGCCGATTCAAATCAAAATCACCCACGCCGACGGCAGCACCGACACCATCAAAACCAATCACACGTACAATGAAAATCAGATTGGTTGGTTTCGGGCGGGGAGTGCGCTGAATAAGATTAAGGAGGAGAATAAGAAGTAGGAGAAAGTCCACGGCGTTCAGTCCACAGACCACAGTCTGGGCGCGGGCTGACCTGTTAGTATCTCCGACCTAAAACAGCGTCTTGAAATCTCAAATAAGTTTGCTCCCTCGTTGGAAATGGCGGGGGAGTTTTTCATTTATGACCTTTCGGGAAGGTTTATAGTACGAATATTTTTTGAGGATGCTGAGCAAGAATATAGATGGCTCTATAATGTAGAAAGCTTAATGGATTTTAAAATACCCTTTTGAGAGGTTGACCTGTGTATTAAAAGCAACTAAGTTTTGGGAAATAGCTGGTTTGATTTTTGATGTGGATTTTACAAGCCGTGCTTTAATTTCTTTCTGACGCTAAGCGGTTTTTTTTGATTTGAAGGTGCGACCCTTCCACCGCTTAAGTAAATTAGTTGGAAGTGAATTAGCTTAGCCTAAGAGACGGGGCGGCAGAGAACCATAAAATGTAGCGATGAAACAGTTGAAGAAACTGGCGAATCGCGCGATTAGGAATTATGAAAAATTCTCAAAAACAATCTTCTACAAATTCACGAAGATTATTCTTTTTGTTGCGAACGTGCTGCTCACCATCTATGAGTTAGTAGGATTTTGCCAATAAAATGAGAAATTAGCCCGCTTCTGAGCGGGCTTTTTTCTTTTCTAAATTGATCGTTATTATTATGGTTTCGTCCACCGTTTGGGCATTGATTCGTCTGCCTTTTTCAAAAGTCGAGATAACTAAACTTGAACCAGCCGCCCCCTTGTCCCGAACGCGGTGCTTTAACCTACTTAGCTACATCTCATAATAGATGCCAGTTCAACACCAAATTAACCCGATTATCCCAAACACGCTCCCCTGGGGCTTGTTTACCATTGATTTAAAAATTAAAAAAAATGAAACGAAAACTGCCCAGAACAATGCCGCCCGCCCATCCCGGCGAGCACCTGAAAATCGACTTTCTCAATGAACTGAACATCACCGTGACCGATGCCGCCAAAGGGCTGGGTGTATCCCGCCCGCAGCTTTCGGCCATCTTGAACGGGCGTGCGGGCATCTCCCCCGAAATGGCGCTGAAACTGGCCGAAGCATTCGGCGGCACGGCCGACATCTGGATGCGGCTGCAATCCAACTACGACCTGTGGAAAGTACGGCAAAAAGTGAATACTAAAGGCGTCCGCAAATTCTATCCGCAGGAGGAAGTGGAGTTGTAATTCAACCTCAATTTTGCTACGCTGGCCTGTCAGGTTTCTAGTCCTGACACGTCTCTAACTTAAAGCTATTCAACTCCCCCATCAAAAACGGCGCGAGATTTTTTATTTTTGATACCCCAAAAAATTCGCTGAAAAAATGCCCACCCTCAAAATCACCCGCCCCGCCGAATGGATGAACATCTTCCGCGATTACCACATTTATTTGGACAACCGCAAGGTCGGCGCGATTTCCAATCATAGTTCCCAAGCCCTTGAAATAGAACCCGGAACGCACGAACTGCAATTCAAAATAGATTGGTGCAGCAGTCCCAAATTTCGTTTCAAAGCAATGGAGAATGAAGAAAAAAAAGTCCAAGTCTCTTCTTTCAAAGGAACAAAATGGGGGGTGCCGTTTCTTAATTTTTTGGCGATTTTGCTCATCGCGCTTTCCGATTTTTTTGAAGCACATTGGTATGTCGGGATACCAGTGGCAATGGTGGTTTTGGCGGGAATTGTGTATCCATTCACCTTAGCGCGAAAACGCTATTTGAGAACAGAGGAAATCGGATGAACCTCTCTCACGACCACAAACAAAAAAAGGTCAGCAATTTCTCGCTAACCCTTTGATTATCAGAAGTCGGGATGACTGGACTTGAACCAGCGGCCTCACGCCCCCCAGACGTGCACTCTACCAACTGAGCTACATCCCGTGATTTTTTAAGGCGGCAAATCTAAGAAGAAAAAATGTCGTGGAACGATGGACTTGGCTCTTATCTCGCATTGCAGTAGCTTTTTCTTGGCTTCCAAAATCGGCTTGCCATTTTATCAAAATCATAAGGTTAGGGTTTCGCGCAGCGGCGATTAACTTCGCGGCCTCTCTTGTTTTTAGTGAGCAGAGAATATTTATTTTGAAGATTCCCATCCCATTCCCATCCGAATTATAAAATGATCTTTTAATGAAAAACATCTTTTTGGTTTTCTTTTTTTTCGGAGGCATCACCGCTGCATTTTCGCAATCCCGTTTGGAATTGTCGCTGGGCGGGGTGGCCGCCTTCCACGACCGTACACCGGAAATCCATCACCAAACCGCACAACCGGATTTTACCGGCGGCTTTCAGGTGGGCGCGCTGTACGGTTTCCGCTTCCGCAAATCCCCTTGGGAAGCCATTGGCGGCGCGGGTTTCAAGCAACTGCGCTTTTCGGGGAAGCTGGGAAACAGCGATTATTTCGGGCAGACCAACAAACTGGTTTTAAACTTTGGCGGCCGTTATTGGCACCGCCCATTTCTTGGGTTTTCCGCCGGACTGCAATGGGAAAACAACCGCGAGCTGGAAGATTTCCGCACTCAGACCAGCGACATTTTCCGGACCAACGCCACCGTCCAAATTTTGTACAAAACGTACGGCCCGCTGGGTTTTCAACTGGGCTATGTGCGGGCACTCTCACCGTTGGAAGATGCATATTTAATTTTCAACCCCGCCAACCAATTGCAACTGGGCGCGTTTTTTCAACTGTTATGAACCGACTGCTCCTCCTTTTGGGAATCTTGACGGGCATCGCCTGCACCAAAATGACTGTGGAAGAACCGTTGCCCGAAATAAGCGGCATCGAAACGTTTCCGAGCCAACTTCCCAAAATAAACGTGCGCGCCGACTCGGCGGAGTTTGATAAGATGTTCGAGAATTTTTTGGAAGACATTGAAATAGAGGCATCGGTTGATTTTTATGATGAAAATGGCCTCAAAAAATTTACGGGGGCGGTCGCCGAAATCGAAATCAAGGGCACCTCTTCCGCCAAGTATATCCTGAAATCATTGGGAATCGAGTTCGAACCCAAAATCTCCAATGCCGACTTTCAAATCATCACACCCAAAAAAGTGCTGGAGGGCGACCATTTGGAAAATTTTACCGAAATCCGCCTGCGCAATTCAGGCAACGATTTTGGCAAAACAATGCTGAAAGACTTGGCTTACACGCATTTGGCCATTTATTCGGATTTGGATTTGGAACTGATGTACGGCCGCCCCGTCCAAGTGTTTGTGAACGGCCAATATTACGGACTGATGAACCTGCGCACCGGCAAAGGCGAAAAGGCCATTGCCGATCTTTTATCGAAAAACAAAAAGCACATCACCACTTTTGAAGTGGACCGAAAAAACCAAAACTTGGAATTTGAAGATGGCGACAAGGTTTTTGGCGACCGGGTGGAGACCGCCATCGAGAAGGAAGATGCCGCCGAAATCGCCGCCCTGGTTGACATTGACAATTTTATCGACTATCTTATTTTTCAGGATTACATCGGCAATGACGACTGGCCGGAAAACAACGTGTTGGCCTACAGCGTGCAAGGCACGCCCTTGCGCTTTTTTCTTTTTGATCTGGATTTTTCCGCCTACCGCAGCCGCACCAAATTGCTGCCCGCATTGGAATACCGCAGCGACGATTTGGCCAAGATTTTCCGCGCCTTGAAAGAAAACGATGCTACTTTTTTTCCAAAACTGAAAGAAAGACAACGAGAATTATATAAAATACTGAGGCCGCAAATTTTCAACCAAATAGTGGATGAACTGGCCCTGCCCATCGAAGATGAAATTCTTTACCTGATTTCAAAATACCACCAGCCGGCCAGCACTTTTCATTGGAAACGAGAATTGGATTTGCTCAAGCGGGAGTTTGATTTGCGCGACCGCTTTGTGCGGGACGAATATGATTTGAAGGATTAAAATTCTGTTTCTTTTTGATGAAAAAATTTCTATTTGTTGCACTTATTTTGATGGGAAATTTGGCGCTTTTTGGCCAAGATTTTTTGGAAGATTCGGACAATGAAATTTGGACAGGGCTGACCCTAAAAATGAAATTTGCCAAAAACTGGCGGCTGGAATTGGAGCAACAGGCAAGGTTTGACGAAGGCTACTCCGCTTTTAAAAAAACGTTTACGGAGGTGGGACTGCGCCGCGAAATCACCGACTGGTTTGATCTGAAAGCGCAATACCGCTACAGCATCAACAATGAAAATTTCAACGTTTCGCGCCTCTCGCTGGACGCCAGCTTGGAATGGGACATTGACAACTGCCCGCTGGACATCGGCTATCGCGCGCGCATCCAAGATGAAACCACCCGCTATACGGGCGAAAAAATTACCATTTTGCGAAACCAGATTTCTTTCGATTACAACCTCGACAAACTGGTGGATCCCTTTGCGGAATACGAAGTTTTTTACCGCTTCAACGACAAGATGGAATTCCGCACCCATCGGTTCACGCTGGGCCTCGAATGGAAACTGGGCAAACACTGGGACCTGCAGACCTACTACCGGATAGATCACGAAACCAACGTGAGCCAACCCAGCCGACAGTACATTTTGGCCTTTATGTTTTCGTATGATTTAGATTTATGATGCAAAATATTTCCCTTTTCAAAATGGCGGCTCTTCTTTTTTCCGTGGCGGGAAATGCGTTTGTCGCCTTGGCGCAGAAAACGGATTCCGCCCCGGCGCGCCCCAAAAACGTCATCTTGATGATTGGCGACGGGATGGGCATTTCGCAGCTTTCGGCGGCTTATTATTATGGCGATTCTGCCGAGCCAAATTTCACCCGCCTGCCCCACACCGGACTTATCGGCACTTCTTCCACTTCCAAAATCACCGACTCGGCCGCCGGCGCCAGCGCCTTCAGCAACGGGAAAAAAACCCGCAACAAACGCATCAGCAAAAGCCCGTGGGGATTTGACCGGCAGACCCTTGTCGCCCGTCTTTCCAAAGAAAAAATGAACACGGGCATCATCGCCACCTCCGCCATCACCCACGCCACGCCCGCCGCCTTTTACGCCCAAGCGTGGTCGCGTTTTCAACAGAAAAAAATCGCCCGTCAACTGCCCCGTTCCGAGGTCGATTTTTTCGCGGGTGGCGGCATCGGCGATTTTCGCGAGAAAGACTTGCGCCGCTTAGTGCGTCGCGACTTCCTGATGAACTATGACAGCTTGGTATCTCTGGAAAAAATCACCGCTGGCAAAAAGGCCGGCTTTCTTTTGGCCAGCACCCAACTTCCCAATATTTCCGAGGGACGCAACGATTTTTTAATGCGCGCCTCCGTTTTGGGGATGCAATTTCTAAATCAAAAGGAAGGCGGTTTTTTTATGATGATTGAAGGCTCGGAAATCGATTGGGCTGGCCACGCCAACAATGCTGATCATTTGATTCAGGAGGTTTTGGATTTTGACCGGGCCCTCGGCGCCGTTTTGGATTTTGCCGAACAAGATGGCGAAACTTTGGTCATCGTCACGGCCGACCACGAAACGGGCGGCTTCACCTTGGCGGCAGCGGAAAAACAAATGTTCGGCGGCCGCCAAGCCGATTATGATATCATCGAACCCCGCTTTAGCACGGGCGGTCACAGCGCGGCTTTAGTACCCGTTTTGGCTTTTGGCCCCAGTGCAGAGCTTTTCGGTGGGATTTATGAGAATACGGGAATTTATTGTCGGATTTTGGAAGTGTTGGGCTTGTGAGGTTTGAATGACTTCTCAGCGATTGTATTTTGCCTCTAAGCTTGCAATATGCTTTAGCACACTCTCCACAGGCTCCGCCAGCTCCCTCGGCATTTTGCGGATTTCGTTGGGATATTCGTCCTCCATCCGTTTCATCAGTGCGTAGTAGATGGGTTTGTAGCGGTCTTTCAGTTGGTAGTCTTCGTTTTGGAAAAGCTTGAAAACGGAATGGTGCTGCCGCTTGGCGATGGCAAAGCTGAGAAGGAGGCCTATTTTTTCGCCCAGCACATCCTTAGCTATTTTAATATTCAAAAGTTTTTTGAAAGTGTCGAATCCTTCCTTAAAACTATCCTGCAACAGCCAGCGCATAATTTCTGCCATCAATATAGGCAAAAGTTCTACAATGTCTTCCTCAAAAGTGCGCTCGGAAAACATCATCGGGCCATTGGCGGTTTGCGTTAAAGAATTTCGCAATTCATCGGACACGCCTTCCACCCCGTCCAAGGCTTCCAGCATCATTTCTGAATAATCCGCATTTATCTCTCCCGTTTTCAACTGCCGCTCAAACCGCTTTATGTAATTCTCCATCCCATCGCCCCCGCACCAAACCTCCAAAAACTTAGTAAGCCAAACCACCCGTTTTTGCTGACTGCGCGGCGAGTACTGCATCAAATACCAAATGTTGAAAAAGCGCTCTTCCAGTTGATAGAATTTGTTTTTGCCGGTGGTTTGGGTGTCATCCACTATTTTATTCTTTTTCAGTTGATTGAGCTGCGCACTGATGGCCTTGCTTTCCATCCGCGTTTTTTGGGCCAGTTCTTTCACGCTCATACCGTCCCAGTTCAGTGCCAGTTTGTCCACTATTTCTTGCTGCTGTGGAGATAAGTCCTCCATCCGGTGCTGATAAAGCGGGGTGACCATATCTAATAGTTTTTTCAAGTCTTCGATGCTGCTGCCGTTGGTGTTGTCCAATAAAATTTGGAACAACATCACGATGGTGCGCGGCACTCCGTTGGTCAGTATCCGCAGGCTTTCTATGCGGCCAGCTTGGTTTTTTAGGATGTTCTCAATTTCGGGAGAATCGTGCTTTTGGCCCAGCCGCCGCAACAAGGTTTTCACTTCCTCACTGCTCAGTTTTTCAAGGCGCATCACTTTAAAAAAATCAAAAAACGGTTTGTCGTATTTGTAAAAACTTTCCAGCACCACCGCCGAGCCGCCGATGATTTGGATGAAGGGGAAATCAATCAGAATCTCCCGCAGCCGCTGTTGTTCCTGCCGGTTGAACTTGTCCACCATTATCCCAAAATTGTCAATGAAAAGCACCAAGCGGTGGCGGTTGGTTTGCATCTGCGCTTTCAGCAATTCAAAGGACTTTTCTTCAATCACTGCGTCTTCTCCTTCGATTTCCAGCATCTTTTCCCATAAATCATAGTAGCCTTCTTCGTTGTCTTCCAAAAATTTGGCAATCTGTTCCCAGAGTTTGTAGAGCCGGCGCACGCTGTATTGTTCTTCGCTGAAAATTACCGGCACCAGACCGTCTTTTCGGCAGTCTTTTTGAACTTGACAAAAAACGCGGTGCATTAGGGTGGTCTTCCCCATCCCGCGCACGCCCTGCAAAAGGACGTGTTGCGGGCGCTGCCCTTCCGCGAAAGATTTCACATTGTCCATCAGCCGCCGATATTCTTTGAGCCGCACCACAAAGTCATCCACCAATTCTTGTTCGGGCTTGTGTTGTGGTCTGTATATCAGTTCGTTCATCTTTTTTTGATTTATATTAGACCACAATATTGCGTTCCCACCAAGCGCGCAGCAAAGGTGAATTGAAAAGGTAAATCCCGTCTTCGTTCATCGAAATGTAGCCGTCGTATTCTAGCGAGCGGATGATGCTTTTGTAGTTTTCTTCCACTTCGTATTTCGCGGCGAGGTCATACAGCGCGCTTTTGAGAGCACCGTCAAGAGTGGCGCACAAATTCAGGGATTCTTTGGCAAAGGTGTAGTCGTTTCCTTGATAGGTGGTGCGCAAACGGGTGTGCCAATGCTCAAAATAATTGCGTGTCTCCAAAGCACTTTTCATTGCCTGGTCTATCATTTTTTTTGTAATGGAAAGTGAATCTTGCTGCATCAATATATCCTCGATTTCGTCCAGAATGATTTGGATGTAAAAGGGAATCAGCCAATGAATTTTCTCGAAAAGGTGTTGGAGCGTTTTCTTTGGGAAGTCCAAGTTTTCTTCGATGGTCAATTGTGGAATCAGATTGGCCGCCTCCTTTTCGGAAAAGGGAGGGATTTTGAAATCTTTCAAATCGTTGATGGTCTTGGATGCGCCGATGTGCTCGGCAATGTTCCCCAGCCCGATGGAGCCGCTGTACACGAACTGGATTTTCTTTGAGATGGCCGCATCCTGCCGCAATTCGCGGTTTTGGTGGAGGAAGTTTTTGCCTGCGCTCTCGCCTTGGTCGGTGATGATGTTTTCCAAGGTTTCCGAGAATTCGTCCACTATGAAAACCATCGGTTTGTCAAATTCGGTTTTTTGGATGAGCAATTTGAGTTCTTCAAAATAGTCTAAATCTTCACCTTTTATTTCAATGCCGCCCGTGCCTATTTTTTCTATTCGGTTTCGTTTGACGAGGTCGGCGATGCCCTCCCACATTTTCTTTTGCGCGGACAAATCTTCCAGCAAGCTTTTATAAAGTCTTTTGAAAAATTCGTTTGGGCGGTTGATGGATTCGGTGGTCAGGTATTTTTTTTGAAAATCTTCATTAGATGTATTCCTCAAAAAGGAGGTTTTGCCCACCCGCCGCGGTGCAGATACTAGCAAATGGCTACCGTTCTGAATGGATTTCCAAAATCGATCATCCAAGTATGGCCGCGCTAAATATGATGCCCCCTCGGCGGGCTGGCCAATCGTGGTTCTAAAAATCATAACAATAAAATTTTTGCCAAATGTACTAACAATTTTTTTGTTGTTAAATATTTTAACAAAATAAATTTTGTCAAAAATTAGAATTGCCTCTTCAATTATGCTATTTCAATCCTTTCTTCCGCATTCACTTACTTTTGCCCCTTCAAAATTTTGAAGCTATGAAAAAGCATAGATGCGTCATTATTGGAACTGGCCCAGCTGGATATACGGCAGCCATTTACGCAGCGCGCGCCAATTTGAAACCTATCATTTATACGGGTTTGGAGCCGGGCGGACAGTTGACTACCACTACGGACGTGGAAAACTTTCCCGGATATCCAAAAGGTATTCAAGGCCCAGAAATGATGGAAGATCTGCGCAAGCAAGCCGAGCGCTTTGGTACCGAGGTCCGCTTTGGAATGGTAACCAAGGCCGAGTTGGCTACCACTCCGGGCGAGCATCACAAACTTACCATCGATGAGCAAAATGAGGTAATGGCGCAAACTGTAATCATCGCCACAGGCGCTTCCGCGAAATATTTGGGGTTGGAATCCGAAAAGAGGTTGATGGGACACGGCGTTTCGGCTTGCGCCATCTGCGACGGGTTCTTCTTCAAAGGTCAAGAGGTGGTGGTAGTGGGCGGCGGCGATTCGGCGGCGGAAGAATCTACTTATTTGGCGAAAATGTGCCCGAAAGTAACCGTGCTCATCCGTAAAGATCATTGGAAGGCCAGCAAGATTATGGAAGAGCGCGTGGAAAAAACACCAAACATTGAGGTGCTTTACAATACTTCAACAATGGAAGTCTTGGGAGAAAAAACGGTGAGCGGCGTTCGCGTAAAAAACAATGAAACGGGCGAAGAAAAAGAAATCAGGGCGGAAGGGTTTTTCGTGGCGATTGGCCACAAACCGAACACCGACATCTTCAAAGGCCAGTTGGATATGGACGAAACGGGCTATTTAATTACCAAGCCTGGCACGGCCGCCACCAACCGCCCAGGTGTTTTCGCCACTGGGGACGCGCAAGACCGGATATACCGCCAGGCCGTAACAGCGGCCGGTTCGGGCTGTATGGGCGCATTGGAAGCCGAGCGCTATTTGCAGGAATTTGAAGAGGAGATCGAGGCGGCGCAGATTGTGGGGTAAGGTTTAGGTACGTTCTAAATTTTTAAAGAATATTTAGAACACTTGGCCTGATCACGCCACGCCATACTAATTATTGGAAAAGGCCCAGCCATTCAGTTGGGTTTTTATTTTTTGATAACCTCAAAAAGCCCGTAAAAAATGGCCAGCCAAATCAATCCTTTTACCAAGAAAAAAAGGAAAAGCAAAATCGCGGCCTTCCAGCCCACTTCTTTTATAAGGCCTTTCCAGCCTTCCTCTTTTAAGATTTTGTGGTATTTTTTAAGCAAGATGAAGAGGGTAATTTGAATTGGTAATTGGTAATTGGTAATTGGTAATTGGTAATTGGTAATTGGTAATTGGTAATTGGTAATTGGTAATTGGTAATTGGTAATTGGTAATTGGTAATTGGTAATTGGTAATTGGTAATTGGTAATTGGTAATTGGTAATTTCGGAGGTTTCTTCAAATTACAACTGAATTACAACTGAATTACAATGTTTTAAAAAAATACAGGCCTGTAAGCCGGATTCTGTCCTCTCGATTTTTACATCGGAAGCCTTGCCATTTATCTAAGCTGCCTACCCTCCAAGATTGGGCGGGCCGCCCTCAAGCCTTGGTTTATGTGGCATTGCAGCCCGCGAGGTTTGCCCTGCTCCACAACGTCACCGTTGGGACGGTGGGCTCTTACCCCACCTTTTCACCCTTACCCGAACATAAAGTCGCGGGCGGTCTGTTTTCTGTGGCACTATCTGTCGTTCCGTTTTGAGACGGAACGCCTCCTTTTTCAAAGAGCGCGGCGCCCTGCGCTGTCCGGACTTTCCTTTCGCGACCTTTTATCGTCGGAACGGCAAGGCGGCCTGTATTCGCCAGCAAAGATAAACCGCTGGTAAATTCTAAACTCTAAATCCGAAATTTCAAACAAATTCAAAATCTTAAGACCTAAAAGGCTCTCCACATTTTAGATTTTAAAATTTTCCCATTTTTGGATTTGTTTCGGATTTGATTTTTAGAATTTCGGATTTAAAAAAGCTCCACCTCAGTGGCCCCGCTGCCAAAGCGCGCATAATTCCCATCGTAAAAAGTGAGCCGGTCCATCCGCTCCAACATCGTATGGATTTCTTCGCGCAGGCGCCCCTCGCCCACCCCGTGTATCAACACGATTTTTTTGATGCCCGCCCGTTTGGCTTTTTCAATGGTGGCGCGCGTTTCCTTCAGTTGGATCTGCACCATTTCGTGGCGGGTGAAATTTTTGGGGAAATCCACCAATTCGCCAAAATGCAGGTCTTTTATCAGCTCGTTTGGTTTGTCATTTTTCGATTTTCCTTGGCGGGAAATGGGTTCGTCTTTCTTTTCGATATTGGTGATTTTCAAAAACTGGCGCGGCACGACTTCCTTAGCATCATACCAATCCTCAAAGCCATATTCGTTCAATACCAAAACTTTGAAATCCTTGATCTGGACCACTTCGCCCGTCCCAGTTTCATTCAAAAAAGAAATGATATCGCCGATGGCAAATTTCATTTTTCAAAAATAGAAAGCAAGCCAGCCCCGTGAAATCTTTCCTAAAAAGGTTTTGAAAAATTTTTAATAAAAAAACCCCGATGTTTCCATCGGGGTTTATAAATTTTACTTAAAGAAGCTTACTGTTTGCTCAGCCTACGGGTAACCGCGCCGTCGCCATTCCAAATGCGCAGGAGGTAAATTCCCTTGGCCTCGCCGGTCAAATCCACCTTACCGCTGTACTCGCCTTGGTAATCTTCCAGCTTCTCACTAAAGACTTGAGCGCCCGCCGCGTCCATTACCTCAATGGTAATTTCGCCGCGCTGCTCCATCTCAAAGCTCACGTTGAACACACCCTCCGATGGGTTCGGGAACAGTTCCAAGCTCTGCGCCAAGGGCAGCTCGCTCAGCCCGATATTGGTGTTGATGGTAATGGTGGTATCGTCCGTACCGCAGCCGTTGGTCACCGTCAGGGTAACGTCATAGCTGTTGTTAGGCGCATTGTACACATTGGTGGTGGTCACGCCAGTGCCGTTGTTTCCATCGTCAAAATCCCAATCGTAGGAAACGCCGCCTGTCGACGCAGAAGCATCAAACGCAAAGGTTTGCGAACCGCTGGTGGACGAGGTAGCATTGGCGGTGAAGGAAGCCACGGGCAGCGGGCCTGAGGCAGTAGTCGCGCTAATGATGCTGCTGGCAGCGCTCGTGTCGCTACCGCAGGTATCAAACACCACGACATCATAGCTAATACCCGGCGCCAGCCCAGTAATGGTGTAAGGACTGGACACGATTACAGTGGTATCCACATTGGGCGGGAAAGCCATATCGGAATAAATCAGGAATGAGCCTCCACTGCCGGAATTCCAACTTACCTCGATGCTGTCGCAGCCGATGTTGGTGGTGGCCATCAAGCCCGTTGGTGCGGGGCAAGACCCTTGGCTAAACGGGGTTATGCAGAAGTTATCTACATAAAATTCCACGTTGTAGGTGGCCGTCCCTAAAGCGCCCGTAAAGAAGTCAATACCGTTGAACTGTAAAGGAGCGGCAGGATTCACCACTGAATATTTATAGCCCAATCCCGTACTCGTACCATTGTATTCATACCAAGTGGTATCGTTGGTCAAGTCAATAATGACACTAATTGAAATCCACTGATTTTGGGAATAGGTAAAAGTACCTACCACATTAGACCCCGTGCCATATTGCAATTGCGCCGTTCCGTTGTCTTGGAAGTAAATTTCTCCGCCAAACGTATTGCCACCAGCCGTAAGGGTATGATTTTGCTGGACATTGAAATAAGCACCAGAGTTGCTTTCCACGAACATATCCCAGCTCACTTCCCAAGCACCAGCACTTATAGTGTCAAAAACAACTACTACGTCAGAAGCACCGGTAGTTCCTTGGTCCGTGATTAACAAAGAGTTAGGCGAACTCTGCGAGCGGGTGGAGCTGAACTCAGCATCGCCCCAAGCCGCAGCACCGCCGCCGTCCCAAGGGTGGAAAAGTGCGGATTGGTCAAAGTTGCCGCCTACCGCATACTGGTCGAAATCATCACAAGGCACTTCATCGGGGCAAACCACAATTGGCCCTTGGAACAAATTGGTGTCGCCGTTCACACAGATGTTGGAAACATAGGCTTCCACGCAGAGGTTGTTGCCCAAGTTGGGGATACTGGCCAAACCGCTGGTAACGCTCAACATTGTGCCATTGCCCGGCGTAAAACCTGCTGCGCCATATTCAATCAAGAAATTGGTGGAACCGGTACCCGATGTATCAAAACTGATGGCGGCGGCGGTGGCTGCGGAAGTCACGTTGATGTTGGAAACGGAAGGACAACCGGGAGCATCCGAAATACGAATGTCATCAATTGCATTGTCACCAGGACAACAGCCATTGGTAACGGAACGGAAACGTACTTGCAGATTAGTAGTACCTATATAAGGAGACAAACTAATGACGGCCTGTGACCAAGCATCTGCGTGCGAAGTTTGCGGACCTGTCTGATTAGTATAGGAATCAACACTCCTAATCCATTTTGAACCATCATAAATGTCCACGTGTAAATCTGCCAACCTAGTACCAAATCTATGGTAGAAGTAAGAAAATTCAGGATTAGTCAATCCCGAAATGTCAATAATGGGAGAAGTAATTAGTGTTGAGTCTGGCCCAGCGGTGCTAGAACCTGAGACATCAGCAGTGATGAATGTACCTCCTATTGCGGGAAATAACGTATTGTCCCTATCGGGCCCCGTAGTCGAACCCGATGTGGTCTGAACACTATTTCTAACTTCCCAAGAGTAACCACCATTACTGGTAGTACCAGGATTATTGGAACTGAAAGTCCAACAGTTGTCTTGACCATCGAAGTGTCCAATCGTATTGTTGGTAAACGGCTCTACATAGGGAGCCGACTTTGCCAAGCAATTGGTGGAAAAGCAAACTTCCGTCTCAAAAATACTGGTATCCAATCCTCCTGGGCAAATTTCTGCCACTCGGAAACCGTAACGGGTATTCTGAATCAGGTTCGAAAGTGCAATTGTATCATTCGTCGCGCCTATTTGAATGCCGGTGCCCAACGCAAAACCACAAGGGCCGTATTCCACTACCCAGTTTGTGGCAGAAGTGCTGGCGGGAGTCCAATACAAAACCGCGCTGGTAACGCCAATCTGCCTTACACCTGGGTTGGAAGGCCGCAAGCAGGCGGGTATCTTCTCATAGTTGACATCATCCACATAGATAGTCCTAAACGTGCCATCTTGCCCGTGGGCAAACGCAAAATATTGGTCTGTTCCGTTGTAGCCATTGGCAGCATCCAAATTCACAATATACTCAGATACCGGGTTGGCATTGGTAAGCTGTACTGTGTCCAACGGTTTGAAAGTGCTGGCATCTGAGGGATCACTCATAGTACCCACTCTCAAGGTGGTGGACAAAGTGGTAGTGGTGCGGGCGTAAAAACGCACGCGCTTGTCGCCGGCCGTCATATCATTGGTCTTTGGTGAGATAAGCAACAGTGGGGTACTTGTATTCCCATTGTCCAATTCCACCAAATTAGGTGGGGAAAGAGGCCCTTGGAAAGTACCGCCCACTACCACATTTACTCCTTGGAACAAGGAAGGCTGCAAAACTGGATCTTCGATGCTGCGGAAGCATCCCAAGAAATTACCCGTTGGCAGATTATCCCAGTTTTCGGTGTAAGGGGCAGAAATGGATAGGCATTCCGTAAAGAAGCAGCTTGGGCCGATCCAGATGCTGGTATCGCCTGTCGCACAAATCTCACGCACCCAAAAACAGTAACTCGTACCATCCATCAAATTGGGAATGGTGGCGGTATCGTTGGTCACTATCAGGCGGGTATGATTGGGATCGCCCAGCATTCCCGTTCCCACCTCGATTTGGAAATTGCCACTGGAACCGGAGAACGGCTGGAACGTAACCGTGGCGCTCACCGAATCCGTTGAAATGGTTTCCAAACTGGCACTGTTTACTTCGGGACACGTTGGGATGGTCTCGTAAGTGAGGTCATCCAAATAGTGCGTATCAAAAGTGCTGTTCAGTCCGTGAGAAACGGCAAAGTAGTTATCCGTCCCATTGTAGCCATTGGCCGTGGTGATATTAGATACATAGCGAGCCGAAGGGGCCGTGCCTCCCAAATCAAATGTGTCCAAAGGATGGAAAGTTGAGGCATCGTTGGGAAGGGCCATTGTACCCACCACCAGCTGTCCTACCGGGGTGCCAGCAAAGCTTTGCCTTGCATAAAAGGTAACCCGTTTGTCCCCTGCTGTCATATCGGTAGTAGGGGGCGACACCAAAATGAGCGGGCTCATCGTATTACCATTGTCAAATTCCAACTGATTGGGCGTGGAGCGCGGATTACCATTGGTAGTAACTATGATACCTTGAAAAGCAGAGGTGATGGACGGGTCTTGAATTTTGCTGAAACATCCCAAATCACCACCCGTTGGCAGCCCGTCCCAATTTTCAAAATAGGGCGCCGTGATGGGGTCGCAAGGGGTGCAGAAATCAAACGGGCCCGCCCAAATGGACGAATCGCCTGGACCGCACACATAGCGCACCACAAATTCATAGCACATATCGGAACTTAGCGTATCTACCAAAAGAGAATCGCCAGAAACGAAGCTTCGCGCGCCAGCGTTGGATGCCGTGGTGGTGCCTTGGTAAAAACCAACGGGACCGAACCAGATTTGCGTGTTGTTGGCGCTTCCCGAGGCATTCCATTTCAAGGTAGCCGAAGAATCCGTAAGCGAAGAAAGACTTAAGCCACTGGGGGTGGGGCAGGTAACAGCTTCCAACAAGATGTCGTCAAAAGTGTAGCCATCGGAAAAATTAGGGCTGAAATTACTATTGGAAGTACCCGCTTGGCCGAAACGGATTTGCGTGGTGCTGGAAACCGTTTGGCCGGCGGCAGCCAAAGGATTTACGATATCAATATTCTTGACCTCATTGTATTGCCCAGCCGCCCCTTGATTGTCGTCCAAGTCATAAATTTCCACCCAGGGGTCAGAGCTTTCTCCACGAGCCCACACACGGTTATCATCATAAACCTCTTGCGCGTGGTGCATATAGAAAAAACTCAACTCAATACCCGCCGTAGTGGTATAATTGGACAAGTTGAGATTCATAGTGAGGTAATTACTTGTGGCTACCGAGCCAAATGACTGACGATCCAAAGTAGCCGCCGCCGAACCATTGTTATAATAAGCAGTACCTGCATTGAACCTGAGACGACCACCCGGTTCTTGACGGTATTCCAAATTAGAGCCGCAGATGTTTGCGTTGGAATCTATTTGTCCCGACAAACTCTCAAAACCTTCCGTGTAAGGAAGTACAGTAGGGGAAGCAGGAGGCGTGCAACCTGTGAGTATGGTAATCGGCCCTACTAAAGGGCTAAGCGAACCATCTGAGCAAGAATCCTGAATATAAAAATCGTAGTAGGTATTGGCCGACAGGCCGCCGATACCGCCAAACGTGTCCGAAACGGAAGCCGAACCAATGGCGCCCGTGCCTTGGGTATAACCCTGCAAGCCTATCTCAATAGTATGGGATACACCTGCCCCCGGCAACCAGCTAAAAAACGCGCTATCGTTAGTCACCAGCTCGGTAGTAATATCGAAAACATTAGTGGGGACGCACGAAGGAATGGTGAGATACTCAAACTCATCAATATAGTAGGTCTCAAAAGTAGATGTGCCACCGTGCAAAAGACCAATGAACTCATCCGTACCATTGTAACCTGAAGCAGCATCAAAAAGAACCGTGAACTGAACGTCCGCCCCCATAAAGTTTACCGTATCAACGGGGCTAAAAGTTGAATAGCAGCTGGGGTTGGACAGCGTGCCCACGATGATGCTGCCCGGTGCGTTGAAGCTCCGTTTTGCAAAAAACTTGATTTGCTTGTCCATCATCGGCAGGTCGCTAAAACCTGGGGTTACGGCCATCGTGGTGTCGTTGGCCCCGCCGTTGCTGGAATTGGCCAGCCGTAGATGCTGTGATCCCGCGAAGACGGTCCCAAACTGATAAACGCTGGCGAAAGCACTGGTGGCCGGCCCTACCAGGCGCTCAGTCCAGCAAGGCTCTGGCTCGTTCACCGTGCTTCCCTCAAAGCCGGTGGAATAGGGAGCCGTAAGGCTACATTGCGTGGTAAACGTAATAGGGCCTTGCCACACGGAAGTACCATTGCTTGAAGCGGTGCAGTTGTTTCGGATGTAAATGTCATAGTCCGTACCCGTTATAAGCTGTGAAGAACAAGATGCGTCAGTATTGTTGTCGATGGTGAAAGTGGTAGAGGTGAAACTGCCCTGGCAGCCCGTACCTTGAGCAAAGCCCGCAGGGCCAAATTCCACTTCAAAGCTGCTGCCATTGCTGGTAATGTTAAAAGTAGCCGAAGAATCGGTAAGGCATAAAATGGTAGGGGCCAAGATTTTGGGACACGCTGGAATTACCTCGTACGACAAATCATCTATCATAATATAATCGAACGTTGCCGAAGTGGAGTGAGCAAACACCAAATACTGATCAGTGCCATTGTAACCATTGGCCGTGGTAATCGGAACGATATATTCCACATAGTTGCCCGTAAGCATAATAGTGTCAAGAGGCGTGTACGCAGAAACCGAGTTGGCATTGGGCGAAGATCCAATGATCAAAAAGTTGGCATCATTCGGGTCTTGCTTTTTGGCAAAGAAGCCGATTTGCTTATCGCCCGCCGTCATATCTGAAAACTGAGGGCTGATGGCGGCCAGCGTATCTCCCGTAGTGTTGCCGCTGCGGAACTGCAGGAAATTTACTCCGGTGTTGGCCGGCCCTGTAAAAGTGCTGGTGGAGTTGGAAACCCTCACCCATCCGGAGGTGGTAGTGTTCACCACATCAAAACAGAGCGGCGTGGCCAAGTTTACGTCGTTCTCAAAGCCGTTGGTGTAGGGTGCTGTAAAAGGAGCGCAAATGGTCTGAATACTTAGGGGACCAACTGTATCACTTATACCATTAACAGCACCACAATCGGCATAGACGTAAATATCATAGTCCGTAATAGTTGCCAAGCCAGTCAAAGTATAGGGAGAACCTGATGCCGTTGCGGTATTGGAACTGCCGGAGGGGGTAAAACCCGGAGGTCCATAGATAATCGTAAAACTATTGGCCGTGCCAGCATAGTTCCAAGACAAATCCACAGAATTTGAATAAATGGAATCTGCTTTTAGATTAGTAACGGGTGCGCAAAGCTTTGTAGTGGTGAATCCTTGGGGGGCCGGGAAAAAGACCGTGTCCATTCCGCTGTTGCAGAATTCTCCAAAATACACGTCATAATTGGTATTGGCGGTCAGGCCAGTCAAGATTTCGATTGAGTCTTGCGCGGGATAGCTGCCGGTGATTTTTGTGCCGGAGCCAGGTGTAAAGCCCGCAGTCCCATACTCAAGGTAATAGCCCGTATTGCCCGCGCCCGGCGACCAGCTTACTTTGGCGGCGGTTGCGGAAATGCTATCGATCGCAAAGTTGGTGAAGGGCGTGCAGTTGCCAATTACACCCAGTTCATAAGTTACAGAACCCAAGAAGCGGCGCGGGTTGAAAGTGGGGCTAGGGGGGCCGCCACCGTAGGCCACGCTGTCAGAAACATCCACGGTGGCCGGGCCGTCGGTATAGATGACCTGGTCAGCGGCAGTACCGGTCTGATAGCTTAGGCCAGCGCTTATGTGCACTCCGATCCGCCCGCCACCGGGTACCGCGATTTTAATGCCGCCAAAATCAATTGGGGCAAGTGCGGTACCGTTCGCACCTGTAACGGTACCAGCGGTTACCACCCGAGTCCAGCCGCCGGCCGCAGATATGTTGGGCGGGCCGCTCACCCCGCCTTGGCGTACCCATACGTCGGCGCTACTCACGCCACTGTTGAACAGCACATTGATGGAGGTGATGTTGGTCGCCGTACTGCTCGTGTAGGCAAAGGTGATTCCCGACTGCCCATTGTTGTTGACCAAGGGCGGGGAGGTGGTGATGGTCCCCTGGGAACTTACAGATGCCCAGCAAAAAATCATTCCGAGGGAAAGTAAAACTCTTTTCATATCTAAAATTTAATGTGTAATTTCCTTTGTGGAAACAGGGAGTGCAATTTCCATAAAAATCCCTTGACGAACAGAGGAATTCTCTTACAACACATAAGATTGGGCAAAAAAAAACCGCCCCAATGTTGGGACGGTTTTCATTTGTATTCTAAAAAAGGAGCAATCTATTGTAGGGCAATCCTCCTTAATGCCTTCATATCACCCGACGTTACCTCGATGAGGTAAACCCCTTTGGTGAATTTCGCAAGGTTCAGTTTCGTCTGCTCCGCCCCTTTTGCGGTGGCCGCTTCCATCAGGATTTTACCCCTCACGTCCATTACCCGTAGCGTAGCCGCTTCGTTTTCCTGTAAGGAAAATTCTACAATCACTTCGCCTTGGGTCGGGTTGGGGAAAATGGACAGGCCGCGGCTCAAGGCATTCTCCGCCAAGCTCACGTCAGCCAAGGTCTGGCAGACGCTGTCCGTTCCGCAGGCGTTGGTCACTGTTAGGCAGGCTGTGAAGCTGCCGCCCGTGGCGTACACGTTGGTCGGGTTCTGGGCAGTGGAGGTATTTCCGTCACCGAAATCCCAACTGTAAGAATTTCCATTCCCTGTACTGGCACTGGCATCGAACGAAACGCTGAAGCCGCTAATCGCCGGAGTAAAGACTGCGGTGGGCGCGCCAGTGTTTCCCGTATTGAAAGTAACCGTGTCCGCCGCGCTGGTGTCGCTGCCGCAGAGGTTCACCACCGCCGCGCCGTAGGCCGTGTTGGCCAAGGTGCCGGTGATGACCAAGCTGCTGTCGCCCAGCACGTTCACCGCCGTCAGGTTGGTGGAATCGCCGTACACCACCACCGAGGTGTCGCCGCCGTTGCTCCAGCTCAGGATCACCGTGTCGCAGGAAACCACGTTGGCGGTCAGGTTGGTGGGCGCGGGGCAGGGCGCGCTGCCGCTGGCATCATAGATACTTACATCATCAATGGCATTGTCGCCCGCACAGCATCCGTTGGATACCGAGCGGAAACGGACTTGAAAGTTGGTGATGTTCGAATAGGGTGCCAAGTTTATCACGGTATCCATCCAAGCCGCGCCTTGTGAGGTCTGAATGCCGCTCAGGTTGGTGTAGGAATGCACGCCGTTCACCCAAGCAGAACCATCGTAAACGTCCACGTAAAGGTCAGCCATCACCGAACCGTAGCGGTGCAGGTGGTAGGAAAGTTCGGGACTGTTCAGTCCGGTAATGTCGATGACGGGGGAAGTCAGCAAAGTGGAATCGGGCACCGTGCCGCTGGAACCCGAAACGTCCGCCGTGATGAACTTGCCACCAATGGCAGGGAAGAGCGTGTTGTCGCGGTCAGGCCCAGTGCTGGAACCCGAAGTGGTCTGCGACGAGTTCCTGACCTCCCAGCTGTAGACCCCACTTGGCGTGGTGCTGGGGTTGTTGGATTGGAAGTCCCAGCAGTTGTGGCTGCCGTCAAAATGACCTACGGTAAACAATTCAAAATCTTCCGTAAAGGGCGCAACGACGGTAACACAGGGCGTGTTGAAACAGAACGGGCCTTCCCAAAAGCTGCTGTCCGTGGCGGAGCAGCGCTCGCGGACGTAAAAGCAGTAAACGCTGGAACTGTTGAGGCCGGTGATGGTAGCGGAAGTGCCCGTGGCCGAAACCACGGTACCGTTGGCGGGATTGGACAACCCGAGGCCGTAGCTCACCTCAAAGTTATTGCCGGTGCTCGCCGCGTTCTTTTGCCAAGATACCGTGGCACCGTTCAGGGTAATGTTGGACACGCTCAAAGTGTTTGGCCTAAAGCAGGTCGGAATGCGCTCGTAGCGGAACTCGTCCACGTAAATGGTCTGGAACGTGCTCGTGTTGCCGTGCAGCAGGCCGATGTAATTGTCCGTGCCGTTGTAGCCATTGGCGGCGGTGATGTCCACCGTCACCTCTCGGTAGCCGCCCGTTTGGTAGGGAATCGTATCTAATACGCTGAACGAACTGGGGTCAGATTTATCCGAAAGCGTGCCCACCACTAATTCTGAATTGAAAGAAGAGGTGTTAATATAGAACCGCAGCCGCTTGTCGCCCGCGTCCATATCGCTGAAGCGCGGGCTGATGCCCATCAGCGTGTCCGCATTCCTATTGTAAATTCTAAGATGATTAGGTGTTGAAAATGGATTACCGAAAGTGTACACGTCAAAAGCCGTCAAAACGGGCAGCGTCCCACCCACGGCAAACTTCTCCCAACAATCCGGCACTTCGTTCACGGCTTGGCCTACGTCAAAATTGTTGTAGTACGAAGCCGTAAACGCCCCGCATTCCGTGCAGAAGGTAAACGGGCCGGCAAACACGCTGCTGTCGCCCGCCTGGCATATCGTGCGCACCAAAAACTCGTAGCAAGTATTCCCGCTAAGGGTATCCACTACCAAGCTATCGGCGTTTACCACGCTGCGCACCCCGCCCGTGGTGGTGGTGCCTTGGTAAAAACCGGCCGGGCCAAACCATATTTCACTGCTAAGGCCCGCGCCCGTGTTCCAAGACAAAGTGGCCGTGGAATCCAAAACATTCTCGGCGGAAAGGCCGGTAGGCGTGGGGCAGGTAACCGCCGTAAGGGAAACATCATCGAAGGTGTAGCCATCCGAAAAGGTCAGGCTGCCAGCCGAAAAACGACCTTCTTGACTAAAGCGGATCTGCGTCTGCGCGCCGATGCTCTGCCCCGCTCCCGTGATGGCGCCCACGATGTCCAAATTGGAAACTGTATAATATTGACCGCTGCTGGGCGCATTGGCGCGCAGGTCGTATATCTCGACCCAAGTATCGCTCGGCGCGCCGCGCACCCATACCTTGTCGTTGGTGCCCAAGTCTTGCCCGTGGCTCAGGTAGCTGAAGCCCAGTTCGATGCCCGGCGAAGTGGTGTAATTCGTCAGGTTTACCGTCATAATAAGATAGTTGGAAGACAAAACCGAAGCCGACGGCGAATGGTCCAGCGTAACTGCTTGGCTGCCGGTTTGGGCAAACAACGTACTTGAAAAATCCGCCGCTTGCAAGCGCATCCGTCCTTCGGGGCCGCTGCCTTCAAAAGACCAGTTGTGGCCGGAGCTACACAAGTTGCCGTTTCCTTGAAAAGTAGGGCCGTTGGTATAATTTTCAAAACCATCAAACAAAGGCAAAACCGCCGCCGATGGAGACGCACATTTTGTGGTGAACGAAATAGGGCCCACGAAGGGGCTGTAGCCATTGGCGCTGCAGGAATCCTGCAAGTAAAATTCGTAGGTGGTCAACGGGCTCAGGCCAGTGATGGTAAACGTGGAATCGCCCACCGTGGCCATCCCTCGGCCGACTTGTGCGACCGTGCCCGGCGTAAAGCCCGGCAGTCCCCATTCCACGAAAGTGGAGTCGCCATCGCCCGGAATCCAAGAAATGGCCGCCGTGTTGGCCGTTACCGTGTTCACGAATATCTCCGTGATCAAAGGCGGTTCGCAGGCGGGAATTTCCAAATAATTAAAATCATCAATATAGATGGTCTGGAAGGTGCCATCGTTGCCGTGTTCGAACACCACATAGTTGTCCGTGCCATTGTAACCGTTGGCCGCGGTGATGTCCACTATGTACAATTGGTGTTGCGCGGTGAGCGCCACCGAATCAATGAAATTATAAGTGGTGGGATCGGCGGGATCGCTCATCGTGCCGATGTTCAAGCTGCCCGTGCCGAAGCTCATCTTGGCCCTGAAATCGATGCGGCGGTTGCCGGAATCCAAATCGTCGAAACGCGGGCTGATGAAGAGCGTGCTATCGGTGGGATTGGGTGCGTTGCCATTGTAAAGGCGGACGTGGTAAGGTGGCGAATTGGGCGCGCCGAACTGATTGGTGAGTGCCACGCCCGCCGTGGAGCGCCCGCCCGTGATGAAGGTAGTCCAGCAAGTGGGCACTACGTTCACGGTGTCGTTGTCAAAATTGTTGCTGTAAGGCGCCAAGAAGCCGGAGCAGTTGGTAAAGAACCGGAACGGCCCCGTCCAGACGCTGAAGCCGTTGGTGTCGGCCGTGCAATCTTTGCGCACGTAATATTCATAGCAGGTATTGCCCGTCAGCCCGCTAAAGCTGACAGCCCCTGTACCCGAAAGTGCCGTGCCCGTGCCTTGGGTAAACCCGCAAGGGCCCCATTCCAATTCGAAAGCCGTATTGGAATTGTCCACCGAAATGGTGACGCTGGTGTCGGTGAGGTTGTTTACGTTGAGGTTAAGGGCATATAGTTCGCGGCAGGCCGGTGCATCGTCAAACGAAATATCGTCCAACGCCACATCCCCTTGGCAACAGCCTAAGCTTACCACCACAAAGCGAACGCGAATAGTATCGCTATAGGAAGAAAGATCTAAAAAAGAAGGCAAGTAGGGATCGGAGGGCGAAGTTTGGGTAACGCCTACTACTGTTTGTACGCCGTTGTTCCACACGCCATTGCTGAAAACATCCACTCTCAAGTCAGGCATATTAGTCCCGTGCTTATGGTAGAAATAGGTCAATTCTGGACGAGATAATCCGCTTATATCAACGGGAGGCGAAGTCAATACGGTAGAATCAGTTCCCGAGACCGACCCAGAAACATCGGCGGTAACGAAAGTCCCGCCCGTAGCAGGAGCCAAGGTATTGTCACGATCCGGGCCCGTGCCTGTACCCGAGGTTGTCTGTGGCGTATTGCGCACTTCCCAACTATACCCGCCGTTTGAGGTCGTGCCAGGATTGTTGGACGAAAACGTCCAGCAATCTTCCACTCCGTCCCAATGGCCCACGGTGGAATTCTCAAAGTCTTGCGTATAGGGGGCATTGAAAATAGCGCAGGGGGTCAGGATGGAAATGGGCCCCAAGGTATCGCTTACGCCATTTGCCGCGCCGCAATTGGCATAGAGGTAAATATCATACATTGTATTAGAGGCAAGCCCCGTCAAAGTATAAGGGGAGCCGCTGGCAGTGGCTGTGCCGCCAGCACCTGGTGTGCCACCTACTGGTCCAGAAAGCACTTTGAAATTTGTTGCTGTTCCCGCATAATTCCAAGTTAGGTTTACTTGGGTTGCCAAGATGGTGCCCACCATAAAATTAGTGGGCGGCGAACACAGTTTGGTGGTTTTGAAAGTTTGTGCCACTGGAAAGGAAACCGAATCATTCCCATTGTTGCACAACTCGCCAAAATACAGATCATAAGAAGTATTGGCGGTCAATCCGGTCAAGATTTCAACGGAATCTGCGGCGGGGTAGGTGCCGGTAATCTTGGTGCCGGTGCCGGGGGTAAAGCCGGCCAACCCGTATTCCAAAAAGTACCCCGTGTTGCCCGCGCCGGGGTTCCAGCTCACCTTGGCCGCCGTGGCCGAAATGCTATCGATGGCGAAGTTGCTGAACGCAGGGCAGTTGCCCACCACGTTGGGTTTGATTTCGATGGTGTAGTCGTGGATTTCGCCGTAAGTTTCCGAGCTACAGGCGGTATAAGTAGGATTAGACGTAAACACAACTCGAGCCCTCAGCCTAAAAGTACCGACCGGCGAACCTGCTGGGAACGTAATTGTATCCATCAAAGCGGTGGTGCCAAAGGTGTTGGGGGAAACGTACACCTCCTCGCCCGGATCGTCAAAATCTTGATCATTATTATAATCAATGAACAGCTTCAGCGATTCGCCGCTCACGTAAGAGGAACTTACTTCTAAATATTGGGGGAAGGTTTGGGTCACCACGATGGTCTTATTGGTGAAGTCGTTGTAGGCATTAACTCCGGTACATCCAGTAGCCAAATCCGTAAAAGAGCCCAAGGTAAAATCATTGAGGTCATCAGCAAAAGCTGCACAGCCAGAAGTGTACAAATTAGTGGTGCAATATTGACCATTGGATGGCATCCAAAAAGCGAGGACGGCCACAAGAAGTAGTACTTTTTTCATAATGATAAAAATGGTGTTAGAAATTTTTTGGGAAACAGATTGCAAATATGCCGAAAAATTTCATTGGAAATACCTCCGCCGCTAAGTGTTGGGCAAAAAACTCCAAAAAAAAAACCCCAGTCATTTTTGACCGGGGTTTTGAATGATTCATTTAATTGAAAACACCTTACCGCACGTTCACGCGGCGCACCGCCTTCATATCGCCGGAAGTGACTTCAATCATATAAACGCCTTTGGCAAAACGCGACAAGTCCAGCGTACGCCCGACCGTGCCGTTCGCTTGCAAATCGGCCTCTTTTTCCAATAGCAGTCGGCCGCGCGCGTCGGTTACCTTCAAGGTGGCATAAGCTGTTCCTTGTGGCTCGAACTCCACCGTCACCAGCCCGTCCGTTGGGTTGGGGAAGATGCTCAGGCTGCGCGCCAAGGCGTTCTCCGCCAAGCTGATGCCGGCCAAGCTGACGCAAGTACTGTCGGTGCCGCAATTGTTGGTCACCGTCAGGCAGACCGTGTAATTGCCGCCCGTGGCGTACACAGTGGTCGGGTTCTGGGCGGTGGAGGTATTCCCGTCGCCGAAATCCCAAGTGTAGGAATTTCCATTACCTGTGCTGGCGTTGGCATCGAACGAAACGCTCAAGCCGTTCACCGTGGGCGTGAAGGCCGCCGTGGGCGCGCCGATCGTGTCGGTGTCGAACACCACGGTGTCCGCCGCGCTGGTGTCGCTGCCGCAGATGTTCGCCACCGCCGCGCCGTAGGCCGTGTTGGCCAAGGTGCCGGTGATGACCAAGCTGCTGTCATTGAAAACGTTTACCGCCGTCAGGTTAGTGGAATCGCCGTACACCACCACCGAGGTGTCGCCGCCGTTGCTCCAACTTAAAATCACCGTGTCGCAGGAAACTACGTTGGCGGTCAGGTTGGTGGGCGCGGGGCAAAAAGTGCTGCCAGATTCTTTGATGGAAACATCATCAATGGCGATGTCGCCCGTGAAGCTGCTGCCACGGTAGGCGCGGAAGACGATGTTCACGTCGGTGAAGCTCAGCCCGGCCAAGCTGACCTTCCTCGAAAGGAAGGCATCGGAACCCGCCATTTGCTGCTGCCCGACGATGGAATCGATCAACGTCAGGTTGCTGCTGGCGTCCTGGGCATACACTTCCAGCTTGTTGATGGTAGCTCCGTACATATGGTAGTAATATTCCAGCTCGGGGTTGTTGAGCGTGGAAATATCGATGGACGGCGATGCCAAATCCGAGAAGGCGTTCAGCGCGCCGCCGGAGGTCTCCAGGTACATATAGGTGCCGCCCACCGTGCTGGGGAAGGTGGCATCGAAGAAGGGCCCGGTGTTTAGGGAGTTCTCGTTGGCGCCCGTGGCGTCCTCAGCCTCCCAGCGCGGGGTGCTGATGCCGGAAGTCCAACAGTTTTCGTAGGTGGCCGCGTTGCCGGGGCTGTTCACCTCAAAATCCGTGAAGTAAGGCGCCGCAAAGGTGGGCGGGCAAAGCGTGGCAAAGCAATATTTCACCGTCCACACGCTGGTATCTAAGGCGGAGCAGATTTCCCGCACAAACACGCAGTAATTGGAAGCGGGCGCCAAACCGCTCAACGTGAAGCTGTTTCCAGTTACCATCGCCATAGTGCCCAGCGCAGGGTCGTTCAGGCTCACGCCGTAGCTGATCTGGAAGTTGTTGCCCGTGCTGTTGGGATTGTTGGCCCAAGTAACCACTGCCGAAGTGGAAGTGACGTTGCTCGCCAATACGCTGTCCGGCTTGAAGCACGTCGGCAACGTCTCGTAATTGAACTCATCCATATAAATGGTCTGGAAATTAGCCGTATTGCCGTGCAAAATCCCCACGTATTCGTCCGTGCCATTGTAGCCATTGGCAGCGGTCAGTTCCACCGTTACTTCAGTATAAGTATTCGTGGCCGCATAGGTAATCGTGTCCAAAGGCTTGAAAGTGGACGGAGCAGACTTGTCGGACAAAGTGCCCACCACCAGTTGGTTGGCCGTATTGGTGGACGAGGTGAAAAACCGCACCCGTTTGTCGCCTTGGTCCATATCCGAGAACCTCGGACTGATGCCCATCAGCGTATCCGCGTTGTAATTGTAGATGCGCACGTGGTTGGGCGGGGTAAAGGGCGTAGCAAAAGCATACACTTCAAAGGCGGGGAGCGTGGCGGACGTCCCGCCGATAATTACCTCCTCCCAACAATCGGGCGCTTCGCCAGTAGGTTGGCCTACATCAAAATTATTGTAGTAAGGCGCGGTAAAAGCGCTGCATTCCGTGCAGAAGGTAAACGGGCCGGCAAACACGCTGCTGTCGCCCGCCTGGCATATCGTGCGCACCAAAAACTCGTAGCAAGTATTCCCGCTAAGGGTATCCACTACCAAGCTATCGGCGTTTACCACGCTGCGCACCCCGCCCGTGGTGGTGGTGCCTTGGTAAAAACCGGCCGGGCCAAACCATATTTCACTGCTAAGGCCCGCGCCCGTGTTCCAAGACAAAGTGGCCGTGGAATCCAAAACATTCTCGGCGGAAAGGCCGGTAGGCGTGGGGCAGGTAACCGCCGTAAGGGAAACATCATCGAAGGTGTAGCCATCCGAAAAGGTCAGGCTGCCAGCCGAAAAACGACCTTCTTGACTAAAGCGGATCTGCGTCTGCGCGCCGATGCTCTGCCCCGCTCCCGTGATGGCGCCCACGATGTCCAAATTGGAAACTGTATAATATTGACCGCTGCTGGGCGCATTGGCGCGCAGGTCGTATATCTCGACCCAAGTATCGCTCGGCGCGCCGCGCACCCATACCTTGTCGTTGGAGCCCAAGTCTTGCCCGTGGCTCAGGTAGCTGAAGCCCAGTTCGATGCCTGCCGAAGTCGTGTAGTTCGTCAGGTTCACCGTCATTATAAGATAGTTGGAAGACAAAACCGAGGCTGATGGCGAATGATCCAGCGTAACTGCTTGGCTGCCTGTTTGGGCAAACAACGTACTTGAAAAATCCGCCGCTTGCAAGCGCATCCGTCCTTCGGGGCCACTGCCTTCGAAAGACCAGTTGTGACCAGTATTACACAGATTGCCTTGCCCCTGAAAGGTGGGTCCGTTGGTGTAGCTTTCAAAACCATCGAACAAGGGCAAGACCGCTGCTGACGGTGCCGCACATTTGGTGGCAAAGGTTACGGGGCCTACGAAAAAACTCAAGCTGCCATCCGCACAAGAATCCTGTATATAGAATTGATACTCGGTATCTGAAAGCAAATTTCCGATGCCCGCAAATGTATCGGTAACAGTAAAGCTGCCCAAGCCCGAACCAACGGTGTAGCCAGTAAGCCCATAATCAACAACCCATTTTACACCGGAACCCGAACGGTCGAAAGTGAAAAATACGCTATCGCCATCCAAATAGGTAATATTGATATTGGCCGCCGAAAGCGCTTGACAGGCGGGTGCCTCGTCCAGTCGTAAATCGTCAATGGCCCAATCGCCACCAAAAGAAGTACCACGGGTGGCCGTGAAACGGATTTGAGTAATGGTGGAAACCAAATTGGAGAGCGTGTCCCCAAATTCGATGAATGGATCCGAGATACCAGCTTGATAAGGAGGAACATCCAGCGTCATAAGGTTTTTCCACACGCCGTTGTCCAAGTATTCCACTTCCAACTGATCCAAGTCCGATCCTGCCGCGTGCACAAAGAAGGAAAAATAGGGATTAGTGAGGGAAGAAACATCAATAAGGGGCGTGGAGAACCTCGCTAAACTTCCAGTAGAACCCGAAGATGCTTCGGTATAGAGATAATTGCCGCTGCCCGAATTATCGGTGGTGGGCCCAGTACCAGAGGAACCGGTACCGTTAAAATCTACTAACCACATATAAGTTCCACTTCCCGTTCCGGGAGTCCGATCAAAGCACGGATCAATGGAGTCATTGTTTAACTGGGAAGTAGAACCTGTGCCTGGCCTCCAATCGTCAAAGTTTTCCACAAAAGGAGCCGAGAAAGGAGCACAGGCCGTACGAAACTGGAACGGCCCACCCCAAGCCGATGTGCCGTTGGCGCCGCAATCGCGGCGCACATAAAGATCGTAGCAAGTATTAGGCGTTAGGAGTGCATTGGGGCTACCTGCCGTAAAGGTAGAGCCCACTGTTTGGGTAGTACCCGTGCCTTGAGTAAAACCGCAAGGGCCAAACTCCACCATAAAGTTATTGCTGAAGGTATCCACCGTAAAAACGGCACTATCGGCAAATGGAGTAATGGAGTTGAGGCTGAAAATTTCGGGCAGGCAGAACGTGCCGCAAGCCCTTACCTGCAAAAGATCCAAAGCAATGTCGCCGCTGAAGCTGGTAGTGCGGTCTGCCTCAAACTCCAACCAAATGGGCTGGCCGATATATTGATCCAAGCGCACCCCAATTTGCTGCCAAGGGTCGGCACTGGAAGTCTGCAACTCCCCTTGGTTGTAATTGAAAATGGTATCGTTGAAACCTGCGGTGGCCGAAGTGGTAGAAACGCGGATGACCAAATAACCGATGTGCTGTCCATAAGCGTGCATCCAAAACGAAAGCTCGGCACTGTCCACCGCATTGGTCAAATCAATCCGAGGCGAAATCAAAGAAGCCGGACCGGAGCCGCTGGCCTCAAAATAAATATAGTTGCTGCCGCTGTGGGCGCCGCTCGGCCCCGTGTTGGATGAACCTGTGGTTCCAGAGTTGTATTGCCAATCGCCCGAAGAGTTGCTGATGTCGCCCGTCCAGCCGCCTTGCACGTCAAATTCTTCTGAAATTAAGACCGAGGGGCTTCCTGAGGTACAGTTTACGCCGCTCGGGCCCGTGATCAAAGTAGAAAACGAGACTGGCCCAGCGGTATCGCTATACACGCCGCCACCACAATCCGCAAATAGATAAATATCATAAACGGTAGTGGAAGTCAGGTTGGCAAGGTTTGCTGGCAAAGAGGCCGGTAGCACGGTGATACCCGAAGTGGTGGGGTTGAAGCCCGTGGTACCGTAAATAATGCCGTAGGACTGACCGGTGATCGAAGTCCAACTGATATCGGCGGAACTGGAAGTTACATTATTCGCCGCCAAGCCAGTAGGTGCACCCAACATAAGTTGGGCGTTCAGGGTATCATTAAAATTGGCCGTATCGGCAGTACCATTCGGCAATGCCGTCCAAGCCTTCAAATTATAGGTTACCCCTGCCATAAAATTGAAGTTGCCCAAGTTCACCAAAGTGTCAGCCGAACCGGCACCGCCGATGGTGTCAAGCGTTCCCACCACGTTTACAGAGGGTTGAGAAACACCATTTATCTCCCAAAATACCTGAACAGAGTCAATGGCATTGGTGCCAAAGTTTTGCACTAACACCTCTACTGGGTAGCTGCCGGGACATACCGCTGGCACTGTATTGGTCGAGGCCACCCCCGCATCATCGTCCGAAGTAGAAGCCCGGAAAATCTCAATCTCGCGGAAATTAGGATTGGAAGTTTGTCCTGGGCCTGTCATTGTAAAGAGAGTAAAACGAAAACGGCTGGTCGTTACCCTCTGAAAGCCGATGGTATTGGAACAGGCCGGCGGCAAGTTGCTGAACGTTCCGGTAGTAACCCATTGCGTACCGTCCCAACTTTGCATTGTAGCGCCTGTTAGTTGGCGAGCTGCGTTAGAAGAAGCGTGATGAATAGTAATCTCATCGAAGGACTGGGGGGTAGACCAGTTCCATTCAATAAAATCGGTACCCGCTACTGTACTGGGCGGGTTGGAAGTGCTTATCCAAACATCTTGCGTGCCACAGTTGCCAAAATCCAAATCATTGAAATCCGCACAAGTACCAGTGTTGCAGGAACTTGCAGTAGCCGTGGCCAATGGCGCAATGTTGGGTTGCTGACCAAAGGCCGTCGCCCAGCAAAAAACCATCTCAAAAAAGAGTATCATTTTTTTCATAATTGTAAACTTATTGTGTGAAATTTTAGGGAAATAAAAACAGGCCGCGAAGATGGCAAAAAAAACCGTTCAAAAAACACAACCCCCTCCAATAGAAAAATATAGGCACACAAAAAAACCCCAGCCAAAAATGACTGGGGTTTTAAATGATTCATTTAGCTTGAGCACCTTACCGTACGTTCACGCGGCGCACGGCTTTCATTTCGCCAGAAGTGATTTCAATCATATAAATACCCTTGGCGAAACGCGATAAGTCCAGCTTATGATTGACCGTGCCGCTGGCATCTTGGACGGCCACTTTTTCCAACAGCACGCGGCCGCGCGCGTCCGTTACTTTCAGCGTGGCATCCCCCTTTCCGTGCGGCTCAAATTCCACCGTAACCAGCCCGTCCGTCGGGTTAGGGAAGATGGATAAGCTGCGCGCCAAGGCGTTCTCCGCCAAGCTCACGTTCGCCAAGGTCTGGCAGACGCTATCGGTGCCGCAGGCGTTGGTCACCGTTAGGCAAATCGTGAAGCTGCCGCCCGTGGCGTACACGTTGGTCGGGTTTTGGGCGGTGGAAGTATTCCCGTCGCCAAAATCCCAACTGTAGGAATTCCCGCTGCCCGTGGTAGCACTGGCATCAAAGCTTACGCTCAAGCCGTTCCCCGTGGGCGTGAAAGCCGCCGTGGGCGCACCAGTATTTCCCGTGTTGAAAGAAACTGTATCCGGCAAGCTGGTATCGCCATTGCAAATATTCCTTACTCCTGCGATATATAGCGTATTGGCGATGGTGCCCGCAATGGTAAAGCTACTGTCGCCAAATACCGTTGCGGTAGTGATGGAGCCACCTGCCGTGCCGTAGTTCACCACGGAAGTATCTTGGCTATTGTTCCAAGTGATTTCCACGCTGTCGCAAGCTATTACGTTGGCGGCAACATTGATGGGGGCAGGGCAAGCGCCGGCGCCCAACGAATCGAACACCCGAATATCATCTACTAAAATGTCACTGTAAAAGGCGCTTGGGTTACCCGTAAATTTATCCACGTGAAAACGGAACTGCACGGGTCCGGTAAGGGTGAACGCGCTCAAGTCGATGCTGAGCGTCCGCCAAGCCGCGCTGCTGGTATTGTCTGAAATAACATCATTGTTCCACGCCGACCCGTCATAGACATCCACATAGAGCGTTTGGCTGTTCGGGTTGGTGGTCTGCGTGTTGTTCTGAAATTTCTTGAATTCCAAATAAGGGGAAGCCGTGGCAGACATATCGAACTGGGGCGATTCCAAGGTTACCATAGAATCGTTGGGGGTGCTGCCATCCACGCCCACCGAGCCTCCCAAGGAACCGGGGGCGTTGTTTATGCCCTGCGCGCCATAGCCGGGCCAAGTACCTGCATACTTCCAAAAGGCGTTGGCCGATGTGCTACTGGATTGATTGTAAGTACTGTAGCAATTTGGAATCGCATTGGGCGTGGCAAACTGCTCCAAGTATGGCGGCTGAATGGCCCCGCAAAGGGTGTTGAAACAGAATGGTCCAGCCCAGAAACTGATGTCCCCGCCACCACAATTTTCCCTCACGTAGAAGCAATATTGCGAAGAAGCGGTCAATCCGGTAATGGTAGTAGAGGTTCCTGTGACCGTTGCCATAGTTCCAAGCCCAGGGTTGTTCAAGTTCAACCCGTAACTTATCTCAAAACTGTTGCCCGTACTCTGCGAATTGGCCGACCAATTCAAGGTGGCAGAATTCGCCCCGAGATTGGAAGCGGACAGATTAATGGGCTGGAAACAAGTGACCGGCTTAGAGATCCGAACATCATCCACGGCCATATCACCCGTAAAGCTCGTCCCCCTGATTCCCACAAAACGGAACTGCACCACACCTGAATAGGCAGACAGGGAAACCGCTGTATCCCGCCAAGGATCAGTTTGTGCGGTTTGCTGCTGGCCTACCAATGAGACGAGCGTAGTCCAAGAGGTGCCATCGTTGATCTGCAACCTCAGCGTACCCATCGTAGCACCGAACATATGGTAGGCGAACGTGAAGTCGGGATTGGCCTGACCCGAAAGGTCAAACAGCGGGCTGGTCAGCAAGGTGCTGTCTCCCAAACTTCCCGACGAAGCTTCGGTATAGAGATAAGTGCCGTTTCCGGAGGTGGCATCCCCCAATGGGCCAGTGCTGAAGGAAGAAGTGCCGCCCGTGTTGGTCCTCCAGCCGTAGCCGCCGGTGGTGGTGTTGCTGGTTTCCCAGCAATTGCCCAAATCCCCAACTTGATTAGTGAGCAGATTGTCAAAATTTTCAAAATAGGGAACCGAGAATATGGCGCAAGGGGTGCAAAACTGCACCGGCCCCGCCCACACCGAAGTATCATTTGGACCGCAGATATAGCGCACCAAAAATTCATAGCAGCTATTGGCAGAAAGCGTGTCCACGACAACGCTGTTGCCTGAAACCACACCCTTGACACCGCCAACGGTGGTAGTGCCTTGGAAAAAACCTACGGGGCCAAACCAGTACTGCGTGCCCGACGAGCCGCTCGGCGGTGCGTTCCAAGTCAAGGTGGCGGAAGTGTCCACCACGTTGTTGGCCACCAACCCGGTGGGCGTAGGGCAGGTAACGGCATCCAGCGAAACATCGTCAAAAGTGTAGCCATCCGAAAAAGAAAGGCTGTTGGCCGAGAAGCGACCCTCTTGGCTAAAGCGAATTTGCGTTTGTGCGCCGATGCTTTGGCCCGCGCTGGTGATAGGGCCTACGATATCCAGATTGGACACCGTGTTGTACGTCGCGCTGGTGGGCGCATTGGCGCGCAGGTCGTAAATCTGCACCCAAGGATCGCCCGGTGCGCCGCGCACCCAAACATTATCGTTCACGTTGGCATCTTGGCCGTGGCTGTTGTAGCTAAAGCCCAGCTCGATGCCCGCCGAAGTGGTGTAATTCGTCAGGTTCACCGTCATTATAAGATAGTTGGTCTCATAGCCGGAGGCAGAGGGGCTATGGTCGATGGTAACCGCTTGGCTACCCGTTTGGGCAAACGGCGTGGTGCCCGAGGCCGCTTGCAAGCGCATCCGCGAATTAGCACTGGCGCCCTCGAACGACCAGTTGTGGCCAGAGCTGCACAAGTTGCCGTTTCCTTGGAAAGTGGGCCCGTTGGTGTAGTTTTCAAAACCATCGAACAATGGAAGTACCGCCGCCGAGGGTGCCGCGCACTTGGTAGTAAAAGTGATAGGGCCTACAAATGGGCCAAAGCCCGAACCGCTGCACGAATCCTGAATATAGAACTCGTAAGTGGTGAGCGGGGCAAGGCCAGTGATGGTGAAAGTGGAATCGCCCACCGCAGCCATACCACGGCCTACTTGCGCGCCGCTGCCAGGGGTAAAACCGGGCAGCCCCCATTCCACGAAAGTGGAGTCGCCATCGCCAGGGTTCCAAGACACGTTGGCCGTGCTGGCCGTCACATTGTCCACCGAAATGCTGGTGATCAAAGGTGGCGCGCAGGCGGGGATTTCCACGTAGTTGAAATCATCAATATAAATGGCATCGAAAGTAGTGTTGTTGGGGTGCTCGAAGGCCACGTATAGGTCGGAACCATTGTAGCCGTTGGCGGCGGTGATGTCCACTATATAAAGCTGGTAGGCGCCCGTAAGGGCGATGGAATCCAGCCGCGTGTAGGTGGTGGGATCGGTGGGGTCGCTCATCGTGCCGATGTTCAGGCTGCCGTTGCCAAAATCCTGCTTAGCAAAAAATGTTACCCTGCGGTTGCCCGAGTCCAAGTCGTCGAAGCGCGGGGTGATGAACAAAGTGGTGTCCGAGCTATTCGGCCCATTGCCATTGTAAAAACGGATGTGGTACGGGTTGGAATTGGGGGTGGCAAATTGGTAGGTGTTCGTAGAACCCGCCGTGCTGCGGCCGCCGGTGATGAAGTTGGTCCAGCAAGCAGGCACCACGTTCACCGTGTCGTTGTCAAAATTGTTGCTATAAGGCGCCACAAAGCCGGAGCAGTTGGTGATGAACTGGTACGGCCCCGTCCAGACGCTGAAACCATTGGTGTCGGCCGTGCAGTCTTTGCGCACGTAGTATTCGTAGCAGGTATTGCCCGCCAGCCCGCTAAAGCTGATGGAACCCGTGCCGGAAAGTGCCGTACCCGTGCCTTGGGTGAAGCCGCAAGGGCCCCATTCCAGTTCAAAAGCCGTATTGGAATTGTCCACTTGCACGGTGGCACTGGAGTCGGTCAGGTTGGCCACCGTAAGGTTGCCGCCGCTCAGCTCGCGGCAGGCGGGCGCTTCGTCCACGCTTACCTCGTCGATGGACATATCCCCCGTGAAGGAAGTGCCGCGCGTGCCCAAAAATTTGAACTGGACAATGTTGGGATAGCCAGAAATATCAATGAACGCTGGAAGCCAAGGATCAGACTCAGCAGTCTGCTGCTCGCCCGTCAGCGAAAAGATGTTGAACCAGCCGCTGCCGGTATCGGCCTGCACGGTTAAGGTGCCCATCGTGGCGCCGTACATATGGTAGAAAAAGGATAGCTCGGGTCGGGCAAGGCTGGAAATATCAATGGTGGGGCTGATGAAGCCGCCGGTATCACCCAGCGCGCCGCCCGATGTTTCCATATAAACATAGATGCCGGAGCCGGAAACATCGTTGAGCGGGCCGGTATTGAAAGAATTGGACGTGCCGCTGCTTTCCGTTTCCCAGCGCGGGACACTCGTAGTGGTGCCCGTCCAGCAGTTGGTAAAATTGCTGCCGAACTGGCCGGCGGTCAAATTATCAAAATCTTCAAAATAAGGGGCGACGAAAGTGACGCAGGGCGTGGTGATGGAAATCGGGCCCACGGTGTCGCTGACGCCGTTGGCCGCGCCGCAATCGGCAAAGATGTAAATATCATAGGAGGTGACGGGGGCCAAACCCGTCAAGGTATAGGGCGAGGCCGTGGCCGTGGCCGAACCGCCCGCGCCGGGCGCGCCGCCCACCGGGCCGTACAAAATCGTGAAATTGGTGGCAGAACCGGCATAGTTCCAACTCAGGTTGGTGGAATTGCCTTGGGTGTTCGTGGCCGAAAAATTGGTGGGGGGAGAGCAGAGTTTGGTGGTTTTAAAAGATTGTGCGCCGGGGAAGTAGGCCGAGTCATTGCCGCTATTGCAAAGTTCTCCAAAATAAACATCATAATTAGAATTAGCTGTAAGGCCAGTCAAAATTTCGATGGAATCGGCTGCGGGGTAAGTACCTGTTATCTTAGTACCAGTACCTTGGGTAAATCCGGCCAAGCCATATTCCAGAAAATAACTATTGCTGTTGGCGCCGGGCGACCAGCTTACCTTAGCAGCAGTAGCGGAAATGCTATCGATCGCAAAGTTGGTGAAGGGAGGGCAGTTGCCAATCACTCCAATTTCATAAAAAACCGAACCCAAAAAGCGCCTGGGGTTGAATTTGGTATTTGTTCTCGGGCCGCCAATGCCCACACTGTCCGAGACATCTATTGTAATTGCTCCATCAGTAAAGATAACTTGGTCCGCTGCCGCCCCCGTTTTGTATCCTATGCTACCCGTTCCCGGTTCAATATGAAAACCGATTCGAGAATTGCCCGAAACGTTGATTTGCGACATCCCAAAATCTATCACCGCTTGGGCCGCCCCAGCTCCGGTGCCTGTCCCTCCGCTTACGGTGGCATTTGTAATCACTTGAGTCCAACCGTTAGCAGCATCTACAGTAAGGCCCGTCGGATTGCTGCTTGCACCGACCCCTCCCATACGTATCCAAACATTAGCCGATGTGGTGGTCGCGGCAAGCTTGGCTGTCAGACCGAGAATATTTATGGGACTACTACCTGCCTCTATGGCAAAAGTGACTCCTGCAGAGCCGTTAGTTCCGGAGAGTGTTGGCGTGGTGCTAAGCGTATCTACTTGCCCGAAGGCCGCTGCCCAGCAAAAAACCATTCCAACAAGGAGTATTAATTTTTTCATAATCGTAAACTGTGTGGTGTGAAAATTTTAAGGAAATAAAATGCAACAATAAAGACTTGCAAACAAAACGTACGCAGATGACCTGACGAAAGTTTGACGACTGGCCGACCTGATTTTTCGATAAGTTGCTTTGGCGCTCGTTATCAAAATGTTAGAAAAATCCGTAGCAGGTTTTCGTCTTCGAGAAAAAAGCAAATCAGCGCGAGCCATCAAACGAAAGAATATATGTTTATAAAAAACTGAAAATCAAAAAGATAAAGTGGATTTTGTTTTGGCCTGAGGTTTTTGACATCAGCTTTTTTAAAAAAAATCAAAAACTGAAATGGCTTCGCGGCTTCCGAAAACTCAAAAATATGATTGGCCACTAACTCCTTTGGGCTATTCGCTAATTCCGCCCTAAAAGAATTTCAAAACGCCTCCCCAAACGTCAGGTAAAAATTGCCCCCCTCTCCTATCATATAGCCGTAATCCAAGCGCACGTTCACCTCTTCCTTTTTGCTCAATTGAAAACGGATGCCCCCGCCAAAGGCGTGCTTGGTCAGCGCCAAATCGAAATTCTCGGGGCGGTCGGCCACGTTGCCCAGCGCACCAAAGGCCACCGCGCCAAAGCGGTTCCAGAACGCCCAGCGGTACTCGGCCTGTACGATGGCCGCGTTATGGTCGCGGAACCGCCCCTCGTACATCCCGCGCATCCGGCGGGTGCCGCCCAGCAGGCCCATTTCCAAAAAAGGCACGTCGCCAATGTTGGTTTCCAGATATACGTTGCCCACCAGCGTGTGTTTCTTGTCATCGTCCAGCGGGATGTATTTTACCGCGTCCATCGAGAGCCGCAAGAATTCCCACTCACTGCCAAAAGCTTTGATGTGGGGCAGCGCCAGCAATTCGAAGTACCAGCCGCGCGTGGGGTAGAATTGGTTGTCGCGGCTGTCGATGTTCAGTACCGGCCCCAGCGCGCCGATGCGGCCGCCGGCGGTGTCGCGGTCTTGGCGGGTGTCCAGCAGGCCGCCGTCTTCCACATCCGTAATCGGGAAATGGTCGAACGAATAGCGCGCGCCCAGATAAGTGTCCGGCCAAAACTCCTGCAACAAATCCCCACGGAAGCGCGCCAGCCGGAAGTCGTAGAACTCGCGCATCGAAGTGTCCGTCCGCGGCCCGATGCCGTAGTATTCATACACGTATTTATAATAGCCCACTTCGCCATAGGCCAAATACTTTTCATCGTTCCACCACAAGCGGTACGGTAGGTAGAGCAAAATCTGGTCGAGCAGGGTGTAGGCGGCGCCAAAGGTGACCTGGCTCTTGCGGCTGTCGGTCGGCTCGCCCTTAAAACGGAAGGACACCACGCCGCCCACCCCGAAGCCGAACTCGGTTTCTGGGGAATAAAACACCAGCGGCAGGACGTTCCAAACGGCTTTGTTGGCCGAGTCTCTTTCGCCGTTGGGATTGGATTCATCATTGGAATCTTGCGCCACCAAAGCAGTGGGCAGCACGAATACAATCAAAATGAGAAGCGAGAGGAAGCGTGTTTTTTTCATCGCGCCAAATGTAGGATTTGGCCGTGGCTTGAAAACGTCAGAGTGGAAACAAAAAAAAGCCCGAGGCATTCGGCCAGGGCTTTTGCAAGCGGTGATCCCGACAGGATTCGAATGCCGATGTTCGGCACAGGCTCTGTGACCGTCCCGACTTTAGAGACGGGATGCTCCTTCCCTCCGAAGCCAATTTGTGATCCCGACAGGATTCGAACCTGTGACCGTCTGCTTAGAAGGCAGATGCTCTATCCAGCTGAGCTACGGGACCAATAGTATAATATTAAAAAAAAAAAGAACCTGCGACCATCCCGCCCCAGCGGGATGCTCTATCTCCCGCACGTGCGGGAAGCTACGGGACCAATAGTATAATGTTAAAAAAAAAAAGAACCTGCGACCGTCCCGCCCCAGCGGGATGCTCTATCTCCCGCACCTGCGGGAAGCTGCGGGACTAATTTGCGGTTTGCAAAAATAGGCATCCCCCGTGTCTCAGTTTCATCAAAACAAAACTTTCAAACTATAAAATTAGTTCAACTAAAAGTTTAGTTCTATATTTGCCGGATGAAATTCAACGAACTAACCAAAGCGGAGGAGCACGTGATGCAAATCTTGTGGAAACTGGACGGCGGCTTTGTGAAGGAAGTACTGGCAGAAATGCCGCATCCCAAACCCGCCTACAATACCGTTTCGACCATCATCCGGATTTTGGAAGAAAAAGGACTGGTAGATTATGAAAAAATCGGCAAATCGCACCGCTATTTTGCTAAAATTTCCAAAGGAAAGTATAGTAATTTTAAGATGGAAAATTTGTTGAGCGGTTATTTTGAGGGTTCGTTTCAAAAAATGGTATCCTTTTTTGTGGACAAAAAGAAACTGGATGTCAAAGAATTGGACGATATTTTAAAAATTATCGAACAGAAAAAAGAATCAAAATGACAGACTTGATTTTACGCTTCATTCTTTTCAGCGGTATCTTTTTTACTTTTTATAAATTGATTTTCAGCCGAATGTCTTTTTTTCAGATGAACCGCTGGATTTTAATTGCCATTCCCATTTTGGCGTTGGGAATTCCGTGGTGGGCTTCTTTTTATGAAAATCCTTTGGTTGGGAATGGCGCGGCCCTCGTTTTGCCGGAGGTTTTTTTGGACGATGAAATTTCTGAAAATTTAACCACCGAAAAAGATACATTGTCTTGGTCAATCTTATTTTTTATTCTATATGCAATCGGTCTTTTTTCGTCACTATTCTTTACCTACTCAGGAATATTAAAATGTCGAAGTATTTTAAAGCAATCAGAAAGTGCGAAGAACGGCATTTTTTTTTCCAAAAAAATTAGCAGTCCGTTCACCTTTTTTGATAAAATCGCACTCCCGCTTTCATTAAAAAATAGTATCAATTTAAATACGATTATCGAACACGAAAAAGTACACGTTTCGCAGAAACATAGTTGGGACAATTTGTACTATCAACTTTGGAAAGCCGTGTTTTGGTTCAATCCCTTCCTGTATTTTTTGAACAACGAACTGCGCCAAACCCACGAAGCCATCGCCGACCAAGCCGCGCTGCAACTTTCTACCAAAGAAAACTACGCCAAGCTACTGCTGGGCAGCGCCTTGGGAAACCCACCCAGCGGGTGGCAACCGATGGCCGCCACCGCAAACCCTTTTTTCAATTCAAGTTTAATTAAAAATAGGATCACAATGATTTATAAAGGAAAATCCCCACGGAAACTACAATGGCTTTACTTGCTCTTCGTGCCGCTGCTGGCGGGAATGACGGCGGTTTCGTGCAGCAAAGCGAAACCGATTTCCACCCAAGAAAAGGCCACCGAAACCGAGCAAAACGCCGAAGCTTTTCCTATCAACGAAGCAGACCAAATGCCGCTATTCGCTTGGTGTGATGAAAATGCCAGCAAGGAGGAGCAAATGGAATGCTTCCAAAAAGGCGTGTTGAACCACGTAAAAGAAAATTTCAAATATCCCAAAAGCGCCAAAAATTTAAAAGCGGAAGGCCGGATTTTGACGCGGTTCGTGATTGGCAAGGATGGCAAAATCCGCGATGCCCAAGTATTGCGCGGGCTGCCCACCGATACGGAAGATGATGCAAAAAATGCGGCTGGGCAGGAGGCCAACGAAGAAGCCATCAACTTGGTGAACACCCTGCCCAACCTGACACCCGCCCGCAAAAATGGGCAGGAAATAGCGGTGAGTTTTGTGCTGCCGATTATGATGCGATTGCCAAAAGAAGAGGATGCGGAATAGGTTAAATGTTCGGTGTTCGGTGTAATCTGAGCCATTTTAAAATCTTGACAAGTCTCAAAATAAAACCTCGTGAAAAGACGAGGTTTTTTCTTAATCCACATAAAGTTGGATGGGAAGTTGTGGCAGAAGGCAGTTGAAATTTTAATTCGAATATTCCCTTTCTTATTGTTCCACTCTACTGATATTCAGTTTTTTAAAATAGGATTTTCCCTTTTTCTTTGTAAAATTTTTTTTCGAGAACCTTTTAACCCTTGATTTTCATTGTTTCTTTGCTTTTCATTTGAATAGTAAAAATATGAAACGACTACTCCCCATTTTATCGATTGCCCTTTTTTGCGGCTGCGACCAATTGCAAGGCGTTTTGGAAACCGCCGGCGAAACCGCGGGCCCGCCCTCCCAAAGTGAAATCACGCGCGGCATCCGCGAAGCGCTGAAAGTGGGCGCGCGCAATTCGGTGGATCAAACGTCCAAGACGAACGGCTTTTATGGGAATTCTCTGATAAAAATCCCCTTTCCGCCCGAAGCCGCCAAGGTGGAGCAGACCGTGCGCGATTTGGGGCTGGGGAGCCAAGTGGACAAATTTGTGGAAACCCTGAACCGGGGCGCGGAAAAAGCGGCCGAAAAAGCGGCGCCGATTTTCGTGGACGCCATCACGCAAATGACGCTGCAAGACGTTTATGAAATATGGCGCGGCGAGGACGATGCCGCCACGCAATTTTTAAAACGCACCACCTCCTCGCAATTGAAAGCGGAATTCCGCCCCGTTATCAAAAAGGCGCTGGACCAAGTGGACATCACCAAATACTGGAACCCGGTCATCAACACCTATAATCAAATTCCGCTGACGCAAAGCGTGAATCCCAACTTGGACGAATACGTTTTGGACGAGACTTTGGAGGGACTTTTCTTGGTCATTGCGAAGGAGGAGGAGAAAATCCGTGAGAACCCAGCCGCGCGCGTTTCGGATATTTTGGAACGGGTGTTTGGCTACAACGGCGGGGATTATTGATTCGCGATTCTGTCTGTAAAACCGCACGGCCGTGCGGTTCTACGGCCGTGCGGTTTTACAGAAATCAAATCCTATTATCGTCTTGGGGCGGTGCCCCAAGCTATGTAGTCGCCCCTTTCGAGGTGCTCGGTTAATGGGTTTCGTCGAGAAGTGGGATTCAAATCCGTTTCATCTGCTGTTTCATCATTTTCACCTGATCGGTCAGCATACCGCGCGTGTCGAGTTTTTTCACGTCGCTCATCAAAATCATCGCTTCGCGCTTGCGCCTTTTGGCAATGGCAATGCCGGCGAGTTGCAGTTTCGCCATCGCCTGGTCGTGCTTCATCCGCAGTCCGGTGGAGAGGGATTTCCGCAAAAAACTTTCCGCTTTGCCCAGCCCGTGCTGGCTTTGCGCCATCCCTTTCAGCATATACCAATAGGCGAGCTGGCCTTTTACCAAAGTTTTTTCCGGCCTTTTGATTTTATCGAGTTGGTGCTCGGCCTTTTCCATATTCTGCTTTCGCAGATGCCACAGTGCCAGCAACATCCGCTCGTGGCGGTAAAACAGCAAAATGGCGATGCCCATCAAAAGGAGCATCAAGATGCCGTTGCCGATGTGGCCTTCTATAAATTGCCAAACGGCCAGGGCCAAGAAAAGCGCCGCTGCGGCGAGGCGCAAAATTTTACTGAGCATTTTTCTACTAAAGTTTTGGGATCGGGTGGCTTGCGCCTGAATTTTTAGGGCGGCAAAGGTAAGGGAAAGCTGCCCCCACAGACCTCCAAAAAGATTTTTCAACCCTTACTGTTTCACCAAAACTTGGCTGGTGATTTTCTGCCCCTCCCTGATTTTCAAAACATAAAAACCGGGGCTGAGGCCGCTCATATCCACAGTAGAAACGGACGATGCCGCAAATCTTTGGGAATAGACCAAGCCGCCTTGTGGCCCAAAAATCTCCACCCGCGAGCGGATGCCCGCCACGTGATTGATATATAGAACCTGTTGCACCGGGTTGGGATACACGCTCAGGTTAGGCGTGCCTAAATTCCCTGCCTCCCCACCCGCAGGCGCGCTCTTGGACGAAGGCCACACCCCCACCACCGAAAGCGACCACGCCGAAAACCACAATTGACCGTTCAGCCAATATTGCGCCCGCACCTGAAACGAATACAGGTCGCCAAACTGCAAATTCGTAAAAACTTCATCGGTGTCGTTGGGCGTCACCCGCCCCGCTATTTGGCGGGCATTGGCGGCGGTCATATTTACGTACGAACATTGATAGGCCTCGATGGAATCAGGCGAGTGCGCCACGGAATGCCACACCACTTCAAAACCGCTGGGCGTGGTAAAATTCACTGACGAAATCACGGGGATAAATAGACCGATGGCCCCCGGCTTTTCTACTACAAAATGGTTTTGATCGGAGCAACCATTGGAATCGGTGAGGGTAAGGAGATATTCACCAGCAGGCAGATCCGCAAAAATACCTTCGCTGGCAACGGACGAATCTTGGTACTCACCGTGATTGGTAATCTTTATGGAATGGGGCGCTTTTCCGCCCACCACGCCGCCATTGTAGTGGAATTCGCCACGGGGGTTCAGCGCCGTAGGCTGCACCACTTCCCAGGCAAGTTCCATCTGCGGGCAGTCCACCCGGAAGTAGCGCGGACACTCCACCAACTGCCACTCGCTGCCAATCCGCGCCATCAGTTTCCATTCATAAAGGCCTTCCTCCGACAAGGTTTGGCCCAAGCTCTGCGCCCCGATATAGTTCCAGACCCAATTCGGCTCGCCCACCTTGCGGTAATCAACGCGGAAGTTGTTGGCATTGGCGGGGTCGGCCCACTGAAACTGGACGTCGAAGCCGGATACGTTGGCACACATCGCCCAGCCCTCGCAGCCGTTGGCGGCTATCTGAAAATGTTCGTTGGAAAAGCCAGCTTGGGCGGCCTTTTGTGAAATCCCAAAAAGAGGGAGCAAAATAACAAGGGAAACAACCAACCTAAAGCGGGCAGGCCGCGTGGAAATAGAAATCATCGCTGTCGAAATGTTTGAAACGGATTAAGAAAAAAAGCAGGGGCGTTGCGCAAAGCGATGAGAGGAGCGCGGCAAAAATATCCTTTTTGTTGGATTGGGCAAGTTTCGCGGGTTTTAAATTCGGCTTTTTTCTACAGCGTCAAAATTCCGCCACCAGCCCTACTTTCAAAATCCTGCCTGTCAATGGTTTAGGATTTGTACGGTTTCTTTAAAATCCTGAGTGAAACTAAAACCTTAACGGTTTGTCCGAAACATTTTGCTCGTAAATTTTCTTGAACTCCGCTACTTTCACCCGCCGCGCCGGCGGGTTTTTCATTTTGTCCAAAGGTTTGAAATGGCCGTCGTTGGAAACGATCTAATCCGCGCGGCCCGCCACGGCGCAATCGATGAATTTGTTGTCGTCTTTGTCGTGGAGCAAATCCCATTTGAAGGTTCGAGAGATGCGATGGACAGTACTTAAAAAAAGCAAGAAATCCAGCGTGGCTGATGATTTTTCCAAGCCAAAACGTTGCTGGATGATTTCCTCATATTCCAATAAAATCACGGTAGAAACGCACAATTCAATTCTGTTCCAAATTATGGCCTGAAAAATCCAATGCCACGAGTGATGTTCGGCTAATGAAACCAAAAAAATATTAGTGTCCAAAACGATTCGTAGCCTATTCATCAAGCCACTTCTCCATCTCTTCTTCGGCGATACCTTTTTCCTCGATTTTTTCGCCTACTTTTTTTACTAATTTATCGGCAAAATAGCGGCCAATAATATTCTTGATTTCCACCAAATCTTCATCCGAAACGCCGCTGCCAAAAAGGTTCAGCATTTCCACCTGCGCGGGCGTGAATTTTTGGGCGCGTATTTTTTCGATATCGAGGGTTTCCTTAGGGGCAAAGTAAGGAAATTTAGGAACTCATTGGTGCTTCTATTCCTTTTTGGATTCCTTCTCTAAAAAGAATTCATAAAATTCTTGTAACTTCCCCTTGAGCAGTTTTTTATCGGGCAGCGCTAAGGTGTATTCGCTCACCAAAGCCGGCGAAAGACTTTGGCTCATCGCGTATTCCACCACCTCATCGTCTTTGCCCTTGCAGAGCAGCACGCCGATGCTGGGGTTTTCGTTCGGTTTTTTCACATCGCGATTTAAGGCTTCCAAGTAAAAATTGAGCTTTCCCAAATGCTCGGGTTCAAAATCATCCGTTTTCAGTTCAAATGCCACCAAACATTGAAGTCCGCGATGATAGAAAAGCAGGTCGATGCGGAAGTCGCGGCGGCCCACTTGCAACCGGAATTCTTCGCCTACAAATAGAAAATCCTTGCCCAGCTCGGTGATGAATTTCCTAATTTGTGAGATGAGCTGACGTTTTAAATCACTTTCGGTATGTTCGGCCGGGAGGTTGAGAAATTCCAGCACATACGATTCGCGGAACACGTTTTTAATCTCATTCGAAAAAACTCTCAACGCTGGTGAGAGTTTTTGCGTGGATAGCATTTGGCGTTCATAAAGTGAGGATTTTATTTGCCTGTCCAATTCCCTGAATGAATAATTTTCAGCAAGGCTCAAATGAAGGTAGAACGCACGCTCCTCTTCCGATTTACATCTTGAAAAGATAGCCAAATTATGGCTCCAACTCAATTCTCTCAACAGTGTTGAGAGTTTTTCATTTTCGCGGTACGTCTCGTAAAACTGCTTCATCCGCCACAGGTTTTTGTCAGAAAAACCCTTTGCATCCGGCTCATTTTGAGCGATATAGTTTGCCAATTGCTGCACGGTGGATTTTCCCCAGCCCTCCGACTCCGTGCGCTCGGAGATGTATCGGCCGATTTCCCAATACAAATTGATAAGCTCCACGTTCACTGCTCTGAAAGCATCGCGGCGCGCCTTTTTTATCAATGTAATGACTTCTGAAAAGTGGGGCTGCAATTTCATCTCAATCGTCAAAATTAAGACAAGGCATTTCTTTAAAGAAAGAAACCCTCAAAACTCCGCCACCAACCTCACATTCAAAAGCCTCCCTGTCAAGAAGTTAGGCACGGCATATTCCCGCGCGGTGCTCACGTCTTTCACCCAAAGGTAGCTCACCGTGTTATTGGTCTGCAACAAATTGAAAACCTCCAACCCCACCCACAAACTTTCAAAACCGTTCAGGAAATTCCAGTTGTAAGTTTTTCCTTCGGCTTTGAGCACTTTGCTGAAACCGATGTCCACGCGGCGGTAGGGCGGCAGGCGGAAATTGCGGTCTTGCGGCTCGGCTTGCGGCGGGCCAAACGGGAGGCCGGTGCCAATCGAGAGCGTCAAACTCACCCGAAAAGTCGGGTCGCGCGGGAGGTAATCCTGAAAGAAAATTTTGAAATTGAAACGCTGGTCGGTGGGGCGCGGCAGGTAGCCAGCGCCGTCGTCTTCAATGTCTTCTTGGATGGTCATCACCGACAAACTTGCCCAACTGTCCACGCCTTTCACGAACTCGCCGTTGATACGATAATCCAAACCCGTGGCGAATCCCGTCGCACTGTTTTCCGCGCGGTAGCGGATGCGCACGTTGTCCAAATCATAAGGAATCAGTTCGGACATACTTTTATAATAAAGCTCGGTCACCATTTTGAAGGGGCGGTTCCAAATCGTCAGTTGGTAATCATTTCCCAAAACGAAATGAATGCTTTGCTGCGCGCGGATGTCCTCGTTGAGGCCGCCTTCCAAATCGCGCATTTCCCGATAAAATGGCGGCTGGTAATAAAACCCAGCGGCGGCGCGGAAAACCATATCCGATTCCCAAGCGGGTTTCCAACTGAAACTGGCGCGCGGGCTGATGACGTTTTGATTATTGAAAGTCCAATAATGCGAGCGGATCCCGAGGTTCAGGAAAAAATCGTGGTTGCCCTTTTCAAATAATTGCGAGCGTTCGATGAAGCCTGTGACGCGGTACGAGCGCAGCGCCACATTGCTGTTGAACGATTCAAAAAGTTCCAAATTTTGCGCAAAGCTGGAATCGATAAAAACGTTGCCCGAATCATCAAAAACCAAATTGGGCGAAGCATCGTGCGGAATGTTATACCCCGCAGAATCAATGAGTTCGAACTCTTGGTAACGATCGATGATGTCTTCCGCTTGAAATTTTACGCCCCAACGCCAGTTGGTTTTTCCCAACTCCAAAAGGCCTTCGTGGGAAACGTTGGCGACAATCGCATCGAGGTTGTTGCGCGCGTAATTTTGGAAGCCGCCCGTGCCGCGCACAAAGGCGATTTCGCCAAATTCGTCCGAACCTAAATTGTTGTTCAATTCACCCAAACGGTACGCGCCAAAAACGTCGAAATATTCCTGCTCGGTGGTTTGAAAACCAGAGGTGGCAAAGCGCAACTCCAGTTTATCCGACGGGCGATTGACCAAGCTGAACGCGCCGAAACGGGTGGTGAAATCGTAATCTTCTTGACCCTCAAAAAATACGTCCAAACGCAACGCCTCCTGAAAAGTGCCAAAATCCGTTTGCCGCGTTTCGGGAATCACCTGATATTTGTTGCGACTAAAATTTCCCAAAAAACTAAGCTCCCAAGTGTCTGAAATGTAATACGTTATATAGGATTGAATATCCGTGTAGCGCGGGCGAAAATCCGCCTTGGTATCCAGCGAGCCGAGCAAAAGCTGATTGGTGCGATAGCGCGCGCCAACTAAAACGGACAGTCGATTATTGAAGATCCGGTCGCCCAAAGTGAGGCTGCCGCCCAGCAAACTGGCCTCCGCGCGCAGGTTGAATTCCTGCGGTTGCCGATAGGTAATGTCCAAAACCGACGACATTTTATCGCCATACCGCGCCTCAAAACCGCCCGCCGAAAAATCCACGTCGCTGACCATCGCCGAGTTCACAAAACTCAAACCCTCCTGCTGGCCGTTCCGAATCAAAAATGGCCTATACACCTGAATGCCATTGACATACACCAAGTTTTCATCAAAATTTCCACCGCGCACGGAATACTGCGAACTCAACTCGCTGTAGCTGCTTACGCCGGGCAGCGTTTTGATGATGCCTTCCACGTCCGAACCGGGCCCCACGAACGCCTCAATGTCTTTCCGTTTGATATCGGTCTTACTGTCAAAGCGCGCTTTTTTATCCGTAACATCCACACCGATAAGCAATTCCGGAATTAAAACGATTTGTTTGTCCAGCGTTTTGGTTTGATTTTTTTGGATGGAAAAAACCGTGGTATCCGGCTTGTAGCCAAAGCTGGTGAAATACACGGTCAAATTTTTCCCCGCATTGATTTCCAAATCGTAGCGGCCATTTTTGTCGGTCAGTGTGAAAAAATTCCCAACCGTCACTTTCACGCCGTCCACGGGGCGGTCGCGGTCATCGGTTATTTTCCCTTGGATTTTAGTCGGGCCGCGCTTTTCTTGTGAAAGCAAAACCGCGCTGAAAAACAGGAAACTAAAAAGAAAAAACGCGCGGAGAAACTGGGCGTAGTGCGGCGTGGTCTTGGGGCGATGCCCCAAGTTTTGGAATCGCAGCCTTTCAGGCGGCTGGGGTTTTGGGAGCGTTTCGTTTCGGATAAAATCGAATTTTGGTATCATTGAAATCGTCGCGCCAAAAATCACTGACGTTTGCGGGGCGTTGTCTTGCTGAATTCGCCCTTTTTGATGGCCTCGAAAAATTCCGCCCAAGCGAATGGATTGGTGAGTGAGCCGAGCACGGCCGAACCGCCGTTTTGGAAACCTTGGTAGCGGCCAAAATTATAGATGTCGGCATTTTGCGCGGAAATCACGTAATCCTGCATTTCCTCGGGGCTGTAGCCCATTTCGGCAGCGCGCTCCCGCAGGGCTTGCACGGCTAAGTTCCGCATCGCGATGTCGTTTTCCGTGGCGGGGGCGCGGCTCGCCAAGACGGCATCGTTCAGCTTGTCTGGCGTAGGCCAAGGATACAGCGTAACTTCCTGAAGCACAGTAGTATCCCGTCTCATTACGATGCGCGCCAAGTATTCTTTTTGCGCCAAGGTATCGGGGATTTTCAAATATTCTTTTTTGAATCCAATCGCACTGAACTGGAGGGTGTCGCCCGGCAGCGCGGCGAAAGAGAAAAATCCTTCCACGTCGGACGTTGTGCCTTTGTTTCTTTTTTTGATGATGATGTTGGCGTTGGGAATCCGCTGCGACAAAGAGTCGGCGGTCATCACGATGCCCGACATCTGCACCGGCTCTTTCTGTTGGGATTTTGCCGAAAAACAAAAGGCGCAAACCGCGAAAAGGAGGAGTATTTTTTTCATTGAAAATGGGAAACGAACGATTGGCAAAAATAGCGTGTAGGGGTTTTGATTTTGGAATGGTTGGGTGTGAGGTGGGTCTCGCTTGGGGCGTTGCCCCAAGTTTTGTAGTCCGACCCTTTCAGGGTCTTCCGCTTGGCTGTGAAAAGCGACGGCCCAAAGTCCCTACTTCGACAAGCTCAGTACAAGCTCTCCGGGGGATTTAGGGAGCCTGCTCAAGGCAACACAATCTTATAAGATTTCTCCGTCCGATTACCCCGCTCATCCGTCACCGCCATCGTCAAAGTTTTCGAGCCACTTTCCACCGGCCATTCTGCCACATCCGCATACAGCAAGCGGCTTTTCGCATCATATTGAAAAAGCACCCACTCTCCGTCCACTTCCCCGCGATACGATTTTATCCCACTAAAATTATCGGTAATTTTAAACCGCAAACGCGCAGATTTTGAAAGCGTTGAACCATCGGAAAAATTGAGCGCGGAAACTTGCGGCGGGGTGTCGTCCGCATAAATGGCGAACTCGCCAAACTGCCGTGTGTGCGCCACCACGTAGCCGTTTTCCCAGCGGCCGCCTTCGTAGTCGTCCATATTTCCGTTGCGGAAACTGGCGATGCACAACTTGCTGCGGTCGCCATCGTATGTGGCGTCGGGCTTTATTTTCAAAGTGTAATATTTCTGCACCGGAATTTCGCGCGCCGCCACTTGGTGGATGTAGGAATAGCAGCTCGCGCAGGGCGCTTTCCGTTCGTATTCAAAATATACGTCATCATATAAAGCACCTTCGGGCAGCACCATATTAATGTGGTTGTTGGTAAAATAATTGCTCTGCCCGTAGCGGAACACCGAGGCCGGAACCTCCTCATCTGCAGCGAGTTCCTCCTGCGGCTGCGGTTCATATTTCAGATTGAAAAGCAATTCCGAAACATTGCCCGCCACGTCGTTCACCGCAATTTTCACCTCATAAATGGAATCCGGCACCAAATCGGGCAGCTTCATTTTTTCTTTGATGGAATAGGTGGAAAGCTGGTTGCCCGGCTCAATGTAAAGTTTGTTCACGTTGCGGCGGCAGCACTGTTTAAGCCCATAATCAATGTGGCTGTTGATGTAGCGCGTTTCCGCAAAAGCGAAAGTTTCCATCTGATAATCGTAATACGGCTCGCCGCTAATCCACATTTTGATGGAATAAATCCCGTTTTTGTTGGCCGCGCCGTTCAGTTTGTCATAGGTGGTGATGCCAAAAGCGGGCGGGTTCTGCACAATTATTAAATCGTCGCCCGCCAAGCCGTAAGTGTTACCGCCCGCGCCCACCAAGTTGCGCGTGTCGCTGGAAACCAGTTGGTTATCTTCGAATTGATAAATTTCCATATTGTACAAAAGCGGCGCGATGTCGTCCTTCACGTCAAAACCGAACAGCAGCGGATTGATGATATTTTCGGTGCGCGTGTCGCGGATTTCAAAGTGAAGGTGCGGGCCGCCGCTGCCGCCGCTATTTCCCGAAAGCGCCAACAAATCGCCTTGTTCGTACTGGAATTTCCCAGCCGGCGGAAAAAGCTCCACCGCAAAACTTTCGTTTTGGTATTGATTCTCAAGCACATACGCCTGAATTTCATCATTGTAGCGCTGCAGGTGCGCATACACCGAGGTGTAGCCGTTCGGGTGGCGAACGTACAGCGCATTGCCAAAACCGTAAGGCGAAACCTTGATGCGGACGACCGTGCCCTCGGCGATGGCCACCACCCGCTGCCCTTCCCTGCCCTGCGTTTTGATGTCCATCCCGCTGTGGAAATGGTTGGTGCGCAGCTCGCCAAAAGTGCCGCTCAACACCAGCGGGATTTCCAGCGGCGAGCGGAAGTAGTCTTGGGGGTATTTTTGGGAGAAGGCTGTTAATGAGAGGATTGTAAGGAGGGAGAGAGCGAAGTTTTTCATTGGGGCAAATTTCGGGAGTGGGAGGCAAAGGGCAAGCCACGTCTTCAAAAATAAATTGACCTATAAATGTGATAAACTTGCGCGGAACTACCTATCGCTTCGCCGTTTCAAGATTCGATATACTTTCTGAAATTCTGGCTCTTTGTCGTACTTCTTTCTGCTAACTTCCTGCCGCATTTTTTCCAAGTTGGCCATCCGTTCTTCGTAGCTCAATGATAACCAATAATCCAAGTTCCCCTCGTCCTTGCCTTTTTTAACGATTTTTATTCGTTTTTTCATTTCTTTTTTTGATAAATGAACGGCTATAAAAGTAGAACACTTTGATGCTAATTTTATTCAAACATAAGGCAACTTACCGCTCTTCCCTCCCACCTTCAATTTTCTCTAATTTGCCATCAGTAAATTTCGCCTCAAATTCCCACCAATCCCTGTCCTTGCCCGAAGTATAAAACCGGAACCAACCGTGAAAAGGGCGTTTTTGCTTTACTTCCGTCAGCTCATCTTTGGCGGATTCGTCTTGGTCGCCGTCGCCAAACTAATATTGGTTGGCCCAAATTTTCAATTCGCCATCATCGGTAATTTCAATAATATCAAGACTACTGTCAAAATCTTTGGTTTGCCAACCCGGATTTTCTCCCAACATCTTCTTTTCCTCATCTGAAATTGGCAGTTTTTCTATACTGATTTTTACATCATCAAACATTCCCATAATAACAAATTCTTAAGATTAAAATACTTGTAATTTTTTTTTCGTCATTCAGTATTAAAAATGTAAACTTTACCATCGCTGGAAGAATAACTACCAAAGACGTCAAACCGCCCCGTACCGACAAATGTACCCAAATCATAAATCGTATCCCGATAACCATCGGGACGGAAATCCCGCTTTACCTTCGCGCGCTGTATGGAAAATGACGAAAAAAAGAAAAAGCGCCTAAGCTGGAAGAACTTCAAAAAGTCGCTACGCCTCTATAAATACATCAAACCGTATCGCGGGGAATTCGCTCTGGGACTGTTTTTCCTGTTTTTGAGCAGCGCCGCCAACTTGGCCTTTCCCAAATACCTCGGCGAGCTGGTGGACGCCACCAACACCGATCAAATCGTGGAAAACATCAACCGCATTTCGCTCATCCTTTTGACGATTTTGGCGGGGCAAGCCATCGTGTCGTTTTTCCGTGTGGTTTTGTTTGTCAATGTTACCCAAAAAACTTTGGCTTCTTTACGCCAAGCCACCTATCGTCATTTGATAAAATTGCCTATCACTTTTTTCAATCAAAAAAGGGTCGGCGAATTGAACAGCAGGATATCAAGCGATATTTCACTTTTACAAGAAACTTTCACCACCACTTTGGCGGAATTTATCCGGCAGATGATTATCATTTTTGGTGGGATTGCGATATTGGTTTATACCTCGCCTCGGCTCACGCTATTTATGCTCGCCGTAGTTCCGGTGGTGATGATTGTGGCGGTGGTTTTCGGGCGGTTCATCCGCAAATATTCCAAGCAAGTGCAAAAGGAAGTGGCCGAAAGCAACACCATTGTTGAGGAGACTTTGCAAGGCATTTTTGCCGTCAAAGCCTTTGCCAATGAATTTCTCGAAATCGCCCGCTACCGACTGAAAACCAATGAAGTGGCCAAGACCGGAATGAAAGGTGGCAAGTACCGTGGCGCGTTCAGCTCCTTCATCGTTTTGGGATTGTTCGGCGCCATTGTGGCCGTGATTTGGCAAGGGGTGAATCTAATTGCCAGCGGGGATTTGCAGACGGGCGAGCTGTTCAGTTTCGTGATTTACTCAGCTTTCATAGGCGGCAGCATCGGCGGGATTGCGAACGTTTATGCGCAGCTTCAAAAAGCTATTGGAGCGACGGAAGAATTAATGGAAATTTTGGATGAACCCACCGAAGATTTAGAAGAGGAAAAATCGCATCGGAAATTGGAAAATTTTGTGGGTAAAATTTCCTTTCAAAATGTCAATTTTCATTATCCTACACGGCCGGATTCACAGGTATTAAAAGATATAAATTTTGAGGCATTTCCCAACGAGCAAGTGGCGCTGGTGGGGCCGAGCGGGGCGGGCAAATCTACTTTGGTCAATTTGATTTTGCGGTTTTATGAAACCACTTCCGGCCAGTTGCTTTTTGATGATAAAAGCGCCGAAGATTACGGCCTCACCGAACTGCGCAACCAAATGGCCGTCGTCCCGCAGGACGTATTTCTATTCGGCGGCAGCATCCGCGAAAACATTGCCTACGGAAAACCGGAAGCCACTGAAGATGAAATCATTGAAGCCGCCGAGAAAGCCAACGCCTGGGAATTTATCCAAGATTTTCCCAAAGGTTTGGACACCGTGGTCGGCGAGCGCGGCATCCAACTTTCCGGTGGACAGCGGCAGCGCGTGGCCATCGCCCGCGCAGTGTTGAAAAATCCCAAAATCCTCATTTTGGACGAGGCCACTTCCGCTTTGGATTCCGAATCCGAACGGCTGGTGCAGGACGCGCTGGACAAACTGATGGTCGGCCGAACTTCCATCGTCATCGCGCACCGGCTGGCCACCGTCCGCCAAGCTGACAAAATCGTGGTGCTGGACAAAGGCCGTGTGGTCGAAGTGGGCACCCACGAGGAACTGCGCCGTATTGAGGACGGTATCTACCACAATCTGAGCGAGTTGCAGTTTAGTGCCTGATTTTAAGTATTTTTGATAAAATTTGAAATTATGGTTTCAGTCAAAGGAATTTATGATGGGAAAAATGTAAAACCCATCGAAAAACTTCCCAAAGGAAAGTTCAAAGTCATTATCACTTTGATGGAATCATTCGAGGATGAAGAAATCCGCGGCTTTTCAGATAACGAAGCTTTCGATTTTTGGAACAGTTCTGAAGAAGATTTGTATCAAGATTATCTCAATAAAAATTGAAAGTGGGCGATATTTTATTGATACTTTTTCCTTTTGCGGATGCCGAGGTCAGCAAACTTCGCCCCGCAGTTCTCATTACACAAACCGCTGATAAATATGGCGATGTAGTAGTGTCTGCCATCAATTCCCAAGTACCTGAAATTAGTGGGAAAAATGAAATAGTTCCTGAACCTGCTTCCTATACAGGCCTTCGAACAAAATCGGTGTTAAAAGTTGACAGGATAGCTACCGTTCGAAGAAGTAGAATTCAAGCCAAGATTGGTAAGCTCAATATTGAGGATTTAGAAAAATTTCGCAACATTTTTAAGGAACTTCTTTGATTTCCTTATTTCGGTCAGGTTGTTCGCAAAGCACATTTGTCGCATAATCTTAGCAAAGTTTTAGTTTAGTGCGTGATTAAGAAATTCACGTTTAAAAGTTTTTTGGGCGCCCTAATTCCTCTCGTTCATAAATTCTACTTTTGAGATATGCTTTCGCAGAATCACATCGAATCCATTCGCCAGTTTTTTTCAGACAAACCAGTGCTAAAGGTTTGGCTTTTTGGTTCTACTGTGCGAAACGAAGAAAATGAAAATAGCGATGTAGATATTTTAGTGCGTTTGGATTACTCCAAAAAGATTGGCTGGGATTATTTTGGTTACAAACCAAAATTGGAAGATTTATTGGGCAAAAAAGTAGATTTGGTCAGTGAACCTTTTTTGAAAGATTTTGCCCGTGATTCTGTTGAAAAAGACCGCTTACTTATCTATGGAAAATAGAATCGGCGATAAAGAACGTATTCAACACATTCTGACTAATATTGAACGGTTAGAATTTGTACTCTCCGACATTTTCAAAGAAACATATTTAGAAGATTTTACCATTCATATTTTATGTGAACGGATATTACAAATAATTGGGAAAGCGGCTGGAAGAATCAGTAGCCATTTAAAAGAAAAATATTCGGATACACCGTGGCATAAAATTAAGGTCACCCGAAACATTATCACTCACGAGTATTTTGAAGTGGAATACAATATTTTATGGGAAATAATCCAAGACGAAATTCCTGAACTCAAGTCTGAAATATTGAAAATCAAGAAAAGTGAAAATTTTTAAAAAACGCTGGCAAAAACTCCGCTCCTCCCGCTGGTTTCCCATCTTTATCAACAAGTTCTTTCTGCTCACCATTGGCTTCATCGTATGGATGCTTTTTTTGGATGTAAATTCCTATCTTATTCATAATGAACTGAATAACGAAATTGAAGATTTGAAAGAAAGCAAGGATTATTATCAGAAGGAAATTACCCAAGACAAAAAGAAACTCACCGAACTGACCACCGACCCTGAAAAATTGGAGAAATTTGCCCGTGAAGAATATTGGATGAAAAGGGAGGGGGAGGAAATTTATTTGATTGACAATTGACAATTGACAATTGACAATTGAAAGATAATTTTTACCTAATAAAATTTGGCATTTTATGACAAAATTTATCATACCTCTTTGCTGCCTATTTTTCCCTCAATTTGGCTATTCGCAAGATGTAAATTCGGATGCTGGATTGTTTATCAAAGATTCGCAAAGAAGTCGCTATCTGACTTCCATTTTTAATCTCGACCAGCGTATCCGTTTTTATGAAGATTCCGTGATGCAAGCCAGCGGATGGAAATCACCCGAACATTTGGCGGCCATTGATTCACTATGGCAAATCGATTCTATTTTAGTTTTGAAAATTGATGATTATTTAGATAGGTTTGGCTATCCAAATAAAGATAATTTTGATGAAATCCCGCATATCACACCTTTTGTGATTTTGCACCATTCCAATAATGAATTTTTGCGCGAAAAACATTTCCCAAAATTATATCGGGCCTATCAAGATGAGGATTTGGAAGAAAGCCGTTTGCTTTTATATTTAGAAAGCACTTACCGCACAGCCGTTGGAAAAGAACCCAATTTTTACGGCCCTGACGAAAAACAAATCGATGAATTAATGAAGGTATTAAGTTTAATGCCCGCCAAAACATTTTTCAAAAAGAAAGAATATTAAATGTCCGAACTAAAAAACATCATTGAAACCGCGTGGGAAAACCGCGAAAAACTGCAAGAAAAAGAAACCATTCAAGCGATAGAATCGGTTATCGAAAATTTAGATAAAGGAAAACTGCGCTGCGCCGAGTCCAAAAACGGTGATTGGCAGGTCAATGAATGGGTCAAAAAAGCGGTAATTTTATACTTCCCCATCCGTGGGATGGAAAAAATCGAAGCCGGCGCACTGGAATTCCACGATAAAATCCCATTGAAAAAAGGGTATAAAGAACTGGGAATCAGAGTAGTTCCACACGCGGTGGCGCGCTACGGCGCTTACGTTTCCAAAGGCGTGATTCTAATGCCGAGCTATGTGAACATTGGCGCTTATGTGGACGAAGGCACGATGGTGGACACTTGGGCCACGGTGGGGAGCTGCGCACAAATCGGAAAAAACGTGCATTTAAGCGGTGGCGTGGGCATTGGCGGGGTTTTGGAGCCAGTGCAGGCCGCGCCTGTCATCATCGAGGACAATTGTTTCATCGGCTCGCGCTGCATCGTGGTGGAAGGCGCGAAAATTGAAAGAGAGGCGGTGCTGGGCGCGAACGTGGTGATTACCGCCTCCACTAAAATTATAGATGTAACCGATTCAAAACCAAAAGAATACAAGAAATTTATACCCGCCCGTTCGGTGGTGATTCCGGGCAGTTATACCAAAAAGTTTCCCGCTGGCGAATTCCAAGTGCCGTGTGCTTTAATCATCGGAAAACGGAAGGAAAGCACGGATAAAAAAACATCTTTGAACAATGCGCTGCGGGAGTTTGGGGTGGCGGTGTAAAGAGTGTAATTCGATAGAAATTCGGTTGTAATTCAGTTGTAATTCAATCGTTCAAATGCGACCTTAAATCCTATCGTATTACCATCGAGTTACAGTTGAATTATTTTTCCATCAAACGCAAGTTTCACATTTTCAGGTAATTCCGAATTTACTTCCGCATATTTTCCCATTTGGTGACCAATGTGGGTCAGCAAAGTTTTTTCAGCATTTACTTCTTGTGATAATTGAACCGCTTCATCTAAAGTAAAATGAGAATGATGCCTTTCTTTTCGCAAAGCATTTAACACTAAAACCTTAGAATTTTTGATTTTTTTCTTTTCGGAATCCGCGATAAAGTTTGCATCGGTGATATAAGTAAAATCTTCTATCTTAAACCCTAAAACGGGGAGATTTTTATGCATCAATTTAATCGGTGAAAAATGTATATCTCTAATCCCAAATTTCTTATCTAAAATCCGCTCAAAATAGATATTTGGGAGACCCGGATAACTGGAATTATTGAATATATAGGAATACTGTTCCCGCAGTCTTTTTTCGGTATTTTCATCACAAAAAATCGGCATTGGTTTTTGTTGCAAGAAATTGAAAGCTCGGACATCGTCCAGTCCCGCCGTATGATCTTGATGCTCGTGGGTGAAAATCAAAGCATCCAGTTTCTTGACGTTTTCGCGCAACATTTGCTGGCGGAAATCGGGGCCTGCATCAATGCAAACGGTGGTGGTTTCACTTTCCACCAAAAGCGAAGTCCGCAGTCTATTATCTTTAGAATCAGAAGATTGGCACACTCCGCATTCGCAACCTATGACCGGAATGCCCTGCGAAGTGCCCGTGCCTAAAAACGTGAATTTCATCGACCTAATATTGGTTCAAAAATAATCGCCTTAAAACAAGGCAGGGGGTTTTATCGTATTAAATTTGTAGAAACATCATTCGGAAAAATCCCACCCTTACAATGGAGCGCACCATTTTGGCCAGCAATCAGAAGGCCCTGAAAATCAACTTGGACGAAAATATTTATGGCACGTTTGCCGAAATCGGCGCGGGGCAGGAAGTTGTTCGCCATTTTTTCCGCGCGGGCGGCGCGTCGGGCACGGTGGCAAAGTCGATGTGCGCCTATGACAAAGATTTTTCGGACGCCATCTATGGCCGCGAAATCGACGGCCGCTATGTGACCGAACAGCGGCTCCGCAAAATGCTGGAACACGAGTATAGCCTTATAGAACAGCGACTTAGCCGCGACAAATATCCCGATAAAAAATATTTTGCCTTTGCTAACACGGTAGCCACCATCAATTTTACACGGAAATTTAAAGGCCACGGCTGGATGGGATTGCGGTTTCAAAATGCGCCCGACCAAGAACCGAACGACGTGATTTTTCACATCCGGATGCGCGAAGAGGAGGCGCAATTGCAGCAAGAAACAATCGGCGTGATGGGCGTGAACCTAATTTATGGCTGTTTTCATATTCGAAATAATCCTGAAGAATTGCTGCGTTCACTTTACGATGGCATTTCAAAATACAAGGTGGAAATCGATATGATTCATTTTGAAGGCCCTGAATTTGAGGGAGTTGATAATCGGTTAATGTCATTGCAGCTCATTAAAAATCAAATGACGGACGCCGTGATTTTTGGGCCGGAAGGAAAAAATCTATTGCCCGCCGCACTCCTTTATAAGAAGAATATTTTGACCCTGCGCGGTAGTTTTCGCCCCGCCACCAAGGTAAATATTGATATGATCAAAAAAGGCTACGGCCATTTTGTGGATGAGCGAAAAGTGGACCGCGAAAAATTGGTGGTGCTGTTTGAAATCACGCTAAACAATTTGAAATCCGATGGTGAAATTGACGAGCAAGATTTTCTTGACCGAGCAGAAATTTTATGCTCGCTGGGTCAGACCGTGCTGATTTCCAACTATCAACAGTATTACAAATTGGTGGAATATTTTACGCGTTATACCGAAGAGCGGATGGGATTGATTCTTGGCGTGAACATTTTGCAAGAACTTTTCAATGAAAAATACTACCGCGATTTGAAAGGCGGAATTTTGGAGGCCTTTGGAATTTTGTATTCCACGGATTTGAAAATGTACATTTATCCTTCGCAGGAAACACCTGATAGTGAAATCGTTAACAGTGAAAATGTAAAAATTCATCCTCGGATGCGACCGCTTTACGATTATTTGCATTCCAACCGACGCATTATTGATATTGAAAATTACGACCCTGAAATATTGCAGGTTTTTTCAAGGGATATTTTGAAGAAAATCCGGACGGGTGAAAAAGGTTGGGAGAGCGCGCTGCCCGCTTATGTTGATAACATTATTCGAGATAAACAATTGTTTGGCTATCACCCTGATAATCATCAAGATAATACCGAAACAGAGGAAGTGGAGGAGATTGAGAATTGAATTTTTCGGCGATTATGCTAAACCGTTTCCACTGGGTTTTCCACCAAATTTTTCAAAACTTCCACGGTATAATCAATTTCTTCCATCGTATTTTCCATCCCGAAAGAGAAGCGAATCACTGGACAGTTCAGTTCTGGATAAACGGTTTGCATTACGTGCGAACCTTTCAAACTACCTGAGGAACAAGCACTTCCACCGCTAACGCAGATTCCCTGTAAATCCAATTGAAACAAGAACATCGGATCGTTTTCTTTTTGCGGAAACGAGACGCTTAATACTTTGCACAAACTATTTTCTACATCTTCGCTTTGCCCATTAAATACACAATCGGGCATTTCATTTTTTAGCTTATTTATTAAGTGGGATTTTAAAGACATTATATAGGCTCTTTCTTCCATCATTTTGTCATACGAAAGTTGCAAAGCTTTTTGAAGTCCGCTCACCGCCCAAGTATTTTCCGTTCCCCCGCGCAAACCTCGTTGCTGCGAACCCCCCGTAACGTAAGAACCCGTGCCGATTCCGCTCCGTGAAAACATAAATCCCACGCCTTTCGGCCCACCAAATTTATGGGCAGAAGCCGCCAAAAAATCAATCGGAACTTCTTCTAAATCTAAAGGATAACGACCAATGGTTTGTACCGTATCTGAATGAAAATAAGCATCATTTTCTTTGCAAATATTTGCTGTTCTTTTTAAGTCTAAAATATTACCTAATTCATTGTTTCCGTGCATCAAAGAAACCATTGTTTTGGTATTTTTTTCTTTGAGAATTTCTTCCAAACTCTCAAAATCTACCGCGCCATCTTCGTGAAGTTCTACAAATTCCACTTCCACGCCATATTTTTCCTCTAATTTTAAAATAGTATTCAAAACCGCGTGGTGCTCAATGGGGGAAGTAATAAATCTTTCCACCCCTAAATCCCTGACCGCCAAGTACAAAGCTGCGTTATCCGCTTCCGTTCCGCCAGATGTAAACGTAATTTCAGCCGGAGTGCAGTTGAGGCATTTTGCAATGTAACTCCGCGCTTCTTCCACAATCACCTTGGCTTTTCGCCCCAATTGGTGCACGGAAGACGAATTGCCAAACGGCCCATCCAACATTTCCATTAAATGTTTTTTCACTTCTTTTCGCAAAGGAGTGGTTGCCGCGTGATCTAAATAAATCGGTGCATTTTTAGTGAAACCAGTCATTGACAATTTTTTGTTCTAAACCGTTAAAAGTTTTATGGAAATAATCGTTCTGTTTTGGATGATATTCGTAATCTTCACCAAAATGCTTAAAATTAGTAGCAATTTCTTCGATTGCATCGCATATAAAAAGCAGCTCTTCATCTGTCATTGTAGGATGAAGCGAAACTCTTACCCAACCTGGCTTCTTGGACAAATCACCGCTATCAATTAAATCCGTGATTTGCTTGCTGTAATTGGGGTCAACGTGCAGCAAATAATGACCATACGTTCCGGCGCAACTGCAACCGCCCCGCGTCTGTATTCCATATAAATCATTCAATAATTTAACACATAAATTATAGTGTAAATCATCTATATAAAAAGAGATAGCCCCGAGGCGGTTTTCAATATTATTTGCCAATATTTTTAGGTTGGAAATCTTACCCAATTTTGAGAAAGCAACGGTCACCAATTCCTCTTCACGAGCCTGCATTTTTACGGGATTCATTTCTTCTTTCAGACGCACCGCCATCGCCGCTTTTATGGTTTGCAAAAAACCGGGCGTCCCGCCATCTTCCCGCGTCTCAATATCCTCAAAATAAGTGTGGCCGCCCCACGGATTTGTCCAAGCCACCGTGCCGCCGCCGGGCTGGTCGGGAATTTTATTTTTATAGAGTTTCCGGTTGAAAATTAGGATGCCCGGCGTGCCCGGCCCGCCCAAAAATTTGTGGGGCGAAAAGAAAATCGCGTCCAAATCCGCGTCCGCTTGGAGCGGGTGCATATCCATATTTACATAGGGGCCGCTGCACGCAAAATCCACAAAACACAATCCGCCGTGTTTGTGCATCATTTGCGCCACCTCATAATATGGCGTGGAAATTCCCGTGACATTGCTGCACGAAGTGATGCTGGCAATTTTAACGGGACGGTCAGCGTACTTTTCCAACAATTCTTCCAAGTGCGTAACATCCACAAGACCTTGAATATCAGCATTTATGTGCGCCACTTCCGCCAAAGTTTCCAACCACGAGGTTTGATTGGAATGATGTTCCATATGGCTGATAAAAACTACGGGTCGGTCTTTTTCGGATAGCGAAATTTTGCCGCGCACTTGCTCCGGCACTTTTAGCCCCATCATTCTTTGGAGCTTCAAAACCGCGCCGGTCATCCCTGTTCCCGTGGGGATCAAAACGTCTGAATCCGAAGCGTTTACGTGGCGTTTGATGATTTGCTTGGCATCGTGGTAGGCCATCGTCATCACCTTGCCGGTGAAGGAAGTTTCGGTGTGGGTATTCGCCACGAATTGCCCCACTTGGTGCTGCATTTTTTCTTCGATGGGGCCGTACAATCGGCCGCTCGCAATCCAATCAGCGTACAAAATTTTCTTTTCGCCATAAGGGCCGAAAAAAGTTTGACCCTCTCCGATTATATTTTTTTTAAAACGAGCAAAATGCGATTGCAAATCGCTCTTTTCCAATACGTTATTTTGATTTTCGGTCAGCATCAGGTTTGCAATTTACGCTTTTTGCGCGGCAAGTTCTTTTAGTTCAATCACCATTTTTTCGCCCAGTTCGGTGGCGCGTGCTTGGGATTTGGCCTCGGTGTAAACTCGGATAATCGGTTCGGTATTGGATTTTCGCAAATGAACCCATTCGTTTTCAAAGTCGATTTTCACACCGTCAATGATAGAAATATTTTCATTTTGATACCGATTTTTAAATTCATTTAAAATAGAATTTACATCCATTCCTTGCTGCAATTCTACTTTATTTTTTGCCATAAAATAAGTAGGATAGGATGCGCGCAATTCACTCATTTTTTTACCGCTTTTGGCAAGATGCGATAAAACCATCGCCACGCCCACCAAGGCATCACGACCGTAATGCAATTCAGGCAAAATAACGCCGCCGTTGCCCTCGCCGCCCAGCACCGCGTTTTTCTCTTTCATCATTTCCACCACGTTCACTTCGCCCACCGCGCTGGCAAAATAATCTTGATTTTTAGAATGTGCCAAATCACGCAAAGCACGGCTGCTACTGAGATTGCTGACCAGCGTCCCTTTTTTGAATTCCAATAAATAATCGGCGCAAGCCACCAAGGTATATTCCTCGCCAAACATTTTTCCATCCTCGGAAATGAACGCCAGCCGATCCACATCGGGATCCACCACGATTCCCAAATCGCACTTTTTTTCCTTTACCACTTTCATAATATCACCCAAATGTTTTTCCAAAGGCTCTGGATTATGCGGGAAATTTCCAGTGGGTTCGCAGTAAATTTTTTCAATATTCTTAATACCTAATTTTTCCAAAAGAAAAGGAATGGCAATTCCACCCGAAGAATTGACACCGTCCACAGCTATTTTAAGATCTGAATTTTCAATAGCCTTTTTATCAATAAAATCCAAATTTAATATTGCTGCAATATGCTTTTCTAAAGCATTGGAAATCTTAGATACTTTTCCAATATTTTGAACATCTGAAAAATGAAAGTTTTCATCTTCCACACTTTGCAAAATTTCCACGCCGTTTTTAGCACTTAAAAATTCACCTTTTTCGTTCAATAATTTTAAGGCATTCCATTCCACAGGATTGTGACTGGCGGTGAGGATAATTCCGCCGTCCGCCTTTTCAAAAGCCACCGCCATTTCCACGGTAGGCGTGGTGGAAAGTCCGGCATCCAAAACATCAATGCCCAATCCCACCAAAGTATTTTGCACCAAATTCTGAATCATTTCCCCTGATGGGCGCGCATCTCTCCCGATAACAATTTTCAGCTTTTTTTTAGGATTTTTTTGTATCAAAAAAGTACCATACGCGGCGGCAAATTTTACGGCATCTACAGGGGTCAAATTATCCCCAGTTTTTCCGCCAATCGTGCCACGAATTCCCGAAATAGATTTTATGAGTGTCATATTTTTATAGAAAAAAACGCACAAAGATAGCAAGGCCACCCAGCCCGCCAAAGCACGCCGCAGCGCTGATCCTGTTGATTATTCTGTGAAAAAACGCCCTGTACGCCGTACTTTTGCCCCTCGAAAGCGGCTACTTTTAAGCCAGCAAATCCCACCGAAAATTATGATGGAAGACGATGATTTTCAAGACCTGAACCCGCTGCTGGATCGCTTTGAGCAAATGCTGAACGAGGGCGCGGAATGGTTTTTTGACGTGCAGGAATTCGAGGTTCTTTCCGATTATTTTTATGATTCGGGTGCGCTGGGCAAAGCCATCCGAACGGCCGAAATCGCCGCTTCCCAACACCCCGCCTCCACCGCTTTTATGATTCGCAAGGCGCAGTATTTTTCGGCACGACAAGACTTTGGCCGCGCCCAAGACGAGTTGCAAAAACTGGAGAATATTGAGCCGGACAGTTACGACCTTTGGATGACGCGTGCCTCCATCTTCAGTCAAAAAGAGAAGCACCACCGCGCCATTTCTTGTTATAAGGAGGCATTGAAAAAGTCTGATTTTCCCGAAGATGTATGGGCGATGATGGCTTTTGAATACCAAACATTGGGCAATTATGAGCTGGCTATCAAATACTTACAGAAAACATTGGCGGTTTTCCCCGATGATGATTTGTCGCTCTACAACATTGCGCTGTGCTATGATTTGCTTTTAAAATCTCAGGAAGGCATCTGGTATTTCCGCCAGTTTATCGACAAAGAACCGTACAACGAAACGGCGTGGTACCACTTGGGAATTTTCTACGCGCGCGAGCAAGAATTTGACAAAGCCGTGGAAGCGCTGGATTATTCCATCCTGATTGATGAATATTTTATTGCCGCTTTTTATGAAAAGGCGCGGATTTTAGAACGCACTTTCCGCTTTGCCGAGGCCGCCGAAACCTATCGTCAAAGTTTTGAAACCGAAGGACATACGGGTTACGGATTGTACAAAATGGGGCTTTGTTTTTTGCAGATGAACCAATCGAAAAAAGCGATGGTACACCTGACGAAAGCCATCAAGGAAGATCCCGATTTGGACGAGGCCTATTACGAACTGGCGCTGATAAAAGACGAGGAAAACGCGGGCCACGAAGCGGTTTATTTTATTAAAAAAGCATTGGAAGCCCGACCCGAAGATGCTGATTATATGTACGTTAGTGCTGATATTCACCGCCGCGCGGGAATGCTGAACGAAGCAGAGGAAATTTACCAGCAGATGATAGAATTGGGTTTGACCGAACCCGAAGTGTACTTGGATTATGCAGAATTGCTGATTGATTTGTGCGAGTTTGAAGAGGCAATCGAGGTGCTTTTCGAGGGCGCGGTGGTCAATGCCGATTCGGCGGATTTACATTTCCGGCTGGCCGCCTACCTATATATAATGGGCGATGCCAATGCGGCGGACGGTTTTTTCCAAAAGGGGATGACGCTGGATCCGGAGCGGCGCGGGCAGCTTTTGAAGCTTTTTCCCATCTTGAAATCCAACGCGAGAATCCAGCGGCTCATCCAAAATTTGACCTGAACCGCGCGGCGTTTGGTTTCTTTGCGCCTTTAATTTTTTCAATCTAAAATGTCGAAGGTTTTTCTATTTTTAAAAGGCTTGGCGATGGGCGCGGCTGATGTGGTGCCCGGCGTTTCAGGCGGCACAATCGCCTTTATAACAGGAATTTACGAGGAGTTGATAGAATCGCTTAAAGCGGTAAACGCCGAGGCGTTCCGCAAGCTTTTCAAAGAAGGCATTGCCACGTTTTGGAGTCACATCAACGGCACTTTCTTGGTCGTCCTTTTCGCTGGAATCATCACCTCCGTTTTGAGTCTGGCCAAGGGACTCAACTATCTTTTGGAAACCTATCCGCTCTTGGTTTGGGCGTTCTTTTTCGGGTTGATCGTGGCCAGCGCGGTGCTGATTGGCAAGAGCATTCAGCGCTGGAACGTTCTGAAAATCATTGGATTGGCAGCGGGAATTGTGGTGGCGTATTACATTACGATTGTGTCGCCCTCCCAAACGCCGGAAGCGTGGTGGTTCATTTTTCTGAGTGGTTCATTGGCGATTTGCGCGATGATTTTGCCGGGGATTTCGGGCAGTTTTATACTGTTGTTATTGGGAAAATACAAGTTCATCATCGAGGCACTTTCGGAGATGAATTTCAAAGTAATTTTACTATTTATCGCGGGTTGCTTGGTGGGATTGCTCACGTTTGCGCGTCTCCTTTCGTGGATGTTCAAACATTACAAAGAACTGACGATTGCGATTTTGACGGGCTTTATGATTGGCTCGCTGAACAAAGTGTGGCCGTGGAAAGAAACTTTGGAAACCACCATCGACCGACACGGTGAAGTGGTGCCGCTTCTGCAAACAAGCGTGATGCCCAACCAGTTTGGCGGCGACCCGCAACTGTTTGGTTGTGTGATGTTTGCGCTGGGTGGTTTCTTGGTGATTTGGATTTTGGAGCGGAGTACAAAAAAACAAGTGGTGGGCGAGGATTAGGCTTACGGAAACCTTCTGTCTTGAACTTTTCTGGTTTGCCACACCTTTCCTTTTTACGATTCATCCTTAAAAATTTACAAAATGACGACTCAAGAAACTGCCGACGAATTGGTGAAAATGTGCCGCGCTGGCAATTTTACCAAAGCCTACGACGAACTTTTTGCCGAAAACGCCGAAGCCATCGAACCGGAGGGACTGCCCGATAACCGCGTAAAAGGCTTGGACAATTTGCGGGAAAAAAGCAAAGGATTCGCGGAAAGCGTGCAAGAAATGCATTCGATGGAAGTGAGCAACCCGATCGTGGCGGGTCAGCACTTTAGCTGCACGATGAAAATGGACATTACTTTTAAGGAACAAGGCCGACGCAAAGACGAGGAAGTCTGTGTGTATGAGACGAATAGCGAAGGAAAAATCGTGAAGGAACAATTTTTCTACCCCATACCGAACTAATTATTTTCTTACCAAAAAAACACGAGAGCCAGCGATTATAGCTGGCTTTTTTATTCCAAAAAATTCGGTCAGACCAGTTCCAATTCTTTCCGAAATCTTTCAAAAATAATCCGAAACCACGCGGTATAGTTTTTTGGATTTTCCGCCAGATCCCGCTCTAAGTTCTCCAGTGAAATCCATTTCCAATCCGAAACCTCATCGGGATTGATTTGCGGGACACCGTTGAAAGTTCCTACAAAAAGATGATCGAATTCGTGTTCGGTCATCCCATCTTCAAATTCGGCACGGTAAACGAAATCAAACATTTTTTCTAATTCGCAATCGAAACCCATTTCCTCTTGCAAGCGGCGGTGGGCGGCGGCTTCCACATCCTCATTTTCGCGGGGATGGCTGCAGCAGGTATTTGTCCAAAGGCCGCCCGAATGATATTTGTCCAAGGCGCGGCGCTGCATCATCAGTTCGCCAGTTTCATTTAAAATAAAAACGCTGAACGCCCTGTGCAACAATCCTTTACGGTGTGCCTCCATTTTTTCCATCGTGCCGAGCGGCTGGTCGCGCTGGTCCACCAAGATCACATTTTCCATACAAAAATTCGAGAAATTCAGAGCCAATTAAAGCTATGGCGAAAATAGGAACTGACCAGCAAACGGTATTTGCTGCGGTTGGGAATCCGCACCCTTCTTGAAAGAATCGTTTCAGGCTTCATCGTCTTAATCTTCTGAAAAAGAGCGTAATAGTAAACGTAAGCGATATAAACGCCGAAGCGCGCTTTTTTCGGAAGTTTCAGAATTCCCTCATAACCTTTCTTGAAATCCACTTCGATGTCGGCCTCAATTTCCAGTTTCGTTTCGCGATTGAAATCTTGAATATCAATACCTGGAAAATAGACGCGGCCCAAATCGTTGTAATCCGAATGCAAATCGCGCAGGAAGTTTATTTTCTGAAAAGCCGAGCCCAACTTCATCGCTTCGGGCTTAAGTTCCTCATATTGAGCATCATCGCCATAGCAAAACACTTTGAGGCACATCAAGCCGACCACTTCGGCGGAACCTAAAATGTATTCCTCATAACTGGATTGGGAAAAATTTTGCGGCGGCGACAAATCCATTTCCATACTTTTCAGAAAGGTTTCCACCAATTCCAAATTAATCTGAAATTCGTGGACGGTTTCCTGAAAAGCGTTCAAAATAGGATTGAGACCGATTTTTCTGTCAATGGATTTGTACGCTTCTTCCTTGAATTCCTGAAGCAGTTGGGCCTTGTCGTGGCCGTGAAACGAATCGACAATCTCATCCGCAAAACGCACAAAACCATAGATGGCGTAGATATGCGGGCGGAGGGGTTTGTCCAGCAACATAATCCCCAGCGAGAAGGAAGTACTGTACTTTTTCGTAACCATCTTACTGGTACGCCGCGATATTTTGTCAAATAATTCCTTCATTTTTAGGAAGCCGCGAAGGTGGCAAAATCTTTTTGAATTTCGTTGGCCGCCACCTGACCCGAAATTAAAGACGGCGGAACGCCCGGCCCCGGCACCGTAAGCTGGCCGGCATAATACAAATTGCTAATTTTTTTGCTTTTCAAAGAAGGTTTGAGAATGGCCGTTTGTTTCAGCACGTTGGCCAATCCGTAGGCATTTCCTTTATAAGCGTGATAATCACCTACGAAATCGCGGTGGGCATAGGACTTTTTATACATCACTTTTTCGCGGATTTCCTGTCCCGTATGTTTTTCCAATCGATTCATTATCAGTTCGTAATAGCGTTCGCGGGTTTCTTCATTGTCTTGCAAATTTGGCGCGACGGGCATCAGCAAAAACAGATTTTCGCAGCCTACCGGCGCTGCGGATTGGTCAGTTTTGGAGGGGCAGCAAGCGTAAAAAAGTGGCTTGCTCGGCCATCTTGGGTTTTGATAAATTTCTTGGGCGTGGCCGTCAAAATCTTCATCAAAAAATAAATTGTGGTGTTTCAGCCCATCGATTTTGCCCTCGATTCCCAAATAAAAAAGCAAACTGGACGGCGCCATCTTTCGTGAATCCCAGTATTTTTCAGAATACTGGCGGTCTTTTTCAGGCAACAGATTGTGCTCGATATGATGATAATCGGCCGCGCCCACAAAAACGTCGGCTTCAAAATCGGCGGTTTCCGTTTTGGCACTTACAATTATTCCGTCTTTAGTAATCAGTTCTTTTACAGGATGTTGCGGTAGGATTTCCACGCCTTTTTCTTCCGCCAAAGAAACCATCGCTTTCACGATTTCGTGCATCCCGCCCAGCGGATACCAAGTGCCCAAACACATATCGGCGTAATTCATCAAACTGTAAAGCGCCGGCGTATTTTGCGGCGTGCCTCCCAAAAACAGAATCGGGAATTCCATCAACTGGCGAATCCGCGCATCTTTAAAATAAGAGTGCACATATTTCCGCATCGACTTCAATAAATCCAATTGAAACAAGCCGAAAACCACGCGCTTATCGGCAAATTCCAGCAAACTGCGGCTGGGCTTGTACACCAAATCCTGCATCCCCACTTGGTATTTATAAGCAGATTCGCTCAGGAATTGACGCAGTTTTTCGCCACTACCTTTTTCGTGTTTTTCAAAGAGGGATTGAATTTCAGAAAGTTCCGCTGGCAAATCCCAAACATCATTTTCATCAAAAAAAACGCGGTACGAAGGGTCGAGCCGTTTTAGCTCGTAATAATCGGAAACGGATTTTCCGAATTTTCGAAAATAGTTTTCGAAAACGTCCGGCATCCAATACCAGCTCGGGCCCATATCAAAGGTGTAGCCCGAAACAGAAAACGACCGAGCCCGTCCGCCGAGCTGGTCGTTTTTCTCTAAAATTTGTACCTGAAATCCTTTGTCCGCTAAGGAAGTGGCGGCTGCCAATCCTGCAAAACCGGCGCCGATAACGACGGCTTTCTTGCTCATTTACAGCAGCTTATCGGTAATCTTCCAATTTTGCCATCATCTTGCGGCGCGCCAAGAATATGCGGCTTTTTACCGTGCCGAGTGGAATGGCCAAAATCTCCGCGATTTCCTCGTATTTGTAGCCATTGTAGTACATCATAAAAGTTTCCACGTAGGTTTTTTCCACGCTGTTGATTTGATCCATCATCGTTTCGTGATCCACGCGGGCATCGGTTTTCACCACCTTTTCAGTCTCGTTCATATTCAGGAAATACTTGTTTTCCGTCTCGTCCACAAAGGTGTTTTGATTTTTCTTTTTGCGGTACGCATTTATAAAAGTGTTCTTCATAATCGTATAAAGCCACCCTTTGATATTGGTGCCCGCTTGGAATTTATCGCTGTTTTTCAGCGCTTTGAAATAGGTTTCTTGAAGGAGGTCATCGGAATCTACTGGGCTTTTGGTCAGTTTCATTGCCAGTTGGTATAGGAAACTTTCGTGGGTGAGGATCATCGACCCGAATTCTGATTTTGACATTTTGTTTGTGGATTTTTGGATTTGTTCAACTATTCTACGGCCAAAGTTAAACACGAATGTCGAACTGCCAAACTTTTTTGTAAAAATTCTTTTACAAAAGCAAACAAAATGTAGGAAAGTCCTGAGAGTAAGGTTATTAGATAACCGAATTTTTTTTATCCAAAATCAGGATTTTTGCGTTTTGCCACACACCGCTCCTTTTAGTTCGCGGATATTCGGGTAGAGCTTGAAATTTTCGGGAAAATTTTGTTTGGGAAACGAGACAGCCTGATAGCCCGAAAGGTGAAATTTGTGGAAAGCAGGGTCAAACAGTCCCGCTACTTTTTCGAGGTAGGCCGGCATTTCCGCTACATTGGGATGAGAGGTAAAAACGGTGATGAACTTTCGGATGTTACGCTTCTCGGCCACTTCCTTCAAAGCTTCCAACGGCAGGCCCTGCCCGAGATAGAGCGAGCTGCAGCCTGAAATCTTCAATGCGTAGTGCAGATACAAAAGCCCGATTTCGTGCATTTCTTGGTGGGGCAAAAACAGTGCAAAATGAACCTCATTTTTGCCGCCCGCCGCAGTGGGGACGCGGTCTATCATCGCCGAAATCTTTTGCTTGGTGAGCGCCGAGACAAAATGCTCGTGCGCCTCGGTGATGGCGCCCACTTGCCACAAAACGCCCACCTGCTCCATAAAATCGGCCAGCACTTTTGTAAGAGTTTCCTGAGTGCCGTGCAACGCCAGCGAATTGGCAAAAGTGGCGTTGAAGGCCGCATCATCAAAATCGAGCATCGCGCTCTTCAAAGCGTTCACCAAAACAATATAATCACCTGAATATGAGCGGCTTTCCATCACCGCCTCGCTCAGTTCCTCGTCTTCCATCTCGGCCACGGCGCTGATGCGCATTCCAGTGTTCACTAGTGAAGCAACATTCAGGGCGCGACGCAAATTTTCCGGTGTATAATAGCGGACATTGCCCTCGGTGCGTTCGGGTTCTATCAATCCGTGGCGGCTCTCCCACGCCCGCAGGGTATGGGCCTTGATGCCGGTGAAGCGTTCGAGGTCTTTGATGGAGTAGGTTTTTTCCACGGTTTTTCTTACTTGGAGAAAGAACGGCGGGATTTTTCTTTTGTTTAATGTTGGGGTTATATTTGTTTAACAGGGATTAGTTATCAGTTCCCAGTTATAAGTTGTCAGATGTCAGTTTGGCTGGCGGCCAAAAAATAAAAAAAACGCGCCGTTTCCAGCGCGCTTTCCAATCAGGGTAAAATATGTCTTTGGAAGTCAGTCCACCGCCAATTTTCCCGCCGCCAGCGATTGGCCTTTTCCATTGATTATCTTAAAAAAGTAACTGCCGCGCGCCAAATCCTCGGGCAGGGAATGGCGGAAAATGCCATCCGAAAAATCTTGGTTCGCCGCTCGGTACACCGTGCGCCCCGTGATGTCCAGCACTTCAAAATCGCCTGTGCCGTGTTCCGCGTTTCCCATTTCAATTTGTAAGAGACCGCCCGCCGCCACGGGGTTGGGGAAGGTTTTCGCGTTCAAAGAAGAAAACTCGTCCAGCGAAACGGTGGCCGCGTCGCTGCGGTAATCTAAGCGGCCTACTTGGCCGTTCACGATGCTCATCCCCATCACCGGAAAGCCAAAATCCTTGCGATAAAATATATAGCTTTCGTACACTATGGTTTCACCTTGAATTAGGCCAAAAGCGCCGAGCAATTGTGAAGATGCGGGCGATCCGTTTACGAAAAAGCTGTCCACTTCTGTTTTTATTGATTTAATCAGAAGAACATCAAAAGGCTGGGAGGGCGAGCCATCGGCCCGCGGGATGCGCAGCGTGCCGTGGCCCACCACTTCGCGATCCAAGGTTACCATTCTCTGCCTGTTGCCGGGAGTGCGGGGCGGAACCGAACCTGAAACGGTGAGTTCGAAATCAATCGTTTCTATATGAGAGTTCACCCACGAATCTTGATAATCCAGTGGGAATTGAAGGAGGTCCGCACGGCCCGCGTAGATGTCATTTTTGGCCAAAAAATGTAGGGAATCATTGGCGTTGCCAGTAATGGTCGCCAAGGAATAATCCGCCGCGCCAAGTTTGTACCCATAGCGATACCAACCGTTGGCGTCAATCGCCTCATATCGCTCGTTTGGGATAAGGAAACCTTGGAACAATATGGAGAAATCCCGACGATTTAAAGCGCTGGGAAAATCGGGGTCGGCCGAGGCATCAAGATATTGGGGCGAATGGATGCTGTCGGCAGTGATGCCGGTTGCAAAATCCCAAATTTGCGCGGGGCCTTCTGTGGGGAGGGTTATTCCCGTTTGGGTGGCCACCGTAAAATGGCCGATGAAAGCCGTGCCGCGCGGGTAGTCGCTTTTGTTAATTGTGATTTGCGCTACGGCACCAAAGGCAAGCGCATTGAGCGCCAGCGCCATTGTCCATTGGGTAATTTTTGTTTTCATAATTCTTTGGTGTTTTAAATGAGTGCCAAAATTTGTGAATGATTTTGCGGAAGCGTATCCCATTCCGCGCAGGATGTATCAATTTTGGAACATCCCTGAAAAAGTTCGTTTTCTCTCTTCTAAAAGATTGTGCTTTTTTTCTCAAGCTGCTCGGCTGGCCCCCTAAATCCCTGTCTGCCGACAGGCAGGCCCCAAAGAGCTTGCACTGAGCTTGTCGAAGTGGGGACTTTAGCTACACACCCTTGAAAATCGAGCTTGTACGATGAACTCTGAATTCTGCGATCGAAATTTTCACAAGGTGCTTTTTTATTTCAATGGAAAGGATGCCATTCATTTTTTAAAAAAAAAAGCCCCGCGCCAAGAAAGGGGGTTGCGCGGGGCTTCGGTCATCCCAGCTGAGCTTCTTATTGTTTTAGGATTTTGGTGATGGAAATTTCATCGCCGGAAACCACTTTCAAAAGGTAAACTCCCGGCTGGCGGCCGCTCAAATCGAGTTGCGCGGATTCGCCCACCGTTTGGGTTTCCAATATTTTCCCGCTCAAGTCTTGAAGAACGAGCTGCGCATCAATGTTAAAATTGCCGCGCGAAACGTTTACGAGGTTGCGGGTGGGATTGGGATAGACGCTCACGCCCGTGTTTTCTATAGAAATGGTGCGAGACGATTTTGCGGCCACTTCCTGCACGATGGGAATGGTGATGCCGCCTTTTTCCAAATCCATCCGAAAGGAAAAACCGCCCTTGTCCGGCTTGCTGGTGCGGTTGCGGATGGCCAGTACCACGGTGTTCATCCCTACTTTAAAAATGGTGTCCATATCCGCACTGGTAACGGCATCGAAGGGGTCGCCGCCCGCGTTGCCATTGATAACTCCGCCGTTTCCATCAAAAAGCAAATCGTGGTTCACCGTCCGCCAGTACACGGGGCCCATCCCCTCTTCGCGCGCCACGGAATGGCCGTTGATGAAGATTTCCATATTGTCGTCCACGAACATCCGGAAGCGGGCTTCCAGTCCGGCGGCGGTATCCAAAGAAAAATCTTGACTGTAATACGTAACGCCCGACAACGAGCTGATGACCTGCGTACCGTCCACGCTATTCAAATGCTCCCACGGATAGGGCTGGCCTACCATCACCGGCTGGGTGAAGGTGCTGGCAGCGGGCACGGTGGGCACGCCGGGCCACGGATAGCGGTTGGCCGTGGCGGTGGTAACGGTGGTGCTGAGATCCCAGCCGCCGTGGCTCACCACGGAAAACGGGCCAGTAGCCACGGGTGCACCGATGACAGCCTGCGGGCGGTATTCCAGATCTTCGCCCGCTCCACCAACGATAGCCATTGACGCGACGGGGGCACTAAAACCGGGCCGGAAAAAAAGATAGGTTTCGTCAATAGAAGTCTCGCCCTGCGAAACCCCGAAAGCGAACAAAAGAGAGGGCGGTGCCAAAGCTCCGCCCAGCGTGAAGGTATCGATGCGGGTCCGCGTGCTCTTCAAAAGCAGCACGTCCATCGGTGGCGAGGGCAGGCCGTTGCTCATCGGGATGCGCAGGGTACCGTGGCCTACCACTTCGCGGGTGCGGGTCTCGATGGTGCGGCGTTCGCTGGGGGTTCGCGCCAAACCAAAGCCCGCTATATCCAAGGAAAATTTAACGGTCTCTACTTGTGATTCCGTCCAGCTATCGTTGTAGTTCAGCGGAAATTTCAGTAAATCCAGCCGCCCTTGGAAAATGTCGTTGTGCGCCAAAAAATGGATGGAATCCGTGGCACCGCCCGTGAGGTTAGCGATACTATAACTTGCCGTGCCATATTTGACCCCATATTCATAAAAGCCCGAACTGTCGATGGCTTCATATTTTGAACCGGGGACGAAGAATCCCTGAAATTGGAGATCGCACTCGCACACGTTCAGCGCCAATGGAAAATCAGGATCCGAGGTGGCGTCCGTGTACGCCAAAGTGTCTTGGTGATCCACCAAATAGCCGAGGGAATAGTCCCACACTTGGTTGGGGCCTTCCGCCGGCAGGGGCATTGGCGGGGTGGCGGGAAGAGCTGTGGTAAAACTGTCCGTAAAAGTGGCCTGCCGCGGATAGTCGGCACGGTCGATGGTCACTTGCGCCATCGCAGTGAAAGCCATCGCGCTGGCGGCCATCAGGCTTGTCATTTTTGTAATGTTCGTTTTCATCGTTATTGGGTTTTTAATGAACCGCCAAAACTATCCGGCCCCACCACCGGCGGCTATCACGATGCGAACGGGAAGTATCAATTTTGGAAGGGGGTATCAATTTTAGGGCTGGGGGTGAGAGGATAATGGAATTTGGTTTTGAATGATTTGATAACAATCGAACTCAAAATTTCATCTGTGCATTTATATTATAAGCTCCCATCCTCAGAACTGGGCAGTCCCTTCATCCCGATAATTATTGGGACTGGCATCAAGAAACTACCCCCCTGCCTCCTCAAAATGGGACAGGTGCTTTAGCCCTTTCACCGAGAAACTGCACTCCTTGCCTCCTCAGAATTGGACAGGTGCTTCAGCCCTGTCATTTCGGTTTTGCGCCCCCTTCTCGGCTTTAGCCGAATCCGGAATTGCGCTGAAGCGCTGGGTGGATAGGCCAATCGGCCGCAGTCACAGCGCTAAAGCGGCTGTGCAATTCTGAGAACAGCGCCGCGCATTTTGTCCTAACAATTGTGCAATTATGAAAACCTTGACATTTCCTCAAAATTGGACAGGTGCCCCAGCCCGACCATCGAGGAGCTGCCCCCTGCCTCCTCAAAATTGGACAGGCGCTTTAGCCCTGTCATCAAGAAACTGCACCCCTTGCTTCCTCAGAATTGGACAGGTGCTTCAGCCCTGTCATTTCGGTTTTGCGCGCCCCTTCTCGGCTTTAGCCGAATCCGGAATTGCGCTGAAGCGCGGAAATATTGGGGCAATCGGCCGCAATCGCAGCGCTGAAGCGGCTGCGCAATTCTGAGGACAGCGCCGCGCATTTTGTCCTAACAATTGTGCAATTATGAAAATCGTTGACATTTCCTCAGAATTGGACAGGTGCTTTAGCCCTGTCGATAAAATTTTTCTCACCTTCTTCCTCGGCTTCAGCCAAATTTCTTTTATTTGTCTGAAAATCAAATGCAATGGCTTTCATCAAAGTGTACATCCATTATGTGTTCAGCACCAAAAACCGAGAAAAATGCCTCAGCCAAAAAGTGCGGGCGCAGCTTTTTCCGCATATTTTGAAAAACGCACGGGAAAAGGACATCTTTATTTTGCGGCTGAACGGCCATCTGGAACACCTTCATTGCTTGGTGTCGATGGGGCGAGCGCACACTTTGGCAGAAACGGCGCGGCTCATCAAAGGGAATGCTTCGCGCTGGCTGAACCAAAGCGGGTTGGTGGCGGGCAAGTTCCAATGGCAGAAAGAATATTTTGCAGTGTCGGTGAGCGAGACGCACTTAACGAAAGTGCAACGGTACATTGAGAATCAGGAGGAGCATCATCGCACGATGACATTTGAAGAGGAATATAAATTGTTTCTGAAGAATTATGGTTTTAGTGATTTGCGCTGAAGCGCTGGGTGGGTGGGTGGGAAAATCGGCCGCAATCACAGCGCTGAAGCGGCTGTGCAATTCTGAGGGCAGCGCTCGCGCATTTTGTCTTAAAAACTATGCGATTATGAAAACCATTGACATTTCCCAAGAATCGGACAGGCGCTTTAGCGCTGTCCTTGAGAAACTGCACTCCTTGCTTCTTCAGAATTGGACAGGTGCTTTAGCCCTGTCATTGGGATTTCGCGCGCTTTTTCTCGGCTTTAGCCGAATTCGGAATTGCGCTAAAGCGCGAAGATTTTGGGGCAATCGGTCGCAATCACAGCGCTGAAGCGACTGTGCAATTCTGAAACACATTAGCTGCGGGTTTCCCCAGAATTGGGCAGGCCCTTCATCCCGATAATTATCGAGACCGTCATTACGGATGTTCGGCTCTTTGCTCGGCCTCAACCGAATTTCGAATTGCCAACTGTAAATTGCCAAATTGCCTCCTCACCCCACCCCCACGCTCCCCGGCGTTTTCCCATAAAATTCGCGGAAGCATTTTACAAAATACGCCGTGCTGTTGAAGCCCATCTGGGCGGCCACTTCGGAGACGTTGTGCTGGGCGGTTTCCAAGAGTGCCAGCCCTTTTTTTAGCCGCTGGTGCAGGATGTGCTTGTTGGCGGGGAGGTCGGTGAGGGCTTTCAGTTTGCGGTTGAGGTGGGCGCGGCTCAGGCCGATTTCGTCGGCCAGCTCGCCCACGCCGAATTGCGAATCTTCTAAATGTTGGCAAATGATGCCGTTCACTTTTTCAATCAACTGGACGTCCACGGGGCTGCCCGTCAATTCTTTGAAAGAGAACGTGGGGTCGGCTTGAATTTTTTGGCGCAGGCGTGCGCGCAGCTCAATCAGCTTGCGGATGCGCACTTCCAGCTCGGCGCTGTCGAAGGGCTTGGTCAGGTAGTCGTCGGCACCGTATTCGAGGCCCTTCACTTTTTCGTTTTGCGCGGCGCGGGCGGTCAGCAGAATGATGGGGACGTGGCTGGTGCGCTCGTCTTTTTTCAAAAAATCGCACACTTCAAAACCGTTCTTTTTCGGCATCATCACATCGCTGATTATGAGTTCCGGCGGGTTTTCCAGCGCGGTTTCGATGCCCGCCTCGCCATCGTTGGCCTCGCGGATTTGGAAAGAATTTTCCAACTGGTAGCGAATGTAGGCGCGCACGTCGGCATTGTCATCAATAATCAAAACGGTGGGCGCGCTTTTCAAAGATTTTTTTTGCGATAGCAAATCGGCTGCCTCCCCATTTTCCACACCATTTATAATAGGCGCGTTTTTCTTTTTATAAAAAGATGCGGGATATTTAGATAATGTAGTTTTCTCAACCTTGTCCTTTTCAGAAAGATGTCCGTCCCCATTTTTGAATTTCAAGGTAAAAACCGTTCCCTGCCCTTTTTCGCTTTCCACGGAGATTTCGGCTTTGTGCAGCAGCACCAATTCGCGCACCAGCGCCAAACCAATGCCCGAACTGGCCAGCGGACTGGCGGCGTTGTCGCCCTGAAAAAAGCGGTCGAAAATCTGCGGCAGCTCATCTTTGGCGATGCCCGCGCCGTCGTCTTTTACCATCACTTCCACCGTGGCGGCGCGCTCCACAATCATCACCGCCACTTCGCCGCCCGCTTCCGCAAATTTGAAGGCGTTGTTCAACAGATTGTAAAAAATAGCCTCCACCTTGGCGCGTTCCACCCACAGCGGGATTTCCGCTTTTTGGCTCACAAAATGGAGGTGTACGTTTTTCTGTTCGGCATACGATTCAAAGGACATTGTGATGCCTTTCAAAAGCTCGGCAAAATTTTCTTCCGAAGCGCGCAGTTCCGCTTTTCCACTTTCCAGTTTGTTGATGTCCAGCAGTTGGTTCACCAGTTTCAGTAGGCGCTGGGCGTTGCTTTCCGCCAAGGCCAGCAGCTTTTGGTCCTTGGGATTTTCGGTGCGGTTTTTCACTTGCTCAATCGGCCCCAACAAAAGGGTGAGCGGCGTACGGAACTCGTGGGAAATATTGGCGAAAAACCGCGACTTGAGCATCCCCAAGGTTTCGGCTTTTTGTCTTTCAGAACGGATACCCCTGATCTTCTCAAACAATCCATAAAAAAGCAAAAACGAGAAAAAGATGGTGCCAAACTGGAAGCCGTTGCGCGTCCAAAAATTGCTGGGAATAATCTGCAACAAATCCATCACAAAAAGCATAGAAGTGATAAAAAGCACGGCCAGTGCGGCGAGGAGATTTTGGGCTACACGCCGCCCGCGCCGCGCCAATACCGCCACTGGTGTAATGGTGAACAGCATCCAAACCAGCAGCGTTGCGTTTTGCATATTCACCACGAAAAGCCTCTGGAAGCCAAGAATCTCCAAGATGGGTCTCATAAAAATGGCGAACAGCGAAACCGCCGCATAGAGCGCGAAAAATTTTGGGAAATGAGGGCGCAACCGTACGTATTTGTCCACAAACAAAAACACGAAGGCCACGATGCTGCCGATGGTAAAATCTATTATGTGCCAATCATTGCCGTAAGGATGTAAAAAAATCGGGGCGATGCCGGCCAACGCCAAAAAATAGAAAACGAAGGAAAGCTGTAGGCCCGCGAAATAGAGAAAAACACGTTGGCGGAAGAGGTAAAACGTGAACACGCTGAGCAGGAAAAACATCAGCATAACGCCGGTGTACAGCGCTTGGAATGTGTAGCGGGTCAATAGCACGGACATCAAGCCAGTGGCGGGGCGCACGATCATTTCGGCGAGGTGGCTGTCGGGCATCGGCTCAGTAAAAACTGCTTGGAAAAAATACGTCCGCGCCTCGCCCGCCGCCAAGTTCACGGGCAAGTGGTTGGCAATGGAAAAGGCCGGCTTGTCCAGCGGATGGATGTGTTTTCCCGTGTGGGCGCGCTGGGCAAGCAGCCCGTCCGCCGCGGCAAAAGCAGTGACCGCATCTGCTTTGCCGCAAAAGCTGAGGTACACGGCCAGCGGTTCGCCGGAAATGTTGGCCAGCCGCAGCCGCGACCATACCGTTAGCGGAAAACCGTGGTCGGGGAGTTCGTTCCCTTTATGAAAATATTCATCTTGATTTTGAAAAATCTGCTGGGGCGAAAACTGGTCTTCGGTGAGAAAAATATCGGCCGCGCCGCTGATTTCTATCTGTTCGGCGAGTTGGGTTTCGATGGTAAAAGTGGCCACGGAATCTTGCGCCGCCGTGAGAAGCGAGACCAAAAAGAAAACGAGCGATGAGAAAAGCAGACGCATACAGTGGAGCAGTTGACGGACGGTGAAATCCAAGGTACGAAAGTAAGTAAACGCAATTGTACCAGATTCGCGATTCGGCGAGCCGTTGAAAATGGTTGTCAAGAAAAAGTAGTCCCACCCTTTCAGGGTGGGTAACCTCCATTTGCGCCAAGACTAACAACCAAGAACTGACAATTTTATAAGTTATTAGATTATTGATGGGAAAGGGTTATTGAGTTATTAGGTTAATGAGTTATTTAGGCAGGACTTGTAACGCACGAAGCTCAAAAGAAACCTAACTCTCGTCAATTATCTCAACGCGATTTTCACCCCGCCTAAATAACTCAACAACTCAACAACTCAATAACCCAATAACTTTAACCAACTCCAAAAACCCTCCCGAAAGAACTTCCTACTTTTGCAAACTTTTTCCCACAGATGAGCCAAATCCAAAAAGAAATCGCCAAGCGCCGCACTTTCGGCATCGTGAGCCACCCCGATGCGGGGAAGACCACCTTGACGGAAAAGCTCCTTTTATACGGCGGCGCAATTCAGGAGGCAGGCGCGGTAAAATCCAACAAAATTAAAAAAGGCGCGACCTCGGATTTTATGGAAATCGAGCGGCAGCGCGGGATTTCGGTGGCCACTTCGGTGATGGCGTTTGAATACAAAGGCAAGAAAATCAACATCTTGGACACACCGGGCCACCAAGATTTTGCGGAGGATACCTACCGCACCTTGACGGCAGTGGATTCCGTAATCGTAGTAATCGACGTGGCGAAAGGCGTGGAAGCGCAGACCGAAAAACTGGTGAAAGTGTGCCGGATGCGCGACACGCCGATTATCGTTTTCATCAATAAACTGGACCGCGAAGGAAAAGATGCCTACGATTTGTTGGATGAAATCGAGGAGAAACTCGGCCTCTCTGTATGTCCGCTCAGTTGGCCGATTGGGATGGGGCAGGATTTTCTCGGCGTTTATAATATTTGGGAAAACAACCTCCTGCTCTACACCGAATCCAAAAAACAAAAAATCGGCGAAAGCATTGAAATTCAAGACATTGATGATAAAATAATAGACGAGCTGGTGGGCGAAAAGGCGGCCGCCACTTTGCGCGAAGAAGTAGAATTGATTACTGGCGTCTATCCTGATTTTGAAAAAGACGCTTATTTAAAAGGCGAAATTTCGCCGGTGTTTTTCGGCTCGGCGCTGAATAATTTTGGGGTGAAAGAAATGCTGGATTGCTTTGTGGAAATCGCGCCACCGCCGCTTCCCAAAAAAACGGAAGAGCGAACGGTGAATCCCGCCGACAAAGATTTTTCGGGCTTCGTTTTTAAAATCCACGCCAATATGGACCCAAAGCACCGCGACCGGCTGGCGTTCTTGAAAATCGTATCAGGTAAATTTGAACGCAACCAAAATTACCACCACGTTCGTCAAGATAAGTCGCTGAAATTCAGCAATCCCACGGCCTTTATGGCATCCAAAAAAAGCGTTGTCGATGAGGCGTGGCCGGGCGACATCGTGGGGCTGCACGACACGGGCAACTTCCGCATCGGCGATACTTTGACGGAAGGCGACCACATTGAATTCAAGGGAATTCCGAGTTTTTCGCCGGAACATTTCCGTTTTATCAACAACGCCGACCCGATGAAAGCGAAGCAACTGAACAAAGGCGTGGATCAACTGATGGACGAAGGCGTGGCGCAGCTTTTTACCTTGGAAAGCAACGGGCGAAAAATCATCGGGACGGTGGGCGCGCTGCAATATGAGGTGATTCAATACCGGCTGGAACACGAATATGGCGCGAAATGCGATTATGAAAATTATCCCGCTTACAAGGCGCTTTGGATTGAATCCGGCGACGCAGCGCAACTGGAAGAATTCAAAAAGCAAAAGTTCCGCTACATTGCGCGGGACAAATTTAACCGATTGGTTTTCTTGGCGGATTCGTCGTTCAGCTTAAATATGGCAAAAGAGAAATTCACCCAACTGAAATTCCACGAAAAATCAGAGTTCTGAGAGGTCGTCCATCAAGGCTTCCGGCGAGAAGGGCTTTCGCAGCATCCGGCGGACATTTTTATTGTTGCGCGCCTTTCGCAAATCATCCTCATCGTCGGTAGAACTCAGCATAAATATCTGCGGCACTTTTGCCAGCTCGTCCATAAAGCCCTCGTAATAAATCAAAAAATCGAAGCCGTTGAGTTCCGGCATCAGCACATCCAGTAGTATTACTTCTGGCAATTTTTCCGGCTGCTCCTTGTGGTCGCGCAGGTAATCCAGCGCGGCCTGCGCGCCAGAAAAATCCAATATTTCAACACCCACATTGTAGATTTCCAACAACTTGCGGTGGATGAACCGATCCGTGGGATTATCGTCCACCAGCATCACCATTTTTATATTTCCGGGCGCTTGGCTCATAGCATATTAGGGATTTCGATAGTAAATAAAGTGCCTTGGCCAGGCTCGGAGTCCACGTCGATCCGGCCGCCCATTTTTTCCAGGGCTTCCTTCACGATGTAAAGTCCCAGCCCGCTGCCCACCCGCTGGTCGGTGCCCTTGAAGAAGATGTGGAACACCTGCTGGAGATGCTCTTTGAGGATGCCCACCCCCGAATCTTTTACGCGGATAACGGCCTGCTCCAAGTCCGATTCAATCTCGATGCGGATGCGCGCCAGCTCTTGGTCTTCTTTTTTGAACTTGATGGCGTTGCTCACCAAGTGGCTTAAAATGATGCGCAGCCGGAAAAGGTCGGCCTTGAAACTGTTTTTTTGATTGATGTCGCAGTCCACCTGCGCGTCGTGCGTGTCTTGGTGGCTCTTCACGGTTTCGATTACCTCCGCCATTACCTCTTTAAACTGCAGTTCTTCCAAATGTTCTTCGTGGCGCGAGTTTTTGTAATAGTCGATGATGTTGCTCACCAGCACGTCCAGTTTTTCCACGCTGGCCTCGGTTTTATGAAAATACTCCAGCGCCTTTTCGTCTTCCACCTCGTGGCTGGCCACGCGGATAAGGCCCAGCGCGGACGCCACGGGCGCGCGCAGGTCGTGGCTGGCGCTGTAGATAAAGCGGTTCAGCTCGTGGTTGCTCTTTTCCAGCTCGCTCATCTTTTGGTTCAGGCGGCGGCGGGTGTTGTAGAGGTCGAGGGCATTCTCGATGGCCACGCGGATTTCGTGCTCGCTCCACGGCTTGGTGATATACCGGTATATATGGCCTTTGTTGATGGCCTCGATGATATCTTCCACATCGGTGTAGCCCGTGATGAGGATGCGGATGGGATCGGGGAAAATCTGGCGCAGGGCGTTGAAGAATTCCGTGCCGGAGGTCACCGGCATCCGTTGGTCCGAAAATATGATTTGCGGCTTCACGGATTTCACGATATCAAAAGCCTTTTCGGAGGTCAGCGCCGTGTACACATCGTAATCACGGCGGAAGGAAGCCTTGAAGGACTTTAGATTATTTTCTTCGTCATCAAGATATAAAACCTTGATACTCTTGTTTTTTAACGTAGGCGTCATTCGAATTCTTTAGGTTGCGACATCGGTAAAGTTAATTTAAATTCAGTACCCTCGCCCAATTTGCTCTTCACTTTTAGGCTGCCGCTGTGCTTTTCTATGATTTTATAGACGATGCTCATCCCTAGGCCGGTGCCTTCGCCCACGTCTTTGGTGGTGAAAAAGGGATCGAACATTTTCCGCTGCGTGGCCTCGTCCATCCCGATGCCGTTGTCGCGCAGGTAGATATCCAAAAGCTCGCCCCGCGACTTCGTTTCCACGGTGATGGTGGGCGCTTCCCCTTCCGGGTAATTTTTGTTCTTTACCGCGTAGATGGCATTGTTCAGGATGTTCATAAACACTTGGTTGAGCTTGCCGGGGAAGCATTCGATCTCGGGCAGCGACAGGTCGTAGATTTTTTCCACCTCTCCCGCGTCCTTCATCTTGGAGCGCAGCAGCACCAAGGTACTGTCCAGGTTTTCGTGGATGTCGGCCATTTTCACCACGTCCTCGTCCAGGCGGCTGAAGGTGCGCAGGCCGGCCACTATCTCAGAGGTGCGCTTTGCCCCGTCGCTGATGCCGTCCACCAGCGAGCTGATTTCGTCTTTCAGATATTCATATTCCAGTTCCTTGGCCAGTTCCCGCGCTTCTTTTAGCGCCTCCTCCCCTTCCGCGCCTTGGTATTTGTCAATGATTTCGTACACCTCGCCCAAGTCGCGTTTCAGGGGCTTGATGTTGGACGTCACGAAGTTGATGGGATTGTTGATCTCGTGGGCGATGCCAGCGGTGAGCTGGCCCAGCGAGGCCATTTTTTCAGCGTCCACCAATTGGCTTTGGGTATCGCGCAGGTTGGCCAGGGTCACGTTCAGCTCCTCGTTGGACTCTTGCAGCTCGGCGGTTCGCAGATCCACTTGTGCCTCCAAAGTTTCGTTTTGGTCGCGGATGAGTTTTTCGTTTTTCTCCAGCGCGCGCAGGGCTTCCTCTTGGGAGAGTTCTTTTTCTTTTCGTAAGATATTGATACGGTCGGCCAAGGCGATGGAGAGGAGGATGGCTTGCGCGGCGCTGCCTAATCTTAAAGAAGAATTTAGAAGTAGAGAACTAGGGATGACATTAATATTCTTAAGTATAAAAAGGATGAGCGCAACTTGTAAGATAGACCAGCCAATTAAGTAGAATAAAGCGGGACGGTAGCCTTGTCGATAGATTTTGGACGAAACTAAAATGGTGTAAACTCCTATCAAAAGCCCGCTAACGTTTAATATTTGAAGACTGATGGACTTAAATCCTAAGAAATCTATCAGGCCACCCAATATATAAGCCATCATTATGGCACATAATCCACTCATCCAACGTGGCGCAAACTCTTTCACCCGAAGGAAATCCATCGTAAAAACAAGACCAAAAACGCCCGCAAGAGCAGAAAATAAGACCAAGCCATGGTTGTAAACAAATGGAGAGTTAGGTGAAAAATAAACAAAGAAATCTCCTTCGAGGGTGAATTGAGCCAATCCCAAAAAAAGTATCATCAGAGAGTAACTGAAATAACTCCTTGTTCGGACAAGAAAGGCCAATATCAAATGGTAGAGGAACATCACCAAAATAATCCCATAGTAAAGCCCACGCAACATATTGCCGTTATTGAGCCATACTACCAAGTCACTGCCAGTTTCTATTTTCACTGGGACGTTCAGCAAGTCCAAGCTTTTTATCCGAACCAATAATGTGGTGGACGCCTTTCCGGTGGGTGCAATCGAAAAAATAAATTTTGGGTGCGGGAAACCGCGTGTTTTGTATAGATAGTGATCACCAGTACGAAACGAGTTAACTAAAATTCCATCATCATATTGATAAAAATCAATGGAATCCAGTTGAGCATTGTCCAAAAGCAAAAAAGAATTCTTTGTTAGATTTTGAGTCTTGATTTTAATCCAAATTTCACCGGAAAAGGGTTGGAAATTGAGATTAGTGCTTTCCAGCGCCTCAAAATCCATAGTAAGCACTTCCCTGGCATCTTGCAGAGAGTTGTCAGATTTTAAATATCCCAATTCTTTGATTTGGGAACTTTCCCCCATCACCTGCTTGGCATACAAGGAGGAAGCCCATATCAAAAGGAACAATAAAAATATTGGATTACTGCGTGGGATGCAAATCATTTATAATCTTAATTGGGGGCAGTTTGGGATTTTTAAATTCGCGATGCTTCACCTCAGGAAGTCTCAAATCGTATTCAACCTGAACTGTAAACGGCTTTCCCGGCGGCTGTTCAACCGCAGTCTGTTGAGGATTTTCCCTCAATGATTGCATTCGCTCCCTTTCAACAGTTCGATTCACAGTGGTGAGGTTTAAGGTATCGGACTGTAGCGCGGCCGTTGCCAAAAGGTCTAACTTGGGGTAGTAAAAAGTTCCGTCTTTGCCAACTTCGGTAAGTACACGGCAACCTACACGCTTCGCCCATTTAACAGTATAAGGAGCACAAAGGGCAAAAAAACTATCGATTCCAATCGGTGCCATTATGGCCACCGCCGCCCGAGTAGCGAATAGACTGCCGATGCCCAGCCCAGCCACCTCCACACTGTTCCATAGCCCGCATAGCTCCCCTGTCCCGTTAACTGCCATTTTTTCCACAAAGCGGAAAATTTTTTCATCCATATAACCCGTTGCTTCCTCAATAGGCAGCCGTTGTGTGCCACCCGCCGCGTGTACCCGTGCCCCTCCATACACCTTTCCTGATTCTTTATTTTCCACAATTATCCCAAACACCCCCGGATTCTCGGTCCATTCGGCGTTGGAGGATGTAACTTTCTTCACCCCGTGCGCCGCCAATACCCGCGCGTGGCCATCCACGAACCTTTGGCTGGATTCGCGATCCTCACAAGCCCTGAAGGCCCTTATCCTCACTTGGCTGTCTTTCATCATTCCACTCCGCAAATTTGATCCACGTCCACATAAAAACGACCTGAAGGCACGGCGCGCGCCGTCAATATTTTACGCGCCAAATGCGCCACCGCGGCACCGCCCAGCATCACCGCCGAGGCCAGTTGCGGCCAAGTGGTCAGCGTCTTGCCCAGTTCTGAAAACGATTGTTTCATCCGCGCCGAGGTATTCGGAAAATCCACGATTTCCATCATCAACTGCCGTTGCTGGTCGGGCGTCATTTGGGCCAGTTCGTCCAGCGATTCCACCGCGCACCGGCCGTGGAAAAGCGGGCGGCCCGGCTCTTGGTCAAAGCGTTCGATGTCTATCATCCCCCGGTCGCTGGTGTCCATCAGCACGGGGATTTCTCGCGCCCGTGCCTCGGTCCGCGCCAGTATTTTGATGGGGAGCGAATCGCATTCTTCTATCAAAAGGTCGATGGGGTTTTCGCCGCCCAAAAACGCGCCGATGTTTTCCGGCGTAATTCCTCCCTCAAAGATTTCCACTTTCAGATAAGGGTCGATCTCCGCGATTTCGCGCGCCACCACGGTGGTCTTGGGCAGCCCGATGTTGTGCGCCCCGCTGCGGATGCGGTTGAGGTTGGAGAGTTCGAGGATGTCAAAGTCCGCGATTTTCAAAAGGCCGAAACCGCGCTCGATGGCCATTGCCAGCGCTACGCTTTGCCCTACCGAAAGGCCGATCAGCCCAATAGATTTCCGCGCAAGCGCCCGCTGTTCTTCGGGGGTTATTTTATATTGATTGCGCGAGGTGCGCAGCTCGGCGTATTCTTTTTCATCCAATAGGTGGAGCAGCCGGTTGCTCCACGGGTAATAGGCGTAGGCGCCATACGATGGAGCATCGTTTTGCGCGGCCCATTCGCCATATTTTTTTTCTAAATCTTGGTGGGAGAGTTTTTCTTGGGGATGGCGGATCTTGAAAAGCTCCATCATCTGGCTTTGCAGGGAATCGTGGAAAATGGGCGAATGTTCGGCTACGATTTCCGCCAACCGCTGGCGGTCTTTTTCGCGCGCAAGCTGCATCATCACGGGCTTTGCGGCTCGCGGAAAACGGGGGTGAGGTAGTTTTGAGAGTGCCTGAGAAAGTCCAGCTTGAGTAGCTTCTGCCATCCAAATGATGATTTCAGCGGCCGAAAGTAAACAATGTTTCAAAATATGGTGTAATTTGCCCAACTCAAATTTTTGCACACTACTCCCGATCCAAAGATGAGCGATAAAATCTCGGTGCTATACGTAGATGACGAGGCACACAACCTTCACTCCTTCAAGGCTACGTTCCGCCGTACCTTCAACGTGTTCGTGGCCGAATCCGGCGCGGAAGGGCTGGAGATTTTCAAGAACAATCCCATCGACATCATCCTCACCGACCAGCGGATGCCCAATATGACGGGCATCGAACTGCTGATGAAAATCCGCGAACTGAACCGCGAGCCGATGCGTATCTTGATTACGGGCTATTCGGACATCAACGCCGTGATCGACGCCATCAACAAAGGTCAAGTCTATCGCTACCTCACCAAGCCCTGGAAAGAAGAAGAACTGAGAATGACCATCGAAAATGCGTATGAACTCTTTGACCTGCGCCGCCAAAACAAGGAACTGATCGGCAAACTGGAACGCGCCAACGACCAACTCGAATTTTTGCTAAGACAAAAACTGTTATCGTGAAATACACCTTTTTTATCCTCTGCGCCGCCTTGCTTTGCGGCCCGCTCTTTTCGCAGCATCCCGCCGCCGTGGCAGTGCCCGCGCAGCTTTCAGCCCAATTGGATGCTGAAGAACTGGCCGCCACCTTGGAGGCCAAAACTTTGGAAAGTTACGTCCCAGTGCACGCCATACATTACGATGTGCATTATGATGAAAGTGATGCTTTATATAAGGACGGCTCTTTTTTTTGGAAAATAAGCTGCCCGAATATGGCGGCGCGCGTTTTTTGGCATTTGGAAGATTTGCCGCGGGGCGACACGCTTTTCTTTTGGGGGAAATCCGGCGAGCGCGAGATTTTTACCGCCGACAATTTTTATCAGAAAAAGAACGCTAGCGAGCCGATCGCCGAAGAGGTTTTGGTGGAATACCGCTCGCATTCGGGGCTGACGCCTGATTTTGAAATCCAGAATTACAGTTTGGAAATCGCCAAGAAAACCGGAGACGGATTTGGCTGCGCCGGCCCTTGTGAAGTGAACGTAAACTGTGACGAGGGCAATCAAGTGCGCGACCAAGTGGGCAGCGTGGTGCGCATCCTCACGGTAAACGGTGGATTTCAGGCGTGGTGCACCGGCACTTTGGTGGCCAACACTTTGTACGACGACACCCCCTATATAATCACCGCCGAGCACTGCGCCCTGATGAACGGTACGAACGTGCAGAACGACTATTCCAGTTGGATTTTTTATTTCAATTATGAAAGCCCCGACTGCAACAACCCGCAGAGCGAGGGCGACTTGGCGCGCGACAAAACGGCCGGCGCCAACTTGGTGGCCCACAGCGCCGACCGTGGCGGTGATTTTGGCAGCGATTTCCTGCTCTTGAAATTGGATATCGACGAAAGCAAGTTGCGCGGTTTCAATCCCTATTTCGCAGGCTGGAAGCGCTATCCCGAGGTGGCCACGGCCTTGGCGCCCCAGTCTGGCCACTGCCTTCACCACCCGGTGGGCGACATTAAAAAGGTTTCCACTTTCACTCGGTCGGCCACCTCAGGCGAGTTTTTCCCCGACTCGGTGCTGAACACGCATTGGTTGGTCCAATGGGCTCGCACGGCCAACGGTTTTGGGGTCACCGAGGGCGGCTCTTCCGGCAGCCCGCTGTTTGATGAAGAAGGGCTTTTTCGCGGCCAGCTCACGGGCGGCTCGGCCAGTTGCAGCAACGCTATCGATGGTATTGATTATTATGGAAAATTTACCTACAGTTGGGATCAAAACGGCAATCGGTCTGACCGTGGCCTCGCCAATTGGCTGGACCCCAGCCGCTGTGGGCGGTTGGCGCTGCCCGGCTACAAAGCTGGTCAAAACCCAAGCACCATCTGCAAGGACACGAACACGGTAGAAATCCGGAGCACCATTGTTTCCGATGGCGTGCTAAAACTGGCGGGGCTGGCCAATTTCAGCGACACGCGCACGGCCTCCATCGACATTATTTCCACCGCCGGCCAGCGGGTGATGTTCCTCGATACATTCGTCCCTTTTATCAATCAAACCAAAGATTTGGATGTTAGCAAATTGCGCAACGGCATTTATTATGTGCGCGTCATTTCCGATGAAAAAATCGAGGTATTCAAAATCCTAATCCCCTGATCAAACAATGAAAAAAAATCTCCCGATGCTTATGGCCCTCCTCCTTTTGGTGGGCTGTAAAAGTAAAAATACTGTCCAATCTTCTGAAAATCAATCGGATGAAAAAGTGGAAGGTTCTGAATTGCGCCAAGAAAGTTTGGAGCCTTTCTATTGCGAAGATTTAAAGGAAAAGAAAATATTGGACGAAATCGGCCCGATGCAGGAGGCCTACATTACTAGCTATAAACAGGTGGACGGCTGCGCCTGCATCAATTATCAATACAGCGGCTGCCGAGAAGGCCAAGTGATAATGGTACAAAAATCACAGAGCAATGTGGAAGGAAACCGCCCCGTGGTGATGCTAAAATTGTTGGTGGAAAAAACCGGGGATTGCGATCAATTGTTGACGGACAGCACCTGTTTTAGTATGAAAAAAATGAAGCTGGTGGCCAACGAAGTTATCGTACAAATTAATCAAGAAGAAAATAACATTCTTTTGAACTTTAACGACTCTCAATAACTGCCCACCCGCAACATCACTAACGTACAAGCTTCCACCGTTTCTATTCCCTTCTTTTCCAGTAGCTTGGACAGTTCCCGGTTTTCTGCGCCGGGGTTAAAAATGACCCGTTTCGGTTCCAATCGTTGGATATAATCGTAATACTCCTTTTGGTTGTTTTCGTTAAGATAAAGGGTTACGGTATCAATATCATCTAAGTCCGGTTTTCCTTCCAGAATTTCCCACGAATCCACCTGCCGCGCTTTTCGCCCCAAAGCCACTACTTCGTGGTCGTAATTTTGCAAAAGGTTTACCGCCATATTGGAATAGCGTTGCGGTTTGTGGCTGGCGCCGATTACGAGTGTCTTTTTCATTTTGTGAGATTTTTTTTCGGGATGCTTTGGAGTTTAACACAACTTTCGTTGGCAAGTTCTTTTTAAGATGAGCCGATTCTCCTTCTTAATCGGCTCATTTTTATTTACATTTTGAGCCGATAGTCTTAGATTTTCAACTCAAAATTTCCATCTTTGAGCCGATTATCATTTCTAATCAACTCATAATTATTTTTAAAATGAGCCGAATAAATTTTTAATCAACTCATATATTTCGTAATTTTGAGCCGATTATTAATTCTAATCGGCTCACGATGTATAATTGGCAACATAAAAATTGGCCCCATTTTGAATATTCTTTGGAAAGAGTTGAAGATTTGCTTCTCGAATATTCAGTTGAAACGGGTCGCTTAGCGGGTGTGGCGGAGACTCTTTCCGATAAGAAAAAAAGGCAGGCCAGCATCGACTTAATGGTTTTCGAAGCTCTAAAAACTTCCGAAATCGAAGGGGAATATTTAAGGCGGTCAGATTTGATTTCTTCCATCCGCAATAATTTAGGTCTAAATACCAAACCAAAATTTGTCAATGACAAACGCGCCGAGGGCGTGGCCGAATTAATGATAGATGTACGCCAAACCTTTGATGAAAAATTAACTCAAAAAACGCTTTTTCTTTGGCATAAAATGCTGATGAAAGGAAACCATCTTGTGAGCAAAGGAAAATGGCGGACTCATAAAGAACCGATGCAAATTGTTTCGGGGCCGATGGGGTATGAAAAAGTATATTTTGAAGCGCCGCCCTCCGAGGGAGTGCCGGAAGAAATGAAGCGCTTTATCAGTTGGTTCAACAGTACTGGGCCAAACGGCAAAAATGAAATCAAAAAGCCTGTGGTTCGCGCGGCCGTGGCTCATCTATATTTTGAATCCATTCACCCATTTGAAGATGGCAACGGCCGGATTGGCCGTGCTATTGCCGAAAAAGCGCTTTCTCAAAACGCTAAAGCGCCAGTTCTCCTGAGCCTTTCAAAAGCCATTGAATCGGACAAAAAATCCTATTACAAAAACCTGAATGAAGCCTCATTCAAGATTGAAATTTCAGATTGGATATTTTATTTTACTGATATGGTATTGAAGGCTCAAAAAGATGCCATAAACTGGATTCAGTTTACCATCAAAAAATCACAATTTTTTGATAGATATCAAAATGAAATCAATGACCGGCAGACCAAAGCGATAAATCGGATGCTGGACGAAGGCCCCGAAGGTTTCACCGGCGGGATGAACGCCAAAAAATACGTGGCCATCACCAAAACCTCTAAAGCCACCGCCACGCGGGATTTGCAGGATTTGGCGGCAAAGGGGATATTCGTTTCCGTCGGCGCGGGGCGGAGCACGCGGTATGAGTTGGATTTGATGGCGTGAAATTGTGGGACGCTGTGTCGCCCCACTGGGGCTCTTTCTTCATCGTGCTGTCACGTTCAACCCCGCCCTTACAGGCGGGGCTACAGACATTTCGCCTCTACGAGGCTTCCCACATTGTACATAAGACTATTTCCAATTTTCCCCACTAAATTTCTAAAGGAAATTCAATACCAGTTTAGTCCACCAAAATAGCGCCGTAGGCGCGATATGTTTGTAGCCCCGACCGTCAGGTTGGGGAATGCCAAATGCCAAAACCGCGGCACAAGCCCCAGCGGGGCGACACCTCATTTTATCAACAAAACCTTCCTGAAAACCCAGCATCGGATTTTTAAAATTTAGCTTTGCAAAATGTCCCTCCGCACCCAAAATCTCCACTACCAATACAATCCCGAAACCCATTTCCGCTTCCCCGACGTGGATTTGAAAAACGGCGAAAACCTCCTCGTCCTCGGTGGCAGCGGCGTGGGCAAAACCACGTGGCTGCATTTGCTGGCCGGAATTTTAACTTCCAAAAAAGGCGAAATCCAAATCGGAGAAACCCAAATCAACCAATTAAAAAACAGACAATTAGATCGCTTTCGCGGGAAAAATATCGGCTTGGTATTTCAGCAATCGTATTTTGTAAAATCGCTTTCCGTAAAAGAAAACCTCTTGCTTTCGCAAAAACTGGCAGGGCAAAAACAGGACGCTTTAGTAATTCAAGAAAAACTGACCTCGGTGGGAATGGAAGAAAAATCGCACAAATTGCCAAATGAATTAAGCGTCGGCGAGCAACAGCGCGTGTCCATCGCCCGCGCGGTTTTGAACGACCCGCTCATCATTTTGGCCGACGAACCCACCAGCGCCCTCGATGATGAAAACGCTGGAAAAACCGCCCAACTTTTAGAAACTTCCGCCGAAAAAAGCGGTGCCAATCTCATCATCGTCACTCACGACGCGCGGTTGAAATCACGCTTCCCAAATATGCTCCAATTATGAACCTCTCCAAAGTCGCCTTAAAAAATATCGCCCACCGCCCCCTCTCCAGCCTCCTCAGTATCATGCTGTTAGCTTTCGGCGTGGGCATTATTATTTTGTTGATGGGCGCGTCCAAAAAACTCGAAAAACAGTTCACGCAAAACATCAAAGGCATTGATATGGTGGTGGGCGCCAAGGGCAGTCCGCTGCAATTGATTCTCAGCGCCATCTACCAAGTGGATGCGCCCACGGGAAACATTCCGCTGGCCGAATTTCAAAAATTGGCCAAAAATCCGATGGTGGAACAGGCCATCCCGTTGGCGTATGGCGACAATTTTCAAGGCTATCGCATCATCGGCACCACGCAGGATTATCCTACCAATTACGGCGGCGAATTGGCCGAAGGAAACTGGTGGGAAAAAACCGGCGAAGTCGTTTTAGGAAGCCGCGCCGCCGACTTGACCGAACTAAAAATCGGCGATAATTTCCACGGTAGCCACGGCGTTTCCAACGCTTTGGACGAACACGACCATTTTGAGTATCAAGTAGTTGGAATCTTAAGACCGACAGGCACGGTCGTCGACAAACTCATTCTGACGAACGTGGAAAGTGTGTGGGCGGTGCATCAGGAGACAGAAGGCAGTAGGCAAGAGACAGCATCGGAATCCGAAAATCATCACCACGAAAACGACCACCACGACCACGCGGAACACGAAACAAAAAACGCAGAACATTCCCACGACCACGAAACACAGAACTCAGAACACGGAACAACAAATTCGGGACATCCTCACAAACCTGAAACCCGAAACCTGAAACCTGAAACCTCCTCCGAAATCACCGCCGGCCTCATCTTTTTCCGCAACCCGATGGGGATGATGATGCTCCCGCGGATGGTAAACCAAAACACGCCGATGCAAGCCGCGCTGCCGTCCATCGAGGTGAACCGCCTCTTTTCGCTGATGGGCGCGGGCGTGCAAACGCTACGGATTTTGGCCATTTTGATTGTCGCCATTTCCGCCATTTCGGTCTTCATTTCCTTGCTGATTTCCTTGCGCGAACGCAAATCCGAACTCGCCCTGATGCGCAGTCTCGGCGCGGGTTCCGGCCAAATTTTTTGGATCATTTTGGTGGAAGGCTTGCTTGTTTCCTTGGCGGGATTTGTGGTCGGGTTTGCCTTCGGAAAACTGGCGTTCTATTTGTTGGGTGGCTTGGCGGAACAGTCCTACCAGTTCGATTTTTCGGGCGGCTGGATTTCCGCGCAGGAGCTGTGGCTCTTGCCGATTACCTTGGGCATCGGATTTTTGGCCGCGCTCATCCCCGCCATCCAAGCCTACCGGATTGACATTTCAAAAACTTTGAGCAATGCGTAACTTTTTGATTTTTAGCGTTTTAATTTTGCTTGGCGCAAATGCCGCCGCGCAGAAACAGCTCGCTTGGCCCGTTTTGGGGATGACCACCTACCAAATCAACACCGATGAAAACGGCGTGGAAAAATACGTCCCCAATTTCCCGCCCAACCTGCAAATGAACTACGACGGGCAGGAAGTCGCCATCACCGGCTACCTCATTCCCATCGACGTGGAAGCGCAGACCTACGCCCTTTCCAAAAATCCGTTCACTTCCTGTTTTTTCTGTGGAAACGCTGGCCCTGAGACGGTTATCCAACTGAAATTCGCCAAACCGCCGGGCCGCTTCGCCACCGACGAATATTTGATGGTCAAAGGAATGTTCCAATTGAAATACGATGGCAGCGGTTTATTTTTTATAATCAAAAATGCCGAAATTCACGGATGAAAAAGTCATTTTTTTTAATCATTTTTCTATCCTTTTTTGGAAATAGTTTTGCGCAAAGCGGCGAGGCCAAAATCATCGATTGGAAATTGCTGTCCAAAGTCGATTTTGTGGATAAATATTATGATGAATACGAAGCGTGGTATTTGTATCCCGAATTTTCATCAAAAATCAAAAAATTGGATGGCGAGAAAGTCATCATCAAAGGCTACATCATTCCTATGGACGTGGAAGGCGGTGTTTACGCGCTTTCGGCCTATCCGTTCAGTTCGTGTTTTTTCTGCGGAGGCGCTGGCCCTGAGAGTGTTATGAGTTTGAAATTCGATGGAAACCGTCGAAAATACAAAACTGACGACGTGGTTACTTTCACCGGAACGCTGGAACTGAACGCCACCAATGTAGATGATTTCAACTACATTCTGAACAACGCAACCGAAATCGACAATTGAAAAAATTCCTGATTTTTTTGCTGTTTTTGGGAGGGCTGGCCGCGCTTTATTTGATGGGCCCCACTCCCGCCCCACCGATGTATTCCGCCGAACTTCCGCAAGTACCCAATGGCACGCAAGCCATTGAAAATTATGTAGTTGCGATAGAATCCCAGCATAAAATCCGTCCCGAAAGCGAGGCCAAAATCGTGTGGGCGAATCCTGAAAAAAGCAAAACCGACATCGCGATTTTGTACCTCCACGGTTTTTCCGCCACGCGGATGGAAGGGCACCCCGTGCATCAAAATGTGGCCGACACTTTTGGCTGCAATATTTACTATGCGCGATTGGCCGCCCACGGTCAGGATACCTTTCCTTCCTTGCAAAATTGCACCGCCGAAAACCTCTGGGAATCCGCCAAAGAAGCCTTGGAAATTACCGAAGAACTGGGCGATAAAGTTTTGATTGTCAGCACTTCCACGGGCAGCACCTTGGCATTGAAACTCGCGGCCGATTACCCCGAAAAAGTCCACGCCCTGATTAACCTTTCGCCAAATATCCGCATTGCCAATCCCGCCGCGCGCCTCCTGAACGACCCGTGGGGAACGCAAATCGCTTCCCTCGTTTTTGGCGACCCGCGCTACGTCAAACACCGTCAAAAAGAAGCCGAAAAATACTGGGACACAGCGCATTGCATCGAGGCCATCGTAGAACTGGAAAACCTTTTGGAAACCACGATGACCGACGAAACCTTCCAAAAAGTGACCTGCCCTGTCCTGACGCTTTATTATTACAAAGACGACGAAAATCAGGATGAAGTGGTGGACGTTTCCGTGATTCCCGCGATGCACGAGGCGTTGGGCACGCCGAAAAATCTGAAAAAACACAAAGCGCTTTCCACCGTCGGCGACCACGTGATTGGTTCGTCCATCAAATCAAAAGATACGCAAGTGGTTGAAAAAGAAATAATTGCTTTTTGTGAGAATGTTTTGGATATGGAATTAGCTCGTGAAAACGTTTTTCAAAATCCGAATGCCCTTTAAAAACCTCGAACCATTTTCGTGGAATCTTAGTCGCAATACACTCGCACACCCTTACTCCTCTAAGCGAATCTTACCAAAAATCCTAAGGTTCCAAAAGCAACGGCTGGTCTCCGCCGCCGATAATTACTTTGGCGTTGGGTGATTTGGAAAGCTCTTGATACACTTCCAAACTTTTGTAGCGGATAATGGCGGGCGTCAAACCTTCGGAAATAATTTTGTTGGCATCGCGCACGCCACCCGCCTCAATTTTCTTGCGTTCGGCTTCTTGCTTTTCTTTTTGAAGCACAAATTCCATCCGCTGCGCTTCTTGCTCGGCTTGCAGTTTTTCTTCGATAGCGCGGTAAAGCCCAGCGGGCAAAGTCACGCTTTTCAACAGCACCGCTTCTATCTCAAAACCACGGTCGCCCAGCAAATCCATCATTTTGGTGCGGATGGCTTTTTCGATGTCAAGCCGATTGCCGATGTGCATATCCTTGGCCATAAACTTGGCGGTGACGTCCGCCGCGGCCGCCCTGAAAACGGGCAGTATAATGGTGTTGAGGTAATCTTCGCCGATGGTGCCAATGACATCGGTAGCTTTGCTCGCTTCTACGTGGTATAGGATAGAAATCTGCGCCTCCACGTTCAGGCCTTCTTTGGAGGGCAGGGGCAAACTCACCTCCAAATTTTGGGTGTTTATCGGCACCACTATGATTTTGGAAACGAAGGGGTTGAACCAGCGCGCCCCCGCCGGAAGGCTGGGTTCTTGGATTTTGCCGATGGTTCGTTTCACGCCCACGTTGCCCTCGCGGACGGTAACGCAATTGCTGAATGTAAAGGAAAGTAGCACGGCCGCCGCCCAAATTATGTATGGATTTTTCATTTTGAAGTGATTGGATTTCAAAACAAAAATCAATTTCAGTGCCAAGACGTGGCCGTGTCTCTGCAAAAAAGAAAGACGTTTTTTTTAGGATGAACATCACTCATTCCGAACGTTACCGATGCTTGAAACCGTTTCATAAATATCGGTGGTATTCGCCACCAGCCGATCCAATTCCTGTTCAAAAAACAGTTCAATATGAGGATTCCATTTGCCCTCGTTTTTGTTGAGATAAAGAAAACTGTTTTCCAAAGCATTTACATAGTCTTTTTTTTCATTGGAATCCGATATAAAAATAGGCGGACACATTTTATACATCAAGAGCCAGTTTTTGGCCATCCGCGTGGTGCGGCCGTTGCCGTCCACAAAGGGGTGGATCCGTATCAATTCGTGGTGAAAATAAATGGCGCGCACGAGGGGGTTTTCGATGCGTTTCATTTGGTAGAATAAATCCGAAACCAGACCCGAAATACGGTGTGGCTCAGGACATAGATAACGGCCGATGAGCACATCACCCTGCCGATATTTATTAGGATGCCGAGCGTGCGATTCCGGCGAAATCAACCGGAAAAGCTGGAACAACTGCACCTCGGATTTGAATTGCACATCGGCCAAAATTTCTTCGGTGATGAATTCCATCGCCACTTTCAGGAGCTTGGCGTACAGCTCGGTTTCCGCCTCGTCCTCCGCTTCCATCTGCGCGTTTTTGATGCTCAACAAATCTTTCAGTTTGGTGGTCTTGGTCAGGTAGGCATCCAAAAGATCGTCGGCGAGGTGGTGGCGGCTAAAAGTAATCAGCCGCAAAGTGGTGTCAATCGTGTGCTTGATTTGCCCTACTTTTTCAACATTTACCTTGAGATTTTCGGCCGGAAAAATTTTCATTTTAATCATCTTTTTTTAGGATAAAAATCCTGTAGAATAGGATTATTTATTTGACCTTTTTTTGTTTTCGATGTTCGCCAGAAATTCAATTTCCGAAAGAACAAAATCCCCATCCGGCTCCACCATTTTCCACTTCTTTAAAATGTCATTGTAAATCCAATGCCAGCGGTGCTGCAGGTTGGTTATTGCCGGAAAGAAATATCTTTTTCCGCCAAAGCGGCCCAGCCCGCTGAACATCATAAACCAAACAAACCTTGAACGCGCGCGGCGGCGGGTGGGGCGGTGGTTGATTTTGTAATCAAAACTGGCGAAAAAAGTCATCGCCCGCGAAAACATTGGGGTCAGTTTATCGAATAACGGCTGCACCACTTGCGACTGTTCGTGCCACAGAATTTCAGTATTGGCCTGCCAAATCAAGTCGTCCGAAACTTGAGATTTTTCATCAGCGCTCATTTGCACCCGCGCATCGTTTAGTTTTTCAAAAGCGCCAATGATGATAGAATGTTTTTTCCGCTCCGCCAATAGAGCTTGAAACGACTGAAAATCCAGTTGCCCAAAAGCCAGATGCACCCATCCGATTTCTGCATAAATAACATTGTTAATGATTCGGATGATTTGAAAATCGTCTTCCAATGTCCGGCTTTTCTTCCCGCAGGTGGCCGAAAAAGATTTGATGCCCGTGCTTTTCCAGTTCCATAATTTCAATTTTTCACCAATGTGGAAAGAAGCAAAAGCCGCCATCCCCGCCCACTTATAGAGTTGTGGATTATGTTGATACAATCGCGCGTAGTAACTGGTAATGAGCCTATTGCGATGAATCACCTGACGTTCGGGCAGCAAGTAGAGATTGTATTTTAGATGAACGCTCAAGGGGCGGGCGGCTCGGTATTTTTAAACTTTCGTGGAATTTGTCATCCACATCCTGCAAAGGTTAGGATATTTGCCGTGGGAAAAACGATAAACATTCCCGCGGATGGTCGAGATTTTAACAACCATATTTTTCATCTTCGCGGTCATCGACCCGATCGGCTCGATCCCCGTGTATTTGGAGGCCACCAAACAGTTTGACCTCCGCCACAAAAAGCAAATCGCCATCCGCGCCTGCATCGTCGCTTTTCTCATCCTTCTCTTTTTCATCGTCATCGGGCAGTTGATTTTGGAAGGGATGTCCGTTTCGTTGGACGCGTTTCAGATTTCCGGCGGGGTCATCCTCTTCCTGTTTGCCCTTACGATGATTTTCGGTGATGGAAAACCGGAACAGGAGAAAAACCGCATCACCGACTACCACCACGTTACCATCTTCCCGCTTGCCATCCCCTCCATCGCTTCCCCCGGCGCCATTATGGCCGTGGTGCTCCTCACGGACAATCATATCTATACCATTCAGCAACAGATAGTTACCACCTTATTGGTGTTGCTGGTCATCGGGCTCACCTGTCTTATCCTTCTGTCGGCGCGTCATCTGCGCAGAATTATCGGCGGCTACGGAATTACGGTTATCAGTAAAATTATGGGATTGATTTTGGCCTCCTACGCCGTGCAAAGTATCCTGAGCGGCATCAGCAATTATTTTGTAAAAATTTAATTTATGAATGTCCAAAACAGGGTTGTCCAGCCTCGTGCCTTTCTTTAGATAAACAATAGCAAAATGGAATTCAACTACGCCAAAATAGTCGAGACGCTGGTGGTGATTGTGTTGTACCTCGCCTTACGAAACCTGAGTTTCCGGCTCGTCAACCGCACGATGGCGGAGCGGCTCGTGCCGAAGCCCCGTGGGATGGCGATGAAGAAAATCACCAACCTGACCTTCACTTTGGTGGCGCTCATTCTCATCATTTTAATTTGGGGCGTTAATCATTCTGATTTGGCCATTTTCGTCGGGTCAGTGCTCACGGTTATCGGCGTGGCGATGTTTGCCCAATGGTCGCTCCTTTCCAACATCACGTCCAGTGTCATCATCTTTTTCAACCATTCCGTAAAGGCGGGCGACGAAATTGAGATAATGGAAGCTAAAGATTACGCGATTGAAGGCATAGTCCTAAATATTGGGCTATTTTTCGCGAGCCTGCAAACTGCCGACGGCGAAGAACTGACCTTGCCGAACAATGTTTTTATTCAAAAACTGATCAAGAAAAAAAAGCCCGCCCGCTCAGAGGAATAATCTTAGAAAACCTTAAATGTGGCCTCATCTTTTTCAATAGAAATTTTTGATTCTATTTTCGGAATGCGGATTTAGCTTGCCAAATACTTTATAATGAGGAATTTGTTTACGGTTTTTGCTGAAAAATGATTAACGGATTTTTGGCTTTGGAATTTCGCCGTTGGGGATTCCCGCAAACGCACCAACCCACAATACGGCACAGTTTCGCAAACTGAGTACTCCTCCTTTTGGAGAGAGGCTGGATGTGAGGCCAAAAACCTTACTTATCTTCGCGCTTTGATGCAATTCCTCTACCCACAATTTCTTTGGGCCCTCCTCGCACTTTCGGTGCCGCTCCTCATTCATTTTTTCAATTTTCGGCGCTACAAAACGGTTTATTTTTCGGACACGCGCTTACTGAAAAACGTCGCAAGACGCTCAAAATCAATCAATAGGCTCAAGCAAATTTTAATTATGATTTCGCGGATGCTGGCTTTGGCCGCCTTGGTTTTGGCGTTCGCCCACCCCTTCATTCCCGCCGCCGAGAAGGCCGAAAAACTCGGCACGTTTTCCACCATTTACATCGACAATTCGCCGAGTATGTTGAGCGGACCAGAACAAAATTCCTTACTCTCCCAAGCGCGTGGCAAGGCGGTGGAAATCATTCGCAACTTATCTGAAAATCAGCGCATTCAGATTTTGACCAACGATTTTCAAGGCCGCTCGCAAAATTTTTACACCAAAGCGGAAGCCATCAGTTTGGTGGATGAAATTCAGCCGTCTTACGCTTTTCGCGAAAGCGATGAAATTTGGACGCGCATCGAGCAAGCGCGCACCAAAAACGATGTGGAAGATTTACAAGTTTTTTTGATTTCTGATTTTCAAAAAGCTGTTTTTCAAGATGTTGAATCGCCCAATGAAAATTGGCAACTCACTTTATTGCCGATGCAAATCGAGGAAGTTTCCGCCAATATTTCCATCGATTCGGTGTGGTTTGAAAAACCGATTTTACAACCCAGCTTCGACCAAGAATTGAAAGTACAAGTGAGCCAATCCGCTGGCAATCAGTCGCGTGAAGTGTCGCTCAGCCTTTCGGTTGATGATGCCTTGTTGGGTGCAAAAAAGGTGGAAATCCCTGCCGAGGGCAAGGCCACCGCCAGTTTCACCCTCCGCGCCGAGCGCGCCGCCAACTATCGCGGCGAAATTTCCGTGGATGCCGGCCCGCCTTTTTTCGACAACCAATTTTACTTTTCCTACGGCGTGGCACAGCCGTTCAACGTCTTGCTAACGGGCGAGAATGCCCACTTGCCCAAATTCCAAAAATTGTTTGCGGATAGCATTTATCTTTTTGAATATCAAGAAATTAACGCGATTGACTACGCCAGTTTGCCCGATTTTGATTTGATTATTTTGGATGCGCCCGCCGCCGTTCCCAGCGGTTTGGCGCAGGCGCTGGAAACCCATTTGGAAGCGGGCAAAAACGCGGTTTTGATTCCCTCGCCCGAATCGCCCAACACGCTCAATTCAGTCTTGAATTCGCTTCGTTTGCCCGCTTTGGGAAATCAAAAATCGGATGCCAAAACCTTGGAAATCAGTTGGGAAGACGAACATTTTCAGAATGTGTTCACCAACCGTCCCAAGCGGCCGGAATTGCCCATCGCCAACCAATATTACGCGTTTCCGCGCAGCGGCTATCCGCTTTTGGTTTTGGAAAACGGCGACCCGCTCGCCAGTCGGATTCCCGCGCAAAGCGGCCACGTATTTTTAATCACCGCGCCGCTCTCGCAAACCAATTTGGACGACCACCCGATTTTCGTTCCCTTGCTATTGAACGCCGCGCTTTTCAGTCGGGAAAACACGCCGCTTTATACGATTTCAGGAAAAAGTCGCGGGCCGGTGTTTAGCGGCGCGAGTGATGACAAACCTTTGTCAATCAAAACTTTAAACAATGAAGAATTGATTCCGCGCCAGCGAAATCGCAACGGCCAAACCGAACTTTACGACTTGCCGCCGGAACTCGCACCCGCCATTTACGAAGTCCAAAATGGCCAAGAAAATGTAGGATTTTTGGCGCTCAATCCACTTCCGCGCGAAAGCGACTGGCGCTTTTTTACCGATGAAGAAATCCGCGATAAACTGGGATTGGAAAATTCACGAATTTTGACCGCCGATGTCGGGAGCTTAGGTTTGAAAATCAACCGAAACTACTCAGGCACAGCGCTTTGGAAATGGTTTGTCTTGGCGGCAATCTTCTTTTTGTTGATAGAAATTTTATTGCTAAAATTTTGGAAATGACAGGCGAAAATCATTCAAAAATTTTGATAAAAAAGGCGAAGATTATCGACCCCAATTCGCCTTTTCATAACCAGCAAAAAGACATCTTGATTTCGGAAGATTTGGTACAAAAAATCGGTGATGATTTGGATGAAAAAGATTGCAAAATCATCGAGCATCCCAATTTGCACATTTCGGCGGGTTGGTTTGATTTGCGCGCCAACTTTTCGGATCCGGGCCGCGAAGAGCGCGAGGACATTGAAAGCGGCATCCGTGCGGCGATAGCGGGCGGCTTCACCGGAGTGGCGCTTTCGCCGGAAACCGAACCGCCCCTCGACAGCAAGGCCGACATTGAATATGTGTATCAAAAAGCGAGCGGGTTTCCCGTCAACCTTTTTCCTTACGGAAGCATTTCAAAAGAACTCAAAGGTTTGGAAATCAGCGAAATGTACGATATGTGGCAGGCCGGCGCAGTTGGTTTTTCCCACGGAAAAAAGCCGATTGAAAACGCCGCTTTGATGCGGCTCGCCTTGTTGTATTCCAAAAATTTCGCGCCGCCGCTGCACGTTTTGTCCTTGGAAAATTCGCTCGGAAACGGGCAAATGCACGAAGGCGAAACCAGCACGTTTTTAGGTTTGAAAGGCATTCCTGCTTTGGCGGAAGAAGTAGGCTTGCTCCGCGATTTGCGCTTGGCCGAATACACGGAAAGCGCTTTGCATTTTATGAATATTTCATCCGCGCAAGGCGTTGATATTCTGAAAGATGCGCATCAAAAAGGCCAAGCTTTCACCGCCGATGTGGCAATTGCTAAATTGATTTTCACCGATGCGGAACTGGACGGTTACGACACGCGATTTAAAGTTTTGCCGCCCCTCCGCTCGGAATCCGACCGAAAATCGTTGCTGAATGCAATCTGCGAAGAAGTCATCCAAGTCATCACCAGCGACCACAGCCCCGTGGATGTGGAAGGAAAAAAATGCGAATTTGACCAAGCCGAATTTGGTATGATTGGTTTGCAAACTTTGTTCGGTTCTTTAGGTAATTTAGATGAAGAATTAGATTTAGAAACCATTATCAAATGTATCGCTCAAAATCCGCGTAAGATTTTGAACTTAGAAGTTCCTAAAATTGAGGAAGGAAGCTGGGCAGAATTCACACTTTTTGACCCTGAAAAAGAATGGACTTTCACCAAAGAAATGAACGAAAGCCGCTCTGACAATTCGCCATTTTTTGGCAGAAAAATGCGGGGCAAATCGTTGGGCATTATCAATAACGGCATTTTGGTTTGGATGCCCCACTAACCATTGGCTACGAAGCCAAGCGCGCGTTTCACAACCGCAGCGGGCTGGGCAATTATTCCCGCAACTTAGTGCGCGCGCTATCCACTTATTATCCTGACAATCAATATCTTTTATACAATCCCAAAAAAGGTAAAGTTGATTTTGCCCGACATTTTAATAATGTGGAAGAGCGGCTACCCTCTTTAAAAAATAAGTTGTATCAAAATTTGTGGCGGCAAAAATTGGTCAGCGGGCGGGCGAAAAAAGATGGAGTGCAAATTTTCCACGGGCTGAGCCAAGAACTTCCGAGCGGATTACAAAAACGTAGAATCAAAAGCGTTGTAACCGTTCACGATTTGATTTTTATTCGATACCCACAATTATACAAGCGTATTGATAGAAAAATTTATCACAAAAAAGTAAAAACCGCTTGCAAAAAAGCGGATAAAATTATAGTAATTAGCGAACAAACGCGACAAGATTTACAAGAATTTTTAAATATTCAAAAAGATAAAATTCAGGTTATTTATCAAGGTGCCAATCCGGTGCATTGGCAAACGTATTCGGATACTAAAATTGAAGAAACCTGCCGGAAATACAATTTACCGGAGAAATTTGGTCTTTTTATAGGCACTTTGGAAGAACGCAAAGGCGTCGCGCAACTTTTGGAAGCGCAACTGGCGACCCAAATTCCGATGGTTTACATTGGAAAAGAAACCAAATTTTGGAAAAAAACGGTTTCACAAAAAGGATTTGAAAATCTCCATAATTTGATTTTCACGCCTTCCGTTTGGGACGATGAAGAACTGGCGCATATTTATCAGGCCGCTACCTTTTTCGCCTATCCTTCTGTTTTTGAAGGTTTTGGCATTCCTGTTTTGGAAGCGCTTTTGGCAAAAACGCCCATCATTACGTCCAACGTCAGTAGCCTGCCCGAAGCGGCGGGACCGAGTTCCATTTTGATAAATCCCACCGCAACGGACGAATTGGCCGAGGCAATGCAGCGCCTTTGGGACGATAAAAACCAGCGCCAAAAAATGGCCGAGGAAGGTTTTACTTTTGCCCAACAATTTTCGGATTTAAATATCGCCGAAAAATGGAATCAATTGTACCGCTCGCTATTGGATTGATATGCAAAAACTTACGGCCATAATTCCCACCGGAAACGAGGAGCATAATATTGAAGCGGTGCTGCGGTCGGTCAGTTTTGCGGATGAAATTTTGGTGGTTGATTCTTTCTCCACCGACAAAACAGTGGAACTCGCCAAACCGCTGGCTACCAATATCATACAGCGTGAATATGGAAATTCCGCTTCCCAAAAAAACTGGGCTATTCCGCAAGCGAAACACGAATGGATACTATTAGTGGATGCCGATGAGCGAGTAACTCCCGAATTACAAAAAGAAATTAAAAATATTCTTAAAACAGAAACAGAAAAAGATGCCTTTTGGATATATCGCCAAAATCATTTTATGGGTCAAAAATTAAATTACTCGGGATGGCAAGGCGATAAAGTAATTCGGTTATTTAGAAGAGATAAATGTAAATATGAAAAAAAACACGTTCACGCCGAAATTTTAGTGGATGGGAAAACAGGATTTTTAAAAAATAAATTAGAACATTTTACCTATAAAAACTTACAACACTTTTTAAATAAATCTGACCGCTATTCTACTTGGAGCGCCAAAGACCGATTGAAAAAAACGGATAAAGTAACCGCCTTCCATTTATTTTGGAAACCCGTTTTCGGTTTTTTCAAAAACTATGTGCTGCGCTTGGGGTTTTTGGATGGAAAAGTGGGACTTATCATCGCAATGGATTACGCTAATTACCTTTATATTAGGGCATTAAAAATGTGGCGCATTCAAGAAGGTGAAAGTTTATAACCGATTGTTAAATCTTAGAAAATAGCATTTTGCAATTTCTTTTTGTTCTAATAACAGTTCTTTTACTTTTGGGGATTTTGGCGCTTTTCATCACCAAAGCGGGTTTGCAGTTGCAATATCTGCGATTGCAAAAAGACCGTCCAAAAGGCGCAATTACCGACTTTTTTCAGTTTGACTTTTCCGATAAAAAAGAACGCGCTTTGCGATGGCAGGCATTTTTACTTTTCCCGATGCTTTATGCGGTGGTTTTGGATGATAATCGCGAGGAATTAAACGACATCAAACGCAAAATAAAGCGCATACACATCGCTATTTATTTTTCACTCATCATTTTAGTGATTTTAGCCATTTATTCAGAGAAAGTTTTTATTTAAAAAATTCGGGTTTGGATTGTAAAGAAATCATATCTGATAAAATATTCAAAACTGTTGCGCAGGCAGCGGAAAATTTAGGTTTGGAGACTTATGTCATCGGCGGGTTTGTACGCGATAATCTTTTGCTACGAAAAGAACCTAAAGACTTGGATTTTGTCGCCGTCGGGAGCGGAATTGAATTGGCCAAAGAAACCGCTAAATTACTGGGAAACAAACGGGTAAACGTTTTTCAAAACTTTGGGACGGCACAAATCAAACTAAAAGATTTGGAACTGGAATTTGTAGGCGCGCGCAAAGAATCCTACCAACGAAACAGCCGCAAACCCATCGTGGAGGACGGCACTTTGCAAGACGACCAAAACCGCCGCGATTTTACCATCAACGCGCTGGCTATCAGTTTGAATCGGGAAAATTTTGGCGAGTTGCTCGACCCGTTCAATGGTTTGCAAGACCTTGAAAATCAAATTATAAAAACGCCGCTACAACCGGAAATCACGTTCAGCGACGACCCGCTGCGGATGATGCGCGCCATCCGCTTTGCCAGCCAGCTCGGTTTTTCAATTGAAAACCAAAGCTGGGAAGCCATCCAAAAAACGAAGGAGCGGATCGAAATCATTAGCAAAGAGCGGGTTACGGAAGAATTGAACAAAATAATGCTGTCGCCGAAACCGTCGGTGGGGTTGGAATTATTTTATGAATCGGGATTGATGCGGCATTTTTTGCCGGAAATTATCGCCTTAAAGGGCGTGGAAGAAATTGCGGGACAAGGCCACAAAGAAAATTTTTACCACACTTTGCAAGTGGTCGATAATCTTTCGGAAACCTCTGATAATCTGTGGCTTAGGTACGCCGCGCTTTTTCACGACATCGGAAAGCCCGTTACCAAAAAATTTGTGAAAGGCACGGGCTGGACGTTTCACCACCACGAATTTGTGGGCGCAAAAATGGTTTATAAAATTTTCAAACGGATGAAAATGCCGCTCGGCCAGCCGCTGAAATTCGTGCAAAAAATGGTGCGCCTGAGTAGCCGCCCGCAAGCCGTGGATGACGACCAAGCCACAGATAGCGCGGCGCGGCGACTACTTTTTGAGGCGGGCGACGACATCCACGAACTGATGCTGCTGGCCGAGGCCGACATCACCACCAAGAACCAAAAGAAGAAAGAACGGTTTCTTCAAAACTTCCAACGGACGCGCGAAAAATTAAAGGAAGTGGAAGAGGCCGACCGCGTGCGCAACTTCCAGCCGCCGGTGGACGGGCAAGAAATTATGGAACTTTTCGATTTGAAGCCGAGCCGCGAAATCGGTATTTTAAAAGAGGCCGTGAAAGAGGCGATTTTGGAAGGCAAAATCAAAAATGAATACGACGAAGCGCGCGCATTTGTCATCGAAAAAGCAAAAGAATTAGGTATTGAACCTAAAAATTAAAGTTTTGAAAATCAAAGTTTTACGTGCAATTTTGGATACGGAGACCGACGTGATTCGGGATATTGCCATCCGCGAACACGCTACGCTTTTTGACTTGCACAAAATTTTGGTGGAGGCTTTTGAATTGAATTCTGGCGAAATGTCATCTTTCTTCCGCAGCAACGATGATTGGGAACAAGGCGAGGAAATCAGTATGATGGATTTTGATGCGGAGACACGTCAAAATGCTCAAGAAAAATATAAATTATCCGAAGTTTTTCCCTCTGAAAAAAGCAAAATGTTATTCGCTTACGACTATATGAGTTTGTGGACTTTTTACATCGAAAACATTAAAGAAAAGAAGGGAAATTCCAATGAAAAATATCCCAAAATCCTATCTGAAATAGGCACACGCCCCAGCGACCCACCTACGCGCGAAATGAAAGCCTTGAATTTAGAAACCTTCTCAGAAGATTTTGAAAATCAAGACAATGACGATTATCTCAATGAAGATGGTGATGACTGGTATTAATAGGAAATATCCACCGAATGAATACGATTGACGGGGATGAACCGCTTATCCTTTAAAAATACTTTTTGACTTACGACCGCCCATATCGTTGTGGTTACCTTTTTAATGCATTCGCTATCTTCAAAAAAAATGTTTACTTTTTGATTAACTAAATTTCCCAGATTTGTGGCGTGATGCAATACCACATTCCGGTGCGAAATGGATGCCGCGTCCAGCAAAACATCGTGTTCGGGAAATTCGAGGGTGTTTATAACTTCGCGCGGCACGAGCGGCGCGCTTTCCAGATTTGTTTTCATAGTAGTAGTAGTTGTTAGGCAGCCAGTTTCGTTTCAAATTTACAGAAAAATCTCAAAACTTGATAATCCTATTTTGATGATGAATGGCGAAACCGTATTGCAAACGCGAGGACTCCGCAAGAAATACGCGAACATCGAGGCGGTGAAAGACCTTGATATTATGGTGCCGAAAGGCAGTGTATTCGGACTTTTGGGCCCCAACGGCAGTGGCAAAACCACCACGCTGGGAATGGTGCTGGGCGTCATTCATCCCACTTCGGGAAGTTTTAGTTGGATGGGGCAACCGCTTGATTTTCAAACGAAAAGAAAAATCGGTGCGATTCTCGAAACCCCTAATTTCTATCCCTATTTAAGCGGTGCGGCCAATTTGGAAATTGTGGCTGACATCAAAAGATTGAAAAAACCCCGCATCGGTAATGTATTGGATCAGGTAAATCTGCGGCAACGCGGCAACAGCAAATTCAAAACGTACAGCTTGGGAATGAAACAGCGCTTGGCAATTGCCTCGGCACTGCTTTGCGAACCCGAAGTTTTGGTGCTGGATGAACCCACGAACGGACTTGACCCTCAGGGAATTGCAGAAATTCGAAGCCTCATCAAAAGGATTGCGGAAGAAGGAATCACGATTATTTTGGCGAGCCACCTATTGGACGAAGTGGAAAAAGTTTGCACCCACGCCGCCGTTTTGCGACACGGAAACCTCTTGTTTAATGGTACGGTGAATGAACTGACGGGTGCAGATGTTTCCTTGGAAGTCGGCGCACAAAATTATCCCGATTTGGATAAAATTCTTCTGCAACATCCTTCGGTACTTTCGGTCGAAAAAATAGATGATAATTTCTTGGTTAATTTTAAAAAAACAATTAAACCATCTGAGATTAATCAATTTTTGGCAGAAAAAGAAATTTTTAGCGACCATTATGTGTTGCGTAAAAACAGCCTCGAAAAACAATTTCTAAAACTGATTGAAGAATGATGCGCTTGTTGAAAATAGAATGGCGTAAACTGCGCGGCCACCGTTTCTTTTGGATTGGGATGGGACTTTTTGTGGTGTCGATGATTTTGCTGATTACGCAAATCGGGAATTTTAAAATTCAAGTCGATAATGAAGCCTCTGGAACGACTTACAATCCTATGAATCAGGAGTTCAGGTCTTTAGGATTTTACAAACTTCCGTTTCTATGGCATCATATCACTTATCTCGCCGGATTTTTTAAGTTCATTCCCGCTTTTTTATTGTTGCTTTTTGTATCTAATGAATACGCTTACCGCACAGCGCGACAAAATGTAATTGACGGCTTGAGCCGAGCGGAATTTTACAGCACTAAGATACTGTCTGCTTTATTATTTTCTTTGTTAAGTTTAGCTACTCTTTTTATATTGGGAGTTTTGGTTGGATTTCCTGAAAACGACAATTTTTTCAGCGAAATGTGGCGCGGTTCAGATTATCTTTTGGCCTATTTTTTAGAGGTATTTTTCTTGATGGTTTTTGCCATCTTTTTAACAATCTTATTTCGACGTTCCACAATTTCAATTATTGTGATAATTGCCTACTACTTTCTATTGGAACCCATTTTAGGATTGGCTTTGCGGGATTATGATATCGCCAAATACCTGCCCACCGCCCCCTCGCGCGAGCTGATTTTGCAACCTTTTACTCGGCTGATGAATATTGACCAGCTCCTCCAAAACCAATCGCCCGATTCGGTTTCGTGGCATTTTTTGAGCATAACTTTCTTGTACACAATCGTTTTCGGAGTTTTGGGATTTGTAATTTTGAAAAAAAGAGACCTGTGAGATTCTTGAGGCCCGCTCGGCTGAATGGCTGGCGCAACCGCTGGTACCATATTATTTTCGGCTCCAATACACGCAACGGCAAGCTGTTCGATGTCATCCTGCTCATTGCCATTTTGGGCAGTTTGCTGGCGCTGATGCTCGAAACCGTCCCCGGATTTTTGTCGGAACACATCCGGATATTCCGCATTTTGGAATGGGTTTTCACCATAATTTTCACATTGGAATATATCGCGCGGTTGGCCGTGGTAAAGCGCAAACGCAAGTATGCGCTTAGTTTTTTCGGTGTCATCGATTTGCTGTCCATCCTTCCCACCTACCTGTCGCTCATTTTTTTTGGAGCCCAGTATTTTATGGTAATCCGCTCGTTCAGGTTGCTGCGCGTTTTTAGGGTCTTGAAGATGATGCGATTCGTGGGCGAGGCGCGAATGCTTACCAACGCACTGAGAGCCAGTCGTATAAAAATCACGGTCTTTTTGATAGCGGTGGTCTGCGTGGTATTTATTGCCGGGGCCTTGATGTACATCATCGAGGGGCCAGAACACGGTTTTGTGAGTATTCCCATTAGCATTTATTGGTGTATTGTAACATTAACCACGGTGGGATATGGTGACATTTCGCCCAGCACGCCACTGGGTCAAATTTTTGCTTCGGCCTTGATGATTATTGGATATGGAATTATCGCCGTTCCCACGGGAATTGTGACCTCGGAAATGAGCAAACAAAGGCGTGGTGAAAAAGACGAAAACTTAGCCTTGGAAGAATGTGAAAAATGCGGTGAAACCGAGCATCTTCCCAAAGCAAAATTCTGTCAAAATTGCGGCCAAAAATTATGAAGAAAACCGCCATCGCCATCTGCGGCCCCACGGCGGTGGGAAAAACGGAAATAGCCCTCCAACTGGCACAATGGCTGGAGACGGAGATTATTTCATTTGATTCGAGGCAGTTTTTTAGAGAGTTAAAAATTGGTGCGGCACCGCCTTCAACATCCCAACTTGAAAAAGTAGCACATCATTGTATAGGAAATCTCTCTGTTAATGAAGATTACAATGCGGGGAAATTTGAAGAGGATTCTTTAAATATTTTAGAATCAGTTTTCGGGAATAAAAACACGGCGATTTTAGTAGGTGGCAGCGGATTGTACTTACAGGCTTTAGAAGAAGGTTTTGATGCTATTCCCAAAGTGAATTTTTCCTATCGAAAACAATTGCAATATGAACTTGACAAAAATGGTTTGAATTCTTTGCTGGACGAATTACAGGAAAAAGATTTAGATTATTACAAAAAAGTGGACAAGCATAACCCGCAGCGAGTTTTGCGCGCTTTAGAGGTAATTCGGGGCACAGGAAAATCGTTCAGTTCTTTTCAAATTAAAAAGCACAAGAAAAAGCGCAATTTTGAGATGATTAAGATTGGTTTGGAATTGCCCCGCCAAATGTTATATGAAAGAATCAACCAGCGGGTGGATAAAATGGTGGAAATGGGGTTAGAAATTGAAGTACGGCAATTGACAAAACACCGAGGTGCGAACGCGATGCAAACCGTTGGCTACAAAGAGTTTTTTCAATATTTTGAGGGAGAGATTTCTAAAGAAGATGCCATTTCTGAAATCAAAAAAAACACGCGGCGCTATGCCAAACGCCAAATGACTTGGTTTAGGAAAGATGAAAAAATCCATTGGTTTTCACCCAATGATGTGGACGGAATCCGACAATTTTTGAAAGAAAACATTTATCAATGAATTGGCGAAGATTGTTATTTCCTTTTTCAATTTTATATGATGGAATCACGCGTTTTCGTAATTTCCTTTTTGATAAAAAAATCCTTAGATCCCAATCGTTTGATATTCCGATTATTTCCATCGGAAATTTGAGTACGGGCGGCACAGGAAAAACGCCGATGACGGAGTTTCTAATCGAAAATTTATCAGACAAAAATATTGGCGTGGTCAGTCGTGGCTACGGGCGAAAAACCAAGGGCTTGCTTATGGCCGATGAAGATTCCACGGTCGAATCCATTGGCGACGAGCCTTTTCAAATCTCCCGAAAATTCCCTAAAATAAAACTTGCGGTTTCCGAAAAACGAGCGGTTGGGATTTCGGCTTTGATTGAAAGATTTGACTTGGATTTAATACTATTGGATGATGCTTTTCAGCACCGCTGGGTAAGTCGAAATACCAACCTTTTACTGACCACTTTCTCGCAGCCTTTTTTTAGCGATTTTGTATTACCATCGGGCAATCTTAGAGAAGGCAGAAAGGGAACAAATCGGGCGGATATAATTATTGTTACTAAATGTCCAAAAGATTTGAGCCTGAATGAATCCAAGAAATTATCTGAAAAAATTAACACCGAAAAGCCACTTTTTTTTTCAAACATCGAATATGGGATTCCTCAGAATCTTTTAGGTGAAACGCTTTCCAATGAAGCTCAGAAAATAAACCTGCTGACGGGAATAGCCACTACAGAAAGTTTAGAACTTTATCTAAAAAAAAAGTATGAAATAATGGAACACTTTAATTTTTCTGATCATCATTTTTTTGCCGAAAAAGAATTGAACCCGATTCTGAAAAATTCCCAATTTCCAATCATTACTACCGAAAAGGATTTTGTTCGCTTTTCTGGAAAACTGAATCAATCTGCCTTAAGAAACATTTATTATCTTCCTATTAAAATAAACATCTTATTCAATAAAAAAGGACAGTTTTTGAATCAAATTTTTCCTCCATTATGATTTATTTTTTGGCGGGAATTTTCATAGTTGCGGGGATTTACCATTTCGTCGCGCCCAAGGCCTTTCTGCGGATAATGCCATCCTACATTCCTTTTCACAAAACAATGGTAATTGGTAGCGGCATCGCCGAAATCGTGTTGGGCATTTTGTTGCTGTTCCCCGCCACGCGCAGTATTGCGGCTTGGGGCGTTATTATTTTATTGATACTGGTTTTCCCCGCCAATATCGAAATGGTGCGCACCAAAAAGGCGCGGATGAGATTGCCGATGTGGGTGGTCATTTTACGATTGCCACTGCAGTTTTTGCTGATATTTTGGGCGTGGCTTTATACCTAATTTTACACCTCTTCAAAATTTTTGCACTATGAAATTCGGAAAAGTAGAAAATCCTGAAAGCGTAGATTTCACGCTGCCGCCCGACCATCCCGACACGCAAAAAATTCTGAACGAAAAAGGCGACACCTCGCAGAAGCCGGAAATTTTTATAGGCTGCGCCAAGTGGAACCGACAAGATTTGAAAGGCTTTTACCCACGCGGCACGAAGGATGAATTGGCGTATTATTCCACCCAATTTAATTCCATCGAATTGAACGCTACTTTTTACCGTCCTTTTGATGCAGCGCAATTTGAAACTTGGGCAGAAAAAACACCAAAAAACTTCAAATTCTTTCCTAAATTCTATCAAAATATTTCTCATCAAAAATGGCTGAAAGAACCGGAAGAAATGACGCAGCTTTGTATCAATAATGCTTCGGCTTTAAATGAGAAATTGGGAATGATGTTTTTGCAATTGCGGGATAATTTTAAACCGAAAAACATCGACCGGATTGAAGATTTTTTGAAAGTTCTTCCGAAAGGTTTTCCTGTGGCGGTGGAAGTGCGAAACGAAGAGTGGTTTCAAGAACCCGCTGCGAGCGAGCTGCACGAGCTTTTGAAAAAATACAATGCCACCAACATCATTGTGGACACGGCCGGGCGGCGGGATATGCTGCATTTTCGCTTGACCACCCCTTATGCTTTTGTGCGATATGTAGGTGCAAATATTCCATCGGATTATGACCGATTGGATGATTGGTTGGAAAAGATAGAAAATTGGATACAAAATGGCATCAAAGAAATTTATTTTTTTATTCATCAAAATACCGAAAAGGAATCGCCGCTTTTGGCCGCTTCTTTTATCAAAAATTTGAATGAAAGATTTGGGTATGATTTAAAAATTCCGAATGAGGGAAATGGTGAATAATGAATCAATAATAATGAATAGGTAAAAATGAGTAAGTAATATTGAATAAGATGTGGCAAATCGTGTATAAATAAATCATCACCTATGGCGATTTGCGAACTAAATTGTTTCCGATTTGTAATTGTTTAAAACTAAAACTTATTGAAAATGAAAGACTTAAAAGGCAAAACGGCTTTGATAACCGGCGGGACGAAAGGCATAGGCTATGGCGTGGCGGAGCGCTTGGTTAGCGAAGGGATGAACGTGGCCATCACCAGCCGCCACGAAAACGCGGCGGAAAAAGCGGCCGAAAAACTCAACAAAATCGGCAAGGGAAAAGCCATCGGAATTGAAGCCGACGTCCGCTTTTTGGAAGAGCAAAAAGAAGCTGTTCGTATCGTGTTAAAAGAATTTGATTCGATTGACTTGCTCTTTGCCAACGCGGGATTGGGGCATTTTGAATCCATCGAAGATTTGACGGAAACGCAGTGGCGCGAAGTCATCGACACCAATTTGACGGGCGTGTTTTTCAGCGTAAAAGCTTGTTTGAAGGCACTGAAAAAATCGAAAGGGATGATTATAACCTTGTCCAGTTTGGCGGGCACGAATTTCTTCCCGAAAGGTTCGGCTTACAACGCCAGCAAGTTTGGCCTCACCGGCTTTACGCAGGCCGTGATGCTGGATTTGCGGAATCACGGCATTCGCGTCAGCACGATTATGCCCGGCTCCGTAGCCACGCACTTCGGTGGGAATGAGCCTTCTAAAGAGGACGATTGGAAAATCCAGCCGGAAGACATTGGCCAGATGACGGTGGAACTGTTGAAGATGCACCCGCGGACTTTGCCGAGCAAGATTGAGGTAAGGCCGAGTATGCCGCCGAAGAAATAGGGTGTGGTCGTGTGCTTGGGGCGATGCCCCAAGTTTTGTAGTCGCACCCTTTCAGGGTGCTCGGTGGATAAACCCCAACAGGTAAATCAGCGAAATGAATATTACCCTATCAGGCTGACTTCCAAAAAATAGTAGAACTTTGCCAAAAAGAAATTAATGAGCCTAATATTCAACAGAGACAGCCGGAATCCAATTTTGGGCGGCGCCGTGGTCACCACATTGGGATTAACGGCAGCTGTATTAATTGGCACGATAAAAGGCTACGAAGCCAAGCAATTTTTGTCCAATTCACAGCAAAACATTAATATGCTTTGCAACACGATTGTGTTGGCTTCGGCGACTATTTTGGCGTTATTGTTCACGGTATTGGGATTGACATCAGGGACGGAAATTGACCTTAAAGCAAGATTCTATCGCAGGATAAAACAATTGGCACTTTTTGACACCATTGTATTTGTCATAACAATTGTCATATTTTTGAGCCTGAATTTCCCCATCGCCAAGTCGGGTGATGTACCGCCGATTTGGTATCAAGTCATTTACTATGTTACAGCCGTGGCGGCTTCCATCATCGGCGGACTGATAGTTACGGTGATCCTTCTGCTCTATTCCACCATCAGTGATTTGATACATATTTTAGGGTATGACGATGACCATTATATGGCGGATTTGGAAGAGGAAAAAGATGAAGATTTGAAGAATGAATAAGTGGATTTGAGAAATACTCAAAGCGATGTGATTGTACATTTTTAGGTTGCATTTTTATTCTAATTCAGGCAACCTATTAATTACAGTGAGTCTGAACAATCGTTATTCGCCCCTCTCAGCGATACTTTTTATTTACAAAATTTACTACATTCTTATGAAAAAAATCTACTTTTTTGCCATTTTATTAATGATTGGGTCTATCACCTTTGCCCAAAAATCCTCTCAGTTTTTAGCGCATTGGCATTCTGGCAACCCTGCGGGCGAAGTGGGAATCCGCAAAACCGCGCAAGGGCCATCGGGGGAATTTTTGATAGTGGGCGATTATGACGTTTCCGTGCAGATCGGCGCGAACACCGCTGCCAACGCTAATCACAGCCATTATCTGATGAAACTGGACGCCAGCGGAAACCATCAATGGACGGTTACTTTTGGCAATCCCAATTATATGTTCATCCAAGATTTGGAAGTGGCCGATGACGGCTCGGTTTTCATTTCCGGCAATTTTGAAGATAGCATTTCCATCCAAAATTACAGTCGCCAAGATGCTGGTTTTCAGCCTTTTTTATGGAAAATCAATTCATCCGGAAATTTTGAGTTTGCGCTGGATTTTCGTTCCAATCCAAATAAGATTGCGCGGCCAAGATTCTCGGTGGCCAATGGCGGACTTACCGTAACGATGGCGGCCGACGACTCGCTAAACTTTGGGTTTGGCTTCCCCAGTTTGCTTCCAAACCGCTCGCCCAACCAAGTGGCTTTTTTGGGACAATACGATTACCAAGGAAATCTTTTGTCGTTTGAAAATTTCGATTCTCCAGATGATTTTTTTATAACGGAGACCGACCGTTTGGATGCCAACCGTTTGCTCCTCCAGGTCCTTGTTGACGATTCCGATTCTCTCTATTTTGGCTCCACCTATTTTGCGGGCAATGCGAAGAAGGGGACTTGGTTTTTTGAACTGGACAGCAGCTTTCAAGTGATCCAAAGCCACTTTATCGAATTCACAAATTCGGCGGGTTTCCGTTATCACGGAAAAACCGATTCCGGCGATTTGATGTTTGCTGGCGGCTTTTCGGGAATTATCACCGATGGGAATTTTAGCATACAAAATCAAAACGCGCCGGGGAACAACCTCTTCTTCGGCGATGGACTATATATGGTTTTGAATCAGAATTTGGCGCCCATACTTTTGGAAAGCACAGGCGTAAAAGACAACAACGATAATATTTCGGGCATCGCCGAATTGGGTGGACATTATTTTATAAGTGGTTCATCTTCAGATGGAATTTTGCTTTACCGAGGCGACACTTTAATGAACAACACGACCAGCGAAGCTTATGTATTGCAAGTGGACAAAAACGGCGATCCTCAAAATTTTTATCGAACCGAAAGCAATAGTCTTTTGACGGGACAAACCCGATTCCTGAGCCTTTATAAAAAAGATCCGAAAACCTTGGCAGTAACCGGAACTTCCAACAATAATGTAGTCATCAACGGAAGCGACACCTTGAACCGGATGAGCCTGCGCGACGGTTTTATCTGGACTTTGACCGACCCCAATATCGGGCTCAGCGAATTTTCCAACCATCAAAATTCAACGGCTGGGTTTTATCCCAATCCAGCCAATGAAAAAATAAACCTTCATCACAGCTTAGTGAGTGCAAAAGATTGGCATTTAAGAGTTTACGGAATGGATGGAAGCGTAATAAGGGAAACTTCCCACTCCGATTCTTCGTTTGAAATTTCCGGATTAAAACTGGGGTTCTACATCTTTGAACTTCGGTCAGGAAATAAATCTTTGATTGCTCGGCAAAAGGTTTTAGTGCAATAAGAGCAGCTTATTTAAGATATTCAAAATATCTCTGGATTATAATTCTTGGGATGTTTTCCTTTCCACGGTCGATATTTTTCTTGGATGTAGAACATATCTTTCTTGAAATCGCCCGTTGGTTGATATACTTCCATCACGCCCGCTTCCTTTTTTTCATAGTCCAAATAGCCGAACGAAATCGGGACGTTCGCTTCCATCGCGATGCGGTAAAATCCGGTGCGCCATTTTTCGGCGGGTCTGCGCGTACCCTCGGCGGGGACTAAAATGACCATCTCTTTATTTTCTTGTAATAATTTGATAGCCAAGTCGGTAAGTTTGTTTTTCTTTTTGGAACGGTCAACACCGATGGCGCCCGTCCAGCGGAAGAACCAGCCGAAGAGTCCGGTGGTGTACTCACTTTTGATGAAATATTTCAGCGGCACGCCCATAATCCAAAAGGTAGCCAAGGCAATGGGGAAATCCCAGTTGGAAGTGTGCGGCGCGGCCACCATCACGGAGTGGCGCATTTGCGGCGTGACTCGCGCGGTAACGCGCCAGCCGAGGGTTTTCAGGAAAATTTGGGCGAGGAATTTTTTCAAAAAGAAAGACTTAAAATCTCAGATGTAGCAAACCGAGGGCGGGGAAATTGGTTTGCAATCCCACAGAATTCGCACCTTTGCTCGAAACGCATTTTTACAAAAATGGCCACCGATTTATTTGACGATTTTCCCAAACAAGATTTTGCAGATTGGAAAGCCAAAATCCAGAAAGACCTGAAAGGCAAGGACTTCCAAAGTTTGGTTTCGGAAACCGAGGACGGGATTTCCATCCAGCCGATTTATCATCCCGATAATTTTAATGCTGAAAACCAGCCCTTTAAATCCAAAGTGAAGTGGGACAAATGCCAAGAACTTTTTGTGGCGGATGAAAAAGCCGCCAACCGAGAAGCGCTTGACCATTTGAATCGCGGCGCTACTTCCCTCCTATTTTATTTGTATGGAAATGCGGATTTGGAAGTGCTTTTAAAAGATATTTTGATTGAGCATATCCGCATCAATTTTGTAGTGGAAGGCGATGCGGAAATATTGGTTGAAAATTTTAAAAATCTTATCCAAGATCGAAATTTAGAGGAAGTAGAAATTGCGGGTTCTTTGAATATATATTGTCTCGAAAATTTAGCACGAACAGGGAATTGGTTTCAAGATGAAAAATCCGATCTTAAACGCATTCAAAATCTAAACGAAAAACTGCCCCACGATTTCCGTGGGATTTGCATCAATGTCAATCTTTTTGCCAATGCGGGCGCTACTTTGGCGCAGCAACTCGGTATTTCTTTGGCGATGATTTATGAATATGTCCATCGTTTGGAATTGCAAAATGCGAATTCCTTTTGGGTAAATTTTGCGGTCGGTTCAGATTATTTTGGGGAAATTGCCAAGCTACGCGCTTTCCGCCGTTTGTGGGATTTTTTGTTGCAAGAATTAGAAGTAAAACATTCAGAACCATTTATTTATACCGAAACCGCCCTCCGCAACAAAACCATCAAAGACGGTTACAACAATATGATTCGCACGACTTCCGAAACGATGGCCGCCATCATCGGCGGGGCGAATGAAATTTCCGTGAAAGGTTTCAACCACACCTTCAAAGAACCGGATTTCTTCGGCGAGCGCATCGCCAAAAACCAGCAATCCATTTTGGAACACGAAAGTCATTTTGACGAAATTTCAGATTTAGCGCAAGGCAGTTATTTTATTGAAAATCTAACCGAGGAATTGTGCAAAAAAGGCTGGCAATTTTTTAAAGAAATAGAAGCCCAAAATGGATATGTAGAATCTTTAAAAAATGGATGGTTGCAAAACGAAATAAAAAATTCGGCAAAAAGAGAACAAAAATCTTTTGATGAAAAAAGTAAGGTTTTGATTGGGGCGAATGTATTTTCTAAAGAAGATGAGGATTTGAAAAAAGTGATTGAAATGGGGATGTTTTTTAGGGAAAGCGGGAAGGAGACTTTGGTGAAGGCGTTGGAAGTGAGGCGGTTGGCGGAGGAGGTGGAGAAATGACCTCACCCCTGCCTATGCCGGCAGGCAGGCTCGTCCCCTCTCCTTTTGGGAGAGGGGTGGCTGCGGTGGAAAGTGGGGGTGGAAAGGTGGTGGGTGAGAGGCACGCTGTCCCCCTCTTTGAGGGGGTGCCGAGGAACGAGGCGGGGAGGTTTTTATAGTTGGAGATATGAATTGTATATATCCAAAATGAAACTGGCGACGACTGAAAACAGTCGCCAAAACCACCCCTCCTCGCTTCGCAAGGAGGGGAGCGGGCCACGGAAGAAACTTACGGGCAACCCTAACCAACTGGCAAAAGCGACGGCCTAGCTCCCTTCCTCAATTTTTGAGGAGCGGTGAAAACTCCGACTGTCCTCAGTCGTCGGGATTTTCGGGGTGGTGGTTCTTATTTTTTAAAAAAAATTATAGCGAAAGTATATAAATTATGACCCGAAAAAACTTCCAAAACACCGACTACCAAAACGTTTCCAATAAAAACAAGGAAGCCACCACCACTTGGAAAACCCCCGAGGAAATCGAAGTGCCGAACCGATTTTCCAAAGAGGATTTTGAAAAACTGAACCACGCCCATTTTGTGGCGGGGCTGCCGCCCTATTTGCGGGGGCCGTATTCTACGATGTACGTTTCGCGGCCGTGGACGATTCGGCAGTACGCGGGTTTTTCGACGGCGGAAGAATCGAACGCCTTTTATAGAAGGAACTTGGCGGCGGGGCAAAAAGGGCTTTCGGTGGCTTTTGATTTGGCGACGCACCGTGGCTATGATTCTGACCACGAGCGGGTTGTCGGTGATGTGGGAAAAGCGGGCGTGGCGATTGATTCCGTGGAGGATATGAAAATTTTGTTCGACCAGATTCCGCTCGGCGAAATGTCCGTTTCGATGACGATGAACGGCGCGGTGATTCCGATTATGGCGTTTTACATCGTGGCGGCGGAGGAATCTGGCGTGGACGCGGCGCAACTTTCCGGCACCATCCAAAACGACATTTTGAAGGAATTTATGGTGCGGAACACCTACATCTATCCGCCGCTGCCGTCGATGAAAATCGTGGCCGATATTTTTGAGTTTACCAAGGAAAATATGCCGCGCTTCAACAGCATTTCGGTGAGCGGCTACCATATGCACGAGGCGGGCGCCACGGCGGATTTGGAACTGGCCTACACGCTGGCGGACGGGATGGAATACCTGCGCGCGGGCATCGAAGCGGGCTTGGACATCGACGATTTTGCGCCGCGCATTTCGTTTTTTTGGGGCATCGGGATGAACCATTTTATGGAAATCGCCAAGATGCGCGCCGCGCGGATGCTCTGGGCGAAAATCACCAAAGAAATGGGCGCGAAAAACCCAAAAAGTATGGCGCTGCGGACGCACTGCCAGACCAGCGGCTACAGCCTGACCGAGCAAGACCCGTACAACAACGTGGCGCGGACGACCATCGAAGCAATGGCGGCGGTGTTTGGCGGCACGCAGAGTTTGCACACCAATTCGCTGGACGAGGCGATTGCGCTGCCGACGGATTTTTCGGCGCGGATTGCGCGGAACACGCAGCTTATTTTGCAAAAAGAATTGGGACTGACCGCCACCGTGGACCCGTGGGGCGGCAGTTATTATGTGGAATTTTTGACGGAGAAAATCGCGGAAAAAGCGTGGGAGTTGATTCAGGAAATCGAGGAGCTGGGCGGGATGGCGAAAGCGATTGAGACGGGTTTGCCGAAAATGCGCATCGAGGAAGCGGCCGCCAAAAAACAGGCGCGGATTGACAGCGGCCACGAGAAAATCATCGGCGTGAATCTCTATCAAAATGAAAAAGAAGAGCCGCTGGAATTGCGGGATGTGGATAACCAAGAAGTGCGCCGCCAGCAAGTGGAGCGGCTGGAAAAAATCAAAAACGAGCGGGACGAAAAAGCGGTGCAGAAAAGTCTGGGCGATTTGGAAAATACCGCGCGGACGGGCGATGGAAATTTGTTGCAAAAAGCCACCGAAGCCGCGCGCCACCGCGCCACGCTGGGCGAAATCAGCTTGGCGATGGAGAAAGTTTTTGGCCGCTACACCGCAACCATCCGCAGTATTTCCGGCGTTTATTCCAATGAAATGAAACAGGACGAAAAATTTATAAAAACACAAAAATTGGCCGATAAATTCGAGGAGTTGGAAGGCCGCCGCCCGCGCATTATGATTGCCAAAATGGGGCAAGACGGCCACGACCGCGGCGCGAAGGTGGTGGCGACTTCTTTTGCGGATTTGGGTTTTGACGTGGATATCGGGCCGCTCTTCCAAACGCCCGCCGAAGCCGCGAAGCAAGCCGTGGAAAACGATGTGCACATTTTGGGCGTGTCCAGCTTGGCGGCGGGCCACAAGACGCTGGTTCCGCAGGTTTTGGAGGAATTGAAGAAGCACGGCCGCGATGATATTTTGGTGATTGCCGGCGGCGTGATTCCGCAGAACGATTACCAGTTTTTGTTTGACAAAGGTGTGGCGGGGGTTTTCGGGCCGGGGACAGTGATTGCGGATGCGGCGGGTAGGATTTTGGAGAGGATGATGGAGGGGAGTGATGAATAGGTAATAATGAATAAGTAATTGGTAATTGGTAATTGGTAATTGGTAATTGGTAATCGATAATTGGGTAATTCGTAATTTTAAGGAAATTTTTAAATATGAGTGTAGCTGAGTTGAAAACAGGAATAATGGAGAAGGTAAAGATGGCGCAAAATGAAAAACTACTAACGAAAGTAGCTGATATTTTAAATGTTGAATTTAATCAATCTGACTTCTTTGAGCTGACAGATGATGATTGGAAAAATATCAAAACTGCACAAGCTGAATATGAGCGCGGCGAATCTTACTCCCACGAAAAGAAAAAGGAAATAATGAAGGAATGGCTAAAAGATTAAGGTGGACTTCTAATGCGCTGCGCCAGAATCAAAAAATTTGCGATTACTGGGAAGAGCGGAACAAATCGAAAGTATATAGCCGCAAACTCGATGCGAAATTTGATGAGACTGCCGAATACTTAACCGAAAATTGGAATTGGGCATTGGGGAAGAAAACGGCGATAGAAATGTGCGGATTTATCGGGTGGAAAATTACTGGATGATTTATCAAATCTCTTATGAAGAAATTGTAATTTTAAGTATTAGGGGCGCCCAACAAGATCCCGATGAAACTGAGAGGATAATCAGAAGATTTTAATAGCATTTGGAGACGGTAAGTCACTGGGGAAGGATTTTGGAGAGGATGATTAACGCGTCCTAAAACGGCGTGGCCAGTGAACGGTACGCCGTAGAATCGCACGGCCGTGCGATTTTACAATGGCCACGGAACCGCAAGACCGCCAAAATCCAATTGATTATTTTTATAAAAATTATGAAAAATGAGCGTTGCAGAAATTCAAGAAAAGGTGGTTAAAAAAATTAGACAAACTGAAGATTCAGAATTTTTAGAAATAATTGACGGAATTCTGAATGAAAATTTTAAGGAAAGTACGCCTTTAAAATTTACGCCTTCCGAGAAAAGGGCCATCGAACACGCCCGCGCCCAAATTCGCAATGGGCAATTTTTGACCGAAGAGGAAGCCAACCGCCAAGCTGAGAAATGGTTAGAAGACTGATTTGGTCGGAAGTGGCGCAGGGAGAGCGCGGCGAGGCTTTTGAATTTTGGAATCAACGCACTGGCAATAAGAACTATAGCCGGAAACTAAACCGTCTTTTTAAAAAATCTCTGGGATTGCTAAAGCGGCAAGCGTGGATTGGCAAGGCCACTGAGGATGATGAATGTATTCGCTATTTGGTGGTGGAGAATTACTTGCTTTTCTATGAAATCACTGCAAAACAAATAGAGGTGTTGGCAGTTTGGTACGGTCGCCGAGACCCTGCTGCAATGGAAAGAAGAATCAAAGAATTTGAGACTCAAAAACGTACTTAGAAATCATTAAAAATGCTCGACAAACTCCAAAATATAATGGGCAACCTACAAGACGCTCAGCAAAAAGCCGAAGAAGCCAAAAAGCGCCTCGACAATGTGTCGCTGACGGAAGAAGGCGCGAACGGCAAGATCAAAATCCGCATCACGGGAAACCGCGAAATCAAGGACATCGAAATTGATGAAAGTTTGATGCAGGACAGTGAGGAACTGGCTGACCACTTGGTGATTACGCTGAACAAGGCCATCCAAAAAGCGACCGAAATGAACGAGCGGGAGCTGCAACAAGCGGCGGCTGGGGCGATGGACTTGGGGGAACTGGGAAAGATGTTTGGCGGATAATTTCCACGCACCTGTCCCGTCTTTACGGGAGATTTCGCTGATTTCGCAGATTTTTTTTTGGTTTGCACTGTTAAGATTGAAGTCACTTTTCAGATTTTATCTGCGGTATCTGCGAAATCTGCGTGACCAAAAACAAATTCCCCTCGGCGCGCTTTCTTAGGAAATGTACCGCGTCCATCAAACCCAAGATGTCCCGATTCCCATCGAAAAAGCGTGGGATTTTTTCAGCGACCCAAAAAACCTCGCGCGGCTGATGCCGGACGATATGGGTTTTGAAATCCAAGACGTGCCGGACGAAATGTACGAAGGCGCGCTGCTCCATTATAAGGTTTCGCCGCTCATTGGCATCAAACTGAACTGGGTTTCGGAAATCACCCAAATCGAAAAACACCGCTATTTTATCGACAAGCAGCGCGAAGGGCCGTTTGGATATTGGCAACACGAGCACCGCTTTCGCGAGATAAATTCGGGCACGCAAATCATTGACAACCTGCATTATAAACTGCCGCTGGAGCCGCTCTTTAAACTTTTCCATCCCTTGATTGTAAAGAATAAGATTACTGAAATATTTGAAACCCGGAAACGGAAAGTGCGCGAGATATTTGGCGCGGGCAATTAGAAGTTATGGAAATTTTGATGGGCATCGATTACGGCAGCAAGCTGACCGGCACTACCGTTTTGGCGGTTCAAAAAGAGGGCGAAGTCCTCTTTTTTGCCGTGGACAAAGGCGTGGATGCGGACGATTTTATCTTCAACGCCGCCGAGCATTTTAAGCCCAGGGTAATATTTATAGATGCGCCACTCTCATTGCCCGGTATTTACCAAGGTCTTGACGATTGCAAAAACTACCACTTCCGCCACGCTGACTTGGAACTGAAAGCGATGTCGCCAATGTTTTTGGGCGGAATGGCTGCGCGCGCCATCGAATTGAAAACGAGGTTGGAAAACGAGCTGGGCATCGAAGTGCGGGAAACCTACCCGAGGGTGCGCGCCAACCAAATGGAACTGAAATCGCGCGGCTACAAAGGCAGCCAGTTGGGATTGAAAGATTGCCGCAAAACGGTTTTGCAAAATATGCCGACCGACCTCTCCGTAAAACCCCTTGCCATCAAAACGTGGCATCACTTGGACGCGCTTTTGGCGCTGCAATCGGCGCAGGAATATTGTCAGGGAAATGTGTCGTCTTATGGAAAACAGGAAGAAGGGATGATTTATGTTTGAGGCAGGTTTCGGGAGACAGCGTCCAGATTTCAGGAGGCAGAAGCACCCGAGAAAATAGGCGGTTTCCAATTCCCTTTGCACCACTTTTCATTTTATAAAATTATAAAGATTGCCGGTAATCGCGTAGGAAACTTCCGTGAAAATTCCGCCGTTCTTCTCATCCGTTTTCTCAAGGTATTCTCTGCATTTGTTTGTTGAACCCATCAAAGGATAGGTACTTTGATAGCGCTATAAACAACTGTGGGGATAAAAAGTGATTGAAGTGGAATCCCGAAAACTCAACACCCCCTTTCAAGAACCAATCACCGAGAAGCGATAACACTTACCTTTGCCGCCGCTCGTGGAAAAATTTGGCTGATTGCAACCACTTTAAAAAAATGCTAAAGCAGTGCCTTTCAGCATTTTGCAGCCGCTTTTCCGTTTTAATTTTTCTAAAAACACTTTTGCAAAATGGCTTACCTTTTTACCTCTGAATCTGTTTCCGAGGGACATCCCGACAAAATTGCTGACCAAATTTCCGATGCGATCATCGACCACTTTTTGGCGTTTGACAAAGATTCCAAGGTGGCCTGCGAAACCTTGGTGACAACCGGACAAGTGGTGTTGGCGGGCGAAATCAAATCCAAAAGTTACGTGGACGTGCAGACCGTGGCGCGGGACGTTATCAAAAAAATCGGCTACACCAAAAGCGAGTACAAATTTGACAGCGAAAGTTGCGGCGTGCTTTCCGCGCTGCACGAGCAGTCGCCCGATATCAACCAAGGCGTGGACCGCGGCACTGCCGAGGAACAAGGCGCCGGCGACCAAGGGATGATGTTTGGCTACGCCACCAACGAGACGGAAAATTATATGCCGCTGGCGCTGGATTTGAGCCATAAAATTTTGCAAGAACTGGCCGCTTTTCGCCGTGAAGAAAAGGAAATAAAATATTTGCGCCCCGATGCCAAAGCGCAGGTAACCATCGAATACTCAGACGATAACGTACCCCAAAAGATCACGACCATCGTGGTTTCCACCCAGCACGATGACTTTGACGATGACGACACGATGCTGAAAAAAATCTATTCGGACATCAAAGACGTGGTGATTCCGCGGATGGTGAAAACGTTGAAACCGGAAATCCAAAAGCTCTTCACCGATTCCATAAAATACCATATCAATCCCACGGGGAAATTCGTGATCGGCGGGCCGCACGGCGATGCGGGGCTGACCGGACGAAAAATCATAGTGGATACTTACGGCGGGAAAGGCGCGCACGGCGGCGGTGCGTTTTCGGGAAAAGACCCCAGCAAGGTGGATCGGTCGGCGGCTTATGCCACGCGCCATATTGCTAAAAATATGGTGGCGGCCGGGGTGGCCGACCAAATGTTGGTGCAGGTTTCGTACGCCATTGGCGTGGTGGAGCCGATGGGCATTTTCGTGGATACCTACGGCACCGCCAAAGTGAAAATAAGTGACGGCGAAATCGCCAAAAAGGTCACCGAACTTTTCGATATGCGGCCCGGCTTGATTGAAAAACGCCTGAAACTCCGCAACCCCATTTATTCAGAAACAGCCGCTTACGGCCATATGGGCCGCGAAAACGAAACCGTGGAAAAAACCTTCCGCGACAGCAGCGGCAAAGAAATCTCTGAAAAAGTAGAACTATTTACTTGGGAAAAATTGGATAGGGTGCAGGAGGTGAAGGAGGCTTTTGGGCTGTAGCATCCGTTTTCGTTTATAGCACAATCTCTCTTTTCTAAGCCGGAAGCCCGGAATTAGATAGTTTGGGAAAACGCCCTGGATAGTATCAATCCCCCTCCTCCAACTCAAACACCTCCCCCACCCCCTTCTCAAAATGCCGCGCCAGCTTGAGCGCCAAGATGGTGGAGGGAACGTATTTCCCCTTTTCCATCGCGTTGATGGTCTGGCGGCTCACGCCGATGGCCTCAGCCAAGTCTTGCTGCGTCATTTCTTTTTCGGCGCGCAATATTTTCAAGCGGTTTTTCATTGGGATGAAAATTTCTGCGACCACCTGAATTTCACGATGAAAAGCAGTGGCAGCGAGAACATATAAATGAAAAGAAAGTACATAAAAGTAAAATCGTAGAGAAACAGGAGGGCCAAGAAAAGTAGCGCCGTGTTATATACACCGACCACAGCAGCGCGTTCAGCCGGAGCTGGAAAATATATTCGTCCTCGATTTTTTCCTTGGAAAAGGCCACGAGAAACAACCCCACCAAGAGGCCGATAGAAATCAGCTCGTTGGTGAAGTTATCCTTTGTCCAAACCATAATACCCGCGCTGGATTCTTTGGCTTCGTTGAAAATATGGCTATCGTTGAAAAAACTTGGAACAGTAAGATACAAGGCGGGCTGTTCCCAATCAGTGACGGATAGCGCTACACTCAAAACGATGGACGGGACTAAGATGATCCACCCGATTTTGCGCCAACTATGTGACAAAAGCATTTTGGTTTTCATTGTGAAGTAATTTAAAATTCTCGACAAATGTAAAACAAACTTTACATATAGACAAGTATTTTTTACATTTTGTAAAAAATACCATACTTTTTAAATTGGTAACGGCACAGAAAAAAGCAGGCCAAAAGCCTGCAATACAGAAATTTAGAATACCCCGCTACTCCCTCCTACACAATCGTCATCCACCCAAATTTATCCTCCACCTCTCCCATCCGAATCGCCGTCAGGTCTTTTTTGATTTGCATCGCATAGCCATCCTGCGGGTCGGGGATTTTGAAATCTTCGCCGCGAAAGCCGATGGTGTCGATTTGGCTAACCACCGCCGCCGTGCCCATCCCGAAACATTCTTGCAGGCGGCCCTCCCGCGCAGCGCCGATGACTTCTTCCACTTTGATAGGCCGCTCTTCCACTTTTAGCAACTTATTGTCTTTCAACAAAGTAAGAATACTGTCGCGCGTGATGCCGGGCAAAATCCGGTCGCTGAGCGGCGGCGTGATAAACGTATCGTCGATAATGAAGGCCACGTTCATCGTGCCGCTTTCTTCAATCAGTTCGTGGTTCTGATGATCCGTCCAAATGACTTGGGTGTAGCCGTCTCGCTTGGCCAAATGGGTGGGATAAAAGGCCGCGCCATAATTGCCCGCCGCTTTGGTGAAGCCCACGCCGCCCGTGGCACTGCGGGTGTGGGTTTCTTCCACCCGCACTTTTACGCTGCCGGGATAGTAGGCCGCCACGGGGCTCATTATCGTGCAAAACGTATATTTTTCGGAGGGCCGCGCCGCCACAAATTCGGAACTGCCAAACATAAACGGCCGCAGGTACAGCGCCTGACCCTCCCCGCGCGGCACCCATTCGCGATCCAAGTCCACCATCTTTACAATATCTTCTACAAAGCGCTCCAGTTTATACTGCGGCATCAGCATCCGTTCGGCACTGGCATTTAGTCGTTTACCGTTTTCCTCCAGCCGAAAAATCCCGATGCGGCCGTCCTTCATATAATAGGCTTTTTGACCTTCAAAGATGGCCTGTGCGTAATGCAGGGCGTGCAAGGCGGGCGTAACTTCCAGATTCCCAAAGGGTTTGATATAAGATTTTCCCCATTTTCCACCTTCCCAATCGCAAATCAACATATGGTCGGAAAACTTGGTGCCGAACGTCAGCTTGCCATAATCCACTTCGCGAAGCCGCGAGGCAGGCGATTTTTGGATAATCAAATCATCGTCGGTGGGAATGGAAATATCGTTCATAATGTCAAATAATGATGGTTGTATCTTTGCCGCCCTCAAATTACAATAATATGAAGAAAGTTGTTCTATTCTCTGTCGGCAGCCTCCTACTTTGGGCGTGCAATAATACGCAGAACGCCACGGCGGACGAAAACGCATCGGTCAACCCAGAAATGGCTCAAATCGACCAATCGAAACCAGAAGGCGATTATTATGGCGACACCATCACCAGCGAGGGCGCCGTTTCTACCGAGCGCTTGATGGCGATGTTGGACGAACAAGATTCCGTGGCCGTGAAGGTGAAAGGCACTGCCAATTCCTCTTGCGAAAAGATGGGCTGTTGGATGCGGATGGACGCCGGCAACGGCGAGGAAATGATGGTGAAATTCAAGGACTACGGATTTTTCGTACCCAAGGATTTGAACGGCGAGACCGTGATTATCGACGGCTACGCCAAGCGCGAAGTGACCCTCGTGGATGAGCTGAAACACTACGCCGAGGACGCCGGAAAATCACAAGCGGAAATCGACGCCATCACCGAGCCGGAACAAACCATTTCGTACTTGGCCAGCGGCGTGATCATCAAAAAATAAAGGGTTTTGAAAAAACTGATTTTGATAGGAGGCATCTTTGGTGCCTCCTTTTTTATGGGCTGTCGCCAAAATGGGTCAGCGGCTGAAAGCCAAATGATTTCGATTGAAAAAGCGGCAATGGAAATGGACGGCGCATCGGAATTGACAAAACTGATGCGCGACATTTATGACGATGCCAAAGACTGGGGAAAACAAATTGAAGACAGCGAAATCCCGGCGAATTTTCCTGAATATTTTCATCAAATAAAAACCGCCGAAATCACGGAGGGAAAGGTGAAGAACCGCGAAAATTTCAACGCCGTGGCGGACGAGTTTTTGCAGCGGGCCGCCGCGGTTTCCAAGGTCAAAAATTTGCGCCAAGCCAAAATTTCCTACAATGAAATGATTTTGAGTTGCGAAGCCTGCCACCAAAGTTTTTGCCCCGGGCCATTGGGCAAAATCCGCCGCCTGAAACTGAAAACCGATGAACCGGAAGATTGAAACCACCGCCGACGGCTCACCCACTTTTTTCGTGCCCGACTTGGGTCAGCACTATCATTCCACCCACGGCGCGCTGCAGGAATCTTTGCACATTTTTATAAAAGCGGGACTGCATTTTATTGCTGAGAAAAACTCAAAAATTTCCATTTTAGAAGTGGGATTTGGGACGGGGTTGAACGCTTGGCTCACCGCGCTGGAAGCAGAGCGGCTTTGTTTGAAAATTCATTACGAAGGTTTGGAAAAATATCCGCTTTTGGAAGCGGAGTACAGCAGTTTCATTGAAAATTTTGTCGGCTTGGAAGAAGTTTATTTAGAGGATGTCCCCCTCCTCGGAGGGGGTGCCGAGGAACGAGGCGGGGGAGGGATTTCTTACATTTCTTCCCCCGACGCTGCGCGCCACCCCCTCGGAGAGAGGGACAACGCCCGCCCCAGCGACATCGGAAATCACAATAGCGAAATCCTCCACAAAATCCATCAATCTGCTTGGCAAACCCCACAAAAAATTTCAGAAAACTTCACCCTCCAAAAATTCCAAATTGACCTAAAAGATTTTTCGGCTCAAAAAAGATTCGACCTCATCTATTTCGATGCCTTCGCTCCTTCCGCCCAGCCGGATTTGTGGACGGAAACTATCTTCCAAAAAATGTACGATGCTTTGAAAGACGGCGGAGTTTTGGTCACTTACTGCGTGAAAGGCGACGTGCGAAGGGCGATGAAAAAGGCGAGTTTTCGAGTGGATAAAATTGCTGGGCCGCCGGGGAAAAGAGAGATGGCGCGGGCGGTCAAGTAGTTATTGGTTATTAGGTTGTTAGTTATTTAGGTTGGACGTTGAAATCTTGGGTTAAAATTTCCTTCATTCATTCGACTTTTCGTATTTCCATTTTAATACCCCGCTTGTTTTTTAGAAGTTTTTTTTCCTTCTAATTTTTATTATATCCGAATTCCCCTCTCGACATCAGGCATTCTTTCCAAAAGCTTTCCCGTGCTATTACCACTCTATCTTCGGTCTTCGCGGGGAGAAATTCTAAAAGACTAATTGTGAAATTTTTCCTTGCATATTCGATTCCTTTCTTATTGATGATTGTAGTCAACTCATCATTCCAGCCGTGGCCCGTTTCGATGTAACATTTCCAGCGCGACCAAATTCCCATCGAACCGTAAGCCGAACCCACGTATTTTTTACCATTGGAAGAATCCGCTATCAAATAAACACCCTTCACATTAGACAAGGCGCCCATCCAATCGCGTTTTTGGATTTTTATAATGGATTCAATGGCGCTAAAACTATGGTTGATGTTTTCGTAACCACAAAAGACTTCGCCTGAATACTTTTCTTTCAAGATTTGAGAGACCTGCATTTTATCATATTCTTTCTCTAAAAGTCGATAATTGTTCCTTCCGCTTTTCGGATATTTCAAAATTAACCGACCAATAAAATTTGCCGTTTTTTCGTCCAGCTCAATTGTATATGCGTGGTCTCTTTTTATACTCAAATCGCGACCAATTACCTTCCAAATACCACCAAACAGCCAGCGATTGTTTTCGGGATAGAAATCGATGATGGAAAAAATATAATCCCGATTAAAAACGTTGCTTTGAGGTTTCCAACGATTCCAATATTTCCAAGCCTCAAAATCTTTTACGAATACATCTAAGGGGTTCAACTCGCCGTTCCAAGTGGCCGTGTGCAATTTGTAGGTTTCGAGTTTTTGGATGGGCAAAATTTGATGAAGTTTGATTTCGCTCATAGCTCAATTTTATGGTGCGACGCATTTAACGCTCTGCCCAAATAACTTAAAAACTCAATAACCCAATAACTAATTCCCCCCTCCCAAATCCACCGGCCGATCCGGCGGCACGATTTTCACGTCCTGCCGCGAATTGAAATCCACCAAATTTTCCAATTCCCACCAGCCCTTTTTCCACGCCAAACCGTCGTAGGTCATCGTGGGGCCGTACATTGAGTAGAGGCCTTTCATATTGGCATCGGGCGGGGCGAGGTGGTCCATCACAATCATTTCTTCCTCTTCGTTCCAGCGCACCGAGGCGGAAACATCGCCATTGTATTGAAGGATCAATCGCATCGGTGCTTGGCGAAATGTTTGATCTTGAAACTGTTCGATTTTGAACACTTTAGCGCCAAATTTTGGCCGGCCTTTTTCATCGATTTTGATAACTTCTATTACCTTTTTATTGAGCTTGGGATTGGGCGAAAATCCCAATAAAGTATAAGTGGTTTCCCCCTTGTTTTTGGTGGGAATAATTTTATAATAAAGTGCGCCCAACCATTTGTCCGCTTTCAAGATTTTGAATTGAGCTTGTGGGATTTCATCAGCTTTATCTTTTAGATGAGTGATTTCAATTTCACCCTTTTCATTCTTTGCCGCCACCAAGCCGAAATGCCGATTCTGATAGACCGAATCGGGCATCAGCCAAGTATAAATCCGGAAATCATCGCCCCCTTCCAAACGCATCATATTCGTTACCGCGTCCAAATTATCGTCATAACCTTTTTTGGTGGAAACATAATCTGCCAAAATAAATTGAAAATCGATGCTTGCCATCAACCGATCTTTATACGTCGAATTTCCCAAGATTTCGCGTCCGATCCGTGCCAAATCATCTTCAAAAACATTGTCGATAGTTTGTGATTTTCCCGATACGGAAATCACCAAAAAAGAAAGTAAAAAAGCAAATTTTTTCATCTAAAAATTTATACGTGCAAGAATTCTTTTTTGGACAATAATTCTTCTTTTGATTCCACATTGTCTTCATCGGGCACGCAGCAATCCACGGGGCAAACTTCGGCGCACTGCGGCTCTTCGTGGAAGCCCACGCACTCGGTGCATTTGTCCGTCACGATATAATACACGTCATAATCCACCGGCTCTTGCGGCGCGTCGGCCTCGTATTCGCCGCCACTTTTGGGCACCACTTTTCCGGTCAGCCCCGTGCCCTCGCCAAAGCGCCATTCTTGCGCCCCTTCATATATCGCGTTGTTGGGGCATTCCGGCTCGCAAGCCCCGCAGTTGATGCATTCGTCCGTAATCTTAATTGCCATAATTTGCTTTCTACTTTTGCGCAAAATTAACGAACGCACCACGCTTATGTTGGATTTGTCCGCGCGCCTCGCGGCTTTTGAAATGTTAGGAAAATTCATCGGGCAGACCGACCAAAAATCCGATGACCCCGCTTTGCAAAAACTCAACCACTATTTTTATGAAGGTTTCCAAAACACGATTCAGCAAGCTAGGATTTACAATGGTTGGTTCACGGAGGAGAACGTAAAGTTTGCATTGCGCCAATGGAGCGAGGCGCTTTCCCGTGAAAATCTAAATAACTGGATTTCAAGGTATCCCGATGATTATTTTAAAAATGACGACAGCAAAACTGTGGCCGTGATTATGGCGGGCAATCTCCCTTTGGTGGGCTTCCACGATTTTTTGAGCGTCGTTTTGAGCGGTCATAAAATCTTGGTAAAACCTTCCTCCGACGATGACAAATTGCTGCCGTTCCTCTGCCAAGTTCTCGTGGCGATTGAAAAAGATTTCGCGCCCCGCATCCGTTTTGCGGAGGGAAAACTGACCGATTTCGACGCCGTAATTGCCACGGGCAGCAATAATTCGTCGCGCTATTTTGATTATTATTTTTCAAAATACCCGCATATCATCCGCAAAAACCGCCATTCCGTCGCGGTTTTGGATGGAAATGTATCGGATGAAGATTTGCGAAAATTGAGTGAGGATATTTTCAGGTATTTTGGAATGGGCTGCCGCAATGTTTCCAAGCTATTTTTACCGAAAGGTTTTGATGTTCAAAAAATCTTTCAAAATGTTTATCATTTTAAAACTCTAATCGACAATAAAAAATACGGTAACAATTACGATTACAATCGCGCTATATTTTTGATGGAGCAAATCGCTTTTTTAGACAATGGATCTTTGATGATGCGGGAAAATGAAAATTGGCACGCTCCCGTTTCGATTTTGCACTATGAATTTTATGAAAATTTGGAAGAAGTAAAGCAGGTTTTAAATGAAAATGCGGAACAATTGCAGGCGGTGGTTTCCCATTCCAATCTATTTGAAAATGCCGTCCCCTTTGGCGAGGCGCAAAAGCCGAAGTTGTGGGATTATGCGGATCGGGTGGACACAATTCAATTTTTGAGGGCGGTTTGAGGCTTCGATACAATTTTTCTCCGCAAGCTCCGAAAAATCACTCAGCCTGACCACACTTTTCCGCGTTTTTCGTCCGTACAACCCGTGGTCTGTGGACTGCCGCCTGTGGACTGTGGATTGCCGACTGCCGATTGCTGACTGCCAACTGAAAACTACCTTTGCCCGCCTTATATAATAGATGAAATTTTTCCGATTTCTTGCTTCCAAAACCTTTTGGGCCAACGTGGTGCTGGTCGCCTTGGTTTGCGTAGGATTGTTTTTCGCGCTCAACTGGTGGCTGGGCCGCTTCACGCGCCACGGCGACACCATTAAAGTACCGAACCTTTTGCGCCTTGATTATGCGGAAGCCGATCAAATCCTAAAGAAAAACGAATTGAAGGGCGTGATCTTGGACACCGCCGAATTCACCACGGAATTCCCGCGCGGCAGCATCATCGCGCAATACCCGAGCCGTGGCTCGGAGGTAAAAACCGGCCGCGAAATCCGCCTGACGGTGAACCCGATGAAGGCGCGAAAAATCGAGATGCCGCAGCTCATCGAAAAGACGAAGCGCCGCGCCATTTACGATCTGGAATCGAAGGGATTTGAAGTGGGCGAGTTGACTTACGTCCCTTACATTGGCAAAGACGTGGTGGTGGATATGAAGGTGGACGGCCTCTCCGTAAAGGAAAAAACCAAGTGGGACAAAGGCACGGTGGTGGAACTGGTTTTGGGTCAAGGGCTTGGCCGCCAGCGTATTCCGATGCCGTATTTACGCTTTTTAAGTTTGGAAGAGGCCAAGCTATTGCTGCAGGAAAAATCCTTGAACCTCGGCTCGGTGATGTACGAAAATATGGACGGCGATACGGCAAGTGCGGTAGTCTTGCGCCAATATCCGCCGCCCAGCCGCGAAAAATCCGTGAACGTGGGCAGCGAAGTGGACCTCTGGCTCACCACGGATTATACGATTATCCCCAACGATTCGTTAGATTTTCTCGTTCCCGATTCTTTAGATAATTACCTGAATGACACGAGTTTACAAGATTGGTAGCTTTCTCCTTTTTTTATTGATTTCGCTTTCGATGCTTTCGCAAAACCCCGTCGAGGAAGTGGTTGCGATTGCGGCCCGGCCGGATTTTTCATATCAAAATCTTACAAAAAAGAAAACCGCCGCCTCGGTCAATTTGCCTTTTTTCGATGATTTCAGTTACAACTCTACCATTCCGAAAACCAGCCTTTGGGAAGATGCGCAAGTGTATGTGAATCAAACCCTTGGGACGGCGCCGCCCACTTTGGGCGTGGCCACTTTTGACGGGCTAAACCAATTTGGCCGCGCCTATGACATCACCCGCATCGGCACGGTGCTGACCGACCGCCTGACTTCGCGCTGCGTCAATCTTTCCAATACCGTGGATTCCACTTACTTATCTTTCTTTTGGCAAGCCGGCGGGCGCGGTGAAAAACCCGAAGGCCAGGATTCGCTGCACCTGCAATTTTTCAACCGGGCCGACAGCGCTTGGAAACGAATTTGGGGCGCCGCCAATGTGGATTCTACTGGTTTTGAACAAGTTATGATTCCAGTGGACACCGCTTATCTTACCGATTCGTTCCAGTTCCGCTTTGAATCTTTCGGAGCGCCCGCCGGCGCTTTCGACATTTGGAACATCGACTACGTCCGCTTGGACGACCAGCGCACTTTTGCCGACACGCTGTTTACCGACATTGCGTTCACGCGCCCGCATCCCTCGCTTTTAAAAGGCTACGAGGCCATTCCGTGGTTTCATTATTCCCCGCAAATCGCGAACCTGCAAAACCGCGATTTCGTGATTCTTTACTACCAAAGGAATATTGGTCCCAGCGCCACGCTGAACCCCAATTTATGCGTGTATCAAATTGAGTATCAAGGCACTATTTTAGACCGAGACCCCAGCGGCGATCCCACAAAAGACAATTCCCACAACAATTTTGTGGAAACACCCTTTTCGGCGGATCTGGATCCTTTTCCGCTGCCCGCTCCGCCCGTGGATGAGTTTGAAATCACTGCCATTCAAACCTACACGGGGGTTTCCACCAGTTCCAAGGGGCCCAACGATTCGGTGGTCAAAGTGCAAACTTTCAAAAATTACTACGCCTACGACGATGGCACGGCCGAGCGCGCCTACCAAGTGCGCGACAACACGGGCGGCTTCATCATTTCCAAATACGACATCTTGCAGAGTGACAGCATCAAGGGAATGTACCTCTATTTTTTGCCGGCCCAATACAATGCGGAGGACAATGAATTCAAAATCGTAATCTATCAAAACAACGGCGGGGTGCCCGGCAATTTGATTTATGAGAGCGACTCCGTTTATACGCCCGAATATTCGGAAAGGGATTTTTACCTGCCTTATATTTTGGACACATCGTTTATCGTGGTGAACGGCCCCATTTTTATGGGAATCAAACAACTGAAAAACACGCGCTTGCCCATCGGTTTGGACGTGAACACAGGCACGAAAACCACCACGTTTTACGGCACGCCCAACAACCTTTTCCAAACTTTTGTGCAAGGCAACCTAATGATGCGCCCCTTCCTGCGCTACCTTCCGAGGGATTTGTCCCACGATGAATTTGTGGTGGAAAAACTACAAACTTCGGTATTCCCAAACCCCGCGCGGGACGTGGTTTATTTAGAAATCTCAGATAATGAAAACTGGGGTTTCCAGCTTTTTTCCTTGGGCGGGAAAATGGTGCAAAGCGGAAAAGCGACGCGCGAAACTCGATTGGATCCCCATCTTCAAAACGGATTTTATATTTTGAAAATCCAAGATGTGAAGGGAAGAAAAAGTCCTTTCACCACCAAAATCCTGCTGCAGAAGTGAGCGCCGAAAAGCGGGATTTGAATTCCGAATCCGAAGAAAACGAGGAGCTGTACGAACATCATCGGTTGGTGGCCGATCAAGGCCAAAATCCCCTGCGCGTAGATAAATATCTCCACAATTTATTGGCGAATACGTCCCGCAACAAAATCCAGCAGGCGGCTGCGGCGGGAAATATTTTGGTGAACGGCGCGGCGGTGAAGAGCAACCACAAAGTGAAACCGCACGACGTGGTGCAGGTGGTGTTTTCGCACCCGCCGCACGAATACGAACTGCTGCCGGAAGAATTGCCGCTGGATATTTTTTATGAGGACGAAAACCTGGCCGTGATAAATAAAGCACCGGGGATGGTCGTGCATCCCGGCCACGGAAATTACACCGGCACTTTAGTCCACGGCTTGCTGCATCATTTTAATAACCTGCCCGGCGCGGACGAAACGCGGCCCGGCTTGGTGCACCGCCTCGATAAAGAAACCAGCGGGCTGATGGTGGTGGCCAAAGACGAACTGACGATGACCCATTTGGCGCGCCAGTTTTTTGACAGAACCACCGGACGCACCTACCAAGCCTTGGTGTGGGGAGACGTTGAAAATGAGGAGGGTACGGTGACCGGCCACATCGGGCGCAGCAAAAAGGACCGGAAAATTTACACCGTGTACGAAGACAGCGAAGAGGGAAAACACGCGGTGACGCATTATAAAGTGTTGCAACGTTTCGGCTATGTCACCTTGGTGGAATGCCGCTTGGAAACGGGCCGCACCCATCAAATCCGTGTCCACCTGAAACACATCGGCCACACTTTATTTAATGATAAAGATTACGGCGGCGACAAGATTTTGAAGGGAACGACCTTCACCAAATACAAGCAATTTGTGGACAATTGTTTCAAGGTTTGTCCGCGCCAAGCCTTGCACGCCAAAACGCTGGCCTTTGACCATCCTATCCAAAAAGAACGGATGACCTTTGATTCCCACTTGCCGGAGGATATGGCAGCCCTTATCGAAAAATGGGCGAACTACGCCAAACACGCGCTGTGAGCGGTTTCTCGAAAATTTCCGTACGGAAATAAGATGTGGTTTTTGTAGATTTGGAAGCAATGACAATCCCTAAAAAATTTGGCATATTGGCCGCCATTGCCGTTTTGGCGTTTGCCTTGGGGCAATGCAAAAGCGATGATCTGCAAACCTGCGATGATTGCCCGCCCGAATTCTCCGCCACGCCTTTCAATTTTCAAAATCCCAAAGGTTTTCCCGAACCCAACATTCCTTAGGACAATCCGCTGACCGTGGAAGGCGTGGAGTTGGGTCGCCACCTTTTTTTCGACAAGCGGCTTTCCAAAGACCTCACGATGTCCTGCGGCAGTTGCCACCAACAAGACAACGCCTTCGCGGATTTTTTTAGTGAAAAAACTTCGCTGGGCGTAAACAATACGCGCGGGCGGCGCAACGCGATGCCGCTCTTCAACTTGGCGTGGCAGGAGTTTTTCTTTTGGGACGGCCGCGCCCGCAGTCTGGAAGAGCAGAGCCTCCATCCTATTGAAGACCCAAACGAGCTGGGCACGGACTTGCCCACCGTGATTGGAAGATTGGAGAAAGACACCGCTTATCCCGCGATGTTCGCCGCGGCTTTCGGGAGCGAGAAAATCAACAAAGACCGCATTGCTAAAGCGATGGCGCAGTTTGAGCGGACTATCATTTCCGCGAACAGCGAGTATGACCAAGTGAAGCGATTGCAAGGGGCAAACACTTTATTTACCGAAGACCCGATGACTTTGGGGTCGAAGAACCGAGGGTTTGAAATGTTTGAGAGAGAGGAAGGTGATTGTTTTCATTGCCATCAATTGGGCAATCACCAATTCGGCGCGAGTGTGGGATTTTCGGAAGACATCCAATTTCAAAACAACGGGCTGGACACCCAGTCCGATCTGGACAAAGCCTCGGCAGACCGAGGGCGCGAAGAAGAAACCCGACTGGATTCCGACCGCGGAAAATTCAAAGTGCCCACGGTCAGGAATATGATATTCACATTTCCGTTTATGCACGATGGCAGCATTCCCCACATCGACAGCTTGGTGGAGTTTTACAATTCGGGCGGACACGCCAGCGCCACGATTGACACCTCCAATCTCCAATTCGTGGGGGTAGGCCATAACTGGAGCGAGCAGCAGAAAGCCGATTTGGTGGAATTTCTCTTCACTTTGACGGATGATAGTTTCTTGACAGATTCCGCTTACGCAAACCCCTTTGAAAAATAAAAGTATGTTCCCAAAAACGACATTTTCCGTAATCATTGCTGCTTTACTTTTTGGCTTATTTTCTTGCAAAAAAGAAGTTGAAAACGAAACGACAAATGACTCTGAATTAAAAATAGGATTTGAACACTATTTTGATAATGAAAAGCTTATCCTAAATAAAACCTATATAGCGGCCAACCAAAACGAACTAAAATTCAATAAAATAAAATACTACATTTCCAATGTGATTTTAAAACGTGAAGATGGTACGGAATGGGTGGATGAAAACTGTTATTATTTGATGGACGAATGGGCATCCTCGGTCAATGAAATCCATCTCAAAAATATACCCGCCGGAAATTATACCCAACTGAGTTACTTGGTAGGCGTGGATAGCGCAATGAACGTGGAAGGCGACCAAGCGGGCGTATTGGCCCCCGCCAACAATATGTTGTGGAGCTGGGCCAGCGGCTATATTTTCATTAAACTGGAAGGCCGTTCGCCGCAAGCCGACCGAGGTTTTTTTGCCTATCACGTGGGCGGGTTTAGCGGGAATTTGAGTGTATTGGAAAGAGTGAATCACACCTTTAAAAACGGGGGTAAGTTTTTGGATAATAATGCCACCGAAAATGCTACCATCCGTCTACAAGTCGATCAAATTTTTGCCACGGATTCCACCAAAATTGATGTTGGAAATATGGACAATACTGTACATTCGATGGGAGAAGATGCGCAAAAAGTGGCAGCCGCTTTTCGAAATAGTTTGGTGCTTCAATGATACATTTTTTCCTAATAAAATAAGGTGATATTGTTTTCACAATAGCAGTACCCATCTCAACGTTCCGGAAAATCCGTTTGTAAGACAATCGTCTCTTTTGGCTTACTTTGGCAAACCTCCAATTACCCAATCGGCCAGGCGTGGTTTTTGCGAATTTTGATGCGATGAAAAAAATTTCACAACTTTTGGTCTTAATAGGAATCGCGCTGGCGGTTTTCGCTACAACCCAATGCCAGCCCGATGATTCTCCTCCCCCTTCCGTGGATCCGTTTTCCGCCACGCCTTTCGATTTTGAAATTCCCCAAGGTTTTCCCGAACCCTTTATTCCATCCGACAACCCGATGACGGTGGAAGGTATAAAATTGGGACGCCACCTTTTTTATGAAAAACGCCTCTCGGCCGACCTCACGATGTCGTGCGGAAGTTGCCATCAACAAAGCAACGCCTTCGCGGATTTTTTCAGTGAAAAAACTTCGCTGGGCGTAAACAACACGCGCGGGCGGCGCAACGCGATGCCGCTCTTCAACTTGGCGTGGCAGGAGTTTTTCTTTTGGGACGGCCGCGCCCGCAGCCTCGAAGAGCAGAGCCTCCACCCCATCGACGACCCGCAGGAACTGGGATCGGACGTGCCCACTGTGATTTCAAGATTGGAAAAAGACACCGCTTATCCCGCGATGTTCGCCGCCGCTTTTGGCAGCGAGGAAATCAATAAAGACCGCCTGGCCAAAGCGCTGGCACAGTTTGAACGCAGCATCGTTTCCTACCATTCAAAATTCGACTCGGTGGCGCGGTTGAACATCGGCAGTTTCACCCCCAGCCAAGAGCGCGGCCGGCAGATGTTCAACGGCGAGGTGGGCGACTGTTTCCACTGCCACGGCGAGATTGAGACGCAATTTTTGATGGGCGCCTTTGGCAAGGACAACACCTTTTTGAACAACGGCAGCGACCCTACATTTTCGCCAGACCAAGGCCGGATGGAAGTAACCGGCGACCCTTCCGATTTGGGCAAATTCAAAGTGCCGAGTGTCCGAAATGTAGGGCAAACCTTCCCGTTTTTCCACGATGGCCGCATCCCCGACATCGACAGCTTGGTGGAGTTTTACAACTTTGGCGGGCATCCCGGGCCAGGCAACAACATCGACCCGAATATGAAGGCGGCCGGGCAAGGTCGCAATTGGAGCGAGCAACAAAAAACGGATTTGGCCAACTATCTTTTGACCTTTACAGATTTTAAATTCCTGTCGGATTCGGCCTATTCTGACCCGTTTGAAAAATAGCAAACGGGCTATATTTCAATCAGCTTTTTGGTATCAAAAAAACCTTCTTCAAAACATTCATTCAAGTGATGAATTTTGAGGTTTTGAAATCCCGCCGTTTCTTGCGACAAATCGCCTCCTTTCAGCAACCAAAACTTGGTGTCTTTTTTACGGATTTTTTTTGTCCATTGAAAAAATGGTTTTAGTTGAGTAACGGCTCTTGCGGAAATGTGGTCAAATTTTTCATTTAAATTTTCGGCGCGGGCGTGAATGGGTTTCACGTTTTTTAGGTTCAATTCTTCCGCCACTTCTTGTACCACTTTTATCTTTTTCCCGATGGAATCCACCAAGGTAAATTGGGTTTCGGGAAAGTAAATCGCTAAGGGAATGCCCGGAAAACCGCCGCCCGTGCCGATGTCCAACACGGTTTCATCTTTTTGAAAATCAGCGAATTTGGCAATGGCCAGCGAGTGCAAAACGTGGCGTTCGTAAAAATGCTCGATGTCCTTGCGGGATATTACATTGATTTGCGCGTTCCACTTTTCGTAGAGCGGTCGCAGCTTTTCAAACTGTTCTTTTTGAATTGCTGAAAGGTTTGAAAAATATTTTAAAATCAGTTCCATTTAATAGCTGAATTTGGCCAAAAAAATCTCCTCAACATCCTTCGTTTGCTCGCAAAGAAACCCAGAGGGTTTCCATATTTGTAACGTTACGGTTTAATCCGTTACCACGACCCCAGCGGGGTCGCACTTAATAAAAATTTGACCCCCGATGGGGTCAAAAACACACGGGGTTTGGACTCGGCTACAAATATGGGATGCCGCTGGCATCCATTGCTCGTTCGGTTTATCGATTTGAAAACCAATGTGATGTGCCAAAACACAAAATGACACCACTTCACTTTACCATTTTCTTGGGATACCAAAAATCTTATTTTGCAGGTGGATTATCGCGATGAAAAAAGTAGTCAAAAATTCCCATAAAGGAAAAAGAAAAACGGCGCGCCTTTGTTTGGTTTTAAGGACGAAAAAATTGAGCATAAAAAATTGCACAAAAAACTTTATCAAAACCAAAAGAAAAAAGACATCTTTATTCTTAAAATCCCAAAAAGCGGGAATTAAAAAAAGATAAAAAACGAGCTGACAGAAGCCGTACAATCCGAGCCAAAGTTTCGGCCAAAATTTATAACGATAAGAAGCAGAAAGATGCCGCCGTTTTTGATTCCACCATTTTGTAAAGTTTCCGGACGGGTCAGAAAACGTCTGGGATGCTTCGCGGAATTCAAGCGCCACGTTTCGGCGGTTCGCGATTTCCCCAATTAGCAAATCGTCGTCGCCGGATTTTAAATCCGAATGTTTTTGCAAAGCCTTTGATTTTGAAAACACCGCGCGGGAATACGCCAAATTCCGCCCCACTCCCATAAACGGGATTCCCGCCAAGGCGAAGGAAAAATAGTTTTGCGCCGCCTGCACCGTTTCCCAAGCGGTGAGCCAACCGGCGAGATTTCTTTTTTTGCGGTACGGCGAAAATCCCAAGACGATTTCTTTTTCGGAAAAATGCGCGGCCATTTTTTGCAACCAAAACGGCGAAGCGGGTTTGCAATCCGCGTCCGTCAAAAGGAAAAAATCATTTTTAGCCTTTAAAATTCCGGCTTGCAGCGCAGCTTTTTTTCCACCCCTTTTTTCATCTGAATGATTGATGATTTTAAGATTGGGAAATTCCTGTTGAAAATTTTTAAGGACTTGCGAAGTGCCGTCCGAACTTCTCTCGTTTACCACCACCACTTCAAAATCTGGGAATTGTTGTTTCAGAACCAAAGGCAAATTCGCGGCGAGGTTGTTTGCTTCGTTGCGCGCGCAGATAATGATGCTGACGGGTTTTCCGAAAGCGGGCGGCACTTTTTTTATATAAAAAACCAAGCGCGAATGGAAGGCGAGGTAGTGGAAAAGGAGGAAAAAAAGGGCGGCTGTCCAAAGGATTGCAATCACCTCGCAAAAGTATCTTTGTTTTTTTTAAAGCCCACGGGCGGCAGTCGGCAGTCCGCAGTCGGCAGTCGGCAGTCGGCAGTCGGCAGTTGGCAGTTGGCAGTCGGCAAAACACGGAACATCGAACTCGAAACACGGAACCCAAAACGAGAAACTTTAAACTTTGAACATTAATTCTTTCACCATCCGCGCCTACGGCCTCCTGATTCACGATGGCAGAATCCTCCTTTCCAAAGAAAACATCAAAGGCGAAATCCACGTGAAATTCCCCAGCGGCGGGCTGGAATTCGGCGAGGGTTTAGTCGATTGCGTCAAGCGCGAATTTGACGAAGAGACGGGTTTGCAGATAGTTAGGACAGAGCATTTTTATACCACAGAAGATTTTTTCGCTTCGGCTTTTCACAAAAACAAGCAAGTGTTGAGTATTTATTATCGGGTGTGGGTAAAGGATTTAAAAGCATTGGAAATCGGGAATCCGAGCGATGAGCATCTTTTAAAAAACTCCAGCGACCAGATTTTGTATTGGTGTGATTTGAAAGGTTTGGGGAGCGAGCCGATTGACTTGCCGATTGATGCGATTGTGGTGGGGAAATTAGTAAGTCATTTGTTATGATTTATTTTTGCCCATTCTGCGTACTTTTTACTTCAAAATATTACACCAATTAAAACTGATTTTGATGATATTTTTCAATGATTTTTCGTTAGCAATCAAATTTTTTTTAGTGCTGCTTTTTGGTCATTTTTTCGTAAGTGTTTCGGGACAATTCCAAGAAGTTTCTTTTAGAGCTGAACGGAACGAAGTCGGCCCAATGGAAGTTGAAAATAATACGGGCGGCGACATCTTGCTGTCGCGCAAAACGTCGGTGGAACCCAACAAAGGGGTTTTTAGGATAGCGGCAACTATGGGCGCGGGCTATCGGCTGGCGCGGCTTTCGGAGTCGGTGCCGCAAGAATTGCGCGCTTATGCCGATGAGTTGAAATTAGGTTTGTCGACCGTTGTGGACATCACCTTTTTCCCTTCCCAGTCTGATTTTGGAATGGGCGTAAAATACAAGGGCTTCTTCACCAGAAACCGAGCAACCACGGTCTTTCCCACGGTGAGCGGCCAAACGGCAACGGGCATCATCGAAGACCGGATAGCCATTGATTTTTACGGTTTATCGGCGCACGGCCGCAAGTTTTTCAAAAAATGGAGAAAACACGTTCCATTCTGCACTCGCCATTGGCTACACGAGCTACCGAGACGATGCTTCCGCGCCGGGCCGGCTGTTGATCACGGGGCAATGTATGGGGTTTTCGCTCGA
>CBDCAU010000010.1:0-139860 GCA_965214115.1 Owenweeksia sp.
TCCGATAATGCCCGCTTTGCTCGCCGCGTAGTTTGATTGTCCGGCATTGCCTTTCACACCCACCACGGAGCTTATATTTATAATGGAACCCGACCGCGCTTTCAGCATCGTGCGCTGCACGGTTTTGGTGAGATTGAAAACCGATTTCAAATTGATGTTCACCACTTGGTCGAAGTCGTCCTCGCTCATTCGCATCAGCAAATTGTCCTTGGTCACGCCCGCGTTATTTATAACAATATCAATCTGCCCGAAATCTTCCAACACATCTTTAATAAGCTGTTCCGCCGAAGAATAATCCGACGCGTCGCTGCGGTAGCCTTTTACTTTCACCGATTTTTCGGAAAGCTCTTTTTCAAACGCCTCAGCTTTTTCCACCGAACTCAAATAGGTGAACGCCACGTTGCAGCCGTGGCTGGCAAATGTTTCGGCGATTCCTTTTCCGATGCCTTTGGATGCGCCGGTGATGATGGCGGTTTTTCCTTCGAGTAATTTCATTTGGGATGGATTTTCGGCCAAAGATAAAATGCGCCAACTAAGTCGGATAAAAATCCGTAAACAATCGGAAGATGATTTTGTACAATTTCCAAACGAAAAACCGCTATGAAAAAAGCACTATTTTTTATCATTTTCAGTATCATAGGATGGACGGTAGATGCGCAGGGCGGGCCGCAGCAGATTGAATCTCTCAAAAAGTTGCTGCCCGATTTGGTGGCTTTCGATTCCATTACCTATTCCGATGATACGGGCGCGGCTTTTATGATGCGGCGCGTGGAGTTTCTGCATTATTTCCCGAATGGCAAAGTGGATACGATGACCGAACAGGCCTTCGGCTTTGTTTTGAATCAATACAAGGGCGAAGTAAAGGGCTCGGTCACCACGGTCTCTCGCATTTCGCCCAGCAATCCTATGGACACCCTCTCCCAACTGATTTTTTACGAGGATGGATCGGGACGCGATACCGCCTTGGAATATTTGGTGGATTTGGGCACCGGTGAACTCCAGCTTTTCCAGCGTACCTACACGCAATTCGATTCTCAAGACCGCCCCATCAAAGAAACCGCTGAAATCGATGCCATTGGGAGCGGCACTTTGGACACTGTTTCTACCACCAGCTATTTTTATAATGCAAGCCGGTTGGACAGTATCTTGATAAAAATCCCCGACAGTACGGGCGTTTTTTCCCGCTATGATTATCATTACACGGGCAGTTTTTTGGACAGTCTGATCCTGAGTTTTACGGATACTTCCTTTGCCGCTTTTGAAGCCAAGATTGAACCTGTTCACAACTCCCAAAACCAAATTTTCCAAATCAACACCTTTGAACGTGATTCCAGCGGCTATTTGCTGAATGGCGCCATCCGCTTTAGCAAGCGCACCAACAGCACTATTTCCTTGGCGGAAATGGAATTGCAGCAAATCGAAATTTATCCCAACCCCGCCCGTGATTTTATTTTTCTAAAAAATGCACACGGCGCAGAGTCTTTTGAAATTTTTAACGCAAATGGAAAAGTGCTGCGATGCGGCCGCCTGACGGACAGGGTTGATCTGCGGACGCTGGAAAGTGGCGTTTATTTTTTACGGTTAAAAACAAAAGGAAAAGCCACCGTGCGCCGCATTCTAAAATGGTAACCCCGTTCGTTAATGAAAATGTAAAATCCGGTTACCAGCCGGATTTTTTTTTTGAACAGCCAACTTTTGAAACCTTCTCGGTGTCGTTCTTTGTACTAAATTATTTGATAATGAAAAAAATCGCCATCTTTCTTTCCCTCGCCACATTTTCCGCTTTCGGGCAAAGCCAAGTTGATAGCCTCGGCTTCTTTGAAAGCCTTTGGCCCACCCTCGCGCCTTTCGATTCGGTGACCTACTCCAACGATTCCGGTGCCAATTTCAACGCGGATGAAGTGCTCTCGATGCGACTATTCGCCAATGGGGAAATCGACACGGCGACTATCTTCGAAAATGGCGTGCCTATCTTAGGTTATAGAGGCGCGCTGGTCAGTCCCGACACTACTGAGGTTTTGGAATTTGACTTGGCGCAATCGCCCCAAACGGCCATCGGGCGCTACGAACACGTGGACAACGCCAGCTTTCAGGATTCGATGACATTGTATTACAATTTGGCCAGCGGCAGCCCGGCCCTGCCGATTCAGGAGCTTACTTTCGTTCTCGATGGGCTCGACCGACTGAGCGAACTGAAAGTCCGTGCCCAGTTTGGCAGCGGCCTGACGCCGGTGGCCAATATTCGTTATTATTACAACAATCAGGGAATCTTGGACAGCGCCAACCAGTTTTCGCCCGAGTTCAACGCGATTTTTCAAGTGTATGAATACTATTATTCGGATACGGTTTTGAACCAATTTGAGATATTGGAACTCAACCAAAATACGGGCGAATTTGAGTTGTTTTTGCGCTATGATTTTGTGAACAATGCCAATGGAAAAATCATTCAAGCCACGGAATCGGAATTCGACCCGAACATTGGCAATCTTAGGCTGAGAAAGGTGATGCGCCTTGACCGCCGCAAAAACAGCAATCTTTCTTTATCTAAAAATGATATTGAAAAACTTAGTATTTTCCCCAATCCGGCGCGCAATTTTTTATATATAAAAAACACACAAAACAGTGAATATGAAATTCACACGATTTTGGGACAAAAAGTAAAATCTGGAAACGTTTCCGAAAAAATAGATGTACGCGATTTGCGCAGCGGGATTTACGTTTTGACGATGGGAAAGAATGGTCAAAAAGTGTCGCACAAATTCATCAAGAAATAGCGGGAGGTTTTAGCCGCCCGTCTCGTCGGTGTCTCGGCGCCGCTTGAGCATTCCGGCACCGGTTACGAAAAAGATAATCCCGATAATGGCCAAAGCCCAAGGGCTGATATTCACCACGTTGCTGCCAAAAATCCCGATTACGCCCAAAATGAGTCCGATGGCCCCGACGATGGTGAGTACAATTCCAAGTCCTTTTATCATTGCATAAAATTTTGGCGAAGAAATAAAATATTCAGAAAAGTTTTATGAAAAATCAGTCGAGCCACCCAAAATCGCCCGACTTCGGCAGTTGTTCCAAAACTTCTTTCCCGATTGGCGGCGCGGTTAGCTTGCGTTTTTGAGTATCGATAAAAGCGCCGTCCACGTTGATTTCCGCACAGATTTCATCGCCGCGCAAAATCTGGTGCCGCATCGAAAAGCGGCTGCCGTCGCGTTTTAATTTTGTGCCTAACAGGTTCATTTCCAAATCATCACCGTAGCGGATTTCTCGTTTGAAAAGCGCCTCCTCACGAAACAGAATCGGCCCGAAATGATGCTCGGCCATCACTTGCGGGGTCATCCCGTTTTGCACCAAAAACTCCATCCGCAACTGCGCCCCAAAATCATAATAGACCGAATGGCGCAGATGGAAATTCGGATCCATATCGCTCCAGCGTAAATGTAATTTTTTTATAAAAAATTTCATTAAGATTAATAAATTCTAAACTCGAAATACGAAGAACCAAACAAATTCTAAAATAAAAATGAAAAAAATTCAAAACATTAGGACGTTATATGAGCGCTCCAATATTTTGAATTTAAAGACTTTACGTTTTAGAATTTGTTTCGGATTTGTCTTTTAGTTTTTCGAATTTAAAAATGAGTATTTCTCCCCAAACTTCAGCATCTGCTCCGTAAAATCCGTGGGGTAATTCACTTGGATGTCAGTAATGCTATCGCCGTCCATTACCGGTTTCAGCTCCGGCAGAATGAATCCCGAATAGGGCGCGATGTTCAGTTTTTCCGTGCGCGCCAATACTTCTTTGTGAAGTTCGGAATCCACTTTCACACCGTAGGCTTCCACCAGTTTTTTTCCCGCCTCATAGTCGCCTTCACTTTTTATACGCTGGATTTCACGCATTTGCTGACCGAAGATTTCGCGCAAAGCATCGTAATCGTTTATCACAAAATACGTCTTGCCGTCGATGGTTTTTTTCTCGATGACGTTCTCCTCCTTGCCCATTTCATACGCCCAAGCGGCCACCAACTGTCGGTTGCGCATATGGTCTTCTTCAATCTGTTCACCCACTTTCAGGCGGCGCAGTTGCAGCATCATCCCGTTGCGGATGTAGCCGTCGTATTCAGCCTTGCCCACTTCCATATCGTCCACCAAACCAAGCTCTTGCAGCTTCGGATCCATTATATAATACAGCGCCACCAAGTCCGCGCGGCCTTCTTCCAAAGTGCTGGCGTAGTTTTTCAAGGTCTCTTTGGGCGTGCCTACGCCTTTGTTCAATTTTCCGCTGGCGTGGCCCACCACTTCGTGCAGGGCGGTGTGCATTTTGGAGCTGGCGCCGGCGTGTTTTTTGGCGCGTTCCATTTCCTCGGTTGTGAAAGTAAATTCCTCCAAAAAGCCCGCGCCTTTCGCCTCTTCATAAGCGTGTTCGATGTTGGTCAAGCTGACGGATTTGCTGCCGTGCTGCGCGCGAATCCAATCGGAATTAGGGAGGTTCACCCCAATCGGGGTACTCGGCGTGGTGGCTCCGGCCTCCCCTGCAACGTTCACCATTTTATAAGAAACGCCTTTCACGTCCGGCTTTTTATGCTCGTCCATTATTGGCGAGTTGTCCTCAAAATATTGGATGTTGTCGCTGATGACCGCCATTTTTTCCGAAGCATCCAGATCTTTAACTTGCACCACCGTTTCATAAGTAGCCTTAATACCCAGCGGGTCGTCATACACTTCGATAAAGGAATTTATGTAATCAATATCGCCTTCCGTGGCGTTCAGCCAAGCGATGTTGTATTGGTCCCACGTTTCCAAACCGCCCGTTTTATAATAGTCGATGAGCAATTTCAGGGCATCGGCTTGCGCCTGATTTTCAGCCACTCCCACCGCTTTTTCCAGCCATTTTACGATTTCGGAAATCGCCGCGCCGTACATTCCGTCGGCTTTCCAAACTCGCTCGCTGACCCCGCCATTCTCATCCCGCACCAGTTTGGAATTCAGGCCATACCAAATTGGTGTTTCATCATTAGGGTCTTTCATTTTTTTATAAAAAGAAGTGGCCTCCTTTTGTGAAATATCAGGGTCATAAAAATTGACCGCCGATGCCAAAAGCAAATCCTTATCGGAATCTTTGCTCACTTTTTTCGCATCTTCCTTATTAAATATCACCGCCATCGCCTCCTCGCTCAGATTTGCGCCGCTCGCGTTCAACAGTTTTGCCAAGTAATCCTGACTAAAATCCGGCTCAAACTTTTTATGACTGTAATGATGGTGGATGCCGTTGGCGAACCACATTTGTTTTACATAGGTCATAAAATTGTCCCAGTCCTCGCCGCTGCGCTCGCCTTCGTAGTTTTTCACCACGGTTTCCAGCGCCTCGCGAATTTCCAGATTGTGGCGGTAAAACTGGTCCCAAGTGATGTCGCGGCCCGAAAGTCCCGCTTGCGTCAGATAATAGACGAGTTTTTTCTGTTGCAGTGAAAGTTTCTCAAAACCGGGGATTTGGAAACGCAAAATGCGGATGTCCGCAAAGGATTCGGTTTCCCATTGAAAGTCATTTTCATTTTTAACTTCCTCTTTTTCAGAAGTTTCGGCCACGTCCGGCTCGTTGTTTTGGCAATTTGTCATACAGAATATTGTTGCGATGGAAAGGGGGATTAGTTTTTTCATTTTGGAAAATTTGAAAGTGGCGCGAAGTTAAGGGTAAGGAGTGATGTGTGATGGGTTGATGAGTCCCTACCTAAATGAACTTCACGGCTCACCCATCTACTCGTACACTCATCACTCATCACACTTTTTTTACCTTTGGAATTATGAAAACAAAGGCCTACGAACAAGTAGAACCCGATTTGTCCAAAATGACTTTCCAAGAAGCGGCGGCCGGCGGCCCTTACACCGCGCGGGATTACATCCAATGGACGTTTGATGAATTGGTGGAGTTGATACGCGGGTTTGTGTATAAAATGGCGTCGCCAAAGCGGATTCATCAAGATATTTCACGGCGTTTTTTGCGCAAGTTCTATGATTTTTTTCCAGAAGACGCGCCCTGCACAATTTACGATGCCCCCTCTGCCTTTTTCTTGGTAAAAAATGGGGAAGACTGGCAGGATACCCCCAATGTTTTTGAACCTGATATTTTTGTAGTCTGTGATGAATCCAAGAAGATAGAAAGAGGATGCGCTGGCACACCAGATTTCGTTATAGAAATTCTATCAAAATCTTCCACCAAAAGAGACCAAGAAATCAAGTTCGATTTATACGAAGAATACGGTGTGCCAGAATACTGGATTGTCAATCCTTGGAAACAGCACGTTTTGGTAAACCGACTGACCGAATCAGGTAAATACGATTGGCACAATTTCTATGAAAAAGACAATACTATTTCGCCAAAGCAATTCCCTGATTTACGGATAGATTTAAAAGATATATTTTTGGAAGAACCATCTTAATAATGAAAACAAAAACCTACGAACAAGTAGAACCCGACCTGTCCAAAATGACTTTTCACGAAGTGGCTTCCGGCGGCCCTTACACCGCGCGGGAGTACATCCAATGGACGTTTGACGAACTGGTGGAATTGATACGCGGGTTTGTGTATAAGATGTCCACACCGCGACTAAGCCATCAAGACATTTCTCAAAATCTTGAGCGTTATTTTTTCAATTATTTCGATAATAAAAATGGGTGCCGCTGGTATCACGCTCCGGCAAGTGTTTTTTTAACCAAACCGGATGAAGACTGGAGAGACACGAAAAATGTTTTAGAACCAGACATTTTTGTGGCCTGTGATGAGTCCAAGCTAATTGACCGAGGGTGTATTGGCGCACCCGATTTCGTAATAGAAATCCTGTCAAAATCCACCGCCAAAAGAGACCAAGAAATCAAATTTGATTTATATGAAGAATACGGTGTGCCAGAATATTGGATTGTCAATCCTTTTAATCAAACTGTTTTGATGTTCCGATTGGATAATAACGGCAGGTATGAAACTATTGGCCCGATGGAGAAAACCTCTACCATTGCACCCTTGCAATTTTTGGATTTGAAAATCGACTTGGAAGAAATATTCTTGGAATAAATCAGTTTGAAAAAACTACACAAAACCGAAAATCCATTGGATTCAGTTTCTCCATTAAAATTTGGATAAAATCCTCGCCATATTTCTCATAAAAAAATCCCAAATTTTCGTGCCGTTCCTGTAAACTTCCATTGGGGAAAAGTGCATAATAGACCCGATCAATTTTGTCCATCTTTTCATCGTGGCGGCGCTTCTCCGCACGAATTAATTTTTTACGAAGATTTTGCAATCCGTTGAGCTGTTTTTGCCGCTGGGCATTCACCGCGCCGAGCATACTTTCGTCGGTCAAATGCGCCACCTCCTCCAACTCATCGAACATCGTTTCCAGATTCTTTTCATAAGGCGAAAGTTCAGTATCAATCGGTGCGTTTTTCTTCACCCATTCTTTTTTGATTTTATGCAGCGGCTGAAATAAGTCCTTGATTTCCAGTTTCAAATCATCCAATTTTTGCTGCCATTTCTTTTCGACCCATAACGCGGAATTACGCAAGACCAACATCGGGAACGGAACTTCCATTTCATCGAACATCCCTTTTAATTGAAACCAATACGCCAACTCGCCGCCGCCGCCGATATAGGCCAGATTCGGCAAAATCACTTCTTGATATAATGGCCGCAAAATCGCGTTCGGACTGAACCTTTCAGGGTGATTTTTCAGTTCATTCCGAAGCTCATTTTCGGCGAAAGAAATTCCAGTATTTAAAACCTGCCACTTTTCACCATTTCTTTCGATACGTTCTCGCAATCCATTTTTAATATAAAAAAGATTGATTTCACGCGGATGAACTTGCTCAAAATAAAGCTCTTGCAGTTTGGTGGTTGTTTCTTTTATTTTTTGATGTGGAATATTTTCGAACAAATCCTTTTCAAAATAGGGATTTGCCAACCTTTTCAATTCTGAATCATCGCCATCCAAAATTACAAGTCCCTCATTTCCAAAAAGATGATGCACCAAATAGCGCGTGGCATCGGCCAAAGTTTCGTGTTCCAAATAACATTTCCGCAACAGCGAAATCCATTCGGCGGAATTTTTCCCAGCGCCGAGCAAATCCTCCAATTCGTCAATTATTTTTTTGATTCCATCAGTGGAAAACCGCCCGACCGGCCCGCCGCTTCGCCGCTCCCAGCGCAGCCGCCCGCCGCCCCAGTTGATAAAATTGATTTCCTCAAAATCGTGGTCTTCGGAAGCCATCCAAAAAATGGGGACAAATTCATAATTTGGGTATTCCGATTTCAGCTTCTTACAAAGATTTAAAACAGAAATAATTTTATATAAAAAATAAAGCGGCCCAGTAAATAAATTCAATTGATGGCCCGTGGTAATCGTAAACGTATTTTTATCCGCCAATTTTTCGATATTTCGAATCGAATTTTCGGTCGATATTTTTGGATCAATGAGTTTTTGATATTGTTTCTTTAAAACTTCGACTAAAGTTTTACGATTTTCAATTGAAAAATTAGCTTTTTCAGCTATTTGTTTTTGATAATTTTCCATCAATGGAAAGCGATGGTAAAAAGGTCGGACTTTGGAATTTTCATCCAAATAATCGCAAATCAAATTGGAGAAAAAACCCGTTTCGCAGTAGGGAAAACAGAGGGGATCGTTCATAATCGCAAAAATAACGCGGCACTGTGTGGCGAAGTTCCACGAATTAATTTTGCATCGGAAAATGTACTTTTGAAAAATGGTAGATTATAAAGAAATCATTGAAATAGATCCGGAAGTCCGTTTTGGGCGTCCGTGTATAAAAGGCACGCGGATTTCCGTATATGACGTTTTGAGCTGGATGGCGCAAGGGATGAGCGTCGAAGAAATTATCTACGATTTTCCACAATTGAATGAGCGGCAAATTCGGGCCTGTTTGGCTTTCGCTGCTCAACGAAACTTAATTGCTCATTAACCTAATAACCAACAACTTACCTTGGACTGGACGCAACGTTACCTTAACCAAAACACCCCGTGGGATATGGGCACGGCCTCACCCCCGCTCACCGCATTTCTGCAAAATCTTTCCGATAAAAACCAACGCATTTTGATTCCCGGCGCAGGCAATTCGTACGAAGCGGAATGGCTTTTCAAAAACGGTTTCTCCAATGTTTTTGTGATGGATATTTCCGAAGAGCCGCTGCAAAATCTGAAGAAGCGTGTTCCCCAATTTCCTCAAAATCAATTTCTTTATAAAGATTTTTTTAATCACGATGAAAAATATGATTTGATTTTGGAACAAACTTTTTTCTGCGCTTTGCCGCCTTCGGATCGTGAAAATTACGTTCGCAAAATGAAGGAATTACTCAAGCCGAACGGCCAGCTTTTCGGAGTGCTTTTCGATTTTCCGCTGACGGAAGACGGGCCGCCGTTTGGTGGCAGTTTGATGGAATACCGCACTCATTTTTCTAAATATTTTAAAATTCATAAAATGAAACGGTGCTACAACAGCATCAAACCGAGGAGTGGTAAAGAATTGTTTTTCAGGGTCTTGCCGAAGTAAACTTTTCCAAAGTTCAGAACTTTGGAAAAGTTAATTGCGCCGCCGAAACGCCGCTTTTTACCTTCGCTTTTTCATAAACATTGTTTTCTTGAAAACCCTCGCCATCATACCCGCGCGCTACGCCAGCACCCGCCTGCCGGGCAAACCGTTGGCTAAAATCGCCGGAAATCCGATGATTCGCCACGTTTATGAAAAAGCGGCCGAGGCGGTGCAAAATGTGTTAGTGGCCACGGATGATGAACGTATTAAAAAAGCAGTTCAAGATTTTGATGGTCAGGTAGTTATGACGAGTTCCGAGCATCAATCCGGCACCGACCGCTGTTTGGAGGCGTATCAAATCTGGGAGAAAAAAATCGGCGAAACAGCCGATGTAATTTTAAATGTCCAAGGTGATGAGCCACTTTTGAACCCAATTGATTTGAAAAACTTGGCCCATTCCTTTGAGGGTGAAAATACGGAAATGGCCACGCTGGCGGTAAAAATTTCGGACATCGAAAACGAGAATCGCGTGTTCGTCATCCGCGACGAAAATGAAAACGCCCTTTATTTTAGCCGTACTCCCATCCCCCACTTGCGCGATATTCCCAAATCGCAATGGATTGAAAATCAGACCTTTTTGCAACACCTCGGGATTTATGCTTTTCGGCCGGAAGCTTTAAAAACTTTCGCGTCGATGAAACCGAGCCGTTTGGAAAAAGCCGAAAAATTGGAGCAACTCCGCTGGCTGGAGGCGGGGCGAAAAATCAAAGTATTGCTGACCGAAAACCATCCCATTTCCGTGGACACACCGGAAGATTTGGAAAAAGTGCGCGCAATTTTTTCCCAAAAATGACGCAGCGCCAACTGAAGGATTTCTTGGACGAAAAGTGTGATTTCTACAATGCGCCTCATTTTATAGAATCCGACCCGATCTCCATTCCGCACCGATTTTCCAAAAAAGAGGACATTGAGATCAGCGCATTTTTCGCCGCCATTTTTGCTTGGGGGCAGCGGATTACCATCATTAAAAAGGCTAACGAACTATTGGCGAAAATGGACAATTCGCCCTACGATTTTATTCAAAATCATCTCGAAAAAGACCGATTATCTTTTAAAGATTTTAAGCATCGAACATTCAACTTTGATGATTTGAATTATTTTTTAAAATCCTTACAAAGTATTTATAAAAATTATGGCGGTTTAGAACAGGTCTTTTTATTCCATAAAAATGATGTCAATAGTAAAAATGCGATTGTACATTTTCGTTCTACATTTTTTAAAAAAGAACATTTGCGCCGCACCGAAAAACACGTTTCCAGCCCATTATCCAATTCCGCCTGCAAACGGTTGAATATGTTTTTGCGATGGATGGTGCGGAAAGATAATCGCGGGGTGGACTTTGGCATTTGGCAAAACGCCCGCCCCACCCAGCTTTGCTGTCCGTTGGACGTGCATTCTGGTCGGGTGGCGCGCAAACTCGGCCTCTTAAAACGAAAGCAAAACGACTGGCGCGCCGTGGAAGAACTGGATACCAAGCTGCGCCAACTTGATCCCTTCGACCCCGTGAAATACGACTTCGCACTTTTCGGCCTCGGCGTTTTTGAAAAATTTTGAGAACCAAACATTTGGCATCTCGTTAGTTGGGAAATTCGAATTCTTTATAAAATTTTAAAACTTTGGAAACCAGCACGGTAACTCATCCACCTGAGAATCAAGAACGGGAAGCAGTTCATTTTTTCCGAAAAGTGCGCGCCCGCACCGAAGAACTTTTTGAGCCGCTTTCCACCGAAGACCACTTGGCGCAGCCCAAAATGGACATCAGTCCGCCCAAATGGCACTTGGCGCACACTACTTGGTTTTTTGAGGAATTTGTCCTTAAAAAATTCGATGAAAATTATCAGGAATTTGACGAAAACTTCGGCTATCTTTTTAATTCTTATTATAATAATGTAGGGAAAAGAGTTATCCGAGATCAGCGTGGTTTTATGACGCGGCCACCTTTGGAAAAGATATATAACTATCGTCATTATGTAACTGAAAAAGTACGCTCACTTCTTAATCAAAATTTAAATGAAAAAGCGCAGGAATTGGTCATTTTAGGATTGAATCACGAACAACAACATCAAGAACTCTTTTTGACTGATTTTAAATACATTTTAGCGGTGCAACCTTTTTATCCAGTTTACAATGTTAGTTTCGAAGAATTTGATGTAGAAAAAGGCAATGGAAAAAAAGGTGATTGGAAATCTTTTGAAGAAGGTATTTATGAAATTGGTTTTGAAGGGACTGGGTTTCATTTTGACAATGAACTGGGTCGCCACAAAACCTATTTGAACGATTTTAAAATCGCCAATTGGCTGATAACCAATGCGGAATGGATGGAATTTATGGAAGCGGGCGGTTATGATAATTTCAATCTTTGGCACGCGGACGGCTGGGCGTGGCTTCAAGAACATCAAATTTCGCATCCACTTTACTGGGAAAACATCGATGGGAAATGGCATCGGTTTTCACTGGTCGGCCTGGTGGAAATCAATCTCGACGAACCCGTTTCACACCTTTCTTTTTATGAGGCATTTGCCTTTGCGGAATGGAAAAGCTGCCGCCTGCCGACCGAAGCAGAATGGGAAGTGGCGGCGGATGAACTGAACTGGGGCCAGCGCTGGGAGTGGACGAATTCCGCTTACCTCCCCTACCCGAATTTTCAGAAAGAGCCCGGCGCGGTGGGCGAATACAATGGGAAATTTATGGTGAACCAAATGGTGCTACGCGGGGCGAGCATTGCCACGGCGGAAGGCCACAGTCGCAAAACTTACCGCAATTTTTTCCAGCCTGAATTGAGATGGCAATTTACCGGACTACGTTTGGCAAAAAGTTGATTATCAAATTCTTAAAAAAATAAAAACCTCCGATTTTGTCTTCCACCATTACGAATTTTTCCAAAACCTTCGCGGCAGATGTGGAGCGCGGACTTTCTGCCACGCCAAAATATCTTTCTTCAAAATATTTTTACGATGCGGAGGGCGACAAAATTTTCCAGCAAATAATGCGGATGCCCGAATATTATCTGACGGATTGTGAGTATAAAATTTTTAACCGTCAAAAAGAGGGTATCTTAAGTGCTATTTCTGGGGGCGAAAAGTTTGACTTGGTAGAATTAGGTGCGGGCGATGGTTACAAAACCAAAGTTTTGATTCAGTATTTTTTAGAAAAAAACGTCGATTTTGAATACTTTCCGGTCGATATTTCCAAGGATGTTTTGGACTACTTAAAAGAGGATTTAAATAGAGAGTTTCCCAACCTAAAAGTAACCCCTCTGAATTATGAATATTTTGCCGCTTTAGAGAAATTAAACCAATTGAATGGCGCGCCCAAAGTGCTGCTTTTTTTGGGCAGTAACATTGGGAATTTTGATATAACGGCAGTGGAGAAATTTTACAATGGCCTACACCAAGTAATGAATCACGGTGACCAAATTCTGAACGGCATTGATTTGAAAAAAGACCCGCGCACCATCCGCCGAGCATACGATGACCCGTCCGGAATCACCAAGCGATTCAACCTGAATTTACTCACACGAATGAACCGTGAATTGGGAGCTAATTTTAACATCGATAATTTTGACCATTATGCGTCTTATGATCCTCTCTCGGGTGAGGCGAGAAGTTATCTAATGAGTATGGTAAAACAAGAGGTAAAAATTGATGCCATCGAAAAGACATTTTCTTTTGATCATTCAGAACCTATTCATACGGAAATATCGCGCAAATACAGTTTAGGAGAAATCGAGAATTTAGCCTCTAAAACAAACTTTAGAGTGAAAGAACATTTTTTGGATTCCAAAGAGTATTTCGTGGATAGTCTTTGGATAAAATAATCTTAGAAATCTGTATTTAATTCTTACCGCTAATCTCTAATTTCCCTCACATATTTTTAAATGAAAAATTTCCTAAAAAGCTCGGTGTTTGTTTTGCTCGCCGCTTGTCAAAATCCAGCTTCTGATTCCAACAACAAAGTTGGCCAAGATTTGGATGGAAAAGATGGCTTGGTTTCCCAAGAAATCTTCCAAACTCCGCTGGGTGCAGGCGAGGTTTATGGCGTGCGGCTGCATTTTACTTCCGATAAAAATGAGATAAAAAACTATGCCGTGCGCTTGGCCCAAAACGAAAAAGTGTGGTTCGACACCTTGCAGGTGGAGCTTTCCAAAAACGACACTTTGGAAAGCGAAATCATCTTTTCCGAGGCCATTTTCAAGGAAGATGAATTGACCCAACTTTCGGTAGAACTTATTGCCAATGAGTGAATTACGACTGTTGGCCAAAACCCTGCACGGATTGGAAACCGTGTTGGCGCGCGAAGTAAAACACTTGGGCGGACGCAACGTGAAAATCCTGAAACGCGCCGTAGCTTTCGAAGGCGATTTGGGTTTCGTTTACAAAGCCAATTTGTGGCTGCGCACCGCATTGCGAATCTTGGTGGAAATCGATCGTTTCAAAGCGCGCAACGAAAACGAGATTTACAAAAAAGTCAAAAGTTTTCCGTGGGAAAAACATTTTGATGTCGATAAAACCATCGTGGTGGATGCCACGGTTTTTGCGCCGCAATATCCTAACAGCCTGTTCATTGCGCAGAAAATCAAGGATGGGATTGCCGACCGCTTTCGTGAAAAAACGGGGCGGCGGCCGAACGTGGACACGCGGAATGCGGACATTCGAATCAACGCGCATCTTTCCAACGAAAACATCACCATTTCACTGGACAGTTCCGGCGATTCGCTGCACAAGCGCGGTTATCGCCACCTGACGGACCGCGCCCCGCTGAGTGAAGTTTTGGCGGCAGGCATCATCCAATTGACGGGCTGGGAAGGCCACTCTTCCCTTATCGACCCGATGTGCGGTAGCGGCACTTTTTTGATAGAAAGCGCACTATTGGCGCGCAACATTCCGCCCAACGTTTTTCGTAAAGAATTTTCTTTTAAAAACTGGTCAAATTTTGATGAAAAATTGTACGATTTAATTTTTGAAAAAGCTTTGGAAAAAGAAAAGGAATTTACGCATCAAATTCTCGGTTTTGACCAAAATTTTACCGCCATCAGCAAAGCCAAAGAAAATAGCAAAACCGCTTTATTAGAAGAAGATATTACGGTGGAATACGCTGATTTTATGCATTTTACGCAGACCAAGGAAATTCCGAAAAACGCGATGCTGCTGTTCAACCCGCCTTACGGCAAAAAGATGGAGGCGGACATCCCCGCGCTGTACAAAGGCATCGGCGATACCTTGAAAAACAAATTGGCCGGCCACACGGCGTGGATTTTTACGGCCTCGAAGGAAGGGCTGAAGAACGTAGGGTTGAAACCTTCCAAAAAGATTCAATTGTACAATGGGAAGTTGGAGAGTTGGTTGATGAAGTATGAGATGTGGGAGTGATACCAAGAGTTGGTATATTTGCGAAAATTTTAAAAGATGAGCAAAAACACTTCGGTACTTTTAGGAAGTCACTTTCAGGAATTGATTTCCAATAAGGTAAAATCAGGTTCGTATCAATCAGCCAGTGAGGTAGTTAGGGAAGCCCTTCGCCTTTTTGAACAAAGGGAATCGCATGAAGAAAGAATTATGAAACTTTTGGAAGAGGGCGTCAATAGCGGTTTCATCGAGGATTATGACCCTAATGAACATCTTCGGGAGCTGAACGCAAGATATCCTGATTGATGCCAAAGAACTACCGAATTTCCCGCCGAGCCTATATTGATTTGGATGAAATATGGTTATTTACGTTCAAGAATTGGTCGCGAGATCAAGCCAACCATTATCAAAGTCTGCTACAAGAGGAAATTGAAAAAATTGCTAAAAACCCAGACCGCGGCGAACCTTATGGCGACATTCGAAGGGGTTTTAGAAGAAAGCGAATGACCTCTCATTACATATTCTACAGAGTGTTAGAAAACCAGTTCGTTGAGATTGCAAGAATTTTGTACGTCCGTATGGATTTCGAGGAAAGACTAAACGAATAGGTTTCTTCAAACCATTCCTGCCAAATCCACATTCCAAACCGTCTCTCCACCAAACTTCTCCGGCAAAAATTTCCCGTCCACCTTATCCGGCCGCACCCATTTGCATAGAAAATCTACCACGCCTTGTCTTTCACAGCGATAAACAAAACCTTCCACTTCGTCGAGCGCGCCGTGGCCGCTGGTTTCGATGCGCTTTTTGGCTTCGTCCAATTTCATCGGTTGGCCGAGGTGGAGCAACTTCGGCACAATAAATCCCAACGGCAAAACCCGCAACAAAAAATCGTGGTAAATCATTCGCTTCGTCCCCGTCATAATATCAAAAACCACGAACGGCTCGTGCGGCAAATCGTAGCGCGTGCCGTGCGCTTGGATGAGCCACTCCCCCACCACGCGCTCGCCTTCCTTCAGTAATTTATCAAAACGCTCGGCTTGCTTTTCCACCCATTTTCCAAAAATATGGTGCTGTTCGTAGGGCGAAGTTTCGGCGCGATAACCGGCTCGCGAAAGCGCGATGATTTCACCATCTACTTTGGCCACGCTACAATTGCTGCCATCCAGTTTTTCCTGCACGATGATCAGGTCGTGGCGGTCGCGCGCCTTTTGGGTCAGGATTTTTTGATGGCCCGGCTCGCAGTGTTTGTCGGCGGGCGTCATCCGGCTGCCGATGAAATGCGGGATGTGGCCGTATGCCTTGCGGCCAAGGGGTTTGCGGGGATTGTTCATTGGGGATTTGTTATTTGTTGATTCGTCAACCGGTGCATCTCAAAGATTTGATAACTTGTCAATTGACAACTTGGAAATTTTGTATATTAGAGGATTTTGCAAACTGCAAACTGCAAACTGCAAACTGCAAACTGCAAACTGCAAACTGCAAACTGCAAACTGACTACTGACTCCTAAACCATCCCCCGCTCCCGCATCCAGTTTTTCATATCCTCAAAACATTGGGGGTTGATGCCGTGCGGCATCGGGTATTCGCGGTATTGATGGGAAATTTTCAACCGTTCCAACACTTGTGCGGACTGCCGCGCCCACTCCACCGGCAACACCGAATCCTGCGTGCCGTGGCTCACAAAAAAATCCAAATGCTGTAATTTTTTTGTGTCAAAATTTTCAGGAATTATTTCTTTTAAAATATAACCACTCAACGCTACTATTTTACTAAATTTTTCCGGATAATTTAAAGCCAAAGCATAACTTAAAATACAGCCTTGACTGAATCCCGCTAAATAAGTCTTCTTCGGATTTGTACCATAAGCCGAATGCGCTTCTTCTATAAAATTTTGAATCTTTTCGATGCTATTTTTGGCTTGGGGAATGTTGCTCATTTTGTCGCCCAAATTATTGACATCTATTTCATACCAAGCAAAACCACCGTAGCCCAAAACAATCGGCGCACGAACGGAAACCACCGTGCATTTTTCATTCAAAGAATCGGCAAAAGAGAACAAATCATTTTCGTGGCTGCCGTAGCCGTGGAGCATCACCAAGAGCGGTGGATTTTCGTCACCATTTTTAGCTTCCAAAACATTGTGTGTCAAGCTCAGTTTTTGCTTTGTTTTTATCATCTGATTTTGTCTTTAAAATAACTTCCGATAAATGTTTCTTTGGAAGATGGGTTTTCATAATATTCTTTAATAGCGAAACTATTGCTGGAAAAAGCAATGTCGTCCCACGGAATTTCGCTTTCCGCAAAGAATTGGATTTCAGTACTTTCCAAAGTGGTGTAAAACTTATTACCCACCATTTTCGCCTTGAAAATCAAATAGACTTGGTTGGCGTGGGGCAGATTGTAAACCGTGTGCAAATTTCCCAGTTCCACGGTGGCGCCGGTTTCTTCGTGCACCTCCCGCGTGGCGCCCTGCTCAATGGTTTCTTGGTTTTCCAAAAACCCGCAGGGCAAGTTCCAGAATCCTTTACGCGGTTCGATGCCGCGCTTGGCCAGCATTATTTTTTGATTTTTCACAACCAGGCAACCTACCACCATATTCGGATTGGTGTAGTGAACCGTCTGGCAATCAGCGCAAACGAAGCGCGGGAAATGGTCGCCGTGCGGGATTTTATAAGAAAGCTGGGCGCTGCCGCAGTTGCTGCAAAAATTCATCGGGCAAAGATAAGTTGGCGTTGCGGCAAAGTATCTTCGCGCGATGCCCCACGAAAACTTCATCCGTCGTTGCATTCAACTGGCCGAAAACGGGCGAGGCACGGTTTCGCCCAACCCGCTGGTGGGGAGCGTGGTGGTTTACCAAAATAAAATCATCGCGGAGGGCTGGCACCAAAAACCGGGCGCGCCCCACGCCGAGCGGGCAGCGGTTTCCAAAATTTCGGATGTTGAAATCCTCTCAAAATCAACGCTTTATGTGAATTTGGAGCCTTGCAATCATTTTGGCAGAACGCCACCCTGCACGGATTTTATTTTGGAAAAAGGGATAAAAAAAGTAGTGATTGGCAGCCGCGACCCGCACCTCGAAGCAAGCGGCGGGATTGAAAAACTGCGCGAGAACGGCGTGGACGTGACCGAAGGGGTTTTAGAAAAGGAATGTGAATTTTTAAACCGACGATTTTATACGTTTCACCGAAAAAAACGGCCTTATATAATTTTGAAATGGGCGCAAACCCAAGACGGTTTTTTGGATGCCGAACGTCTTGAAAATCAGAAAGGTGTAAATTGGATTACCCAACCGGAAACGCAGATTTTGACACACCAATGGCGCGCGGAAGAAGACGCCATTTTGGTAGGGAAAAACACTGTTTTAAATGACAATCCCAGTTTGACAACCCGCGCCGTTTTTGGCAGAAATCCAATCCGTTTGGTTTTAGGTAGGGAAAGCGAATTTCCTAAAGATTCTCTTATTTTCGATATTGGATCAAATACGCTTCTTTTTTCTACTATAAATTTGAAAGAAATTCTAAACGAATGTTTTGATAAAAATATACAGTCTATTTTAGTGGAAGGTGGTGCGCAAGTTTTGCAATCTTTTTTGGATGAAAATCGGTGGGACGAAGCGCGCATTTTAACGGGAATTTCGTCTTTTGAGACAGGACTGGCCGCGCCCAAAATCAAAGCCACGCCTGACGAAGAGGAATTTATCGGCCGAGACCACCTCAAAATTTTCTACCGATGACTTGGCTTTTTCTGAGTATCCTTTGTTCCACTTTAATTTTTATTGTTTTCAAACTTTTTGCAAGGTTTCACATCAGCAATCTGCAAGCCATCGTGGTCAATTATTTCGTGGCTTTTTTCACGGGTTTTTGGATGTTCCCCTTCGCCATAAATCCAGTAGAAATTATTGAAAAACCGTGGTTTTCCAGCATCTTAATTTTGGGCGCGCTTTTCATTTCTCTGTTTCAGTTGATGGCTTTTGTTTCGCAAAAATTTGGCGTGGCAGCGGTTTCGGTGGCCGTAAAAATGTCGTTGGTCATTCCGGTAATTTTTGCGATGTGGCGCTACGGCGAAAACCTTGGTTTCCTGAAAGTTATGGGAATCGTGGCCGCGCTGGTGGCCGTTTGGCTGGCCACGCGCAAACCGGGGAAAACCCAGGGCGATTTAAAGCTCGCCATTGTTCCGCTGGTGCTTTTTGTGGGCAGTGGTTTTTTGGATGCTTTTTTAAAATACAACCAACAAGAATTGCTGCCGCCCGCCGATAAAGCGCGTTTTACCTCGCTAATTTTTTTGACGGCTGGCATCATCGGAATCTTTTGGTTTGCCGCAAAATGCAAATGGGGAAACGAGCGCCCGCCGCAGTGGCGCGCTTTGCTGGGCGGCCTCGCGCTGGGCATCCCCAACTATGGTTCGATTTATTTTTTATTGAAAGCCTTGGAAATGAGAGATTTGGAAAGTTCGGCCATTTTTCCCATCAATAATGTGGGCGTGGTAGCGCTTTCCACGCTTTGTGGTTTTTTGCTTTTCAATGAAAAATTGTCGCCGAAGAACCGTCTCGGAATTTTGCTGGCGATGGTTTCCATTGGTTTGATTGCTTTTCATAAACTCTTTTAAATGATTGAGCAAGAGCCGATTGACAAAGATTGGTTTTATACGCTTTCGCGAAAAGGCGCGGGCGAGTACAAAGAAAAGGGTAGCAAGTTTTTGGGGTTTGCCTATCCCGCGCAGTCGGTGGAACAGGCAATGGAAATTTTGGAAAATTGCAAGAAGGAATTTCACGACGCGCGGCATCATTGTTTTGCCTATCGCATCCATCCCACCGCGCCGGCACTGCGCTGGAACGACGATGGCGAACCAAGCAACTCGGCGGGGACGCCCATTTTCAACCAAATCGTTTCGGCCGATTTGTGGAATGTGCTCGTAATTGTGGTCCGCTATTTCGGCGGGACAAAGCTGGGCGTTTCCGGTCTGATAACCGCCTATAAATCAGCGGCCAGCGAGGCGGTGGCCCATTCCAAAATCATCAAAAAATACCTGACGGAAGAAATGACGGTGCGTTTCCCCTATAAAAACACGGGCGATGTTTCGCGAATTTTAAATGAAACGGGTGCGGCCATCGTGGAAGAAGTGAACGCGCAGGACGCGGGTTTTGTGGTTTCGGCAAGAAGCTCCAAAATAAATGAACTGAAAACGAAATTACAGCGCATTCCTTTGGTGGAAATTTCCTACATTCGCGGTCTATGAAAAAACTCGCTCTACTCCAATGGGTGTTTTTCAGTGCTTTCCTTTTTGCGCAAAAACACCCCTCCCCCATTTCCAACGCTCCCCATTCCCCGTCGTTTTTAGTGCCGATGAATTCCGTTTCACAAAACGATTTTGTGAAGGAATCCGAACTTGAAATCATTTTAAAACAAAAAGCCAACCTGCCAGAAGAGGTGGAAATGACTTTGACCAAAACTTTGCAAAGTGCCGCGTTTTCCCACTATCGCTATGACTTGTATCGAGATGGGCATCGAATTTTCGGGGCGGTTTTGCACGCCGCCGTTTCCAAAGAAGGAAAGTTGAAACTTCTACAGTTTCCCGAATTGCCATCGGCGGTCGCCACAGGAGATTTTCCCGAAACCGAGGAGGCACAACAAATTCAACAAACGGTGGGCGCGGACGAAATTGTGGCAACGGAAACCGTTTGGTTTGTGCAAGATGGCTTTTTTCATAGAGGACTTTTGACGGAATTATCTGACGCCGAAATAGTGCACCGCCAAGTGCTTTTTGCAGATGGCGAAATTTTGATGAACAAAGACTTGCATCGCTATTTCCACGGGCCGAACGATACAACGGTTTCGGTTTTGATTTTTGACCCCGATCCGCTGACTACCGCCCAAAAACCCTACGGCGCGCCCTACGCGGATTTCGATGACCAAAGCGTACCCGAATTGGAAGCGGAACGCAAAATGCGGAATACCATCTTTACCAATGATAACGGGACTTTGCGGCCGGAGAATGATTTTGTGAAGATTACCGAATTCAGCCAACCGAACATTCCGCCGATCAGTTCCAGTTCTTCCCACCAATTTCATTTTACCCGCGACCACAGCGGTTTTGAAGACGTGAACGCGCTTTTTCACATCACCCACCAGCGCCAGCATTTGGTGGATTTGGGCTATCCCGATTTACCAGATTATCAAATTCAGGTGGACGTGCACGCGATTGGTGGCGCGGATCAATCTTTTTTCGCCTTCAACCACAACCCGCCGCGGCTTTATTTTGGCGAGGGCGGCGTGGACGATGCCGAGGATGCCGACGTCATCATTCACGAATTTACCCACGCCGTGATTTGGGAGGCCGCCCCCGATGCCACTACCGATACGGAACGCGGCTGCATCGAGGAAGCACTGGGCGATTACTTTGCAATTTCGTATTCGCGGACGGTCAATCAATACGATGCCGACCAAGTTTTTAATTGGGACAGCGGCGGCGGTAAATTGTGGCCCGGCCGCCAAGCCAAATCCAATAAATGTTACCCCAACCTGAGTTTTGCCAGCGGCAATATTTACGCTCATACCGATGCCGTGGTGCAGCCCCTCTCGGAAATCTACAATATGCTGGGTCGCAACACCGCCGACCAACTGGTGCTGGAAGCAATCTATAATCTCACGCCCAGTACCACCATTCCCCAGTTGGCAGATTTTATGGTGATGGCGGATTCGGCCTTGTTTAGCGGGGCGAATGCGCAGGTCATTTATAATGCGTTCGCGAACATTTGTGTTTATCCCCAAATTTCCATCGCGGAAAACGACTTGGTTTTCAATGATTTGAAGATTTTCAATACCAACGGATTTGCGCGGGGCGAGTCGCTCACGCTGCTTTCGGAAGATGAAAACATCAGCGGCTACCAAATCTTGGACGTGGCGGGGCAAACGGTGTGGGAGGTGAAAGACCTTCGCGCCAAGCGGCTGGAAATTTTGGGCGACGGACTGCGCGCGGGCATATATATATTATATGTGGAAACCGAAAAGGGCGCGCCCGCTTCATTTAAAATCTTAAAGGGAGGGCTTTAAAAATAGCCTGCCAATCTTTCGCTCAAATTCCGGGGGCAGCGGACGGGCCGGCGGGTTTTTTCATCGATAAATGCCAATTCCACTTTTCCCAGCGTCAAAAGTTCGCCCGTTTCGTTACGGATTTCGTGGTGAAAAACAATGCGGCTGGCAGGCATTTCTTTAATAAAAGTATCAACATTCAGATAATCGTCGTAGAGCGCCGGGCGGAGATATTTGCATTCGAGCTTCAAAACGGGTAGCATAATTCCGTCAGCCTCCAATTGCTTGTAAGTTAATCCCAACAGCCTCAGCGCTTCCACCCTTCCCACCTCAAAATATTGGGCGTAATTTCCGTAATAGACCACTTTCATTTGGTCGGTGTCCGCGTATCTTACTCTAATGTTAACCTTGGTACTGAACATAGTTTGTTATCGTCTGATTTATAGTGCTTTTCTACCGTAGAATGCGGGTTTGCAAGTCTTAACATTCGCCTAAGATTGAAAAAAAAAAGGGTAAAATCAAGGGGTATTTCGTTTTTTTAATCACTTTTTTCTCCACACATTTGCCCTCGCATTTCGGAAGTGGACGGCTTAGGACAGCAAACTTTCGTGCCGCCCAAATCACATTTTTTATAATTTTTTAAGAACCAAACAATTAGATGGAACAGACTGCCAAGACGGTGTGGGGGAATTGCCTTGACTATATTAAAGACAACGTGCCCGCCCAAAGTTTCAAGACGTGGTTTCTTCCCATCAGCCCGCTCAAACTAAAAGACAAAGTGCTCACCCTGCAAGTGCCCAGCAAGTTTTTTTACGAGTGGCTGGAGGAGAACTACATCAAACTGTTGAAAAGCGCCATCACGCGCGAACTGGGGGACGAAGCCAAGCTGGTGTACTCCATCGTGATGCAGAACACTTACGACAACGCCAAGCCTTACACCGTAAAAATCCCCAGCACCCACCGCGACACGAAGAACCCAAAGATGTCGATGCCGCTGGACCTGCACGAAAAGGGCGTGAAAAACCCCTTTATAATGCCCGGCCTGCGCAAGGTGAACGTGGCCAGCCAATTGAATCCCAACTATACTTTCGAGAATTTTGTGGAGGGCGACTGCAACCGCTTGGCGCGCTCGGCGGGCTATGCGGTGAGCAAAAAACCCGGTGGCACCAGCTTTAACCCGCTGCTGATTTACGGCGGCAACGGACTGGGAAAGACGCACTTGGCCCACGCCATCGGGATCGAAATCAAAGACAAATATCCCGAAAAAACGGTACTTTACGTTTCGGCGGAAAAGTTTACCCAGCAGTTTATCGATTCTATTAAAAGCAACACCAAAAACGATTTCATCCATTTTTACCAAATGATCGACGTATTGGTGATGGACGACGTGCATTCCTTCGCGGGGAAGGACAAAACGCAGGACGCCTTCTTTGAGATTTTCAACCACCTGCACCAAAATGGCAAGCAGGTAATTTTAACCTGCGACCGCCCGCCGGTGGATTTGCAAGGGATGGAACAGCGCCTTTTGAGCCGCTTCAAATGGGGGCTTAGCGCGGATCTTTCCACGCCGGGCCTCGAAACGCGGATGGCGATCCTCCAACAAAAACTGTACAACGACGGCGTGGAAATGCCGCACGACGTCATCGAATATCTGGCCTATAGTATTAATACGAACGTGCGCGAACTGGAAGGCGCGCTGATTTCGCTTTTGGCGCAAAGCACGCTGAACAAAAAGCAGATCACCGTGGAGCTGGCCAAGCAGATGATCGATAAATTCGTGAAAAGCACCACCCGCGAAATCTCCATCGACTACATCCAAAAAGTGGTGTGCGATTATTTTGATATGCCGATTGATTTGCTGAAAAGCAAAACCCGGAAGCGCGAAATCGTGCAGGCGCGGCAGTTGGCGATGTTTTTCTCGAAGAAGCTGACAAAGAATTCACTGGCCAGCATCGGTGCGCAGTGCGGCAACAAAGACCACGCGACGGTGCTGCACGCCGTGCGGACGGTGCAGAATCTGTCCGACACCGACAAGCGGTTTCACGGCTATGTGGAGGATTTGCGGAAGAAGTTGACGCTGCAATAGATAAATTCTAAAATTCAAATCCGAAGAACCTAACAAATCCGAATTGGTAAGTCTCAAAATTCAAATCTAAAGAACCGAAAATTTTAAAATTTAAAACCTACCTAAACCTCTCAAAATGGCGCACTATGATTTGGTAGAGCGGACACTAAAATTTTCTCAGAATATCAGAAGTTTTGCGAAAAGGGTTAAGATTTCGATCGTGAATAGAAGCGACATTGGTCAGGTCATCCGCTCATCGGGATCGGTGGGCGCTAATTATATAGAGGCAAATGAGGCACTAGGCAAAAAGGATTTTAAATTCCGAGCCAAAATCGCCAAGAAAGAAGCCAAGGAATCCCGCTACTGGCTGGCCTGTTTAGAAAACAACATCCAACCTGAATTGGATTCGGAACGAAAAAATTTGCACCAAGAGGCTACAGAACTGATGAAAATTTTAGCCGCGATTATCAGAAATTCGGGAGACTAAAGTGAGAATCCGAAAAGTCTAATCCGAAACAATGCCGCAAGTGCGGTCTAAACCTTGAAATTCAAAAAATTTAAATCGGCGGGCAATCCATTTTCCGTCAGGCAGTTTAGAATTTAGAAAATTTTATTCATTTAGAATTTGTTTGGTTCTTCGGATTTAGTTTTTAGGGTTTTGTTTTAGAGTATGTTTGGTTCTTCGGATTTAGTTTTTTAAATTTTTTATCGGAATTTCAAACATTTTTCCATTTAGAATATGTTTGGTTCTTCGAATTTCGATTTTAGAATTTCCGCAATTTGGTTCTTCGAATTTCTGATTTAGAATTTTACATCCTATGAAAATACTGATGGTCTGTTTGGGCAATATTTGCCGTTCACCCTTGGCGGAAGGTCTGCTCCGCGAAAAAATCAAGAACCAAAACTTGGATGCCGAAGTGGATAGCACCGGCACGGCCAACTACCACGTGGACGAAGCGCCCGACCCGCGCTCCATCCAAATCGGGCGCAAATATGGCATCAATATTTCCGACCTGCGGGGGCGGCAGTTTTCGGTTCAGGATTTTGATGATTTTGACAAAATCTACGTGATGGACGAGAGCAACCTGAAGAACGTGCGGGCGCTGGCGCGGGATGAAAACGACGAGCAAAAAGTGGACTTTATCCTGAACGAGAGCAAGCCCGGCGAGAATCTTTCCGTGCCGGATCCTTACTACGGCGGCGACCAAGGCTTTGAGGATATGTACCTGATGCTGGACGCGGCCACCGACAATATCATCCAAAAAATAAAAGATGGAAACCTCTGACCCGATCGGCAAACTGTACCTAATCCCCAGCCTGATGGGCGAGGTGGCGCCTCTGGAAGTGCTGCCGCTTTCCATCAAAAAAGTGCTGGACTTGTGCGACCACTACATCGTGGAAAACGAAAAAACGGCGCGCGCTTTCATCAAAAAAGTGAAGCCGGACAAATCGCAGAGCCGATTGGTTATCAATGTTTTAAATAAATACACGGACGAGGCGGAACTGCCCCGATTTCTGGACGCCGCTTTGGACGGAAACCACATCGGGCTTTTATCGGAAGCGGGCGCGCCCAGCATCGCCGACCCCGGCAGCGAAATTGTGAAGCTGGCCCACCGCCAGAATATCCGTACCGTGCCGCTCGTTGGGCCTTCCTCCATTTTTATGGCGCTGATGGCCAGCGGGATGAACGGCCAATATTTCGCTTTCAACGGCTATTTGCCCATCGACAAAAAGGAGCGCCGTGAAACCCTCAAAGCCCTGGAACGCCGCAGCCGCGAGAGCGGGCAAGCGCAAATTTTTATGGAAACGCCCTACCGCAACGAAAAACTTTTGGACGACGTTCTGAAAAACTGCCGCCCCGAAACGCGGCTCTGCATTGCGCGGGAAATCTCGACGCCCACCGAATTTATTAGAACGAAAACGATTGCCGATTGGCAGAATCAAAGGCCGGATTTGGAGAAGCGGCCGACGATTTTTGTGTTGGAAGGGTGAGGCAGTTGGCAGTTGGCAGTTGGCAAACTTTCGCATATTATTCCTTTAAGCGATGATTGTCGGTCAAAAGTTTTGCGGTTTTTTCCAATCCTAAATTCTTCAGGTTTTGCAAAACTTCCACTCGTAAGAGCGGTGGTTTTCGTAGTCTTTTTATTTGTTCTGAAAATATACTTTTCGCGGCCTTTTCAATTTGCGAAATCAGCTGCGACGCAAAGTCGTCGGGATGGATGGGTTTAATGCTAAAATCTTTCAGATAATCAACCGGAAAATCCTTCAAATTGAAGGTGACGATATATTCAGCTTTTGAGCAAATGGCGGCGGCGAGTACGTGGCGATCGTTGGTATCGGGCAGTTCAAGTTTGCTTTCCAACCCTTCAAAATTTGCTATGCTGGCATTGGGAAAAACCGCATCCATCCGGCGAATAGTTGCCTTGATTCGCTTTTCGTAAGAACTATCACGTTTCTTCATCAGATTGGAAGACCATTCCATCTGGATTTTTTCCGACCATTTTGGCAAAAAGAGAGAAGCCGACGCAAAGCTCAAAATCAAATCCCTTAAGCGCGCTGAGTAAAGCACGTTGGCATCCAGCAAGGCTATTGGAAGCGAAGCGGGGTCATTCATTATACAGGCCCATATCTTCCGACAAACGAACCAGCTCGGTCAAAAACTTATCCTGGTCTTTTCGGATTTCTCCGTACCTGAGCGCGTCCCTCCGCAAAATTTTATACTCCCCGTTTTTCTTTTGGTAAGGCAGCTCGCCGTCGGGGATGGACATTGCCCTGAATACGTGGTCTTCGGTGATGTCCAGGAACTTGGCCACCTCGGCCGTGCTCATCAAAGATTCGGCATCGGCCACCGTGTTATCGATATCAGCCAGATCTTCCAAATTGTCCATCAACGCCTCCACCGCCTTCTGCGGAAGTTGGGCGTAACTATCTGATTTTTCATTTTTCACGAGTACCGCCCCACCGTTTTGGCCCACCGCTTGTCGAAGCACGGACAAAGATTTTTTCGCTTGTCGGCGCTCCTCTGCGGTGATCTTTCCGTTGCCGTTTTTCATAATTTCAAAATTAGAAAAAAAATAGCCAGAATTATTTTTGTCATCAAAATGAGATGAAATCCTAAAAGAAAAAAGCTATTTTTCGGATAATAAAACCGTGCTTTTTTCCATTCCCAAAATACTCAAATTTTCCAAAATTTCTTCACGCGAAAGCGGTGGGTTCCGCAATCGTTTTACCTGTTCTGAAAAAGCATTTTCTGAGGCCTTTTTATTATGAGAAATCAGTTGCACCGCAAAGTCATCGGGATGGATGGGTTTGAGGTTAAAATTTTTCAAATAATCAATCGGAAAATCTTTCAAATTGAAAGTCACTATTAAATCTGCTTTGGCCTTGATGGCGGCGGCGAGAACGTGGCGGTCGTCGGGATCGGGCAGTTTTAAATCATTTTCAATGGTCTGATAATTTGAAACTTCCGAGTCGGGAAATGCCAAGGCCATTTGAGCTTGGGTTCGTTGCAATTTTGCTCTTGAAATAGAAGTGTTGTTTTTTAGAAGGTTGGAAGTCCATTCCTGCTGGATTTTCAGATTCCATTTGGGCTGGAAACGTTTGAATTCTGCCAACGTCAGAAAAAAATCGCGCAGCAGCAAAGGGTAAAGCACGTTGGCATCCAATACGGCAACAGGTTTGGCCGCGAATTTCATAAATCGTAGAGGCCCATTTCTTGCGACAACTTCACCATTTCGTCCATCGCGCTGCTGCGCTGCCCTTGCAGTTTGCTGTCGTATCGTTCCGCTTCGTCCATTTCAATTTTCAGGCTGCCAACAGGGTCTTTTGTGGCGTTCAACTCACCGGATTGAATTTGTTTTTCTACGAATTCGACTGATACATTGAGGAAATTGGCCACCTCCTGTAAAGTCAAGACTTCGGAATTTCCCACGATTTCCTGCAAGTTTTCTACCAAACTGTTCACCGCTATTTGGGGCAATTCAATGTAACCCTCTGATTTTTCCGTTTTTAAATGCACCGCCCCGCCGTTATTATCAATGGCGTGGCGCAATTCGAGCAGCGATTTTCCGCGCTTGTCGGCGCTCCTTAGCGGTAATTTTTCCGTTGCCGTTTTTCATATCTCAAAAGTAGAAAAAATTATGAGTGGCCGATTTTGACGAAAGCAATGACGCCGAAAATTATTTTTTCAATAAAAGATTCGTGCTTTTTTCCATTCCCAAATTCCTCAAGTTTTCTATAATTTCATCACGCGAAAGCGGTGGATTCCGCAATCGTTTTACCTGTTCCGAAAAAGCGTTTTCTGCGGCCGTTTTGTTTTGCGAAATCAGTTGCGCCGCAAAGTCATCGGGATGGATGGGTTTTACGCCAAAATTTTGCAGATAATCGGCGGGGAAATCTTTCAAATTGAAAGTTACGATGAAATTCACTTTGGCTTGGACGGCGGCGGCGAGGACGTGGCGGTCGTCGGGGTCGGGGAGTTTTAAGTCCTTTTGGATGGCTTGATAATCTGAAATTTCAGCGTGGGGAAAGCGTGCTGCCATCGCTCGCAAAACGTTTTCCCTGCGTTTACTATCAAATTTAGGATTTCGTGCTGAGAGATTTTCCGTCCACTCTCGATGGATTTGCGATGTCCATTTAGGTTCGAAAACTGGGGCGGACGCCAAGCTCAACAAAAAATCGCGAAGAGGCGCGGAATAGAGAACATTGGCATCCTACAGTGCCACCGGATAAGCCGCGTAACTCATTGATATTCTTCGGCTTGGTAGGTTTGTCCGAACCACGAGATATAATGCAGCGCCCGCTCATTCGGGTCAGGATTTTCGTCTAAATACCTCTGCAGGCTGCGGCGGGAAACCATTTTTTTTTCCACTCTTTCCGTGTATTGAAAATTCTCCACGGCTTGCCATAAAGAGCAAATACTCTTCATCGGAAATCAAAATTTCAGCAGCTTTTTCCAAGGTAAATTCTTGGGTTTCCGAAGGAATCTCAACCTCCCCCACTAATGTATTTCTCCCGTTTTTCATATCTCAAAAGTAGAAAATTCCAAAGTTCTCGGCTATAAGTTCTTGGTGGTCAGTTTCAAAATTATAATTACATCAAAACCAATCACTCCACCAGCTCCATTTCCAGTTCGCCGTCCCCCACAGCCTGTGGACTGTCGACCGTGGACTGTGGACTTTCCTCCACCAAATCCATCTCTTCCACCAAATACCCCGCGCCCGCAAATTTATCCACGATAAAAAGCACGTAGCGCAAATCCACCATAATGTTGCGACAGATGGCGGCATCGTAGTGGTAGTCGCTCATCACGCCCTCCCAAGCGCGATCGAAGTTGAGGCCGATTAGCTCGCCGCGGGCGTTCAGCACGGGGCTGCCGCTGTTGCCGCCGGTGGTGTGGTTGCTGGCGATGAAGCAGACGGGCATTTTGCCGTCCTCGCCGTATTTTCCATAGTCCTTTTCTTTATATAAATCAATCAGTTTTTCCGGCAAATCAAATTCATAATCGCCGGGTACATATTTGGCCACCACGCCGCTCAAATACGTTTGGTCATCGTAATAAACACCGTCCGCCGGCTCGTAACCGTCCACGATGCCATAGCCTACGCGCATCGTGGAATTTGCATCGGGGTACAATTTTTTATCGGGATAAACGGCCGAAAGCGCGCGGAAATAGTGGCCTTGTTTTTCATCGATTTCCAATTGGTATTTTTTGGAAATAGGATTCAGAATATTTAAAAAATAATCCCAGCTCGCCGTCGTATATTCCATCGCATCGCTTTTGCGCAGTTTTTTGGCCGCTTTGGCGGGATTTTCGTTCAGCATTTCTTGCCATTTTTCAGGGTCGTTTAGCATCGGTGCATCTTCGTACATTTCTGCTACAAATTCCATCTGGTTTTCTTCATCCGAATTTTTCAATTCTTGCAACATATCGGGTATCGGTTCGGATGGCAAGTTTTTTAATAAAATTGGCAAAACCGCTTGCATCATTTTCTGTCCCAATTCGGCATCATAATCTTTATAAAAATTGGCAAAACGCTGGGCTTGTTTTTCGCCTTCCTTTTGCAAATCCGCGTCGCTGACGTTTTCGTCATCCGCCATTGCCAACAAACTGCGGTAGCCCAGCAAATGGCGGAAAAACTCATTCCCATAATAATTGACCTCCAGAAAAATGTAGCGCTCCAATTCGCTTTCTCTTCGGTCGTCATAAAGTTTTTTCAACTCGGGCAGCAAGTTTTTGTAATGACCAAAATTTTGGGAGTTCGCCTCCACTTTGTTCTGAAAATCAGCTTCTTCCAAGCGCGCTTTCGCAATCGCGTCCGTCCGTTTGATCCCCAAGATTTCGCCCCGCCAGCGTTTCCAACTGTTTGCTTATGCGCGCGTATTTAGAAGCGTATTTGATGCGCGTGGCATCGTCGGCGCGCATTTTTTTGTCGAGGATTTCCAATAATTTATCCCGCACTTCCTTGCGGCGCGGGTTGTAAATCTCCACCGAATTTTCGATTTCGTTGCTGGTCAGATAGGAAGTGGTGCTGCCCGGAAAACCATACACCATCGTGAAATCGCCCGGCTCAAAACCGCCGATGTTCACTTTCAGATGCTGCGCGGGCCGGTACGGAACGTTGTCCTCGGCATATTCTGCGGGCAGGTTTTCGGCGTTGGCATACACCCGAAAAATCGAGAAATCGCCCGTGTGGCGCGGCCACACCCAGTTGTCCGTATCCGCACCAAACTTGCCAATGCTGGAGGGCGGCGCGCCCACCAGCCGAACGTCTTTAAACACCTCTTTAGCAATCAGAACGTACTGGTTTCCAAAGGCAAACGGCAACAATTTCTTTGTCGTAATCATCTTCCTTGGCGGCCACAATCGCCGTGATGTTCTCCGCGATTTTTACGCCGCGCGCCTCGCCGTCCATTTCCTCGGAAACGCCCGCCAGCACTTGCTCGGTCACGTCTTCCATATACTTTACGATGGCGGCGGTCAGTCCGGGGTTGGTTTTTTCCTGCGATGCGTTCATCGCCCAAAAGCCGTCTTTCAGATAATCGTTTTCCAAACTGGAATGCGACTGGATTTGGCCGTAGCCACAATGGTGGTTGGTCAGCAAAAGTCCTTGGGCGCTGATGAGTTCCGCCGTGCAGCCGCCGCCAAAGTGGACGATGGCATCTTTCAAACTGGAATTATTGACGCTGTAAATATCCTCGGCGGTCATCTGCATCCCCATCGCGTTCATCTCTTCGGCGGTGGTTTTTCCCAATAAAAAGGGCAGCCACATCCCCTCCACGGCGGAGAGGCTGGGCGAAAACAATAGCAAGGCGAAGCTGAAAGAAAACGGGCGGAGCATCTTGGAAAAATTCATTGAAACTATTTTTGCGAATTAGAAATCCTGAAAATTTAGCGGCCGAAATTAACAGAAAATCAGCATTGGGATAAAATGTTTTCCCATCGCAAGATTCGAACTTCTGTTTCTCCATAGAGAAAAACAATAAGCACTTTTGTTGGATGGCTTGGGCAAAACTCTCTTGGCAAAACCGCGTCCATCGCAGACTAATTGAAACACCCATTTTTTTTATAATCACACCAAGTTTAAGATATTGCACCAGCAAATAATTTCCTTTCCGAAAAATTCCAACTATGAAAAAACTAATACTCCTTATGTCGCTCTCTTTCGCGATGGCCTTTTCCAGCCGCGCTTCCCACTCTGCCGGGGGCGAAATTTTTTACGAATACATCGGGGATTCCACGGGGATTCCATTTCAATATAAAATCAAGCTGGTTTTATATTTTGATCAATCTGGCGTGACCGCGCCCTCCTCCGTCAACGTATGTTATAATTCCTCCTGTTTTTCAGGAGGAACGTTGAATATCAACAATTCCAATTTTTCCGTACAACCCATCCCCAATAGATTCCAGTGTTTGCTCAGTACCTCCCCCGGCTATGTAGATATTGGGCTGGGATTTTATGAAGATGTAATTACCTTGCAGGGAAAATGCGCGGACTGGACATTTTCTTACTCGCTGTGCTGCCGCAATTCTGCGGTTGGCAACTTGCAAAATGCCGCCTCTAATCAAATGATTATCCAGGCCAAATTGAACAACACCATCGGCCCCAATAGTTCGCCCGTTTTCTTGGCGCCGCCCCAAGTCAATTCCTGCATCGGTACAGAAGTCAAAATTGCCCAAGCCACCCTTGAGCCCGACGGCGATTCGCTATTCTACCAAAACGCCACGCCGCAAGCGGCAACTGGTTTTTGTCCCAATTTAAACGTGATGGACATCCCTTACGACCAAGGTTATTCCGCCGCCGCGCCCGTTACCTCTTCCACGGGGGTGCAGTTCAATTCCCGCAACGGCACGCTCACCTTTACGCCCAGCATTTCCGAAGTAGATGCCTTGCGCACCAGCGTCAGCGAATACCGCTTTGACACCGTGGCGCAGGTGTGGCTGAAAGTAGGCGAGATCAACCGCGACTTCCAGATTGCCATCGGCCAAACCTGCAAGACCTCCGTGGTGAATATGCAGATCCAGCACCCCTCGGACAGTACCCTGCCCTACGAACAACTTTTCTGTGGCGATTCCACCCTCTTTGTAAAAACGTCCAGCATTTTCGATTGTCAAACCTTGACCCCCACCGACTTTGCCCTGCACGACCAAAACGGCCACCTGCTGCCCATCGTGGCCACATCGCTGCCGCAGGGATGCCAGGCCGGCTTTGCGGAGTTCATCGGGCTCCACCTGAACCGCACCATTTATTATGATGACACGCTCACCCTCGTTTCCCGCGTAGGAAACGATGGCAACACGCTGCGCAACGTCTGCGGGTTTTCGCTGAAAGAATTCGACACGCTCCAGTTTTATGTGCAGGATTGCCAAACGGGTTTTTCCTTGGCGGAAGAGGAGAACCGCGCGCTGGAAATATTCCCCAACCCGGCGCGGGAAAAACTGACGGTGCGCTTTGAAAACGCCGCCGCGCGCCGCCTCACGCTTTGGGATGCCCGCGGGAAAATCTTGCAACAATGGGAAATCCGCGACACCGAAGTCGAAATCCCCTTGAAAAATTTGTCCCGTGGCATTTATATCCTGAAATCTGAAAACGGTGAAACCCGCAAGACCGCCCGCTTCTCAAAATCCTAATTCCAATTTTTTTATGAAAATTTTTACAAAAATCGCGGCGGCGGTGCTGCTTTCGTCAGCTACCTTGGCCGCACAGACTTCCCTTTTCCACGAAAATTTTGACAGCCCCAGCGGGCCGGATTCGGTCAGCACCAGCTCGGCCAGCGGCACCGCGCCCATTTTGTGGAACGACACTTCCTTCCTTTCCGTTTCTGGAAATTCTTCCTACCACGTTAGTGGTTCGCCGGGCAGCGGCGCGGCGCAACAAGTTTTTTTTGAAACCCAATCTTTCAGCACCGTCAATCAAGATTATGTGTATCTGCGCTTTTCCCACATCGCCAAGATTTTCGTGCAAAACGAGGGGCGCATTTCCATCAGCACCGACAACGGCCAGACCTACACCCAACTGACCAGCACCCCGTATCGGGGACGGTTTTTGGGCGGCAGTACCGTATTCCGCTCCGTGGATTATTTTAATGAAGCCGGCTACAATCTGCCCAGCCAAAACGTAAACCTATGGAACGCCCTGCAATGGACGGGGCCGGCTTCCGTACCAAAACCGTCGTGGTGGGTAGAGGAAGCGTTTGATCTGACGGGCTTGGCCAATGATACTTCAGCGGGATTTCCGGCCACGGGTTTTGCCAATGTCAAAATCCGCTTCGAGGCGCAGTTCAACAACCAAGTCATCGGGACGGGCGGCTATTTGGCCGGCTGGTTCGTGGACGATGTGAAAGTGCTGGGTCATAATTGTGAGTTGGTGCCGCCCCGAATTACGACGGATTTTACGCCCTTCCCTTGCTATAACCACAATCCGCAGGGCAGCGTACCCACCGACTCACAGAACGATTACGCGGTAGGGGTACGCGCGTTCGACGATGAGAATCTCGATTCTGGCATCGACAGCCTGATCCTGTTTTCCAGTGTGAACGGAAGTGCGTTTACCGCTACTAAGATGCAGCTCTATCAAAGTTTCAATAACGAATACCGCTCGGCTGTATTTAACGTAATGCCCGGCGATAGCGCTCGGTATTACATCGTGGCTTACGACAATTGTGGCAATAGTCATCGCTTGCCCAATGATGAAGGCGACTATTTTGAATTCCAGCCTTTCAATACTCCTTCTAAATGCGGCAACGGCGTCGGTTGCAACCAAAGCCCAAGCTTGATTACTGATTTTCCTTGGCGGGAAGATTTTGAGGGCCCAGAATGGATGCTGGGAAACCGTGGCAATAACACCAACTTCCGCAGCGGTTTTCCGATTGGAGCCGGCAAAAACTGGACGGTTCAACCCAGTCCCAACCAAGATTGGGGCTACACCGTATGGAGCGGCCCCACGCCCCAAGCCAACACCGGCCCCAGCGCCGACCACACTTCCGGCAGCGGCCAATATTTGTTTTCCGATTTTGAGTTTGCCCCCGCATCAGAAATCAATACCCTGCTGATAACGCCCTGCATTGATTTGCGCGACAGCGTGCCCCGCCAGTTTTCGTTTTGGTACCATCTTTTTGGCGCGGACGTGGACAAGCTGACCATCCACATCGACACGGGCAGCGACGCCATCGCGCTATGGCCGGGCTACGACGAAATCGTGGGCGAAGTACAAAACCGCTCCATCAACGGCTGGCAGCAGCGCGCCGTGGATCTGTCCCCTTTTCAGGGAAAAATCATCCGCATCCTCATTCGTAAGCGGCGGCTGCCCAGCGGCGACTTGGCGGATATGGCGCTCGACGATTTTTCCATCGAAAACATACCGCCCCGCGACGTGCGGCTGCTGGCGGTGGATTCACCCTCCAGCTCGCCTTGCGGCGCTACCAGCGGGCTGCCTTTGGCTTTCAGAATTGTCAATGACGGGAACGACTCGCTGGGCATCCTGCCTTTTGCCTACCAACTGAACGGCGGGGCCATCATCCGCGACACGGCCACCTTGAACGGGTTTGGGTTTTTGGACACCGCCACGATTCAATCTTCTGCCCCGCTGGTGCTAAACCCCGCGCAGCCGCACGTTTTGAAAGTGTGGACGGAAGTATCGGGCGATTCCGACACTTCTGACGATACCTTGAGTATCCCGCTGAGCGCGAGCGGAAACGCCATCCAGAATTTCCCCTACCACTTGGATTTTGAAAACGCCACGGCGGGCAACCCCGGCCTGCTGAACGACAGCAACTGGATCCTGAACGGGGCGGCCAACTCGGGCGGCGCGCATTGGAAAATAGAAAAAGGCCCGCTGCGCAAAACGCTGGCCGGCCCATTCACGGCTTTTGGCAAAGAACAAACCTTCGTAGCATTGCAAGTGCCATCGGGCGCTTCCGCCAGCGTGGCGCGCTTCGAGTCGAAGTGCATCGATTTGACCAACGCCAATTTGCCCAAACTTTATTTCCACGGATTTGAAAAAAACGCGCAAACCTTGGAAGTGTACGTGGAAGACGCGGGGCAATGGAAATTGCTGCCGCTTACCGTGAACACCTTTTCCCAAAAGGAAACGATGAAACTGTACGAAGCCAACCTGACCCCCTACGCGGGAAACACCACGCGCTTGGCGTTTGAAGTTTTGGCGCAAGCCAGCGATAGCAGCTACCACGTGGCGTTCGACAACATCCAGATTTTGGAAGGCGGCACCACCGACTTGGCCCTGCGTTCCTTTCCGGAAAGTTTGCAGCGGTTTTTCGAGGGCACCACTTCGCTGCCCGCCGGCAATTCGTTCGATTTTTCCGTCCTGCGATTGCCCACCAGCACCACCGCGCAGATTAAAATAGAAATGGAAAACCAGTGTATCAATCAACCTACGATAACCGCCACCAGCCCCAGTTTTTTCGTGGCGCAATTTTCTGCGGGGAATTTGAACCGCAGCCAAACCATCAACAACTTGACTTTGAGCGCAAGCTTGACGGCCGGCCATTATTTGGGAAAAGCGTGGCTGGAAACGCCGGGCGATTCGGTGCATTTCAACGACACCCTTTATTTCGAGAGTTCTGTGATTCCCGACGTGGCCGCGCCTTTTTTCACGGATTTTGAAAATTGCGACAACGGTTTTTCTTTCAAAGGGCCGCTGCGCCAATGGGAAATTGCCACGCCCCAAAAGAGCGGCATCAGCGGTGCTTTTTCGGGGGCCAACGCGGCCGTTTCCAACCGCTCCGATTCGGTGGTCAGCACAGGCGAGGAATTTTTGTTCACCCCCATTTTCGTGGGAATGGATTCCGTGTTCGGCGCGGAAATCCGCTTCCGCCACAATTTTGACTTCATCGGCGGGGCGCGCGGCCGCGTGGAAGTGTTGCGCGGCGCACAGGGCTGGACGGATTTGTACACCCCCAATATCCAAGGCCAAAACTGGGCTCCCTTTTATAATTATGTATCGGGCAGCGATCCCAACAACGGCTTTACCGGAAGCTCCCCCGGCTGGATACTCAGCACCTACCCCTTGGCGCAATTGCGGCCACAGCCCATCATAGCCTTCCGCTTTGTGCTGGATACCAAGGGCGAGCGGATGCCCGGCTGGGCCATCGACGATTTTGAGATTTTCGTGCCCGAGCAAAATTCGGCCTCGCCCACCGCGCTGGGGTTTACCCAAGTGCCGCTACCCAGTGGAAATTTAATCAAGCTGGAAATCACCAACACGGGGGCGGCCCCCCTTTCGGAAGCGGAAATTTTTGTGGAAAACAACGGCCAGCTCCAGTTTAGCGAAGTGGTCAATTTCAGCGCTTTGCAAAGTGGGAAATCCACCGTGGTGACGCTGGCCACGCCCTTGAACTTAGATACCGTTCAAAACCAGTTGCTCATCTATACCCAGCGGCCCAACGACCGTCCGGACGAGCTGCCGCTGGACGACACGCTGCAACTGCAGTTTGCCATTCCGGGCACGGTGGCCACGCTGCCCTTTTGCGCAGATTTCGACAGTTCGTCCACCTTTCTTCCTTTTCAGGAAAAAACGGGTTTCTTGGGCGGCCAGTGGGAAGTGGCACCAGCGGCCGCCGCCCCCAGCGCGCCCAACGCTTGGACGATTGCGCCCGCGGATTCGCTCTCGCACCTGCTCCGATCGGATTTGTACACGCCGAGCTACTTGCTCCAGGCCGGGCCGTGCTACCGATTTAGCTTTCAGCATTTATTCGATACCGAGAAAAACTTTGACGGCGGCAACGTGGAAATCACCCTGGACAGCGGCCAAACCTGGCAGGTGTTGGGAAATTTTGATGACACCGCTTGGTACAACTCGCTTTACGTCCAATCTTTGGAATTGACCAAGCCCGGCTTCAGCGGCAACAGCGGCGGGTGGGTGCAGTCTTTTCAGGAATTTAGCCCGGCGCTCACGGGGCTGGTGCAGTTCCGCTTTCGCTACGCCACCAACGCCAGCGTGGCCAGCTTCGGCTGGTTGATCGACGATGTGTGCGTAGAAAATATCGCCACGGGCTGCGAGGTGGTTTCCTTGGCGGAAAATGGGATTCAAGGTTTCAAGGTTTTCCCCAATCCCGCGCGGGAAAAGTTGAATATCGTATTTGAAAAAGAAGGAGACCGCGAAATTTGGATCACCAACGGGGCGGGGCAAAAAATCCGGTTGCTGCACCTTCCCGAAAAGGAAAACGCGGTGGACGTCTCCGCTTTTCCGAAAGGGATTTATTTTCTGAATATCAAAACCAAAAACGGGGAAACGCGACGGGTGAAGTTTTTGAAAAATTAATTTTATAAAAAGCGCGTCTTCGAGAAAAAAAATCGGCTGGGTTCGCGCTTTTTCTATTTCTTGCTCGCTTCAAAACAACTTTAAACTTTGACTATGAAAAAGCTGCTACTTTTATCCGCCTTGCTGATTACCTTTTTTCAGAACGGAAAAGCCACCCACTTTGCCGGGGGCGAGATTTACTACGAATACATCGGCGATTCCACGGGGATCAATTTCCAGTATTTCGTGCAGGCGTTTTTATATTTTGAGATAAGAAACGGCGTGGCCGGCCCGCCCTCCGCGGCGACTATCTGCGTTCATTCAAGTTGTTTTTCAAGTTTTTCTCAAAACCTGCAAGTCAACCCGCCCCCCAGCCATTTGGCCCATCCCAACTTCAGTAATGCTTACGCCGTGCCGCGCGAGTTCCGCTGCCTGGATCCGCTTGATAGTGCTTATGTGAACACGGGCGTGGTGCGCTATGAGGGCGTGATTACCCTGTCAGGAAAATGTGCGGATTACGTTATCGCTTACAATTCGTGCTGCCGCAACAGTGCCATTTCCAATCTGCAAAACGCGAGCACCCAAGGCATTTTTGTAAGTGCCGCGCTCAACAATACCTTGGGATCCAACAGCTCGCCGCGTTTTGCCTTGGCGCCGCTGTTCAACACCTGCAAGGGCGGCTCCGTAGAGCTTGTTCAGACCGTGGCGGAAGCGGAGGGCGATTCCGTGTTTTTCCAAAACGGTGTGCCGCAAGATCCGAACAACGCGAGCTGCAATTCGATCGTTGGTCCCAGCTCCACTGACATTGCCTATGCGTCTGGCTATAGCATCAACAGCCCCGTGAGTTCGTCCACGGGCGTGAACCTCAACACGCGGACTGGGCTGCTCACATTCACGCCTACCCAAACGGAAGTGGTTGCGCTGCGCACCACCGTATCGGAATTCCGCTACGACACGGCGGCACAGCAATGGGTGCAGGTGGGCGAGATCAACCGCGAATTCCAAATGGCCATCGGCGACAGTTGCCGCAAGGACGTGCGCGAGGTAAAACTGCGCCACGTGGTGGATTCTTTGCAATACCGGGAGCTTTTTTGCGGCGACAGCCTTTTGGTTTTCAAGACCAGCGGGTTTTTCAAGCGCGAAAGTTTGGCGCCCAATGCCACTGATTTTGCGATCATCGATGGTGGCGGGCGGCTGCTCCCCGTGGTTTCGGCCACCGTGCCAACGGGGGGAGTTCAAGAGTTTGCGCAGTTCGTGCAATTGCGGCTTTTTCAAAATATTTACTATGACGACACGCTGCGGCTGGTGTCCCGCGTGGGCAACGACCAAAATACATTGGTGAACGCCTGCGGCTTTGAGCTGGCCGAATTTGACACCTTGTTTTTTTTCGTGCGCGATTGCCAAACGGGATTTTCGTTGGTGGAAGATGCAGCCCTTTCCTTTCGGCTTTTCCCCAATCCCGCCCAAGATGTTCTGAATATCGAATTTAAAAACGCTGCTAAAAAAACAGTGCGAATCTCCAATGCCGCCGGCCAAATTTTTCATCAACAAACCATCCGCCAAACGCGCGCGGAAATCGCCACGGAAAATCTCCCGAACGGGATGTATTTCCTTACGGTAAAAGAAAAGGGTGGCGCGGCGCGGACGGTGAAATTCTTTAAAAATTGAAATTCCCATTCGGCAACGAATCTTTTTGAATATGAAAAGGATATTCTTTTTATGGATGCTGATCGGGTTCGGGGTTTCGTCCAGCGCCGCGCATTGGCAGGGCGGCACCATCCACTACCGCTACATTGGTGACAGCACGGGGACGCCGTTTGAATATGAAATAACACTGGAACTATTCAGCGACACTTTGGCCACGGCCTTGGCTGACAGTGCGGATGTGTGCGTAAGTTCTGCTTGCTTTGGTGACACCACTTTGCGGTTGCCGCGCACCGCCCTGAAATCCGAAACTGCCTTTTGGCCGTGCGGCGATGCGGGCAGTTTCAATTTTGCCAAGGCCGTTTACAAAATCCACTATGTGCTGGACGGTAAGTGTTCCGGTTTTACATTCAGCCACACCCAATGTTGCCTGAGCGGGAAGATTACCAACATCAGCAATCCGGCGGGGCAGGCGCTTTATTTGGCGGCTCACCTCAACAATATTCTCAAGCCGAATACCTCGGCGCGGTTTCGTCAATCGGAACCCTTGCCCAAAATGTGTCTGAAAACTGCCACAGACTTTCCTTTCTATGTCGATTTTGGCGCCAGCGATGCGGACGGGGACACTTTGTATCACCAAATGGCCAAACCCAAAGCCGACAGCGGCACTTGTGATAGCCCCGCTGTTTACAATCTGCCGTTTTCCGGTAGCCATTCTTTCGCCCAACCCCTGCCCACCTTGGGCGGATTGACTTTGGATGGCCGATTTGGGAACACCCAAATTAAGCCCATCGCGGCGGGCAATTATTTAATTACGCGAGAAGTATGGGAATACGGCTTAGATTCGATTTCCGGATTTCTGCTTGTAGGCATCTCAAAAATTCAATATGTCCAGCCTGTGGGCGGCAACTGCGACACCGTGCCGCGCAACGATTTGGCGTTCTTGGATTCCGGCTCGGCGTATTTCCGGCCAGTGCAATGTGGCGATTCCATTCTCCGGCTCACCACTACCTGCGGTTTTTTGGATTCCAGCGTGGCGCCTGACGGGACGGATTTCCGACTGTTCGCCCCCGACAACAATTTGCTGCCCGCCACGGATATTCGCATCCTCCGCGATTCTTCAACGGATGCCAAATTCATCGAACTGAAACTGTTCCAGCCCTTGGCGCAGAACGGCGCGTATTTTTTAACGACCAAAAAAGGCAGCGATGGCAACGTGCTGGTCAGCCCCAATGGCGTGGAAGTACAAGAATTCACTTCGCTGAATTTCACGGTCTCGGATTGCAATGGGATGAATATCACGGAAAACGCGACCCTTCCTTTTTCGATTTTCCCCAATCCCGCGGGCGATGTCTTACACTTGCATTTTGAAGAGAAAAACCTGCGGTTTCTAAAAATCTCCAACGCCGCCGGCCAGATTTTTCATCAACAAACCATCCGCCAAGCGCGCGCGGAAATTGCCACGGAAAACCTCCCGCAAGGGATGTATTTCCTTACGGTAAAAGAAAAGGGTGGTCCGGCGCGGACGGTGAAATTCTCGAAACACTAAATTTTTTAACGTTTAATAATTCTAACAAAATGAAAAAGATTGCTATTTTTTTGATGATGGTGGGGATGGGTTTCTCCGCCGCGGCCTCGCATATTTCTGGCGGCCACATTTATTACGAATACATCGGCGACAGCAGCGGGATACCCAATCAATACAAGGTTTATTTGGATTTGCTGGTGGACAATAGTGGAGTGAGCGCGCCCTCTACCGCCACCATTTGCATCGAATCCAGTTGCTTTGCCAGTATGAACGTAACGGCCTCCGTGGTCACGGGAGGTATGCCGCACCCCATCCAGTCGAATTGCCTCTCCCCCTTTCCCAATTTCAATAACTGTGGCGGACCTGGCTTCGTTACCGTGCAAAACCATATCTACCAAGCCACTGTAACGCTCCCCGGCACTTGTCCCGATTTTGTGTTTTCCTACAATTCGTGCTGTTACAGCAATGCTATTATCAATGTGAACCAACCCCAAAACAAGTCCATTTATATAGAAGCCCGGCTAAACAATACCTTGGGAAACAACGACAACGTGCAGTTTTGCGGCCCGTTTGCCAAGGCCTTTTGCGTGGTGCCCCCGGGCGGGTATCCTTTCAACCAGTATTTTGGGGGAGTGGAAAGCGATGGCGACAGTATCTTGTACCGCCTGTCTCAACCCAAAACGGTGTCAGGGTTTTGTGGCAGCCTCAGCCCTTCTCTCGTCCCTTATTCGGCGGGCCGTTCGGTTAAAAATCCGTTTGCCACCAGCAGTGGTTTTAAGGTAGATTCCGCGGGCGGTTTCGTTACTTTCAGCCCCAGCCAACCGGCCGTTCCCCTGTTGTCTTTCGAGGCTATCGAGTTCCGGTATGACACCACCGCGCAGCAATGGATTGAAGTGGGAAATTCGGTGCGGACCCACATCGTTCCCATTGTGCAATCCTGCAATATTTCCGGCAACCAGCGCAACCGGTTGACTTTGCCGGACAGCAATTCCACGTTTTTCAAGCCACGCAACGTGGGCGATACCTCGCTGCGCATCATCGCGCGCTGTGGTTTTTTGGATACCACCTTGGCGGCCGATGGTTCCGATTTCCGGCTGTATGCGCCCGACTCCAGCATCATCCCCGTCGTGGCGGCCACGGCAGCGGGCGGCGGCGCCATTAATTTGAAACTATTTTTGCCCTTTCCCAAAAAAGGCCAGTACGCGCTCGTTTCCGCAATAGGCAGCGACGGGAACACTTTGGTAAACCCCATCGGCAACGACATCCCAGCCAACGATACCCTGCTGTTCCAAATAGTGAACGGCGGCATCGGGCTTTCGGAAAATGGGGAAACCTCCTTCAAAATTTTTCCCAACCCGGCGGAGAACATCTTGCATTTTGAATTCGAAAACGGCGCGGCGCGGCGTATTTCCATTGTGGATGTGTCGGGAAAAACGGTGCTTTCGCGGGAAGTTTCGGTGGCCACGGGACAAATCGACATCGGAAAACTGGAAGCCGGCCTCTATTTTCTCAAAGCATTCTCCCAAAACCAAAAACCCCAAACCCAACCCTTTGTAAAAGATTGACCCATTGTCCAATTGACCCATTGTCTCATTGTCTGATTATTATGAAAAAACTCTTCGGCTTTCTATTCGCCTTTTCGGCCGTTTCGCTTTGCGCGCAAAATGTACTTTTCCACGAAAACTTTGACCAGCCCAGCGGGGCAGATATGGTGAACACCGGCTCCATAAGCGGCAGCGCGCCTATTTCATGGAACGACACGAATTTGGTTTCCGTTTCGGGAAATTCCTCATACCACGTTTCAGGCTCGCTGGCCAGCCCTGCCAATGTGGTTTATTTTGAAACGGATGCGTTCAGCACCGTTGGCAATCCTTTCGTGAAAATGAGCTTCTCGCACATCGCCAAAATTTTTGTGCAAAACGAAGGGCGGATTATGGTGTCCACCGATAGCGGCGCCACTTTTACCCAACTCGGCTTCCGGCAGTATCTGCCCAATCAATACGGTGGCAGCCCACTTTTCTATAACAATAATTATTTCAACGAGGCGGGCTATAACATTTTTCAACAGAGCATCAACACTTGGCGCGCTTTGGACTGGCTGGCTTCCAACGGTGGTGTGCGTTCAACGCCGGACAGCTTGTGGTGGGTGGGCGAGTCTTTCGATTTGACAGGACTGGCTTCGGACACTTCCAACGGGGCGGGCTTGGCCACGGGCTACGCCAATGTGAAAATCCGTTTTGAGACAGAATTTAAGGCTCAAGCACCCATTGGCGCGGGTGGCGGCAACCCGCCTGCGCTGGACTATCTCAGTGGCTGGTATGTAGATGATTTGAAAGTGGAAGCCGCCAATTGCGAGCTGAACCCGCCAACTTTGGATATGGATTTTTCGCCCGTCCCATGCTATGTCCCCAAACCGGAAGGATCACTGCTTGCCAATCCTAATGGCTATCAAATAGGCGCCATCGCGCGCGACACAGGTGGGCTGAACCAATCCGGTATCGAAAGCGTGGCGGTGTTTTTCAGCGTGAATGGACTGGCTTTCCAATCGCAAAATATGCTGGATAACCTCGTCAATTTCGAATACAAAGGTGTTTTGGACAGTAACCAAGTGCAAGTGGGCGACACAGTCCGCTATTTTGTAATGGCCTACGATACTTGCGGAAACATCGCGCGCCTGCCTTTGGACACTTCTGCGTTTTTTAAGTTTTGGGTCGAACCCAGTTTGCCTTCCAAATGCGGATTTAAGCTTTGTGCCAATCGTCCAGAGCTGATTCATATCTTCCCTTGGGTGGAGGATTTTGAAAGCAACGATTGGCTGGTGGGTGTGGGACAGCCCAACCACCCTATCGGCCCGGGGCTGCCCAGCCGGGGCACTATGCCCATCGGCCCGGCTTACAAAAGCTGGAGCGTTCAACCCTCGGTGTATAACGCACGCGGCTGGAGCGTGATGAACGGAACCACGCCTACCGCTAATACCGGCCCCAATGGTGACCACACCACCGGCAACGGCAAATACCTTTATTGCGAATTCACGCCGAACAGCAGCGTGGCCCAGCCGCTCATCGTGCCGCCCTGCGTGGATTTGCGCGACAGCGTGCCGCGCGAGCTTTCTTTTTGGTACCATCAATACGGCGCGGACATCAACCGCCTGCGCATCGACATTGACACCGGGGCCGACCAAAGCGCGTTTTTTGCCGCTTATGAAAAAATAAAGGGACAACGGCAAGTTAGCCCCGCTGATTCGTGGAAGCAATACCGGGTGGATTTATCGCCTTTCCAAGGGAAAATAATCCGCATCCATTTTCGGGCGCTGCGCAGCGGCTCCGGCGACAAAGCCGACATCGCCATCGACGATTTGAAAATTGCCGACATCCCCGCGCTGGACGTGGCGGCCGTGCGCTTGGATTCTCCTGCCACGGCGGGCTGCAATGTCAGTAGCGGGCAAAATATTGTTTTAAAGATTGCCAATCTTGGAGCGCAGTCGATGTCTGAGATTCCCGTGGCCTACCAACTGGATGGCGGCGCGACCACCCGCGATACGGTGCAGGTTTCCCATTTGAATTATTTGGATTCGGCCACTTTCGTTTCGGCCAATCCTTTGGTTTTCAATACCTCCGTTTCACACTCATTCAAAATATGGACGGAACTGCCGGGCGATGCCAATTCTTCCAACGATACTTTGACCGTGCAAATCGGATCGCAACTCCCTGTCATTTCGCAGTTTCCTTATTATTTTGATTTTGAAGATGCCACGGTGGCCACGGCTTCCGACAATGGAAACTTGAACAGCACGGACTGGGAGCTGAACGCGGTGGACAACGGCAACGGCCCGCGCTGGACGGTGGCGCAGGGGTATTTATATGAAAGTAAATTTGGCCCTTTTGAGGGATTGGGCGAAAACCAAAAATTTGCCGTGCTACGCAGCGACACCGTGCAAGCTACCCTAACCGCAAAATTCCAATCGGCCTGTTTGGATTTGAGGAATGCCACCCAGCCGGAAATCCGCTTTGCACACTACCTGCGCAGTGGCCGCTCTATGACCCTCTCGACTGTGGAAGAAGACGGCACTGAAACCCTCTTGAAAACCATAAGCGGCACCTCTTCCGACAAGGCGATTTGGAAGACCGAGAAGGCTTCGTTACAAAATTTTATCGGCAAAACGGTGCAACTGGTTTTTGCGGTGAACGCAAACAAGGACGTGGACTATTCGGCCGCTTTGGACAATATCCAAGTCACCGCCAGCACCAGCGCCGATGTAGGGCTTTACTACCACGGAGATGTGTTTTCGCTGATGCGAGCCGGCGACACCTCCGTTGGGCTGCAAGGCGCCCAGTTTATCCACATCGCGCACAACGGCGTTTCGAACAGCCAGCCGTTCCACCACTTGGGAGTTGTCCTTCAAGATGCCTGCGACCCCTCTTCTCCCGCCATTGCTGGGCAAACGGGGAGCTTCCCTTTTTCGCAAACTATTTCTAACAACTTCAGCAAGCCTTACGACCGATTTTACAAACCCAATCTTCACCTGACGTTCGGCGACACGCTCCGCGCAGGCCGTTACAATGTCAAGCTATGGATTTCCCGCCAAGGGGATTCGCTGGCTTACAATGACACTCTATATTTTGAAACCAACGTGCTGCCCTCTCGGCAAGTTCCTTATTTTAATGACTTTGAAAGTTGAAGCTCTGATTTTGCCCACACTTATTTCCGCAACGAGTGGCGGGTGGACACGCCCAGCAAACCTTTTTTCGCAGGCCTCGGCAATAAAGCCATAGTGACCAATCCCCACGGGCCTTACCACAGATTTAGCACCCAACATATTCAGTCGCCCTATTTCTCAGGGTTGGATACCCTTTTCGGGGCTACCATCGAATTTGACCACAAGTACGCTTTAGGCAATACGGGCGCAGGGCAAATATCGTTTCTCGACACAGCCGGAATAGGGCAAAAAATAGACCTTCCAGTACAGGGCTGGCCGCTCAATGGAAATTTTATCGGCTCTTCCATCGGTTGGGTGCATTCCAGTTTTCCTTTGGATTTGCTATCTATTGGGCCACTCACCCAATTTGAGTTCAGTATGAATATCTTTGGTTTGCCCTTGGACGGCTGGGCCATCGACAATTTTGAAATTGCCGTACCGCCGCAGAACTCGGCTTCGCCGCTCAATCTGGAATTTGTGAGCGGGCTGCCGCAACAGACGGGCAACTCCTTGAAAATTTCTATCAGAAATACCGGTGCCGCCCCGCTTTCTTCTACTACGGTTTTTATTGAAGAAAACGGCAACTTGAAATTTACCGCCCCGATTGTCTTTTCGCCGCCGCTGCCGGCGGGGCAAGCCCGCAAAGTGAGCCCGGCGGGATCGCTGAACTTATCACAAGGCACTTCCAATCTGATGGTTTATACCCAGCAGCCCAACAGTCGCGCGGACAATATTCCGAACGATGATACTTTGCAAATTCCTATTACCGTTTTAAGGTCGGTTTCCAATTTTCCTTACTGCGCCAATTTTGAAAACAGTCCCGAATTTCTGTCTTTTAATACAGTAACAAACCAAATTGACACCCTGTGGAAAAACGGCATCCCAAATAAAGGGAACGTGTCCGGAACCCACGCCGGCAGTGGCGCGTGGCACATCACGCCCAGCGGCGCCGCCAGCGTTTTGGCAGATGATTATCTGTTCACTCCAGAATTTCAGGTCAGCGGCGGCCAGTGCTACCGTTTCAGTTTTTGGCATCTTTTCGATACCGAAAAAAACTTGGACGGCGGCAACGTGGAAATCTCGCTGGACAGCGGAAACACTTGGCAGGTCTTTGGGAGTTTTGGCGACACGGCGTGGTACAACACGCTTTTCATTCAAGCCCTGGACGCGGTTAAACCCGGATTTTCGGGAAGTGCAAATGGTTGGTCGCAATCTTTCAAGGACTTCAAGTTGCCCCAATCTGGCACGGTGCAGTTCCGCTTCCGCTATGCTACCAGTGCCAGCGTGGAGAGCGATGGTTGGGCGATTGACGATGTGTGTTTGGAAACCGTTTCGGGCGGTTGCGGACCCGTTTCATTGGAAGAAATTTCGGCGGAGGGCGGTTTTGCAATTTTTCCCAATCCGGCGGAAAACGCTTTGACTTTGCGATTTGCCAAAGCCGATGCGAAAGACATTTTCGTTACCGACGCTCTCGGCAAAATCATCTTGCAAAAATCCGTGGCGGAGAAAGAGACTGCGCTGGATGTCAGTGGGCTGGCGGCGGGTTTTTATGCTATCATTGTGAAAGATTCCGACGGGCGGCGGGCGGCGCGGTCGTTTGTGAAAAAGTAATCTGAGTTTGAATTTTTAGAAGCAGAGACCTTGCAGGTTTAAGAAAACCTGCAAGGTCTTTTCTCGTTTCTTGTCCGCTTTTAACTTGGCGAATCCCCCCGCTAAGGCGCGTTCCCTAATCCGCAGTGTCCCCGCCGCCATTGCCGTACTTTTGTTGAAAATCATCCTAAAATGGAAATGCAAATCTTGGAACTGGAAATCCCAAAAGATTTTCAAAAAATAACGGGAGAAAGCACGGAGGATTTGAAAAGGCGTTTTAAGGTGGCGATGGCAGTGGATCTGTTCAAGCAGGGCAAAGTTTCACTTGGCAAGGCGGCTCGCTTATCAGGCCTGCCGCGCCACGATTTTGAAGAGGAACTATTCCATCGAAAAATCCCCCTCTCGCTGCTCACCTACGAAGACGTGATGGATGATCTCAAAAAATTGCAAACGCGGTGAAAGGCTTGGTGATTTCAGATACCGGACCGCTGATTTCCTTGGACATTTTAGGACAGGTCGATTTGTTGGAAACGCTATTTGATCAAGTCATCATCCCAAAAGCGGTAGCGCTTGAATTGGCAGGGCATAGAGATTTTGGCAGGTCTGAACAGGTCTTGGCGTTTGTTCAATCCATAACCCGAGAAATTGAAGCCCCAAATTATCTTCAAAAGGACATCGATTTTGGTGAGTCAGAAGCCATCATTCTGCCAATTTTCCGTTTCCGTACTTTTGTTGGAAATCACTGTAAGATGGAAATGCAAATCGTGGAGCTGGAATTCCCAGCAAATCTTCCCCAGGCTCTTGGCGAAACCGACCAAGAATTTAAGAAACGCATCCGCTTGGCCACGGCCATAGAATTGTTTCGGGACTTGAAAGTTTCAATAGGCAAGGCGGCGCAGCTTTCGGGCTTGTCGCGCTATGAGTTTGAAAACGAGTTATATAAACGTGAGATTCCCTTGTCGCTGATGACGTATGAGGACGTGATGGAAGATATCCGAAAACTTGAGGATCATTGAAAGGTCTTGTAATTTCCGATACAGGGCCACTTATTTCTTTGGTTGCCATTCATCAATTTCCTTTGTTGAAAAAGCTTTTTTCAGAAATATTTCTCCCCGAAGCTGTGGCTCAAGAATTAGCCTCGCACAACGATTTTAGCCCAACCCAAGAGCAATGGAAAGAAATAAGAGAAATGACAGCGAAGATATCCCGCCCAAACTATTTGCGGGAAGAAGTGGATTTTGGAGAATCGGAAGCCATCATTCTTTACCAAGAGACTGACGCAAAATATTTGTTGATTGATGATAAAGAAGCCCGAGAATATGCGGAATCCTTGCAGGTAAAATGCCTTGGCACCATTGGCATTTTGGTAAATGCCAAAAAGAAAGGCTTGGTCAGTGAATTGCGCCCCCTTTTCCTTCAACTGTTGGAAGCCAAACGCTATTTTGGAAAGCTCCTGCTGAATAAAATTTTAGCGGATTATGGAGAGAATCCTCTCTAAAATTAATTAGACAACAACATTCACCATTTTCTTGCCCCTCAAAATGAGTAAACCGGAAAGGTATTTTCCCATAGAAAAAGGCAAATATTGTTGGCGGACAGCTTCCCCTCCCGCCCTACATTTTACCTAATTTCGCACCCCTATTGTAAAATCCTCGTGCTCACGATAGGCCATCGGGAGCCACGGCAAAAAATCCCCCAAAAATGTACCGTACCCATACTTGCGGCGAGCTGACTTTAGATAATCACCACCAAACCGTGAAACTCTGCGGCTGGGTGCAGAAAATCCGCGAAATGGGCGGGATGGCCTTCATCGATTTGCGCGACCGGTATGGCGTTACCCAACTGGCTTTCAATGAAATGTGGGACGAAGCGCTCTTAGAAAAAGCCCAAAAACTGGGACGTGAATTCGTCATCCAAATCGAAGGGCAAGTGGTGGAGCGCGATAGCCAAAACCCCGAAATGCCCACCGGCGACATCGAAATCAAAGTGGAAAAACTGGACGTTTTGAACGCTTCCAAAACGCCGCCCTTCACCATCGAAACCGAAACCGACGGCGGCGAGGAACTGCGGATGAAATACCGCTATTTGGATTTGCGCCGCAAGCCGCTGAGAGACAAGCTGATGCTGCGCAATTTGGTGAACCGCGAAGTGCGGAATTATTTGGGCGAGGAGGGTTTTTTGGAAATCGAAACACCTTATTTAATAAAAAGCACACCCGAGGGGGCGCGCGATTTTGTCGTCCCTTCGCGGATGAACGGCGGGCAGTTTTACGCGCTGCCGCAAAGTCCGCAAACGTTCAAGCAATTGTTGATGGTGAGCGGGTTTGACAAATATTTTCAAATCGTGAAATGTTTCCGCGACGAGGATTTGCGCGCCGACCGCCAGCCTGAATTCACGCAGATCGATTGCGAAATGGCCTTTGTGGAGCGGGACGATGTTTTAGATGTTTTTGAAGGTTTGACGAAGCACGTTCTGAAAACGGTGGTCGGTTTTGAAATCGAGAAATTTCCGCGAATTACTTACGATGAGGCGATGCGCAAATACGGTTCGGACAAACCCGACATCCGTTTTGGGATGGAATTTCACGAACTGAACGAACTCACGCAGAACCAAGGTTTCAAAGTTTTCGATGATGCGGAATTGGTGGTCGGGATTTGTGCGGAGGGACTATCCGGCTACAGCCGAAAACAACTGGACGCACTGACCGATTTCGTAAAAAAACCGCAAGTGGGCGCGAAGGGATTGGTATATTGCAAATACAATGAGCCTGCCGACCGATCAGGTGGGGATGGTTCGTTCAAATCTTCCGTCGATAAATTTTTTGATGAAAATCAGAAACAAAAATGGGCGGAAAAAATGGGCGCGCAGGTGGGCGATTTGATGCTGATTTTAGCGGGCGAAAAAAACAAAACCCGCAAATCGCTGAACGAACTCCGTCTGCATATCGCTGAAAGCCAAGGACTTCGCAAGCCGCACGAATTTGCGCCACTGTGGGTGGTCGATTTTCCCTTGTTGGAAAAAGACGAGGAAAGCGGCCGCTGGCACGCGATGCACCACCCGTTCACCGCGCCGCACCCCGAAGATTTGGAACGGCTGGAATCCGAACCCGGAAAAGTACGCGCCAATGCCTACGATTTGGTTTTAAATGGAAATGAAATCGGCGGCGGCTCCATTCGGATTCACGACCGGAACCTTCAGAAAAAAATGTTCAACCTTTTGGGATTTTCAGAAGAAGACGCGCAGGCACAATTCGGCTTTTTGATGGACGCCTTTGAATACGGCGCGCCACCCCACGGCGGAATTGCTTTTGGTTTCGACCGACTGGTGGCGATTCTCGGCGGTCAGGAATCCATCCGTGATTTTATTGCTTTCCCGAAAAACAACGCTGGGCGGGACTTGATGATTGACGCGCCCGCGTCGTTGGACGAGGTGCAGTTGGCGGAGTTGAATTTGAGGGTGGAGTTGGGGGATTGATTTCAGGGTTGGTGCCGCCGATGGTGTAGGTGCCGGAGAATGGGTTGAGACCATAGATTAACCTTGCCTATAGAAAATACAATTAAAAAGATAAATTGTAATCTAAGGCTTTTAAAGATTGTGTAATGATAATAATTTTCAAATTGAATCATCCTATTGCAGCAAATTGAAGGACAAACAAAAAAAAGAACAACAATAAAATCGCAATTACCAAAAAGTAAACCATAAGGAGGTGATCCCAAAAAGATTTACTTTTTATCAAATAATGAACTGTAATAAAAAAAATGATATGAACGCTGAAGACAAAAAATGTAAGGATGTAAAAGACCGCATTTGTAAAAGTATGATATTCAAAAAAGAAATAATAATATCCAAGTACTAAACCAAGACTTATTGTGAGTGAGATAACCTTTTTCAAGATTTACTCGTTTTGAAAACCATTCTGAATGAATCCCAAAAACTTATCCACAACGAAGGTAGCGTGCGTACGATTGTAATTTGGAGCGTTATGTTTTAGCATTTAATTCGGATTCGTATAGCCTCCTAAAGCGGCAATGTGGCACATATCTTTTAGGCATTGAAACTTGTGGTTTGCTAAATAATTTTTGATTACTACATAGTCGGGGTTGATACCGCCAATGGTGTAGATACCAGAGAGGGGTTGGGCATATATTAAAACGCCGGAATAAAGAACCACTAAGTGTAATAATAAAACTTTCATAACAATTTGATTAATTTATCGTACCCAAGCAAAAAGAAATCCTGTCCAAGCAAGAACAATAATGAGCCAAGCCTTGAGAAAGTCGTGACTTTGGATTTTTTTTAAACGTCTCAAAACAAAATAAGTTAATGCAAGAATAATGTGAAAAGAAAATTGTGCCAACATACAAATGTCAATAAATGTATCATTATGAAAGAGATGAAAATTGCCATCCAAGTAGGCGGCAACAAAAGATATAGATAAAGACAGAAAACTTAGAAAGAGAATGAATCTTGAATTTAACAGCATAATTTTAATGAATGTCGAGTATTCCGATTTTGAAAGCCTCAAAGCAGGGTTTTCAATAGAATTATTATACGGACAAATATAAGTGGTGAGATTAGGCCGGGCCGCAAAACCGGGTCGATCCGAAAGACGTTCGTCAAAATTGGAAGTCTTAAGGCGCGCCGCCCCACGGCGGGATCGCCTTTGGTTTTGACCGTTTGGTGGCGATTCTCGGCGGGCAGGAATCCATCCGGGATTTTATCGCTTTCCCAAAAAATAACGCCGGCAGGGATTTGATGATTGACGCGCCCGCACCGTTGGACGAGGTGCAGTTGGCGGAGTTGAATTTAAGGGTGGAGTTGAGGGATTGATAAGTTCAGAATTGTTCCGCGTTCCGCGTTCGGTGTTATGTGTTTGGCGAACGCTGGGCAACGGTCTCCGACCCTGTCCATATTGGATGCTTTGAAATTGTCGGCAATCAGAATCTTACCTCTTCACAAAGCGAGAAACTTTTCGAGTCCCCTCTGATGAGGCTTTAAGAAAATACACCCCTAGAGGCAAATCAGCCACCTCGAAAATGTATTCGCCAAAAGCGGTTTTGCGGCTTTTCAGAATCCGAATTTGTCCGACCGCATCCACGATTTCAAAACGAACCTCACCCAACAAGGGACTGACTTCCACCTTCAGCATCTCATCCACGGGATTGGGGTAAAGCTTCACATACTTTGAGAAACTCTCATTCAAAGAAAAACTGTTGAAAGCAAAGGTGTCCGAAACCGTTTCGCAGCCATTGTTGTCCACCACTTGGACGGCGTAATTTCCGTTCTGCCCAGCTACCCAAAAAGTGTCGGTGGCCGAAACAATGGGATTCCCGTTCACAAACCATTGATAAAAAGCCCAATCATCCGAAACCGATAACGTGTCGAAGGACAACCCCACGGTTGGCGTATCGGGGCGCAGCACCGAAACCGTGACCAAGCCGCTGTCGCGGCAACCGTTTGCATATTCCACCACCGTTTGATATTGGGTGGAGCTGTCCGGACTGATCCAAACCGTGCTTCCCGAAATTCCCAAAGGTTTCCATTCCACCATCAAAATGGAGTCGGAAGACGAAACGGAAAGCCGGACACTGTCGCCCGGGCAAACAGAACTGTCATTGCTGATGGAAAGCGCGGGCAAATTGCCTTTGGAAAAAATGGTTACCGAATCCATTTTTTGGCAAACGCCGGAATCGCTTATCGAGAGATAGTAAGTGTGCGGAATACTGGCGGGACAAACTTGGGCAGTGCCGCCACTATCGATTATGGAATCCTCGTCCAGCCAAAACAGATTGTAAAGATTGCTGTCCAAGGAGGTGGAAAGTTCGACGCAGGTCGCGTTGCAAACAGAGTCGGAACTGGCGGAAATTTGGTAGGCGGGCAGCACCAAGGAATCAATCATTACCAAAATGGTATCGGTGTCGCTTCCCTTGGAATTGGTGGCCGTGACCCAATAGCTGGCGGCGCTGTCGATAAGGATGCTTTGGGTGGTGTCCCCAGTACTCCACAGAAAAGTGGAACCGGGGTTTCCCGCGTCCAAATCCACGCTTTCACAAATGGTCGTATCGGGCGGAAACCGCACTATTGGTGGATTGATCACTTCATAGGCTCCAATGTCGGGGAAATTGGGATTGCGGAAGTTGCCCAAAAAATCCTTGGGTACAGCGGGAATCGGAAAACCTCCGCTGTCGATTTCAGGCGCAAGCGAAAGGCTGGGATTTAGGCTATCAAACTGCGGTGGTGCAAAAACGGAATTGGAATCGCCCCAGCTCATCTGATGTTGCGCCAAAGTAGAATCCGTGGAGCCGGACGACCCAGTGGTAAGACTGATGGGCCCTGTAGTGTAATAAAGGTTGTAATCGGCTGGCAGGCTACAGCCAAAATTGGTAGGGTTTAATTTGAAAATGGGTCCACCAAATTCGTGGACGAGTATGTTATTGTATATTCTTGAATTAGAAAACCTGCACGAAGATTCAATTACGGGGTCGCTTGCTGGACTGCCTAAATACCTGACGGTATTATGAGCGAAAGTTCCATTTTGAAGCGCCCTTCCGAAGCGGCTCAACGTAATGGCCGCCGACCCGTTGAAAGCCAGCGACCTTATGATGAAAACGTTGTTCACTATAAAGGATGGTTCGGGGGATAGAGCGTGGGAAGACAATCGCAACCCCTGTACCTCGCGCGACCCCCCGCCCAAGTGGGTGACGTAATTATTTTTTATGGTGAGCCGCCGAGGACTATTCAGGTTGATGAGAATATTGGCGCCGCTGTTGAAATAAGAACCAATTATTCGGCAACCGATAATGTTTAGGTTATCCGCGTTAGTGATTTGAAGTGACCAATCCCCACCGTGGAACTCGCAGTTTTCTATAAAAATGTTGTCCACCGTAGATTGTTGGAAATCGAGAATCGCCAAGTCTCGCCGCGAAAAATCAAAAAGGCAGTTCCTAATTGTCAGGTTTGAATCCATCCTGACATTTAGGAGGGTCGTCTCACTTTCCTGCTGAAAGGCTGAATCCCCTATGATACGGCAGTTTAGGATTTCATAATCGTGGCCGCGGCTGAGGATGACGCAAGGTACAAAAGGATAGAACTGCTGGAAGGTCAGGTCTTTCAGGCGGATATAATCGGAATGAAATGTGCCGAGGACGTGAGTTTCGGGCAAGATTGTATCCGAACGTATAGTCACGTCAGAGCTGTCGCCCGTTTCCGATTGGAAAGTCACCCAAGAAGTATCGTTGGAACCGTTGATTGAATCAATGATTACCGCTGAGGTGTAATATGTCCCTGAACGTATATTGAATGTTACTGACCCGCTAATACCCAAAGAATCCAAAGCATCATTGGCCGCCGCGAGGGTGGGGTAATCGGGATTAGTGCCGCCGATGGTGTAGATGCCGGAGAGGGGTTGAGCCATCAACGAGGTGGCAGAAGAAAAAAGTAGCAAAAACCCAAAAATCACCATTTTTAAAAGATTGAACCCTTCAAATATTTTCTTGCACATACTAAAACTCACAGTTTAAAAGCCCCAAATCAGAGCTTTTCAATAACATTATTACTCGGACAAATATAGGCGGTGAAATACGTCAAGCCGTAATTTGCCCGAACGAAGTCAAGACCTGAGAACTTGACCAAGGTGGTTTGGTGCAAATCGCAAAGTCGCGTCAGCGAACATTTTGACAGATTCTCACAAACAGGAAACTTTCAAACCTACCGCCGCGCCACTTTTTTCCATAGCTTCGCCATCTGCAACTCATTGATTGTCAGATTCTCTATAAAAATTTTCTGACAAGTTTTAACCAAACCGTTTCATTCTCAACATTCTAAAAACAATCCGCCGTGAAAAAAATCCTACCTCTTTTCCTGCTCGCTTTCCTATTTCAGGATGCCACTTTTCAAATTTCGTTTTCCGAAAAAGAAATCTTTAAAGACTTTGTGGAAAACCACCGTTTTTCCGTAAGGGAAAAACTGACGCCCGCGCAAATCAAGGAAATCCCAAAGCGCGACCGGCCCGATCTTGCTTGGGAACAGAACTTTTTGGCCACGATGAATCCGGCTTTGGGGCGACCTACTCCCGAAAAATTGCCGCCCGTATTGGCCCAAGTGCAGCAGATTAAAAACCAAGTGGCGCCCATCGCCCCAGGCGCGGCCGGCTCGCCGTGGACGGAGCGCGGCCCCGACAACGTGGGCGGCCGCACCCGCGCCCTGATGTACGACCCCAATGATCCCACCGGAAAGAAAGTATGGGCCGGTGCCGTGGCGGGCGGGCTTTGGTACAACGACGACATTACCAGCTCCACTTCCCAGTGGCAATCGGTGGATGATTTCTGGGACAATATCGCCGTCTCGTCCATTGCCCACGATCCTACCAACACGCAAATTTTTTACGTAGGCACGGGCGAAAGCTGGGGGCAATCTTTCAGCGGGACGCGCGGCGCAGGCGTTTGGAAAACCACTGACGGGGGAACCACGTGGACGCTGCTTTCCGCTACCACGGGATTTTATTACGTGACCGATGTAGCTGTGAATCAAGAAAATGGCAACGGCGTTTTGTACGTCGGCGTAACGGGTTTTTTCAACAATGGCCAAACGCACGGCTTTGCCGACGAAGGTTTGCAGCGCTCTACCAATGGCGGCACATCGTTCACGCAAGTGATGCCAAACGTGCCCGGCAATTCGTTCAATTTTGCGGTAGCGGATATTGAGATTTCGAAAGACAGCACGGTTTGGGTGGGCACCACGCAATCGGCGGCGGGTTTTTCCGACCGAGGCGGCGGCCGCATTTTGAAAAGCAGCAACGGCACCTCTTGGTCCATCGAATACACGGGCACCAGCGCCGAGCGCGTGGAACTGGCCTGCGCCCCCAGCGACGAAGATTATGTGTATGCGATGATGGAAGTGAGCAGCCAAGTGGGCGTGTTCGTAAAAACCACCAACGGCGGCACCACTTGGAGCAATATGACCGAACCGAACGATGCCGACCCCGGTATCCCCAGCGGCGATTTTTCGCGCGGGCAGGCTTGGTACGATATGATTTTGGCGGTGGATCCCAACAACCGCAACCGCGTGATTACCGGCGCCGTCGACCTTTTCAAAACCACCAACGGCGGCAGCTCGTGGAGCCAAATCAGCCACTGGTATGGCGGGTTCACCTATCCTTATGTCCACGCCGACCAGCATTCGATGGCCTTCAAACCCGGTTCGTCCACCGAGGTCATCTTTGGCCACGATGGCGGCGTTACGCGTTCCACCAACATTACATCCAGCAGCCCTTCTTTTTCATCTTTAAATAATGGTTACAACGTCACCCAGTTTTACGCTTGCGCTATCCACCCCACGGCGGGCACGGATTATTTCTTGGGCGGCACGCAGGACAATGGCTCGCAGCAATTCAGCACCGCTGGGATGAACTCCACGGTGGAAGCCACGGGCGGCGACGGGGCGTTTTGCTTTATCGATCAAACCAATTCCAGCTATCAAATTACCAGCTATGTATATAATAGCTTCTGGCGTTCCACCAATGGCGGTTTCAGTTTTCAAAACCCGCGGATGCAGAGCGATTTCAACACCGGCCGTTTTATCAACCCCGCCGATTATGACGATCAGCAAGACGTGCTTTTTTCCGCGCGCACTTCTTCCACCATCAATCGAATTACCAACGTGGGCGGCTCGCCCAGCGTGAGTAGTTTTTCCGTCAGCGGGATGAGCAGCTTGGCCTCGGCGCTGCGGGTTTCGCCTTACACCACCACTTCCACCACCCTCTTTGTAGGCACCGGCGGTGGCGATTTATATAAAATCACCAACGCAGACGGCAGCTCGCCCAGTTCGTCCAGCATCGGCGGCAGCCTGCCCAGCGGCTACATTTCTTGTATCGAAATCGGCGCGAACGAAAATCAGATTTTGGTCACTTATTCCAATTATGGATTGACCTCGGTGTGGTACACCAGCAACGGCGGCCTTACGTGGAGCAACAAAGAAGGTAGCCTGCCCGATATGCCCGTGCGCTGGGCGCTTTTTAATCCCAATGATAGAAATGAAGTGATTTTGGCCACCGAGGTGGGCGTTTGGAGCACCACGAATTTCAATAATGTAAATCCCGCTTGGACGCCCAGCAATAGTGGGCTTTCGAACGTGCGCGTGGATATGTTGCAGATCCGTGACAGCGACGGCGAAATCATCGCGGCCACACACGGGCGCGGTTTATTTTCGGGCAGCTTTGCGCAAGTGGTCGCGACGCCCGTGGCCGATTTCCGACTCACTTTGGGATTTCCCTGTTTGAACGAAACGGTACAATTTACCGACAGCAGCACCGGCGTTCCCACGTCTTGGCAATGGAACTTTAGTCCGAACACTGTCAATTTTGTGAACGGCACTTCGGCCACCAGCCAAAACCCAGCGGTGCAGTTTACGGACACGGGCTGGTACGATGTTACCTTGATTGTTTCCAACGCGATGGGCAGCGATTCCCTCGCGGTTTCGCAACTGGTGCGGGCGGGTGGCGCGGCAATGCCTTATCTGGAAACCTTCGAGGCCAACTCCACCACTTTCCACGGCCTGAGGGTCAGCAATCCCGATCAAAATATTACTTGGGCCATCACCTTGGTGGGCGGCACCTCCCCCGGCAACCGCGCGGCTTATGTGGACAATTTTGATTACAACGCCGCCGGGCAGGTTGACGGCCTGCTTACGCCCGCCATCGATTTGAGCGGCTACAACGCGGCCACGCTTTCGTTTGACTATGCCTACCGGAATTTTTCGGCCACTTTCAAAGACAGCCTGGCTGTGTACGCCAGCACCAACTGCGGCGCCACTTGGACGCGCATCGCTTTTTATGAAGAAACGGGTTCGCAAAACTTCGCCACCGGAATGCCGCTGGGCACGGAGTTTACGCCCAGCACTTCTTCCGATTGGTGCGGCGCCACCGGTAATCCCGCTTGTCCTTCGCTAAACTTGAGTGCGTTTGTAGGGCAGCCCAGCGTAAAATTCAGGTTCGATAATTTGTGCGGCTACGGCAACAATATTTATATCGATAATATAAACGTAACCGGAACGCAAGGCGCGCTGCCGCCCACCGCCGATTTCTCCGCCAACCAAACGAGCATCTGCGCCAGCGACACGGTGGCCTTTTTTGACAATTCTTCCCAAAATCCCACCGCTTGGAGCTGGACTTTCACGCCCGGCACAGTCACTTTTGTGAACGGGACTTCGGCCACGTCGCAGGATCCCGAAGTGCGTTTCAACGCGGGCGGCAACTACACCGTGGCGCTGACTTCCACCAACGCCGCCGGAAACGACACCGAAACCAAGACGGGCTACATCAGCGTCGGCTCATCGTCCACGCCCACGGTTTCCATTTCGGCCAACCAAATCTCGCAGTGCGTGGGTTCGCAGTTCACTTTTACATCCAACGTAACCAATGGCGGCAGCAATCCCACCTACCAATGGAAGCTGAACGGCAACAACGTTTGGGGAAATTTGCCCACTTATTTTGGCAGCAATTTTTCCAACAACGACCAGATTTCTTTGGAAATTACCTCCAACTCCAATTGCGTGACGCAAACCGTGGCCGCTTCCAACGTGGTTACGATTTCGGTAACGCCGCCCCCTGCCGTTTCCATCGGATTTGCGCAGGGCGCTCCCAGTGGGCCGCTATGCAAAAACGATCCAGCAGTCAGTCTTACGGGAACGCCAAGCGGTGGCACTTTCAGCGGGCCGGGCGTCAGTGGCAGTCAGTTTACGCCCGCTGCGGCTGGCACGGGTTCGCATTTTATTTTCTATGATTATACCGATGCGAGCGGCTGTTCCAACCAAGACAGCGTGAGCGTCCCCGTGGAAATCGTGCCGAAGCCCACCATCACCATCAACGGCTTTACGATGACCTGCCAGCAAAATGGCTACAATTATCAATGGTACGATGGCGGCCTCCCGATCACCGGCGCCACCACCCAGACGTACACGGCCACCAAAAACGGCACGTATTCCGTGCGCATCAGCCTTACCAATTGTTTTGATGATTCGGATCCGCTGACCATCACCGACTTTTCGCAAAGTGAACTGAAGATAGCCTACGGTTTCAAACTTTTCCCGAACCCCGCGCAAGATGAATTTCAATTTACAATGGAAAATCTGGGTGCATCCGATTTTCATTATGAAATCCTTTCTGCGGACGGGAAAATCTTGCTGCAAAAGCAGGGGGCGGCCGGCGCGAAAATTTCCGAAACGGTTTCCCTAAAAAATATGGCGTCCGGCGTTTATATTTTCAAAATCCAAATCGGGGACGTTTGGCTGCACGAACCCGTACGGGTTTTGCGGTAGGATTTGCATCGCCAAAATGAACAAAGGCGCAGGGCAACTGTCTAACTGACAATTGTTCTGCGCCTTTCCTTTTATCTTCGCCTACCCGATTTTAACAAGAAATTTGAGCCCCTCTTTTTGGTGGGCTTTTCACCACGCTTTCGCGTAAATTCATAGTATGAAAAACATTCTTATAGGAATATTCACGGTCATTTTGGGAATGTGCTACGGTCAATCCGCCGATTGGGTGGACCAGATGCACGATCCCAATGTAAATTTCTACACCGTCCAGCAATCGTTTGAAAACTATTGGAAAGAACGCGAGGTGGAGAAAGGCAAGGGCTGGAAACAGTTCAAACGCTGGGAGGCTTTTATGGCGCCGCGCGTGTATCCCTCCGGCGAGCGTCCCAATCCTTCCATATTGGCCGCCGAATATTTTAAAATGGAAGCGGAATCTACCGCACCGACCGGACAATGGAAACCGCTCGGGCCGTATGACGGGCCCAGTTTGGGCGGCGTGGGTCGTGTAAACTGCATCGCTTTCCACCCCACCAACTCCCAAATTATGTGGGTGGGCACACCGGCGGGCGGCCTTTGGAAAAGTACCGACGGCGGCCAAACGTGGATGACCAACACCGACCAACTGACGAATCTCGGCGTATCGGCCATCGCCGTGCATCCCACCAACGACAGTATTTTGTACATCGCCACGGGCGACAATGATGCGGGCGACACTTACAGCTACGGCATCCTGAAATCCTCCGACGGCGGATTGACGTATGCTCCCACTGGGTTGAGTTTTCCGGTGCAAAACCAAGTGCGGGTGGGCGACATCAAAATCAACCCCACCAACCCCAATGTTTTGGTGGTTTCCTCGCGGGCCGGCATTTACCGCAGCACCAATGCGGGAGTTTCTTGGCTGCAAGTGCAGAGCGGCTCGTTTGACAGGATGGAACAAAAGCCGGGGAGCGACAGCGTGCTTTACGCCAGCACCATCAGCGGCAGCTCTTGCCGCATCTACCGCAGCACCAACGCGGGCAAGACGTGGGCGCAACTCAGTATTCCGGCGATGCCCATCAACAACGCGCGGCGCATAGAACTGGCCGTGACCCCTGACGATCCGAACTATGTGTATGCCGTGGTAGGCGCTTCCAACAATGGTTTCGAAGGCATTTATCGCAGCACGAACGGCGGGGATACTTGGACGCAGCGCGCCAACTCTCCCAACCTATTGGGATGGAGCACCACGGGCAGCGACCAAGGCGGGCAGGCTTGGTATGATCTGGCACTGGCCGTGAATCCCAATGATAAAAATGAACTTTTTGTAGGCGGTGTAAATATCTGGAGCAGCAGCAATGGTGGCAGTTCTTGGAGCCTTGCCGCGCATTGGTTTGGCGGCGGCAATCGGCCTTTCGTACACGCGGATATCCATTGGCTCGCCTTCAGCCCAAATACCACGGGGGTTTTTGCCTGTACGGATGGCGGGCTTTACCACGACATTATCGGACAGAAAAACTGGGACGCGCTGAACGACGGGATGAACATCACCCAATATTACCGACTGGGCGCGGCGGCCAGTGATACCACCCGCATACTGGCCGGAGCGCAAGACAACGGTACGCACCGCTATGTAAGCGGAAACTGGGCGCACGTAAACGGTGGCGATGGAATGGAATGCGCCATTAATCCCGAAAATTCGAACGTGATGTATGCCTCGTCGCAGTATGGCAACATCCGCAAATCCACCAATGGTGGCTCGAGTTTCAACGCCAATTTTAATCTGCCCCCGACTGGAAATGGAAACTGGGTAACGCCCTACCAATTGGATCCCCAGCACCCCGATACGATGTACGCTGGCTACGATCGCATGTGGCGGTCTTACAATGGCGGCGCGAGTTTCACCGCCGTTTCGCCCAGCAACTTGACGGGCGGCAACAACATTGACCAAATGGCCATCGCCCCGCGCCACGAAAACGTGCTGTACATTTCGGAAGGCGACCGACTGTGGCGCAGCAATGATTACGGCGCAAACTGGTCGCAGCGCAACCCGCCGGGCAATAACGCTATCACGTATATCACGGTATCGTATGAAGATCCCGACCACGTCATCATCAGCCGCAGCGGCTACAGCTCGAACCAAAAAGTGTATGAATCCCGCGACGGGGGCAGCTCTTGGACAAACCTCTCGGCCGGGCTACCCAACGTGCCGGCCAACGCGGTAACGATTGAAAATGGCAATGAGCAAGGCATTTATGTAGGTACGGATTTAGGCGTGTTTTACCGCGACAGCGAAACGGACGGTTGGCAAGATTTTAACCAAGACCTGCCCAATGTAATTATGAACGAACTGGAAATCAATTACATCAACAACAAAATCCGTATCGCCACTTACGGTCGCGGGTTGTGGGAATCGCCGCTGTACCGTGATTTGGTAAAACCCAAAGCGCGGATGGAAATCGCCCAGAATATTTGCTTGGGCGACACGGCCACCTTGTTGGACGCTTCTTTTTACGACCCCAATAATTTCGAATGGACAATCACTCCCACCACTTTTTCCTTTGTGAATGGCACTTCCGCCACTTCCCAAAATCCCGAAATTTACTTTTCGCAAAAAGGGATTTACAACGTGAAACTGAACGTGAGCAACGAAAACGGTGAGGATTCACTCTTAGTGACCAGCGCGCTGGCGGTGGGCGGTTATCCGCTGACGTATCAAAATGATTTTGAAGAAATTCCTCCTTTCCAAAAATTTGAAACCCCCGAAATAGCCGACGGAAAATGGCAACGTACGGAAACCAGCGGCAATGGCAGTTTTGTAGCACCATTGCGCAATGCCACCGTGGGCGCGGAATTCGAGTTGATTTCGCCGCCGATCAGTTTTGAAAACCACGATTCCGTTTGGATGAGCTTCCGCCACGCTTATGGCGGCCGAGGCGCCAATACCAGCGACAGCCTGAAAATTTACGCCGCCACGGGATGCTCCAGCAATTGGACGCTGGTGGCCGCGCTGGGCGAAGACGGCAGCCAAAATTTCATCACCGCCTCCCCTACCAATTCCGTGTTCAAACCTTCCAACGGCCAATGGTGCGGCAATTCGTTGGCGGCTTGCAACACATTGAACCTGAGTTCCTTGGCGGGAATGGAAGGCGTTCGGCTGCGTTTTGTGGCGGTCAGCAACGGCGGCAACCATCTTTATATTGACGATATTTTGATAGAGGGCAACCCCACGGCCGCGCCCCAAGCGGACTTTAGTTCGCCCAGTACCGTCTGCGCGCTCTCCCTCGTTTCTTTCACCGACCAAAGTTTCGGCTCGCCCAACAGTTACCTGTGGACATTCTCCGGCCCCGCCACTTTTACGGACACCAACCGCCACCCAACGGTAACTTTTGCCCAAGCCGGATTTTACGATGTAGAATTGAAAGTAAGCAATGGTATCGGTGCCGATTCTTTGTTGAAAACCGCGCAAATTGCCATTGATCCTGCCGACTCTGTGCAGGCCACGCTTTTATATTCCAGCCAAATGATTTGTTTTGGCGATACGTTTGCCGCCAGTGTTTCCGGTTCCGGATTCGGTGCCAATCCCGTTTTCCATTGGTATGTTAATGGCAATTTGGAAGCGTCTGGCGCGGATCCTTCCTTTTCCTATCTCAATTTGAAACAAGGCGATTTTGTGTATGCCATAGTGGAATCCAGCTTGGCGTGCGCCTTTCCGGAAAATGCTTCAACGGACACGGTGGCCGCGCCCGTTTTGCCCAACGTAGTGCCTCAATTGCAGAGCAAACCCCTGTGGTGCAGCACGGAAGCCGCCGACACCTTGAAGGCCGCGCCGGGTGGTGGCACCTTCAGCGGGCCGGGCGTTGTCAATAATGTTTTTGATCCTAAGGTGGTAGGCCAAGGCAACAATATCTACACGTACACCGTGCAGGATTCCAACGGCTGCACCTATTCCGCGCAGTTTAGCTTGGCCGTGCAAGCCCCGATTTCCTTTTCATTCGATCCCAATCCACAAGTGTGCGAAAACGAGACGAATATCTCGCTTACCGTGGCCACGCCCGGTGGCGGGCAATATGGCGGCCCCGGTATTTTTGGCAACCGCTTTTTCCCAGATTCTTTGGGCACGGGCACTTACACGCTTACTTACCTTTATAATACCGCCGCGTGCGGCACCATCATCGACAGTTTTCAGATTGACGTTTTGCCGCGTCCCGCCCAGCCAGCCGTTACGCAATCGGCCGGCAGCTTAACCTCCAGCCCAGCGGCGGCTTACCAATGGTTTGATGCCGGCGGAGCCATTGGCGGCGTTACTTCCCAAACCTTTGTGCCCAGTCAGAGCGGTCAATTTTCGGTGCGCATCGCAGACGGCAACGGCTGCCAAAATTTTAGCGACACGGTCAGTTTCAACATCGGGCTGGACGAGCTGCCCCTTGGCATTTCGTTGGAAATCTTCCCTAACCCAGCGGACGAGAGTGTTACCCTGAAAATGGTGGGCGGCCGCATTCCCAAAGTGGAAATGCAATTTTATGATGTGTTGGGCAAAGTTTTGGAAAACCGCGTTTTGGATTGGAATAATGACCAAAGCATTATTCTCGATGTCAGCCAGTTGCCGGCTGGGATGTATCAAATCTCGCTGAATGGCGAGGGCGTGGCGGTGCACCGTAAAATCTTGGTTAAGTAAATTATTTACAATTGAAAATGATGCGGATTTTTTTCTTGCTGATTTTAGCGGCACAGTGCGGCCAACCCAAAAACGATTCGGATATTAAAGTTCGCTCCGCGCACTATACCAAATTCATTGCCCCTGCCAACGGCGACCGTGGGATTACTTTTCGGCTGGAACTCGAAGCGCCGCCCGAAGATTTATATTTTAAAAATATGACGATGAACGGGATGATGTTAAGTCCAGAAATCACCGACATTACCGAGAAAGGCCTGACCATCGAAGCCACCAAAATCCTTCCCGGCAATCGCCCCATCGACCCGCTGCCACCCGGCGAACCGGGTAATCCATTATTTTTTGAAGAAGAATTTGAAGCGTGGTTATTTTGGGAAAAGTCCGGCCAAAAGGACAGTTTGATGATTGACAATTGGAAAGAAATCAAACCCGAAAAGCTCCCAAACTGACCCTCCCGTTTCGCAACATTTCCCACTGCGGACTGCGGACTATCGACTGTGGACTGTAGACTTCTCCTCAACTAAATTCCCCACCAAACTCTCCAAGAAATCTCGCCCGTCTGTATTTCCCAAATTTGGGTCGGCGGCGCGCTCGGGGTGCGGCATCATCCCAAAAACGTTTTTCCCTTCATTGGTCACGCCCGCAATATTATCGACGGATCCATTGGGATTCGAGGATTCCGTGATCTCACCATTTTCGTTGCAATAGCGCACAATGATTTGGCCGTTGTCGCGAAGTTTTTGCAAAGTTTCATCCGGCGCAAAATATCTGCCCTCGCCGTGCGCAATCGGAATTTTATACGCTTTTTCAAAATCCAAACCCGCCGTCAGCGCATTCCTGTGCGTCGGTTTTAGGAAAACATTTTTGCAGGAAAAGTTATGGGAAAGATTGTGCTGCAAAGTGCCGGGCAGCAGTCCCGCTTCGCACAGCACTTGGAAACCGTTGCAAACGCCCATCACAAAACCACCCCTGTTTGCGAAAGCGACCACCTCCTCCATTATGGGCGAAAAGCGCGCGATGCTGCCGCTCCGCAAATAATCGCCAAAGGAAAAACCACCCGGCACCACCACGCAATCCACGTTTTGCAGGTCGCGGTCTTTGTGCCAAAGCTCGGTCACCTCGTGGCCCATCAGGTCGCGGAGGGTGTAGATCATATCGTGGTCGCAGTTGCTGCCGGGGAAGATGACGACGCCGAATTTCATAGTGAAAATTTTGGGCGCAAAAGTACAGTTTGCATAGCCCATTTGAAACGCGCTTGCGGCGCTTTATGATTTTCACATAGAACACATAGTTAGCGGCACACATAGTTCCACATAAGTTTGGCTATGTGTATTTATGTGAAAATTTCTATGTGCCCTATGTGAAATTGCCCTTATATGATTCTATGTGAAAACATCCCTGTGTCCTATGTGAAAAAATCCTATGTGATTCTATGTGAAAATTTTGTGCCCTATGTGAAATTGCCTTTGTATGATTCTATGTGAAAACTCCTATGTGTCCTATGTGAAAAAAAATCCTATGTGATTCTATGTGAAAATTTCTATGTGCCCTATGTGAAATTGCCTTTATATGATTCTATGTGAAAACATCCCTGTGTTCTATGTGAAATACTCCTCCTCCAAATCCACATTCCCCCCGCTCAAAATAATCGCCACCTTTTTGCCTTGAAAACGCGCCGCATTTTTCAGCAAACAAGCCACCGCCACGGCCGCGCTCGGCTCGATGATGATTTTCATCCGCTCCCAAACCTGCCGCATCGCCGCGCGGATTTCGTCCTCGCCGCACAGCAAAATATCCGCGATGTTTTCTCGGATAATCGGAAAGGTCAAATCGCCCAGCGAAGTGCGCAGCCCGTCCGCGATGGTGTCGGGATTTTTGGATGGAACCAACTTATTTTTTCGAAAAGATTGAAACGCATCGTCCGCCTTTTCCGGCTCGCAACCAATGACTTGCGTTTTGTGGGAGAAATATTTCGCCGCCAGCGCGCTGCCCGAAAGCAAACCGCCGCCGCCGACTGGGGCGAGCAAAAAATCAACTTCATTTATCTCAGAAAAAATCTCCTTGGCACAAGTCGCCTGCCCGCCAATTGTGTTTTCAAAATTATAGGGCGGGATGAAAACCGCGCCCGTTTCCGCCATCGTTTTCTCCAACGTTTCCTCCCGCGCTCGCAATGTCGGCTCGCAAAAAATCACTTTCGCACCGTAGCTTTTCACCGCCTCAATTTTCACTTTCGGCGCGTTTTTCGGCATCACAATGTAAGCGGTTTTCCCGTTTTCCCGCGCCGCCCACGCCAGCGCCTGCCCGTGATTTCCAGATGAATGCGTGGCTACATTTTTTTGATTATCAGAAAGTTGCAGCACCGAGTTCATCGCCCCGCGCGCCTTGAACGAACCCGTTTTCTGGAAATTCTCGCCTTTGAAATAAAACTCTGCGCCGCTTTTCTCATTAAAAAAACGCAATGTTAAAATCGGCGTGCGGTGGATTTTTCCTTCAATCCGGTTCGCTGCTTTTTCGATGTCGTTTTTGGAAATCATTTTTACACTTTTAGCCCCTCCCAGCCTCCCCAAAGGGGAGGGGCAGCTACACGCTCGTTAAAACCTCGCCGGAGAAGCTCGCACCTTTTATTGCGTTTGTGTGCTTCGCCCCCCTTTGGGCCTGCCTGACGGTAGGCAGGGGGCTGGGGGGCTTACTCGTCATCAATCTCAAAATCCATCTCCTTCCGAAACGGGATTTCCGCATTGAAAATCTCGGAAATCAAGTCCTTCAAAAATATCTCGAACCCCTCCAAATCAGCTCTTTGCAGTTGGGTTTCGCCCATCAATTTCAACGGGAAAAATCCCTGCCCCACTTTGCGCAGGCTGAAAATCCCCGCCGAAATTTCGTTCGCCTTTTCATTGTTTTGAAAATACAACCAAGCGTAGCAAAGCAGTTGCAGCGCCTTGTTTTTCTCGCTGTCGCGGAGTTCTATCCACTCTTTCAGGTACACGTTTTTGGCTTCCACCGCGCCCGTTTTATAATCGATCACGCGGCGTTCGTTATCGAAACTGTCAATGCGGTCGATGCTGCCGATGAGCTTGATTTTCAAGTTTTCTGAAACCAAAAGTTCACTTTCCAGCTTTTTTTCCAAACCTAAAATCTGCAACTCTTTTCCACTCTCCAATTCGCGCTTTTCTTTTTGTGTAAAATTGAAAAGCATTTCAGTCAAAATTTCGCGAATTAACAAATTTTTGCCTACCGATAAATTTTGCAATCCTTCTTCGTACAATTCGGCAATTACCTTATCGCGAAAATCTTCTTTTTTTAATTGAAAAATTTCGTCATCGGCTGTCCATATTTTTTGAGGATTTTTTTCATTCTTGAAAAGCGTTTCCAAAATTGCGTGTGCCACCGTGCCTTGTTTGTCATAGCCGGCCACCTCTTCCACTTCGTCTGCTTCTTTCAGTCCCAGAACGCGGCGGCGGTAAAACTGTAGCGGGTCGTTCACATAATCGATCAGTGCGCTGGGCGAAACGCCCTTTTCCGCCCATTCGCGGAGACGTGTCATTACGCTTTCGGTTTTTTCAATCACCTCGTCTTCAATCGGTTCTATGGCAAAGTTGGGATTGGATTTTTGGAAATTTGCGGTCTTCAGTTCGTGTTCCAATTGTAAAATAAACCGGCTCGGCTCGCCGCTGTCCAATCCGTCGGCGGCATTGTTATAGATGAAAACTAAGTTTTCGGCGCGCTGCACCAATCGGTAAAAATGGTAAGCAAACACGGCGTCTTTTTCCAAATAAGTGGGTAGGCCAAATTCCTTTTTTATATCAAAAGGAATCAACGAATTTTCGCTGCGGCCCTTGGGTAAAATGCCTTCGTTCAGCGAAACGATGACCAAGTTTTTAAAATCCAACGTCCGCGTTTCCAGCATTCCCATTACTTGCAGTCCCGACAAGGGTTCGCCGTACAAATCCAAAGTTTCGCTGCGCAACAAATCCTGAAAAAAGCGGGTGGCGGTTTGCCAATCTTTTAAATACGGAAACTCCGCCGTCAATTCTGCCAAGCGGTTGAAAATTTTATAAAAACCAAAAAGCGCTTGCAGCAAATCGCCCGCTTCATTTTTTTGGTGGATTTTTTCGGCAATACGGGCTAATTTCTCAAATTGATTGGAAATATTTCCTTCATCTAAATTTTGAAAGATAGTGACACCAAATCCTTTAGTTTTAAAAAGCTGATTTTCGGAAATGAAAATTAAATTTTCTGTATGTATTTTTTCACGAATTTCATCCATAGAAAATTCGTCTCCCAGCCAAATTTTGCATAAAGGATTTGCCAATAAATCCTCCCATTTTTGAAAATGAAAAGCGGGGTTTCCATCGGCCCCTTTACGATGGTGGTTTTCATATTCTTGTAACATTTCCAAAAGCAAAGTGAAGAAGCCAGCGGCGGGCGTGCCTTCCAAGGGCAATCCCATCGTAATGTTCAAGTTTTCAACCTCTTCCGCGAGATTATTCAAAAATGTCCGCAGCAAATTTTCATCCGACAAAACCACCGCCACGTTTTCCAAATTTTCTTCTTGAAAATCCAACACCGCGCGGTTGGTCGCCACGGCCTGCAGATGATTTCCAACAACCGCAATCGTTTTTATATTTTTTGGAATATCCTGAAAATCAGTAAACTTCCAATAGAAGTCGTCTTTCTCTATGAGCGTTTTTACCAATTTGCTTTTCCGCAGAAAACTGCCCGCCTCCTGATTTTTGTCATCGAAATAATATTCATCGACATCCCAAAAGAAATGCGCCATTTTTTCGCGGTACAATTCCAGCAAAATATTTTCTTCTGCCGTGTTCAATGCATTGAAACCCAAGAAGTAAAGCCGTGAAAACCGCTCGCGCAAAGCGGGCAAAAATTCGGGCAGCTGCTCGGCCATTTCGCGATACGCCATCCCTTGATAGACCCGCTTTCCCGTTTGGCATTTTTTATAAAAATGAAAATAGACCGCCGCCAATGACTCCCACATTTTCAGGTAGTTGCGCACCATTTCGGTCATTTGTTCGGGCGGCCGAAGGTTCCAGTTTTTCAGCCGCTCCGCATCGGCGAGGTAGCTGAAAATTTCGCTGGGATCCACCAAGTGGCGATCAATTTCGTTGAAATCCGCCAAGAGCAACGGCGCCCACTGGCTAAAGGTGGCGAAATCATCACGCGGCTCGGGCACGGTTTCGCAATAACTTTCGAACAGCTTGAAAACCAGCGTAGGACGGTCGGCCTGTTCCCATTCCAAAGTATCCATCAAAAAATCTTCGATGGTGGTAATGTGCGGCGCAAAAACGGGTTTTTGGATTTGCTGCGAAAGTTCTTTTCTCAGAAAAACCGCCGCGCGCCGCGAGGGCAGCACGATGCTAATTTTCTGTAAATCAGATTCTTTGGAAAGAATTTCGGCGGCGCAACGTTTTAGAAAAGACAAAGCAATAGGTAAAAATGAATAGGTAATAAGTAAAACTCGCCGCGCAAAAATCGTAAATCGGCTACAAAAAAATCCTAAAAAGAAAGCCGAAGCAAGTTGACACTTACAAACTGGGGAGGCTATTAAGGTCAGTCATTGATTTACTTATTCATTATTACCTATTCCCCTACTTCCACCCCCTTCCAAAACGCCAAATAGTTTTTGATTTCCTCCGCTTTTTCCTTGGGCTGCGGATAATACCACGCCGCGTTTTCATTTGTATCTCCCTCAACTTCAATGGAATAATAAGAGGCCTCGCCTTTCCACGGGCAATGCGTTTGATGGTCGCTTTTTTTCAAAAAATTGGAATCCACACTTTCCGGCGGGAAATAATGGTTGTTTTCAACGACAATAGTATCGTCGCTTTCCGCGATGGTTTTTCCGTTCCAAGTGGCTTTCATATTTTTAATGTAGATGAAAAAATCTAAAAAAGAAAAGCCTGAAAGGTTCGATAAACTTAACCCCTACCGAGCCATTTTACAAAATCCTAAGAGATTGTCTCATTGTCCCATTGGCTAATTGTCCGATTGACAAATTGCCAAATTGTCCCAATGACTACGCCACTTCGTGGATGATTTTCTCCAGATCTTCAAACGTGATCGGCTTCACCTTGAAATCGGTGACTTCGGAAAATTTCGCGGCGCGGTCGCGGTCGCGGTAGTCGATGCTGGAGGTTACCAAATAAATTTCCACCTCTTTGGCGAGGTCTTTTTTGAACGCCGCAAATTCTTCCATAAAACCCCAGCCGTCCAAGATGGGCATATTCAAATCCAGCAAAATGGTGTCGGGCAAACGGTCGGGCTCGTCCAACACGCTTTTGATAAAATCAATCCCTTCGCGGCCATCGCTAAAAAAACTCAGCCGCGTAAAAGTTTGGTGAAGTTCCAACGTTTTGCGGATGGTAAACTGGTAAACTTGGTCATCGTCAATAATGCACAAGTGCTTTTTTTCTTTCATCGGTTTTGAAATTTAGAGTGAGAGTCGTTCCGTGGCCTTCTTCGCTGTCCAAAGTCACGTCGCCGCCAATGGCCGCCAAGCGATTTTTCAGTTGGAAAAGCCCCACGCCCCGCGCTTCCTTGTGGCGGTGGAAGGTCTGAAAAAGTCCGAATACCTTGTGGCCGTTGCGCTCCATATTTATCCCCAGTCCGTTGTCGGTAATTTCGATCACGCGCTCGCCGTTGCGGCGGTAGCAGAGGATAGAGATTTTCAGCCGTTTTTTTTGGGGATCGCGGTAGCGCAGGCTGTTGCTCACGGCCTCGCGCAGCCCTTGGCGGATAGTATCTTCCGGCACCATCCAGTCTTTGCGGTCGTCGTACACGTCCACGTTTATCTGCACTTCTTCCTGTTGGATCAGGTCGCCAAATTCTTCCAAAACGCCCTGAATCAGGCCCTCCACCTGCACGGTTTCAAAGTGCAAATCCCTGCCGCGCCGCACGTTCAGCGAGTCGCCGATGATATCCAAAGTGTTCAGGATTTTGGTCGTGCTTTGTTTGAAGGCCCCGTACAAATCCTCGCGCTCGAGGTCGTTATGGCAGCGTTCCAAAAGAGAAATCAAGTAGGTCATATTGGCGGCGGGCGCGCGCAGGTTGTGCGAAATCATAAATGCCATCTCTTCCAACTCCTCGTTCTGTTTTTCCAATATCAACTGGCTGTTGGTCAGGGCCGTGCGACTGCGTTCACTTTCCGTTACATCGAGCAGTTTCATTAAATAAATGCGTTTTTCACCCACCGTCAGCGCCTTCAGGCTCAGCTCAAAAAAGAGGCTCTCGCCGTCTATATAAAACCCGATTACGGTCTGAAACATATCGCCCCTATCGGCCGCGGCCATTCCTTTTCGCAGCCGTTCCACTTGGTCTTTGCTCCAAAAAGAAATTTCTTCCAAGCCGCACCCTTCCATATCGTCGGGAAGTAACCCTTCAAATTGTTGGGTGAAAAAATGGTTGGCGGCCAAAACGTGCGTTTGGCCATCCAAAATCAAAAGGGGCTTGAAACTCAGTTCAAAAATGGACTCGATCCGGCTGCGCAGCATTTCTTCCTGCGAATAAGGCTGTGCGCTCACCGAGAGCTTTTGGGAAATATGCAGCCCAATTTTTTGGCCATCGGTTTCGATGGTTTTCACGGTTTCCCAAAACAGGCCCACCGCCGTGTGTTCCGGCCATTGCACCACCTCGCCCTTCCACGCTTTTTGGTAGGCCGCTTTCAGGGTTTGGGCTTCCCTTGGCGGGAAAATTTCTTGGGGACAGCGGGACGCGATATGGGAAACTTCGCATTCCCGCAAACGGAAATGCTGGCCGTCCCCGCCGAGATAATAGCCGTGGCAGTCAAAATAATAGACCGCCGCACTGGGCAAATTTTTCAAGAGTAGTTTTGAGTTCACCTGCATTCCTTTTTTGCCAAAATTTTCAAGGGCTAAATAAGTATATATCTTTTAAATAATGCGGGTTTATTTCCTGAAATTCAGAAAGTTGCAGTCCGCATCTTTTTGTTTTTCAAAATTGAGAGTTCTTATCCCGTTAAAAATCAAGGGGTTGAATCTGCCCATTTTTCACTGAAAAAAATCCCCCGCCGTTTGGCTACCTTTGTCCCGTTCACGCGTCTTTTTATAAAAATAGTATATTGAAAATGAGTGACTTAGCTGCAAAATCCCAAGACCAAATCAGTTTTGAAGAATTTCAGGAAAATGTAATTGAAGACTACCGCTTGGCCACCGAAAGCCGCGAGGCCAGCCTGATAGGCCGCCGCGAAGTGCTGACGGGCAAAGCCAAATTCGGCATTTTTGGCGACGGGAAAGAAATCGCGCAAGTGGCGTGGGCCAAGGTTTTCAAAAACGGTGATTTCCGCAGCGGCTACTACCGCGACCAGACGTTTATGATGGCGATTGGGGCACTTTCCACGCAGGAATTTTTCGCTTCGCTGTACGCGGATACCAAGCTTGAAAACGAACCCGCTTCCGCCGGCCGGCAGATGAACGGCCACTTTGCCACGCAATTGCTGGACGAAAACGGCGAGTGGAAAAACCTCACCGAACAAAAAAATTCCAGCGCCGATATTTCGCCTACCGCCGGCCAAATGCCGCGTCTTTTGGGATTGGCCGAAGCCTCCAAAAAATACCGCAATCTCGACATTCCCGATGCTGAAAAATTCTCCAAAAACGGTAACGAAATCGCGTGGGGCACCATCGGAAATGCCTCAACCTCAGAGGGTTTGTTTTGGGAAACCTTCAACGCGGCGGGCGTTCTGCAAGTGCCAATGGTCATTTCCGTTTGGGATGACGATTATGGGATTTCCGTCCACGCCAAGCATCAAACCACCAAGGAAAATATCTCCGAAATCCTGAAAGGTTTCCAAAAAGAAAAGGATACCAACGGCTTTGAAATCTTGAAAGTAAAAGGCTGGGATTATCCGAGTTTGGTGGAAACCTATCAAAAGGCCGAGCAAATCGCGCGGGAAAATCATACGCCGGTTCTCATTCACGTTCAGGAAGTTACGCAGCCGCAGGGGCATTCCACCAGCGGCTCGCACGAACGTTATAAAAATGAAGCGCGCCTCAATTGGGAGAAGGAATTTGACGGCCTCAAAAAAATGCGCGAGTGGATGACCGCCAACGGAATCTCCACCGACGACGAATTGGACGAGTTGGAAAAATCCGCCAAAAAAGGGGCGCGGGAAGCGAAGGCCGCAGCTTGGAAAAATTTCATCACGCCTATTAAAGAGGAAGTGTCCGCTGTGGCCGAAATGATTAACAATGCTGCTAACGGAAATTCCGATTTGGAAAAAATGGCCAGCGAGCTGAAATCCAAAATGGACCCGCTGCGCAAAGACGCCGTTTCGGCCGCCCGCCGCGCACTTTGGCAACTCGATCATTCTTCCGAAAAGGAAAAATTGCAAAACTGGCTGGACGAAGAACTCGCCAAGAACAAAGAACGCTATAACGACAAACTTTTCAGCGAAAGCGAAAAAAGCGCGTTGCAAATCGAAGGCGTAAAACCTTCGTATTCAGATGGTAGAAAAGAAGTGGACGCGCGGATTGTACTGCGCGACAATTTTGACCGCCTCCTTTCTGAAAAGAAAAATGTGCTCATTTTTGGTGAGGACAGCGGCAAAATCGGCGACGTAAACCAAGGTTTGGAAGGCCTGCAAGAAAGGCACGGCGAACAGCGCGTTTACGACACCGGCATCCGCGAAGCGACGATTGCCGGCCAAGGAATCGGGATGGCGATGCGCGGCCTGCGCCCCATCGCCGAAATCCAATATTTGGATTACTTATTATACTGCCTCCAAATTTTGAGCGACGATTTGGCCACTTTGCAATACCGAACGAACGGGCGGCAAAAAGCGCCTTTGATAATAAGAACTCGGGGTCATAGACTCGAAGGAATATGGCACAGCGGCTCTCCTATGGGAATGATTATCAATGCGTTGCGCGGGATTCACGTCCTCGTGCCGCGCAATATGACGCAGGCGGCGGGTTTTTACAATACAATGTTGGACAGCGACGAACCCGCCCTCATCGTGGAATGCTTGAACGGCTACCGTTTGAAAGAACGCATCCCCGACAACCTCGCGGAAATCCGCACCCCGCTTGGAATTCCCGAAGTCATCCGCGAGGGAAGCGATGTCACTTTGGTCACTTACGGAAGTTCCTGCCGCATCGCGCAAGAAGCCGCCGAGCTTTTGGAAAAGCAAGATGTTTCCTTGCAAATCATTGATGTTCAGTCGCTTTTGCCGTTCGACGTGAATCACACCATCGTAGAGCATCTGAAAAATACCAATCGCCTTTTGGTTTTGGACGAAGACGTTCCCGGCGGCGCATCCGCTTACATTCTCCAAAAAATACTGGAAGAACAAAACGGCTACCGCTATTTGGATGCCGCCCCTAAAACGCTGACCGCCAAGGCGCACCGTCCCGCCTATGGCACGGACGGGGATTATTTTTCCAAGCCGAGCGCGGATGATGTGGTGGAAGCGGTTGTAGTAATGTATAATGAATAGGTAATAAGTAGTAGGTCGGCGGTGTATCAAACATCACGATTTTTGAATCTGCCATTTCTCATTATTCACTACTACCTATTCACTACTGCTTTTTACTTATTCATTATTACCTATTCACTATTTTCCTAATGAAGCTTCACAAAAACCTCGTAGCCGCCGTAATGGAAGCCCTCGAAACCAGCTTCGGCAAGGGCTACTATGCGGACAAAGTCATCGAGCGGCTGCTGAAAACGAACCGGAAATGGGGCGCGCGCGACCGCGGCTTCATCGCGGAAAGTACCTACGAAATCGTGCGCTGGTGGCGGCTGCTGTGGGAATTGTACGGCCGCGAGCCGACGCTGAAAAGGAAGGAACTTTATAAAATCTTTGGGATTTGGTGGAAATGGAACCACGCCGCCGAGCGTAGCACCAGCGGCGCCAGCGAGCAGGGGGGGAAACTGCCCCAAGACTGGAACCAATTCAAGGACATCCACAATTTTGATATAAAAAAACGGCTGGCGGAAGTGCCGCAAACCGTTGGGGTTCAGCAGTCTTTCCCCGAATGGTTGGACGAACTGGCGCAAAGCGAACTGGGCGAAAAATGGCCCGAAGCAGCCGCCGCGCTAAATATTCCAGCCGAGGTGATTTTGCGCACCAATACTTTAAAAATCAGTCGGGAAGAGCTGCAAAACGTTTTATTGGAAGAAGGTGTGGAAACCGAGATTTTTTCCCAAAACGAAGTCGGGCTGATTTTGAAAAAACGCCAAAACACTTTCCGCAAACCGAGTTTTCAAGAAGGCTATTTTGAAGTGCAAGACGGCGGCAGTCAGTTGATTGCGCCTTTATTGGATGTAAAAGCGGGAATGCGCGTAATCGATGCTTGCGCGGGCGCGGGCGGCAAAACTTTGCACCTCGCCGCGCTGATGGAAAACAAGGGCAACATCATCGCGATGGACACCGAAAGCTGGAAACTGAACGAACTGAAAAAACGCGCCAAGCGGGCCGGCGCGCACAACATCGAAACGCGGCCGATTGAAAATTCCAAGACCATCAAACGCTTGGAAGCCAGCGCCGACCGCCTGCTGCTGGACGTGCCCTGTAGCGGCACCGGCGTGCTAAAACGCAACCCCGACACCAAATGGAAACTGCAGCCCGAACATTTGGAGCGGGTGAAAACCATCCAGCAAAATATTCTAAAAGATTACTCCAAAATGCTGAAAAAAGGCGGCAAAATGGTGTACGCCACTTGCTCCATTTTACGCTCGGAAAATGAGGAACAGATTGCGTTGTTTTTAAAGGAAAATGACGGGTTTGCATTGGTGGAAGAAAAACGGATTTGGCCGAGTGGGGAGACGGATGGGTTTTTTGTGGGGGTAATAAAAAGGAGCGAGTGATAAAAAATACAATATTTCTCGATGTCAAGGTTCGCCACTATTGCAACATTTAATTATCCTCACGAGGCTACTATTTTGAAATCTAAATTAGAGGCTGAGGGCGTCAGATGTATTTTAAAGGACGCATATACCGCTCAAGTGGACAATTTTTACTCTTTAGCAATTGGCGGAGTGAAGTTGCAAGTGGCTGAAAACGATTTTGAACAGGCGCAGATAATTTATAATACTATGGATTTCTATAATGAATCTGATTCAAAATATTCAATAGCTATTGGTAAGATTATTTCCAAAGTTGACCAATTATTTTCTTTCACGCGCAAGTGGATTTATGAACTTGAAGGTTTTGAAATCAGCACGGATGTCCGAAAGAAATTTTTCAATATTCTCATTATCGGAATCGTTTTAACTATTTTATATTTCACGCTTTTTTCTACATAATCTTGAAAAAATTTGATTGCCCATTTTGTTGTTCAAGAGAAATTCGCCGCTTTAGGTTTGCAAAAGTTGCTTTTGTGATAACCTATTTTCTTTTGGGATTTCCAATTCCGTTTCGATCTAAAAAATATCATTGTTTTGACTGTGGGAATGATTTTATGATCAAGGAAAGAAAATCGGGTTAAAATTCCCTTGCTGGCGCGAGTCTGCAACTCTTGCCCCCACTTTCCCTACCTATGAAAAACCAACCTCAAAAAAATGCAAAACCTCCTTTCGCGCATCACCATCGACCCTGAAATTTGCCACGGCAAACCCATCATCCGCGGGATGCGCTACCCCGTGGAAAATATGCTGGAACTGATGGCCGGCGGAATGACCATCCCAGAATTGCTGGAAGATTATCCTGATTTGGAGAAAGAGGATTTTTTAGCTTGCCAAACTTTTCAATCTTTGCAACTTTCATAGCAAAGATTTCATCTTGAAAACCACCGAACTCCCCTCCCACTACGCCGACCTCGAAAAAATGCCCACCCGCGAGCTGCTGGAAAACATCAACCACGAAGATCAAAAAGTGGCGGTGGCCGTGGAAAAATCTATCCCGCAAATCGAAAAACTGGTGGAAGCCGTTTCATCAAAATTGAAAAATGGCGGGCGGCTATTTTATATCGGGGCGGGCACCAGCGGGCGTCTCGGCATTTTGGATGCTTCGGAACTGCCGCCCACCTTCGGCGCTGACCCCCAGCAGGTTATCGGATTGATAGCGGGCGGCGACACGGCCATCCGCAAGGCCGTGGAATTTGCCGAGGATAATGAAAACGGCGCATTCCGCGATTTGGAAAAATTCAACATTTCAGAAAAAGATTTTGTCATCGGAATCGCCGCATCCGGCAGCACGCCTTACGTCATCGGCGGATTGGAAGATTGCCAAAAAAAGGGAATCGCCACGGGCTGCATCACTTGCAATGAAAACGCGGAGGTTTTGGAATTTGCTGATTATCCGATAGTTGCGGTGGTCGGGCCGGAATTTGTGACGGGCAGCACGCGGATGAAAGCCGGCACCGCGCAAAAGCTGATTTTGAATATGATTTCCACCTCGGTGATGATAAAACTGGGCCGCGTAAAAGGTAACCGAATGGTGGATATGCAACTGAGCAACAATAAGTTAGTGGATAGGGGCACACGGATGGTGATGGAACAGACGGGGCTGGAATCCGCGCAAGCGAAGGCGCTTTTGGAAAAATTTGGGAGCGTGCGGAAGGCGGTGGAGAACTCAGGTCGGAAATAACGAATAAGTAATAGGTAGTCGGAAAAACCATTATTGCCGCACCAAATTCAACTTGTATCCTAAAATTTGACCACCATCAAAAAAGAGCAAATCCACGGCGCCGCCCCTCTTATCAAACGGAATCACCACCGTACCTTGCACAAATTCCAAGGGCATCAACGTATTGGTTTTTAGCCACTTTTGTTGGATGTGGTTGAGTTCTAAATAAAGATTGCTGAGGCGGCGCTCGCTGGGTGTCAGGTTGAAATCCTGATACGAATCCGAAGTCCGCTCATCGGAATCGCCGCCCACCAAACTGCGCAGCATCAAATCGCCAATTTTTGCCGACTGGCCGCTAACCGTCATTTTTCGACTTTGGGCCCGGATGGCGCGGAAACTGTCCAACGATTTTTCCATCGGCGAATGGGCAAATTTGACCACGTCTCCCTCGAAAGTTTTATAACGCATCGCGAACATTTCCGGCCGCGCCGTGCGGATAGTGTCGGAAATGTTGGTCAGCTTCACGAAAAGTTCGAGCTTGTCGCCCACCACAATCGGGTTCAAATAAATCCGCACATCAAAATGGGGCGTTTCACCGAGGAAAACCAAGTGGCCGTCACTCCACAGATGTTTTTCTTGCGTGTCGATTTTCCGCAATGACGAGCCCGAACTTTGAGCATAAGTTATTGAATAACAAAAGGAAAGAAGTGTCGCGATAAAAAGTAATGGGATAATTTTTTTCATTGGAGAAACGGTTTTGCAACCCACGGTAACAAGAAAAATGCCGCAGGGAATTTTGGGAAGTTTTACCTTTGTGATTATGGACACATTGATTATGGACACGGTCGTCATTAAAATAGAACCCTCCAAGAAAAAGAGATTTCTAAACTTTATTCGTGATTTGGATTATCTGCAATTGGAGGAAGAAAATGGCGCGGATGATTATACGCCAGCTACGAAAGAGGAAATTTTGGACAGCCTGAGGCAAGGCTTGAAAGAATCCAAAATGATGGATCGGGGCGAAATTCCAAAAGTGACATTAGAAGAATTTTTGGATGAGCTTTAAAAAGTAAATTTTCTAATTTTAATCTAAATAGATTTTATTGTTATGACAACGCAACCCGTTTTTCTCAAGGTGCAGGAAACCAAAGTGGAGCAATTTTTAAATTTTATTCAAGACCTCGGTTATGTGGAAATTGTGGATGACGAACCAAATACCAACGATATCAAAAGGGATATTCTTGAAGGGTTCAAAGAAATCCAGCAAATCCAAAACGGTAAAATCAAACCGCAATCCATTGAAAGCCTGTTAGATGAGCTTTGAGGTAATTCCACTGGCGCATTTTTCAAGGCGCTTAAAAAAATTGGCCAAAAAGCATGCTTCAATAAAAGATGACATTGCCAATTTGGTACAAGAACTCAAGGAAAACCCCACCAGTGGAAAGCATATCAAAAACAATTCTTACAAAGTAAGAATGGGTATCACGTCCAAGGGGGTTGGCAAGAGCAAAGGCGCAAGGCTCATTACCCACCTCAAAATCATCGATGAGCAAATTTTTTTGCTGACCATTTACGACAAATCCGCCCAATCCACTATCTCCGAAAAAGAGATTGATAATTTGATAAAGCAGATTGAGGACTAATTATGCCCCACTTCGCCGAAGTCATCCTCCCGCTCGCCCTTCCCCAAAACTATACCTATCTCATTCCCAATGAATTACTGACGGAGATTGCCGTGGGAAAACGGGTGGTGGTGCAGTTTGGCAAACGGCGGCTCTACACCGCGCTGGTCAAGTCCATCCACCAAAACGCGCCGAAAGATTTTCGTCCCAAAGAAATTTTGGAGGTGGAAGACGAGCGGCCGATTGTGGGCGAAAAACATCTGCATTTTTGGAAATGGCTGGCCGAATATTATTTGTGTTCCGAAGGCGAAGTGATGACTGCTGCCCTGCCCGCCGGACTGAAACTGGAGAGCGAAACTATCGTCCTGAAAAATCATTTGCAAATTATTAAGGGAGAGGATTTGAACGATGCCGAATACTTGGTGATGGAAGCGCTGGAACGACAGGACACGCTGAGCATCAAAGAGATAAGCGAAACCACCGATTTGAAAAACCCGCTGAAAATTATTCAGGGTTTGTTGGAAAAGCGCTACATCCTTTTGCAAGAAGAACTGAAAAGCGGCTACCGCCCGCGCCAAAAACGGATGGCGAAACTGGCCGAAAAATGGACGGGGCAAAACCTTTCGGAACTTTTTGAAGAATTGAAAAATGCGCCCAAGCAGAAAGAAATTTTGCTGGGGTATTTCAAAATGATGAAAGACGGGGAAAAAAACGATGAAAACCCACCCGTTTCCGCCACCCGACTTTTAAAACTTTCCAATGCATCCGATTCATCTTTAAAAGGATTGGAAGAAAAAGGAATTTTTGAGATTTTTTATGATACGGAAATTTTAGAGAAAGAATCTTCCAAAAATCAGAAAATCAATGCATTGAATGATGGGCAGCAAAAAGCGCTGGATGAATTGCGCCATCATTTTGATGAAAAAGATATTTGCCTTTTACACGGCGTAACTTCTTCGGGAAAGACCGAAATTTATATCCGTTTTATACAGGAAATTTTACAAAAAGGTCAGCAAGTTTTGTATCTCGTTCCTGAAATTGCTTTGACCACACAATTGATAACTCGATTACGCAAATTTTTTGGCGAAAAAGTTCTCTTTTATCATTCACGATTTAGCGATAGAGAACGGGTGGAAACTTGGCTAAAATTAGTCGAAAATCCTGACGAACCTTTTTTAATAATCGGCGCGCGCAGTAGTCTTTTTTTACCAGTACAAGATTTGGGTTTCGTAATCGTGGATGAAGAACACGAAACCGGCTTCAAACAGCACGACCCTGCGCCGCGCTACCACGCCCGTGATGCGGCGATGGTGCTTTCTAAAATGTTCAATGCCAAAGTGTTGCTCGGTTCAGCCACGCCCGCTTTGGAAACCTACCACAATGCCGAAAACGGCAAATTCGGTTTGGTGAAATTGCATAAACGCTACGCCGATTTGCCCTTGCCGGAAATCGAAATCATCGATTTAAAAAGGGCGCGCAAAAAGAAAGAAATGCGCGGCCATTTTTCGCAGGATTTGTTAGATGAAATGCAAGATGTTTTGAAACAAAAAAAGCAAGTTATTTTGTTTCAAAACCGACGTGGTTTTTCTACGATGATTCAATGCCAAAATTGTGGCCACGTCAATCAGTGCAAAAACTGCGACATCACGCTGACGTATCACAAATTCAGCGATTTGCTGCGCTGCCACTATTGTGGTTATACGCGGCAAATTCCCGCAAAATGCCCAGCTTGCGGGAGTTACGAATTGAAATCCTTGGGATTTGGCACCGAAAAATTGGAGGACGATCTGAAACTGCAACTGCCCGCCGCCGAAACCCAGCGGATGGATTTGGACAGCACCCGCAAGAAAAACGCTTACGAAAAAATCATCGAAAACTTTGAAGAAGGCGAGACCGATATTTTGGTCGGGACGCAAATGGTGACGAAAGGACTTGATTTTGAGAATGTTGCGTTAGTGGGAATTATGAACGCGGACACGCTTTTAAATTTCCCCGACTTTCGCAGCCACGAGCGCGCCTACCAACTGATGGCGCAAGTAGCCGGCCGCGCCGGACGAAAAGGAAAACGCGGTAAAGTGTTGATACAGAGCGGTGAACCGGAACATTTCATCATTCAAAAAGTAATCGAAAACGATTATGAAGGAATGTACCGCCACCAAATTTCCGAGCGGCAAATTTTCCACTATCCACCGTTTTACAAATTGGTGCGGCTCACTTTGAAACACAAAGACCGCGCGCACGTTTCCACGGCAGCCAACGAACTGGGGAAAGAGTTGAAAAACATTTTCGGCGCACGGATTTTAGGGCCGGAACCGCCGCTGGTCGCACGCTTGCGCAATCAATATCTGATGGAAATTTTATTAAAATTGGAAGAAGGAATTTCATTAAAAAAGTCAAAGAAACTTTTGTGGGAAACGGTAGAAAAATTCTTTCAAAAAAATGATAAACTGAAAGTGAGAGTGATTTATGATGTTGATCCGCTTTAAAAATTTTTGAATAAAAATGAAAAATCTCATTTGCATATATCTGCTCTCAAGTCTCATTTTCTCTTGTAAAAAAGATGAGCAAAACCAACAACAAATTGATGAAGAAATTATCCAAAACTTTATTTCTGAAAATAATCTAAATGCAAAATCCACCGAATCGGGATTGTATTATGTGATTGAAAACGAAGGGAATGGCGAGCGTCCGAAAAACCTGAACACGGAGGTGCGCGTGGCCTACACGGGTTATTTAACGGACAGCACCGTCTTTGACAATACCGCCAGCAATGGCGCGCGGTTTTTTCTCCATTCCGTCATCGAGGGCTGGCAAGAAGGCATCCCGAAATTCCGCGAAGGTGGCGAGGGAACATTGTTGGTTCCCAGTCATTTAGGCTATGGAAGTGAGGCGCGGGGAAAAATTCCCGCCAACTCGGTTTTGATTTTTGACATTGAGTTGAAGGAGGTTTTTTAGGTTTTTCCCAAAAGAAACTTCTCCAAAATTCCTATCACCACCAAAAATTGCCCACCGGAATAAGTCACCGTTTCCAGCATTTCAAAATATTTGTTGGAATCGTTGAATTTGTTGAACGCTACCCAAAAATCGGTGGCGATAAAAAGTATAATTCCCAGCAGGCAAATCCATCTTTCCTTTTTATCATTTAAAACAAAGAAACTGCCGACCAAAAAATGAAGAGCCGGAAACGCGGAGTAGCTAAAAATAAGAGTTTGAAAATCGGCTGGAATTTCGATAAGATTTTTCAATAAAAAGATTCCAGCGATTGGAAATATCAAAAGAATCGGCAGGATTATCCAATGGAACTTAGCCGCATTTTTTATATAAAAAATCGAATAAAAAAGATGCGCCAAGGCGAAAATTCCCATCCCCATCAAAAAGAAAGTTTCGCCTTCCTTTTCTAACACAAAATCGCCTATCATCGAAAAGAGCAAAGCCGCCGCAATAAAATGCTTGGACGGCCAATGAATGTCGGCGGTTTTATGCACGAAAAACGCCAGCAACGAAAAGCAAATCAGGATTTTGCTAAGCAGCAATAATAACTCAGCATTTGGGCCGGGCCGGAACAGCACGACCAAATGCAAAATCAGAATCGCACTAAAAATTTTGGAAAAATCGCGGGTTTTCACACCTTATATATAAGGGGTGCGAAACTACAGTTCAATTATCCGCCGCGCCCTTGTCCTCATCATAATATTTCAGCGCTTTGTCCATCCACTTGTTCAGATTTTTAATGCGCGTTTCGTGACTGGGGTGGGTGCTGAGAAATTCAGGGGGCGCGCCGCCGCCAGCGTTTGCGGACATCCGCGTCCAAAACTGGGGTGCTTCGCGCGGGTCGTAGCCGGCCATCGCCATAAAAATCAAACCGAGTTCGTCGGCCTCGCTCTCGTGCTTGCGACTGAACGGCAGTAGCACGCCCACTTGCGAGCCGAGGCCGTATGCCGTCATAAAAAGTTGCTGCGTCTGCGCGGGTTTTTGACTGAGCGCCACCTGCAGCCCGATGCCGCCGAGCTGTTGGAGAAGCCCTTGGCTCATCCGCTCGTTGCCGTGGCGGGCGATGGCGTGTGCCACTTCGTGACCCATCACCACGGCGGTACCAGCCTCATTTTGGCAAATCGGCATAATTCCACTATAAAAAGCCACCTTGCCGCCGGGCATACACCAAGCGTTCACTTGCTCCCCCTGCAAAAGGTTGAATTCCCACGAATAGCCCTCCAGTAAATCACCATAGTCGTTGTCGCGCAGGTATTTTTCCACCGCGGTTTTTACATTGTTGCCAGTGGTTTTCACCCATTGCGCCTCTGGAGTGCCGGTAATCACCTTTTCTTGGTTGAGCACTTGGCCGTATTGGTCGTAGCTCAGCGACTGCACTTGCGAGCTGGGCACGAGTTTCAACTGCTTTCGACCCGTTAAAGGCACTGTGCTACAACCACTTATAAAAACCACGGTGGCAAGGAAGAAGAACTTTTTCATTGGAATTATTTTTAGATTTGATAGGTAACGGTAATCTGACTAAAGGGTTTGAGTTTAATTAAAATCGGCCATCGTGTCAGCAGAGTTTTTAGATTTACGACACATTGTCTTGAACTAAGCGGCTTTTTTGAAGAATTTTCAGGATGGCATTCCGCTTGCCAATGGTCATTCTGTAATCAAAAAGAACAAAAAAATGACACTTGTAAAGAAAACAAACAACGCCCCCGCCCGAGGCATTTTGGGCAATTTTTTCAACGATGAAGATTTCTTCAACTTTCCCACGAGCCGCTTGGAGAGCCGCTTTGCGAATATGCCAGCGGTAAACATTTCCGAAAACGATGACCAGCACACCGTGGAACTGGCCGTGCCCGGAATGAAACGCGAGGATTTTAAAGTGGAAGTGGAAAACGACACGCTGACCATCTCTACCGAAGCGAAAAACGAGAAAGAAGAAAAAACTGACAATTATACGCGCCGCGAGTTTAGCTACCACAGTTTCCGTCGCAGTTTTACCTTGCCGGAAAACACCGTGGATACTGAGAACATCAATGCCAAATACGAAAATGGCGTGCTGTACGTAAGCCTTCCCAAAAAGGAGGAAGCCAAGCCGAAACCCGCGCGGATGATTGACATCGCGTAAGAATTTAGGTTAGATTTAGGATTAAAGTTGAACGAAATCCCGCTCCGAAGTACCATTCGAGAGCGGGATTTTTAGTTTGTGGTCGGCTTCTTTTCTTACGATTTTAATTTAATAAACAAAATTCCCCTTTTCGGATTCAATCGTCAATTTCTTCTTTCCCGCCGATTTTTCCACTCGACCCACGATTTTCCCTTCCACCTTAAAACTCTCCGAAATGGCGATCACCTCCTTCGCCGTGCTTTCATCACAATACAGCTCCATCCGGTGGCCCATATTAAAAACTTGGTACATCTCGCGCCAGTCGGTGCCGCTGGATTTTTGAATCAAATCAAACAGCGGTGGGATTTCAAAAAGGTCGTCTTTTATAATGTGCAAATCTTCCACGAAGTGCAGCACTTTGGTTTGTGCGCCGCCGCTGCAATGCACCAGCCCGCTAATATTTTTCCGGTGGGATTTTAAGATTTCTTTGATAATGGGCGCGTAGGTGCGCGTGGGCGAAAGCACGAGTTTCCCCGCGTCCAGTGGCGTGTTTTCCACCTTATCGGTGAGCTTGCTTTTGCCGCTGTAAATCAAATCTTTGGGCACGCTCGGATCAAAACTTTCGGGATACTTTTCCGCCAAATAGTTTGCAAAAACGTCGTGGCGCGCGCTGGTGAGGCCGTTGCTGCCCATCCCGCCGTTGTACTGATTTTCATAAGAAGATTGCCCGAACGAAGCCAATCCCACGATTACGTCGCCCGCCTTGATGTTGGAATTGTCAATCACTTCGTCGCGGCGCATCCGCGCGGTCACGGTGCTGTCCACGATAATGGTGCGAACCAAGTCGCCAACGTCGGCCGTCTCGCCGCCCGTCAAAATGATTTCGATGCCGAATTTGGAAAGCTCGTCCGCCAGTTGCTGCGTCCCGTTGATGATTTCCGAAATCACCTCGCCGGGAATCAAATTCTTGTTCCGGCCAATGGTGGAGGACAAAAGAATGGGGCTTTCCGTCGCGCCTACGCACAGCAAGTCGTCCAAGTTCATCACCAGCGCGTCCTGCGCGATGCCTTTCCATACGGACAAGTCGCCGGTTTCTTTCCAATATAAATACGCCAACGAAGATTTGGTGCCGGCCCCATCGGCGTGCATCACCACGCAATGTTCGTCGCTGCCCGTCAGATAATCGGGGATGATTTTGCAAAAGGCTTTGGGGAAAAGTCCCTTGTGCAAATTTTTTATGGCGCGGTGCACGTCTTCCTTTTGGGCGGAAACGCCGCGCTGGGCGTATCTTTCTTTGCTCATTTCATATATAATTTGTGTTGCCTTTTTTGCCACAAAGACGCTAAGGCAAAAAGGTTTGATTTGTTGGTGCGCGATTGTATAAAAAAGGAACGCGATAGTTATCGGAACGCGCACCAGCGGCATAGAAACACGATACTCTCGACAGTTATAGGGACGCGCACCAACGGCCAAAACAAAAAACGCCCCGCCAAAAAATTTCCGGCGGAGCGTCTCATTATTTTCAATCGACTACTTTTTCTTGATTCTTACATAGTAACCGGGCGGCAAATCCTTCTCATCGATAGCATCGTTTTTCTCGATTTCGGGATTTAATTCTTCCAGCACCTTGTTGTCCACGTTTACCTTTTTGGCCACGTCTTTCAGGCTCTCGCCGCGGCGCACCACTTGATAGTGGTTGGCATCCCATTCCTCGTAGTTGCCGTCCAGTTCCACTTTCAGTTGCAGCCCCTCAAAGGTGCGCACGCCGCGCATCCCGCCGTTCAGTTTTTTGAGTTGCACGATGTTCATATCAAATTGTTTAGCCAGCGCGCCCAAGCTTTCGCGGCCTTTCAAAATGTAGATTTCGCCGGGCGCATCGGCCTCCTTCCGCTTGTCGGCAATCACGTCGCGCGGGTCCACTTTGTCTTTGTCCAAGCGGTTCTCCGCCGAGGGCACAAAGTTGTCGTTCAGCACTTTCAAGTCCGTGCGGCGGTTGATCTGGTTGGCCACTTCCGCCTTTTCCGGCGGCAAGGATTTGATGAAACCTTCCGTAAGCTGCTGGCCCGCTTCAAATTGATCGGCGCCATAGCCATTGTAATTTTCGGTCACCTTGAAAGGCTCCGTCTCCCCCATTCCGCGCGGCACCAAGCGGCGCGGGTCGATGCCCTTCGATACCAAATATTTCACGGAAGTATCCGCCCGGTCTTGCGACAGTTGGTTGTTCCGCGCATCCGAATCACGGTAATCCGTGTGGGAGCGCAATTCCACCACCAGCGTGGGGTTGCGTTCCAAGATGGGCACCACGCTATCCAAGGCGGCGCGCGCCTCGGGACGCAAATCAAATTTGCCCAAATCGAAAAACACGTTCGGCAGCACAATCGGCTCTTCAATTGGATCCAGTTCTTTGTTCAGTTTGAGCGTGTTCAAAAAACGGTTTTCCGATGGGATGTATTCAAACGATGTAAGCGGTACGCCAATGGTGGTAACGTCCGCCGAATTGGTGAGAAATTTCTTTTTCTCGAAATTGAGATTATAGGTAACGTCGGGCTGGATCGCGCCATCTTCAAAAATATAATACCCGTCGCCATCGCTGTTCACCACTTGGCTGCTGCCGTCCGAGCCTTCCAGTTTCACGGTCACTTGTGGGATGGTTTGCCCAGTTTTGCTGCTGGTCAAAACGCCCTCCAAGGTGAATTCCAACGGCACTTTCATCACCGCATAAATGTCATCGGAGCCGCGGCCACCCTTGCGATTGCTGCTCATAAAGCCGCGCTGGTCGCCGCCCGGCTCAAAAATCAGCGCAAAATCGTCCCAGTTCGTATTGATGGGGAACTGCATATTTTCCGCCTCGGCATCGGCAGCGGGCATCCCGTCCTCGCCCAGTTTGATGCGGAAATTGTCCAGCCCGCCCATCCCCGGCCAGCCGTTGGAAGCAAAATACAGATAGCCGTCATCGGTGATAAAAGGATAATATTCGCTGCGCTCGGTGTTCACTTTGGGGCCCAAGTTTTTGGGGGTGTCCCAAGTTTTGGCGCGGCGGTCATAAGTGGTCATAAAAATGTCGTGCTCGCCGCGCGTATTGAAATCATCCGAAACGAAATACAGAATTTTGTCGTCGGGCGATAGCGCCGGGTGGCCAATGTTGGCCGCCGTATCGTTGGCAACGATTACCTGTTCGGCATCCCGCCATCCTTGGCCCTGCTTTTCGGTCACGTAAATGCCGCAGCCCAGTTTCAGCCGCTTTTCTTTGATGCACCTTGTAAAATAAAAATCCTTAGTCCGCGAGTCGAAAACCCCGGGCCCCTCGTGGTTGGGGGTGTTCAAGATTTCTTCGTCCACCAAAACGGGGGTGCTCCATTTTTTGTCGGCTGGGCTCAGATTTTCATCATCATCGTTGCCCCGCCCGCGTCGGCCGCGCCCCTTCCGCTCGGCGTTGCTCATATATAAATCCATAAACTCCTGCCCCGTCCAGCCGTCCTCTTTATTGCCCGTGGATTCGTCGCGGCTGCTCACAAAATAAATCTCGCTGGGGTCGCCGCGCTTTCCGGCGTAGTTGGGGGCAAAGTCCATTTCGCGGCTGTTCAGGTCGCGCATATTATCTACCTGATAGCGGCTGGGCTGATCCATCCATTCCTGCGCTTTTTTGGTAGCGGCAATGGCTTGATCGGCGCGCTTGTCATTGGGGCTGGCCTTTTTGAATTCCTCGTAAGCGGAAATCGCATCTTCGTATTCGCCTTGCGATTTCAGCATATCCGCCTTATATAATAGCGCCACGGGATCTTTGTAGCCCAGTTTCTGCGCCTTTTCGTAATAATTTTCGGCGTATTTATAATCGTTGGTTTTGCGGTAGCTTTCCGCGATTTTGAAGAGGACTTCGGTTTTTTCATCGCGGCCACGCACTTCCGAAAACGCTTTTTTCAACAATTCGATGGCCAGCGAATAATCCTGCGCCTCGTAGGCTTCATAGGCTTCTTTTACGTCCTTGTCCAGTTTTTCTTTGGGTTCTGTTTCGGCATCGCCACTGGGCTGTGCCAGTATTGAAAACGACAATCCATTCATTATCAATACAATAGCAAAGAGCGAGATTCTTTTCATAAGGGCAAAAAATACGTTTGTTGCTGTAAACGCGCTAAATTACACATTTATTCCAATGCGCAGATTGGCGGTGAGGGAGTTATTCACAAAGGAATTGACGAATAGTTCGATTTTGGAAGGGCGATTTTTTTAAAGCTTGCAGAACCTTGTACGGTTTTATTTTCAAACTCATTTTATTGGAATATCAAAAAGAGGGACCACTTCCCTCCCATCCTGTAAAAACATTTTCTGCTTTGCCGTTTTTAGCGAGTTTTGCACGCCGCCAAAAAAGACCATTTCGTTTGTCGAAAAGCGAAATCCGTGGGGCAAAACTATTTTAAAAAACTGGAAATGCGAAAAAAAATAATAGCTGGAAATTGGAAAATGAACCACGTTCCAAAAGAAGGCCTACCATTGATTCAGAAAATATCAAATTTCTGTGAAGAATTTGATTCCGAAAAAATTGAAATTCTCATTGCGCCTCCAATGCCTTATTTGAGCGAAGCCGCCGAAAGATGTTTGGATAAAAAATTGAACATTTCTTCTCAAAATTGCAGTGACCAAAAATCAGGTGCTTATACCGGCGAAGTCAGCGCGGAAATGATAAAATCTTGCGGTGCGGATTTTACTTTGATTGGCCACTCGGAGCGGCGCGAATATTACGACGATACCGATGAATTCATCAATGGGAAACTAAAAATGGCGATGGCCGAAAACTTAGCGCCCATATTTTGCGTGGGCGAAAAACTGGAAGAGCGCAAAGCCGAAAACCATCGCCAAAAAGTGGCGGAGCAATTGCGAAATGGCTTGGCGGGATTTTCAGAAAAAGATTTGAAAAATTTGATTATTGCCTACGAGCCGGTTTGGGCCATTGGCGCCGGCGAAACCGCCAGCCCAGAACAGGCGCAGGAAATGCACGCTTTTATACGAGATTGGCTATATGAAAATTACTCGTCGGAATTGGCGGAAGAGACCTCGATTTTATACGGCGGTTCAGTAAAACCCGACAATGCACAGGATATTTTTGGGCAACCCGATGTGGACGGTGGTTTGATTGGCGGCGCCAGTTTACAATACGATTCATTCACGGAATTGATAAAAATCGGAGATGAAATTTTGTGATGGAGAACTTCTTGGAAATTGATTTTAAAATCGAGCCGACCGAACCGGGGCGCGATATTTTGTTGGCCGTTTTGGATGGTTTAAATTACGATTCGTTTCAAGAAACGGAAGAGGGTTTAAAGGCTTATATTTTAGAAGAAAGTTTTGATGAAAATCAATTGAAGAATTTACCCCTTTTTAAAACTAAAGAATTCAAGATTTCTTTTCAAAAAGAAAAGCTCGAAAACCGAAATTGGAATGAAGAATGGGAAACGTTTTATGACCCTATTTTTATAGATGAAAAAATACATATTCGTGCGCCTTTTCATCCGAAAAAGCAGGAATTTCCCATCGAGGTTTTGATAACTCCCAAGATGAGTTTTGGTACGGGCCACCATCAAACCACGCGGCTGATGGCGCAGCAAATGTTGCAAATGGATTTTACCGGAAAAACCGTTTTGGATATGGGCACGGGAACGGGGGTATTGGCAATTTTGGCCGAAAAGCTCGGCGCCAAAAAAATAGCTGCCATCGACAATTTTGAATGGGCCGTGGAAAATACCCGTGAAAATGCCGAAGCCAATCATTGTGCGAAAGTGTCTGAATATCTAGGAGATGCGGAAATTTTGGAAAACAAAAAATTCGATATCGTTTTGGCAAACATCAACCGAAACGTTCTTTTAGAAGATATGAAAACCTACGCCGAAACGTTACCCACGGGAGGCGAAATGTTGCTGAGCGGTTTTTTGCAAATTGACTTTGAAAAGATTCAAAAAGCAGCCACCGATTTAGGTTTTTCGCTGGTTAAAAAAACCGAGGAAAACGACTGGAACTCCGCCCTTTACATCTTGAAATAACATTGATGAAAAAATTCACTCTACTCTTTTTTACGTTGGTTTTTTCCACTTCGATCTTGGCGCAGCGGTTGAAGCAATTCTCTTCTGAGAAAGAGGGCTACTTGGCCGATATGCGCGAATTTTTGACCAAAGAAACCGATGCCGACAAAAAAGACGTTATCGAACCCCTGCTTTTCGACTTTGCGGCGGTGTGGCAAACCGAGGCCGTGGCACCCGCCGAAGTCAAGGAAATCGTGCAGATTTCAAATAACCTCTTACGGAAAAGAGTGACCCAATTTGTGGCTTGGCGCGATTTTTTGAAAGTTATCATCCATTTGGAAAACAATGAAGATGAGAAACTTACGCTGCCGTGGCTGGAAGATTTGCGCAAGCTGAGCGATGAAAAACCGGGTCGTTTCAGCTCGGATTATTTACAGGTTTCGCGCTTGCTTTTTTATGAAAATATTTTCTATGACGATGGCCGGATTCGGTGGAAAGCGGAAAACGGCGACTACGAATTTGACTTTGATGGCGAACCGATTTTCACTTTTGAAATGCTCGATGTTTGGGGCTATTTCAAGGATGACAGCACTTTAATCGAAGCGACGGCCGGCACGTTTTATCCGCGCCAAAACCTGTTCAAAGGCGACGGCGGCTTCGTCTATTTTACCCGCGCTGGGTTGAGCGAAGATTCGGCCAACGTGGAGCTTTCCAACTATTATATTCAAACGGATAAGTCTGACTTTGAGGCTGATAGCGTTATTCTAACTACTGAACTTTTCTTCAAAGAACCCGTGCTCGGCAGTTTTCAAGAAAAACTGACCAGTCAAGGCGGCCGCAAGGGAACGTTCCCGAGGTTCGCCTCTTATCGCAAAGATTTGGTGGTGAAAAACATCGTGAAAGGCGCGAATTATTCCGGTGGGTTTTCGATGCTCGGCTCGCGATTTTACGGCAGCGGCACCCCTGAAAAAAAGGCAAATATTCAATTTACTTATGAAGGAAAAGAAGTGATGAAAGTGCAGGCCGAGCGATTTTTGCTGCGGGAAGACAAGGTGGAATCCGAGGAGGCCGAGGTGACTTTGCGACTGGAGGAGGATAGTGTTTATCACCCAAAAGTCACGATGCGCTTCCTGCCTGAAATCCGCCAAGTGAACATCATCCGCTTTAACGAAGGGCTTGGACAAAGTTCATTTTCAAACACTTACCACGATTTGGATATGATGTTTGAGCGGCTGACCTGGAAAATCGACGAGCCGCAGATGTACATCGGCAACATCAATTTGGGCGCGGAATCCCCCGTATTTTTTGAATCCAAAAATTACTTTAGAGGCGAGCGCTACGCGGCCATCGGTGGCTTGGATCTGGAAAATCCATTAGTACGGCTAAAGCGGATGGGCGATGCCTATGGCGACAGATTTATCGCCATCGAGGACGTTGCCCGCTTTATGCGGATGGACGTGCAAAACGCCCATATTTTTATGTTGAATATGTACGTGATGGGTTTTGTGGATTACGACGTGAATTCGCGCCAAGCGCAAGTATCGGACAAGACTTTTGAGTACGTTTTAAACAATAAAAAGGAGCGCGACTATGACGTAATCCGCTTTGTATCAAACCTTTCACAGGGCAGCAATGCGCGCCTGAGCTTATTGAATTACGATATGGAAATCACGGGAATCCGCGCCATCGCGCTCAGTGATTCCCAGCAAGTGGGCCTCTTCCCGACCGGCGGAAAAATCACGGTACACAAAGATTTGAACTTCGACTTCGACGGGCGGATTTCGGCGGGTCGGTTCAGTTATTGGGGCGAGCTTTTCAAGTTCAATTACGACCAGTTCCGTATTAATATGGACGAGATCGACTCGATGCGTTTCAAGGTGGAAAGTTTTAAAGAAAACAATTTGGGGCGGCGGGAATTGGTGAACGTAAAGACTGTGCTTCAAGGACTTACGGGCGAACTTCTGATTGACGACCCGCGCAACAAATCGGGGGCGCAAGACTTGCCGCAGTATCCCATTTTTAAATCGGCCAAAAATTCCTACGTGTATTACGATAAGAAAAGCATCCACGGCGGCGCCTACAATCGCGAAGAATTTTATGTGGAATTGGAGCCGTTCGAGATTGACAGTTTGGACAAATCTTCGACCCAAGGGATCAAGTTTGCCGGCCGATTTACCAGCGCGGGCATTTTTCCAGATTTACAACAAACGCTTACCGTTCAGGAAGATTATTCGCTGGGGTTCACCACCTTAACACCTGAAAACGGGCTGGCGGCCTACGGCGGAAAAGGCACTTTTACCAATCAAATCTCGCTGAGCAACAAGGGTTTGCGCGGCAAGGGACGGATTGATTATCTGAATTCTGTCGCCAATTCCGACGAGTTTTTGTTTTTTCCTGATTCTACCAATGGTCTGGCAAAGGATTACGAAATCACGGAATCGGGACTGACGCCACACGTTTTAGGGACCAACGTGAATTTACATTGGGAACCAAAAAACGACGTATTATATACTACTTCCAAAAAGGAATCGCCCTTTGCTATGTATGACAACGTGGGGATGCGCGCTACGGGAACGCTGGCACACAGCCCCAGCGACTTGCGCGGAAAGGGATTACTGGAATTTCTAAATGCCGAAACGCGGAGCAAAGATTACCTTTTTGAAAAGCGAAAATTTTCATCGGATGAATTGGCGTTTCAAGTGCGTGCCAATGTAGATTCAGATTGGGGTTTTTCGATGAAAAATGCCAACGGAAAAGTGGATTTTGACAAACAAAAAGGTGATTTTTATTTGAATGATCCCGCCGATTATTTCAGCTTTCCCGCCAATAAGTACATCTGCTATATGGATTATGCTTTATGGCAGATTCCGCAAAAAGCGGTGAGCGTGGAAAAGACCGGCAGCCAATCTTCCAGCAAAATGGTGAGCACGCTGGCCGAGCAAGATTCCCTGCAATTTGTGGCCGACCGGACGAAATTTTTCTTGGAAAGTTCGCTGTTGGAATCTTTTGACGTTCCGAATATCGACGTGGCTGATGCCAGTATTTTTCCCGACACGGGCTATGTGGCGATTGAAAAAAACGCCAAAATGCGCACCTTGAACAATGCCGCGATAACCGCCAACCGAACGACCAAATTCCACGAGTTTTACGGCTCGGTAGTGGACATCCAAGGGCGCAAAAGTTACACGGCCTTAGGCGATTACGAATATTTGGACAAGGACGGCACACCGTGGCCGGTACGTTTTCACGAGATAAAAGTAGACCCCAAAACGCTGACCACCTTGGGCAAGGCGCGGGTGGAAAAGTCCGAGGATTTTTATATGAGTCCGTACTTTGCTTATTTCGGAAACGTAGGTTTGGAAGCCGACCGCAAAGCGCTGGCTTTTAGGGGCGAAACGCATATTGACGCGAATTGCCCGTCCATTTCCACGGATTGGTTTGCGTTTGAAAGTATCCTCGATCCGGATAATATCGTGATTAATTTGCCCGAGGTGGATCCCGATGACAAGACCAAAACTTTGGCGAACGGCGTGTATTTGGCCTCGGATTCCATCGCGAGTTACGCGGCTTTTCTTTCTAAGAACGTGAGCCCCGCTGACAAACAGATGTTTTTTGCCAACGGGAAGTTATTTTTTGACGAGGAAATCGGCGGTTACGTCATCACCACGGCAGAGCGGATGAAGAACGAAAATGCGCGCGGCAATTATTTGACGCTCAACACTATAGAATGCACGTTGTACGGCGAGGGTGAAATGAGCATCGGCGATGGGCAGAGTCAATTGGAGGTAAACACTTGGGGTGCCATTGATTACGACCTTAATACCGATGATCTTTTGATGGATTTGGTGCTCGGGTTGGATTTTCCTTTCAATGATAAAATCGCGGAATTGATGGCGAACCGCATCAATAAAGAGACGCTTTTGGAAGGGACGGATTTTAGCCGCCCAGCCTTCAAAACGGCTGTGAACGAAGAACTTAAAGAAAAAGACCGCAAGGAATTCAACCAAGACATTGAAGACTACGGCGCGCCCGATGAACTGCCCGATGAACTCCAACATACCTTGCTGTTTTCGGATTTGGTCTTGCAGTGGTCGCCCGAATCCATTTCTTTTCTATCGGACGGCAAAATCGGTTTGGGCGGAGCGGATAAGTATTTGGTAAACAAAATGTTGGGTGGCTATTTTGAACTTCAGCGCAAGCGGCGCGGCGATGAATTGTACATTTATTTAGAGCCCGACCGCAGCACTTTTTATTACATCGAATACAAGCGGAACATTATGAGCATGTATTCCAACGACGAAGCGGTGATGACGGTAATCAAGGAAATGGATTTGAAAGACCGCCGGAATGACGTGAAAGGAAAACCGGTATTTACTTACACCATCGGGACAAAAGGGAAAATGAACCGTTTTTTGACACAAATGGAGAAGTTTGAGTGAGGGGGTTATTCCAATATGGAATAGCAGGGCTTTCTGTTTAATCTTGCCTTATGAAACGGCAGGAATCTAAAGAAGAACTGGAACTTCGCAAACGCCTGATTGCGCTTCGAGAGGCTGCTGGTCTTACGCAGATGCAAGTCGAGAAAAGTGGCATTGTTTCGCAAAGTCAGCTTTCCAAATTAGAAAATGGCGATTTGAGATTGAGTTTCTTGCTGGCACTCAAACTGGTTCGATTTTACAAAGCCGACCTTTCTGATTTAATATCAAACCAAACCAGCCGATGAAAGACTTAGCCAAGTTTTGCATTCGGCATATGATGAGCAAAGATGTTGTCCGCGAATTTTTTGAAATTAATAATTTGAAATTTTCGGCAAGTTTTAGCTATGAAAAATTGGCTAATTTTTATGATGACAAAGCCCCTTTAGATTTTCGCATAGATTCTGTTAGAAACTTTCTGCGGCACAAGTGGAATTCGGAAAACATAGCGTTCCATTTGAGAAATTTACAATCTGAAAAACTGACGGGTCATTCATGGCATAATGCCGCCCCCTCTCGGTTGCATCTTTCTTTTCAAGATAAAGTAAGGAATTTCATAAACGATAAAAGCGATTTGGAACAGTTGATTCAAATTGGCAGCGATGTGATGAAACACGAATACTTTATGGTTGCCGCGCACGATTTATGCGAATCGACTATCATCGCCCAATTTGAAGATACCATCCCTCCCCTACGCGCTAAGTCCATCGCCGATTTTGTTTTCAAAGGAATCCCCTACGATTTGAAAAACACCAATTATTTCAGAGGATGGGATAAAAATTCCGCGAACAAAAATCCAAAGAAACTGGCGGTTGAATTATTCGAAGGAGCTGACCCGCAACGGCTTAGAAAGCAGGCACAAAAATCCCTGAATGGCTGGGGGTTGAATCGATTTTATGTGTTGGTGGAGAATCAAGAACGCTGGCTTAAAGAACCCCAAGGGATTTTGAACGAGTTGACCGAAAAGTGCAAAACTTTAGGAAAACCAACCGAATATCAGTTTGGGGAATTCCAAATTTATCTTCAACTTGTCGCCTTATAAAATTGAGGGACAATGCGAATTCAAGAAGTTAGCAAGCATTTAAATATTTCTAAAAAGAGAGTGGAAAGACTCATTGCCGAAGGACGACTCTCGGCTGAAAAAAAAAGTGGCATCATTCAAATTGATGAAAAAAGCCTGAATAATGTTCAATATGATTTCTTGAATTTTCCGCAAAAAACAGTCGGTAAAGATTTATTTGGAAATGAAGTTTTCATCTCGAAAAATGTTGAAAAAAAATCTTTAAAATTCCGCAAAACTCCCAATTGGGTTGCGGTTGAAGATTCTCGTAAGAATCCATCAAAAAGCAACTTAACAGCCGCCGACCTCTTTGCTGGTGCGGGTGGTATTTCCAAAGGTTTTGAATGGGCAGGAATTGAGATGATTTGCGGAATGGATTGGTTCAAAGAAGCAGGGCAAACGTATCGTCGCAATTTTTCACATTCTTTTATAGAAGGTGATATTTCTAAATTAGAAATCAAAGAAAAATTTTATAAAACTGTTCGTGAGAAACTGAACGGAAAAGCTTTAAATGTTTTGGCCGGCGGTTTTCCTTGTCAGGGTTTCAGCCTCGCGGGAAACCGCGTGGTAACTGACCCTCGCAATTCTTTGTATTTGGAAATGTTGGAAATTACAGAAGAATTGCAGCCCGATTTTGTGGTGATGGAAAATGTCAAAGGTTTGCGTTCGATGTTGAAGGGAAAAGTGGAAGAAAAAATTATAAGAGATTTAGAAAATATTGGATACAAAGTAGATGTCGCGATTTTGAATGCTGCCGATTATAAAGTTCCTCAAAAAAGAGAGCGTATTATTTTTATTGGAAACCGTATAAAAAAAACAAACTTTCATCCGCAGCCCATTTTAACTTCTGATGAATATTTATCTACCAAAAGCGCCATTGAAGATTTGATGGACTTAGAGGATGATAAAAACTTCAATCATTTCCGCACCAAACATCGACCCGATATTATTGAAAAATTGGCTAAAATTCCAGAAGGTGGAAATTTATATGAAAATTATTCAGATGCTTGGAAAAAATGTCCTTGGAATGAACCGTCTTGCACCATAAAAGAAAATCACGGCGGGGTGAATGTACACCCCCGCCGGCCGCGAGTGATTACTGCCCGCGAAATGGCGCGGCTGCAAAGTTTTCCCGACGACTTCATTTTTGAGGGGCCAAAAAATAAGCAACTCGTTCAGATTGGGAATGCCGTGCCGCCACTTTTGGCCAAAGCCATCGGATTGGCGATAAGAAAATCGTATGAAAATTCTTAGGTTTTTAGCCGCGCCGTACCTTTGCCCCTTATGAATTTTACCCAAATTCCCCGCCGTACAGGACTAACTCGCGAAGAGTTTAGAACTGAATTTCTCCAGCCCTTGAAACCGGTCGTTTTTACCGATTTGGTGAAAGATTGGCCGGCCACAAAAAAGTGGACATTCGACTGGTTCAGAGAGAATTACGGTCATTTGGAAGTGCCGTTGTACGGCAATGATTTTCACGAGGCGGGCAAATATTATATGACGCCGAAGCGGAAAATGAAGTTTGGCGAGTATCTCACCTTGATTGAAAACGGACCGACGGAACTGCGGATGTTTCTTTATAATATTTTTCAGCACGCACCGGAATTGGCCAAGGATTTTTCGATGCCCAACATTATGGACGGCTGGAATAAAAAGTATTATTTTATGTTTTTTGGCGGCGAGGGCAGCTCGGTCAATTTGCATTACGACATTGACTGCAGCCACGTTTTTTTGACGCAATTCCAAACGCGGAAACGGGTCTATCTTTTCCCTCCCAGCGAAAGCAAATATCTCTACCACGAGCCCTATACCGTTAAAAGTCAGATGGATGTGAACGACCCTAATTTGGAACGCTACCCAGCTTTTGCCAAAGCCCAAGGGTATCAAACCGTTTTGAATCACGGCGAAACGCTCTTCATCCCCACCCGTTATTGGCATCATATTGATTATTTGGATGGCGGTTACAGTTTGGCGTTGCGCTCGTATAGCACTATTAATCAGAAACTTGGCGCGGCGAAAAATCTCGCGACCCATTTTGTGGTAGATAAAGGACTGAATAAAATTATGGGTCAAAAATGGAGTGATTGGAAAAGGGAGAAAGCCAAGGAACGGGCGGAGGCTAATCTTTAAGCCTTGATTTTCAAGCGGTAAGCACCCATTTCCAAAACATCCCAAATGGGAATATTTTCCGTTTCCGCCCATTCTCGCCATTCTTTTCGTTGCCAAAAAGGAACGTTTCCAGATAGAATAATTTGAGCGGGAATTGTATTTAACTTTCCTTTAGGCGGATACCGTTTTTCTTGCACCATCCAAATATCGGCCTCGGGCAGAATTTCATCATTTTTATAGAAATAAATAATGGTATCAAAACATTGCAGAAGGTTCGATTTTTTGCTGAAAAAATCATTGCAATAATTCGCATTAAAATCCATCTTTTTGATATTTTCTGCATCCTGCGCCCACCAATGATTTTGGATGTTAAAACCAAAGGTTTTTCTATCGTTGAATAAAGAAGAATCGGCGATAAAAACAGCAATATTTTGGTGATAAAAACCAAGCGCACTTTGTTTATTTATGGAATACACCACAAGCTCACCATTTTTTTCAAAACCTTGTTTCTCAACGAATTGACTTAGCAAGAGAATCGTAATAGCGGAGGTAGCCAACGCCAACCTCCAATATTTTCCCAAGGTGAGCCAAGTGCCAATGGCTAAAACGAAAACGTAAAGCAATATCATTTCCAAAACAGAAATGTGAATGCCGCCGATGAGAAATTCAGCTTGGGAATTCACCCAATTTACCGCATAATTCATCAATGATAAAAATGTGGAATAAAACGTTACTAAAAATTCGGAAATAAACGATGAAACTCCTGCCGCCCAACTAACAATCAGGGTCAGCAAACCGAGGTACATCAAAATAGTGATCAAAGGAATGACCGCCCAGTTGGACACCAAAAAAAGACTGGGAAATTGGTGGAAATAAAAAAGTGCCAAAGGGAAAGTCCCAATCTGGGCGGCGATGGAAACGGTGGTAATATCCCAAAACTGTTTTACCACCCAAGTCTTTGGTTTCCAAAACCCTGCGAGTTTTGGTTGCAACCAAACTATGGCGAAAACGGCGAAATAACTGAGTTGAAAACCAACATCAAAAAGATAGGTGGGACGAAAAAACATCAAAAGAAAAGCGGAAGCGAGGATGGTATTATAAACGGAAGTTTTGCGATTAAAACCAGTACCCAGCGCCACAAAACTGAACATCGTAACGGCACGAACCACGGACGAAGAAAGACCTGTAACCATCGCAAAAAACCATAGCACAGCGAGTAGCATAAAAGCACGAATTTTCAGGCCATTTTTGTGATGTTTTAAAAAGGATAATATGCGCAAGAGAATGATATAAATAATGCCGACGTGAAGGCCGCTGACCGCTAAAACGTGTACCGCGCCCGCCGATTGGTAGGCTTCCAAAAGCTCATCTTGGATATCATTTCGATAACCGAGCAGCAAGGCTTTGGACACCGATTTTTCATCTTCCGGCATATCCCAAGCATTGACAACTTTTAGAGCATTCCTCCGAAATTGTTTCGCTCCCGCCAAGAAGAAATTACCTTGGTTTTCCGCTACTTTTTCCCACGAAGCACTATCGGCGTAGGCTTGATGATAAATGGATTTCAATTTTAAATAGCGCTGATAATCAAATTGATAGGGATTAGCGGGCGGCTTGACCAATTGCAAAGTGCCGCATACTAAAATTTGATCACCGTAACGAAGTTGTGCGGCGGATTTTGACTTTTGCAGATACAGCATCACCGTAAAATGCGGCGTGAATTTCTCCCCTTTTTTGATAGCTTTTTCGATGCGCACCTTTGAACCATAAGACCGTTCTTTCTCGGCCGGATCGTCCAAAATAGTGATGAGCAAAAAAGACTTTTGATTGTCTAAAACTTTGAGGCGATTTTCTAAATGATCTTTGAAATAAATCTGTAGAGAAAAACCCCCTAAGGAAAGAAACAAAAGAGGCAACGCCATCCCGAACCATTTTCGGTTCTCATAAGTGAAGAATATTTTTTTATGAAAAGCGGTGATTAATGCGGCAACAGAAAAAATCACCAAAAGAAGCAACCAAATCCACCAAGAAATTTGGGTAGAATTGGCTATTAAAATACCCGCTACATAAGCTAAAAAAGCCCGAAAAAGTGGATAGCGCTGCCAAATCATTCGAGGTACAAGTGAAGGTGAAACCTTCACTTGATGAACGAAAAATGAAAAGGTAACCCGAATCCATAATTTAGATTGAGGAAACCAATGCCTTTATCCCAGAACCCGCCTGCGGAAGGCAGATTCAAATATTAATTGCAACCGAAAAAGACATCAAACTCAACCTCACAGAGGTCGAATCTTCTTGAGGTTTGACCCCGATGGGGTCAAATTTAGGGGTGGGATGATCTCTACAAATATGTGATGCCTATGGCATCAAGGTTTGCCGTGCGTGTGGAAGATGGCTCGGTTAATTTTTGGATTGGTTTCGTAATCGTTTCTCAGCTTTCAAGGTTGAGTCGATTTAAGTTTTCCAATTCCACTCCTTCAAAATAAAAGAGTAAAATTTCGCGGTAGGAAAAGCCGCGGCGCGCCATTTCGATGGCGCCATCTTGAGAAAGCCCGACACCGTGACCGTAACCTCTTCCTTTCAAAATCAAGTAGTTACCGCCGCCATCCGTTACTTGAAAGTAGGTGGAGCGCAGATTGAATTGCCGCCGGAAGGAAGTTAGTTTTAGGCGTTTTCCTTGGTATTCAAAATAGCCTCGGCGCGGTTCGGGATTGTAATTCAAAACGGCTTTTCGCAATTGAATGTCATTCCTAACTCCCAAAGAATGAGCAACATAGCCATAAAATTCATCCTTGCCGATTTTGCGTTCCCATTCATAACTGCGCTGGCCCACGCTGTAAGGGTCGGGTTTGGTGCGGAGGTAGGAAATAGGCTTGCTCCAAGCATCTTCGGAATTGACAAGGCAGCCGCCACTGTTGGCGTGAAAAACGCCTAAAATGGGGCGACAGTCGGCGAGGACAATCACGGTGTCTTCGGTTTGAGAAACCGCGTCCAGTATGGATTGGCGATATTTGGAGCGGGCGCGCGAAAAGTAAACTTGGGAGGTGACATCGTCTTTTAAATTGTAACCATCGCGGGCGTGTTTTTCAATATTTTTCAATGCAAAGGTGCGCGCCAAAACGGCCTGTGCCTTGAAAAATTCGGGGCTATCCAAGTGGCCACCCTCGCTTTCCACCACGCCGGCCACATAGTTTTCCAAATTCACGTTGTTCACGATTTGCAGAAAACTTTCAAAAATGCGCAACTGCAAATCACCGTGGTACACGCGACTCTTGCCACCCGCTTCGATGCGGAATTCCTTGCGGGAATGTTTGCTTTTTACCAATACTGCTTCAAAATTTCCTAAGCTTTTATCGCCCTTTTTTACTAAAACATTTTTGCCATATCGTATGAATGAAATTTCACGGTTTTCCTCTTCTGGAAAAATATCTAAAATGGTATCGATTTTTTGTAAATCTGAATTTAATGCCAATAAATAATACGATCCCGTATCGGGATTGACAATAGCCGAGGTTAAATTTTGGGTGGAAAACAAACGGATTTTTAAATCCAACGCGATACTTTGGAATGATATAAAACTGAATAATATGAAAATCAGTTCTCTCAATTTTCAATTATTTTATGAATGTGGTACGCCGCTTTTTTAGATGCTCCTTCTCCACCCAATATTTTTTTTAATAAAGCGTAATTCTTTTTAAATTTTTTGGACTGGATTAAGCACATTTCCAACTCTTTTTTTAAATTCTTTGGATTCAGTTTATTTTGAATCAATTCGGTTACGATCTCTTTTCCCATAATCAAATTTACCAAGGCGATAAAATCCACTTTTACCAGTCGCTTGGCGATGGAATAGCTCAGCCAATTCCCTTTGTAGCAAACCACTTGCGGAACGTCAAAAAGCGCGGTTTCCAAAGTAGCCGTTCCCGATGTAACCATCGCAGCATCAGATATTTCCAATAAATCATAAGTGCGATTTTCAATAAATCCTACCTTTTTAAAATCTATAATTTCTCTGTAAAAATTTTCATCTTGAGAGGGCGCGCCTGCCACGGCAATTTGGTAATCCGAATAATTCTCTGCCGCTTTTTTCATTATGGGAAGCATCGTTTTTATCTCCTGTTTTCGGCTGCCGGGCAGTAGTGAAATCACGGGTTTTTCTTCATCCAGACCCAATTCCTTTATGCGTTCTTTTTTATCAAATTCTTTTCGCTTGGCAATAGCATCTAAAAGCGGGTGTCCCACAAATTTCACCTCCATTCTGTGCTTGGCAAAAAACGCTTTTTCAAAGGGCAAGATGCACAGCATTTCATCTACGTCCCTTTTTAATTTTTTTACTCTATTTTCCTTCCACGCCCAAACTTGGGGCGCGATGTACCATACGGTTTTGATATTATTTTTTTTAGAAAATTCGGCAATTCTCATATTGAAACCGGGGTAATCAATCAATACCAAAACATCGGGTTTATAGTCTAAAATATCATTTTTACAATGCAATAAATTCTTTAAGATTATGCGCAAATTCATCACCACTTCTATAAATCCCATAAAGGCCAAATCGCGATAATGTTTGACCAAATCGCCGCCCGCCGCTTGCATACGGTCGCCGCCCCATACGCGGAACTCTGCGGAAGCATCCAAATGAGAAAGCTCGCGCATCAGATTGGCACCGTGAAGGTCGCCGCTGGCTTCGCCGGCTATGAGGTAGTATTTTGCCACGAGTTAATAAGTCATTAGGTTATTGAGTTATTAAGGCATTGGGTTTTTGACACCGGAAATTCACGATGAGCAAATTTCCTCACTTGTAAAGGGAAAAAGTGAGCGGAACAACGATTTTTTTAAACAGCGAAATTTTATATCTCCGATAGAGAAGATTTCCTACAAAAACCAATAAACGAAAATGGCGATGAGATAAAGTACGCTCGTAAAAAGGATGCCTTGGCTGATGTTTTCTTTGTCCAATTTCAGGAAAAGAAAGAACAACCCGGCGTTCATAATCATCCCGAAAGTGACCAACTGGACGTTGACGTGCTTTATCATTTCGTGGTCAAACCTTTGCAAACCAGTCAGTTCGGGGCGCAATTGAAAAATGACCCAAACCCCGATGACGGGCATCGCCAGTCCCAACAACAAACCGAGCCACCACTGTGGGGTGATGTTTTTCAACATTTTCTAAAATTTTTAAGAATGATAACGAATAGGGAAGTAGGTGTGGTGCGTGCAAAACCTTGGAGGTTTTGAAAACCTCCAAGGTTTAACCTGGAAAAAAATTCACTCAGCCTGACAGAGGCGGCGTTTTTTGACAATCAAAATTTCCACGAATTCAGTTCCTTCAATTGGCCGTGGGCAGTAACGTCGCTATCGACCGGGACAACGGAAATGTAATTGTTTTCCAATGCCCATTCGTCGGTGTCTTCGCCTTTGTCGTAATTCACGAACTTTCCGGTGAGCCAGTAGTAATTGCGGTGGCGCGGGTCTTGGCGGCTGTCAAATTCCTCCTCCCAATTGGCGCGCGCTTGGCGGCAGATTTTCATCCCCGCGTATTTCTTGCCGTTCGGTTTGGGAAGGTTGACGTTCAGGCAGATACCGTGCGGCATCCCCTCTTCCAACACCTTAGCGGCAATTTTTTTGACATACTCCGAACACGGCTCAAAATCGGCCTGCCAACTGAAATCGCCCAGCGAAAAACCAATGGACGGGATGCCTTCCAGCGCGCCTTCCATAGCGGCGGACATCGTGCCGGAATACAACACGTTCACACTGGAATTGCTACCGTGGTTGATACCCGAAACGACCAAATCCGGCTTGCGCGGCAGCACCACGTTTACTGCCAACTTGACGCAATCCACCGGCGTGCCGCTGCAACTGTACTCGGTCTGCGGGCCATCGTCGATGGAAATTTCATCGCAGCGCAAAATACCGTTGATGGTGATGGCGTGGCCCATTCCGCTTTGTGGGCCATCGGGCGCAATCACCACAACCTCACCCAGTTGCGTCATCAATTTAATCAAATGCCGCAGCCCGGGCGCGGTAATCCCATCATCGTTGCTCACCAAAATAAGCGGCTTTTTCTTGGCCATATTTTGTAAAAATTTTGCGCAAAACTATCGGTAATAAACTTATGCGCGAGGCACGTTGTTTGTTAGTTTTGAAATCTCAAAAAAAAATCAAAAAAATGCTTTACTGGATATTATTAGGCGGAATGATGTTGCTGGGGTTCATCGCGCAGCAGCGGCTGAAAAGCAAATTCAAAAAATACAGCAAAATCGCGATGGACAACGGGATGACGGGACGTGAGGTGGCCGAGAAGATGCTGGCGGAAAACCATATTTACGACGTGAAAGTGATTTCAACGCCGGGCCGCTTGACCGACCATTACAATCCAGCGGACAAAACGGTGAACCTGAGCGAGGCGGTTTACAATGAACGCTCCGTGGCGGCTGCGGCCGTGGCGGCACACGAATGTGGCCACGCCGTGCAGCACGCCACCGCTTACAGTTGGTTGAAATTTCGCTCGGCGATGGTGCCGGTGGTGAGTTTCAGCAACCGGGCGCTGGGCATCGTTTTTATGGTGATGCTTTTTGGCGCTTTCGCCACGTCGCTCTTCCCTTTTGAAACCATTATTTGGGTGATGATTGCGCTGCAAGGTGCGGTCACTTTATTCACAGTAGTCACATTACCAGTGGAATACGACGCGAGCAACCGCGCGCTGGCTTGGCTGGAACGGACGGACACCACGATGGGCCGCGAACACGCGCAGGCCAAAGATGCACTGAACGCGGCGGCCAATACGTATTTGGTGGCGGCCTTGGCGGCGATTACGCAACTGGCTTACTATGTGATGTTGTTGATGGGGAGGGATTAGCAGTTGGCAGTTGGCAGTTGGCAGTTGGCAGTTGGCAGTTGGCAGTTGGCAGTTGGCAGTTGGCAGTTGGCAGTTGGCAAAATAAAATTTAAAGCTGGTCTTGAGAAAGGCTGGCTTTTTTGTGAGGAAATATTTCATTATCCAAATTTTGCTGAAAATATTCCAAGCTGATGCAGCCCACAGAATCCGAAAACTATTTATCTTTGCCGACCCAATTTTTATTTGGCGCTCCGTAACAGGACGGCATTTCAGAAATTGGCATCCACGGTGGTTGTAGCTCAGTTGGTTAGAGCGCTTGATTGTGATTCAAGAGGTCGCCGGTTCGAGCCCGGTCTTCCACCCCAAAAATGATAAGGGTTTCAGAGTTTTAACTTTGAAACCCTTTCTTGTTTCATACCCGATATTTACCGCCTTTGTCAATGGCCGAGCCGTTTTCCATTCTTTTTTTGCCCAGTTGGTATCCCTCGCGGCAACACGCCACGCTGGGAAATTTCGTGCGCCGCCACGCGAAAGCTGCGGCATTGAAAAACAAAATTTCAGTGGTGGCCGCATTTCCCTCGCAAAAGGATGAAATGGAAATTCAGGAAAGCGGTGATCTTTTGGAAATCAGGGTTTATTTCAAAAAAAGGTTGCCGATTTTCAGCTATGAAATGGCGATGCAAAAAGGCATCCGTGAAGCGGAAAGGCGGCGGGGAGAATTTGACTTGGCGCACGTTCACGTGGCGTGGCCGGCGGGGTTGGCGGCCTTGGGATTGCAGATTCCTTTTGTGGTCACGGAGCATTTTTCCGGTTATCAAAAAACATCCGGTTTCCGGTGGGGATTTTGGCGGAAAACATTGACCAAAAAAATAATGAACCGCGCCCAACTGATTTTGCCCGTTTCCAAACATTTGGGAAACGCCATCCGAGATTTTGGAACTAAAACAGAGATTCGCCAACTGTCAAACGTAGTGGACACTTCCGTTTTCTATCCTACTGAAAATCAGACTAAAAAGTTCGTTTTCCTGCACGTTTCTACTTTGGAAGAACGTTCCAAAAACATTACCGGGATTTTGGCAGGTTTCCAAAGATTATCTGAAAAACGAAAAGATTTTATATTGAAAATAGGTGGCGATGGCGATCTGGAAGATTTAAAATCGAAAATAAAATCCGCAAAAATTCCGAAGGAAAACATTGCAATATTCGGTGAAAAACCGATAACGGAAATTGCGGAATTGATGCGGAATTCGGATGCCTTGGTGATGTTCAGTCATTTTGAAAACCAGCCCTGCACGATTTTGGAAGCGCTTTGCAGCGGCCTGCCCGTGGTCAGTTCCGAGGTGGGCGGGATTTCGGAAGTAGTGGACGCGGGAAACGGGATTTTGGTAGAACCCGAAAACGTTGAAAATTTCGCGGAAGCGCTGGCAGAAATGATGAACCGAAAAGAAGATTTTGATACCCAAAAAATAGCCCGAAAAGCGCAGGAAAAATTCAGCTATGAAAAAATAGCGCAGGAACTGGACAATATTTACCGAGAAATTCTCGACCACGCTCAGACTGACAACCAACACCTGAAAACCGAGAACTGACCACCGAAAACTTATTTCACCCCCCGCAAATCCATCAGGTTTTTCACGCCCAAATCCTGCGAAACGATGAAGCCCTCGCCGTATTCCGCGCCGATGAGCCGGCCCATATCCCGCGCGCGGTACTCGATACTGTCAGTAAAGTTGGCCGAGCTGATCACCGTTTCCGGCTCTTTGCTTTGCGGGTTGTAAAATTGTGATTCGTAGGCTTTTACCGCTTTCACCTTGGTTTCGATATGACTTCCGATGTCCAAAATAAAATCGGGTTTCAAGTTTTGGAATTGGATGTAAAAGAGTAAAAGACCGGGGCGGTGTGGAGGCTGGCTATACCCGTCCAGTTTGGTTTCTACGTTTTTCAGGCCCGCGAGAAAACAAGCGGTTTTCACCACCTCACTGCCGCGCCCGTGGTCGGGGTGGCGGTCGGTGGGCGCGTTGGCGATTACAATTTTGGGCCGATATTTTCGCACCATCTTCACCACTTCCAATTGATGCTTTTCATCATTTTGAAAAAACCCGTCGCGGAAATTCAGGTTTTCGCGAACCTTTACCCCCAGAATCTTCGCGGCTTTATCCGCTTCTTGTTTTCGGATTTCCGGTGTGCCGCGCGTACCCAGTTCGCCGCATGTCAAGTCCACGATGCCACACGAGTTTCCCAACGAAATTTGCAACGCCAGCGCGCCGCCGCAGCTTAGTTCCACATCATCGGGATGCGCGCCGAAGGCCAAAATGTCGAGTTTTTCCATCGGGCAAAAATCCATAAAAAAACCCCGCCGGAAAACCAGCGGGGCTTTAGAAATTCTTCTCTTGAGAAAATTATCTCTTTTTGTAGTCAAAGGTGATTTTGCCAGGGTTATTGCCACCACCAGCCGGATCATTGGGATCTAAGCCTGTGATTTTGATGACCGCGTACTGGTTGTTGCCCCTCAGTTTCGCAATATAAATTTCATTGACAATTGGGTCAGCTATTCCATTAGAAGAAACTTGGGAAGAATAGCTGCTAACGGCCGCTTCTTCAGAGGCATTGGCAAAGTCGAAATTGTTGTCCCTCACAAATCGCGTAGCGTTCAATGCTTCCCAACTTCCCGTGAAGGGCTGGCCAGTATTATCGGTGTTCGACATATCTTTCTCAAAATCGGCGCTGGCCGCCGATAATAGCTGGTTGTTCACCAAATCGTAGGAGCCCTCGCGGATGCCGCTGCGATGATAAAACTCACCCGTAAAATTTTTTCCCAAAGGCGTGAAAGTGGTATCGATAGTGGTCACCACAATGATTTGTTCTTTAGACATCCCCTTCGCGTCGGTAATCACGAACCGAAAATTGGTCCCTCCTTCTTGTGTCAGCAAATCATCGGTAATCACCAAGGTGTCGCGATAAGCCCGTGCATCGCCGCCGGCCAAATTTGCGGGAGTATCAAAGTCGTAGCCGCTTTGGGAAGGCGGTAAATCGGTGATGGCATTGACCCCTGACAGCAGCAAATCAAAACTTTTCAAATCTGCCCCGCTGGTGGCATCGGCGGTGGCTTCTATAAAGAAGGTGAGGTCGTAATCCAAATCCACGGTGATGCCATCATTCGTAACAGTAGGCTGGTTGGCCCACGTGGCCGAAATGGTCAAGCTCGGTGGTACAAAGGTGGTATCGACAGAGGTAGTGTCATTGGGATTGGGATCCTTGGGCGAATCCATCGAGTCATCATTTTTATCACAGGAAAAAAGGGATAGGCTGACAACGAAAATGCTTAAAGCAGATTTCAAAAAAGGTTTCATCTTAAAAAATTTAAAGTTCGAAAAGATTCAAAAATAAAGTTTGAATGGCTCCGGCCCATAGCCTCTCAATCAACCAGCCCTTGGCTCATTTTGACAATATGGTGGAGCGCTAATTTTTTATCAAAAAAAAACCCCGATGAAGTTCACCGGGGCTTTTTCTTGGGTCGGGAAAATTACTTCTTCTTGTAGTCGAAAGTGATTTTGCCACGGTTGCTCATTCCACCAGTAGTATCGGTGGGATCAATCTCAGTGATTTTGATCAAAGCATAATCACTACCACCGCGCAGTTTGGCGATGTAGATATCACCTACGGCAGGATTGTCCACCTCTTTAGAAGCACTGCCACCATCCATAAAGGCTTGCGCCGCCGCTTCAATGTTGCCATTGTCGTAATCGAAGCTGTTGTCTTTCACATAAGTCGTGCTGTTCAGCGCTTCCCAGCTTCCGGTGAAGGCATCGCCCGGCTCATCGCTGTTCTCCATATCCTTGATACCATCGTCTCCTGTTGCGGCCACGGGGGTTCCACCGATAAGGTTGAATGCTCCTTGAGCTGTGCCGTGACGGTGAAAGAACATTCCGGTCATTTCCGTTCCGAATGGAGTGGTAGAGGCCACGGTCACACGGATGATTTGCTCAGCAGTTTGGCCGTTTTTATCGGTAATTTCAAAAATGAAATCAACATCGCCAGCTTGTGAAAAACGTGAACCGGGAATCACCAAAGTGTCGCGGTAAGTCGTTTCATCGCTGCTGTTCAAGTCTTGCTCATTATCCAAATCATAACCGTTAACGGTCGTAGGAATGTTGGAAAAGGTGTTGCCAACGAGGGTGAGAGCAATCTTGTCCAAATCCGCGCCACCACCTGCTGCTGCCAATCCTTCGATGGCGAAGGTAACCGGCGTTCCAAAATCAATAGTGATATCATCCGTGCCGAACGCACCACCATTGTTGGATACCTGCACGTTCAATACGGGTTTGGGCTCATTACCTGGAGTGGTCGTATCATCATCACCACAAGAGGTCATCATAAAAGTGCTTGCACCCAGCAAGCCCAGTGTGAAAAGTTTTAACTTTTTCATTTTCTTTTTCTGTTTTTATTTGTTATTTCAATGTAAGGGTTACGATAACCTGCAAACATCCGTTGGGTTGGCAACAAGATTTTTTTAGGTTTTTTTCGCGGCGCGAAATTAAAGATTTTTCTGACACGACAAAAGTTTACATTTAGATAATCTCATAATTCGCTACATATCTTACTTTCGCGCGCTGTTTCAGCATTTTAAAATCTCTTAAAAAACAAGCATATAGCTATGGTAAACGATAAAACTTTTACGATGATAAAGCCCGATGCCGTCGAAGGCAAGCACGTTGGGGCGATTTTGAAAGACATCATCGAAGGCGGTTTCCGCATCAGCGCGATGAAGATGACCCAACTTTCCAAGAAGGACGCGCGGGCTTTTTACGAAGTACACAAAGACCGCCCTTTCTACGCGGAATTGGTGGATTATATGAGCAGCGGCCCCATCGTGGCGGCCGTTCTGGATAAGGATAACGCCGTGGAAGACTTTCGCAAATTGATTGGCGCCACCGATCCTGCCAAGGCAGACGAGGGGACCATCCGTCAGAAATACGCCAAGTCCATCGCGGCCAACGCCATCCACGGCAGCGATTCGGACGAAAACGCGGCCATCGAGGGCGGGTTCTTTTTCGGCAAACGGGAGATGTATTAATAAAGCGTCCGTTTTGAAATTCCAAAAGCCATCCTGCCCGAGCGGGATGGCTTTTTTTTATCGGAAAATCAAATCCGTCATTTGCGCCTTCCCCGCCAATCGTTGATTGATCTTGTCCAGCAATTCCGTTTTTCGCAACATCAGTTCGTTCCGCAAAACGGAGGAAGAAAGGTGTACCGTCAAAACGGCATTCCGCAGCGTTACTTTCTTGGTTTTCAGATTGATGGCGCGCCCGGCCAGCTCTTCCCAGCGGGCGTAGATTTCCGTTTCCAAAAGTTTTTCGTCCAAGTCGTTCACTTTCAGGAATTGCTGGATGGCCTCGCCCAACGTCTGTTCGTTTTTCCTTCTCATTGTGGGGCGGTTTCTTTTTCGAGATTAAAAACTTTGGCGTTTTCGTCGATGGTTTTCACCAAGTTTTCCGTCCGCTCGGGGTGGGTGTCGGTGATGAAAATCTGCCCGAAATTCTCGGCGCTCACCAAGTTCACCAATTGCTGCACGCGCGCTTCGTCCAGCTTGTCGAAAATATCATCCAACAACAGGATCGGTTTGGTTTTCTGTTTTTCTTTGAGAAATTCATACTGCGCCAATTTCAGCGCAATCAGAAAGGATTTTTGCTGGCCTTGGCTGCCGAATTTTTTCACCCTTCGGTTGTCCAAGGTAAAATGCAAATCGTCTTTATGAATGCCAATGGACGAATACTGCAACTGCAAATCGCGCTGCCAATTTTCTTTTAAAAGATGTTGAAAATCAGAGTTTTCCAAGTGCGATTGGTACTCAATCCCCGGTTTTTCGTGGCCGCCGGAAATCCATTTATAAAAATGGTACAAACGCGGCGCGAGGTTTTTCAGAAAATCCTGCCGTTTTTCAAAAATCGGTTGGCCGCGCTCCACCAGTTGGTGGTCGTAGATTTCGATTTGCGAGCGGTCGAATTTGCCCTCCGCCGCAAAGTGTTTCAGCAAGGCGTTCCGTTGTTGGAGCGCTTTATTATATGAAACCAAATCATCCAAATAAACCGGATCCGACTGGCTGACCACATTGTCCATCAAGCGGCGGCGGACATCGGAGCCTTCCGTTATCAGGTCGCGGTCGTAGGGCGAAATCACCACCGTGGGAAACTGCCCGATGTGGTCGGCCAGCCGCTCGTAGGCTTTTTTGTTTTTTTTGAAAATCTTCTTTTCGCCACGTTTTACGCCGCAGTAAATATGCAGGGTTTCCCCGTTTTTTTCAAAGTCCCCTTCCGTCACCAAAAAAGGTTCGCCGTCTTTAATGTTCTGTGAATCAATGGAATTCAAATAACTTTTGCAGACGGACAAATAATGGATGGCGTCCAGCACGTTGGTTTTGCCCGAGCCGTTGGGCCCCACAAAACAGTTCAGCTTTTCCGAGAAATCGAAACTTCCCTGCTCCCAGTTTTTGAAATGTACGAGGTGGAGATTTTTTAGAAACATCGGCGGCAAAGGTCGGGAAGGAAGTTGGGTTTGGGCAGCCATAGGGCGACTTGAAATCACTAAACCCTTTAAATTTTAATCGACTTCAAAGAAGCCTGCATCGCCGCACATCCTGACAATTTTCGGCGTAAAAGAACCCAAAATATCCACCAAATTCTGCTGTGCGTTCATCACGGTTTGAATGTTTTTGTAGGCCATCGGTGCTTCGTCCAGCCCGCTGCCGATCACTTCCACGCCGTGCCGCGCCACAAATTCGGACACTTGGTTTTTGTCCAGAGTTCTCTTCGCCTGTGTGCGGCTCATCGCCCGCCCCGCGCCGTGCGCCGCCGAGTTGATAGAACTCGCCACCCCACGCCCGCGCACGATGTAGCCCGGCGCCGTCATCGAACCGGGGATGATGCCCAAAACGCCCTTGCCCGCAGGCGTCGCGCCTTTTCGATGCACGATCACCTCCTCCCCTTTTTCGTTGGTTTCTTTCCAGGCAAAGTTGTGGTGGTTTTCCACCATCGCCAGCGGCTGGGCGCGGAAGCTGCGTGCCATCCGCGCGTGAATTTGGTGGTGGCAGGTCGAAGCGTAATCGCCCGCCAAGTTCATCGCCGCCCAATATTCGCGGCCCAAATCGGAGTCCAATTCCAGCCACGCCAAATGCTTTGCTTCTTGCGGGAGTGGGGTTTGCAGCATCGCTTGTTTGGTATAAAAATTCGCGATGTTGGCGCCCAGCCCGCGCGAGCCGCTGTGCGAAAGCAATCCCAAATATTCGCCCACGGGCAATTGCATTTCATCGTCCCTTTCGGTGATTTTCACCACGCCAAATTCCACAAAATGATTGCCGCCGCCCGACGAACCAATTTGCCGGAATGCACGGTCTTTCAAATCTTTCACGATGGAGATTTCCGCAAATTCTTGGCGCTCAAAAATGTCGTGGTCGATGGGGTTTTTGAAAGCGTCCCGCCCAAAACGGGTGTGGTCGTTCAGCATTTTTTTCAGCGATTCCTTGTCCTTTTCCAAACGGTTTTTAGGCATATCAAAAACCGAAAGGCACATCCGGCAGCCGATGTCCACGCCCACGCCATAAGGGATTACGGCGTTTTTGACCGCCAGCACCCCGCCGATGGGCAGGCCGTAGCCTTGGTGGGCGTCGGGCATCAATGCGCCGCTGTCCGCCACGGGCAGTTTCATCGCGGTGTGCATCTGCGCCAGCGCGCCTTTTTCGATGTTTTCCTCGCCATAGATTTCAAAATCGAGCGGCTTTTCACGCAGTTCGACGGGGCCACGTTCCTGCTCCGTTTTCAGCGCCTCGGCGATTTCCTGCACTTCGTCATCTTCCAAAAAGTCGGCGGGGTTTTCCACCACTTTTTGCAATTTTTTCCAAAAACTCTTTTTTGCTCTTTTTGGATTGAGCTTTTAAAGCCGGACCGAAAGCCGGCCCTTGCGGGAATTTTATTTTTTTGAGTTGTTTGGAGGTGATTTTCATTTTTTCAAAATCCTATTTCGCCTTTTTCTTTTTTTGCTTCCCCTTCTTTTTCAGCGATTTACACTTCGCCTCCACCCGCTGCATTTCGCGGTGCAATTGCTCCGACTGCTCGCTGTTCAGCGAAACGGCCATCGCTTTTTGCAAAAATTTCTCGGCCTTTTTCGGTTTTCCTTCGGCTTCCGCCAAAAGGGCTTTCTTTTGTAAAATGCCCGCAGGGTTTGCCGTCTTTAAAGCTTCGGCGTGTTTTAAAACGGTGCGCGCCTTTTCAAAATCACCCGCCCGGATGTGCAGTTCCGCCAAATTTTCGTAGGCGCAAACCGATTCGGGGTTTTCGGCCAGTGCCGTGTGGAAATGTTCTTCCGCTTCCTTCGTCCGCCCCAGTTTTTCGGCCAGTAGTTTTCCCATCAGGCAGTTGGCCAGCGGGTGGTTCGCGTCGTAGCTCAGGGCATAGTTCAGCGCTTCCAAAGTTTCTTCCGCGTCCCATTCGTAGCTGGCCGCCGCTTTCAAATAATAGGTATCCGCCAATGAAGTTGCCATCGGTAAAATGTTTTAAATCTTTAAAAATCAAAAGGTTTGGGTTTTATAAAACTTGGGTCAAAGCAAAAAAAACCCACGACCAAAATGACCGGAACAAGCTACGATTTTCCAAACGGAAACACTATCAACTTTCCCGCCCCAGCGGTAAATCTTTTTCTATTGATTGTGCATAAAATCGCATTGTTCGTCCGTCCTTTATGAAATAAGGGCGCAAACCAACGCAAATAAAATCGGGCCGAGATTACAGAAATGAGTTTTCGGCGCGGGCCGCTGACCCAACCGATTGTCCACGCTTGCCATCTAAACTGAGAATTATGGATGCCAAAATTCGATAACCCGTTGATTTACAAAATTTTGTCGTGGTAGTTTCCCGAATCTGCCCACCTTATCTTTGCGAAAAACCCATTCCCAATGAAAAATAGACTTTTCTCCCTCCTTTTGCTTTGCGGATTTTTCGCCACCGTATCTTGCGACGAGGCCAACACGATTTTGGACAATTCCCTCTCCGATGAAGAAATCGCCGCCGCGCTGAAAGAGGCGCTGGTGGTGGGCACGGACACTTCCACGGCGCAGCTTTCCCAAGAAGATGGCTACTACCAAGATTTGGCGGTCAAGATTTTGCTGCCCACGGAAATCCGCGCCAGCATTGCCACTTTCCGCAGCAAGTCCATCAACTTGGGCTTGGCCACCGTCACCGGCGAGCAGATTTTCAACGGCTATTCCAACCCCGCGCTGGGCATCAACATTCCGGGCCTGAAAGACAAACAGGAAGATATTTTGAGAGGCATCAACCGCGCGGCGGAAAACGCCGCCGGCACCGCCGCCCCCATTTTTGTGAACGCCATCACGGACATCACCATCGCCGACGCCAACGACATCCTGTTTGGCGGCGTGGACACCGCGGCCACTTTTTACCTGAAACAAAACACCAGCGCGCAGCTCTTCACGGAATACGAACCGCAGATTGACGCGGCTTTGCAAGCGGTTCAAATCGGCAACTTGACCGTGGTGGATGCCTACGAAGGTTTCGTGGCGGATTACAACGCGGTTCTGAATACCAACGTGGGCATTGGCACCGTCGGCTCGCTGACGGGTGTGAACACGGTGGCCGCCGCCGACCTATCCGTTTATGCCACCAACAAAGGACTGGACGGGCTTTTCCTGAAAATCGGCGACGAGGAAAAACAGATCCGCGAAAACCCGCTGGCCCGCGTCACGGATTTATTGGAGAAGGTGTTTGGAAGGTTGGATTGAGGTTGGGGAATTTGTGATTATTCCTTTATTGAACCCAATCAAAAAACGGATTGGGACGCCAACCTGACAACGGCTCCAGCCAATCAGCGTCTTTGTTTGAAATCCATTTTTTTAGTTTCAAAAATTTGACAGGATACAATCTTATTCGTAAAAATTTTAGTAAACTCCTATCTTATTCATAAATATTTCACATATTTGTAAAAACTCCCACTTTTAGTGGAAAATATTTTACAACAAGAAATCATTTTCGGCACTTCGGATTCCGCTCTTTCCACCAAAATTTCCCGATGGGAAAAAGCGGGCAAAATCCGCAAAATCCTGCCGCGGGTGTATTCGTCAAATTTTTCGGATTCACCGGAAGAAATCATCCGCCGCCACCTTTTTTCTTTAATCGGAGAATTGTTTCCCAGCGCCTTGCTCAGCCACCGTTCTGCGCTGGAATTCCACCCGACAGAAAGCGGACACATTTTCATCACTTACAAATACAACCGCAAAATCGAGTGGCCGGGCCTCACACTAAACTTTCTGCAAGGGCCGCCGCCCAGTGAAGGCGACACGCAATTCTCTGGCGAACTTTGGGTGTCACGGCGCGAGCGTGCTTTTTTGGAAAACTTGCAAGTTTCGCGGAAATCCGGCGGCGAATCCAAAACGTTGCCGCAATCCAAAATCGAAGAAAAGCTGGAGCAAATCATCCGCGTGAACGGTGAGGTGGAACTGAACAAAGTCCGTGACCGCACGCGGGAAATTGCTGAGAAGTTGGATTTTAAGAAGGAATTCCAAAAACTCGACAAAATCATCAGTGCGCTTTTGGCCACGCAGCCCGCCCAAATCCTCACGTCGCCCGTGGCCGCTGCCCGCGCTTTCGGCGCGCCTTACGATGCGACACGTTTGCAACTATTTGAAAAGTTGTTCGTCGAACTGAACCAACGCGAGTTTCCGTTTCGGGCAGAAAAAAATACTTCCCAAACCGCTTATAAAGCCTTTGCTTTCTTTGAAAGCTATTTTTCCAATTACATCGAAGGGACGGTTTTTGAACTTAAAGAAGCCAAGCAAGTGATTGAAAACCAGCGTTCTTTGCCTCTTCGCAATGAGGATTCACACGATGTTTTGGGGACGTATCAAATCGTTTCCGATAAAAAGGAAATGAGCCGAACGCCCACTTCCGGCGAAGAATGGATGGCAATGCTGCAAGACCGCCACCGGATTTTGCTGAGCGCCCGCCTGAGTAAAAATCCGGGTCAGTTCAAAACCCAAAACAACCGCGCGGGGCAGACCGAATTTGTCGATTTTCAATTGGTACGCGGCACTCTTTTGAAAAGTTTCGACTATTACCGCGCGCTGCGCCACCCCTTTGCCAAAGCGGCTTTTATGATGTTTGCCGTCAGCGAAATCCATCCCTTCGCCGATGGGAATGGCCGCATCGCCCGCGTAATGATGAACGCCGAATTGACCGCCGCCGGCCAGACCAAAATCATCATCCCCACCGTGTACCGCGAAGATTATCTCGGCGCGCTGCGCAAACTTTCCCGCCAAGGTAATGCGGAAGTGTATATCCAAATGCTGAGCCGCGCGCAGGCATTCAGCGCCACGGTCGTCGGCGAAAATCAGGAGGAAATGGAGGCGGTCTTGCGGAAGGGGAATGCGTTTTTGGAAAGTACGGAGGGGGTTTTGCGGTGGGGATGACCTAACAGTGTCTCTGAGTTGTTGGCGTCATTTCGCAAAATCACCAAAAGTGAAGCCTGCCGCCTGCAAGGTTTCCCCGAAGATTTTCAATTGCCCGAAGCCCGCGCCCGCTGGATGAAGCTGGTGGGGAACAGTGTTTCGGTGCCGGTGGTGGAGCGGTTGGCAAATGCTGTTTTAAAAACAGGCCTTCTTGAGTCGGAAAGAATATTGGTTGGGAATTAGCCGTTTTTCCATTTGGATTTGACATTGAATAAGATCCGTTGACACCAAACCGTCGCCATCTATTTTGTTAATTTTGCCCACAATGAACGCCCCCCGCATCCCCTCCTTCTTCAAATCCCACGCCCCCAAGCGCTTCGAGTACCAGCCCCGCTACTACGACGAGCGCAAAGAACGCTTGGCGGAAATGAAAAAAAAGTACGAAGAAACCGGCGACGGCGAATACCGCCGCCGCATCACCAAGGAAAACTTCCGCGAGGCGATGCGCAGCGAATGGCGCCAAGAGCGCGGCAACAAAACCCGCTCGTCCAATTTGCGATTGGCCGTGATTGTGGCCATTCTTGCTTTGATAGCGTACCTAATTCTCAATCCTTTTTCGCCAGTATGGGTGATGTGATTCGGCTGCTGCCGGGCAGCGTGGCCAACCAGATTGCCGCCGGCGAGGTGGTGCAGCGCCCCGCCAGCGCGGTGAAGGAACTCCTCGAAAACAGCATCGACGCGGGCGCGGAAAAAGTCCAGCTCATCGTGCGCGACGCGGGCAAGCAACTCATCCAAATCATCGACGACGGCAAGGGGATGAGCGAGACCGACGCGCGGATGGCCTTCGAGCGCCACGCCACTTCTAAAATCGAAAAGGCCGAGGATTTATTTACGATTTTGACCAAGGGTTTTCGCGGGGAGGCGCTGGCCAGCATCGCCGCCGTGGCGCAGGTGGAGCTGAAATCGAAAACCGAAGGGGAAGAGTTGGGCACCTGCCTCAGAATTGAGGGCAGCAAGCTGGTTTCCCAAGACTATTGCAACACGCCGCGCGGTACGCAAATCGAGGTCAAAAATCTGTTTTATAATATTCCGGCGCGGCGCAACTTCCTGAAATCCAACAATGTGGAGCTGCGCCATATTATTGATGAATTTGAACGGGTGGCGCTGGCACACGAAAACGTGGCCTTTAAAATGACCAGCAACGGCGCCGAACTTTTTGACCTGCCGCCCGCCCCGCGCCGCCAAAGAATCGTCAATGTTTTTGGTAGTAAATACAACGAAAAGCTGGTGCCGGTGGACGAGCAAACGCCGATTATGAAGCTGCACGGCTTCGTTGGCAAGCCCGAATTTTCCAAGAAAACGCGCGGCGAACAGTTCTTTTTTGCGAACAACCGCTACATCCGCAACCACTATTTGCACCGCGCGGTGCTGGGCGCTTTCGAGGGGCTGATCCCCGACGGCAGCCACCCCAGCTATTTCCTTTTTATGGAAATCGACCCGCAGAAAATCGACGTGAACATCCACCCAACCAAGACGGAAATCAAGTTTGACGACGAGCGCGCCATTCATACGATTATCAGAACGGCCGTGAAACACGCGCTGGGGCAGTACAACATCGCGCCCAGCTTGGATTTTGACAGCGACGTGGATTTTGTGCCCGTCTTGAAAAAAGGCCAAAAAGTGGAAGCGCCCAGCGTGTTGGTCAATCCCGATTTTAATCCATTTGAATTATCAAAAAAACAGCCCGTTTCCAAACAATTTTCTTCCAAAGAATTTTCATCAAAAGCATCCCAAAATTGGGAAAAAATTTATGAAAATTTGCCTGAAATTCCTGATGAAAAAAAGGGACAAGAATCGTTGGAAATCAATGAAGAAAATGCGGGGAAAAGTTTCACACAAATTGGCAAAAAATATATACTGACCGCGCACGGCGAAGGACTCATCGTTATCCACCAACAGCGGGCGCACGAGCGGGTGCTGTTTGAAAAAACTTTGCAAAGCATTGAAAACCAAAATATTCCCAGCCAGCAATTGCTTTTTCCGCAAACGGTTTCGTTTTCACAAAATGATTTTCAAATCTTAAAAAACCGCCTGCCGCTGTTGCGGGAAATCGGTTTTGATTTGGATGAATTTGGTCAGAATGAACTGGTGGTGAACGGCGTGCCGCTCTATCTCGATACGAATTTTACCGTGCCTTTTTTGGAGCAACTTTTAGAAGACGAAAAAGACAGTCGGAAAGCGTCTGGCGAGCGTTCGTATGAAAAAATCGCCACCGTTTTGGCGCGCGTTTCATCGCTGAAAAGCGGGCAGCCGCTGGGCCAAGCCGAGATGGCGAACTTGGTGGATGAACTATTCGGATGCGCCCAACCTTATGTGAGCCTCGGCGGAAAACCGACCGTGGTGAACCTCCGCCTCGACGATTTGGACAAATCTTTTCATTGAATGATTCAAGGCCCTTCGAGTTTCAAACTCCTCCCCGATGTAATTAAAAACCTGTTGATAATCAATGGGTTGTTCTTTTTGGCAACAGTTGTTTTGGCACAGACCGGCATCGCCGACTTGATTCATCTTTTGGGTTTGCACTTGCCAAACTCGCCTTCGTTCCAGCCGTATCAAATCATCACGCATATGTTTATGCACGGCGGGTTGATGCATGTCGCCTTAAATATGTTCGCGCTGTGGATGTTTGGATACACACTGGAAAACGTGTGGGGCAGCAAGCGTTTTTTGATTTATTATTTGATAACCGGATTGGGCGCGGCCGCTTTGCATTTGGGCATTACTTATTTTGAATATTCACAAATAAAAGACCAGTTGAGCGCTCAAGAATTGAATTTGATTTTTACGCAGGGCGCGGATTTAATTGCTCAAAATCAGAATTATACCGACCCCGTTCTCAGAAAAGCAAACGGTTTGCTGAATGGCCCCACCGTTGGTGCTTCGGGCGCAGTTTTCGGTATTCTTTTGGCCTTTGGGATGATGTTTCCCAATCAATACATTTATCTCTATTTCGCAATTCCTGTAAAAGCAAAGTATTTTGTGATGGGCTATGCCGCTTTTGAACTTTTTAGAGGAATTCAAAATGACCCAAGTAGCAACGTGGCCCACTTCGCCCACCTCGGCGGGATGCTTTTTGGGTATCTTTTGATTCGGTATTGGCGGAGTAGTGGGAATGTGCAGCATTATTGAGCGTCAAGACCTTAAAGGTTTTGAAAACCTTTAAGGTCTCCCTGAAAAACCCAAACCTTTCCATTTCCTACTTTTGAATTATGGAAAAACAAATCAAACTCCACATCGAAAAGCTGCCGGAGGGTTTTTATTTGGCCACTTCGGATGATGTTCAGGGGTTGGTTGCCCAAGGCCGAACCATCACGGAAACGCTCGAAATCGCACGGGATGTGGCGAAGAAACTTTATTAAGAATTTAAAGACCTCACCCCCAGCCCCTCTCCTTTTGGGAGAGGGGTGCTACACGTGAATTTCTTGTGAAAAATAACAATCTCAAAAAGCCACGAATTAATTCTAATTTTTTACCGCAAGATTGAGCGATGATTGATTCGGTTTCCTTTTGGATTAATGCCCTTTTTATCGCCACCACTTGCCTCTGCATTCTCATATTTCATTATATAAACAACCGACCGAAAAAACTCACGCTTTTCATCATCGGTTGGAGCGTGATTCATTCCGTTTTAGCCTATATTGGATTTTATCAAAATACGGATACAATACCGCCGCGCTTTGGCTTGGTGTTGATTCCCGCCACTTTGCTGATTATTTATGGTTTATTGAAAAAACAGCGGCAATGGATTCTACAAAACCGCAACCTAAAAACCAGCCCGTTTTTGCATATCGTTCGGATTCCTGTGGAAATCGTTCTCTATTATCTTTTTCTCCATAAAACAATACCTGAATTGATGACTTTCGCGGGTCGGAATTTCGATATATTGGCGGGAATTACTGCCCCCATTTTCGATTTCCTTTTTATCAAAAATATTATATCAAAAAATGTGATGATTTTTTGGAATATTATTTCACTTTGCTTGGTGCTTTTTATTTTGATAAATGGCATACTTTCCGCCGAGCTCCCTTTCCAGCAATTCGCCTTCGACCAGCCGAACCGCGCCATTGCATTTTTCCCTTACATTTTGCTACCCGCCACGGTGGTGCCGCTGGTGGTTTATACGCATTTGACGGATATTTATAAATTGGGAAAGGGCGGCTGAATTTAACTTTCCTTTACGCTGCCCCTTTGGGGCGCAACATTACTGCGATGCGATTCGGATTCCCAGGGCGCTGCCCTGGGCTAAGGTATGTTCGGCCTTTGGCCGGTTTCACAGCGCTTTTTCATCGGCAATTTGGCCGCGAAAATTTTCAGGAAAATCCGATAATTTACAATTTTCCCGAATCGCCCCAAAGGGGCAAAATACCATAGCCCAGGGCATCGCCCTGGGTAAAATACGAGGCGGCGGTCGGCGGCCTGAAAGGCCAACATACTTATGAATTATATTGCCCCTTTGGGGCGCAGCGGCGACGGGCATTGTGTACCCAGGGCGCTGCCCTGGGCTAAGGTATATTCGGCCTTTGGCCGGCTTCTCCCCATCTTCAAATCGCTCTACTTCACGGAAAAATTTCTGGAAAAAACAAAATGTCAAAATTTGCAATGTCGCCCCAAAGGGGCAGCCTACCTTAGCACAGGGCATCGCCTTGGGAACGCGTCAGCACCCGCGTCCCCAGCGGGCCAACGGCCCAATATAAATCCCACAAAATCCTAATTCAAATTCTTCCAATCATTCAATCCCACACATATCTTTCATCCCAATCCAAACCGTGATTTCTCAAAAACCGCCGAAACTCATCTTGAAATGTTTCTGTCTTGTGATGCTCTTTTTGGTTCGCGATGTATTGTTCAACCGATGCCTTTTTCGATGGACTCACCGAAAAAATCCCATATCCTGATTGCCACGCAAATTTCTGATAACCAACCCCTTTCGATTTTATCCAACGGCTGCTGTTACGTTTTATGTTTTCCACCAATTTGGCTTGTGTAACCGTCCGCGGCAAAGTGGAAAGCAAATGCACGTGGTCGGCCACGCCATTGATAAGTAAGGGAATCCCCCCGTCGCGTTTTATTGAATCAGCCATATAGGCGAACAGTTCCGGTTCAATCTCGGGCCGGATGAAAGGTTGGCGATTTTTCGTGCTGAAAATGGTGTGGATGATGACTTGGGAATGGGATTGGGGCATTTTATTTTTTTTTCAAAAATATCAAACCGTGTTTTTAATCAAAGGATCACAAGGGTAAAGTTTATGAAAATTATATTGCCCCTTTGGGGCGAAAACGAATTGTGCTATAATTCCCAGGGCGATGCCCTGGGCTAAGATATGTTTGGCCTTTGGCCTGTTTCCCTTTCATTTTATTGTCCGCCACGGTGGTGCCGCTGGTGGTTTATACGCATCTTTCAGATATTTATGCGCTGCAAAACCAAGATACTGAGCTTGGTTGAAGGTTTTTTGAAAGAACTTTGCACCTTTAGTAAAAGGCTTTCCAGTTGTATCCGACGAATCAAAAATGGCAAACTTGCAAACTTCCGCACCTATCGATTTTCAGAAAGCCAATGGGCGCCACTCCCTGCATTTCTTGAAAAATGCGGCGGAATTTACGGCCACAGTTGGCCTGCGTCTCGGCGATTTTTATCAGATAAAATTGCCGGGCTACACCATCTACGTCATCACGGCGCCGGACATCATACGGCAAACAATGGTCACCCACGGCGACCGCTACGAAAAAGGAAAAATCTACTGGAAGCATTTGCACAAAACCTTGGGACCGGCACTGGGCACTCTGGAAGGCGAGCAATGGCAATTCTTGCGGCAGCTCCATTCGCCTTACTTTTCAAAATCCGCTATTCAAAATTACCTGCCGGTGGCCAGCCAAATCTTGAATGAAAACATTGAACGCTGGCGGCGCGCCCCGCTGGAAACGGACTTGGTGGAGCTTTTGGCACAACTCAATACAGAAAGCATTTTGAAGACCGTGTTCGGCAGCTCGGCCGAGGGCAACGCGGCCGAAATAGCCCACGCCATCGACCAAGGGGAGGATACCTTGGCTTGGCTCAGCAAATATCCTTGGCGGCCTTTTTTGGCGCATTTCAATGGCAAAAATTTGCAGAAACAACGACACCTTACATTTTTTCAAAGTTTTGCGAAAAGCGCCGTAGAAAAACGGAGAAACCATCCGCAAAAAGAGTTGGACACTTTACTGGACAAGCTCATCAAACACTACCAAAACCAAGGGGAAATTTCCGAAGAAGACCTGCAAATCATCCGCAACGAGTTCATCGTGTATCTGGGCGCGGGCACGGAAACAATGGCGGTGAGCGAGGCCTACACGCTTTATTTACTGACCAAAAACCCAACGGTTTTTCAACAAATAAAACAGGAAATAAACGAAGCGGCGCGGGGGGAAACCATCACCGAAAAACATTTGCCGCAACTGAAACTGACCGAAGCGGCGGTAATGGAATCGATGCGCCTGCAACCTTCCAGCTATGCCCTGCTGCGCGACTGTGTGAAGCCCGACGAAATCCGCGGCCAGCCCATCCGCCAGGGCGACAGCATTTTCATCAGCCTCTATGCGCTGCACCGAAACCCGCGCCTGTGGGAAAACCCGCTGCAATTTGACCCCAGCCGATTTCTAAATGAAAATGAAATCCCGAAATACCACTATTTACCCTTCGGCGCGGGCCGCCACCACTGCATCGGCAGCTATTTGGCCCTCCCGCAGATGACGATGACCGTGGCCGCGTTTATCCAAAATTTTGACATCCAATTTTATAAAACTGGCCCGTTGCAAGTGCGCTCAGTTAGCACTTTAAAACCCAAAGGCGGTTTAAAAGCCCGCCTTGTTCCCAAAAATCAAGGCCTGAAATCATAAGAAAAAAGCGTGTATTCCTTTTGGATTTTCGCGCCCATTTCTTGTAAAGTTTTTTCCACTGAACGGTTGCCGCGCATCACCCACGCGATTTCGCCCCCGTGGTAGCCCAGCGCAAAAATGTTTTCAGCTATTTGTTGGAAAAGAGCCGCGTGAATGCCCAGCCGCCGCGCTTCGGGCAGGATTCCCATTATCATCACGCGCACGGTTTTTAGTTTTGAAATGCCCAGTTTCCATCCCAGCAAGCGGAAAAGGCGCGCACTTTCGCGGGTGGTTTTGGACAAGAGTTCGTTCAGATTGGGCACCGCCAAAACAAAACCAACGGGGCGGCCGCGCCACTCCGCCACCAGCGCCATTTCCGCTTTGAGCAAATGTTTCAAGTCCGCCGCCAAAAAGCGGAATTCCTCCCAACTGGGTTTTTGGAAGCCCCAGTGCGTGGCAAAACTTTCCGAATACAATTGGTGAAAAAGCCGCAATTCTTGTTCAAAATTCCCAATGTCGGCAGGACGTATTTTTAGCTTGGTATTTTTCGTAATACGCTGGTTTACAGATTTTAAAAACTGGGATGGTCGGTAGCTTTCTTTCCAAAGTTCCCACGTTTGAAATGTTTTTTCTTCGGCAAAACCGGCCTCTTTGAAAAAACGCTCGTAGTAGGGCGGGTTCCAATTCATCAAAAAAGAATTGGTGGAATCAAAGCCCGCTGTTTGGATGCCCAAATCGTGGTGGAGGTTGGGGTTGAGCGGCCCGTAGATTTTTTTTATCCCCCGTTTTTCGGCTTGCGCCAAAATTTGCTTTGCGCAAAATGCACCCGCTTCTTCGCGGAAATCGGCCCAGCCAAAACTGCCCGCCGCTGGCTGCCCCGCCCACTGGCCCGGCCCAAAAAGGGCGAAGCGGCCCACGGTTTTGCCTTTCTTTTTTATAAGGAAAAAATGGTGCGGCGTTTCTTTTAGAAAAGGATTTTTGCGTGGGTCAATGGTTTGGCGGTGAAGCATTTGCAGGCTGGGAATCCAATGGGGAAGATCCCGCGACAGCGCCGATGGAAAATGGGCAAAAGCACGAAGGTGGCTTTTGCGGGTTATTTCCAGTTTTTCCAGTTCCAAATTTTCGTCCGGTAGCATATTGCAAATCAACCGTTTAAAAACGAAATAATGGAAAGTATTGAGATTCAGCACCAAAAAAAACCACGATTATTGAAAATCGCCAAAGGGTTTGGCTTGAATTCCCTTATTTTCGTGTATTAAAATTTTCAATGTTTTTATGAAAAGCAAACCGCGCGTTTTGCTCGTCGCGTCCACGGCACTGGATTATCAAAACCAGCCCATCAAAACCAAAAAGCTGTACCTGCCGGGCCTGACGATGCCGATGCTGGCCGCCGTGACCCCGCCCGAAGTGGAGCTGACGATGATTTCGGAAACCATCCAAGACATCCCCTTCGAGGAAAACTGGGACTTGGTGGGCATCACCGGAATGGGCAGCGGGCTGGTGCGCGCGTGGGAAATCGCCGACCGCTTCCGCGAAAAGCAGATACCCGTGGTGGTGGGCGGGCTGGCCGCCAGCCTGTGCGACCCCGACTGGACCTACGCCCACGCCGATGCGCTGGTAACCGGCGAGGCCGAACAAGTGTGGCCGGAAGTCATCCGCGACTTTTTGAACGGCGGGCTGAAAAAACGCTACACAATGCCGCACCGCCCCGACATCAAAACCCTGCCGCAGCCCCGCTACGATTTGATGCACCCCAAGGAACTCGGGCTGTGGCGGCCGGTGCAGGCCACGCGCGGCTGCCCCTTCCCCTGCGAGTTTTGCTCCATCCAAAGTTTTTTCGAGCGCAGCTACCGCAAGCGCCCCGTGGAGCAGGTGATCCGCGACGTGCGCGCCGCCAAGAAAACCGGCGGCCGCTACATCGCCTTCATCGACGACAACATCGGCCTGGACTGGAACTATTTTGAAGAACTGATGCACGCGCTCGTCGCGGAAGATATTATTTGGATTAGCCAATGCAGCATCCACATCGCCGACAAACCGAGGATGCTGGAACTGGCCTACCAAAGCGGCTGCCGCCTTTTGTCTTTCGGCATCGAATCGGTGAACCAGAGCAGCGTGGACACGGTGGGCAAAACGTTTAACCACACCAACCAATACGATGAACTGCTCTACAACGTGCGCCAAGCGGGCATTGCCGTGTCGTCAGAAATGATAGTGGGGCTGGACGAAGACGAGGAAGACGTGTTCGATGCCACCTACGAATTTTTGATGCGCAACAAAATCCCCGTGCCTCGGCTCTACATTCTCACGCCCGTGCCCGGCACCAAAATGTATGACGATTTTGAAAAAGAAGGCCGAATTTTCAATTACAATTTTGGCGATTACAACGGTGGGAAAGCCGTGTTTACGCCCGGTAAAATGAGCGCCGACGTTTTGCAGGAAGGCTATTGGGATTTGTACCAACGCCTGTTTTCGGTGCGCTCCATTTATAAAAGGATAAAAGGCGTGCCCGCCTCCACCGAGTTCAAGATGAAAACTTTTTTGCTGGGCGTGAATATGCATTATCGCAAACACATTTCGCAAAGGATTACGCCCGGAATTGTTTAAAAAACTTGAATAATATGAAGAAAAAATTTAATAGGTCAAAATTCAAACCTACCTCAATTTTTAAAGCATTAGAATGGCAGTTTGAATTGGAACTTAATATATATAGGGAGTTTGTAAATACCGTTTCAAATGATATAAATTTAAAAATTAGTGAAATTGAAAAAGAATTTGACAAAATTGAAGAAAATGAACAACAATACGAATATGAATTGATTTTGGCAGATGAATATTGGAAATATAAACAGATGTTTTCAAAATTCACCTATAATCCAATGCTCCTTTTTCTCTATGGATTTCTTGAACACTGGTTCAAAAGATTATATAGATTTACGGAAAGACAACGCTCTCTTAATAGGGACTTAGTAGACTTAGCCGGAGGTGATTACATAAAAACATACAAAGAATATTTTGAGAAAGAGATAGGCATACCTCTTAATTCAGCAGAGTGGACAAAAATTGAAATATTACAACAAATTAGAAATCTAATAGCACACCACGACTCTAATCTTTTTCAGAAAAATCCAAATAAAAATTATAATCCTAAAATACGAGAATTTCTAGAAAATGAACAAACCATAAACTTCGATGAACAACACGGTGATTTCTATATAAAACAGAAGCAATTTATACTTGAGACCATTGATTTAGTTGAAAAAAGTTTAAAAGGATTGGTTGAAAAGTTATTGGAAACTAAAGATATTAATTAAAATGAAAATACTTTTAGTCCGCCCGCCCGTGCCGAAGCACACCATCGGCCTGAAAAACATTATGATTTGCGAGCCGCTGGAACTGGAATATGCCGCCGCCGCTTTGGAAGACCACGAGGTGCAGATAATGGATATGATTTTGGAGAAAGGTTTTGAAAAGAGGCTGCGCGATTTCCGGCCCGACGTGGTGGGCAGTTCGGCCTACATCAGCGGGGTGAACGAGGTGTTCAAACTGTTCCGAGAAACCAAGCTCTGGAATCCGGATTGTGTCACGATTGCCGGCGGCGTGCAGGCTTCCCAAGTGCCGGAAGATTTCATAGACACTTCCGTGGACATCATCGTGCGCGGCGATGGCACTACTTTGATGCCTTTGATTATCAATGCATTGGAAAATGGTGAATCCCTTTTAGAAATCCCCAATCTCGCTTTCCCGAAAAATGCCACGGAACTCATCCAAACCAAACAGCAATCCTATATGCCCAAAGCGGACGAACTGCCGCTGCCGAACCGTGATTTGGTGGCGCACCTCAAACACAAATATTACTACCTGACCCATCGGCCCGTGGCCACGATGAAAACCGCGTGGGGATGCTGGTACAAATGCAACTTTTGCTATACTTGGCGCATCACCGACGGAACGCCCTACGCCCGCAGCCCCGAAAGCATCGTGGAGGAATTACTGACCATCGAGGCGAAAGAAGTTTATATCGTGGACGACATTTTTTTGATAAAACCCAGCCGCCTGCGCAAACTGGCGGACTTGATAATAAAGCACAACATCCAAAAGCATTACCTGATATATGCCCGCGCGGATTTCATCGCCCAAAACGAACCTATTATAAAGGAGTGGGCGGAGCTGGGACTGACCGCCGTGTTCATCGGGCTGGAAGCCACTACCGACGCGGAACTGGACGGGATGGACAAGGAAAGCACGGTGGACGAAAACCTCGGGGCGATAAAAATGCTGCAAAAGCACGGCGTGGACATTTACGGTTCGCTCATCCCCCACCCTGATTATTCGGTGTCGGATTGGAAACGCTTGCGCAAATTCATCAAAGATTCGGGGCTTTATTACGTCAATATTTCGCCGCTGATGGCGATGCCCGGCACCCTAATCTGGAAAGAATTTGAACACCGGATGACCGTACCGCGCGAGGCGCACGGGCTATGGGATTTATCGCACAGCCTTATCCAAACCAAGCTGCCGCTGCGCCGCTACTATTGGGAATTGCTGAAAACTTACGCCTCGGTACTTTACAATTTGCCGCGCGCCCAAAAAGTAACCCAGCGCACTTTGCCCAGTTTGTGGAGCATCAATTATTGGCGGGTGCTGTGGGGCAGCACCAAAATCGGCTGGCAATTCATCAACGCCCACCGCCACCACTCGCCGCGCGAACTGAAAAAAGCAATGGATCGTGGACCGGAAGTTCCAAATTTGGATTACGCCGTTGAAAGGCTGCCCTTGCAAAAAGTAGCCGAAAAAGTCGCGAAAGGTGCAGCTTGAGGTTTTTAAAAATATCGATGAAATTTCCTATGAAAAGTGGGACGCCCATCACAACGGTTCTTTTTATTTCCGCCATTCTTTTTTAAAAACCTTGGCCGATTCCAAGACCGAAGACGCGCGGTTCCGCTATTTGCTTTTCAGCCAAAAGGAACAGGCCGTTGGTCTGGCTGTTTTGAGCCTTTTTCAGTTGCATTTAGATTTGCTGGCGGGCAGGCCGCGGTGGCTTTCTTTTTTAAAAAAATGGCTTCCCAACCTACTGGAAACCAATGCTGTATTTGTGGGATTGCCCTGCTCATTCGGTCAGCCGCCTTATTTTGTTTTTAATGAAAAACACGCCGCCGAGGTGGAATGGCACATCCAAAAACAGCTCTTGGATTGGGCTGAAAAAGAAAAAATTGCTTTGCAAATTTGGAAGGAATTTCCCGAAAACCACCAATCTTCACATTTCTCAGAATGGGGTTTTTTGCGGTTTCCCAGTTTGTCCGATTTTCATTTGGACACGGTAAAATGGCCGGACGCAAAAACTTATGTGGAGGCGATGAAATCCAGCTATCGCCGCAAGCTGCGGCCGAGCTGGGAAATGTGGCAGCGCGGCCAAGGCTTTGAGTTGAAGCGGTTTAGTCCAGCCGATGTACCGGATTTTTACGAAGGCTACCGCGCCGTGATGAAACGCACCGACACCAAACTGGAAATTTACCCCTCAACATTTTTTGAAAAATTGGCAAATTCGCCGCTGCCCTTCCAAATTTTGACCGTAAAAGAAGGGAATCATAAAATATCCGCTTTGCTCTTTTTTGAAGACGAAATTTTGAATTTCATTTTGGTATCAAAAAATCAGAATTCTTATGAAAATAACTTGTATGGTCGCTTGATACATTTTACGGTTTTTTTAGCTATCCATAGAAATATGTCAAAAATTAGATTTGGACAAACTTCGGAATACACCAAGATGAGTATGGGAAGTGAAGCTGTTCCCTTACATTTTTATCTAAAGTCCGCCTCAAAACCAGTTCACTATATTTTAAAATATTTTGGAAATCATATTTTTCCATCTGCGAAAACTATAAACCACCGTGTTTTTAAAACAGAAACCCAAAGCAAAATAGCACCGCCTTCTCTTCAAAAAATCTTGTAAAAAATGACAACGGAATCCTCGGACGGTTTTTCCAATTACGGTGATTTTACCAAACCCCATTTAGCCGCCTTGCTCCGCTTGCTGGGATTGGATTATGAAATCATCCGTGCCGAGGGCAACCAAATCACCGCCCAATTTTCCGATGGGAAACAAAAACAAGTAACGGATTTTGTCGGCGGGTACGGTTCTAATCTATTGGGGCACAATTTTTTAAAAATAAAAACAGCCGCCCAAAACTTTTTCAAAAGCGGGCGCACCGCCCAAGCCCAGCTGAGTATCCGCGGCCAAAGCGGACGATTGAGCCGTGAGCTTTGCCGTTTGGCCCAAGAGGAAACCGGCCAAGAATTCATCGCCACTTTGGGGAACACCGGCGCCGAAGCTGTGGAAATGACACTGCACCACGCCCGTTTGCAATGGCAAAATAATTTGCAGCAGGAAATTCAGAAAGGGAAGCAAGTTTTTCAGAAAGCCAAAACACAAGTTCTTTTGCATCAAAAAGATTCCGAATCTTATTCTTTTTTGACACAAAAGCAAGAAGAGTGGCAGGATGATTTAAATGAAAAAGTTTCTCTACAAAAAGCCATACTAATTTCATTAGAAAATAGCTACCACGGCAAAACGCTGGCTGCTCGAAAAGCAAGCGATTTTCAAATAAATTTAAATAACTCAGAAGTTCACTTTTTTGATGTAAAAGACGAAAATTTTAATGATAAGCCCTCCTTTCATTTTGAGTATAAATTTCCATATTTTGAAAAAGGCAAAATCCAATGGAAAACCAAACGCCAAAGCCGCGTTTACGCCCTCATCGCCGAGCCGCTGCAAGGCGAGGGCGGCGTACGGCTACTGACTGAAAAACAAGCGGAAAATCTCCGCCAATGGGCCAACCGACTGGGTTGCCCGCTGATATGGGACGAAATCCAAAGCGGGAGCTACCGCACGGGCCGACTGTTTTACAGCACGAAATTGGGCGCGTCCGGCGATTATTGTTGCTTGGGAAAAGCCTTGGGCGGCGGCGCGGCTAAACTGTCCGCCGTGTTGGTTCGCAAACCAATGTATCTGCCAGCATTCGACCTTTTGCACCCCTCCACTTTTGCGGAAGACGATTTTTCCGCCGAAGTGGGGCTGGCTTTTTTGTCCCAGCGAAAGTTGATTCAAAACTCGGTGAAGGGACTGGCCCCGCATTTTGAAAAGGAACTGAAAAAACTGGCAGCGGATTTTCCGAAAATCATAAAAGAATCCCGCGGTGCCGGATTGATTTGGGGACTGGAATTCAATACGTTACATCAAAGTGGTAGCTACGTTTTGCAGGCGCTCAGCCGCAGCGGATTTTTCAATTACCTGCTGGCCGCTTGGCTTTGCCGAGAAAGAAATATCCGCTGTTCGGCACCGCTGTCGCAGGCTTTCGTACTGCGCTTTCACGCGGACGTGGCCTGCTCCGAAAAAGATGTGGCGCACCTTTCAAAATCCTTAAAGCAGCTATGCCAAATCATTGAAAATCAGGATGTTTATCAACTTATAAAGTTTGCCCTGCCGGAAAAATGGCGCAACCTACGGAGTGCTTTGCCAAATTTTGCGGTGGCCGATTTGCAACTTCCCGAACGGCCGCAAGTCGGTTTTCTCACGCATTACATCAGCTGCGACAGCATCCGCCAGACCGACCCTTCGCTGGCCGTTTTGCCGGATGAAGCATTGCATTTTTTGCTGGAAAAATTCCTTCCTTTTTTGCCTCCAGTGATTACGGGTGGCCGCAGCGTGGAAGCCGCCGGTGGCCAGCGCGCCGATTTGGTTTTGGTCGGCTTGGCCTTCACTTCTGAGATGGCGCGGCAGGCGATGACCGAGCGCCACTTGACGGACTACCGCCAAAAAGTTCAAGAAGCGGTGAAATTGGCGGAAGGTTTTGACTGTGAAGTAGTTGGCCTAGGACAGTTCACTTCTATCCTTTCGCAAAACGGAAAAAGCCTGACGACGCAGAAGGCGGTTTTGACCACCGGAAACGGTTTGACAGTTTTTCTCACGGCTGAAGCGTTGCGGCTCAAAGCGCAAGACCACGGACTCCAGTTGAAAGATGAAAAAGTGGCGCTGGTGGGTGGTTTGGGAAATATCGGTCAAACTTTGTATCAACTTTTGCACCCAGAGTGCAAAGAAATCGTGATTTGTTCCAATCCCAAAAACCAACAAAAAAATCTTGAAGATAACTCTATCAAAACACGGTACGATTTTAAAGAATTAGCACACTACAAAATTGTTTTGATTTGTACCAATAGTCCCGAATGCTTTATCAATCAAAAAAACACCCACCCAAAAGCGCTTATCGGTGATATTTCAGTACCAAAAAATATCTCTAAAGATTTAATTGAAAATCCCGATGAGCGGGATATTTTTGAAACAGGGCTGGCTCGTTTTCCAGATGGCAAAGGCATTCCCGCCCGCGGCATTCCGCTGGGAAAAGACCAAGTATTTGGATGTTTGGCCGAAACGTTAACCCTATGGTTTTCAAAACAATATCACCTCACCTCTTTAGGTAAATTGAAAACGGAGAAAATAGAAGCGTTGGGAAAAATAGCCGAAGAGTTGGGCTTTGCGCCATATATCAGACCGAACTACGAAGTGTTAGAAAAAATTTAAACCCAAAAATTTTTGGATTCCTTTTTGCTCGAAAATTTTCAATCCTAAAAAACCAACCCCGTTCCCGCTTTCCGCGATATTTTTGCAAACCCAACAATGAACTCCCTCCGACAAGAAATCCGTGACTCCTTCCAGCAAGGCGATGCGCTTACCCGCTTGATTCTCATCAACTTGGCGGTGTTTGTGGGCTATTTGTTGCTGCGGATTGTCAGCTTTCTGTTCAAACTGCCCATCGCGGAAACCTTCATCGAGTGGACCGCGTTGCCCAATCATCTCGGCACACTCGTCACCCGCCCGTGGACGCTGATTTCCTATATGTTTCTCCACCAAGATTTTCTGCACATTCTGTTCAATTTGATTTGGCTATTTTTTGCGGGCAAACTGTTTATGGAATATTTCGGCGGCAAACGATTGATTTCCACTTACGTCCTCGGCGGGCTGATTGGCGGGATTTTGTTCGTGATTGCCTACAATGTTTTTCCCATTTTTCAAGGCATCGACACCAACAACCGCGGCGCGTCGGCGGGGGTGATGGCGGTGGTGTTTGCCGTGGCCACTTACGCGCCGCAGTATCCCGTGCGGCTGTTTTTTGTGTTGAATGTAAAACTTTGGATGGTGGCGGGTTTCATCCTTTTGTTGGACCTGCTGTATCTCGGCGATGGCAACAACGCGGGCGGCCACATCGCCCACCTTGGCGGCGCGGCCTTCGGTTTTTTGAGCATCAAACAATACCAAAAAGGCCGCGACTGGACGGCCGGTTTCAGCCAGTTTTTGGAGAACATCCAAAGCTGGTTTAAGCCCAAGGAAAAGCCGAAAGTCCGCAAGGTGTACAGCAACGTGGGCAAGACGCGCAACGACGACCAGTACAAAGCCCGCAAGGTGGAAAGCCAAGAAAAAATGGACGAAATCCTCGACAAAATCTCGCAGAGCGGCTACGAATCGCTGACCAAGGACGAGAAAGATTTCCTCTTCAAAATAGGGCAAGACTGATGGCCACTCGGCGCAAAAGCATTCTCGACGGCATCCTGTATTTTTTCAATTGGCTAGCGGCGGTTTTGCTGCTCGGCGCTTACCTCGCTTATTACATCCCGCCTTCGTTTTTCGTCTGGTTCCAGTTCCTCGCGCTGGGCTATTCCATTTTACTTTTGGTGAATTTTCTCTTTGGGATTTACTGGCTTATCCGCTTGAAAACCAAGATTTTCCTGTCGATAATCTGCATCGGGATTGGCTTTTTTCATATTGGGAGATTGTACCAATTCGGCTCGCCGGAAGTGGCGGTAAATGCCGGTGAAACCTTGAAAATTATGACGATGAACGTGCGGATGTTTAACGCGCAGAACTGGATTGAAGGGCTGGACGCGAAGGTCGAAATTGGACAATTGATTGCCGAGGAAGATCCTGATATTTTACTCTTACAGGAATTTCACCAAAAGAAAATCGAGCCGGAATTGACTTTCGGCTACCCGCACCGCCACACCAAGGAAATGCCGCGCGGACGCTTCCGTTCGGTTATTTTTTCAAAATTCCCGATAATCGGCAGCCAAACCGTAATGCTAGACGGCGACAGCATCCGCAACAACGCCTTCCATTTTGCGGACGTCAATTGGAAGGGCAAAACCTTCCGCGTGATGAACGTGCATCTGGCCTCCGTCCATTTTGATCACGGCGATTACGAAGCACTGAAAAATCCCACCGATCAAAATACCGAGCAACTGGAGCGCAACGCCCGCGACATCGCCCGCCAGCTCCGCGAAGGTTTCATTCGGCGGGAAGTACAGGTGAAAATTTTACAAGAACAAATCGCCTTTAGCCCCCACCCCGTCTTGCTGGCTGGCGATTTCAACGATGTGCCGTTCGGCTACGTTTACCATCAAATTGACCTGAAACTGGACGATGCTTTCGCGGAAGGCGGCGAAGGTTTTGGGAAAACGTACAATAAAAGCCCCGTGCCGCTGCGGATTGATTATATTTTTCACTCGGAGGGGCTGCGGGTTTTTAATTATAAAACCTTGAACGACAGGAAATTGTCGGATCATTTTGGGGTGGTGGTGGAGGTGAGGTAAAATTTTATAACGTATGAGACCATCTGTTTCCTATACCAAGGAAAATTCAATTGCGCTCGGACTCACTTTATAGTGACGGTTAAACCATTAAAAAGCGGTTTTAGAGGCTTCAAAAAATTTGTCAATATTTGCCTTTCATTTTCTATTAAAAATTCTATTCCCGCAATCTTCCAAAATGGATTTTTGGCAGAACATAACATTGACTTGGGGAGGCAGCCTAATTTTAGGGGTCATTGCTGGGGTGATAGCATCCTACATTTTTTTGACATATTACCTCAAAAATAAGGTACCAAGGATTTCAATATCCCCAGAAATTAGCAAAATCGAGTTCGATGGGGAAATCAACTATTTCTTGAAATTTGTGAACAACACGAAATCTGAAATATTTGATGTACGAGTTGAATTGACTCTTTACAAACTCAGAGGGGCGGTGGGCGGCACTAACTTGCAAGGAACCGATATCCTTTTAAAGGATAATTTTTTTTCCTATATCTCAGAAAAAAACCCCTCAGACGACCGAAATCTTCACGCTATCAGGGTAAGAACTACAAAAGATTTATCTGCTCTTTGGGGAGATGAATCTTCTTTCATACGGTTGACCGTCATTGCAAGACACGCTCTTTCAGGACTTAACAAAGTGTATGTAAAAGATTATAAATCAAGGGATTTGATTAAAAACGGAAAATTCAAGTCAGGAAATGACCTGAAAATTTATACCCGGAACGGTTAAATCTTTATCGGTAAGAATAACTTCGTTAAATTTGCACTTACTTTATTTCATAAATATGAAAACAATAAACGACATCATCGGAGGCTGATACAATAGCTTTTTTGGGAGTAAAATCTTTCTGGTTTTTTCTTTTAACTCATTCGTCCCTAAAGAATTTTCATCATCAGGGGCGAAAAAAACCGCTCTCTTTCGAGAACGGTTTTCTTTTATCATCTTATGAGATCGCACGGACGTGTAATTCAATTCGCGCTCAGATACTCCGCCACGCCTTCGTGGGTCGCGTTCATCCCGCTTTTGCCTTCGTCCCAGTTGGCGGGGCACACCTCGCCTTTTTCTTCAAAATATTGCAGGGCTTTCACCATCCGCATCGCCTCGGCCACGTTGCGGCCCAGCGGCAAATCGTTCACCGTTTGGTGGCGCACCACGCCGTCTTTGTCAATCAAAAACAAGCCACGGTACGCAATCATTTCGCCTTCGGCCTGCATTTCATCGTTTTCGTCGTAGTAATAATTGCCCACCATCACATCGTAATTGTGCGCGATGGTTTTGTTCGTATCCGCCACGATGGGATAAGTGATGCCTTGAATACCGCCTTGGTCTTTAGGAAGTTGCAACCAACCCCAGTGCGACTGTTCAGTGTCGGTGGATACGGCTACTAATTCCACGTCCAAATCCGCAAATTCTTGACGACGCTCATTGAAAGCGTGCAATTCCGTCGGACATACGAAGGTGAAATCTTTGGGATAAAAGAACAAAATCACGTACTTTTTTCCGTGATATTGGGAGAGCGTAAAATTGTCGTCAATTTCTTCGCCGTTGATTACCGCTTTTGCTTTAAAATCAGGTGCTTTTTTTCCTACTAAAACTGCCATAGTTTTCTGTGTTTTTTGGATTAAACTAATATTTGTTTCGTCTATCAAATTTTTATTTTGATAACGGATGCAAATGTAAGGGGGGCGGCTACCGCACAGAAAATTTGGCGGATTGATTCCATCTATCACAAGTTTTGGATTTCACATAGTAAAATTTGAATTTCACATAGCGCACATAGAAATTTTCACATAGAGCCATATAGACTAAAACCTTAGTGAGACTATGTGAAAACCCTTATAAGTTCTTTATGGAAAAAAGAAAAATTTCCACACCCCCGCCCGAATTGATTCCATCTATCACAGGTTTTAAATTTCGCATAATAAATTTTGAATGTCACATAGCGCACATAGAATATTCACATAGTGTCACATAGACTCAAAACCTATGTGATTCTATGTGAAAGCCCCTTTATGTCCTATGTGAAAAAAGAAAAATCAACGCACCCCCGCCCGGTTCGCCCACTCCCGATATTTCCGCGCGTTGCGAGTGTGCTGCGCATTCGTCTTCGCAAAATTGTGATAACCAGACCGTTCGGGGTCGGCGGCCATAAAAATATAACCGTGGTCGGCAGGGTTCAGCACCGCCTCTATCGAACTCAAATCGGGAATCCGGATCGGCCCCGGCGGCAACCCGCCATATATATAGGTATTGAATTCCGAGTCGTAGCGCGTTTGTTTGTAGTACACCCGCCGGATTTGCTCCGTGGGATGGTCGAGCAGGTAGCCGTACACCGAGGTCGGGTCGCTCTGCAATTTGATGCCGCGCCGCAGCCGGTTCAGGTAAAGTCCCGCCACAATCGGTTTTTCGTCGTTCATCGCCGTTTCGCTCTGCACGATGCTGGCCAGCGTCACCACTTCTATAGGATTGAGGTTCAGTTTTTTAGCCTTTCGTTTTCGCTCTTCGTCAAAATAATTGTCAAACTCGCGGTGCATCCGCTGCAAAAAGGCCGAGGGCGACGTGTTCCACCAAACTTCGTAGGTATTCGGCAAAAAATAGGCGGAAACCGTTTTCGGATTCACGCCAAAAGCGGAGAGCGCGGCTTCGCTTTCCAAGAGTTGCAAAAAGTCCAAGCTGTCCGGTTCCAAAACTTCGCCCAGCTCGCCCGATAATTTGTAAATCCCTGATAAGTTATTCAATGTCAATTGGATAGGGTCTTGGTCGCCGCTGCGGAGTTTGTTCACCAAATCGTTGTTGGACATCCCGTTTGGGATTTCGTAGCGGCCCGCTTTCACCAAACTGGGGTAGTTTTTCCGGTCGGCCACCCAGTCGAATCCTTTTTGTTTTTTAAGGATTTCATTTTCGGAAAGCGAATCCAAAACCCATTCGTAAGTCGCTCCGGTCGGGATTTTCAGAAAAAAAGTTTCCTTATCGCCCAAATCCACGTTGGGCGCGAAAATGCGCTGGTAAAACACGAAGGCGAAAATGCCGCCGCCAACCATCAAAACCGCCAAAATGCCAAAGATGATTTTTCTCAAAACGGGTTTTTTTAAATAGGTCATTGCCTGCCGCGCGCGCGGATTTTCAGGGTTGATGCGCAGCGCTTCTTCGAGTGCTTTCAACGCCGCCGCGTTATTACCGCGCAAAATTTCCAAATTCGCTTTGTTCAGCCAAGCCAATTCATAATCAGGGTTTTGCGCCAGCGCGCGGTCAAACTGCAATTCCGCCAGCTCCAGTTTTTGCTGTTGCAAATATTCAAAACCCAAATTGTTCAATGCTGTTCCGTGTTCAGGGTTCAGTGTTAGCGCGCGTTTGTAGCTCTCCATTGCCATTTTTGATTTTCCTTGCGCCGCTTGCGCTGTTCCCAATTTATTCCAAAAATCCGCTTCATATTGAACCAATTCTGTGGCTTTATTATAAAAAATTTCTGCCTTTTTTGGCAATCCCAAATTGAAATAGCCTTCACCAATCCTATAAGCGGTCCAGCCATCCGAATTATCATACGAAATTTTAGACAATTCATTTTGCCAAAAATCATCACCTAATTTCTCTGCAAAAGATTTCATTTTTCGAAAATCATTTTTCAAAAAATAATAATGTATCCAAAGTTTGGCTGCACCTTTTTCATTCTTGATTTTATTTAAAAAATAAAGCGCGCTGTCCAAGAAAATAGGCTCTTGCGAAAATTTTTCAAACTGTTGTAAATAACCCAGCGTCTTGCTCCTGTCCGTTGGTTTTGAATTGTTTACCGCCACCAGTTCCAAAAATTTACCCAGCCCGCTGGTGTCTTTGAGTTCTTTGGGAATATCAATTTTATGGTCGTGCACCGTAACGTGCGGAATGTCCGTGGAAATACTTTGCGGCATATGGCATTTCACACAATTGAAATCATTTTCTTGTAAAACTGCAAGTTCCTCTTCACATTCAAATTTCGATTCATTTTGATGACATTTTTGGCAGGTCAAATTAAATTTTTCAATCTTCGTTTCTTTCACCGAAACGTGCGGATTATGACAAGAAATACAGTTGAATTCTTTATCCGATTGTATAAAACATTCACTTTGTTTGAATCTATCAATATGTGATGCCATTATGAATTTATCTTCGCTGCCCTCATAGCGCGGCAGATAAATATCCATCACTTCGTTCAGCCGCATCCCCGGCCGGAAATCGAAGAAGGATTTGCCCTCGGCGAGGACGGCGTTTCCTTGCAAATGACAACGCTGGCACACTTCAAACTGCAATTCGTAGGGCAATTTTTTGAGGCTAACTATCGAATAATCAATTTCTTGTGAAGTGTCCACAAACTCGCCGCGCCGCATCCGCTGCACGTGCAGTTCGCCGGGGCCGTGGCAGCGTTCGCAGTCAATGGCGCCGGGCACTTTTTGGTAGCGGTGCACGCTGCCCTTCACAAATCCGGTGGGCATCGCGTTGTGGCAGCTCGTGCATTCCAGCCCAATTTTCCTTGAAAAACGAACGTTGCCGCCGTCTTCGTAGCCGGGCGGCAAATCGAGTTTTCCCTTCTGCGCGTACCAAGTAAAAGGCGCTTGGTGCAGAAATCCGTTTTGCTGAAAAATGTGGGAATTGGTGTGCTGCCCGCTGCCCACCACGTAATCAATGGTTTGCTTTTTTTGAAAAACCGTATCGCCATTTTCCAAACGAAACTCACTGATTTTCAACGAATCACTTTCCCAAAAGGGATGATAGTAAAAATTGGAATGTGGGTCAAAAATGGTGGAATGGCCGTCAATTTCGGCGATGCTCTTGGACGTATCCGCCGCGCCGAAGGACGAACCCATTCCGGTTTTCACAAAAGTTTCCCATATCGAATAGTGGCAGGATTTGCAGGTTTCGATGCCGACGTACTTGACGGAATCGTGATGGTTGAGGTAAGCGAGTTCAGAGTTTGAAGTTTGAGGTTTGAGGTTTGAAGTTTCGCCGGAACTGGAAAAATCGCATTTTGAAATAGCGAAAATTCCTATTAGAATGAATAGGAAAGTGAGTTGTTTTTTGAATTTGAAATTTGTCAATTTTATTTAAACTATTTTCTTTTCAAAACCTCCCCCTGATTTTTATCCCGAAATTTCGGGATAAAAATCTGTCCCCCTCCAAAGGGGGACAGCGCTTGCGCCAACTGTTCGGTAAAACCAACCATCTCGACCGAACCGAGGCCGATGAGTTGAGCGACGCCCCTGTCCCCCTCCTTGGAGGGGGTGCCGAGGAACGAGGCGGGGGAGGGACTTTACAAACTAAATTTATATCAATCCACCCGAACCAACTGCAACAAATATTCATCTTTAAATTCCCTCCCAACCCGAATCCAATCTTTCTTTTTTCCAATGATTTCAAAACCTACTTTTTGAAATAGTTTTAAACTCGTTTGATTGTCATCTAAAATATTGCAATACAATTGCTTCAAATCCAAGAAATCAAAGGCATATTTTTTTAAGATTTCCAAACTTTCTCGGGCGAATCCTTGGCCGCGCTCGCTTTCTTCAGCGATTAAAATGCCTACGCCCGCCCGCTTGTTAAATGGCTCAAAATCAAACACATCCAGCGTTCCGATGGTTTTTCCGTCGGCGCGTTTTTCTATCATAAAACGTTGCTGGCGGGCTTCGTAAATGTCTTGTTTGGCATTATCAATGTAATTTTCTAAAATGTCTTTGGAAAAGGGCACAATCGTACCGCTGACTTTCCAATTTTCTGGATCATTTTCCCATTGAAAAAGTAGCTCCAAATCGAAGGGTTCGAGGGCGCGGAGTTTTATGTTTTTTGAGGTGAGCAAAATTGTATTATGTAAGCTGTATTTTGTATTAAGACTGGGTTCTATATCCATTCAATCCGCACCAAATTCAATTGCGGTT